>NHBH01000001.1:0-1200000 GCA_002168225.1 Micavibrio sp. TMED2
GAAATTAAATACCCAATATGCACCTGTTATGCCCGACCATGTTCCCTGTTATGGGTGGAAAATGTCCCTGTTATGCCCCCCAAAACACCCTAAAACAGGGCCGTTCCGAATTATTCAATGAATACAAGGGCATGACCTCAGAAACCGGGTCAAAAACCCACCCAAATCGCCGTTAAACAGGTCAAAATAAAAAATTTACCCTGTTAACGTGCGCACAAGCCCCAAACTCATCTACCAGCAGACGCGCCAGAGACCGGGCAGCACAAACGGCCACAAGATCGGCTGACCGGATGAGAAACAGCGGTACATGAACAGGTATCAGCCAGAATAAGCACGGCAAAACCGCTGCTTACAGAGCGCCCAGATTTACAAAGACCGTATCTGTGGGTTGATGGCGGTGAGGGAGGGATTCGAACCCTCGATAGAGTTTCCCCTATACACGCGTTCCAGGCGTGCGCCTTAAACCACTCGGCCACCTCACCATGCGCAATCGGTCATCTGCGGGCGCTACTCGCAACAAATGCGCGCCCGTCCGTGCCGAAGCGTGGGGACACTATGCGCGGCGCGTGTTTTTGGCAACCGCGAATTGCAGATTTTATCGGTTGTACCAGCAAACACTTGCAGTTACACCGTGCACCGTCATACCGTACTGCAACATTCTGCATTCCTAATTCGCATCGGGCGCTGGCGAAATGGCGATATTCTTCTTCCTTCTGGGGCTGGTTTTTTTCTTCGCAACCGGAGCGGTGGGCGCATTCGACCTGCTGTACTATCTGGAAACCGACACCATTGATCTGGTCTCGGTATCCCAGCTCTGGCAAATCATGCTCGGTCAGGACAGCCTGCTGGCCGGTATCGACTGGGGACGCACGACACTTGGCGTACGCAGCTGGCGCGATTACGGCGAACCCTTCCTTGGTTCACCGGCCCTGTTCACCCCGCTCGGCCTGATGATCTTTTTCTGGCTGCTGGCCCTGATGTTCAAAAAGCCGAAGATCAAGGTAGAAGAGTTTGAATCACTTGCGACAGGCGGTTCAGGGGGGATGCATCGGAGAGGCGGTGGTCGCCGCTCTTGATCAGCGTGACCTCAACATCCTCACTGTCCACATGATCCATCAGCCGTAAACTGATCGCGTAAGGCACATCGGTATCCCGCATGCCGTGTATCAGCCGGATCGGACAGGTCAGCCGTAACGGTTCGCGTAAGCGCAGGTGCGCGCGCCCATCCACAATCAGCTTTTCGGTGATCAGGTATGGCTCGTCGCTGTAGTCATTGGGCTGCTCGATCCGGCCATCGCGCACCAGCGCCTCACGTTCCGCCTCACTCATCGCGGCATACATCAGGTCCTCGGTAAAATCGGGGGCCGGGGCGATACCGACCAGCGCATGCAGGCGATCGGGGCGCGCCACCGCCACATTGAGCATGACCCAGCCGCCCATCGATGAGCCGACAATGATCTGCGGTCCCTCGGTCAACCGGTCCACCGCATCAATCGCATCCCGGCTCCAGTCCCCAATGCTGCCCTCGGCGAAATCGCCACTCGACAGGCCATGGCCGGTATAGTCGAATCGGAGGTAGGAAAGCCCCTGCGCCCGGCAGAAATCTTCCAGAAACACGGCTTTCGTGCCGGTCATGTCCGAGCGGAACCCGCCCATGAAGATCACGCCCGGCAAGGTTTTGCCGCCGGTTTTGGCCGGATCGGCCGCAAGGGAATGATAGGCAATCCGGCGATTGTCATCCAATTCCAGATAGTTGGGCGCGGAAATGCTGGTCACGGTCGGTATGTCCTTTATGTCAACAGCGGCGCGCAAACCGCCAGCCGCCGAAAATGTATAATTGCACCGCCATCAGCCGCCGGTTCATGGTAAAAACCAATATCAGGCTGAGGTCATCCGGCACTTGGAAATCATTGCCCATGTGTCCTAGCCGATCTCGCAACCGTCATCAAACATCGGCTTCGTTTTCATGCGCCACGCCCGGCAACTCTCCTCTGACAGCAATCAGAAGCCCAAGCGGCCACAGGCAAAGATGCGCCGCCGGCGGCGGCGGGCGCCGGAGATACCGGACCCGTCCGGCAGTGGCCGCCCGGTAGTGCTGCAGGTATTGCCGTCTCTGGCCTCGGGCGGGGTCGAGCGCGGCACGATCGAAGTGGCCAAGGCATTGCGTGCCGCAGGCGGTACGGCAATCGTCGCCTCCGCCGGCGGACCGATGGTCAAGCAGCTGCGCCGTGCCGGGGTCAAGCATGTCACCCTCCCGCTGAAATCGAAGAACCCGATCACCATCTGGCAGAATATCCAGCGGCTGGTGGCGCTGATCGAAAAGCACAATGTCGACATCGTCCATGCCCGCAGCCGGGCACCGGCCTGGAGCGCCTATAAGGCAGCCCAGCAAACCGGCGTGCATTTCCTCACCACCTTCCACGCCGAATACGGCCATGCCTCGGCCCTGAAACGCGCCTATAACGCGGTGATGGCCAAAGGCGATCTGGTGATTGCGGTCTCCGACTATATCGCCGGGCATGTGGCCAATACCTATGAGATCAACCCGCACCGCCTGCGCACCATCCCGCGCGGCGTCGATACCAGTGCCTTCCACCCGGACCGGGTTGGCAGCAAACGGGTCAAGACACTGGTGCAGGACTGGTCGGTTGCCAGCGACATGCCGGTCATTGTGCTGCCCGGCCGGGTCAGCCGGATCAAGGGGCATCACGTACTGATTGATGCCATTGCCCGCCTCGGTCGGGAAGACCTGACCGTGCTGATGGTCGGCGATGCCGAGGACAAGCAGAGCTATGCCAGGGAACTGAACAAACAGATCGAGCGGCTGGGCCTGTCATGGACCATCCGTCTGGTCGGTGCCACCAATGACATGCCGGCGGTTTACAGCCTCGCCGATATCGTGGTCTGCCCGTCACTGGTACCCGAAGGGTTTGGCCGCACGGTGGCCGAGGCCATGGCAATGGGCAAGCCGGTTATTGTCACCGATCTCGGCGCACCACCGGAACTGGTCGCCCATGGCGAGACCGGCTGGGTTGTGCCCGCCAATGACCCGGATGCGCTGGCCGATGCCATCTCCCGCACCCTCGCCCTGCCGGATCATCTGCTCCGGGAAATGGGCCAGCGCGGCATCGCGACAATCCAGAACCGCTACACCAAGGACCATATGTGCAATGCCACCCTGTCGCTCTATGACGAGCTGCTGGTCGCCATGCTCTATGACAGTGACGTGTAGAAGCCATTCGGCTTCATGCTTGGCATTCCGGTGCATTATCGGCTAGTCATTTGCACCCCTTATCCTGTTTGTTTTTACTGCTGATCCATGGCCACGATTGATATTCCCCGCAACCCGCATGGCGACAACCCGTCCGTCGACCCGGCACAACCCGGTGTTCCGCCCGCTGATCCGGCCATGCTGGAAGCACTCGGTCAGGCCAAGCGAATACTGGTGATCAAGCTCGGCGCGCTCGGCGACATGATTATCGCCCTCGGCCCGTTCAAGGCGATCCGGGAGAAGCATCCAGACGCCCATATCACGCTGATGACCACCAGCGCCTATGCCGAAATCGGTCGCCGCTGCGGTCTGTTCGACGAGATACTGATCGACCGCCGCCCGAACTGGCATGAGCTGGGACGCTGGTTGACCCTGCGCAAGGAATTGCGAAACGGCCAGTTCGATATGGTCTATGACCTGCAGAACAACGACCGCACCTCGATCTATTTCCGGCTGTTCTGGCCCAGCCGGACGCCCATGTGGTCGGGCTCGGCCTATAACGCCGTTTTCCCGTTCGAAGACCCGCGCCCGCCGAGCCGCCATGCCTTTGACCGGCACCGCACGCAACTGGCCGGGGTCGGTATCGACACCATTCCCCTGCCCGATGTCAGCTGGATGAATACCGACATCTCGGCCTTTGAGCTGCCGGAGCGCATGGCTCTGCTGGTGCCCGGCAGCGCCCCGCACCGCCCGGAAAAGCGCTGGCCGCAACAGCACTATATCGCGCTCTGTGATCGTCTGCTGAAAGAGGGACTGACCCCGGTTCTGCTCGGCACCACCTCGGAAGGGGTGATCACCAACCAGATCTCCGCCGCCTATCCAGAGGCAATCAACCTGACCGGCAAGACCAGTCTGTTTGACCTCGCCGCCATCGGTCGATTGGCAACCGTGGCTATCGGCAATGATACCGGGCCGATGCACCTGATCGGTGCCGCCGGTGCACCCTCGATCGTGCTGTTCTCCGGCTCCTCGTCACCCTATCTGAGTGCTCCGATCGGCCCATCGGTCACCAGCCTGCAGGAAGGCAATCTGGAGCGCCTCAGCGTCGACAAGGTTTGGAAAGCGGTTATCAGCGTTCTCGACCCCGATGCCGAGGCCGATACACTGGCACCGCTGACGCCATAATCCTCAGTAACGCAGATTGCGGTCGCAATTGCGCGTCGTCGGAATGGATCGTGTAATCGTTTCATCGCCGCAGCGATAGATGCAGATCTTATCCGCAGAGGTAAGGCGGAGACGCTGTAGGCGGCATCGCTCCAGCGGTTCACCGGTTGCCTGACGCTGGATTTCCCCCAGCGTGACACTAATAGAGGGGTTGCAATCATTGGTTCTGGACTGCTCGCGGTCATAGAAGCTGCCATCCTCGCACCGATATGTGCAGGTCCGGCTGCCAACGCTCTTCACGTCACGGATAGCAACACAGGTCACCACCTGATTGCGGTTATACAGATTGGTCCGGGGCGGCACCTGAAACTGCTGCTGCAGATCACCCGGATCACCGCCTCGGAAGCTCTGCTGGGCAAAGGCAGGTTGCGTGGTGAAAACAAACAGAAGCGCCACGAAGAACAGGGCGGCAAGGCGGGTAAGGCGCATAATGATACAGTCCTGAAATGGTGTCCGCCGGAACAGGCAGAACTACAGTCTTCTAATATACTAGGTTGGGTTTTCTGCCCGATTGTCAATTCTGCGGCGCAATACCACAAGAATCTGCAACACAACCATGCACTAGCCCCCTAGCCATACAGGCGCTGGCGCGTTATGTGTCACTGTCGTCCCGGATGGTTGCATTGCCGGACGGGCAACGACCCCTGAACCCAAAGACAGAACTTTAACCGGATTGAGTCCTATGGCCGAGATTGCCGATGTAAAACCCGCCCCCGCTTCCGCAAGCAATGGCGCGATGATCACCCTGACCTTGCCCGATGGGGCAACCCGGGAGATCACATCAGGCACTACCGGCGGTGAGTTTGCGAAATCTATCGCAACCAGCCTCGGCAAGGCGGCACTGGCGATCAAGCTCGATGGCGAAATCCGCGACCTCGATCTGCCGATCACCGACAGCGCCAATGTCGAGATCATCACCCGCAAATCCGATGAAGCACTGGAACTGATCCGCCACGACGCCGCCCATGTGATGGCCGAAGCAGTGCAGGAACTGTTCCCGGGCACCCAGGTCACCATCGGCCCGGCGATCGAGAACGGGTTCTATTACGATTTTGCCCGCAACGAGCCGTTCACCACTGACGACCTGCCCGCCATCGAGGCGAAAATGCGCGAGATCATCAAGCGCAACGCTCCGTTCGAGCGCGAGGTCTGGGACCGCGATGAGGCGATCAAATTCTTCGAGGACAAGGGCGAGGCCTACAAGGCCGAGCTGATCCGCGACCTGCCCGATGCCGAAACCATCACCGTCTATAAACAGGGCGACTGGCTCGACCTGTGCCGTGGCCCGCATATGCGCAGCACCGGCGATATCGGCGAAGGCTTCAAGCTGATGAAGGTTGCCGGTGCCTATTGGCGTGGTGACAGCAACCGCGCCATGCTGACCCGCATTTACGGCACCGCCTGGCGTGACAAGAACGAGCTGACCGAGCACCTGACCATGCTCGAGGAAGCGGAGAAGCGCGACCACCGCAAGCTGGGTCGGGAAATGGACCTGTTCCACCTGCAGGAGGAAGCACAGGGCTCCGTCTTCTGGCATCCGAAGGGCTATCGCATCTATCGCCTGCTGGAGAACTATATCCGCGCCCGTCTGGAGGAAGCGGATTATCAGGAAGTCAAAACCCCACAACTGATCGACCGCGCACTCTGGGAGGCTTCCGGCCACTGGGAGAAATTCCGCGAAAACATGTTTACGGTCGATGACGAGGGCGACCGGGTCATGGCAATCAAGCCGATGAACTGCCCGGCCCATGTGCAGATCTTCAATCAGGGCATCAAGAGCTATCGCGATCTGCCACTGCGTATGGCCGAGTTTGGCTGCTGCCACCGGAACGAGGCCCATGGCGCATTGCACGGGTTGATGCGCGTGCGTCAGATGACCCAGGACGATGCCCATATCTTCTGCCGTGAGGACCAGATTACCTCCGAGAGCGTTGCCTTCTGCAGCCTGCTGGAGAGCGTTTACGAAGATCTCGGCTTTACCGATATCGTGGTCAAGCTGGCAACCCGTCCGGATGTTCGGGCCGGTACCGACGAAACATGGGATCGTGCCGAGCGCGGCCTTGAAGATGCGCTGGTTGCTGCCAACCTTCCTTACGAGATCACGCCGGGTGAAGGCGCGTTCTACGGTCCGAAGCTGGAGTTTCACCTGAAGGATGCCATTGGCCGATCATGGCAATGCGGTACCCTGCAGCTCGATTTCGTGCTGCCGGAGCGCCTCGATGCCAATTACACCGGCGAGGATGGCAACAAGCACCGTCCGGTCATGCTGCACCGGGCCATTCTCGGTACCCTTGAGCGCTTCATCGGCATCATGATCGAGAACTACGCCGGCAAGCTGCCGCTGTGGCTGGCTCCGGTTCAGGTCGTGGTGGCAACCATCACCTCCGAGGGCGATGACTACGCACAGGAAGTCGCAAAGCTGCTCGAAGCACGCGGCCTGCGGGTTGAAACCGATCTGCGCAACGAGAAGATCGGCTACAAGGTCCGTGAACACTCGCTGCAAAAGGTACCGAATATCATTGCCGTCGGTGGCCGTGAAGTCGAGGAGCGTACCGTCGCTCTCCGTCAACTCGGTGAACAGGGCCAGAAGTTCATGAGACTCGATGAGGCGCTTGATGCCCTGACCGAAGCGGCGAAGTCGCCGCTGGAAAAACGGGGCCAATGATTGATTCTGCAACCAGTCGTGGATTGCAGCGTTAAGACTGGTATAATGCGATTTTGAACCTTGCGGGCAAATTGTCCGCAAACTTTGGCTGGTGTATGGGCGGTTTTCCGCGTATGCACTGGCCTTTCAGCCCATTATGGGCAACCGGCCGGAACCGGGTGACAGGCACCCGACCAGACAATTCCGGTCGTACACACGAGTAGAGGAGATACATCCATCCGCCGACCACGTTCAAATGAAGCCCCGGCGCGCCATGACGGCCCGCGGGTCAATGATATGATCGACAATGCCAAGGTCCGTCTGGTTGATGCCGACGGTGAAATGGTTGGTGTCGTCGATATAGAAGAAGCAATGCGCCGCGCTGATGAGGCAGGCATGGATCTGGTCGAGATCGCCGCTCAGGCTGATCCACCGGTCTGTAAGGTGCTTGATTACGGTAAATTCCGTTACGAACAGCAGAAACGCCAGAACGAAGCACGCAAGAAGCAGAAGATCACCGACGTCAAGGAAATCAAGGTTCGCCCGAACATTGACGACCATGATTACGAAGTCAAAATGCGCAATGCCCGCCGATTCATCGACAGCGGCGACAAGGTGAAGGTCACCTTGCGGTTCCGTGGTCGTGAAATGGCGCACCAGGATCTCGGCATTCAGGTGCTGGAGCGTATCCGCGACGATCTGGAAGAAATCGCCAAGGTTGAACAGATGCCCAAAATGGAAGGGCGTCAGGCCATCATGGTTCTGCAACCACGTTAACCTTACCTGCCCCGCAACCGGGGCCTGTAACAGGTGAGGCATGACACCCTGTGCGACAATCGCCCAAACACCGTTCCCAGCGGCAGCGTCACAAAACGCGGGCCGCCGGGAAACACCGCCAGCCATCCGGCAACAAATCCACCCATAACCCGACCTATGCCGATCCGGTCATCGGCACGGTAAGCCATATCGGCGACCGTGGTGACGGCTATGTTGTGGTCGACGCCCATGGGGAAGAGATACGCTGCCATGTGCCGCGCACGCTGCCCGGCGAGGTGGTGGAGTTTGCGGTTGAGACCAGCAACAGCGAGGCCCGCATTGCCAATGCCAAACTGATCCGGGTGATCGAGCCATCGCCCGAACGTGTTCAGGCAGCCTGCCGCCATTTCGAGTTCTGTGGCGGCTGCCAGTTGCAGCATGCAGCCCCGACCGCCATTGCCGAATTCAAGACAGAGCGTGTCCGCCGGGCGCTGATCCAGCAGGATTTGCCGACGGATGTTCTGGCCCCGGCCATAACCGCGTGGGGCGACAATGATCCGGCCCAGCATGGTCGGCGGCGCATGGAATTTGCCATTCAGCACCATGGACAGGATATCAAACTCGGCCTGCATCAGCCGGGCAGCAATCGCCTGATCGATATTGCCGAATGTCCGGTTGCCGCGAGCGCGATCGAGGATGCCCTGCCCGATCTGCGTGAACTGGCTGCGCTTGCGCTTAAGGCTGGTGAGCAGGCCGACTGCCATGTCACGGCAACCAATAACGGCCTCGACATTGTCCTGACCCGCAAGCGTGAGCCGGGTCTTGATGAGCGCCTCGATCTGCCGGAGTTTCTCGAACGCAAGGGCTGGCCACGCCTGTCATGGCGCTCAAGCCACCGAGCACCGCCGGAGACCGTCACCGCCTTCACAACGCCGACAATCACCATCGCCGGTCATCAGGCACCCATGCCCGCCGCCGGGTTCATACAGGCGACCAGCGCCGGACAGGATGCCCTGATCGACGCCGTCATGCGCATCGTTACCGCTACCGGCGAGAACGCCTATTGCCATGATCTGTTCTGTGGTCTCGGCACCTTCACCCTGCCGCTGCTGGCACAGGACCGGAACCGCAAGGTCAGCGCCTGCGATATGGCCGGTGACAGCCTGACCGCCCTGCGGCAGGCCGCTGTTGATTACGGCAGCCGTCTGATGGTTGAGCCGCGCGACCTGTTCCGCAACCCGTTCTATGCCGACGAGCTGAAAGGCACCGATTGCGTGATCTTCGACCCGCCACGCGCCGGGGCCGAGGCACAGGCAGAAGCGCTGGCCGACAGCACGGTGCAGACGGTGATCGCCGTCAGTTGCAATCCCGTCACCTTCGCCCGCGACGCCCGACTGCTGATCGAGGGCGGCTACCACATGACCAGCGTGCAACCGGTGGACCAGTTCCAGTGGTCGGTGGAGACGGAACTGGTTGCCGCTTTCACCCGATGACACCAGATTGATAATAGAAGGCTAATAAAAACAACCCTTTCGCGTGAAC
This sequence comes from Micavibrio sp. TMED2, assembly GCA_002168225.1. NCBI lineage: Bacteria > Pseudomonadati > Bdellovibrionota > Bdellovibrionia > Bdellovibrionales > Pseudobdellovibrionaceae > Micavibrio > Micavibrio sp. TMED2. Next base: position 9,378 of record NHBH01000001.1, read on the forward strand.
CGACACGAATTTGAAACATTTTTAAGGTATCATCTGTTTCCCGAGGCCCTGCCTCACCCACAGTAAGAGTGATTATGATCATTCGGTACTTACAGTCTGTGATCTTGCGCAATGCACCCGATGGCGGTGCGAGCGGTTCCGCCAAACGTGATGATGATGTGCCGGTCGATCTCGACGGCTGGCGGCGCAAGAAGCCCGAAACAATCCCGAACATGTCCGCGATCATTGCTGCCGCCGAGGCCGAGCGCGAGACCAGTTCCCAGCGCACCTCGAAATTCTCCGCCGTGGTCTTTGACCGCCGCAATGGCGACATCCTCTCGGTCGCAAGCAACCAGTTCGCCTCCGGTGTCGAAATGAGCAAGGCGGAAATGGCACAGGATCGCGACCTCAAGGACAAGAGTGTCGCCCATGCCGAGGAGCGAGCGCTGGACGGTTACGCCCGTTCGGTCCTGAAGGGTGAGGCCCCTGCGGTACCGCCGGAACATCTCGGCGTCTATGCCACCAATTTCTGCTGCCCACGCTGTGCCCGGAAAATCTCCGAACAGGGGGTGGGGCTGTTCGTCTCGACCACCAACTCCCTCGACCCGGATGATCCGTCACCGATGTTCGGGCGGTTTGCCAAGAACTGGTCGAGCGACACCATGCTCGGCAAGCGTATCCTCGACAGCCGCAAGCCGGAGATCGGCGGCCCGGTGGAAACCCATCTGCTGACCCTCGACTCCAGCCTCACACAGGCGGCCAAGGGCGAGTTCAAATGGGCCGACCCCACGGTCGATCACTTTGCCCGCGTGCGGGCACAGGCCGAGCTGCAGGCGCTGGGCAAGGGTGGCTATATCCCGCCCGCAGCCGATGCACCGGCGAAAATGGCCCCGGTCGCCAATGACCAGCCCGGCCCGCGTAAGCCCGGGCGGCAGGCATAATCACCATCTGTTTATGAAACGTAAGCTGTAACGCTCAGGGTGCCGGTTGATCGCCGGGCTTGGCTGCCGGTGCGTCGATGTCTGATGCAGGGCCAGCCGCCGGACGACGGTCAGAGCGCCAGCCCCCCAACTTTTTTGCGGCCTGATCAATATCGCTGACCGGCCAGTCGGGACGGGCATCAAGTGCTGCCACGGCCTTATCCAAAAACGGCATGGCGCTTTTGACATCGGGATAGACGTGGAAGTCCTTGCCTTCCTCGAGACCATAGGCCTTGGCTGCCTTGGCGAGGCCATCCCAGACACCATCGGCATTGATGAGCACCAGCGGCACATCCTTGAACACCGGCTCTGCCTTGCGCAGCTGGAGCATGGCGAGGGTTTCCTGCGCCGATCCGGCACCACCGGGCAGCACCATGACGCCCTTCACCGGCTTGCCAGCCTCGGGCATGAACATTTCCTTCATGCGCAGATAGATGTCATCGGTGAGCTTCAACTCGCTCATCGGAATATCGGTGTTGTCAGGATCAAGTTCGCGGTTGTGCTTCCACACCTTGGCAGTCGCAACGCCGAGCACATAGCCGTCAAGATTGCGCGCTGCCGAGGCAACTGCGCCCATCATCGAGACATTGGCACCACCATAGGTAATGCCCCAGCCACGTTGGGCGATGCTGTTGCCAGCCTCCGCCGCCAATGCCAGATCGGCCGGTTTCTTGGTTGAGGCCGAGCAATAGACCGCAATCATGGTATCCGGCCGTTTCTCATCCGACTGGATGGTCGCGAGATCACCGGTATTGGCTGAAGTGTCAGCAGCAGCTTTGGGCGCTTCGGTTACCTTGCCGATCACATCGCGCACCTGATCGATGCCCTTGGCGATGGTGAACACCTCTGCCGGTTTTTCCTTGGCGAGGCCGCGGGCCGAGAGATCCTCGAACAATGCCGCGATCGGATGACGCTTGCCGTCCTCCTCGACAAACACCACCGGCTTGTTCCAATAGGTGTCAGGCTCAATGCGTTTGGCGACCAGCACCGACATGGCAAGCAACGGGTCGGCGTCGGGCATGAACACATAGGCATCGGCTGAGCGCATATAGGGCTCGAGTTCGGTTTCAAACTTGTAGTCTTCCGGGAGATCGCCAATCAGCTTGTGTCGCCGCTCACCGGTCAGTTGTCCGGCGGTGATGGCTTCTGGTTTGGTACCGGAAATCAGGACGTTAGCCATATTGGAATGGTATCACTCTGTTACAGAAGATCAAGGCGCCCGACGTTGACGGGGAGCCTCGACCGGACGGGCCGATGTCCGGCGGTCCGCTTTTGGATCTTTGGGCTGACGGCCATTGGCTGACGGATTACGGGGCCGCAGCGGCGCAATATCGGGACCGCTGGCAAGACGCTTGGCCGTTGGCGGGGTGTCCCCAGCCGGTTTCGCATTATTTGCCGGTGGAATGCCGTCATCAAGCACCTTGTTGAGGTCTTTCTGGTTATCGACGACATTGAAGTGCACGCCTTCCTTATAGCCGTACTCTTCCATCATCTGTTGCAGGCCATGCCAGAAACCGCCCTCGCTGTAGAGCACGACAGGCTTGGCCGCGAGTTCCGGGTCCTGATCGCGCATATGCATGACCGCGAGCATTTCCTGCGCAGTGCCGATACCGCCGGGCAGGACCACCAGCGCATCGGACTCATCGATCATGGTGTGCATACGCTCATAGATGTCTGAGACGATGCGGATATTGTCGATGTCGATCTTGTCCTGATCGGCCTGCACTTCCTTGCCGAAGAACAGCGGGATGGTCACACCGGTCACATAGCCACCGCGATCGTGTACACCGGCGGCAACCTCACCCATCATCGAGACGTTGGAACCGCCGAACACCATGCCATAGCCGTTATCAGCCAGCATCTGACCGGTTTCACGGGCCATGTTGAGATAATGCGGGTTCTTGTTCGAGGCCGAGCAGAACACGGCGACATTACGCTCGGGCCGGGTCTTGCTGGCACCCTCGCGGTTGATGCGATCAACGAGGTCCTTATAGACCGGGTCATCCTCATGACCCTCGACCTTCGGACCGGATGGCACACCGAAGCCGTTATTCAGCTTCTCGGGGATCTCGGCGATGGTCTTGGCAACGGTATAGAACTGCTCTTCCGGCTGGTGGACAAAGCCACGCTCGCGCAGGGTCTGGATCAGTTCGACATAGGGGCTCGGCTTGTCATCGGGTGAATAGATCACCATCGGCTTGCCGCGCACTTCCGGGTTCTGGAACTGGTAGCCGATCAAGAGGGACGTGGTCAGGAGCGGGTCGGAACCGGGGAGGACAACAAAACCGTCAGCCCGTTCAATATGCGGGGCCAGCGCGGTTTTCATATCGTAGTCGTGGGGCAGATCGAGCAGCGGTTTGTGCGAGACACCGCCAAACAGATCCTTTTCCGTTACCCCTTCCGGTACGCGACCGGCGACAATGACATCCTTCATAAATGCTCCGACAACCATAACCGGATCGAACCGCCGGTTACTCAATATCAAGACAGGAATGCGATCTTGTTGTCAGGTACCAGAAGGAGCAGAGACGAAAACGTTTATCGACAACGAATTTGACCAAATGGCGCCTGGCAACAACATTGCTCAGGTCTTTTGTAACACCGGTGTAAGAAAGTTATGGGAAAACTCGATGTCAGAGATATTGCAAACACGTGAAATTTAAGCGGAATGCAGGATTCTTCCTTGCGGCAGGGCATGGCAAAAACCGGTGGAAACACCGGTTATCAAGGCTACTGTCGGGTGCTACAGGGCAGGGTCAGACGAACATCAGGATACTGGCGTCCTGATAGGCCACATTCTCGATCAGGAAACCGCCACCATTGTCGAACTGTACAAGGGTCTCCCCGGTCGGACCGGCGGAGATCAGGCGGAATAGATCAGGCAGGCTGAGACCATTGGTCATGATCACATCTACGCCAAGCTCAAAATCGGCGATGATGTCGATGTCGATACTAGGCATGAACACATCGGCACCGCTGCCACCGATGAGGGTATCGGTCCCCTGCCCACCATGCAGGGTGTCATCGCCATCCCCGGCAAAGAGCGCGTCATTCTCCTTGTTGCCGAACAGGAAATCATCCTCACTGCCGCCGAACAGCACGTCGCTGCCCTGCCCGCCGAAGATGGTGTCATCCTGCTGACCACCGAACAGCTGGTCATTGCCGGCATTGCCGTAAATCATGTCCTCACGGGTGTTGCCATAGATGATATCGGCACCGCCACCGCCGAAGATGGTATCCGACCCGGCACCGCCCTCGATGAAATCGCTGCCTTCGGTTCCCTCAATCCGGTCATCAAGGGTTTCAACCGCCCCATCCCGGACACTGAAGCGCCAGACGCCCAGCTCACCGAAATTGCCGGGATCGCTGTCGAGGTTCAGCAGGTTTTCCTGATTGCCCGAGGCGACCAGCTCCAGAAACCCGTCTGGTCGACCGGTGGCATAGCCCGCACGGGCAAGGGTACCACCAAGACCATCAACACCACCGGAGGCATCGCCCGTGGTCCAGTTGATCGCCTCATAGCGGAACTCGAAATCGAAGTTCTGGCCACCCTTGGCGTCGATGATCAGCTGGAAGGCATTCACCTTCCCGCTGTTGTTGAAGAAATAGCCAACATCGTCCCAGGTAACGATGAACCGGGTGCCGGGCACATCGTAATCGAACCAGATCTGGTTGCTGCCGGTCGAGGTGCCGCCGGGTGACGCTGCGACCGTACCCGGACCACGATCCGTAATGCCGGCGGCCAGTCGCGTATCCACATCGGCGAAGAACGGCGTGATTTCGGGATTGGCCAGATTGTCGCCGAGCGGTTCCGGCGTGTAGTCCGGGCGCGGCTCCTGAAAGGTCACCGAGCCATTGGCGTTCACAAACAGGCTGTAATAGAGCGTGTTGTTGTATTTCAGCCCGTTCGGCGCGATCGGGGTAAGATCGATTGCCATGCTGGACCGGTCATCCACACGCCCCAGAGTGCCATATCCGAAACCGGCGACGCCGCCGAGACCATTGATAAGGTTTGCCATAGAAGTGACTGCTGTGACCTGACTGCGGAAAATCATATGCGGGCACCAAAGGGCACCCGACCAATGACGTCAGGGTAGCAAGGCCGAAACCGGCAAAGCCAGTGACCAGACCGCCAGACCATCCACAGGCAGCGAGCAGTCAGCCACGTCCGGGAACCCTATTCGCCCTGCTGGCGAATAGCCGTGACCTCGATTTCTATTTTCATTCTAGGGTCTTGCAGCCCGGCGACGAACATTGTGGCCGCCGGAAGCGCCTTGCCAAAATACCGGCCAAGCACCGGCCAGCAGGCTTCAAAATCTGCAGCGTCGGGCAGAATATAGCGGACACGAACCACATCATCCATGCTCGAACCCGCTTCCCGCAGGGCCGATTCGATGTTCCGGCAGGTCTGTTCGCACTGTCCGGCGGCATCTGCGACAATGGTCATGGCGCTGTAATCGAAGCCGGTTGTGCCGGAGACAAATATCCAGTCGCCCTCAACCACCGCACGGGAATAGCCGATCTGCGTCTCGAATGTGGAGCCGGAGGAAATACGGCGGCGGGCAGGTTTGGCAGCGTTAGTCATTTGCGTTCCCTTCAGGACAATGTCAGACATGGTGAAACAGTCTCATAGACCATCAACCGCATATCGACCGCCTGATTTCTTTACCAGATGCCCGACCATATCCTGCTGCTGACCGGTAATCGCGAGGCACCCTTCTTCACCGAGTTTCTGACCAGCCGCAATCCCGGCCTGACGGTCAGCCATGCCCTGACCCTTGGCGATGCGGAACGGGCGCTGGACGGGCGGGAACAGGAGACCCGGATCATTGCTTTCCTGACCGACATTATCGTGCCGGCCCGGATACTCGATCGGCTCGGCCCCGCGCCCTATAATATCCATCCCGGCCCGCCAGAATATCCCGGCTCCTACCCCGAAAGCTTCGCGATCTGGGATGAAGCCGGGGAATACGGCATTACCGCCCATGAAATGGCCGCCAGCGTCGATACCGGCACCATTGTTGCCGTCTCGCGCTTTGCCCTGCCGGATATGCCCGATCTCTACAATGTCGGCGACCTGATCTACAGCAAGGCGGTAGAGGTCTTCGCCACCGTCGCCGCCCATTGCGCCACGTCCGACGCGCCCATGCCACCGGCAGGCGTTGACTGGCATCAGCGGCGCTATACCAAGGCGGATTTCAGGGAGCTGTGCCGATCAGGCAGCCAGCATCAGGGCACGGCTCTGGACAGGCTGAAACGCGCCTGTGGCAAGGATTTTATAGAACCGTAGTATCGCCTCAGCGATTGGCGTTCTCGACCGTTGTATGGCGCGCACGAACACAACGCTCGATGGCTGCCGCGGACAGGCGGCCAAGCTCCAGCTCAATCCGGATCAGTTCGAGCAGACGGTTTTCCTCATTGGTCAGCGGACCGTCCATGGCCGCAATCTCGCAGGCAAGCGCATAGGCCGTCTCACGGAAACGCCATGGGTTCAGCGCAGCCTTGGCAAGGCCCAGAACCGTATCGAGGCCGCTCTCCTCCTGCAGCAGGTCGACACATTCATTGGCGATCTGCGCGATCTTGTCGGTATCGAAATCGGCAAAAACCGGCAGCAGGCGGATGCTCTCTCCGATGGCCGACAATTCACGGTCACTCATATCGCCATCGGCTGCCGATGTGACAACCATGATAAAGATGAGCGCGCGGTGGATACCGATTGTTGAGCTGTCTGACATTGGGGAAACGGTCCTGAACAATGATAAAGGCGGGATAAAACCAAACTGGACAAAGCAGCCGGACGCGAATGGTCATAGCACGCTTTAACAACAGATATGAGCCGTAATGACCGGTTTCAATCAGCAAATCATGATTCATGCTGCAAAACCGACACCTTGCGAGCTATCGAGGCAAGTTCATATGAGCACATATGCTCTTGACCGGATGGCCCGCGGCGACGTAACCCCTTCGCATCATGGATGTAGTCGTCAACGTTGTCGCCCCGGTCTTCGCCATTATCATTGCCGGATGGATTGCCGCCCGTGCCGGTCTGCTTGGCCGCGACGGCAGTACGGCATTGAACCAGTTTGTCTATTGGTTTTCCCTGCCGCCGGTGCTGTTCCTCGGCCTTGCCCGTGCACCGCTCAGCGATATTTTCAACGGACCGTTTCTGGCCGCCTTTCTCGGCGGGCTATTCCTGACCTATCTGGTGACGCTGGCGATCGGCTGGGTCGTCTGGCCCCGCACCACCAAACCGGACTTGCCCGGCACCACCGGCCAGAACGCCAGCATGATGGCGCTCAATGCCAGCTTCTCCAACACCGGCTATATGGGCATTCCGCTGTTCATCGCGCTGGTCGGCAACAGCAACCTTGCACCGGTAATCATCGCCACAGTGATCATGAGCGCGGTGATGGTCGCAGTGGCCATCATCATGCTCGAAGCACTGGGCAAGAGCGATCATTCCAAGCTCAAGGTCGCCCTCGGCATCGGCAAGTCGCTGATCAAAAACCCGCTGATCATGTCTTCGGTCGCCGGTCTGATTGCCGCCTTTATCAAGCTGCCGATACCGGACCCGATCCAGCGGTTCGGTGACCTGATGGGGGCTGCTGCCGGTCCCTGCGCCCTGTTTGCCATCGGCCTGTTTCTCGCCGGTCAGAACCTGAAGGAAGGGCTCGGCAATGCCTTCTGGGTTTCGGTCATGAAACTGGCGCTGCAACCGATCGTGACACTGGTGCTGATCGATTGCTTCTTCCCCATGGACCCCTATTGGCGGGCCTCGGCGCTGGTGCTCGCCGCCTTACCCACAGGGGCGCTCACCTTCGTGGTTGCCCAGCGTTATCAGATACATGTGGGCGAAACATCGACCGCAATCCTTGTGTCCACGGTGCTATCAATCATGACTCTTTCGGGAATTTTGATAGCTTTGGCTCCCGTCTTTCAAAAAGCGGTGGCAGGGTGACGCTCAACAAGGCGGCCCCAACGCGGGTCGCCACGATAAAAAGAACCAAGAAATAAACAGAGACTTGGTTTTGCGTTTATCCCTCCCCCGGGCCGCCCCGATTTAAGCGGCAGCCCCGTCGATGGCGCAGAACCGGTATAACAACAGTCAAGGAGACCCAAACGATGGCTTCCATGCCAGCCGTAGCAGTCGACGCGTCGCCGGATCAGTTCACGATGTTCGGAATGGACATCGACAGCAGCAGTGCGAACACGCGCACCACGACCACTCATATCAATGTAAACGACAATGTCCGGGATCAGGACCTTGTCGAAGCCCGTATCGCCGCCCTCGGTTATCTCTGCGATACCCGCACGCTGGTCGGCAACAACGGCCACGACACCTATTATCTGGTTGGCGATGCCAGCCACCGGCTTGTCTGGTCCCGCTGGGAGCAGGGCGAGCAGGGCAATGTCCTGTCCGTCGAGCGCCATGACGGCACCGACTGGCGCATCATGTGGCACGGCTCGATTGCCGGCTTCCTGTGCGACGGTCCCGATGTTGACAGCGTCAGCCCGGTCAAGCACACGGTACGCCAACTCGGCCTCATGCTGACCCGCTTGAAACAGTCCCGTGCGGATACCTTCTGCCACTGGGATGGCAACAGCGAACAGGCACCGGCACAGAACATGGTGCTGCGCGTCTCATCACTCGATCCGACTCTTGATGGCCGGAAGTTGCGGGTCAACCGCACGACCCAGCGCTGTCACCTTCTGGAAGACGGAAACTTTGTAAACGGCGTTTCACTGTCAGAATTGTTTGCCAATAAAATTGACGAAAATGCCGAAAAATATTTCAAAAGTTTCTTAAAAACACCATCTCGCGCATCAAGTGGTAAAACTATCGCAACAGTGTGGAAAAGTTTACGAGATGCTGTCGCAACTTTCTTGACGAACCGCTAATAAAACGCTGTCTCACATGGGACGCAATGAAACCGTCACACTAAAAAATTAACAAGCGGCAACCTTCTCCCCAACCGCTATTTGCAACTCCCGAAAGGGATGAAGGGAAGGTAATGACGCGCACTATCAGAAACAGAGAACAATGCAAACTCTCCCGAACTACTTTCACGCTCCCCAGCGGCGCATGCCCGAACCTGCACGCCCGTATAATCGTCGCTCTGACCGGAACACCCAACCGCGGCAAATGATGAACCTAGCACGCCCCCTCGAATCCACGACCAACGAAACCGGACAGTTCATGTCCGCACTCGCTGGTTTCCTCCGCCGTCAAGGCTATCTGCCCGGTACCGAGAACGGTTACCAGCCAGCCAATGACAGCGCCGTAACCTTCTATCGCCTCGGTGGTGACGATACCCGTCTGACCCTCCGGCGTGATCTAGAGCCATGGACCATCACCGTCCAGCGCCGCAGCGAAGCCGGTACCTGGCAACAGGTCGGCGAGCCACAGCCGGTTCGCGAATTTGTCGTCGAAATGCAAACCGCAGCAAACGATGCCCGCAACAACGGCGAAGCCGAAGACATGTGGGCACAGTTCGGCAGCGCGCTGAACGACGCCCTGCGCAAGTCCTATGGCTGGGTTGCCCGCCTTGATCTGTCCGGCGACGATGCCGATCATCAGACCATGGTTATCGGCAGCCAGACCACCGGTATGCAGTGCCGTCTCATCATCGCCATCGGCGGTGACAATGCCGGTGAAGCAACGATGGAAATGCTGAGCCATGGCGAGCCTTCAGAATGGCTGCCACTGGACAAGACCCGCATTGCCAGCCTGCTGCGCCAGAAAGATACCGCAACCGCTGTTGCGCAGTTCCTGCGCCTCAACTGATTGCCTTAACGGTTTCATTAAAAATCACGGGTCGTGACTTCGGTTGCGGCCCGTTTTTTTATGCCCGGTTATTGGCATTGCTACCGGAAGTGTTCGCAACAGCCTTGCCAGTCCCCAGAAATTCCCGCACTCCGGCAATGGCATCGGCAAGACCGCTGCGGACCGGCTCCACCCCTTCCGGGAAGGCATTGAGCAGGCGGGATGGAAAGGCACTGTCGAGCATGACAAAGACACCGCGATCATCGGCCCGGCGCACCAGCCGCCCGAACGCCTGCCGCAACCGCAGGCGGATCAACTCGTCATCATAGGCCTGTCCGCCGAACCGCTGTCGTCGTGCCCGATGGATCAGGCTTGGTCTTGGCCATGGCACACGGTCGAACACCACCAGCCGCAGGGCATCGCCGGGCACATCGACCCCATCGCGAATGGCATCGGTACCGAGCAGGCAGGCATCGCGCTCACCCCGGAAAATATCCACCAGCGTCGCCGGGTCCAGCCCGTCGGCATGTTGCGCATAAAGCGGCAGTCCCGCTGCCTCCATTGCCGGGGCCAGCGTCTGATGCACCGCCCGCAGCCGCTGGATCGCGGTGAACAGGCCGAGCGCACCACCGCCCGATGCCTCGAACAGGGCGCGGTAGCCGGTTGCCACCTGTGCCATGTCATTCTTGTTTACATCGGTGATGATATAGACGCGGGTATTCTCCGGGTAATTGAACGGTGAGCGCACCTGCGCCCTGACCGGCTCACCGGGCAGATGATTGACCCCACTGACCCGTGCAGCACTGGCCCAGCGGCTATCCGCCTCATCATCGCTTTCCTGCGCATCCTTCGGCGGTCTGGCACCCGGATCGGTCAACGTGGCCGAGGTCACCACCACACCGTGAGTGTTCGCAAGCACTGCCTCGGCCATCGGCTCGGTCGGATCGACCCAGTGCCGGTGATAGCCGATATCCACGTCATTGCCATCACGGCGGGTTACGGCAAACCAGTCGACGAACTTCTCCTCGGCCATTGAGGCTTCAAGGGCGGTATCGCCACTCGCGGTGTTGTCATTGCTGATCCGTGCTGCCGCTTCGGCCAGATCGATCAGGGTCATCAGCCCCATGCGCCACGGACGATAGGTCTGTTCCACCCGGCGCTGGATACTGCGCGCCAATGCCTCGGCCCGCTGGCGGGTGTCGCTGTCCCAATCCTCGGCGCGCTCATCAAGCAGGCGCGACAACCGCCGCTTGATCGTATTCAGCGGATCAACCAGCCGTCCGAGTGACGCGGCAAAGCCCCGTGCCTGTTCGATCACCACTGGCTCCATCGGCAAGGGTGCAGCCTCAAGGTCGTAATGGCTGTCATTGCCACCGGCATGGCGATAGACATGCTCACGCAGGGTGGCGAAGAACTGCTCACCGGCACCTTTCGGCCCACCATCGCTGAGGCGCTTCTGCCAACCCTGACTGGGCAGGGCACGGGCAGCCTGCTGCGCATCTTCGAGAGCGGCCAGCCCTTCCTCATCCCCGGCGAGCAGATCCTCGACCCGCTTGGCAAGTCCACGCGCCCGGCTGCCGCGCCCGGTTTCTGCCCCGAGCAGCCAGCGCCGCTGTTCGCTCGCTTCCTGTGCGGTCAGGGCAATACCGAAGGCACTGTCGGCAGCATCGAACAGGTGATGGCCTTCATCAAAAACCAGATGGGTTGGTCCGGCATCGCTCGCCTCCGCCGCCGCTGTAGCGGCGTGATAGAGCACCAGCGCATGATTGGCGACCACCAGCCGCGCATGTTTCGCCGCCCGTGTGTTGCGTTCGATGAAACAGCGCCGGTAGTGCTGACAGGCGGCATAGATGCACTCACCGCGCCGGTCGGCCAGCCCCTGCGTGCGTCCGCGCCCGGCGAGGTCTGCGAGCCAGCCCGGCAGATCACCGGCAATGATCGCCCCATCCCGGCTGGCCGCCGCCCAACGGGTCAGCAGGCCGAGTGGCACGGCATTTCGCGGGGTGGTGGCAATCCGCTGGATCGCTTCCTCGAAATTGAGCAGACAGAGAAAATTCTCCCGCCCCTTGCGCACCACCACACTCTCGGGCGGCACCACACTATCCAGCCGGGTCAGCTCATCATCGATCTGACGTTGCAGGTTACGGGTATAAGTCGCGATCCAGACCGGCCCGTCATTGATCTCCGACCACAGGCTGGCGGGGGCGAGATAACCGAGCGTCTTGCCAACCCCGGTCCCGGCCTCGGCGAGGATCATGTTCGGTCGTCCCTCGGCCTCACGCGGGCGAAAGGCGGCAGCGGCGGCACTGGCGTAATCCGCCTGCTGCGGTCTGGCTTCCCGCTCCCCGCCACGTGCGGCCAGCAACCGGTCGAGCTGGGTACGGGCAGCAGGCGGGTCCACCGGTTCCTGTCCCGGTGGTGGCGGTGGCGACAGGTCTTCCCATTCCGGGGCCTTCTGCCAGACCGCAAAGGCACGATAGAGCGTCGGCCCGTCCGGCGGTGCGGTCATCTCCAGATGGTCGAGGATCAGCTTGCCCCACGGCCAACCGCCCTCGGCCATGGCAAAGGCAATCGCAGCGGCATCCTCACGGTCGGCGCGCAAGGGTGCGGCCAGCTCATCAATCAGGCTGGCAGCAATCTCTGGCATCGCGGCCAGTTGCGCCGGTACCGATTGCGGGTCGTCGAGCACAATGTCCGCCGCCGCCGCCAGCCCCTTCACCGTCGGCAGACAGAATTGCGCCGGGCGAATGAAGGCAAACAGCTCAAGCAGATCATAACCCTCCACCGCCTGTATGTTCAGGCGGCGGGCCATCGCCTTGTGGTGGCAGAGCAGATGCGGTGCCTTGGCCAGCCGCTGCCGGGCCTGTGGCACCGGCATGGTGGCGATCCTGCCGTCGGGTTCCCGTACCCAGGCATCACGCGCGCCAAGCATGATCGCAGGCAGGGCAGCCAGCGCTGTCATCAGCGAACTATCCGCAAGCGAATTGTCTGTTGTGAGCTGCCCCATGGACGAAACACCAAACGAAGAGTAAATACAGCGCTAGCCTTAAGGCCCGCTGACCGGTAAAGCAATGCAGCGGAATATCGCGTTTTCCAATCAACCCTATCAACCATCTGAATGATCATGACCGAAATTGACCTAGATCTCGCCCTGAATGCCCGTGCCTGGCCCTTTGAGGAAGCCCGCAAGCTGGCCAAGCGGTTTGAGAAGAACCCGCCGAAGAGCGGCAAGGTCCTGTTTGAAACCGGTTACGGTCCATCGGGTCTGCCGCATATCGGCACCTTCGGCGAAGTGGTTCGTACCACAATGGTGCGCCGTGCCTTCGAGCGCATCTCCGATCTGCCGACCAAGCTGATCTGCTTCTCCGATGACATGGATGGCCTGCGCAAGGTACCGGACAATGTGCCCAATCAGGACCTGCTGCGTCAGCACCTGAACAAGCCGCTGACCGTGGTGCCTGATCCGTTCGGCACCCATGACAGCTTCGGTCGCCATAACAATGCGCGTCTGCAGTCGTTCCTCGACCAGTTCGGTTTCGAGTATGATTTCTACTCCTCCACCGACTGCTACAAGAGCGGCATGTTCGATGACGCCCTGCGTCGGGCACTTGAATGCTATGACGAGATCATGGGCGTGATGCTACCGAGCCTTGGGCCGGAGCGACGGGAGACCTATTCGATCTTCCTGCCGATCTCACCAACCACCGGTGAGGTTCTGCAGGTGCCGATGCTGGAAACCAATCCGTCTGCTGGCACCATCGTCTTTGAAGATGTCGACGGCAAAAAAGTCGAGCTGCCGGTCACCGGCGGCAAGGTGAAAATGCAGTGGAAGCCCGACTGGGCGATGCGCTGGTATGCCCTCGGCATCGACTACGAAATGTCCGGTAAGGACCTGATCGAGAGCGTGCGCCTGTCGAGCAAAATCACCCGCGTCATGGGTGCCAAACCACCGGAAACCCTCAGCTATGAGTTGTTCCTCGATGCGCAGGGCCAGAAGATTTCAAAATCGAAAGGCAATGGCCTCTCGGTCGAGGAATGGCTGCGCTATGCCCCGGATGAGAGCCTTGCGCTCTATATGTTCCAGAAGCCGAAACAGGCAAAACGCCTGCATTTCGATGTGATCCCGAAAGCGGTCGATGAATATCTCACCTTCTGTGAGAAATTCCCGGAAGAGCCTGCGGACAAACAGATCGAAAACCCGGTCTGGCACATTCATAACGGTAACCCGCCAAAGACCAGCAATCATCTGAGCTTTGCCATCCTGCTCAACCTCGCCTCCGTGGTGAATGCCGAGGAGAAAGGCGTACTCTGGGGCTTCATCACCCGCTATGCACCCGAGGCAACGCCGGAAACCGCACCGTTCCTTGATCGGCTGGCCGAATATGCCGTCACCTATTATCAGGACTTCGTGAAGCCCGAGAAAGCCTATCGTGCGCCTGATGAGAAGGAACGGGCGGCACTTGCCGATCTGGTGAAAACGCTGGACGAACTGCCTGCCGATGCCTCGGCCGAGGACATCCAGACCGCGATCTATTCGATCGGCAAGGACCACGGGTTCGAGAACCTGCGTGACTGGTTCAAGGCGCTGTATCAGACCCTGCTCGGTCAGGATCAGGGCCCGCGCTTTGGTTCTTTTGTCGCACTCTACGGCATCAAGGAAACCAAAGCCCTGATAAATCAGGCGCTTGCCGGTGAATTGACCGCAACCGTACCCGCCTGATCCGACCGCTTCTGCATCGGAAAATTGGAACGCCGTCCCCGGTCTGTCCGTTGATTTCATGACACTTGAATCAACCGGACAGATCGGAGGATGTTCCCATGCCTAGTATCACCAATGCCAAAGTCCTGATTATGGCTGCCAACGGCTTCGAGCAATCGGAGTTGGAAGTGCCGCGGGATACGCTCGCTAAAGCCGGGGCAGATGTTAAAATCGCCACCCCGGATGGTGAGGATGTCACCGGCTGGGATACGAACGATTGGGGCAACAAGGTTGCCAGCGATCTTGCGATTGCCAAGGTCAAGGTCGATGATTTCGACGTGCTGGTTCTGCCCGGCGGCCAGATAAACCCCGACCTGCTGCGCGTCAATGATGATGCGTTGGAAGTCATCACCGAATTCAGCGCCCAGAACAAACCGATCGCCGCCATCTGTCACGGCCCGTGGCTGCTGATTGAGGCCAAGCTGATCGATGGCGTGACCGCCACTTCCTATAAATCCATCCGAACGGATATGGAGAATGCCGGTGCCCGTTGGCGGGACGAAGAGGTCGTGTTCGACCGAGGCATCATCACCAGCCGAAATCCCGATGACCTTGATGCGTTTTGCAAGACCATCGTCAAGGCGGTCGAGCATCCGGCACCGATGGAAACCGTGAGCAATGCTGCCCAGGAAGGCGACGATGCGCGTATGTTGCCCGCTTAAAAGACAACAATAACCAACCCAAAGGGAGACATTTTATGTCCAGAACCGAAGCACTCGCACCCGATACATGGGTTCTCGTCGCCGATGGCGAAAAGGCTCTGTTCCTGCGCAATCAGGGTGATGAGGAAGCACCGTTCTTCAGCGTGGTGAAAAAGGAAGAGATTGATAATCCGCCAACACGCGAACAGGCCGCCAACCACCCCGGCCGTTTCAATGACGGCCCATCGGCCCACCGTTCAGCGGTCGACGATACTGACTGGCACCAGCTGGAAAAGGAACGCTTTGCCGATGATCTCGCAGCCCAGCTGTACAAGATGGCGCACAAGCGCCGCTTCAACCGGCTGATCATTGCAGCAGCGCCGGAAGTGCTCGGCAATCTCCGTCCGCAACTGCACAAGGAAGTGCAGGCCTGTCTCGTGGCAGAAATCAGCAAGGACTTCACCAACCATCCGCTTGATGAGGTCGAACGCCTGATCGTCAAATCACTGCATTGATCATGTGCTTGTGATTATTGCTGATAGGCAATCGCCGTCAGCAAACCAACCGCCACAAGGTCCTCGACAAACCGGGCCTCTGTGGCGGTTCGTATGTCATGACCAGCCATCATGCCCGCGCGCCGGGCATAGGCTTTCATGAAGGTCGCACTGGTCTGTCCGCGACCGGTTTTTGATGCCAACCGCAACTGGTCGACAACATCGACCGCATCGCGGCCCTCAAAAATCTCACCATCCCGGTCCTGATAGCGGATCATGACCACCCACCCGGCACTGGCTGCCTTGTTCGGGGGCCGCGGGGAATACCGGCCAGCATCGGCGATACCTTGCCCTCATAGTGCTGAACTACGCCGATATAATGATCGCGGGTTTTCGGTCCGGGCAGGGAAATCAATCGCTTCAGCAGCGGATCCTGCACTCGTGGCCCATCATCCTCGACCTCTTCCCACGCCTCCAGTGGATCGGTGATACCGTCATTGACCGCCAGCAGTTCCGGGCTGTCGACAGAATGGTCGACAAAGGCCTGGGTCAGACGCACCCAGTGCTCGACTTCCTCTTCCTCAAGCGTGCCCTCATGTTGTCGGAACTCGACCGTGCCGTGCTTGATAAACGCATCCACGTTCATTTTCAGCTCATGGGTCTGGTTCACGCCGGGGAACAGCTGGTTGGAAATATCCTCGACGGTTTCCGCCTCTTCCAATTCCTCGACCAGAGCCTCGATATCAACATCGCGGCGGGTGGACATGGCGTGTGAGTTTTCATCACCCCGCCGATCCTGCTGTACCAGTCGGTCAAAGGCAGGCTCGGTCAGGTAGTAATTGACCATCAGACGCCGCCAATCCTCCATTTCCAGATCATCGGCCTCATGATGCACATGCAGCCCGGTCTGAAAATTGGTGGTAAAGCCGGTGTCCTTAAGCAGGCGAGTGACGTTGAGCAGCTTTTTCAAATCACGCTCCCCGGCAAGGATCGGCGAGACGATCTCAACACCCTCGAAATCGACACAGGAACCACCAAGGGTTTCATCATCCTTGACGATCCAGACATCCGGCCCAACCGAGCGGGGATTGGCCTTTGCCTCATCTTCAGTCATGGCCGGGATACCGTTCTGGCGCAACAGTGTGGCAACCTTGTCAAACCGGGTCGTTCCGCGCGGCAGTTTGCTCGGACAGAACGGCAGAATGACTTCCAGTTCGACACCAAAACGGCGTTGTGAGAGCGACATGATCAAGCACTTTAGTCCACGCCCGGATTTCAGGCGTTTTAAATATAACAAACCCGACTATCGCGCCTGTGCATGAAAACCCATAACGATAGTTCATCCGCCTGACGATTTTCCGGCTCACGCAAAGCTGTAGCGACGCTCGGCAAAGTCCCAGAATGCCTCCGCTGCCGCCGACCGCATGGCACCATGATGGCGGGCGACAGTGATCTGACGCGGCATCTCCGGCGCCAGTGGCAGAACCTTCACATTACCCGGCAGCGGCGGCAGGGCCATTTCCGCCATGATCGACAGCCCCAGCCCGGCACCGACCAGCGCCAGTATTGAGGTGATCTGCAACACCGCATGATCGATGCGCGGCTCAAGGATATTGGAGCGGGCAAACCAGTCACGGATCAACGGCTCGCTGCCGCCCTTGCTCATGATAAACGGCTGCTCCTGAAATAATGCCGCATCAATGGCCTGCTCACGGGCATAGGCACTGGCGGTCGGCACCAGCGCCACCAACCGGTCCGATGGCATGGCGATATTCTCGAACTCTTCGCCCTGCGCCTCGATCATCACGGCGAAGTCAACCAGATCGGCGCGCAAGGCCGCCATGATATCCACATTCGGCGCTTCCATGATGGTGACCCCGATTTGCGGGTGCAGTTTGCGGAAATCCTGCAGCATGGCCGGCAATACCCGGGTCGAGGCAGAGGCACCAAACGAGCCCATGCGGATCAGCCCGGACTGGTGACGTCGCCGCGCATCGATGTCATCCAGCACCTCGCGCAACATGGCTGCCGAACGGTCGGCATAGCGCGCCAGAATCTCCCCCTCCACCGTCAACCGCAATGGCCGCGTTCCCCGGCGCAGCAGGGTCACACCGAGGTTCCGTTCCTCCGCCGCAATCGCCTTGCTGACCGCTGGCTGGCTGATGCCGAGCAACTGCGCCGCCTGGGTCAGACTGCCGGTATCCTCGATATGGCGCAGGGCATTCAGCGCGGTTGAGACATGGGCATTGTCAGGCATCAGCGGCTCGTTATCGACGTGGTTATCAATGAACCGGCACAATTATAACCCAAGGTTATTGGTATATGCATTTTTATTCTGAGAACCTTGCGTCAAGAGAGGCTCACGGGAGCCGCTATCCATAGTCACCACCCGGATTGCTGGACCGCTGTCAGATGACCGACCCGTTCATGATGTTCTTACCGGAGCTGTTACTGATCCTGCTTGGCGGGCTTGCCCGCAACTGGGTCAAGTGGGATACCTGGCGCGACATCAACCGGCTCAGCTACCGGATATTCTTCCCGGCCCTGCTGTTCCATGCCGCATCGGGCCACGCCATTTCGGCGTCCGACGTCTTGACCATTGGCCTTGCTGTCTGGGCATTGCTCGGTATCGGCTTCATACTCGGACTGCTGACGCGGTCACTGGGACCGGAGAAGTTCCTCGACTTCGCCGGCATTTGGCAGACCTCATGGCGGTTCAATTCTGCGCTCGCCTTTGTGGTCATGACCTCATTGCCACCGGCCTCCGCCGCCCTCATGTCGGCTGCCATCGGAGTCGGCGTGCCCATGGCCAATCTGCTCGCGGTCGGCGTGCTGTCCCATGGCACGGGCAAGGGGCATCTGGGCACGCTCAAGCTGGTCGCCATGAACCCGTTCCTGCTCGCCAGCATGGCGGGGCTGATCGTGTCCATGTCCGGTATCACCCTGCCAACTGTGCCAATGCAGACCATCGGCAAACTTGCCGGGATTGCAGTACCGCTGGCGCTGCTGTCACTGGGTGCAAATATGGATTGGCGCGCACTGCATCGCCTCGGCGGGATCGAGGTGGCGCTCAACACGATCAAGCTGATCGCGCTGCCACTGGCGGCCCTGATTATCGGCTATGTCTGTAATCTGCCGAAGGAATATACCATCGTGCTTGTTGCCTTCGCCGCCCTGCCGACCGCAACGGTTGCGCATATCATGGCTTCCGTCTTCGGTGCCGACAGTGGGCGGGTCTCCACGATTACAGCACAATCCACCATGCTGGGACTGATGACCCTGCCCTGCTGGATATTCCTGGCACAGCTCTAGCTAACCCATGCAAGGCTCAGCGACGTTCGCGGCTCTGGAAGTAACGCTTACTCAGAAAGCGGTTTGATGTCGCCTCGCGCTGGGAGCGCAGCCGGTTATTGTTGCGCCGTTGCTCGGCATCAATGTGGTTGCGGAGTTGGTTCTGCGCTGATGAGTTGCCGCTGGTGCGGGCGCGTGTCTGGTCGCGATATACCTCACGCCGATTGATCTGATAGCGCTCGCGCTGCAAATCCATGCGGTGGCGGTTCTCGTCTATCGACTGCTCATGCTGACGCCGGATATCTTCCTGAACATCTTCCATACGCTGGCGCAGGTCCTCACGCCGCTGTTCGCTTTCCTCGCGCAATCTCCGCTGCTGCTGCAGCTGATTCTCCCGTGCGGCGCGTGAACTCTCGATTGCCCGGCGCTGCTCTATCTGCTGCCGATTCAGCTGCTGCAGCTGCGGGTCGCGCCCGTCATGGGTCGGTATCCGCGACTGCGCATGCGCCAGCATTGGCAGGGCCAGCAATACAGACAGCGCCACCGCCGGTATCAGTCCGGGTCGTGAAAAACATAAACGTCTCATGACTATTGATATGGGCAGACAGGTGAGAATTTCACCCATCCCCACCGGATTGTGATCCGCGCGCAAACCGTAAGAGGTTACTTCTCGTCCTCATCGACGGCGATAGCATCGAGGATCAGCGGGTCTTCCTCGGCAGTGACGATGCGTTGATTGTGCCAGCGATCCACATTGCGCAGGTTCTTCACCAGAATGCCCATAACCGCCTGAATGAAGGAGGAGGATTCCTTCATGTGATCCCGGAACGTCATGCCGGAAACCAGCATCAGCTCGCAATCCTGCAGCGTTCGGGCCGAGGCCATGCGCGGCTCGCCGTCAACCAGCGCCATTTCGCCGAACAGTTCGCCTTTGCCAACCGTACCGATGACAATTTTGCCCTGGGGACGTTCCTGAAAAATCTCCACCCGGCCGGAACGCACGACATAGAGATAATCCCCGACATCGCCTTCGCTGAAGATCAGTGTGCCCGCCGGATAGAACTGGCGGTTCATCACTTTGCCGGTGTCTTTTGCATATCCTTGCATGGGCAATACATTCTGTTTGTTGCTGAGGCACATTTTTATGCCTACGCCAAGAGTTTGCAAATCCTATTCCACATTAGGCCGCTACTTGGACACAACCTGCGGTTGCCAGTCCTCACCGGCACTACCCTGCACGCCCCGTGCCTCCAGAACATAGAAGCGCAGCCCTTCGGTCAGCTTGCGCAGCTCCGGGTCCTTCATGCTCCGCGCGGCGGACAACCGGCGACGATGGGCCCGGATCGCCCGCATGAAACGGGCGATCATTTGTTCGCGTATCTGTTCCCGAACCGACAGCCCGTCTTCCCCGAGGCCATAGCGGCGGGCAATATCGGTCGTGACAGGTTCTTTGTGAAGCTCACCACAGATAGGAATTATATCTTCAATCTTGGGCACCATGCAGACTCTCCGGATGCAAAAGGTAACCCTAGCAATTATAGGATTATTTTCACAATAACTTTTTATCTGCAGGGAATTACTGGCTGGCCCAGAGGATACGCGCCATCCACTCCACATCATCGATGTTGAAGCATGGGTTATCATGATCCGGGTTGATGCTCTTCAGCTCGATCTTGGTGGCGGTCTGGCGCACCAGTTCCTTGGCCATCACCTCACCGCCCTTGGTTTTCAGCACCACACGGTCACCGCGCCGCACACTCGCCGCCGGTGAGATAATCAGAATGTCGCCGGGCCCGAAGGCCGGTTCCATGCTCTGGCCACTGACCTCGAGAGCATAGGCGTTTTCATCATTGATATTGGGCGCTTCAACCAAGTCCCAGCCTGCCCCGGCAGGAAATCCGCCATCATCGAAAAAGCCCTGCTGACCAGCCTCGGCAAACCCGATCAGGGGGATCTGCTGGCGGGCGGTCTGGCGCTGCTCGATCAGCCCGACCAGTTCCTCAAGCGTGGCACCGGTCGCCTCCAGAATCTTGGCGAGACTTTCGGTCGATGGCCAACGCGCCTTGCCGGACGGGGTCTGGCGTTTGGATTTGTTGAAGGTGGTTGGATCAAGCCCAGCCTTACGGGCGAGGCCGGATGGTGTCAGGCCCCGACTGTCGGCTAGCCGGTCAATACCGCGCCATATGTCGGCATGCTTCATCATAAGAATATTTTCTCATACATTAGCGCGAAATCATATAGGTATATAATCCTAATTTATTCTTGACACCGCAATCACACAAAGACATAAGGGTATATATTCCTATAACGAGAGACGCAATGACAGCCTGTCCCATCCCCCAGAATAGCCCCGCCCCACGATACCGCACCGGACCGCAACCAGAAGAGCATGTGGAAACTCCAACAGAAATCCCAGCAGAGACCATGGCCTTCACTGATGTAGAGGCCGCCTGGTTCTGGTTCATTACCGCCTATGAAGCCCGCCACAGCGGCGCGAAGATCGTCGCCGGGATCGGCAGCCTGCCCCGCCCCTGCGAACCGCTCGATATTCTGCGCGTGGTTGACCGGCTGTACCGCCAGCGACGCCTGTTCATCGACCATCTTCGTGTACTCAACTTTTACGGCAAACGCGGCAGCCCACCGGACCCGCGCCGTCCAAAGGAACAGAAGGCCTATACCATCTGGCATGATGCGCTCGCCCGGATCGAACCGGCGCTGCAGAGCAAGGGCATCCTCCAGTGACCGCCGACAGCCAGCCATCTACAGCGCCAGTTCCAATGCCAGCACAGGAGAGAATATTCATCCTGTTCACCGGCAAGACCGAACTGCGCTGGCTGCACTGGCTGCAGCCCGGATTCCGGCACTGCTTTGCCCTGCTGCCACGGGACCGGCAATGGCTGCTGATCGATCCGCTGGCCGGGCATCTGCAGATCGAAACCCTCGCCCTGCCGAGCCATCTCGACCTGCCGGGCTGGTACCGCGATCAGGGCTATACGGTCATCGAGACCAGCGCCAGCAAGCCGGTACGACAGGCCCCACCCGGCATCTTCACCTGTGTTGAGGCGATCAAGCGCCTGATCGGCCTCCACGCCCCACTGATCCTGACCCCGCATCAGCTCTACCGGCATTTGTCTTCCCGACCATCATTCCCCGCACCACAGAGATAGGAGCACCCATGGGCAGCCTGTTTTCCAGTTCCCGACCACAGATTGTCGAGCTAGTCGCCCCGACACCGGCACCGCAACTGCCACCGCAACAACCGGTGATCGAGCCATTGCCACCGGTGATGCCAACCCCACCGGCACGGCCCGCACCGATACTGGCACCCCTGCCGCCACCGACCCCGCAGCCACTGCCGCGCCTGCCGCAGAAGTCGCTCCAGGACCGGATTGCCGAGCTTGAACAGCGCCAGTCATCCGCTGCACCTCGACCGCAAACCGCCCCCACCCAACCGCCCTCCACTCAACCATCAGCCCCCGCGCCAAGCACCGGCAACAGCAACAGCAGTGAGGACACCGCGAGCGACCCGGACAGTGCACAGGTTGCCGGGCTGCTCGACCGGCGCCGCAGCCGGTTCGGCACCATCCTGACCGGATCGACAGGCGTGCTGGCGCTCAATGATCTGGTCCCCACCCGCCGCACCCTGCTCGGGGAGTGATGCCCATGCAGAACCTCATAAACAGTACCGACACCGGCATGACCGACGACCCGGATCAGACCGCGAGCCGGGCCAAGGCACTCAAGGCACAGTTCGACGCTGCCCTGTCCCGCCGCCAGCATTGGGAGAGCCACTGGCAGGAATGCTATGACCTGACCCTGCCGCAACGCGCCGGGTTCGGCGATACCAGCTCTGCCGGTGGCCGCCTGCATGACGACGTCTATGACGGCACCGCCGCCGATGCGGTGGACCAACTGGCGGCCAGCCTGCTCGCCAACCTGACGCCACCATGGTCGCGCTGGTTCGGCCTCGTCCCCGGCCCCGATCTCGACGAGGCCGCCGCCGAGCGCATCAGCCCAGTGCTGGCCAAAATCTCCACCAAGCTGCAGGCGCATTTCGACCGGTCAAACTTCGCTGTGGAAATGCACCAGTGCTATCTCGATCTCGTCACCGGCGGCACGGCCTGCCTCGGGCTTGAACCGGAACAGCCGGGCGAAATGTCGGCCTTCCGCTTCACCGCGGTACCGCTCGCCGACATCGTGCTCGACGAGGGGCCGACCGGTCGGCTCGATGTTACCTTCCGCCGCCTGCAACTGACCGCCGAACAGTTCCGCAACCGGTTCCCCGACCAGCCCCTGCCGGATGAGCTGCAGAATGACAAGACCGGCACCGCCAAGGTCACGGTCATCGAAGCGGTGATCCCGGACGGCCCCGCCTATCGCCACGACATCATCATGAGCGAGGGCAGCCAAAACAGCGACCCGATGCTGCTCGCCAGCAAGCGACAGGCGGAAAGTCCGTTCATCAATTTCCGCTGGCTGAAGGCACCGGGGGAGACCTATGGCCGCTCGCCGGTGATGAAGGCCCTGCCGGATATCAAGACCGCAAACAAGGTGGTGGAGCTGATCCTGAAGAACGCCTCCATCGCCGTCACCGGCATCTGGCAGGCGGAAGATGACGGCGTCCTCAACCCGGCCACGGTCGAGCTGGTACCGGGGGCGATCATCCCGAAGGCAGTCGGCTCCGGCGGCCTGTCGCCACTGGATATGCCAGGCCGCTTTGATGTGTCCCAGCTGGTGCTCGACGATCTGCGCGGTCGAATCCGGCACAGCCTGCTGATCGACCGTATGGCGGCGATCAGCAACCGCACCATGACCACGACCGAAGTGGTCGAACGCTCGGCCGAGATGGCACGGATACTGGGTGCCACCTATGGCCGGTTGCAATCGGAGCTGCTGACCCCGCTGGTGCTGCGTGCGGTCGACATTCTGCGCAAACGCGGCGAGGTACCGGATATCCCGATTGACGGGCGCATGGTCAGCCTCGACCACCGCTCGCCACTGGCACAGGCGCAGGCCCAGCGTGAGGTACAGACCACGCTCAGCTGGCTGGAAGCGGCCAGTGCGCTCGGCCCCGATGCCCAGCGCGTTGTCGACAGCGCCGCCGCCGCCCGCTGGCTCGGCAAGACCCTCGGTGTACCGCCCGAGCTGATGCGCGACACCCCGGCACCAATATCGCCACCAGTGTTCCCACCAAGGCCACCGGGTCCGCACCCTGTGCCACCAGCGACAGGCCCATTACCCCCGACTGAATTATCCCCCATTGAACCATTCCCGTCCTCAGCCACCACCCAAAGGAGTGCTTGAAGCCCATGTCTGAGAATCTTTTGACCATCGACCAGCAAACCGCCACCGGCCTGCCGAGCGGCTATATCCCCACCGAACCGCAGGCCATCGACGAGACCGCGCCTGATCCCATCCTGCCGGGCAATGCCCCGCCGCCGGGCGTTCCGGCCAAGTTCTGGGATGCGGAGAAAGGCGAAATCCGTGTCGAGGCGCTGCTCAAATCCTATCAGGAGCTGGAGCGCAAACTCTCCGCCACCAGCCGCTATCGCGCACCGGCCAGCATTGATGAATATGCGATCACGGTACCCAACGGCCTGTTCGAAGCCGATCCGCAAATCAACCAGCGCCTGTTCAGCGCCGGGTTCAGCCCGGAACAGGCACAGCTCGTCTATGATATGGCAGCGGAATATCTGCTGCCACTGATCAGCGAGATGGCAACCGAGCTGGAAGCCGAGCGCGAGTTGGAACGCCTCGTCGAGCGGTTCGGCGGCGAAGCCAAATGGCGTGAGGTCTCGCGTCAATTGCTCGCCTGGGCCGACAAGGAACTGCCCAAACCGGTCGTCGCGGCCCTGTCCTCGACCGAGGCCGGCATCCTCGCCATGTATCAGATGATGCAGGGTGAAGGCAGCGGCCCGATTGCCGCCCGCCCGAATGCCAGCACCGGACCGGGCGAGGCACAGGATCTGGATGCCATGATTCGCGATCCGCGCTACTGGCGCGACAAGGACCCGGCCTTCATCAATCAGGTGACTCAGGGATTCCAGCGCCGATACGGCAACTGATCCGGGAATCGCTCCCTGATCCGCTCCACCCAACACGGCACAACCCGCGTCACGGCACCTGTGGCGCGGGTTGTGGCCCATACAGGCCCATGCCCCTATATCTGGTGGCACCAAAACCCCACACCACCGAAACAAATCCCCTATATATTGTATTCACAGTTTTCCCCACCCCTCGGGAAAACTCTTCAATGCGGCGGAAATGCCCCAAAAACGGGTAGTTTTTGCTCATGCATTTGCGCAACGGTGTGCATAACGAAACACACTATATGGGGTGTTAATATGTTTTTTGGATACTATATATTGACCATATCAATCACGTCATGATAGCTCTCCTGAACGTTCTGAGAGCCAGCGTGAGCGCAGGTTTCGACATAGAGCGGTTTTTACAGAAAACCGGGCTAACGAGCGCATAGATACAAGATATTGTGTTTTGCAGGCCGTTGGCATGTTCCAAGACGAGGATACCAGAATGACCATCACCGTTTATTCGAAACCAGCATGCGTTCAGTGCACCGCGACAACCCGTGCGCTTGATGCCAAAGGTATCAGCTACCAGGTAGTTGATCTGACGGAAGATGCCGCCGCCATGACCAAGGTTTCAGAGCTTGGCTACCGTCAGGCCCCTGTCGTGGTCGCCGGTGAAGAGCACTGGGCCGGTTTCCGTCCCGACATGATCGGCCGCTTGGACTAAGCCGTCTGGACTGATACGTCTGGATTGATAGCCGGAAAGACAGAGAAGAAAGATGGGTGGGCTCGTATATTATTCCTCGCAATCGGGAAATACCGTTCGGTTTGTCGAACGGCTGAGCCTGCCCGCCATGCGGATTCCGATATCGCCATCAGAACCGATGCCGGAACCGACCGAACCATATATCCTGATCTGCCCATCCTATGCTGATGGTCAAGGTCGTGGCGCTGTAGCCAAGCAAGTCATCCACTTTCTCAATGATCCCAAACGACGCGCCGGTTTGCGCGGGGTAATTGCCAGTGGCAATCGAAACTTCGGCGAACTGTTTGCCTGCGCCGGTGATGTTATCACCAAGAAATGTGACGTTCCTGTGCTCTATCGGTTTGAGCTTGCGGGAACAGATGCTGATATTCGCAACGTCAAAATTGGATTAGAGAAATTCTGGAGGCATGAATGCTCGATGACAGCTTAACGGAAACGCTGGATTACCATGGCCTGAATGCCATGCTGAATCTCTATGATGAGAACGGCAAAATCCGCTTCGATGCGGACCGTAAAGCCGCCAGACAGTATTTTCTCCAGCATGTGAACCAGAACACCGTGTTCTTTCACAGCCTGGACGAGAAGCTGGGCTATCTCGTCGATGAGGATTATTACGACGCTGCGGTTCTTGGTCTCTATGACAAGAAGTTCCTGCACCGTATCTGGGACGAGGCCTATGCCAAGAAGTTCCGCTTCCCGACCTTCCTCGGCGCGTTCAAATATTACACCGCCTATACGCTGAAGACCCGCGACGGCAAACGCTATCTTGAGCGTTATGAGGATCGCGTGGTCATGGTTGCCCTGACCCTCGCCAATGGCGACAAGAACCTCGCCATGCGCTTCATGGAAGAGATCCTGTCCGGTCGTTTCCAGCCAGCCACCCCGACCTTCCTCAATGCCGGCAAGAAAAGCCGCGGCGAGCTGATCTCCTGCTTCCTGCTCCGTCTCGAAGACAACATGGAGAGCATCGGTCGCTCCATCAACTCGGCCCTGCAGCTGTCCAAGCGCGGTGGCGGTGTTGCCCTGCTGCTGACCAATCTCCGGGAATCCGGTGCGCCGATCAAGGGCATCGAAAACCAGTCTTCCGGTGTCATTCCGGTAATGAAGCTGCTCGAAGACAGCTTCTCCTATGCCAATCAGCTGGGTGCGCGTCAGGGTGCCGGTGCGGTCTATCTGAATGCCCACCACCCGGACATCATGAAGTTTCTCGACACCAAGCGCGAGAATGCCGACGAGAAAATCCGTATCAAGACCCTGTCACTGGGCGTCGTGATCCCGGATGTGACCTTCGAGCTGGCCAAGCGCAACGAGGATATGTACCTGTTCTCGCCCTATGATGTTGAGCGCATCTACGGCATGCCATTCTCCGAAATCTCGGTCACCGAGAAATATGCGGAAATGGTCGATGACAAGCGTATCCGCAAGACCAAGATCAACGCCCGCGACTTCTTCCAGACCATTGCCGAAATCCAGTTCGAGAGCGGTTATCCGTACATCATGTTCGAGGACACGGTGAACAAGGCCAACCCTGTTGCCGGTCGGATCAACATGTCCAACCTGTGCTCGGAAATCCTGCAGGTCAACGAAGCGTCAACCTTCCATGACAACCTGAATTACGACCATACCGGCACCGATATCTCCTGTAATCTAGGCTCGCTGAATATCGCCAAGACCATGGATAGCCCGAACCTCGGCCTGACCGTCGAGACCGCGGTTCGTGCGCTCACCGCCGTATCGGAAATGTCGGCCATCGACTCTGTGCCGTCAATCCGTCGCGGCAATGATGAAGCCCACGCCATCGGCCTCGGCCAGATGAACCTGCATGGCTTCCTCGCCCGTGAGCATATCCACTACGGCAGCCCGGAAGGGGTCGAGTTTACCAGCGTCTACTTTGCGACTGTGCTGTACCACGCCCTGCGCGCCTCAAACGCACTGGCCCGTGAGAAGAAACATAAATTCGCCGGTTTCGACGATTCCAAATATGCCGATGGCAGCTTCTTTGACAAATATACCAATCGTGACTGGCTGCCGACCATGCCGGACGTGGAGCGTCTGTTCAAAGATATCAACCTGCCGACCCGCGATGACTGGGCCGAGCTGCGCGACAATGTCATGAAGCACGGGCTGTACAACCGCAATCTGCAGGCCGTACCGCCAACCGGTTCGATCAGCTACATCAACAACTCAACCTCTTCCATCCACCCGATCGTCTCCAAGATCGAGATCCGGAAGGAAGGTGCGATCGGTCGGGTTTATTACCCTGCACCGTTCATGAACAACGAGAATCTCGAATATTACCGGGATGCCTATGAGATCGGTCCGGAAGGTCTGATTGATACCTATGCGGCGGCCACCGAGCACGTGGATCAGGGCCTGTCCCTGACCCTGTTCTTCCCGGCCGAGGCAACCACCCGGGACATCAACCGCGCCCAGATCTATGCCTGGAAGCGTGGCATCAAGACAATCTACTACATACGCCTGCGCCAGGCTGCCCTTGAGGGCACCGAGGTTCAGGGCTGTGTTTCCTGCTCGCTGTGAGGTAAAGAACAATGGATGGCCTGAATGTAGACCCGTCAATGACAATGACACCCAAAGCGATCAACTGGAACCGCTTGCAGGATGACAAGGACCTTGAGGTCTGGAACCGTCTGACCGCGAATTTCTGGTTGCCGGAGAAGGTGCCACTGTCGAATGACATTCCATCATGGGCGACCTTGCGTCCCCATGAACAGCAACTGACGATCCGCGTCTTTACCGGACTGACCCTGCTGGACACGATCCAGAACGCCATCGGCGCACCATCCATGATGCCCGACGCGATCACCCCACATGAGGAAGCGGTGCTGTCCAACATCGCCTTCATGGAAGCGGTGCACGCACGCTCCTACTCCTCGATCTTCTCGACCCTGTGCTCGACCAAGGAAGTGGACGAGGCATTCCGCTGGTCCGAAGAGAACCCGCATCTGCAGGCGAAGGCTCGCACGGTTCTCAAGGATTACGCACCGGGCGCCGATCCGCTGAAGCGCAAGATCGCTTCCGTATTCCTCGAAAGCTTCCTGTTCTATTCCGGCTTCTACCTGCCAATGTACTGGTCAAGCCGGGCCAAGCTGACGAACACTGCCGACCTGATCCGCCTGATCATCCGTGACGAAGCGGTGCATGGCTATTACATCGGCTACAAGTTCCAGCGCGGTCTCGAGAAGCGCAATGAAGCCGAGCGCATGATGCTCAAGGATTATGCCTTTGGC
Organism: Micavibrio sp. TMED2; assembly: GCA_002168225.1. NCBI lineage: Bacteria > Pseudomonadati > Bdellovibrionota > Bdellovibrionia > Bdellovibrionales > Pseudobdellovibrionaceae > Micavibrio > Micavibrio sp. TMED2. The sequence continues at coordinate 38,329 of NHBH01000001.1, forward strand.
CTGATGTTCGAGCTTTATGAGATCGAGGCGAAATACACCGAGGAGCTGTATGACGAGCTTGGCCTGAGCGAAGACGTCAAAGCCTTCCTGCATTACAACGCCAACAAGGCGCTGCAGAATCTCGGCTATGAAGCGCTGTTCCCGGAAGAGGCATGCCAGGTCAACCCGGCTGTTCTCGCCGCCCTGTCACCGGACAGTGAGAACCACGACTTCTTCTCCGGCTCCGGCTCGTCCTATGTGATCGGCAAGGCCGTCGCTACCGAGGATGATGACTGGGACTTCTGATCGGTCGATCAGAGAAACGGTATTCTCAAATCCCGCGTCGCATTGCAGCCGGCGCGGGATTTTTGTTGAGCCATTCGGTCAGTTCCGAAAGCTCGGCAATATGCGGCAGGCCGTAGCGGTTGTCGTCCTTGCCAACAATCAGCGCATGCCATCCGGCCTTCTTGGCCGCGCGTCCGTCACGTTCGGGATTGTCGCCCACATGCAGGATCTGTGAGCCGGGGATTTTCAGCTCGGACGCTACATGCTGATAGAGGCCGCCTTCCTTGCATAAGCCGGTCTGGCTGCTGGTTTTCAGATGCGTCACCAGCGGTGCCATGCCGAGCAGCTCCAGCGCATGTTGCTGGGCATCGGTCGGCCCCTCGGTGACGACGAGCGTGGTCAGTCCGGCATCATTGGCAGCGACAAGCGCTTCTTTCGCGCCCGGCAGCGGCGTCATATTGGCATCAAGGGCATCCTGATAGATGTCGAGGCAGTTCTCGGTGTCATGCAGGCCGACGATGGAGAAATGCTGCAGCAGGGCATCAAAGCGCGACCGGCGATATTCCCGTGCCGGTTTGTCCTCGGTGAAATGCAGGGACTGGGCATTGGCCAGAATATCGGCATAGGCGCTGTGCAGGCTCTCCGGCGAGCGACCATATTCCTCGGCGATATAGACATAGACCGCATCCATCGCCGCACTCGCCGCATTGCGATAGGCATGGAGCGTATCATCGAGATCGAAGCTGATGGCTTTTAGTGACTGGCAATCCAGCCGGGTCAGAAAATCTTGCATTAACTTACTTACCAACCTGCTTACCGGACCAATCCCGCTATCCGGGACTGGCAAGAAACCAACGCTGTTATCAGGCTGGCCTCAGGTCCAGCGTCGCGCGGGCCGTGGCTGTCTGTTTCTGCGGCAATGCCCTGATCGGTTCGGCACTGGCGCGTCGCTGACGATAAGCCTGCAGACGGCACTCACTGTCAAGTCGCTGGAACAGATCACCCAGCTCATCATCGAGTTTCTGCGCCTGCTCCGCGCTCAGCTTACCATGGCCCGGCACGCTCGCCTTGATCTCATTGTGCTGCTTGACCGTAGTGAACAGACCCTTGGGGTTCTGGTGGACATAGATGTCGCGCTCACGCGGGTTGGCATAGACGAACTTCTCGCCAAAGCTCTCATTGTCATAATTCAGCATCTTGGGATCAAAGGGCATATCCCAGTGCTTGCACATGCCCTCGAATACCATCTGCTGGTTGTCGCGGCTTTCGACCATCATGTCATAGGTCACAATCGGCGTGCCGGGCACGACCGATTTAGCATGATCATACATGCGCGCGACATTGCGATAGGCGGTGATAAAGGCGTCGATATCGTCCCAGCCCTTGGCGAGCCAGCTGTCGAAAGCCGCCTTCGGCTCACGGATCAGGAAGACCGGTTTGGTCTGACGGATCGCGTCATCATCGGGAAAGACCGGGAAGTTGCATTCATTGAGTTCGGGTGTGCCGGTTGCCAGATCATTGCCGACCTCTTCCTTCGAGATCACAACCTTGTGCTGCTGTGCCATGGCATTGGCATAGATCGGATGGGCATTATCGGCCCAGGGGCCGTTGAACACGCTGTGATCAGGCTCGAACTCTCGGGGTGTGCCGCGCGGGCCGGTACGCTTGCCCATCTTGCCCATCAGGGTCAGACGGCTGGTCACGCCGACATCCGGGTGCTCGGCCAGCACACACATGGTCATGGTTGACCCGCTGCGCGGCAAGGCAACAACCATGCGCAGATCCGGTGTCGGATCGATGGCTGTCGCACCTTCCCTTAAACTGCGGATATGTTCCATGTGGCTGCCTGTATAACCTTTATTACAGTTTCAGGATAGCCGGGCTGACGGAAAGCAAACATTAAAGATTTGTTGTGTTTTTATTCAACAATCTCAAACACTTGAACCCGTCAGCCTGATTGACAATTTCACCTGAAATTCACTATGGCGCAGGCGCATCCAGCTTCGGTGCAGCACCCGGACGCGGCGTCGGCTTGCGATCATCGCTGAACACTGCATCGGGGTTCAGGCCAGCAGCTTCCAGAGCCGACCGTTGGGCCGGGTTGTTGCGCATCTCATTGAGCGTGAACGTCAAACCGCGCTTCAGTTGACCGGCCGTGATCCGCTCACCGGGATTGTAGCCTTCCATCAGCTCGGCATAGAGCTTGTCAGCCGCAACCATGGTCTGCACCGGATCATCCTTCTGGCCCGCAATCAGGGCACGGGTACGGATCACCTTGTCCTTCATCGCCAGCATGTAGTGAAGGTCGATCTTCTTGACGTCACGGATGGCAGCAAGCGTCTCGGACAACTCGCCCGATGCCCGCTCCGGCTTCTCCATGGCGTTCAGTTGACGCTCAGCCTTGTCCGCGAGGCGGGTATGGTTGAACTGCTGCATCGCCAGACGCGGCAGCTGGGCCAGACGGTCACGGGCGTCCTGACGCTCCTTGTTGTCTTGTCCAAGACCAAGCCAGGTTTTGCCACCGCGGAGCTTGCCGAGGATTTCCGGCTGGGCCGCGACCTGTTTGGCCGCTTCCATATAGCCGACACCGCGCTCATCATCGATGAGCTTGAACCAGGCGTCACTCGCAGCCTCACCATCCTCATAACAGAACTGAACGGTCCAACGCATGTCACGCTTGGCACTATGGGCACGCATCCGGTTATCGGCACTCTGGCGCGAAACAACACCACGGCGGGCGATCTGGTCGCGCCACTGCTCGGCAAGATCAAGCCGCTCCGGTGTCAGGTAAGTCGCCAGCCATTTGGCACGCTCTTCAAGAATTTCGAGCGCTTCCTGACGACCGCGCAGGCTGTGCATGGTCGAAGATGCGCCGGTGATCGCCAGCCCACCCATGGTCTGCTGCAGATTGTCTTCCTCATGCAGGGCCGGCTTGTCGCGCTCGGCCATACGCTGCAGATCGACGAGATGCGCCTTGAGCTGGTCTTCCGCCATATAGGGAAGCGGGTCGCGCCAGCCGGGCATGGCATCGGCGCCGCGTTCACGCTTGTTCCCCATCACCGACAAACGCTCCAGCAGGGCCTGATAGGGACCGGGGGAACCATCGTAACGATAGGGATGCATAAACGGGTTACTCCTTGTTTTCAGGTACGGAAAAAGCAGGCGTTGGGAGAGCCTGAAAGCTGGTATCTTCATGTGGTGAATTGTTGTTATTATATTTAACAATAAAATATGAAAGGCGCTAATTGTATTTTTTAAGCGAACAATAATTTTTCCCGACCCAAGCCGTAAAGTCGGCTAAACTCCCCCCATGAAACAGGTTTATGATGTCATTATCATCGGCGGCGGGATTGTCGGATTGGCAACCGCACTGGAACTGCAAAACCGCAACCCGGATGCCGCCATTGCAGTGCTGGAGAAGGAACCGAAACTCGCCAGCCATCAGTCCGGCCACAACTCAGGCGTCATCCATGCCGGGGTCTATTACGCGCCGGGCAGCCTGAAGGCGCGGTTCTGTCGTGAGGGCGTCGCCGCGACCACCGCGTTCTGTGACGAGCACGCCATTCCTTACAGCATCTGCGGCAAGCTGATCGTGGCAACCGATGAGGCAGAGGCGACACGGCTTGATGCGCTCCATGACCGCGCAAGCCAAAACGGTATCCGCATTGAGCCAGTGAGCGGTGATGAACTGCACCGGCTCGAGCCGCATATCGCCGGGGTAAAGGCACTGCATTCCCCGACCACCGGCATTGTCGATTATGGTCGGGTGGCGCGGAAAATGGGCGAGGTCTTTGCAGCCAAGGGCGGCACCATCATCACCGGCATCACCGTCCTCTCGGGCCGGGAGAGCGAAAACGGCGTCGTGATTGATACCGATCAGGGCCGGTTTGAGGCCGCTCATGCGGTTGCCTGTGCCGGGCTGCACTCGGATCGGCTGATCCGGGCATTCGGCCATGAACCCGACTATCGTATTGTCCCGTTCCGTGGGGAATATTACCGGGTGCAGAACCAACCCACCGATTTCGTCCGGCACCTGATCTATCCGGTACCCGATCCCGAACGGCCCTTCCTCGGCGTGCACCTGACCCGCAAACTTGATGGCGGTTTTACCGTTGGTCCCAATGCCGTACTGGCGTTCAAACGGGAAGGCTATCGCTTCCGGGATATCAGCCTGACCGATCTGGCAAGCACGCTAGGCTATGGTGGTTTCTGGCGCATGCTGGCGGCCAATGCCGGACCGGCACTGACAGAACTCACCGCCTCAGCCTCCAAGCGGCTCTATCTGCAAAAGGTACAGAAATACTGTGCCAGCATCCGACTGGCAGACCTCACCCGCTATCCGGCGGGGGTAAGGGCGCAGGCGGTGGCAAGGGATGGCCGGATCATAGACGACTTCCTGTTCGTCAAAACCGCACGCATGCTGCATGTGGGCAATGCCCCCTCACCGGCCGCAACCTCGGCCATTCCAATCGCCGGATACATCGCCGACAAATTGCTTCAGGGCCGCAATAATCAGCGATGATTTTCTATTCGCCGGTTGAGCGCAGGCGTTCCAGAATCCGGATGAATTTCTCAGGATCGCTTTCAAAAAATGCAGATTGCAGATTGTTTATAAGATGTTCGATGGGCAAGTCCCACCAGGCTAGCTGTAACAACCGGTCAATAGCCGACTGATCAAATCTCAGCTTTATCGGTTTGGCAGGCACGCCGCCCACAACCGTATAGGGCTCAACAGAACTGGAAACGACAGCCCCTGCGGCAACAACAGCGCCATGGCCAATGGTAACCCCTGCCAAAATTACGGAATTTGCACCAATCCAGACATCATTGCCGATTTCCACATCAAGGCTTTTCATGAATACCCGGCTGACATTATCCGGATTGCCACCGGCATATCCCGGATACAGCATGCTCATCGGAAATGTGGACAGCAGATCAAGGGGATGACTCCCCTGACGTCCACAGAATATCTTCACATCCGGCCCAATACTGACAAATTTCCCGATACTCAGCTTTCGATTGGGATCGCCCTGATAATAGACCATTGGGGTACCGTATGAATACCGCCCGACGTCAAGCCCCAGCCCCCTCTCTGCAAGTGGCGCCAGATGCTTTGAGAGATCGGGTATGACCTGCATTAATCGTTCTTCCTGCAGATCAACTTGCTCACGTGTAATCATACCCTATCCTTTGCGCAGTACCGCGATACATTGGGGATATCGCTCCTTGTCCTCAATCCACTTGATCAGGGAAAATCCGGCTTCACCCCATATTTCTTCTGCGCATTGTCGCGGCACAAGTACATCGCCATAAGCACTCTGATCGCCCATGGCTTCACCGCCTGTGGACATGAAGGTAAAGCGACCATCTGCCCAGCTTTCCCGATAAGCCGATACCTCTCCGCTCATTCTTGAGAGCGCCACTTCCCAGGGATTGCCTGGCTGGCGATTGCCATTGCCAAAATCCTCGATCATATCCAGCAGCCACGGCCCGTGATATGTCACAAACACCACGCCCCCAGACTTGACCATACGGCCGATATCGGTGGCCCAGCTGCGTTGATATTCCATACTTAAATGTGAAAAAACCGAAACACTGATGGCAATATCAATCAGCGCATCCCGATACGGCGATGGCGGGGCATTCTCCAGAAGCGCAAAAGTTGCCTGCGGCATGGCTGCAGATGCAGATGCCAGCGCCGTCTGGTTGACATCAAGACCGTATATGCCTTTTTGCCCGTATTTCAGCGCCAGCAACCTGGTTATGCGCCCCCAGCCGCAACCGAAATCAAGAAACTTCCACCCTTGGGCAAAAGCCTCGATTTCCGACGGACCAAGCAATTCCTCGGTCTCAGTCATCATAATGTTACAAAAGCCGGCAGCAAACAGGAATGCATGACGCATTGATGATCCACAATATCTGCGCTGAAAATCCTCCGGGGGATTGAACAGAAGCGGATATTCCTCGACCGGCATTATCGGTTTTTGAGCCAACTCAAGTGCAACGGCGGAAAAGCGGTCTTTCATCTCAATATCAATCAACCCAGACACTGTACTCACAGCGCATAATAAAATGTTGCTTAACCAGCCTTGGCAAAATAGGCCTAGCGCCCCTTGGCCACAATCAGTTTCAGCCAAACTGACAAAGCACGACAAAATAACCGGATATTTGGCATCAAAACCGGCTAACTGATCGGCGGTGCCGGGGCCGACAAATTGCTTAACACGACAAGCGACAAGGAATAGGTCAGCAAAGCTGCCTGATCTGCGCAAAAGGGATTCCTGATATGCGCGCGTTGTAATTGACAGCCTCACCCAGACTTGTTTGCATACCTACAGACAGCGCCGATTTGATCTCTATCAGCTTGCGGGCGCTTTAAAAATGCAGCTAAAGCGAGGGTTCATGAATGATCCGCTCGGTTTGGCCGCAGCGGATTTTTTTGTGAGTTGAGGACCAGACATATGATCCGGCTGGAAGCAGTTGAGAAGATCTACAAGGGCAGCAAGAAGCATGCGGATGTTACTGCCCTCGCCGCCACATCTCTGGACATAAAACAGGGCGAAATCTTCGGTATTATCGGCAAGAGCGGCGCAGGCAAAAGCACATTGCTGCGCACCCTCAACCTGCTGGAGCGACCCAGCAGCGGACGCATCCTGCTGAATGGCGAGGATGTCACCGCACTGGGCAATCGGTCCCTGCCGGCATTCCGCCGCCGCATCGGCATGGTGTTCCAGCAATTCAACCTGCTCTCGACCCGCACGGTATTCGATAATGTCGCCCTGCCGCTGGAACTGACCAGAACCCCGAAGGCCGAAATCAAAAAGCGGGTCAGTGAAATCCTCGCATTTGTTGGCCTGGAAGAGCGGGCCGACCATTACCCGGCCCAACTCTCCGGTGGCCAGAAACAGCGTGTCGGCATTGCCCGCGCACTGGTTGTCGAGCCGGAAGTGCTGCTCTGTGACGAGATCACCTCTGCGCTCGACCCGGAAACCACCCAGCAAATCCTCGACCTGCTGCAAGGCATCAGCAAGCGCCTCAACCTGACGACAGTGGTGATTACCCACGAGATGTCAGTGGTCAAACAGGTCTGCGACCGCGTGGCGGTGATGGATGGCGGGCATGTGGTTGAGCTTGGCCATGTCTTCGATATCTTCGCCCACCCACAGCACCCGACCACCAGGGCAATGGTTGAGGGCGACGGCGAAAACATCCTGCCCGAGGCAATTGCCGTCCGACTGCAATCGGAACCGGCTGCCGAACGCAATGCGCTGCTGAAACTGACCTTTGCCGACAATACCGCCCATTCGCCGGTCATCAGCCAGCTTGGCCGCAGCATTGATGCCGACATCAATGTCATCGCCGGGCGCATCGACTACATCGCTGGCAAGCCGCTCGGCATCCTGTTCGTCGAGATCATCGGCGGACCGGATAAGACCAGTGCGGCAACCGCATTTCTGAACAGTAACAACCAGCCACATGAGGTAATCGGCCATGTCCCAGCAACTCATTAACCTGCTGCTCAATGCCACCTGGGATACCCTCTACATGGTGGCGGTATCATTGCTGCTCGGCACGCTGGTGGGTGGTCCGATCGGCATCTTTCTCGCCACCAGCCGTCGCGGTGAGCTGTTTGCCGCGCCATGGCTGAACAAGGTATCGAGCATTGTCGTCAATGCCGCACGCTCCATTCCCTTCATCATTCTGGCAGTTGCCATTGTGCCGTTCACCCGCGCGCTGGCAGGTACGTCCATCGGCACCACCGCCGCCATGGTGCCGCTGACCATCTCGGCCATTCCGTTCATCGCGCGGATCGTCGAGGGCGCGATCCGTCAGGTGGAACCGGGGCTGATCGAGGCCGCACAGGCCATGGGTGCCAGACCGTTCCAGATCATCCGCAAGGTTCTGGTGCCGGAAGCCATGAGCGCCATTATCAATGGCCTGACCCTGACCGCTATTTCCCTGATCGGCTATTCGGCCATGGTTGGGGCCATCGGCGGCGGCGGGCTCGGCGATGTGGGTATCCGCTACGGTTACCAGCGCTTCCGCCCCGATGTCATGCTGACCGTCGTTATTGTCCTGATCGCACTTGTCCAGATTGTCCAGCTGGCCGGGGACTTCCTCGCCGCCCGGTTTGACAAGCGGCACCGCTGATTGATCAGCACATCGTTCTTCCCGTCCCCGAACCTGAAATCCAACTCGAAACCATCCCCGAAACCAAAAGGAAACCAACATGAAAGCACGTTTTCTGACCGGCCTTGCTCTCGCTGCCAGCCTGAGCCTTGCCAGCTTCCCGGCACTTGCCAAGAACATCCTCGTCGGCGTTACCCCCGGGCCGCATGAAGAGGTGATGGAAAAGGTCGCCGAGGTGATCGCCAAACAATCCGAGCACACGATCGAAATCGTTGCCTTCAGCGATTATGTCATTCCGAACCAGGCCCTGAACGATGGCGATCTCGATGCCAACTCGTTCCAGCACAAACCCTATCTGGATGCGCAAGCCGCTGCCCGCGGTTATGATCTGGTCGTGATCGGCATGAACTTCCTGACGCCGATGGGTCTGTATTCCGAGAAGTACGAGGATCTGGATGCACTGCCGGAAGGCGCAACCATCGCCATCCCGAATGATCCAACCAATGGCGCACGCGGCCTGCTGGTCCTGCAACAGGCCGGCCTTATCAAACTCGATGACAGCCTCGGCATCGATATCAGCATCATCGACATTACCGAGAACCCGAAAAACTTCCGCTTCATCGAGCTGGATGCCGCACAGCTGCCACGGGCACTGGGTGACGTGGACCTCGCGTCCATCAACACCAACTACGCCATCGGCGCTGGTCTGAACCCGGTTGCGGATTCACTGGCGATCGAAGACCCGACCGGCAGCCCCTATGCCAATTTGGTGGCCGTGCGTCGCGGCGATGAAGATACCGACTGGGCCAAGGCACTGATCAATGCCTATCACTCCGATGAGGTCCGTCAGTTCATCATCGACACCTATGAAGGCTCGGTCCTGCCATCCTTCTAAGCCGCAGCTTGCAACACCAAAAAGCCCGGACACAGTGCCGGGCTTTTTTTATTGGTTACAGATCAGGCGGCAGTACCCATCAGCCGATCAGGATCAGCCACTTGATGATCATCCAGAGGCCCATGGCCACCATCATCAGGTTTTCGGTCAGTGAGACGAAGCCGAGCGGCACGTTGCTTTTACCGCCGACACAGGCGCATTTCAGGTCACGCTTGTCGATATAGACCGCCTTGTAGACCGAGACCGCGCCAACGGTACCGATGAACAAAGCCACCGGGGCTGCCACCGGTGCCGTTACCACACCGGCCAGCATGACAATACCGGCGAAGGCTTCCGCAAACGGGTAGATATAGGCATAGGGCACAAACCGCTGCGCCAGCAGGTCATAGCCCAGAAACTGGTTGGTGAAGCTGAACAGGTCACGCAGTTTCAGGATCGCGAGGATGCACATGGAAAAGGCAATGAACCATTCCAGTACCCGGATGATCGAGAACTGGCCGAGTATCGCGATACTGGCGGAAACTGCCATCAGGAAGGCAACGGCAAACACCACAATGACCGGCTGATAACGCGAGCCGGTCTGCTCGACCGGCGGCATGCTGAAATAGCTGCGCAGGTCGTCATAGCCACCGACCCGCTCACCATCGATAAAGGTCTGTGGCGTGGTTTTGACATCGTGCTCAGCCATGAACCGGTCCGTTTCCTCGCGGGAGGTCAGCGGATGATCCTCGACGTTATAGCCGTTTCGTTTCAGCAGGTCCTTTGACTTCAACCCGAAAGGACAGATGTGATCGGGCGTTTTCATACGGTAGAGAATGGCGGTCTTGGCGACCATAGCAGGTACTTTCATCACTGCGGGACAGGGAGTATTCAGCGCTGCCAGACAAATTGCCGACAGCCCTTTTTACAACCAACGCATTGACCGCCGGAAAAGTTCACCGCCGATACATAAAAATACGGCCCGCAGTCGGATAACCACGGGCCGTATAGTTTTAAGGTTTTTCAGCTCAGCAATCAGGCCGCAGCGCTTGCCGCGGCACCCGCTTCCGCTTCGGCGGCTTCCAATGCGATGGCGACCGACTGGATGATTGATGCGAAACGCACGGAGGTCTGGATCTGCTCAACCGGCACATCGGCCTTGCGCAGCACAGCCTCATGGGCATCGATGCACATGCCGCAGCCATTTATGGCAGAAACGGCAAGCGACCAGAACTCGAACAGCACTTTATCGACGCCGGGATTGCCGATGACATTCATCCGCAGCTTGGCGGGCAGAGCGGCATATTCCTTGTTCTTCGCCAGATGGACGAAGCGGTAATAGACATTGTTCATGCCCATGATGGCGGCTGCGGATTTGGCGGCAGTGATGGTCGCCTCATCAATATGCTCGGCAGCCTCAGCGAGCAGGGCATTGCGCACCTTGGCGTTACGGCTGGCGATAGCGCAGGCAACGAACAGGCCATATTTCTGGTCGGCGGACAGGCTGTCATCACCGGCCATGGAAGACAGGTTCAGGCGCACATCCTTGGCAAAATCGGGGATTTCGGATTTGAGTTCGGCAATCGACATCGGGATCACTTTTCTGGTCTGATCGGTTGAATAGGGTATGGGTGAAAAGAAAGGCGGGCTTTTGCAAACCCGCCTTCCCTTGATTGAAAAAGCGGCCCGGCGCGCTTAGGCAGCCAGGGTTTCGCCGCCGACTTCACGGTTGCATGGGCACAGCTCATCGGTCTGCAGCGCATCGAGAACCCGCAGGGTATCTTTAGGTGCGCGGCCAACATTCAGGTTGTTGGCATAGACGTGCTGAATCTCACCGTGTGGATCAACAACATAGGTGTAGCGGAAAGCAACACCGGCTGGTGAGCGAACACCGAGGCCATCAACGAGTGAACCGTTGGTATCGGCGAATGACCACATGTTCAGCTTCGCCAGATCGGGGTGGCTGCGGCGCCATGCGAGTTTGCAGAACTCGTTATCGGTGGAACCACCCATGACAACAGCATCGCGATCTTCAAACTCATCGGCGAGACGGGCAAATTCAGCGATCTCGGTCGGGCAGACGAAGGTGAAGTCTTTTGGATAGAAGAAGATGATCTTCCACTTGCCTTCAAAGCTCTTTTCAGTGAGTTCTTCGAACGCGCTGACGCCGTTCTCTTCGTGCTCCATGAAGCCTGGTTTAACGCCGGTGACGGAGAATTCGGGGAGTTTATCGCCAATGCCGAGCATGTCTGATCGATCCTTGTGAAATATGGTTGAAAACAGGGGCGGACACGAAAATTGCTGCAACGCACCATGTCCTGATAAGGGCAAGATATAGACTCCATACCGATTGTTCCAACCGATTATTGCTGTACAATCTTATCGATTTTATCGATAGAAAAACCGCAACGATCATCGCCATGGCCAATATCTCGATCCGCCAATTGCAATACCTGCTGGCCCTCGCCGATACCGGTTCGTTTTCCCGGGCGGCAGAGCGTGTCGGCGTTACGCAATCGACCCTGAGCGCTGCCATCTCGGCACTGGAAAACGAGCTCGGCACGCTGCTGATCGACCGCAGCAGCAGACGCGCCGGCCTGCTCCCCGCAGGTGAGGCAATCCGGGCCAAGGCGCAGGAGGTGGTTGCCACTGTCAGCGCCATGCCGGAACTGGTCAGCGATGCCGGTCAGCCCCTGACCTCGAAGCTGCGCATGGGCGTGATCCCGTCAATCGCGCCCTTCGTCCTATCCCGACTTATCCCGAGCATCGGTGAGAGCTACCCGGAACTGCGCCTGTGCCTGCGCGAGGGCCTGACCCGACGGCTGATTGACGGGCTGCAGGAAGGCAAGCTCGATGTGGCCCTGATCGCCCATCCCTACAGCCTCGACGGCATCACCGGGGTATCGGTGGGCAAAGACCCGTTCCTGCTCGCGGTCAAGTCGGGACATCCGCTGGCAGGCCGCAAACGGGTCAGTGCCAAAGACCTTGAGCATGAGCATATCCTGCTGCTGGAATCTGGCCACTGCCTGCGCAACCACGTGATCTCAGCGGTCGGACCAATTCAGGGACAGGACGATGTGCTGGCAACCAGCCTGATTACGCTGGTGCAGATGGTGGATTTCGGTCTCGGCGCTACCCTGCTGCCGAGCATCGCCGCCAAGGCCGGTGTCACCCGTGGCACCGATATCGTGCTGGTGCCTTATGACGGCCCGAACTCGTACCGGACGTTGATGCTGGTCTGGCGGCAGGGATCGGCCCGCGCCGATGAATATAGCCAGTTGGCCGAGCATATCCGCAGCAAGCCACTGAAAACCCTGCTGCCTGCCCCGTCAGTCACCTGACTCCTTGCGCTGCATGAAGGGATGCACGATCGGCTCACGCGCACGCAGCAGGTATTGCCGGAAGATCGTGCCGTAGCCGGGCACCAGATCGACACCGACCTGATCGGCAAACAGCGCGCGCTGTTCCCGGAAATGCCGGGGCAGTCGATACCATGGCAGGCGTGGCCGCTTGTGATGCACGGCATGGAGATTGTTATTCAGGAACAGCAGGCTGAACACCGGGCCACTCTCGATGATCGCCGTGCGGCCATCGACCTCCTCTACCGCGCGATGCTCGGCATAGGTACGGATCATCAGCAGGCTGGCACCGGGATAGGCGGCCAGCATCAGATAGGCAAAAGGGTTGATCCCGGCGACAGCCTGAACCCAGCCCAGCACCATGGCCAGCCCGATCAGGTGCAGGAACCACGCCTTTGCCACCCGTTTATCGCCCGCCCGGATCAGGCCGAAATCATGGCGGACAAAGCCGACAAAACCGATGGCCGGACCAATCAGCAGACGACCAAGCAGGGTGGCATTGAACTTGCGCAGCAGGCGCACCGGCCCGGACATGGCAAACCAGTCGCCTTCTGCCAGATACCAGCTCTCGGGATCTTCGTAAGGGTCGGTCAGCCGCTCGTCGCGGTGATGGGCCAGATGGGTGTCACGGAACCGACGATAGGGATAGAACAGCCCGATCGGCAGGAATACCAGCGCCTCATTGATCCGCCGGTTTCTGGTCGGATGCCCGTGCAGGGCCTCATGCTGGAGTGAAGAATGCAGACCGACCACATAGGCCGCCAGCGGCATGAACAGCCACGGTCCGATCACATGATAACCGAGCGTCAGCGCCACCCATGCAGCATAGCAGCAGAACAGCGCCAGCCAGGTTGGCCACTCAACCGTGATCCCGAAAACCACGCGACGAAACGGGCCCATACCGCCCCCTGATTTTTGCCCCAATACGCATTGCCACATGCCGACCGGCAATGACCCTACCCGGATCACCGATCACGAACCCGTGACAATCAACAGTCATTTAGAAGCGCCAAACCGGAAGAGGCAATCAAAAACGGCTCATTTGTGCGGTTTTTCATCATGGTATCGGCATAAAATGAACAAACCGGCAGCAGGAACGTTATTTACGCAACAGCAAAGCAATCCGCGGGGATAGGCGATTGCCAGACACGGTAAGCCGAAGGAGGCTTGAAATGATGTACTCACTGCGTTCAGCACTGCTTGGATCGGCCCTGCTTGGATCAACACTGGCACTGAGCCTGCCGGTGGCAGCCATGGCACAGAACACAACACCCGCAATGAATGGCAGCGCCATCCAGATCAGCGGCATTGTCGAACAGGCATCGGATGATCTCTTTGTCCTCAATTATGGTCCTGGCAAGATTGTCGTGGAGATGGATGACTGGGACAGCTACCCCGAAGCCCGTGCCCTCATGGACGGGGATCATGTGACCGTATTCGGCCTGATCGACCATGATGAGTACGAGGCCGGTTCGATTGAGGCGGAAACCGTGTTTGTGCAGGAGCTGAATGCCTATTTCGAGGCCAGCGCCGATGATGAGGAAACCCGCGACTACGAGGTTTTGACCATCGCCGATGCCCCGGCCATGCTGACCATGACCGGTGTTGTCACCGAGGTGGATGATGAGGAATTTACCGTCGATACCGGTTATGACGAGGTCGCAGTTAATGTCTCTGAGCTGGCATACAACCCGCTCGACGACAAAGGCTATATGCGGATCAGACAGGGCGATTTTGTGAAGGTATCGGGCAATCTCGAGGACGGGCTGTTCGAGGACAGCACCCTTGTTGCCAGCTCGATCAGCACAATCGTCGACCAGACCGCACGACTGCCGCAATAACATCAAGCAGCCGTTACTCGACCATCGGGCCACAATCCAATAATATGTGTCCCCATGAAGGATGCGGGATCGGGCATAGCGCACGGGAATGCAGCAAGCAGCAATGCCGCCGCCACGGCGCAGGCTGGCAAAGCTGCTAGCCAGCCCATGGCCATGGTCATTGATCTGCAATCCGCCGAGTTGCCGAAAATGGCTTCCGGCGATGCCCGTGCCTATTTCACCCAGCTGGGCCAGCGCCTTGATGACATGCGCGCCAGTGGCATACCGGTCGTATGGGAAACCATGGGTCGAAACAGCCGTCTGTTCGAGCCGGTAAACAAGGTTGCCAGTGCCCGATCCGAACACGACCTTAAGTCAGCAGGCTTCCTCAATCATGCCGAAGGCTCTGTCGATGACGAGCGGCTGAAAATCTTTACCGACTTTCTCCGTGATCACGGCCCGCGCACCAATGAAGCGATGCATGTGAAGTACTTCAAGGACCCGTTCATGGAGCCGGAGGATTATGCCGATAAACCCGCGCTCAAAAGCACCATACAGGAACAGTTCGGCAATGCGCATCCGGTGCCCGAACCCGGCGCCTTTCCGGGCAAGACCCTGACCCGGTATGTACAAGATCAGAAGCCGTCGGAAATCCTGCTCATGGGCGGTATGTCCGATCACTGTATCGCCGAGTCCGCCATCGGTGTCGGCAACAAGCTGCCGGGGGTCAAGGCAACCGCGCTCCGGGATCTGACCCTGAGTTGGGCGGATGAGAAACCCGGCGCGATGCCGACACAATCGGTCTGGCGGGATACAGCCCGGCACCCGGCGGCTGGTGACCAGTTCCATGAACAGAAAATACGCCATGGCATCCGGACCATCACCGACCGGCCGGAACGCTACAGCATGAACCGCGTTCAAGCCGCCGCGCTCGAAGCCAATGTCAGCTATAGTGACAGCAGCCGTATCTTGCAGAAATACGCGGCGCCTGATCCCCGGCGCGGTCATCACGGCGCCAACCAACCTACCGCTTTCAGGGATGGCGCATTCGATCAGTTGCTTGGCAGGCCCGCTGCAAATGACACACCGCCGGATCAGGCGGCTGCACTCATCGCCGATACCGGCAACACACTCAGACACCGGCGCGCCATGGCTGACCTGCCCGCGACCGGTGGCCCCATGCCCGCCATATCAGCCCAACCAAAAACAAAAACCATCTAACCAACATCAGAGGAAACGACCCGTCATGGCAGACCTGACGCCCACCATTGCGCGGCGGAAGCCCGACCCCGTGCCCGCCATCTTCCCCCTGCCCGAGCGTGATGCGACGGGCGAGCGGCTGGAGATGTATGAGGATACAAAAGCCGTGCTGCAGGTGCCGTGGATGGGTGTGGTCACCATGGCGTTTTCCCACTACCCGACCTTCTACCGAACCCTATGGCAGGGGCTGCGCCCGCTCTGCGCCAGTGCGGAATTTGTCGCTGCCTGTGCCGATCTGCGCGACGTCACCGAGGCGGCAATCGCGGATCAGCCGAGCCTGCTGCAACAATTCCGCGACATGGGCTATGGCCCGGTAGAGATCGACCAGATCAATGCCATGATCGAGATTTTCTCCCATGGCAACATGCCCTATATCCTGATCGCCACAGCAGCCCGGCTGCTGCTTGAGGGCCATGAGATCGGCACCGGCAGCAGCGTAACACCGAACACCACAACCCACGGGCCGGAGCCGTTGACCAAACTGGTGCTGATGGAGCGCCATCACGGCAATGCGGGCATTCATGCGCTCTATGATGACATCGAGGCGACCCTCGGCCTGCCTTTCGTCAATACCGACTACCGGGCGCTGGCCCGCTGGCCGAGTTATTTCGATGCCGCCTGGGGCGCCTTGCGCGACCAGGTAGATACACCCGATCACACCGCCGCTGTCGCAACCGTCCATGCGAAAACCGTCAGCCTGATCGAGAGCCTGCCCAATCCGAACGGACTGACCTCCGCCGCGCTGATTGCCGCCGCCGAGGCCGATGGTGCCAAAGAACAGATCACCGATACGGTCCGGCTGTTCCAGTGGCTGTTGCCCGGCCTGCTCGTCAATGTCGCGATCTTTCAGGCCCAGATGCAGGGATAGGCACACGGCCAGTACTCAGAACCCAAAGTCACTTTGTCACGGCAATTTACTAATATGCTTGGCAGCTTCTGCCGTTATGATTAGGCTTGGTTGGTAGACGTATAAACTTCTCAGAACAGGCTTTGATGCCCAGCAACTTCGACAATATCCTGATCATCGGGGAGGCAAGCGCTATTCTGCGTCCCCTGAAAGATCGCCTTCGCGATGCCGGCTGCCGCAATGTGGAATATCGTTCCACCGTGTCTGAATCCGTGCGTCAGACCATCGTCCTCAATACCGGAGAGCGCAAACGCATCCTGATCATCATCGATCTGGACGCCAAAACCTTCCCGGCCTTCAACGTAGTGCGTCAGTTGCGTGAGGATGGCCGCCACCAGCGGCTGGCGATTATCGGCCTGACCGGATCGCCATCTCCGGAGCTGGTGCAGAATGCCCGTGATACCGGGATTTCATCCCTGCTGACCAAGCCCCTGTCATCCAAGAAGCTGCTGGAGCGGGTCCAGACACTGAGCCAGTCCGTCGCCGCCTGACCTGCGAACACAATATCCAGCACGACTAATCGAGCATAGCGGTCAGCGTCTTGCGCGCTTTTGAGACAACCCAGTCATTGGCCACATCATTCTCATCCGGTGCCCGGAGTTCGTGGCGCACCATCCAGCCCTTGTGAAATGCCGCGCGCACCAGTTACTCAACCCGGTCGACAGCGATGAACGGCCCCTCCTGACGCAGCGCTTCCAGATAGTCTTCAGCCGCCCGCAGTGCCGGGCGTTGTGCAGCAGCGAGATAAATTTCGCAAGTGCAGCATCTTGTATGGACGCAAACAAGTGCCCATGTTAGTCAGCAATCCTGACCCATAACCACGGGCCGTCGCGATATGCGCGTGGCCTTCCGGGGATATTCCATGACCGATGCACCCTCGATGACGGACGACACAGCAGCGCCGCGAAGCCACAGCCTTGCCGTGATTACCTTCTGGCTTGCCTCCGGTGCCTTTGCCATCGGCGTCAGCGAATTCGCCGCCATGAGCCTGCTGCCCTATTTCGCCGCCGAGTTCGGCGTGACCAGCTCGGTCGCCGGACATGCAATCAGCGCCTATGCCCTCGGTGTGGTGGTCGGTGCGCCGGTGATTGCCGTCTTCGCCTCCCGCTTTCCACGCAAATATGTGCTGCTGGTCCTGATGGCCGTGTTTGCCCTCGGCAACCTGCTGACCGCCATCGCCCCCTCCATGTGGCTGATGAATACCGCACGCTTCATGTCCGGCCTGCCCCACGGTGCCTATCTCGGTATCGCTATGCTGTTTGCCGCCGATATTGCCGGTAAGGGCAAGCGTGCGAAGGCGGTGAGCCAGGTGCTGCTCGGCATTGCCATCGCCACGGTGATCGGGGTTCCGGCGGCAAGCGCAATCAGCCAGATACTCGGCTGGCGTGTCGGCTTTGCCATCGTCACCCTGCTTGCTTTCCTGACCATTGCCATGATCTGGCGTACCGCACCCTATCGGGGACCATTCCCGAATGCAAACCCGCTGGCCGAGCTGGGCGCGCTCAAGAACCGTGATGTACTGCTGACGCTGGCCATGGGAGCCATCGGTTTCGGCGGTATGTTTGCTGTCTATGGCTATTTCAGCGCCGCCTATCTGGAAGCCACCAATGCACCGGAATGGGGCGTCTCGGCGACCCTGATCCTGTTCGGCCTCGGCGGCACCATCGGCAACTGGGCATCGGGCCTGATTGCCAGCGGTCGTCTGCTCGCCACCGCCGCCCTGTTCCAGATCATTCTCGGCGTTGGTGCCGGTCTCTATGCCGCGGCTGTCGGAGATCCGATCGCCATGGCTGCCGTGCTGTTCTTCATGGGCCTAGGCGGTGGCATGTGCGTACCGCTGCAGACCCGGTTGATGGATGTGGCAGGCGATGCCCAGACACTGGCCGCCGCCATGAACCACGCCGCCTTCAACTTCGCCAATGCCTTCGGGCCATGGCTTGCCGGTCTCGCCCTCGCGGCAGGCTGGGGCTGGGGTGCTCCGGGTCTGGTTGGCGTCATGCTGAGCCTCGGCGGTCTCGCCATCTGGCTGGTTATGTTCCTGCTCGAGCGCAAACAGCGCCTGCTGCAACCGGCCTGCGCCTGCTGATCTGTTCTATACTCAGGCCGCACAACGGCAGGGCGCGGCACGGGCATAGCCGTCGAACAGATCGAGCATCCGCGCCCGCCAGTCATAGACCGCATCACCCGGCTCAAGCAGATCATCGGGCGCGGCACAGCGAGCCCACTGGAACACGCCAAAGGTCAGGTAGTCGCCGTAATCCGGCGCATCGCCGCCAATGAAAGCCTGCTTACACAGGGTCTGCCGGAGCGGCTCCAGCACCGCATTGAATTTTTTGAGCGAGCCACCGTCACGGGCCGCAAACTCCTCCAGCGTACAGCCGAACAGCGCCTCCCGGCTCTCCCGGAAATAGGCGCGGTCCGCCTCGGTCATCACCTCGATGAGGTGCAGGATCACCGGCGGCGCCATGGCCGGAAACAGTGAGCGATCAACCCAGAAACTCAGAAACCGGATATGCGCCTTGACCGCATCCGACGCGAACAGCATTGGCCGATCCGGGTAGGTCGCGTCGAGATATTCCGCAATCTGCCAGCTATCAGACACCCACGGCGCCGGTGACCGGTTGCCGTCGACAATCACCGGCACGCGCCCCTGCCCGCTATCAGCAATCGCTTCCTTCTCGGTGATATGCCAAGCCTCGGTCTCGAACGGCAGCCCCTTGTGCTTCAGCGCCATCTTGGTCCGCCAGCAAAACGGACTGAACCGCAACGCCGCATCCTCACCCGCAAGGTCATAGAGTTTGATGGTCATGGGGTTTCCTCTTCCAATCATGGTTGGGGGTGAGAGCAGCAGCTTTCAGCTTGAAGATCAAGCAGCGCACGCCATATTGTGAAAAAGCATCTAATACGTTATACGTATAAGATATGATACGCAGCTATGCCGACAGGGATACCGGGAAACTCGCCGCGCGTGAACGGGTCAGGAAATATCGGCATGTCAAGCGGATTGCGCTGCGGAAACTGGAGATGATCAAGGCGGCGCATGTGCTGGATGATTTGCGGGTGCCGCCCGGCAATCGGCTGGAAGCGCTGAAAGGCGACCGCGTCGGACAGCATTCGATCCGCATCAATGACCAGTACCGGATTTGTTTTCGCTGGATAGAAAGAGATGCCCACGATGTCGAAATCTGCGACTACCACTGAAAAGAGCCGCAAGACCGCGCATAAGACAGGCGGCAGCCATATCGCCCCGATCCATCCGGGCGAAATCCTCTATGCCGAGTTTCTGGAACCGCTGGACCTCAGCGCCAATGCCCTCGCCAAACATATCGGCGTGCCGGGCAATCGCATCTCTGCCATCGTCAAGGGCGATCGCGGCATCACCGGCGACACCGCCCTCCGCCTCGCCGCCGCCCTCGGCACCACCCCCGAATTCTGGATGAACCTGCAAAAAAGCTATGAACTCGAACTGGCGCGGGATGCGGCATCAGATGCAGAGAATGTGACACCGTTGACGAGTGCTGCTTGAATCAAAGTGCCCGAAGGCAAAATTGCTGAACAACCCTTTATCCCAACTTCGCAATAAGTAAATTTACAATGAATACCCCTAAAAAACAACATTATATACCCAAATTTTGGCTAAAAAATTTTACAAATAATTCAGAAAAAATATTTTTATGGAACAAAAGGGATGCATTAAATGAAATAAGAGATTATTCAATAACAGAAGCATTTTCACAAAATTATTTAAATTCTTACATTGATGATCATGAAAATAAAGATCACTCTTTAGAGCATGAATTTGCAACGCTGGATGACGAAATTTCCATCATATTCAATAAAATAATTATACCAAATATGGAAAAAGGGCTGACCCCAGAAATATCAGACCAACAAAAAAAATCACTCGATTTATTTATGTATCAACAACGATCAAGAGCACCAGAGGCCTTTGATGATCTTTTAACCGATAATGTATATGAAAAATTTATTGATGATAGCATTCAAGCAGATAGAGAAAGTGGCATTGAAATAAGCGATTTGGAAGAGGCCGAAATTAAGAGCGAAAAAACCAAAAAACGGATTCAGCAAAATGCAAAAGTTCAAGCTAGAAGCCAAAAAAACAGCATGACGGTCAAACTTTTTAATCGAATGTCTGTTGGAATATCACCTATTATAAAAAACAATAAATCTTATATTATAGGAAGCCAACCAATAGCTGAAATAATATACGGAAATGGACTTGGTTTTTGGGTTCCAATCTCACCAAAATACTGCATAACATATTTGCATAGCAATAACAAAATCACAATACTCCCACCACATACTGACGACTACATAAGAAAAATAAATCTAAAAATATATAAACAGTCTATAGTTTCAGGATCTCACAGCAAAATTTTGCTATCATCGCTGATAAACTCAAAATAAAAGCGGCCCCTTTTGCAAGGAGCCGCTTTCAATTTAACGACCACGCCTTATCACGCGGCGCCGTTGTTTAGTCTGGCGACCTTGCCGCTCTGGATGCCCGCCTCCTTGGCGGCGAGCAGGGCGGCTTTCTGGGCCTCGTCGAGGCCATCCATCAGGCCCAGCGCCTGCTCGGCGAAGAGGGCGCGATAATGGCCGTCCTCACGTTGCAGCAGCTGGGTATGGCTGCCTTCCTCGACAATGCGACCCTGATCGAACACCAGAATCCGGTCCATGTTCTGAACCGTTGCCAGACGGTGGGCGACCACGAGCGTGGTACGTCCGGCCATCAGGCGATCGAGTGCCCGCTGGATTTCCGCCTCGGCGATACTGTCGAGTGCCGCCGTGGCTTCATCCAGGATCAGGACCGGGGCATCGGCCAGCAGGGCCCGCGCAATGGCGACCCGCTGCCGCTCCCCGCCCGAGAGCTTCACGCCGCGCTCGCCGACCAGGGTATTATACCCGTCCGGCAGGCGCATGATGAAGTCATGGGCCAGTGCCTCCTTCGCCGCCTCGACGATTGCACTGCGGCTGGCACCGGGCCGGCCATAGGCAATGTTCTCGGCGAGCGAGCGGTGGAACAGGATCGGCTCCTGCGGCACCATCGCCAGCGCCCGACGGAGGCTCGACTGCTGGACCAGCGCGATATCCTGACCATCGATCAGAATCCGCCCCTCATCCAGATCGTAAAGCCGTTGCAGCAGCTTCACGAAGGTCGACTTGCCAGAACCGGAAGGCCCGACGAGACCGATCCGCTCACCCGGTGCGATCTCCAGATTGAAGTCGCGATAGAGTGCGCGTTTCTGCCCGCCATAGCGGAAGGTGACATTCTCGAACCGGATATCGCCTCCTCGCCCACCACCGGCGATACCACCGGCGATACCACCGCGGGCACCGTTGGCAGCGCCGTCCAGACTGTCATTGACAGCGGCCTGGAAAGGCGGCGCGTTCGGTACGTCACGGATGGTAATCTCCTGATCCATGAAGTTGATGATGTCTTCCATCTCGTTCACCGACTTCTGCAACTGTTCGGCATGCTGGCCGACAAAGCGCAGATAGGCGTTGACCACATGGATGGTCGACATGATCACCACCACATCACCGGTCGTGGCCTGACCCGTATGCCAGAGCCACATCGCCAGCGTCAGGGCACCGGCCATCATGACCGTCACCATGACACCCTGAAAGCCGCCTGACCCGACAGCCCGCCCCCAGGAGCGACGCGCCCGGAGGTGCCAGAGCCGCGCCGCCTTGGCGATCCGCTGATCCTCCCGCGTCTCGGACCCGAAGGCCTTGACCACGGCATTACAGCTGAGCGCATCAGCGAGCAGGGCACTGATCTTGCTGTCCTGTGCCACCTGTTTCTGGTTGGCGGGACCGATCCAGTTGGTCGCCAGCAGGATGCTGACACCGACATAGACACTGCCCATCACCGCCACAAACAGGCCGACCTGCCACCACTGGACCAACAGCATGGCGCTGCAGCCGATCAGGATGACCGAGGCCGGAAACACGCCCCAGAGCAGGGTATCGCCATACAGGTCGAAACCCCATTTGCCCCGGGTGATCTTGCGCACCACCGCACCGGCAAAGCTGTTGGCATGCCAGTCGGAGGAGAAACGCTGGACCCGGCGGAACGCGTCATTGACGATCTGTTCCATGCATTTCGGCGCCAGACGGATCCATAACTGTTCCGTCACGTGCTTCGAGGCATGGAACATCGCCATGATGGCGACATAGCCAGCGACACCCCAGAGACCGGCGGTAAAGCTCTTCTCCACGGTAATCGCATCGACGACCCGCCCGGCGAGCCAGGGCGAGATCGCATCAGCCGCGATCATCAGGCAGGAAGCTGCCAGAACACCTATCACCAGTTTCGGGTGGCGGCGCCAGTAGTTCCATGAATAGGCCCAGGTTCTGGCGTAGAGCCGGGCCGATTGGCGGCCTTTGTCGTGGGTCGCACGACGCTGGCCGGTATTGGTATTCTGGTTTTGAAAATCCTCGTTCATGATTTTTAACGGCCGGTCCGCCTGCACTTTTATCAAGGGACTGGCCGTACTCCATTCTATATGTCGTCAATATAATTGATTAAACACGAACCATGCCGCACCTGCCTTATCGTGGAGTTGTCCGCTCCTAAGGCCGGAAAACGGTGTGGGATCGCGGGCTCGACCGTGACCATGGATACCCTTACGGGTCATACAGAGCGCAGTTTGCGGGCTGTTCCATGGCCGGGAATGGGTTTTCGAAAAGCGGTTTTGCGACATATTCCGGGCACAGATGTACCCGGCGCACAGGCGCAGAAATGGCCTGTTGTACTGATTGTTATGATCGCAAATTCGGTAAGTAACCGAACGCTGCCGAAGCTCTCTTATGGTGCGGGCATATTGACTGGGTGCCCAAGAGATAATCCAAACCCGGTTGGTCGTTTCGCCTTCCAGGTCGGACCGGAACCATCGTCAATGGCGATATTTTATCGCTGAGGATGGGACCGAACCGAAACCGGTGGAGGGCTTAAAGGGTGATACAGTGACTAGCATCAACACTCTCCTCATCAGTTTCTGTTGTCGGTTGCGTTCGAGTTGCAAAGCTGCTGGCAATCGCGCCAGCACAATTTCGAGGCTGCCAGCGCTTTTGCTTTCCGCCAACAGCTTTTTGCGCCGCAACATGAACTTCGCAATTTCCGGCAAGGTTTTTATTAGCGGCGTGAAATAAACAGGCAGGGAACGCCCGTCATTGCACCGGAGCCGGACCGGAACGCTGCTTTCTCTCGACCAGATGCGCCCAGAGATCGCGCACAGATCCCGGCAACTCATCGAGAGCCGAGAACCGGGCAACAACCTCGATCGGCTCCTGATTATGGCCACTGCGGCGCGCTTGGCCGCGCCCGTCAAGCAATGCAGCACAAGCATCGAACGGTGCGGCATCATTACCGGTCGAAATATCAATCACCTGACCGTCGAGCGAAAGCGCCTGCAATTCGGCAAGTCGCGGACCGGAGATAAAGTTGTAATCAAGATCAAGCGGCTGGAACAAATCACTCAGCGCTGGCCGCGCAACCTGCCCGATCATGCTGAAATCGGTCTCCTCATAGAGCAGGACATTCAACACTGGCGCACAATCACGATCGCGCAGCATTTCAATCGTCAGGCTGTAGGTATCAGGGGCCGATGTTGAAACTTCAAAATTCATGGCGCGATTATACAACAGGGCATCAACCTGCCTGTCATACAGCGCCCCGGCATGATCATAGCCACGCCCTGATCCATCAGCCGCATCATACATTTCCGTTGGCAGCCGCTCCAGATACACCTCATAGGACAACCTGCCCGCCAACATCTCCACGGCCTCATAATCCGCATGGAGATTGGTCATATAGTTTATGCGCTCAATGACCCAATACAGCGCCAGCTGGCGGATCGACCACAGACTTCCGCCCACAATTACCGCCAATATGGCCAAGGTCAGAAGCCGGCGGGGCCAGACAGGACGCGCCTTTGTACTCATGACAGGGTTCTCACTGGATGAATCATGGAGAATGCGTCTGGCAGATCATCGCGGTAACAGAACTCGCGGATACCATCGGGATTGCTTGCCGGATCCAGTGCAACCTCCCCACGCTGCAGCCTGATATCGAGCGCATCAACCCGCCGATAGATCAGATAGGCACAAGCGGCAGCCGAATTGAAACTGACATCAAGCGCGATATGTTCGCAATCCACCACCCGCCAGTCGAGCGCCAGATCGCCGCGTGTGAGCGCTTGGTCGCGCTGCATCCAGAGCGCGATACTGTCTGCAGCATTGGCCGTCGGACAGGCGCAATTTGATTGCACGACAGACCGGTAGCGCTCAAAATCCGTCACCCCGGCTGCGTTGTCATCCGGCAGCCCGCTCAAATGCTCATTGATACATTCCCGCGCATACAGCGAGGACATCGCAGATGCCGTCATATTCGTACTGAGCGAATTGAGATAGGCCAGCTGCCAATAGTTCAGCGTATACGGCGTGGCACCATAGCTGAGTGTTGCACCGCCATAGCCAACACCGCAGGCGAGCAGCAGTATCAGGGCGGCGGGCAACATGCCCCATGTGGTTTGCGGTGAGCGACGACGCCATGGCAGGCGGAACAGGGCAAGCAGCGCCAGCACACCCATGGCAACGGCAATCGGCTGCATCAGCCAAGGCCGGGCGGCCCAGACCTGAAACCCGAGCGGATCCAGAATGATCGGCTGATAAAATAGCACCGCCGCAAACAGCAGGACCACGGCAATAACCGGCAAGGCCAGAAGACTCAGCCAGGCAATGCCCGACTTTCCGCCTGTACCTGCTTCCTGTTGCTTATCCAATATCGCCCAGCCCCTTGATTACCCTTGCTCAACCTAGCACATCCGTCAGCGCCGGTACAAAAGCCTATGCCGGTGCAGGCAGGGCGCAGGCGGGTGTCGAAGGCCGCTGATGTCGGCGTGGCGGTTCAATACCGGGGCCGGTCGGGATTGGATCGGGATTGAAGTTCACATCTGCGCGGACAATCGCCAGCACATCGCGTACCGCCTGCTGGTTCAGATAGCTGCTGCCACGCGGCAGATCCGAATGGGGAATACCACCAAGACGGTCAGTAAAATTGGCCGGTAACGCATTCTCGCCGGTCCAGTTGTCACCGGCATTGCGATACAGATCCTCAATACCGTCGATATAGCCGCCGCGAATACGTGGGTCGGCAAACCAGCCCTTGAAGGCATGCCCCATGGCATCCGACAGTGCCTGATCACTGCTTGTCGACAGCCCGGCAGCCTGCCGTTCATTCATCCGGTTTTCAAACGCCTCGGCAATCGGCTGGTAGGTCCACATGGAGGTTACCGCATTCCATGGCAGTGCATTGCCGACCTGTTTCTGTTGCCATGACCAGGCAACGGTAAAGGTTCGTGAGTCAGCCTCGGTCATGAAGACACGGGCAGCCCGCGCTTCTTTTGACAGACCGGAGCTGTTCAGCAGACCATGGCTGTTCTGCCATGCGTGGCGCAGTTCATGGGCAATTGCTACCTGTCGCACGCCCTCACGCAGGCCCGCACCATACCCGATGGTGCGGTCACCACCGCGGAACACGCCAGCCTGGGTCACGCTGGAGAGAATGCCGCTGCAGGGATCACAGATCGAGACCCCCTGATCCTCAATCGCCTGAACGGTTCGCGCACCGAGGCTGCTGCTGCGAAAGATTTCCCGATACCGGGCCAGATGCTGCTCAACATTATTCGACGGCGCTTCGCGCATGGTCAGGCACTGTTCGGCGTGCCCCTTGCGAAAACTGGACAGAGTGCCATTGCGCAAGGCCTCGACAAGGTCGGCATCCTGCGTCTGCGCTGATTGATTGGTGAGGTTGGCATCATCCGGCCTGGGACCACAGGCAGAAGCACCGAGAGACAGCAGAGCACCGATTGCCAGTTGCAAATCCCGATGCTTGCGAAGTCCCATCAACATTATCTGATCCTGCGGTTCCGGTGCTGTATCCTGGTCAAATCACCTGTCCCGGACTTCGAGCGGCGGCAACGGCCACGAAACAATGCCTTCGGGATCAAGCAAATTGACGATACACCCCCAGCTTGAAAGCGCCACGGCGCTTGATGAATCAGGCACTTATATCAACAACTGCTGATAGAGGCCATCGGCCCATGCAATCACGGACGGGGCGGGGTTGCGCCATCTTCTGCCGGTTGGCGTTCGCGGATTCTGGCGGCAAAGGCATCGCGTTCGATCTGGCGGGCGAGATCGCGGGTGGATTGCTGCACCACCGCCGGGCCGACCATGCCGGTGATCGAGATTGCCTCATCCGGCTTCATCAGCGGATAGCGCACCGTCTCGCGGTACATGTCCGGGGTGATGGCATCGCTCCGCCAATCGCCGAGGCTTTCGATAACCTGACCATGGGCAGAACCAACGATCACATCGGCCTCCTCGCCGCCGGATGCGGAGAGGGTGACCGCGCCCGTCACATCACCGGCAATGCTGATCTCGCCAGCCACCATGTTGATATTGTCGCCACGGACCGAGCCGCGCACCGCGATATCGCCGCGTTCGTAATGATGTTCCCAGCCGGTGAGCACGACAATGGTATCGCGCGCCATGAACAGGAAGTCCGGCTCCTTGCGCTCGGCTGCCTGCTCGATGCCGTTCAGCCAGACATTATCGGCATTGATGCTGCCGGTGACCGTGATGCTGCCCGCAGTAATCTCCACATAGGGTTGGGCGAAATCGCCGGTGATGACCAGATCACCATCATAGTGATAACGGCCCGGCTCGAAATCCGCCGCCGGGATCTGAATTTCCGGGCGGGACTTGGAATTACCGACCACGAAACGGGTCTGTGTCCCGCGACGCCAGTCGCCATCCTCACCGACACCGAGTTCATAAACCGGTGCATCGGGCGCCACCACCGATGGATCAACCACGGATACAGAAGTATCATTGGCGGCCTCCTGACGCGGTGCCTCCGGCCCGCTGGTCAGCACCAGCGCACCGATCCCGGCAATACCAGCAACCGCCACCAGACCACCGGCGATCAGACCGCCACGAGGTGACTTCTGATCAGGGTTATCGAACATGTCGGTGACGTATTTTTTCTCAGGCATATCCGGGTCCTGTCTGGTCTGATCTGGTTATCGATGCAGTTGGGCTGGTGTCGCCGCCACTTCAGGCACTGCCGCGCGCTCTTCCAGAACTACGGTCGGGCCGACCTGACCGGCGATGCGCACCTGCGGCTGATCACCGGCAGGGGCGAGTGTGCGCTCTTTCTCGTTGAAGGCTTCGGCTGGTACGCCGTCGCGCCAGTCGCCGGGGAAGCGGTAGACATCGTAATATTCATGCTTCATCGAGGCACGGGCGACCTCACCGGTCGCACCGGTGATGGTGACACCACCGCTGACATCGCCGCCGATCTCTACCTGACCACCGGACAGGGCAATGTTTTCGCCGCTAACACCACCGGTAACCGACAGGTCGCCACGGGCGTAATACTGTTCAAAGGCAATCAGGAATTCGCGATGATCGAGGCCACTGATGATCATCACCTGATGGTCGCGCTGTTCCGGTGCGGCAAAATCGGTACCGAGGGTCACGTGATCAGCTGTGATCGAGCCATCGACCGTAAGGGCACCGGCAGTGATCTCGACACCCGGTGTGGTCAGGTCACCGGCAATGGTCAACTCACCCGGATAGGTATAACGCCCGGTCTCAATATCCGCCGCCTCGATCCGCAGGGGCGGAAACTCGACAGGATTGGTGAAGCTATACAAGGTCACCAGACCGCGCTGCCACGACCCTTCCGGCGCGGCATCACCCAGTTGTTGTACCGGCGCGTTGGCTGCCAGCGGATTGACGCTGACAATTGGTGTGCGATCCTGAGCAGGCGTGTCAGGACCACTTGAGAGCACCAGCGCGCCGATACCGGCAATGCCGGCAGTGGCAGCGAGACCACCTAAAATCAGTCCGGTCCGGGATTTACCGGATTGGGGAGCATCCGGCGTCGTTTGGGGTTGCTGAACTGGTGCCATGGGGAGAGCCTTTCGTTCATGGGGAACGGTCAATCAGGGTGACCGTCCGGATGCCAACCACTGGTAATCCCGCTTGACGAAAGTGCGCAAATTTAAGGCAT
This sequence comes from Micavibrio sp. TMED2, assembly GCA_002168225.1. Taxonomy (NCBI): domain Bacteria; kingdom Pseudomonadati; phylum Bdellovibrionota; class Bdellovibrionia; order Bdellovibrionales; family Pseudobdellovibrionaceae; genus Micavibrio; species Micavibrio sp. TMED2. The sequence continues at coordinate 67,052 of NHBH01000001.1, forward strand.
GTGATATTGCATAGCCGACATGCGTTCAATGCAATGAGTAAGGCTTGCTGCCGTTAATTTCAGGGCAAATATGTTGTTTGCACAAATTTTGTGCATCGCTACGGACGCATGGCCCGACGTGTCACGGCTGGTGATGTTTGCGGCACAGAGGCTGGTTCCTCGTTGTTATTGGCCGCATTCCCAAGCGCCGCTTCCTGAGCGGCCGCCTTCAGTTTCCGCAACTGCTCAAGCGTTGGAAAACTGTTTTTGGCATAGAACTTTGCCAATCCGATATCGAGACCACCAAGATAACTCTTATCCGCGCCGTCAAGCCCCTCACCCGGCAGACGACCGAGGCGACCGGCAATATCCGTTGGCATATCGCCATCACCAGACCAGCTGCCGCCATTGCGAAGTATGTCAATAATGATGCCCTGAACATACGGAGCGCGTACATCCTCTGGCTCAAACCACGCGGTATAGGCTGCATTCATGGCACTGCGCAGTCCATCATCCGAATTTGCCAGATCGGTACCGTCGAGAATTTCCAGCGTTTTCATCCGGTCTTCAAACCGCTCAACCGACAATCTGTATGGCGGAAAGTTCTTGGCAGCATCCCAGACCGAGCTGTCACCAGCCTGCTTGAATTGCCACGCCACCGCCACGGCAAATGCACGGGCATCGGCTTCCGACATAAACAGGTTGGCAGCATGGTTCTGCAAGGTCATGTCCTTGCCATCACTGATCAGACCAGCGCGGTCCTGCCAGGCATGACGTAATTCATGGGCCGCATGTAGCAACAACCGACCGGGCGGCGCGTCATCACGCAGAATGACTGCATCAATGTTATAGAGATAGGCAGCAAGAACGCTCTCATCCGTGATCTCCAACGCGCTGCCTCCACCCATGGTGGTCTGGGTATCGGACAGATCATTGAAAAGACGACGCCCAAGATCGATCGACTTCAGCTTGTCGCGAATTTCCGCCATACGGAATTCATCGGGGCTATCCGGCTCCTCCGCCACATGGAGCGTTTTTTGAGCCCGTTGCCGCCGCCATTCGTTGAAATCCACAACACCGAGATCAACCTCGGCATCGGGATCATCAACAACCACTGTCGTGCGATTGGGATCATCATCATCCTCGAACTCGTCACCCGCCTTTCCCCAATCAGACTTACATGAGGAAACAGCCAGCGTGACCCCGGCAGAAATCGCAAGCAATCGTTTAATGGATGACAACAATAGACCCTTTCAGCTTTGAATTGAACACTATCATTCTCACACAAACAAACGAAAGCAGCGGAAAAATCTTTCAAAAACCACTGAGCCGGGAGCAATAAAATAACCCCGCCCGACCGCGTTCAATCAACCGGGTTACGGTGCGGGTGATGGCCTGTGAGCATCAGGATCACCAGACAAACGGCGCTCCGCGCGCCAATGTCCCACAGTGCTGCTGGTTACCAACGGCTCAAACATATCTTCATCAGTATCAAGCGCACTATTGGGCAAGACCGCCCCAGCTTTGAGCTTGTCGAGATTATCAAAGTCGGCAGCATGAATGACCAGACCCTCCGAGACCCGCTCGACCAGCGCCTCGATATATTTGACCTGACGGGTGATGGCATCACTGGAAGGTGCGGTATAGCGAGGGTCGAGCACATCGGCATGGCCCTGCAGACGCAAATGATCGCCGCCATCGGGCATGACACCGAAATCGCGGAAGTCGTTGAGCCGGAACTTGCGCTTGCCGGCATCGGTGGCAAGCAGCCGTGCGGTGGGATCGGGATAGCCCTCGGCCTGTTGCACGGCGAGACAGTCAAGCTCGAGGCGGTGGCGGTCAATCGTCGCCTGATCATAACGGTGCACACCATCACCGGCCTTGAACCAGGCATCATGGGCTGCCCGGCGCGCCTTGCCATTCTGGGCATTGTCAGGCCTGCGACGCACCGACCGCTCAAAGGCCTGCGCCAGTGGTGGATCACCCATGGGGCTGTTGGCGATTTCCCAGAGCGCGGGATCACCCGCCTGCTTCGCCTCCCATGCCGCCTGAATGGCAATGGCATCGGCAGCAGCCTCGAAATGCCGAACCGCCATGATCCGTTGCGACAGGGGTACGGTCAGGTCCAGATTGCAGAAATTGCGCCCGCATTTCTGGTCCTGCGCCACATGGCCGAGTTCGTGAATGCCGTAATAGGCAGCGCGGCTGATAAAAGTCTCGACATCCGGTGTTCGCAGCAGGGCGCTGTTACCATTAAACAGGATATCACGACGGGTGTAGTAATAGCTCGCCTGCGTGCCATCGCGGTCGCTGATCTCAAAACCGGCAGCAATCTTCCCGCGATCCGCAACGCCAAGCAGGCTGCGCCCGATCTCGGTCTTGCGGATATAATCGCGGATCGCGCGGATGGCTTCCTGCTGGATACGCGGCGCGCGTGGTGGTGGCGTTGTTACCAGCCGATTGCCGACAACATGCCCCGCGGCCTGTCCCGGATTGGCCCATTTATGCGGCGTCTCGAAATGGCGCGCAGGCAGGTACGACAGACTGCGCGTCTGTCGCTGCGTCTCGATACTGTCGAGCAACTGCTGGTATTCCGCCTGACCGAAGCCCAAGTGACGCCCCTTCAAAGCCGCTTGCCACCCCCACGCATTGATGGGGTATCAGATAGTCAATTTGATGATATGACCTAGAGACGAAAGCACGAATGCCGTTGCTACATCTGTAGTCTGGCCACCGGTTTGGGGGCAGTGCCTTCACGCTTGCTGCGCCAGCTGCCGAGCGCAGAGACAGCACCGACCGGATGGCCGTTATCATCCTGCTGCAGACGCGGCTTGGCATCTTTCGTGCCCTCGAACATGGCACCGATCTGGTCATAGCGGTCAAAATCCGCTTGGGTAACCGGCTCATTCTCCCGGAACTTCTTCGCCACCTTCTGCAGATGCGCCATCTGTGCCGCAATCCGCTGGTTGGGCAGAGCGCAATAATGTTCGTCCCAGATGTCCTTACCGCCGGGCAGGCGCATATGCTCGGTACCATCGGGCATCGAGGCATAATCCATCATGGCGGCACTGCCGATCATCATGCGTCCGGCATTGCTGGCAACAATCCGGGCATCGGGATCGGGAAAAGCCGACGCCTGTTGCCGGGCGAGCATTGTAAGCTCCCGCTTGAAGCGCTCGACGCTGCTCTCGTCATAGGCCGCCATGCGTCCGTGATCGTTGAACCAGCTGTCATGGGCCGCCCGGCGCGCACGCCCATCGGCAACAGCATCCGGATCGGCATAGGCCATCCGCCCGAACGCCAGCGCCGCCGCGGTTTCCCCCGATGTCTTGAGTGCGATACCCCAGAGGCTGTCATCACCGGCCTGTCGCACATCCCAGGCAACCTGAATGGAACAGGCAACCGCCGCCGCCTCCATATGGCGCACCGCCAGCATCCGGTCCTGCAACGAGGTGGTGGTATCGAGCTGCATATAGCCCTCACCCTCACCGAAGGTATAGTCCTGCAGCACATGACCGAGCTCATGGGCACCGAACAGGCTAGCGCGCGCGATGAAATCCCGTGCCGACTTGGTCTCGAACAGTTGTGCATCGGTGTTGAAGGCAACCTGACGGTAACCGCTGTAATAGGCGGCTTCGTATTCGCCCTTGCCCGCAGCCTTGAACCCGAACTGCACATGACCCTGATCGGCAATGATCAGCAACTGGCGACCGAGGCGGCTCTGCGCCAGTTTGTCCCGGATCGCCCGCACCGCCGTTGCCTGCTCACGCGGCATCCGCTGTAGGTAGGGCTGCTGGCCATTGACCAGACCATCGGGGCCGATATTGCTCAGGATACCGCCGGGGTTGTTCCAGTTGCCGGGGTCGGTGAACCGCCGCAGCTCAAAGCCGATCTTCTCCCCACGCGCCTGCTGGTAGAAGATGCTGTTCTTCAGATCGCTGAAATCGATACCGGTATAAGCCATTCGCGTCACCCCATCCGCCGCAAGGGTGACGGGCCGGGGGCCGGTTTTTGCTGTTGCTGTGCGGTTGGTTCAGCCGCCGCACCGCGCTCGTCCCGCCACTTGCCCAGCAGCCCACGCTTGCTGATCCGGTCGAGCGGATTGTCAGGTTCACCGGGAACCCCGTCGCCGATCGGCTGGATATCATAATCCTGCGCATGGGGCGTGCCGTCATATCGGGCGGCAATCTGGTCATAGCCGTTGAGCATGAATGGCGAGATCGTCTCGCCCTTGCGGAACCGGTCGGCGATACCGTCCAGAAACGCGATCTGCTCCGCAATCCGTGGATTGGCGGTTGCGGCATAGGCCGGTGCCCGTACCGGCAGGTGACCGGGCAGGGTCAAATGGTTGATCCCGTCCGGCGTCTCGGCTGCCGCCAGCAACCGCTCATCGGGCAATGTGTCATGACCGAGCTTGCCGACCAGCATGGCCGCATCCTTGCGCGGGAACCCGACTGCCTGCTGTTCGGCAAGGCAGACAAGTATCTGGCGATAGGAACTGGTGATGGAATCATCGTAATCGTTCAGGCGTCCGGCATTGGCAAACCACGCATCATGGGCAGCGCGTCTGGCCCGGCCGTCACGGACCGAGGCCGGGTCAGCCTCCGCCATCGCGGCGAAGGCGGCGGCGCAATCGGTATCCGGCCCCTCGGTGCTTATGGCCTGCCATGCGCCATCATTGCCGTTCTGACCGATCTCCCATGCCACCTGAATAGAGGCGGCGGTTGCCCCGGCCTCGAAATGGCGGAGCGAGAGCAGCCGGTCCTGATGGCTGATCGTGTAGTCACCGATGTCGAAATCCGACCCGACCGCCTTGTCCTGTACCACATGACCAAGCTCATGGGCGGTATCAACGGCGGCATTGGCGAGAAACCGCTTGCTGTCCGGGGCATTAAGCAGATCGCCATTGATGTTGTAGACCACCTGCCGCTGACGGTTGAGATAGCCCGCCACCATGCCCTCCTCGGGCAGCATGCCAAAGCTGAACTGCACCCCGCCCTGATGGGCAAGGCGCATCATCTTGCGACCGAGCTGGCTTTTCGAGACCTCGTCCTGAATCGCGACAATGGCCCGCGCCTGTGAGCGCGCCATATTGGTCAGATAGGCATCCGGCGCCTGCCCATCGGCAATGCCGCTGGCGATACGGCCCGGGTTCTCCCACGGGGTACTGGCAACAAAGTCGCGCAGGCCGAAATTCACCGTGGTATTCAGCCGCCGCTGGGAGCGGAAGCTCATTTGCGTGTTGGTGTGGTGCTCGCCGGTATAGCCGGACCCGGCCAGATCACTGCGCAAGTCATCCCGCAGCCCCTGGCCGCCATTGCGTGAAATCCGGTCGAGATAACCTGCCATACTGCCCCTCAACCCGTTGTTGCAAAGGGCTGCGGGATATTGCCCGCATGGCGGATATTGAGGTCGCTGGCGATCTGCTCCTCATCCTCGATAATCAGCGTGCCGTCATAGCCGACCCGGAAGGTGGCGCGGAACATGGCGTCCTGATACAGCCCGGTGCCGTTCAGCACATAGCCGTCATCATCGGTATCGATCAGACGCAGCGGACGGACCAGCTTGTTCACCGCCGGTTCCTGATACTCGCCCTCGGCCTCGATCCACGGGATCTGATACGGCTCCTCGACCAGCTTGATGCCACCCGCCTTGTCGCTGACATAGGTGAGGTAGAAGCGCAGATAATCGGCGACATTGCCCTTGTTGAGCGCCAGCGGTACCGCGGCATTGGCCTCCATCACCGGGGCGAGGCCACCGGCGAGGATATAGAGGAAATCATTATGTTCGATGACCGTGCGTTCCTGCGGCTGGCCCAGACGGGCACCGGCCATGGGAAAAATCAGCAGCCGCGCACCGGGGTAAAACGGCAGTGTTTCGGACAGAAAGGCAAGGAAACCATGGTCGGTTTGCCAGGTCGGGGATAGCAGCCGGTGCTCGGCCAGACGGTCGCCCATGCGCCGTGCCAGTTCCATCAGCTCCGGTGTAATTTTCTCGCGATCAAACCCCATCAGTCACGCAGTCGTTACGGCATCCCTTTACTCATTGGGAAAGCCTAGCACGGGTTTTCAGCGAATGTGAGAATTTTCTAGGTTTTTCAAACCGCAACCGGCACCGGCATATTGTCGATCAGCCGGGTCTTGCCGAGCCGGGCCGCGACCAGCAGACGCCCCGGACGATCGGCCCGTTCCATTGGTTGCAATGTCTCCGCATCCCGGAAATCGAGATAGTCCGGCGCATCGAAGCCGAGCGTTTCAAGCCGCGCTTTCGCCGCCTCACCCAGTTCACCAAATGCCGCACCACCGGCGAGACGGTCAGAAATACCGATCAGCGTACGGGACAATTCAACCGCAATCCGGCGCTCATCCTCACTCAGATAGGCATTGCGCGATGACAGGGCGAGACCATCCGCCTCGCGCACGGTCGGCAGGCCAATCACCTCAACCGGCAGATCGAGGTCGCGGGCCATCTGGCCGATCACCAGCAACTGCTGGTAGTCCTTCTGACCGAATACCGCCACATCGGGCGCTACCTGAATGAACAGCTTGGACACAATGGTCGTGACACCATCGAAGAAATGCGGGCGATGCGCGCCCTCCATCGGCTGGGTCAGCCCCTTGACCGATACCGTGGTTTGGTGGCCGGTCGGGTACATCGCATCAATGGTCGGGGCATAGATCAGATCGACGCCGATGGTGCCGAGCTTGGCCGCATCACCCTCGAGATCGCGGGGATACTGGTCGAAATCCTCATGCGGTGCGAATTGGGTCGGATTGACGAAGATGCTGACCACTACGCGCTCGCCATGCTTCGCCGCTTCCTCGACCAGCGCCAGATGCCCGGCATGGAGCGCGCCCATGGTTGGAACCAGCGCGATACGCTCACCGGCCCGTCGCCAATCGGCAATACGGCTGCGCAGATCGCGCGGATCATCGGTGATTGGGGGAATGCTCATCTCGGACATTGGGGGTTTTGCGGACACTGTTAAGAACAGATGGCTAAGGGCAGACGACTAAGAACAGGCAGCGCGCAACATCTGCACCATCTGGACCGCTGCTGGCAATGCCGAAATCATCGCCACATGGCTAATTATCGCGGATCAAATAGTTTTTACGCTTGATATGACACCCTGATCCCGTCACCATATCCGGGTGACGCAGCAAAAGGGATGATATGAGCCAGACGGCAATAGCAGGCGAAACCGGACAGTCAGCCGGCAATTCAAGGGGCAACCCAACCGGCAATTACCGGCATCCGGCCGATCGACAAGCTCAGGCACGCAAGCGCGATGATGCCATGCCCCGCCTGCGCAACGCCGTCCGGTTGAAAAGCGGCCCCGACGCAGTGGCCGAAAAGATCGCCGCCCAGCGCGCGGCAGAACGTACCGCCGGGCACCCGCCAGCATTCAAGCTGCCGAGCGGCGCCTCCATACTGGCCTGCGGCCCGGTCACAATCAGCACGCACGGCACCACCGCACCCGCCACCGGCACCCCACAGCAGCCAAATCTCTCACAGTAAAAAATTAGAGCATTAATAATGTATAGCTTATTAATGATACAACACTACGAAAACACTGAGTTCAATCAAGAAGAGACTTATGAATTCCCAATGGCGCGATTTCTGGAGTACACAGACGAAGCCACAATCAAACAGTTAAAACCAAAAGATGAAAAATCACTTAAAATATTAACAGAAATTCCATGCATAATAATGAGCGAAAAAAGTCGAGCAAAATCAAAAAATTATTATATTAATTTTGATATATACAAAATAGAATATGTAGAATTAAATAAAAATAATATTATATACAAACCAAAATTGATGTCAAAACATGGACGATACGAATTTAACAAAAATGAAGAAATTAATGAAATTTTTGGATTGCACGAATGGGAGTTAAACAGGACACACTGGGCGATTAAAAATAAAGAAATATCAGAAATAACAAAAATTTTCAAAATAAATAAAATTGAAAAAAATGATAAATTAAAAATACAAAAAGAAGAAAATACACAAGTAGAAATAAATGATATATCAGAATTCATTAAAAAAATAAATGAATACAGATTAAAAATAGAAAATACTCACACATCATACTATAGAGGACACGATAAAAAAGGATATGACTTAGAGCCATCAATATTTCGAAAACATACTAACTCATCTCCAGTTTATTTAATAAATGAAGACTTAATGATACAAGAACTTTTAACAGAAAATCCACATGATTTTTCAAATGACAAATATACAATTGATAAATTAGTAAGAATGCAACATTACGGGATGCCAACCCGACTACTAGACATAACATCAAGCCCATTAATTGCTTTATATTTTAGCTGCTATAAAGAAAAAGATGAAGACGGAGAAATTATAATTTTCAATATAAGAAAAGATAGTATTAAATTCTATAATTCAGACACTGTCAGCTGCATTGCAAATTTATCAATGCTGCCGCACAAAGACAAAGAAAAAATAGAAACCAGATTAAGTAAAGAAAAGTTTAATGAATCAGAGCCAATAAAAAAGCTTAATCACTTAATTAAAAACGAAAAACCATACTTTAAAGAAATTATAGACCCAAATGATATAGAAAAAGTCATACCGACAAGGGGGAGAAATCAGAATGATAGAATATCATCACAATCTGGGGCATTTTTTATTTTTGGAAAAGACGCATTCATCTCCCCAGAAGAGCAAGAACAAATGGAAGTAAAAAAAATAACAATAAAAAATAAACAAAAAATTTTAGAACAACTAGAGACATTGGGCATCAAGCCACATAGTGTATTCCCCGGAACTGAAAATTTTATAAAATATATAAAAGAAATATACGGAACTCACCCGAACTGAAACGTCTTGTCCCGGCTTTTGTCGCCGCGGATCAGGGTGAGGGATGATTTCGGCACGCCCAGATGTTTGGCGAGCAGTTTCTGTACCTCGGCATTGGCCTTACCGTTCTCCGGCACCACGGTGACATAGACCCGCAAGCCCTCCGGCCCCTCGATTATGCGGGCGCGTGAGGCCTTGGGTGTCACATGGACGGTGATGGTATCGCCGGGCTGCATGGATGGTATCGCCCTGCCCGCCTAGACCCAGCTGTAGTTGAAGCTGACGCTGATCCGCTCTTCATCTGCCATATTCATCGGCACCTCATGGCGCAGCCAGCTCTCCCAGAGCAGCACGTCACCGGCCTCCGGCGTCACATAGATGAAGTTGCGCAGCTCGGGCCGCACATCGGATTTGCGCCCCGGTGCCGCCATCATCATCGGCAGGCGCGGGTCCTCGTATTTGATGGCACTCGCGCCCTCGGGCATGGTGACATAGGTGGTGCCGCTGATCACGCTGTGCGGGTGCAGATGCGAGGTATGGACCCCGCCCGGCTCGAGGATATTGATCCAGAGCGAGTCCAGCGCGATCTTCTTGCCCGCGAGGTCAAATTCCAGATCCTCGACAAAGGCTGCGACATGCTTATCGAGCGCGGCGATCAGATCCTTGAAGATCGGAAACCGCCAGTCGAGATCGGTGAGCGAGGCATAGCTGGTATAGCCCGGATAGTCGTTCTGCTCGCACCATTCCTGCCCGGCCTCGTCATCCTCGGCGATTGACAGGCAGGAGGCCTCAAGCTCGTCACCGTCAATATGCGGTTTGAACTCGGCCAGCGCCGCCCGGTACAGGCGGGTGACAAACAGCGACTGAATCTCGGTCATGGCAGTATCGGCCCAAGGTATTGAGGGTAATGGTAAAACGAAAGACCTGAACTGTAACCGGCAGGGCGATCAACCGCCAGTGCCGGTTCCGGTGCCCGCGGGTTTCGGCTTGCCGCCGAAGGTGTGCTCGGTGGTCGGGAACAGCCCGCGGCGCACCTCATCGGCATAAGTGGCGGCAGCATCGGAAATCTGGTCCGCGAGATCGGCATAGCGTTTGACGAAACGCGGGGTGAAATCCTGAAACACGCCGAGAATATCGTCGATCACCAATATCTGCCCGTCACATTTCGGCGAAGCACCAATGCCGATGGTCGGCACCGGCAGTTCCTCGGTCAGGGCAGCGGCGAGCGGCTCAACGGTGCCCTCAATCACGATGGAGAAGGCACCGGCGGCGGCCACGGCAACCGCATCGGCGCGGATACTCTCGGCCACCTCGTCATCGCGGCCCTGTGCCTTGAACCCGCCCATGGCGTGCAGGCGCTGGGGCATCAGGCCCACATGGCCCATGACCGGAATACCGTTACTGGTGAGATAGCGGATGGTGTCGGCGAGTTCGGCCCCGCCCTCTACCTTGACCGCGGCACAGCCGGTTTCGGCCATAACCCGTGCGGCATTGCGGAATGCCTGTGCCCGGCTTTCCTGATAGCTGGCAAACGGCATATCGACGACGACAAGCGCCTGGCTGGAGGCATTCACCACCGCCCGGCCATGACGGATCATGGTATCGAGATCAACGCCGAGCGTGGTCTCCTCACCATAGATGACCATACCAAGGCTGTCGCCGACCAGCAGCAGATCAACATGCGGGTCGAGCAGTTTGGCCACCGGCGCGGTATAGGCGGTCAGGCATGCAATCGGTGCCGTGCCCTTCATCGACCGGATATCCGGGATGGTCATGCGCCGTGGTCGGGCCGTGCCTGAAATCGGCTTCGGTGTGGTACTCATCGTTGTCGTGCTCCTGTGTCATCCGATCTCCGCCGGATTGATTGGCGTCACCATACTCCAAATGATGCGAATGTAACAGGAATGCCAGTCATGTACGGTGATAGCCGGTTCAGCGACGTGGCAACAGGCGGATACCAACCCCGATGGCGACAACCAGCGCCGACGCACTCAACACCGATACCGCGCCATACCCCAGACTGTCGAACAGTGCGCCACCGAGGGCCGAACCGACCATAAAACCGCCATAGGTAACGCCGGTATTGATCGACAGGATGGTGCCACGCCGGGACGGATCGACACCGCTGAGGCCGGAGACCACGGCATTCAGTGCCATATGGTTGAGCAGGCCGAACACCACCATCAGCCCGGCGAGCGGCATCATGCCAAGCGCCGCCATCACCGGCATGGCGAGATAGACCGCGGTAATCACGATATTGCTGAACACACTGCTGCGCGCGGTGCCGAGGCGGTCGATCACACCGCTGACCAGCCCGGTAATGGCAAAACCGATGCCATAGCAAAGCGCCAGCATACTGACCGTGCCGGAACCGCCGCCGTGAAGCGCGCGGGCATGGGCACCGAGGAAGCCATAGGCGGCATAGAAGGCCAGCATGATACAGAAGCAGATCGCCAGCAGTGGCCGGACCATCGGCACGGCGAGCGCTGCCCGCAGCTGTGCCAGCCCCATGGTCTTGCGGGTTTCGGCGACCATGCCCTTACGATGACGGGTCAGGCATGAGGTGCCGATGGCAATCACCAGCGCCAGACCGGCCATAACCTGCAAGGCACCGCGCCAGCCGAACCAGTCACCAAGCCAGCCGCCGAGCGGCACACCGGCAATCATGGCAATCGACCAGCCCATCAGCACCTTGCCCATGAAGGCGGCATTGCGACCGACCGGGGCCATATCACCGGCAGCGGCATAGGTGATTGGCAGCAATACCCCCGCCGCCATACCGCCCATGACCTGTGCCAGCGCAAACAGCAGCCAGTGATCGGCCTGCGAACCGAGGGCAAGAGCGACGGCCAGTACCAGCAGGCCAAGGGTCAGCACCCGGCGGCGGGCAAAGCCATCGAGGCGCGGGCCGAGCAACACCGCCGACAACCCAGTCGCCCCGCCATAGGCACCAATGGCGATCCCAATCTCGCCCGCACCCACCGACAAGCCCTTGGCAAGATCGGGGATCAGGGGCGACATCATCAGCGACTGTGAGCCGACAATCGCGACGGTGAGCACCAGTATGGTGAGGTCAAAGGCAGGCTTCAGCCGCTGGACCGTATCCAACCACGCAGCCTGCCGATCATGGGCTATAACCGTGTGAAAATCGCTCATACCGCACCATCGCTCAATCAATACAAAATTCTGATATATGGAAATTGACCGAATTTTATACGGCTGTATTGTAATTTTTTACGGTTTCATTCAAAAACCAATGACATTCGGCGAAACCTGCGAGGAGGGCTGGCGATGGATGATCTGGACCGAAAATTATTAGCCGCACTGCAGGAGGATGCGGGCCAGCGCTATGCCGATCTCGCCGAACGGCTCGGCCTGTCGGCCCCGGCACTGCATGAGCGGGTCAAGAAGCTGAAGGCGCGCGGCGTCATCAAACGCACCACCATCGAGATGGATACCGATGCGCTTGGCTACGGCCTGTGCAGCTTCATTCATGTGGATACCAGCACCCCGCCGGAGGGCGGCTGGAACAAGGAAGAGATCGCCGACGTGCTGCGCGGCGAACCGGCGGTTGAGGAAGCCCACGCCATTGCCGGTTCGACCTGCATGATCCTGAAGGTGCGGGTGCGCAATGCCGATGAGCTGGGCGCATTCCTGAAACGGCTGTTCGCCATACGCGGCGTGGTACGGACCGAGAGCTTTATCTCGATCGACACCCTGATCGACCGCGGGCCATCAGCCCTGCCGGCAACCGTCCCGTCAGAGGCGTAAGCCGCCAGCGCCGGGGCTGTCCGGTTTTGCATTCGGCGGTACCCGCAGTTTCGGCAGGCGCTGTTCGCCCGTATCACCAAGCAAGCGTTTGGCAGTCATACCCCAGTTCGGGTTCGGGCCGGATGATTTTGGCATCACGGGCTTGCCATCGGTCTTGAGCCAGTGCCCCTGATCACCTGATGGCAGCGGGAACGGCGCCTTGTCCTTGCCGGACTTCACCAACATGCCATAGGGCGGCAACGTGACCTCGACGAACTCACCGGGACCGAGCAGGCGGTTGCCGGTAATATCCTCGACCAGATCGTAATTGCTGATCTTGTAGGTCACCTCATCGCCGGTGGTATTGAACAGCGCGGTTACCTGATTGTCGCCCTTGCCACGCTTGAACGCCAGCAGCGGCTCATCGAGCTTCTGGTAGAACTCGATCGGTGCATCGGCGAGGTCGCGGTTGGCCTTGCGCCAGGCATTGACCCGGCGGGTATAGTTGAGAGTGGAATCCGGATCGGGGTCCTGCACCGATACCGCGCGCTCGTGATAGCTCTCGGGGATCGGCAGCCAGCTGTCATCGGCGGTCGAGAAACCGGCCTGATTGGCATCCTTCTCCCATGGCATCGGCACCCGGCTCGGGTCGCGTCCCTCCATCAGCGAACCACGCTCGGCTGCCGGATCAACGCGGCGATCCTCGGGGATCGGGGCATCGGGCAGGCCCAGCTCCTCACCCTGATACATGAAGACGGTGCCCGGTAGCAGCGCCAGCAGGGCATTCAGCTGCTTGGCCCGCGCCGAATCGGGATCAGGCCCGCCCCAGCGGCTCGCAGCGCGCGGCACATCATGGTTCGAGATCGCCCATGAGGCATAACCATCGCCCGGCAGGCCGTCATAATATTCAAACACGCCCTTGATATATCCGGCGCTGAGGCTGCGATCGAACAGCGAGAAATTATAGGCGGTGTGCAGCAGGTCATCACCATTGGTATAGGATTTGGCGATTCCCATGCCGTTATCGTCGCCGATCTCACCGACCATGAAGGCACCCGGATACTGATCCGTCAGCTTGCGCAAACGCCGTATGAAGTCGAGCGTCTCTGGCCGGTTCTTGTCATAGATATGCTCAAGCTCGCTGTAGCTGTTGCCAGCCGTACCGGATTTGACCGGACAGTCACGCAGTTCGAGATCATGGCAAAGGAAGTTGATGGCATCGAGGCGCAGCCCCTTGACCCCCTTCTTCAGCCAGTATTCTACCTCGCCCAGCATCGCTTCCTGCACATCGGGATTGTGCATGTTGAGGTCCGGCTGGGCCTTGTCGAAATTGTGCAGATAATATTGCTGGCGGCCCTCATGCCATTGCCATGAGCTGCCCCCGAACACGCTCTTCCAGTTGTTCGGCGGTTGCCGCTCGCCATCCTCACCGAGTTCGGGATCGGCCCAGACATACCAGTCGGCCTTCGGGTTATCGCGGCTCGACGCACTCTCCTCGAACCATTTGTGGCGGTCCGAGGTATGGGACATGACCATATCGACAATCACCGGCAGGCCGCGCTTGTCCGCCTCGGCAATCAGCCGGTCGGCATCGTCATTATTGCCGAAGATCGGGTCGACCTTGCGATAATCGGATACGTCATAGCCGAAATCGGCCATAGGCGAGGCGAAGAACGGGGAAATCCAGATGCCCTCGACGCCGAGGCCCTTCACATAATCCAACCGCTCGATAATACCGGGCAGGTCACCGACACCGTCGCCATTGCTGTCCTGAAACGAGCGCGGGTAAATCTGGTAGAGCATGGCACCACGCCACCAGTCGGGATCGAATGAACTATCGGATGCAGGGACGGGCGTTGAATTGCCGGACTCTTGAGCCGCCAAGGGTAGGTTCCTCCAGTGTTTTTTAACCGGCAACAATTCGCCGCCGGGAACCTGTCTTCAGGTTTCATTTTTATGACAATGGAGAATAGAGGATGGGCAAGAAAGCTCCCAAGCAGGGTTAGGCCAGCACTTCTGCCGCATTGACCCAGTGCCAGCCCTCGGTTGCCTCACCCCAGCTCGGGAATGGTGAGTAGTCATCACCCAGCACCAGCACGCCATAGGCAGGCATGGTGAGAAGCGCACTCTCATCCGGACCATGGCCAAGTGCAGCGAGCAATCCGGCATCGTCGATCTGCAGGCTGATCCTGGTATCCGACAGGTTGAACAATGCCGTCAGTTGCCTGTGTCCGTCACTGCGACGGAAGGCAAATAACGGGTCTGGCAGCAGCTCGAAAAATTCCAGCGGCTGACGGGTCAGATCAAGGTTGAGTTTGCGCCAGGCAATCAGCGCGCGGGTAACATTGAGGGTGGAGAAGGCATCATCCTCCTGTCGGTCGACACTGAGTGGCGGATAGCTGTCAGGGATCGGCAGCCAGGCATCATCGGCAGCGGTGAAACCGGCCTGCGGTCTGTCCGCTTCCCATGGCATCGGCACCCGGCACGGATCGCGTCCCTCAACCACCGAGCCACGCCCGACCGCCGGATCAACAATCCGGTCATCGGGGATCGGCCCATCCGGCAGGCCCAGCTCCTCGCCCTGATACAGGAATACGGAACCCGGCAGCAGCGCCAGCAGGGCATTGAGCTGCTTGGCCCGTTCGGGGTCGGCGATATAGCGGTCGCCATCGGTGGACCAGCGGCTGACCGTCCGGCTCACATCATGGTTCGACATCGCCCATGACGGCCAGCAGTCACCGGGCAGATTGTCATAGGTCTGGAAAATCGCCTGCAGGGTGGCGGCACTTTGCGGTCGCGCGAACAGGGCGAAATTATAGGCGGTATGCAGCAGGGTCTCGTCGGCGCTGTATTGCTTGGCGAGCGCCATGTCGTTCTCGTCATGCACCTCACCAACCATGAAGGTGCCGGGATAGCGGTCAGTCAGTGCCCGCAAGCGACGGAGGAAATCGAGTACTTCCGGCTGGCTCTTGTCATAGACGTGGATCAGGTCCTCGTAAAAGCTGCCATCGGTGCCGGGCTTCAGCGGCGCATCGGGGAAGGCCTCGTTATGGAAGGCATAGTTGATGGCATCGAGGCGCAGGCCGCTGATGCCCTTGGCGAGCCAGAATTCGACCTCGGCCAGCACGGCATCCTGTACGTCCGGATTGTGCATGTTGAGGTCCGGCTGCCCGACCACGAAATTGTGCAGATAGAACTGCTGGCGCGGTTCATGCCATTGCCACGAACTGCCACCGAACACGCTCTGCCAGTTGTTGGGCGGCTGCATCGTGCCATCGGCACCGCGCTTGCCGTCATGCCAGACATACCAGTCGGCCCGTGGATTATCGCGGCTCGATGCACTCTCGATGAACCAGGCATGCTGGTCCGAGGTATGGGACAGCACCATGTCGAGCACCACACCAAGCCCGCGCTGGCGTGCCTCGACAATCAGCCGGTCGGCATCATCATTGCTGCCGAACAGCGGATCGACCTGCCGGTAATCGGCAACGTCATAGCCGAAATCATCCATCGGCGAGGCAAAGAATGGCGAAACCCACACAGCATCGACGCCGAGACTGGCAATATAATCCAGCCGCTCAATGATGCCCGGCAGATCGCCGACACCGTCTCCGTTGCTATCCTGATAGGACCGCGGATAGACCTGATAGATCACCGCGCCGCGCCACCAATCTTCCTGCTGCATAAACCACCCTGAAATCCTCTGTTTCATCCCTGATACGATGGTCAACCGGATGTCGCAAGACCACGGGGCGGGCATTTCCTGTGCATAGGTGATTTTTAAACTGTCATCAGGAGCCGGGTTTGCGCCCCGGTATCGGCGCGCTGTCGGCGCGGAACAGGCGGTTGAGCAGGTCGGTGCCGGTGGCAAAACCCGTGCTGTCGCTAACCAGCGTCTGCTTTTCCTGACTACGTTTATAGACATAGATGCCAAGCACCGAGAGGCCGACCGTCCAGATCGTGCCCAGTGACGCCATGGCGGCGATTACCGCACCGGCCTTGCCCGGATCGGTGACGATGACATAGGCGATCGCGCCCATCTGCCCGGCCCATGTCAGCGCCATCACATAGCCAAAGGTTGGCCGCATACGGCGAACATAGGCATCACCAGAGGCAACCTCGGTCCGCAGGCTGGCATTCACCTCGGCGATGGTGGTGCGGTATTCATCCGCTGCAATCTGCGCCATGCGCTCGGTATGGCGGTTGGCCTCGGCCACCCGTTCGGGCGTGATCTTGCCAGCGGTGATCGCGTCATCCACCTGTGACAGGGCATCGGCGGCCCCGTCAGCTATCGGGTTATCGAGTTTGCGCAAGCCCTCACCCACGAGCTTGATGAGCAGGGGAATGCCGAGTTGCGCCAGTATTGCCGGGATCATGACCACATTCCCCTACGCCGCAAGCCGGTAGAACAGGTGCCGACCGATGGCGGCTATCGGGCGCTGACCAACCGCCCAGCCCGGCGTGATGCCCTGCGCGTGGTAATGGGTGGCGCCGAGCGCATCGGGTGGTGCGGTCAGATCGCGCAGCATGCCGTTCACCGCCTGCCGGGCAATCTGCAGCGCCGTATCGAAGGCCGGATCATCCGCGGTCACCGCCGCCAGTTTCGCCCGGTTCGGATCATCCTCGTTCCAACAGGAGAACTGCCACGGCTTGCGACAGACGCTGGTGACATCATGGCCCCACCAGAAACGGTTGCCATGCTGCCGGGCCACCGCCACGCGGTTCATGATCACCGCTGCCACCGCCGCCATGCCGAGCCTGCCCTCGCCCCGCGCCTCCCCCCAGAGAGTGCGCGCAAGGGTATCGACCGCGTGGCTGACATGAACATCCGATGCAGGCGCGACATCAGCGGTTTCGGGAGGGGATGCGGCACCATCAACGGGCACCAGTCTTGGTTTGGTAATCATCGGCTCAGCCTTTCAGTTGCAGGTTGTCTTCGGCACGCTGGAACACACTGCTGTCGAGCTTGGCCTCGATCCGCAGCAGGTGGTGGGTCAGGCGCTTTTCGGTATCCTTCAGCAGCGCCACCGAGGCATAGGATCGGGCCACATCAAACTTGAACCCGGCCAGTTCGGCACGCAGTTCGTCGAGCATGTTCTTGGCCCGGTCGGCGGTGTCGCTATTGGCCCGGTGTGCATCCAGACGGTTGCGCCAGATCAGCACCGCCAGCGCCGTCAGGGCGGGTAGTTCGACAATGGTGATCCACCAGATCAGGTCATCGGAAAAAGTCATGGTCAGGTACTCCGGCACTAACCGCCCTGCCAGTCGGGGCGCGGGCGGGTTGGTTTGGTCTTGCGGGTCGGACGGATGAAGCGGACCGGTTCCACCGACAGGCATCCGGCAACGGCGTCGAGACCGTCATCGCGGGCCGGGCCGGTGATGCCCGGTCGCCAGTCGGTCAGTTCATCCATGAACGGGCTGGCCAGCACCTGCCCATGGGCCGAGAGGGCACCGGCGGCGAGCACGGCGTCGAAGGCCTCCATGATCCGCTGATCCTTCGGCTTGCGGCTGGAAACCTCCACCACGGCAGCCTCGATCCCCTGTTCGCGTAAAACCTGTCGCAACAAGCCGGGCAGGAACCGCCCGATGCCGTTGATCTCCAGATATACGGCGGGCAAGTGATGGTCGGCTAGGAAGCCCGCCACCTGTCGGCATTGCTGGGTCGCCTCATCGGTCTGGTCACCCGGCGCAATGGTCAGATAGCGGATACGGTGCAGCCAGTAATGACCGTCCTCGCCGGTAAAGACACAGGCGACCACGCTGCGGTCACGTTTGGCCCGTGTGCGCAACAGATCATCGGATACCGCCTGACCGAAGGCCGGGTCCCACCAGCAGGCAGCCGACACCAGCCGCTGTTCACCGAGCCGCAGAACCGGGCGGCCATGGGCTTCCTGATAGGCCAGTTCGGTGTCGTAGCGTTTGAGCTGCGCCGGGTTCAGGTGTCCGGCCTCAATGGTCAGCGGTCGCAGCAGCATCTGCGCGGCAAACCGTGCCGGACCGGCCTTGCGCCGCAATGCCTCAATCGCCGCTGCCGGGAACCGCTCGGGCCAGACGCTGTTGCCCTCAGCGGTCACAATCGGACGCACCAGCCGCTTGAACCGGGCCAGAAACCCGTCCTCACCGGCATCGGTATAGAGGCTGTCCCGGTGATGCGGCGTGCCAAGATAGAGCTGGGTACCGCCGGGCGTCAGCACGAAGTCGATTTCCGCCAGCCGCTCGCGCAGACGTTCGCGCTGTTCTGCCGTCGCCGCCGTGTTGGGTACCTCCACATCGTCGCAGATAACCAGATCGGCCCGGCTGCCGGTGATATTGGCCTCGATTCCGCGCGCCATGACCGAGGGGTCGCGCAATTCCAGTTCGCGGCGGATGGTGAACCGGTCATTGGCCCATTGATCGCGCGATCCCACCGGCATCAGGTCGGCGGTCAGGGGGTGGCGTTCGATTACCCGGCGGATATTGCGCACCATCTTGCCGGCCAGCGCCTCATCCGCCGACAGCACGAGGATGCGCAGATTGTTGTCGAGCGCCAGCCGCCATGCGCAATAGAGGCCGGTGAGCGTGGACTTGCCGCAGCCACGGAATGCCATGATCAGCAAGCGGCGGTCGCCCTGAACCAGACGCTCGTTGAGCCAGCGAGCAATATCGCGGTGAATGGCCGGTGTCTGCTGCGCCTGTACCTCGTTCCAGGTGGCGATGAACAGGTCGAGCGGGATCATGTGGCGTAGTTGCCGCTATCAGCATCGGTAACCGGCGGACTGTCCTGATCCAGCACCTGCAATGTCGCCTGTGCCTTCTCGATCAGGCTCGGCAGGGTATCGGCACCGTCATCGATCCGATCCTGATCCGCCTGATCCTCGGCCATGACCAACCGACCGAGTTTCAGCAGTGCCTCGAGATGCGAGATCGCCGCTTTCAGCCCGGCATGATGGGCGGCATAGGATTTGGCATCACCCGCCGCATCATCACCCGGATTGCTGGCAAAATCCGTATATGATTCCAGCGCGCGCTGGATCGCCTGCGGCAGGGCCGCGAGCAATTCCTGACGTGCCGCAAGAAGAACGCTGTTCCGCATAAACGAAGTCCCGTATCCCGTCTGTCTGTTCTGTTTTGAAATCGTGATCAGCTGTGCTGGCTGATGATCTGCCACCCGGCACCGTTCGACATGACGGTGAGCGCATGGCCCTTGCCGGTCAGGCTGATCACCTGATTGTCCGGCCCGCTGCCACCTTCCTTGGTCACCGTCAGGTCATTGCCGGAATTGTCATTGCGCTTGATGGTGACAAGCCGCCCAACGGCAGAGATCGCCGAGGGCGCGGGTAGGCGCACCTCCACATCGCCGCTATAGGCATCAACCAGATAGAGGCGGCGGGTCAGGTCCGGGGTAAAGACACCGGGATCGCCATGGAAATCGGCATTAGCCGCCATATTGTTATGGGCAATGACCCACCAGTCGGCACCGTTCGACACCACCGTCGCGTAATCATAACGGGCACCGAGACGCAGCACCCGGCCATCGGGGCCGGGACCGCCGAGTTCGCTGATAACGATCTGGTTGGGCGAGGCATCGGTTTTCTTGATCGTCACCACCGCGCCATTGGCATCGACGGCAGCGGGCAGCCGCGCCGTCACCTCGCCGTTGAAGGCACTGACCAGATACATTGAGGTGCTCAGATCGACATCGAACGTAGCGCTGTCGGCAAACTCCCGGAACTCGGTATCAAAGCGCAGCAATTCGGTGGTGAGATCGGTAATCCGGGTCTTGCCGATGCGGTTCTTGTCCGGGTAGCCGGCGTTATAGGCGGTGTATTCGCCGCCACTGTGATCCTCGATCGCCGCACCGTCACTGGCCGATAGCAGGTTGACGATAGAGGTCTCCACCGACCCGTCATCGAGGATGATGTTCGAGAGACCGCCCGATGCCTCGGTATAGCAATTCACCAGCAGCGTCTTGTCGGTATCGGCACCAATGCGGATACAGCCCGCCCCCTCTGGTCCCAGATTGACCTCGAAATCGGTGAAGCTGTTGTTGAACCGCCCGGCCTCCAGATAGAGGCCGTAGCCGGTCGATCCGGCCCCGAGGGCATAGACCCGGCACTGGCTGAACCGGTTGGCATTGGGCGTATCACCGGCACCGGATTTGAGCAGGTGGATGCCGTGACGGCCATGCCGGACCACCAGCACACGGGCGAAATTGTTCCAGTAGCAGGGCTTGCCACTGTCGGTATAGCCATCGAGGACGAGGCCATCTGTGGCGTTCCAGATCGTCACATCGCGCACGGCATTCTGCACGCAGGGGCTGACCCGGCCCCGCATCACGATACCCGCCGACCCGCCATCAAGCTGCAGATCGGCGACGGTGGCGTAATTGCCCGGCATCTCGATCAGCGGGAAGCTGTTGGTGGTGGCCTTGATGATCGTGCCCTGCCCCATGCCGAACAGACCGCGATTGTCGCTGACCTCGATGGTCGAGGTGATGATGTAAGTACCGGCAGGCAGCAGCACCGATTTGTGGCTGGCGAGTGCCGCCTGTATCGCCAGCGTGTCGTTGGTCACGCCGTCGCCCTTGGCCCCGAAATCGCGCGCCGAAACCCAGTCCTTGAGCTTGTCGGTCAGATCGCGGGACACGGCACCGGCACCATCGGCGGTAACGGTTTCGGGCGCACCACCCCCGCTGCCACCCTCGCCGCCAACTGCGGGGTCATAGATCGCCGGATTGCCGCCACTGTCGAAACCGAGCAGCTTGCCCGCACGCTGTTCGCGACCCGGCAGGGCGCTCGATGCCGGGCTGTCGGTGCTGTCATAGCTCAGCGCCCGTTTCGCCCCGGCATCGACCTGCTGGATACAGGCCGTCAGGTAATCAAGCTCGTTATTCAGGGTCCGGGCGGCGAAGTCTCCGCCCTCCTGAAAATCCGTGACCCGGGCAATCGGCAGGCGTCGTTCAAGGGTCACCAGCGTCCCCCCGTCCGGCACCGCATCGAATACCACCGTGCCGCCATTGCTGTTCCCGGCACCGGTGACGGTAAAGCCGGTGACCTGCGGCGCACCGTTGAGCGCCACAGACAGGTCGGCGGCCTCAAAGATGGCGAAAGGATAGGTGAAGCTGGTCTGGATACCATCGGCGGCATACTGGATGCGCGGCGAGACACCGCTCAGCTTGATATGGCTGTCGGACATGGATTTGCTCTGACTATGGGTGAAGGAATGACGCGGGTGACGGCGATGGATCAGCCGAGATAGGTCAGCAGCTGGAAGCGCTGGGCCTCGGCCAGACGGGTGCGTTCAAGCAGGTTGTTCTGGCGCAAATTGGCGAGGTCCTGGGTCAGCCCGGCCTCACGGATCGCATCGGTACGGCGGCGGGTTTCGCCCTCGCTCTCACTCTCCTCGATCAGCCCGCGCAAGACCGCCTGCCCGGAGCCGCTGGCGGTATCGACACCGCGCGCGCCAAGGCTGACCCGCTGGCTCGCCAGCGCCCGGCGTAGATCATTGCGGCGCTCTTCCTCGGCCATCGCACTGCTCTGCTGCCATTCGGCCTGCTGCTGGGCCAATTCCTGCTGGGCCTGCGAGAAACCGAGGTCCTGCTGCGCGACCAGCGCGTCGTAGCTGTTCTGCTGTTCCAGCGCGAGGCGGTTCAGTTCCCAGTCGCGCAGGCGTTCCTCATAGGCGCGCTGCTCCAGCTCCCATTGCTGTTGCTGGAGCGCGAACTGGTATTCCTGCTGTTGCCGCGCCTGCTGCTGAGCCAGTTCCTGCTGGCGGTACTGTTCCTCCAGCGCGCGGCGCTGCAACTCCCATTCGCGTTGCTGCAATGCCTGCTGATAGGCGAGGTCCGCCTGTTGCTGCTGTTGCTGGTAGCGCGCCTGCTGATAGGCATTCTCCTGCTCCTGCTGTCGGATGTCCTGATAGAGACCGACGCCGGTGGTTACGGTCGGGATGATGTCTGCGGCGGAAACGAGCGAACCCATCAGTTATTCACCTTTATCTCGAGGGAAACGGAAAGCAGTGTGAACGGCAGCGGTGCCGACTGCTCGATACGCCAGGGCGGGATTGAGAAATCCCGCCGCCAGCCATGGGCGCGAACCCGCACATCGCCCGATACCGGCGGCGGCAATTCGCCGAGTACGGCACCGGGGTCGAGATCACGCAACGGCACCTCGCGCAGGCCCTGACCGAGATCGACCCGCAGGCTCCGGGTTGATTGCAGACGGTAGGTTGCCTCCACCACCCGATAGGCCCGCCCGGCACCGACATTGGTCATGGCACTCGGCGGCAGGGGTTCGATCACATGGGTAAAGGGCAGCCCGACCTCGATCGCAGTCGCGGGCGGATCAATGGTAATCTGGCCCTCGCTGACCGTGATGGCAGGCAGCACCACATCATCGGCCTTGACCACCACCGACTGTCCGGTGAGGTGATCGAGGCCCGACCATGTGGCGCGCGGCGTGCTGTCGGTGCCGGTCAGGGCGGCATCGCTCGACACCGTATCATCGAACATCTCAATGGCATGGGCACCGTCACGTTCGGTCAGGACAAAGACATCATCGCCGACCACTGCCACCGACAGCACCTTGCCGCTGGTCGCCTGCCGGGTCCATGCTGCCACCTGTTCCGAACGGTAGACCGTGAGTGCTGCCAGCGATCCATCGGCCATGGCGCAGAACAGCAGGCGGCGACGCTGATCAAACACCAGCGAGGATGGCTGGTTGACCAGATGACGGGAAACCAGCGCCAGATCATTGGACTGATAGGCCTGCTCGATATCGGTATAGAGAAACTCCCGTATCTCCCGGCCATTGCGGGCGGCAAACAGGGTGGCACCATCCACATCGACCGGTGAGACCCAGCGGTCGGTGGCGCTGCCCACCCGGGTCTGGCGCCGGATCTGCAGCGTGGTCGGGGTCAGCGGATCACCGGTCACCATCCACTCACCACCAGAGGTAAAGACCTGCAGGTGACGACCGGAGAACAGCGCCCGGATCGCATTCACCTGATCTGACAGGATGGCAAACTCGATGGCTTCATCATCCAGACCATCGCCCAGATCGAAGTTCCAGATATCGCCACTTTTCGACAGCCACAGCCGGTTCGGCAGGGATTTAGACCCGCCGATCACCAGTCGGTCCTGATGGAACGCCGCCGCAATCGGCCAGCCACGCGCATCGGAGAAGGCGGCCTCGGACCAGCTCTTTGTGGCATCTGTGCCGGCCAGTTCCTCATGCACCAGCGCGGTCGCCTCGGTGGCACTGACCACGGCGGTAATTTCGACCTGCTTGCCGGTAATGCGGAACCGTGCGCCCTCATGGTCGGGTACGAAGATATCGGCGGAAGCGGTCAGGGTGACACTCCCCGTGGTGGCCGACGGGGTCAGGGTCACATCCGGCCCGGCATAGCGGTAGAAAGGTGCGCGTTCGGCATCATCCTCGACCACAAATGGCCATGTCTCGATCGACCAGTCGGTATCGCCCTGCCGCAGGATCACCCGCGGCTCGATATCCGGGTGACAGATCAGCAGCGTATCCGCGCTCTGGGTCCAGGCGATCTGGCCGAGCAATGCCGTGGTCCACGGCGTATCGATACTGGCGCGCTCGACCCCGTCGCGGAAGATGGTGACGAGGCGATCGGTGAAGACCAGCAGATAGGCCTGTTCGGTATTGAACTCGAACGGCACCAGCCGCCCGGCCCCGGCAACCGGCGCGAGGTGATAGAGACCGGCGCGGCGAGTGACGCCACCGGTCGGGTGGATGAACAGATTGGTCAGATTGCTGGCACCGTTCTCATAGGCGCGCAGATCACCGCGACCGTGCAGGTCCGGGCTGACCTCGCCGGAGGTGAAGTTGGTTTTGGTCTGGGTGATCCGGGTCATCGGCGTGCCTTTATCAGGCTGAAATCCTCGAACCGGGTTGGTGTGTCCTGCTGGGCGTCGATGGATTTGGCCCGCCGGAATTCATCCTCGGCAAGGCGGAACATCAGGTCGGCCCGGCTCGAACTTTCAGTGATCGGGATACACAGTTCGGCAGCCAGCCGGGCAATCAGCGCCTGATCGAAGAATGGCGGGATCGCCGCCTCATCCGGGCGGAAGATATAGGTCAGGGTCAGGGTCTCGGCATCGCTGTGCAACTGCTGACCGGTGATGCGATAGCGCAGGCCGCGCCCGCGTCCGGCCTGACCGGCGCTGAGACCGCGCAGGAAATCACCCGGCAGCTGAAACGCATGGGCAAAATCCGCCATCGGCTGATCGGTCAGGAGCGAGAGCGCCGATTGCGCCGTCGCGAAACTCCATGGATGGGCAGATAACAGCGCATCACGGGCAGTGGCATAGAGCGTCCCGGCGAGGGCGGCCTCGGTCGAGCCATCATCGAAACCGTTGATTGAGGCGGCACCAAGGCGCATCAGCGCACGGCTGGCAATATCGACGGCGGAAAGCGCCATGTGGGGTACTCCTGACTGAAAGGTTGGAAACAAGGACGTGCCCGCCGGATGCCCGCGACAGCAGTCGGCAGCGGGAGGAGGCGCATGAGTGCTGTCGCGGGCGGCAGGGATCGGCTGTTGGCGGTCAGCCGATCACCACCGGCGACGAGGGAACCGGGCTATGAGGGGATAGCGCGGGCGGGCATATCGCCGGTGGTATCGGGTTGGTTGGTTGCCGTCGGCTTATGACGACAGCAGGCTGGCCACGGTGACATCGCCATCGGTGATATCGGTGACCGAGAGCAGGTCCGTAGACGGCGTGCCATCGGTATCGATATTGGCGATGATCAGATCACCAACCTTCATCATCGGTGACGCATTGTTGAAGTAGTCATTGCTGGTGACACTGGCGTCGGTGGTTGTGTAGTGCCAGAGCGTGAAGCCGTTGGAATAGGCCAGCACGCTGCAATCGGTGGCTTCGAGGGCCATCGTCAGTCTCCTTGGATTATGGATGTGATAGAGGGGTTACGTGTTGGCGGTTATTCAGCCGGGCTTTCGTCGCAACGCATGGTGACGATGCCTTCGGGATCGATAATGATCGCGCCCTGGCTCATCATGTTGTTGACGAAATGGGCGGCGCGATCGCCGTGCCAGCTGATATCGGTTTCCACATCCGACCCGGCGGCATGGCCGATGGCGGATTTGTGATACCAGTGACAGAGGCGGACATCGCCGCTGGTCAGGGTCAGCCCGGAATGCGGAATCCAGGTGGTACCGAGCCAGCGTTTGGCCTGTGTGCCCCGGAACGGCAGATCCTCGGCACCGACATAATCGGCACTGGCGAATTCCTTGACCGCGAGCAGCTCAGTCCATTGCTTCCAGCCGACAATGGCAAAGCGCTGGCCGTCATCGGGCACGTCCTTGTCACCCAGCGCCTCGAAGGCTTCGAGTACCTTTTCCAGATCGAGACCGGTGGTGTTGCCGCCGGCATAATTGGTGGATTTGTCGAGTTCGCGGATGATCAGCTCATCGGTCTTGCGACCGAGGGCATAGGCACCGGCATTGGCAATCACCTGCCGCTCGTCGATATTGGTTTTCAGTTCGTCGAGCTTGTCGATCCAGTCACCGGCGTAGAAGTCTTCGAGGTAACAGGTCTCGTTGTCATGGGCGAGATCCATGACCGGCACCTGCCCGTTGCGGGCCTTGGTGGCGGCGATGCCCTTGCCGACCTTCTGGAAGACGGTGCTCGCCCCTTCCACATTGCCTTTGCTGCGAACTGTCTGGCGCAGTTTCGAGCCCATGCGCTGATAACCGGCATGAACTTCGCGTTCGAATTGACGCACGAACGCCTGATCGATGGTTGTGACCATTGATTTAAGACCTCATTCCTAATTTTGATGATTGTGCAGGGTAATCCCCGCACCGGGATGTGGTCCGATCCACAGGTTATGGCATGACGCCGCCAGCAATTACGGACGAGGCTCGACCTTTATCCGGCAACCCGATGCGATCCATGAGAATAGCGGTATATCCGGAAAACACGGGCCGCCGAACGGATCAGGACAGGATTGCAGCAAGGGAGGAAGGAGCCGCCGGAACCATGACCCGGTCACTATCTGAACCGGGCACAATTCGGGAGTTGATGAGCAAATAATAGGATTATATTCCAATACGTCAAGCAGAATATTACCCCTGCCTCGGATAAATCACGAATTGGTGATCCAAATCCCCGGATCGCTACGTAACTTTTAGCACAATCACGCGTTAATTGATCGTAAGCGCAGAATTTTACAGCGAGTAGGACGTACCCCCATGGCCCATCTCGATGACCCCCAGACCCAGCGTGCCAACCTCGCCTATATCAAGGCGTCGATGAGTGAGCCGCTGCTCAGCCGCGATCATGAACAAATGCTGGCGCGCAAATGGCGCGACGAGCATGACGAGGACGCGCTGCATGAATTTGTCCGCTCCTACACCCGGCTGGTGGTCGCAACCGCTTCCAAGTTCCGCAATTACGGTCTGCCCCTCGGCGATCTGATCCAGGAAGGCAATGTCGGGCTGATGCAAGCGGCGGAACGGTTCGAGCCTGACCGCGAGGTCCGGTTCTCCACCTATGCAACATGGTGGATCCGCTCGGCCATGCAGGATTATGTCCTGCGCAACTGGTCGATTGTCCGCACCGGTACCACCGCCGCCCAGAAATCACTGTTCTTCAACCTGCGTCGCCTGCGCTCGAAGATCGAGAAGGCCATGGCGACCGACGGGCTGACCGATGCCGGGCGCGAGATGGTCGCCGATGAGCTCGGCGTCTCACTGAAAGATGTGCAGGATATGGAACAGCGCCTGTCCGGCAATGACCAGTCACTGAACGCGCCGGTCGGTGAGAGCGGTGACGATCAGTGGCAGGATTTCCTGTCCGATGACCGGTCCAGCCCGGAAACCGTGGTGATCGGCCTGCGCGATGCCGAGACCCGCTCCCGCTGGCTGGCCAAGGCATTGAGCGACCTCTCGGAGCGCGAGCGGCGGATCATCCGCAAGCGCCGCCTCGTCGATAATGGCGCGACGCTGGAACAGCTCGGCACCGAGCTGGGGGTCAGCAAGGAACGTGTGCGTCAGCTCGAACATCGTGCCATGCTGAAAATCCGCGCCTCCATCGAACAGCATGTGAACCGGCATACCGACCTGCTGCTGGAAAACGGTGCCAGCTAGCCGATCACCTCGATCTGCTCCGGATGGGTCACATCGATGGCCGGACCGTTGTGGTAATAGACCCAGCCGCGCACCCGCACCTGACGGTTGACCAGCGTTTCCCAATCCGGCCATTCATCCCTGAAACGGCGCTGGTCGTCGGCCTTGATGGCAACGGTGAAATCGGTTTTCCAATCCGGCCCGAAATTGAGGTAGCGCCAGCCCCGCGCATCACCCGTGGCCTGCACCTGCCCCTCGATCAGATGGAAAAACGAATAGGGTTTGATGGATTTGTCCGTTGCCTGACGGATGGCATAGAGGTTGAGCGCCCATAACCCGCGACGCGCTGCCCGCGCGGCAATCTCCAGCTCCTGCAAACGACGGACAAACAGCCGGTTGTCGGGAAAGCTGTACACCCGGGCATGGCCATTGGCGATCATCCAGCCCTGTACCCAGTTGCCATCGTCGCGCACCAGATGCGCCAGCCCGCGCCCGTGCCGGTCCATCAGATTACCCGCATGGCCATAGCGCACATTGCGATTGATCAGGTCAAAGAGCAGCGCCTCGCGTGACTGATTGCCATAGGGCCAGTCCGCCACCTCCCTGCGCCCGAGGCTGAGCTTCGGCGCCTGAATGCCGACGAGGCGAACTTCCTGTCCGGTGCTCAACCGGACCGTATCGCCGTCGATGACCTTGATCACCTCGGCCTCACCGACGATCTGCAGGTCTTCCGGCGGCTCGACCATGCCGACCGCAGCTTCCTGATTACCCGACATGTCCTGAGCCCTCGCGATACCTGAGCCTGTAATACCCGGCCCTGCCATAACCCCGGCTGCCAGTGCCGCGCTCATGAAACTGCGGCGGTTATGCCATGGATGGGATGATGTCATGCGCGTTAAATTCCCGGTCGGGTGAAAGCCTTTGGCCTTGTATGTGCAATCCGGCCTAGCCTAGAATCAACAGTCATTTACAGAATTCAAGAGTACAGCCACACCCGTGCCCCGCGACCGGATAAAACCCGATTTGTTTCCGCCGATTGAACCCTATGAAACCGGGTTCCTTGATGTTGGCCGTGATCTCTATACCGAAACCGCCGGTGATGGCCAGAAAACACCCGATGTCACCCGGCACCGGATTTACTGGGAACAGTCCGGCAATCCCGACGGCGTGCCGGTGGTATTCCTGCATGGCGGGCCGGGGGCCGGTGCCTCACCCAATCACCGCCGGTTCTTTGATCCCGAACATTACCGCATCATCATCTTTGACCAGCGCGGCTCCGGCCGATCGCGCCCGCTCGGCGAGCTGCTCGACAACACGCCCGCCGATCTGGTCGCCGATATCGAAGCTCTGCGCAAACGCCTGCATATCGACCGCTGGCATGTATTCGGTGGATCATGGGGATCGACGCTGGCCCTTGCCTATGCCCAGGCCCATGCGGATCAGGTGATCAGTCTGGTCCTGCGCGGTATCTTCCTGATGACCCGCGGGGAAATTGACTGGTTCCTCAACGGCATGCGCGCAATTTTCCCCGAGCACTGGCAGGAATTCACCGGATTTCTGCCGGTCGATGAGCGGGCGGATATTCTCGGGTCCTATTACCGCCGCCTGACCGATAGCGACCGGCGCATCTGGCTGCCCGCCGCCCGCGCATGGAGCAAATATGAGAGCGTGTGTTCGACCCTGCTGCCAGCCGATGATGCAGCCCTCAGCCTGATTGATGAGGCCCATGCCCTCGGCCTTGCCCGGATCGAGGCGCATTATTTCCTGCACAACCTGTTCGAGCCGGAAGATGCCCTGCTCAAAGGAGTCGACAGAATCCGGCATATCCCGAGCCATATCATTCAGGGCCGCTATGATGTGATCTGCCCGCCTGTCACGGCCCATGCGTTGCATGAGGCATGGCCGGAAGCCCTGTTCACCATCGTGCCCGATGCCGGCCACTCGGCCATGGAGCCGGGGATACGCGCGTCACTTGTCGCCGCAACCGAAATGTTCAAATCATTATAAGAAAATCGCTCTCAGGGCGGTTGATGCTTCACATTAGCGGTTTGTCACTGTATGAGCTTGCACTGAAATAACGTTCTGCAACAGCAGGATACGACGGCAACAACATCTCAGGCGATGGCATCCATCACCTGACCAGACTACCGGCTCGGCATCATGACACAGATTTTTCGCAACATTTTCAATGGTCTGGGTGCCCGCCCCCTGACGACCGCCCTCGGCATCATCATGATGATTGCTGCCGTTCAACCCGTCGCCCACGCAGAAGATGACCTGATCGGCATCGAGCTGGAACCGGTACAGATTGCCGACAGCAGCGGTTTCGAAACCGTCCGCTCCACCAGCGGCGTTGATCAACTCGCCTTCGGTATCGCCTATGGCAATTCCCCGGTTCTGGCGGAAGCAGATGGTGAGGAAACCGTCCTG
This sequence comes from Micavibrio sp. TMED2, assembly GCA_002168225.1. Taxonomy (NCBI): domain Bacteria; kingdom Pseudomonadati; phylum Bdellovibrionota; class Bdellovibrionia; order Bdellovibrionales; family Pseudobdellovibrionaceae; genus Micavibrio; species Micavibrio sp. TMED2. The sequence goes on from NHBH01000001.1 coordinate 97,133, forward strand.
TTCAACATCGAATACCGTCCGGGCCACCGCTATCTGAGCTATACCGACAATGACGGCTTCGACTTCGGTGTCGCACCCTTTGTCGGCGGTTATGTCGGTGCCGACAGCAGCGCCTATGGCTATGTCGGTTTCGGTCTTGAGTTTGTGATCGACGATCATTTCATCATCATGCCGAACACCGCGGTCGGTCTCTATACCGATGGCGGCGACGGGCGTGATCTCGGCCATGCAATCGAATTCCGCTCCGGTATCGAGCTGGCCTATCGCTTCGACAACAAGGTTCAGGCCGGTCTCGCCCTGCACCACATGTCGAATGCCAGCATCGGTGATCGCAATCCCGGCACCGAACATGTTACGTTCTATCTGAACATCCCGCTCGACGGATCAATCTTCTAAGCTGAAGCCACCACAAGAGTGGCAGCGGATCAATTATGACAGCCTTCAAAACCCTTGATGACCTGCTGGCCTATACTCATGGCCTCGCCGGCAAGACCGTACTCGTGCGCGGTGACCTGAACGTCCCGATGAAGGATGGCGCGGTCACCGATGCCACCCGCCTGACCCGCCTAGCACCGACCCTGAGCGAACTGGCCAGTGCCGGTGCCAAGGTCGTGGTCATGTCGCATTTCGGTCGCCCCAAGGGCAAGGTTGATCCCGAGCAGAGCCTGCGCCCGGTTGCCGAAGCCCTCGGCAAGACCATGAACCGTCCGGTCGGCTTTGCCACTGATTGCATTGGCAGCGCTGCCGAACAGGCAATTGCCGACATGGCGGCTGGCGACATCATCGTGCTGGAGAACCTGCGTTTCCATGCGGGCGAGACCGACAATGATGATGGCTTTGCCAACCAACTGGCCGCCCTCGGCGACATCTATGTCAATGACGCCTTCTCCGCCGCCCACCGCGCCCATGCCTCAACCACCGCCCTTGCCCAGCGCCTGCCAGCCTATGCCGGTCGCCTGATGGCTGCCGAGCTGATCGCGCTCGCCAAAGCATTGGAAGAGCCGAAACGTCCGGTGCTGGCGCTGGTTGGCGGGGCCAAGGTTTCGACCAAGCTCGACCTGCTCGCCAATCTGGTGACCAAGGTGGATATTCTCGTACTCGGCGGCGGTATGGCCAATACCTTCGTGGCCGCCCGTGGCGGCAGCGTCGGCGCCTCGCTGTATGAGCCGGACAAGCTGGATGCCGCCCGTGAGGTGGAAAAGGCTGCAGAGGCCAGCGGCTGCCGCATCCTGCTGCCGAGCGATGGCATCATGTCAGCCGAGTTCGCCGCCAACCCGGAAACCACAACCGGTCCGAGCGACAATATCGGCGACGGTCTGATGATGCTCGATATTGGCCCGGACAGCATTGCCGAGATCAGCGAGGCCATCAAAGGCTGCAAAACCGTGGTCTGGAACGGTCCGATGGGCGCGTTCGAGATGGAACCGTTCGATCAGGGCACCATCGGGGTCGGCAAGACCGTCGCCGCCCTGACCAAGGATGGCAGCATCCTCAGCGTTGCCGGTGGCGGCGATACGGTTGCCGCCCTCGCCCATGCCGGGATCGAGGACGACATTTCCTATGTCTCGGCTGCAGGTGGTGCGTTCCTCGAATGGCTCGAGGGCAAGGAACTGCCTGGCGTCAAGGCGCTGCAGGACGCGGCCTGAACCGGCCTGCCACGGCAATTACAATAATCAGTGATGCCCGCGGGCGGCTTCCGCCACCGGATTTGATCCACCCATGAGGAAGCTTGGGTCCTGCTGCCAGTTGGCCAGGATATGCTTTGCCGTTTCCGGTTTCAGCATCTCATAGAACTCAAGCGCATTGGCCAGTTCCTTGGGATTGCTGAGATTCTCCCCGGACCGTGAAGAACGGGTCAGCATCAGGATGGTGGAGAAGGATTCCCGATCGAGCGAAGTTGCCTTGCTGGCAATCGCCATGTTGCGGGCACTCTCATGGTTGATCAGTGCCGTCACCGCATCATGATTGAGCCCGGTCAGCTGCATGAACAGCGCGGTAAAGGCGGTCAGATTGTAGTTGCGCAGGGTCATGATCAGCATGCCCGGCGACAGTTTGCCAGTTTCCGACAACCGCTTGGCGAGATCGTCGAGATCAACGGTATTGGCCCCGTTCCGACGCTTGGAAATCTCGGTAAAGGTCTGCTCAAGTGCCCGGTCGAGCACCTCATCCGGTATCTCGAACCGGCGATGGATATGGTTGCGCAGCTCGCTCGACACCCACCAGTAGAGATCAAGCGCGAGGTCCGGCGGCACTTCCTGCCGCTGCAGCAGCGGGCGCTGTACAATCGGTTGATCCTTGGCCAGATCAGCAGCCTTGGTCAGCAGCTTCTCCGGAATCTGTATCTGCGGGTTGTACAGCAGGCTCGCCACCGCATCGGCATCACCGGTATCGACAATGGCGGAGGCAATGGCAGTGGTCAGATCGGGCCGCCGGGCAATGATCTTGCGGTGGTCGGTCGAGCGATGCTCGATCACATAGATCAGGTCCTGATCGGTCAGGCGTTTGCTTAGAGACAGGATCGGACGCGCCACATCGATCTTGTCATGGGCCAGCGCCACAACCAGACGATGGGGGGCGACGGAATTGGCGGCAATGCGACCGGCCAGTGACTGACGTTCAGGCAAATCCACCTGATCCAGCAGCGAGACCAGAATATCGGCGATCAGCTCACGCTCAGCATCATTGAGCGTCTTATCCAGCAAGTCGGAACAGCTTTTCAGGAGTTTCAGACGGCCCTCGACCGTCCGGTCACGCGCCATCTCGTGCAGCAACTGAAACTCGCGAAGAACTTGCATGTAACTCAACCCGTAGAGGCAGGCAGGGCCAGCCTAGCATAATGCAATATGATGATCGCCGAATAACGACCCGGCACATCCTAACCAAAAAAGGCAGGGATACCTACTCCGAGATTGGTTGCAGATACAAGTATTCAGAATATATCAGTTAAAAATCTAGGATTCCCCACCTCAGGCACTATGTTGGTGCCAATGCCCAAAAAAATCAATGAGATGGCACGACATATGGCAAAAGACCGCATATTCCCGCACGCAATCATCATGGCTGCCATTATTTGCCTGATACTGCCATCTGCAGCACTGGCGCAATCCGCCCGTGAGGCGCAAAGACCGGGCAGCGTCCATCGGATAACGCCCAATGATCTGCCCGCCCCCTATGCCAGCCCGAGTGTCAGCAATTCACCGCTGAAAATCGACCGGCCCCTGCGCGCGACGCTGGCGGTGCCGGAGGGGTTTGAGGCGATCAGTTTCGCCACTGGCCTGAACAACCCGCGGTATCTGGCGGTCGGGGAGAGCGGCGATGTCTATGTTGCCGAAAGCCGCGCCGGGCGGGTCATCGTCCTGCGGGATAGCGACGGTGATGGCCGGGCCGACCGGAAGGCCGAAATCGCCACCGGGCTGCACCGCCCCCATGGGCTGACCTTCCATGACGGCGACCTCTATATCGCCGATATGCGCAATGTCTGGCGTCTGCCGATGATTGACGGGTCACCCCGCATCAGTCGACCAGTAGCGATAACCGAGCGCGGTGCCCTTGGCCCGGAAAATGGCCACTGGACCAGGAATGTGGTTTTTGCCCCGGATGGCGAGCATTTCTATGTCTCCATCGGCTCGGCAGGCAATATCGGTGAGGAACCGGTGCCCCGCGCCACGATCCAGCAGTTCAATGCTGATGGCAGCGGCCAGCAGACCTTCGCCAGCGGCCTGCGCAATCCGGTCGGCATTGCCTTCTATCCGGGCAGTGACCGGTTGTTTACCGTGGTCAATGAACGCGATGGCCTCGGCGACGGGCTGGTGCCCGACTACCTGACCGGGGTGGCGCAGGATGACTTCTACGGCTGGCCCTATGCCTATAGCGGATCGAATCCGCAACCCGGCTTTGCTGAGAAACGGCCTGATCTGGTCGCCGCCAGCAAAATTCCCGACCTGATGTTCGAGGCCCATTCGGCACCGATCGGCCTTACCTTCTACACTGGCGACCAGTTTCCTGACCGCTATCAGGGCGGGGCCTTTGTGACCCTACGCGGGTCATGGAACAAGGCAACGCCGACCGGTTACAAGGTGGTGTTTGTGCCGTTCTCCGGCGGGCAGCCGACCGGCAGCTATGAAACCTTCGCCAGCGGCTGGTGGCAGTCGGGCGACCAGCGCGCACGGGTCTGGGGCCGCCCAACCGGCATTGCCGTAGCCACTGACGGCAGCCTGCTGGTTTCCGATGATACCGGCGGGGAAATCTGGCAGATCCGCTATACTGGAGAATAATACTGACAAATCATGGGAATCTGGCCCCGAACGCGTTATATTAAGGGTTAGATAACGACAGAAAAGTCACTGAAAAACCATCGGGATCAAAACGGTCATGGTTGTACAACCATCGCAAAATCAGGTCGCAGCTACCGGACAGGGCGTAACACCCAGCGGTCCGAACAGCGGTCGTACCGGTGATGTGCGTGGTGAGGCCTCAAACTTTACCGGCCCTGCTGCACCCGTCAAACGGCTGCTCGATATTGCCGTCGGCGAGGTCAAGAATGACGATCGCCCTAATGCCCGCGCCAAACGGGACCAGAGCGAGACCCAGTTCCGCCCTGAGCGGCTATACAATGATTCAGATGAATCAGTCATTCAGGCACTGCTCGCCGAAAACCGGGTTGTTCCGCGCGGCACCTTCGTCAATGTGGTGATCTGATACCCGAAATACCCGAGTGGATGACTGTACGCCACGGCTCACGGCTATTGGTCATGGACCTGTTCTGGTCTATTGATGGATCATCATGACCGACACACCCGATACCCGACCAGCAACAGGTAAAGCTGCGCAAGGCCCCGTCAACCGCCGGGTGCCCGATGGCGACGAGCTTGAGCGTCTGGTCTGTGACGATTGCGGCTTCATCTATTACGAAAACCCCAAGATCGTGGTCGGATCCGTCACCACCTGGCAGGATAAAATCCTGTTGTGCAAACGCGCGATTGCACCGCGGATCGGTTACTGGACCCTGCCCGCTGGCTATATGGAGCTGGGCGAAACACCGGATGCCGGTGCGGCGCGTGAGGCATGGGAGGAAGCCCGCGCCAGAATTGAAACGCAAGACCTGCTGGCGATCTACAGCATCGCCCATGTCAGTCAGGTACAGCTGATCTATCGCGCCACACTGACCGATCCGGACATTGCCCCCGGCCCGGAAAGTCAGGAGGTCAGGCTGTTCGACTGGGATGACATACCGTGGGAAGACCTTGCCTTCCCAACGGTCTCATGGGCCCTGCAGCATTATCAGGATGCCATCGGCAAGGACATTATTGCCCCGGCCACCAATATGCAGCACGGGCTGTAACTCATCTCCGCGAGCGGGCAAGATCGCCCTGGCGTACCAGCTGTTTGGCATCAACCATGCCGAAACGCGGATTGATGATCCGCAACTCGGCCAGTATCTCCTCGGTCCGGCTGCTGCCGATACGTGAGGCAAGCTCCAACTCTTCCGGCTGCACCAGCCCCCAGAACACGCCCTCAAGCCAGCCGATCAGACTGACCAGATCGCCCTTGCAAACCCAATCATGGAGATACCAGAGGCGGCTCGCCGTCACCGATACCTGCAGCAACTGCAGATAGGGTACGGCATCCACATCCTCGAAACCGGTAACCAGTGACAGGTTGGTGACGAGGTCCGTCGCAATCCCCGCCGCCTGTTCATCACCGGCGACCAGCTTGTGCAAGGCACGGGTCAGTTCGTCATTATGGGTTATATCCTCACCCATCTGGGTGGCGGCCATGAAATCGAGCGGATTATGCAGGCTCTGCCGCATCACGCTCGACCAGACCCGTGCCGCGTCGAGCCGTTCCGTTCCGGATCGGAGAGCGGCACCCGATGGCCCAACCGCAGCGACACGTTGCAGGCGTCGATGGGCGGCCAGATCAATGATCAATGCACTTCCCATGACTGAAATCGTACCACCAGTTGCGCCATGTTTCAGGCGAAAATATTAGTTTTTGCTATTGCATTTTCAGTAACCGCAAAAATTCAAATAATTGGCCAATAGGCATCATCGCGGGACCGGTTTTACCGCTGATACGAAATCTGCGCGCATGGGCTTGCCAAATCGGCCTATACTGTGGCCTCGCAAAAAGAGATTATCCGGTCGTTCTGTCGAGAGTGATATTGACGCCATGGTGCAGTTTTCAGTCCGCAATCGGGCAACCATTGATGAACCCCGCCTTCCGCTGTTGCCACCGGCATTGGTGGCGCATCTGAAACGCCTCGGCGTCTGGGTTCAGGGGCTGGTGATCATGCTGTTCGGCCTGGCGCTGGTATTGGCACTGTTCAGCTACAATCCCAATGACCCGTCGATCAACACTTCAGTCAGCGATAATGGCAATGCCGCGCTGGCAATCCAGAACTGGCTCGGCGGCTTCGGTGCCCTGATTGCCGATCTGGCGATGCAGTGGCTGGGTGCAGCGGCGAGCTGGATGGTCGGCCTCGGCATTATCGTTGCCGGTTTCCGCCATATCCGCCGCAAGCCGGAGACCCCGTCACGCATGGCGCTGGTGCTGCCGCTGTTTACCGTGCTGGCACTGCTGACCGCGATTGGCGTGGCGCTCATGGAACCGGCTGAGCTGATCTCCTCGCGCAGCCTGTCACTGGGCGCACCATGGCAGGTTGTCGCCGCCAGTATCGCACCATTTGTCAATGGCCTGCTCGGTGGCTACGGTCTTACCGGCCTTGCCATCCTCATGACCCTGATCGGTGTTGTCGGCTTTGTCGGTCTGCTCGGCTTCCGCCATCATCATCTGGCCTATCTGCAGCCGGTTCTTGGCGGTATCGGCAGTGCCGGTGCCGGTATCATCAGCCGCTTCCGCCGCCCGGACCGCGACGAGGCAGACGCGGAAGCGCAGGACGATGCCGATGCCGACACCTGCATGGATATCGACCACGATGAGGACATGGTTGAGGAACCGGCAGCCACCAGCCCGCGCGGCCCACGGCTCGACCTGCCCGGCAAGAAGCCTGCCGCTATCGAAATCGACGCCAATGAAGCGCCCAAACGTCAGGCAAAAGCACGTCAGACCGCCCAGCCGAGCCTTGGCCTGAAAGGCAGTGGCAACAGCGGCAACAACAGTAACAGCGATTATGAGGAACCGTCGCTGTCCCTGCTCTATGCCCCGACCGCTGAGGAACTCGCCGACCAGCCGACCGAGGATGCGCTGCAGGCCAATGCCGGTCTGCTTGAAGGTGTGCTCGCCGATTTCAGTGTGAAGGGCGAGATCCAGAAGGTACGCCCCGGCCCGGTGGTCACGCTCTATGAGCTGGAACCGGCCCCCGGCACCAAATCCCAGCGGGTTATCGGCATCGCCGATGATATTGCCCGCTCCATGTCGGCCATTTCCGCCCGTGTCGCGGTGGTGCCCGGCAAGAACGCCATTGGTATCGAGCTGCCGAACGAGACGCGCCAGACCGTCTGGCTGCACGAAGTCCTCGCCGACCGCAGCTATCAGGGCACCAAATGCAAGCTGCCACTGGCGCTTGGCAAGGATATCGGCGGCGCGCCGGTTATTGCCGACCTCGCGCGTATGCCGCACCTGCTGGTCGCCGGTACCACCGGTTCCGGTAAGTCGGTCGCGGTCAACACCATGATCCTGTCCCTGCTCTACAAGCTGTCGCCGGAGCAGTGCCGCTTCATCATGATCGACCCGAAGATGCTGGAACTCTCCATCTATGGCGATATTCCGCATCTGCTCTGCCCGGTCGTGACCGAGCCGAAGAAAGCCGTGGTCGCGCTCAAATGGGTGGTGCGCGAGATGGAGGACCGCTATCGCGCCATGTCCAAGCTGTCGGTGCGCAATATCGACGGCTATAACCAGCGCGTGACCGAAGCCCGCAAGAAGGGCGAGGTGCTGACCCGCAAGGTACAGACCGGCTTTGACCCCGATACCGGCAAACCGGTGATCGAAGAGGAACCAATCGCCCTCGACGAGCTGCCCTATATCGTCGTGATCGTCGACGAATTTGCCGACCTGATGCTGGTCGCAGGCAAGGAGATCGAGGCGGCGATCCAGCGTCTGGCCCAGATGGCCCGTGCCGCCGGTATCCATCTGATCATGGCAACCCAGCGCCCATCGGTCGACGTGATCACCGGTACCATCAAGGCGAACTTCCCGACCCGGATTTCCTTCGCGGTCACGTCCAAGATCGACAGCCGCACCATCCTCGGCGAGCAGGGTGCGGAACAGCTGCTCGGTATGGGCGATATGCTCTACATGGCGGCCGGTGGCCGGATCAACCGGGTCCATGGCCCGTTCGTCAAGGATGAAGAGGTCGAGGCCATCGTGAAGCATCTGAAGATGCTCGGCCCGGCTGATTACATCGATGCGGTTACCGATGACAGCGGTTTCGAGGACAGTGAAATGCTCGCCGCCGCCATCGGTGAGGGCAGCGGCGGTGATGATGGCAACAGCGGTGACGAGCTGTTCGACCGCGCGGTTGACCTCGTCGCCCGTGAGCGCAAGGCATCAACCAGCTTTATCCAGCGTCATTTGCAGATCGGCTACAACCGTGCCGCGCGGATCATCGAGGATATGGAAAAACAGGGCATGGTCTCTGCCGCCAACCATGTGGGCAAACGCGACGTCCTCCTCCCCGATCGCCGGGGCGAGGAATAGGCGCGGGTCAGCGCGGCGGTTTGCGGGTTTCGGTGGGGCGTGGATCGCCGATGGCACGACGCGGTGCGGTGCGGCGATCGCCATCACGGTTACTGAGGTCAACCAGACTGCGCGGCCCTGATGGCAGGGACATTAGCGGCAGTTGCGGGATCTGCCCGGCATTGCCGCCGCCCAATGGCCGACCAGCAGCCCAGTCGGCCACTGCATGATCGGCATCACCGCCCTTGCGCACCTGTTCGATCAGCGAGCGGCGCTGTTTGGCACGATCACCGGCAAGCGAGATACCGGCGGTCGAGCCACGAAGCTGGATCCGGCGGGCGAGATCGAGCATCTCCTCGGCGAAGAACTCCTCCGGCTTGCGACCGGCAAGCTCAGCCGCTTCCTGAAGCGCCTGATGATCCTCATCCGATAATGTGATGGTCAGCTTTTTCATTCAGCTATTCATGCGTGGGGTGGGAGAGTATCGAAAGCCTTACCCGTGACCGGGGACAATCTGGTTGATACCCATACTATCCGAAAGACAACACAACAGAAATAGCATCCCGGTTAAAGTTTGCGGACAATACTTGGCCCGGCCTGCTCTGTCTTTGCTTCCTGGGTCACCTCTGCCGTCGCGGCGGTTTTGGCCTGATGGGCGGCACGCCAGCCTCCCAGATCGACCACATGCTGCTTGGCAGCCATCTTGTCCAGCGCCGGGCCGATATCGTCCCGCTTGATCGCCATGGTCCAGCTTTCCTTGTCGGCCTGATCCACGGTCGGGCTGCTCTCGAATTGCGCGTTGCCATAGAGCTTGCGCAGATGTCCCTGATTGTCCTGCGGATCAATGGTCATGCCGTCGATCTGCTGACCCATTCCCTTGGCGCGGTGCATGGCCGAGGCGAGCAGGGCACTGCCCAGCCCCTTGCCGGCATATTTCTCATCGACACCCATCTGGGCCACGAGGAAACCCTTGGCATCGCGGCCCTCAACACCGAGCAGCTCGGCAGGCGCGCTGCCTTCCCGGTATTCGGCACCCGGCACCATGGTCACATAGCCGAGAATTTCCGGTTTGGTTTTCGATTGGTCTGGATTGTCCCGGACCGCGACGAAGGTGATGCTGTCACCGCGTGTTGCGGATTGTCTGGCGGTCTTTTTCAGCCAGTTGTCGATCCGGTCATTGCCAGATGAGAAACCCTCGCGATCATGCTTTTTCGAGAGCTCTTCATACCTTATTTCACTAACGTCAAACCCTTTGGGATCGACCATAAATTACCCCATATCCCTTGTTCCCTTTAACAAGAGTACCCGACGGGGTTTGAATCACAAGATTTTTTAGTCAAAAAATTTTACCAAAAGCGGCTTATTCAGCCGTCTATTCCTTTGTATCCAGATCAGGATTGGCGCGCGCCCAGTCCTGAATGGCGGTATCGCCCTCACCGGCCCGGCGCACCGCATCGAGCAAAGCGCGGTTTTTTGACTGACGGTGCCGGTCGAGCTTCACCGCCGACAGATTGCCGTGCAGGTTGATGATCCGGGCCAGCGAGAGGATTTCCTCAAGGATAAAATCATCAATGTCGCGCTCGGCAATCTTCGCCGCCGCCTCCAGATCTTCGTACTCGTCATCATCGAGCTCGAGGGCAATGTTCTTCATGCCGGTACCAGTCAGTAAAGGTTCTATCGATCAGGATATGTTCTGATCAGTCCTGCTTCTCTTCACCCTCTTCCATCGGCATGTCGCCGGGATAGGGGTATTTGCGCGCCCAGTCCAGATCGGCATCGGAAAGACGGACACAGTTGAAGACCACCGCCTTCTTGTCGATCGCCTCCTGTGCATCCGGCCAGCGCTCGACCTCGATTGCGATCCGGCGGTTCAGTTCAGTCTCACAGGCCTCAAGCGAGGTAAAGGCAGAGGGTTCGCCTGCCCAATGTTCCATCTGCGGGCCTGTAAGAAAATTCGACGCAACGACCAGAATAACAAAGATATCAAGCATTTCACTTTCCCCGCCTGTGATGCAGCATCCAAGATACCGTGTGAAAATCCGGGTAAAGTGTAGCTGCAATCAGTTTCAACACAAGCATAACCGGCTGACCGGATATGTCCGGCACGCAGTTTTATAGGCGGCAGCCCTGTTTTTTTGCGGCGCAACAGGGTATGAAAGCGCGCGCCTGTCAGTGACGGGCAATCCTCATGACAATCGGCTTACCGTAACTGGCAGTACCGCCATGGATTTTTACACGACCTATCGCGACCAGTGGTTCGGCAATGTCCGCCGCGATCTTCTTTCCGGCCTCGTTGTGGCACTGGCCCTGATCCCGGAAGCAATCGCCTTCTCGATCATCGCCGGGGTTGACCCCAAGGTCGGGCTCTATGCATCGTTCTCCATCGCGGTGATCACGGCGATTACCGGCGGACGTCCGGGCATGATTTCTGCCGCCACCGCCGCGACGGCGGTTCTCATGGTCACGCTGGTCAAGGAATACGGCCTAGAGTACCTGCTGGCCGCCACCATTCTGGCCGGGGTGTTGCAGGTTGCCGCTGGGTTGTTGCGACTGGGCGCCGTCATGCGCTTTGTCTCGCGCTCGGTCATGACCGGCTTTGTAAACGCGCTCGCGATCCTGATTTTCATGGCCCAGCTGCCGGAACTGATCAATGTGACCTGGCTGACCTATGTGCTGGTCGCCGCCGGTCTCGCGATTATCTATCTGTTCCCCTATATCACCAAGGCGATCCCCTCGCCGTTGGTCTGCATCATCGTGCTGACCTCGCTCAGCGTGTATTTCGGCTTTGACGTGCGCACGGTGGGCGATATGGGCGAATTGCCATCGAGCTTCCCGGTGTTCCTGCTGCCGCAGGTGCCGTTCAACCTCGAAACCCTGATGATCATCCTGCCCTATTCCGCCGCCGTTGCCGCAGTCGGTCTGCTCGAGAGCCTGATGACCCAGAACCTCGTCGATGACCTCACCGACACCACTAGCAGCAAGAATCAGGAGTGCATCGGTCAGGGTCTGGCCAATTTCGCCACCGGCTTTATCGGCGGCATGGCCGGTTGCGCCATGATCGGCCAGTCCATGATCAACGTGAAGTCAGGCGGTCGCGGTCGTCTGTCCTGCTTCATTGCCGGGGTGCTGCTGCTGTTCCTGATCGTGGTGATGGGCGATCTGGTTGCCCGCATCCCGATGCCGGCGCTGGTCGCGATCATGATCATGGTTTCGGTCGGTACCTTCAGCTGGTCCTCGATCAAGAACCTGCGCGAGCATCCCCGCTCTTCCTCCATCGTCATGGTCGCCACCGTTGTCGGTGTCGTCCTGACCCACAATCTGGCCATCGGCGTGCTGATCGGTGTCCTGCTCTCGGCGATCTTCTTCGCCTGGAAAATCGCCCAGATCATGCGCGTGTCTTCGACCCTGTCCGAGGATGGCAAGTCACGTACCTATGTGGTCGAGGGTCAGGTGTTCTTCGCCTCAGCCGAGGCCTTCACCGCCGCCTTTGATTTCAAGGAAGCGCTGGAGCAGGTCACCATCGATGTCAGCCGGGCGCATATCTGGGATATTTCCAGCGTTGCCGCCCTTGATATGATCGTCCTGAAATTCCGCCGGGATGGTGCACAGGTCGAATTGATCGGCCTGAACAAAGCCAGCGAAACTATCGTCGACAAACTTGCCATCCATGATAAACCCGGTGCAATGGACGCATTGCTGAACCACTAGAACAACAAGGCATCAAGCCGCCGATCCCGCCCGAAGGAAATGCCCGCCATGACCACAGCCACAACTACCGATACCCCAGCCTATGCGCCGAAACTCGTGGTGTTTGTCGATGGCTCGGTCTATTCGCGCAGTGTCTGCGATCATGCCGCCTGGATTGCCAGACATACCGGTGCCTCGGTCGAGCTGTTGCATGTGATTGACCGGCGCAAGCTGGCAAGCCCACCGAGCGACCTCAGTGGCAGCATTTCCCTCGGTGCCCGTTCTGCGCTGCTGGAGGAACTCTCCAACCTTGACGAGCAACGCTCACGCCTCGCCCAGCTCCATGGCCGCGCGATCCTTGAGGATGCGAAGGCGGTGATGGATGAGGCCGGTATCGAGAACGTCTCCACCAAGCTGCGGATCGAGGATGTGGTCGAGGCGGTTACCGAAACCGAAGCCGATGCCGACCTGCTGGTGATTGGCAAGCGCGGTGAGGCAGCCGATTTCGCCAAGCTGCATCTGGGTTCAAATCTCGAACGCATCGCCCGGCACAGCAAGAAGCCGGTCTTTGTCGCATCCCGCGCCTTCAAACCGGTCAAGCGCTGCCTGATTGCCTATGATGGTGGACCAAGTGCCATGAAGGCAGTGGACCATATCGGTCGCTCCAAGCTCTTCGCCAATCTCGAATGTCACATCCTGATCGTTGGCGAGGACAGCAAACAGAACCAGCAGCGTCTCGCCGACGCCAAGGCACTGATCGAGGCCGGTGGCCACAAGGCGAGCGGCGAGATCATCCCCGGCATCCCGGACAAGACCATTGCCCGCGTTGTCGATGAGCAGGGTTTCGACCTGCTGGTCATGGGCGCCTATGGCCATTCCCGCATCCGTAACCTGCTGATCGGATCGACCACCACGGAAATGATCCGCGCCTGCCTCGTGCCGGTCCTGCTGTTCCGCTAAATCCGCCGATCAGAGCGCCATTCCCTGCTGCCCGCAGCCCCTAAAACAGCGGGTACAAACGGCTGCCGTGAGCAATAATTTCATACGCTTACGTTAATAAAATTTTGTCTTTTTTGCGGCATACCGGACATACGGGGTTGTATTAGCAACCAGCGAACATATATTGTTCGCAAACCTCAAAGATAATCACAAATATATGGAAACATGCCGCAAAAGCCTGAACCAAAAATCAAGGCCGAAGGAATCGTCAAGATATTCGGCAAAGAGCCACAAAAAGCTCTGGAATATTTAAATAGCGGCTATTCTCGCGAAGAAGTATTGCAGAAGACAGATTGCGTTATTGGCGTTAATCAAGTCAGCTTTGAAGTAGACGAGGCCGAGACCTTTGTCGTGATGGGCCTTTCCGGCTCCGGCAAATCCACCCTGATCCGCTGTATCAACCGCCTGATCATGCCGACCCAGGGCTCGATCGCGCTTGATGGCGAAGATATCGTTACCGCCTCAACTCAGCGCCTGCGTGACCTGCGTCAGCAAAAGCTCGGCATGGTGTTCCAACATTTCGCCCTGTTGCCGCACAAGACCGTGCGTGACAACGTTGCCTATGGCCTGCACGTCATGGGCATCTCCAAGGAAGAGCGCTATGCACGGGCCGAGAAGGCAATCGACGAGGTTGGCCTGACCGGCTGGGCCGATGTGAAGCCGTCCAATCTCAGCGGCGGCATGAAACAACGGGTCGGCATTGCCCGTGCCCTTGCCATCGACAGTGAAATCCTGCTGATGGATGAACCGTTTGGTGCGCTTGACCCCCTGATCCGCCGCGATATGCAGGACATGATGATCGACCTGCAGAAGAAACTGCGGAAGACCATCATCTTCATTACCCATGACCTGCTCGAGGCGCTGAAACTGGGTGACCGTATCGCGATCATGAAAGAAGGCCGCTTCGTTCAGATCGGCACACCGGAAGACATCGTCTCCAAACCCAAAGACCCTTATGTGGCCGACTTTGTGAAGGATGTGGACCGCGCCCGGGTGCTGAAGGCATGGACCCTGCACAAGGACCAGCCGACACTGACCCCGGACATGACCGCCGGTCAGGCTCGTGAGGTAATCGACGGACTGAGCGCGACCGGTGCCTATGTCACCGATGCGGATAACAAGCCGATCGGCGTGGTTGAGAAACGAACCGTCCATGACAGCGGTGCCAACATGGCTGCGCCTGTTGCCGAGGTCATGAAGACAGATATTGACCCTGTGGACTGCAACGCCCTGCTCGTCGACCTGTTTGCCCATTGCCGGGATGACCGGCCGATTGTGCTGGCCGACCCGGACGGCACCATGCGCGGCATCGTCAAGCCGTTCGAGCTGTTCCAGCGCTTGGCCGAGCTGGAAGAGAGCGACCCAGAACTGGCCGCCTGATTGATGCAGGCCTCAGCACGCAGACACAGAACGAGCATAACCAACTGGAGCCAAAATGGCTGATCAACTCCTATACCGGCCGTCCGAACTGTTCGGACGCCTCCCCGTCGATGATGTGGTGCAGGATGCCGTGCGCGGCCTTGTCCGTGACTACCGCTATGTCTTTCAGGAAATGAAAAAGCCGATTGATTGGGTGTTGACGACCCTCAATGACGGCTTACTGGCCACACCGTTTCTGGCCTTCACCATCATTCTGGTCCTGCTCGCCCTGCGCTATGCCAGCGTCGGCACGGCCATTTTCACCGCCATCGCACTTTGTGCCATCGAAATGATGGGCGTCTGGGACGAGACCATGACCACACTGGCCATGGTCCTGACCTCGGTGCTGTTCTGCGCCATCATCGGCATCCCGCTCGGGGTTGCAGCGGCCCGGTCCAAAACATTTGACCGCATCCTGCGCCCGATCCTCGACGTCATGCAGACTACCCCGGCCTTTGTCTATCTGGTGCCGGTCGTAATGCTGTTCAGCGTCGGCCTCGTGCCCGGTGTGATCGCCACCATCATCTTTGCCCTGCCACCGCTGGTGCGCCTCACGACGCTCGGCATTCGGCAGGTGCCCAACGAGATTGTCGAGGCCGGTCGCGCCTTCGGTGCCAAACCGCACCAGATGCTGGTCGATATCCAGCTGCCGCTTGCCTGGCCTTCCATTATGGCCGGATTGAACCAAACCCTGATGATGTCCCTGTCCATGGTCGTGATTGCGGCCCTGATTGGTGCCGGCGGCCTCGGCCTGCGGGTATTTCAGGGCATTGGCCGCCTCGATATCGGTGCCGCCACCGTCGGTGGTCTCGGCATCGTACTGCTCGCCATCATTCTCGATCGCATCACCCAGGGCATGGGCGAGTTGAACCGCACGCCATCGCGCTGGGATCCGGTCGAGTTTATCGGGCGTCTGCTGCTGATGCGTAACAAGGTGATCGATGAAGGCAAGGATGCGACTCCCGATACAGGTGCCGCCAAACCGGCGACCTGAGCCGATAACCAAGGAATAACCTGATCGCCGACTTTGGTCTGCGGCCAGATCAGGATGACCGATGATCCACGAAGACGTGCCACAGCCAGAGGGATCAACTTCAGACCAGCAACAGAACGACCTGAACCCACCGGTTCAGCCCTATAAATTTTAAAAGGAAGCAATAATGACCCATCTTACCAAGACTTTGAAAGCCAAGGGCATGGCTGCATTCGCTATTGGCGGATTCATGGCCGCCAGCCTTGCGCTGACCCCGGTTGCTAACGCAGCTGATGAACTGCCCGGCGAGGGCAAGAGCGTTAAAATGGCGCGCGCCACATGGGATACCGGTTATTTCCCGGCTGAAATCTATCGCAAGGCACTGCAGGAACTCGGCTATGACGTCGGTGTCCCGAACGACCTGCAAAACCCGATCTTCTATCAGGCGGTTGGCCTCGGTGATGTCGATCTCTGGGTCAATGGCTGGTTCCCCGGCCACGGCTCATACCGTGATGCCTTCGAACCGGGCGCTGAGCTCGTCGGCTATGTCGCCAAGGGCGGTGCGCTGCAGGGTTATCTGGTGGACAAAAAAACCGCCGATGAACTGAACATCAAGAGCTTCGAGGATTTCAAGCGTCCGGAAGTCAAGGAAGCCTATGACAGCAACGGCAATGGCCTCGCTGAAATGGTTGCCTGCCCACCGGGCTGGGGCTGTGAAATCGCGATTCAGCACCATTTCAAGGAGTATGGCCTCGAAGGTAATGTTGAGCTGATCAAGGCCAGCTATTCCGCCTCCATGGCCGATGCGATTGCCAAATATGAGAATGGCGAGCCGATCTTCTTCTACACCTGGACCCCGAACTGGGTCGTTGACGAGCTGAAACCCGGCGAAGATGTCGTCTGGATCGAAGTACCGTTCCTGACCCTGCCGGAAGAACAGGCCGATGATATCAGCAAGGCCGAAGTGGCCGATGTTGTGGGCTGTGTCTCCAACCCGTGTAAAATGGGTCACCCGGCCAATGACATTCGTCCGGTTGCCAATACCGAGTTCCTCGAGGACAACCCGGCAGTCCGTCGCCTGCTTGAGGTCGCCAGCGTTCCGCTTGCCGACATCAATGCCCAGAACGCCAAAATGTTCGCCGGCGAAGACAGCCAGGAAGATGTCGAGCGCCACGTCAATGAGTGGATTTCAGCCAATCAGGAAACCTTCGACAGCTGGATCGAACAGGCCAAAGCCGCAGCCATGTAATCCGGCATAAAATCAATCAGTCAAAACGGGGCGTCGCATAACTGCGCGCCCCGTTTTTTATTGGGGGGAGCTATATATTTAACTAGCCTTCCCAATCAGTCGGTGGGCTTTTTCTCAAGGCAGTGCTTGTAAGAAATATCTACTTTGCTCTCGTCGGTACGAACCACCCAAAAACATCTAGTGGAAAACGGAGGGGCATCATCCGGCGGTGTATTGACTTCAAAACCCGCAATGCCGCTACCCACCTTCTCTACCCTCTCATCATGTCGATCAAGAAGTGCGGTCAGGTCTGCCGCATCGGCTTGGTTTACTCGCTCCCCAATTTCGTATCGGTTTAGCATTGCTTTGAAGAAGGCTGTTGCATCACCAGCCTTGTCAAAAGTTCGAGTTCTTAAGGCTATCTTCCTCGCTTTTGCCATAACGTGCCACCTATTGCTCGATTAGTTTTGGAGAAAGTCTCTTGATAGCTAGCTGAGATACTGAGGGTGGGATTTCCTTTTTCCCCTTGAGATAGTTCTTAAACTTGCCGCCATCCAAGTAGACATCTTGAAGCCAACGACGATACTCCCCCAGTGCATCAAGAGGATAGCAGTTGGCGATCTGGGGATTTGACTTGGCTTGCGGGTGATCTTTTGGGTAGCGATGCGGGAATTTTTCACGATCCCCAAAGCGGCTTTCGAGATCGTTTGCATCCCAATACTTTGCCCAATGCTGGCCAATGGAAATATCAGGAACCATCTTTTCCCCGATTTCAGCGCCAGCCATGATCAACTCATAAATCACAGTATGAGCCTCATTAAAGATGCTGAAATACCCACTCGGGGCGCTTTGATGGTTTAATTCGATGCGTTCATGCCATTTGCGAAGTGGCTCAGCTATGCCGCCAGTTGGGTCATATCCCACCTGACTGTAAATCATTTCTTTTAGCTTAGACCCGGCAAGTAGGCGAAAGTTCTTTCTGGCTTCCGGGCGGACATTGGAGCCTGCATCCAGTGCATAGTACTCCAGAACTGCCAAACAGATTTCTGCCGGGTAACAGAAGTGAACAACGCCCTTGTGTGGCACTTCGATATGGGGCTGCGCAAAATCCGCACCAGCTTCTAAAAGAATGCCCTTGATCGTAGAAATTCTGGGTTTTTGAACAGACTCTTTCCACTGGCTGCTGATAGTGCCGATATGGGCGTTTTGAACACCGCACAAGGCCGCAAGTCCACGCTGGTTTAGGTATGGAGTGCCATCAGACAGGACACCCATGCCGATGCCCTCTATGTCGCGCTCTATGTCTATTCCAAGGTCAAAAGTGCCTTGATCAGAGGTGATTTTCTTCCTACGCCTAACAGGCGCTAATTTGTTGATTTTTCTATCCATCGAGGTGATTTCCTTCCCGTAAACTCGTGGCGAAATTGCGCCCACTACCTCGTCAAAAGTCGCGTCGATAGGATCAATCTTGTCTTTTTTGTCAGCCATTGATCAGCCCTTTGTAGGTCAGTCGCTTATCGGCCATGCGGTCGATTGTCATTTCAATGAAGTCCATGGTGCCAATCTGAGCCGTGTTGTGACGGAATCAGAACTCCCTCACATAGCGGTGCAGATGCTCGGCGCTCATGTAGTGATAGATACCGATGTAACCGCGCTTGAGCAGGGACCAGAAGCTTTCAATGCCGTTGGTATGCGCCATATCGCGAACGTATTCGCCAGAAGAGTGATTGATGGTGATGTGATTGTAGCCTGCGCTTGACAGGCCAATACAGCCGCCGTGCGTGTCTGTGACTATGGTTGCCCCTGTCTTGCAGTGATCTTTCACAAAGTCGGTAAGTGTCTTTGCCTTCGTGTTTTCAACCACAACGGCGCGCACTTCACCATGCTGGTCACGAACGCCCACAACCGCAGTTTTACCAACGGTGCCGCGACCAGCGCGGAGTTTTTTGCTGGCGTGTTTATTGCGCTCTTTGCCGCCGATGTATGTTTCGTCAATCTGCACCTGACCATCCGTGTGGTCGTCGCGGTCTTTCAGCCATGTCTCGCGGATACGCTGAGCGAGAAACCATGCGGTTTTCTGAGTTACGCCAAGTTCGCGCGCCATCTGGGTGTTAGGGATGCCCTTACGGGCACTGGTGAGCATGAAAATGGCCAGAAGCCACTTTTGCAAGGGAAGTCGGCTCTCGGCCAGCACAGTACCTGTACGTACGCTTAAATGCTTGCGGCAATCTTTGCAGCGGTAAGGCATAGGTTTGTGGTCTTTGCACTCAACCACGTTGACAGACCCGCAATGCCCGCAAATAGCTTCGCCGTTCCAGCGTTTTGCCTCAAAGAACTTGCGCGCAGCTTCTTCGTCAGGGAATTTGGCGAAGAACTCAAATGTCGAAAGTGTCTCTGGCTTGTTTTTGCACATGGGCTTTGCTCCTTACAAAACTCTTGTAACTTAACTAGCCAAAGTTCGCAAGCTATTTTTGGCTAGTTAAGTATATAGACCCTTTTTTTGGCTCATCCCCGTCGGTCGATGGGGGAGTCCATGACAATGTATGAGGTGATGCCGGAGACGCCGGGGACGGTGCCGAGGACCTCGGTATGGAAGCGTTTGTAATCGGCGAGGTCGGCTGCCTGTACCCGCAGCATGTATTCGATCGTACCGGTAGTGTTGTGACACTCAAGCACTTGCGGCACATTGCGCATGTGATCCTCGAACCGCTTCTGGTCCTCCTTGGTATGGCGCGAGAGCTGCACCGCGACATAAGCGATAAAACCTGCCCCCAGCTTGCCGTGGTCGAGTACTGCACGATAGCCCTTGATAATGCCGCTCGCCTCCAGCGCCTGCACCCGGCGCAGACAGGCAGAAGCGGACAGCCCAACCAGACCGGCCAGTTCGGTATTGGTCATGCGCCCGTCACGCTCAAGAGCTTGCAATATTTTCCTATCAATACCGTCTATCATCGCAAATTATTGTGCAAATAACCTGATAATCACATCAATACGCAGGCACATTGTGCCATATGCGCTGTATTATTGCACACATGATGAATCTGGAACTTCTCCCCGCCCTAATAACCTTTGCCTTTGTCAGCTCGATCACCCCGGGCCCGAACAACCTGATGCTGCTTGCCTCGGGTACCAATTTCGGCTGGACCCGCACGATCCCGCATATGCTTGGCATCTCCATCGGTTTCTCGCTGATGATTTTCGGCGTCGGCGTCGGCCTGATGCAGATCTTCAATACCTATCCACTTGTCTACAAGAGCATGCAGGCGCTGAGCATTGCCTATCTGCTGTATCTGGCCTGGAAGATCGCCAATGCCAAACCGCTCGATCCCGAGAAATCGGCAGCGGCAGCAGCCGGTCGCCCGCTGACCTTCATTCAGGCTGCCCTGTTCCAGTGGGTGAACCCGAAAGCATGGGGCATGGGCGTGATCGCGATCAGCACCTATGCACCATCGGATAGCGGCCTGTCGGGTATCGTGCTGGTGGCCTTGGTCTTTGCGCTCGTCAACCTGCCCTGCATCAATACATGGATTCTGATCGGCACCCAGTTGAGCCGGTTCCTGCAGGACCCGAAATGGTTGCGGATATTCAACGTCACGGCAGCGGTTGCCATGGTTGCCTCGGTTATCCCGGTAATGTTGTTCTCGTAAAAGCCGTGACATGATGACGGTTGTTGTAGGCCGGGTCGTGCCCATATAGTTTGGCCAGACCAACCCCCGGAGCGATGACCCCCGCATCATGCCAACAGCCTGCCGGCAATATCTCTGCGCTGCCCTGACCGGGCTTTTGCTGATGTTCGCACCCCGCGCGGCACAGGCGCATCCCCATGCCTTTATCGATGTGGAGACCCGGGTGATGTTCAATGCCGAGGGTGCGGTTATCGGCCTGCGCGAGGAATGGCTGTTTGATCCGCTCTATACCGCCTTTGCCCTCTATGATTTCGACAATGATGCGCCGGATTTTCAGGATCGCATCAATGATCTGATGGCTGAAAATCTCAGCAATCTCGGCGACTACGATCTGTTCACCGAGATAGAGGCCGGGGGCAAGCCGGTGACCTTTGGCCCGCCGGAGAACACCTCGACCAACATAATCGACGACCGCCTGATCATGCGCTTTACCCTGATGTTCGATCAGCCGGTAACCCTGAGCGGCAGTGGGGATGATGCCAAACTGGTCTACAAGATTTTCGACCCGACCTATTACATCCAGATGCGTCACAGCCTCGATGATGGCCGCATCTTCCTCGACAATGCGCCGGAGGGATGCACCAGCAAGCTGGTCGAGCCCAACCCGACCACCGAACAGATATTCATGGCCGCCGATCTCGACCGCAACGCCGAGGCACCGGAAGGGCTGGGCCGCCTGTTTTCGGAAGTCGTCACCATCACCTGCCCGACCGGCAGCAACGGGTAACGGCAGATGTGGCAAGAGACCGTTCTCTGGATATTCACACAGCAGCGCCAGCTCCATGAGGCGCTGGTCAATGCCTTCAGCGCCAGCAACAGCGGCAGTGCCACCGCCTTTGGCCTGATCGGCCTCAGCTTCCTCTACGGCCTGTTTCATGCCGCCGGGCCGGGACATGGCAAGGCCGTGATTGCAACCTACCTGACCGCCCAGAAGGAACAGCTTGCCCGTGGCGTTGCAATGGCCGTGCTCGGTGCACTCTGTCAGGGCGTGACGGCCATCGTGCTGGTCTATGGTCTGGTCGGTATTGCCGGTTGGCTGCCGCGGGAGACCGATGCCGCCGTCGACTGGAGCGAGCGCGCCAGCTTCCTGCTGCTGGCGATCATGGGCCTATGGCTGCTCAAACGCGCCTGGGACAGCCTGCGGTCGATGCGCAAGACCCATAAGCATGATCATCACGGTCACAACCATGGACATGACCACCATGAGCACGGGCACCACCATGATCATGATGACCATTGCGGTTGCGGCCACACCCATGCGCCCGATCCGACGGAAATTGCCCGGCACCGCAACAGCCTGAAGGCAATGGCGCTGATCGTGCTGACCATCGGCCTGCGGCCCTGCACCGGGGCGGTACTGATCCTCGTCTTCGCCAAGGTCAGCAAACAGGATCTGACCGGCGTGCTCGCCGTCATGGCCATGTCCGCCGGTACCGCGATTGCGGTCGGCACGCTCGCCTGCCTCACCGTCTTCATGCGCGACTGGGCCAGTGCCCGCATGGCAGCGAGCAAGCGCCATGCCGGTATCCTGAAATTCGGCCAGAGTGCGGCGCTGACCATCGGCGGCGTCATCCTGCTGCTGCTCGGTGCATCATTGCTGATGACCTCGTTCCACACAGCGGCCCACCCGCTCGGGCTTTAACAACGCCTGCTGCAAAAAAATTTACATTTGTGGGGATGATATCGGCGGGCGGCTCCGTATACGTCATAAATCCAACCGGAGCCATGAGCCCATTATGACGTCCCTTTCCACTGTGACCTCTGCCGACCCCGCACCTGTTGCCTCACCCTCGACACCACCGGCCTATATCCGGCTGCTGCCCGGCGATCCCGCGCCCTATTTCACCCAAGTAAGCGCCGGTAACCCGCAATACACCTTCGATACCGCCGCGGGGCATTATCTCGTGCTCTGCTTCTACGGCACCGGCTCCGACCCGCATGCGCAGGCAGCTCTTGAGGCCGTACGTGCACGTGAAGACTTCTTCAATGACAAGTCAGCCTGTTTCTTCGGTGTCAGCATTGATCCGTCGGACCGGTCTACCGGGCGGATTGCCAACCATATACCGGGCTATCGGCATTTTTGGGACTTCGACCTGAAGGCTTCCAAGCTTTATGGCATTGCCCCCAAAGCAGCAGAATCCGGACAAGGGAACGTTCCCCTAGCCCGGGCATGGGTCATCATTGATCCAAGCATGCGCGTCATCACCAAGGTCAATTTCCGCAACGACCGCAGTGATATTGCCGAGGTCATGCAGATCATCGACAAACTGCCGCCACTCGACCGTTTTAACGGTCTCGAACTGCAGGCTCCGATCCTCTATCTGCCCCGCGTTTTCGAGCCGGAGCTGTGCCAGCATCTGATCGGCCTCTATGAAGAGCATGGCGGTTCCGAAAGCGGCTTCATGCGCGAGATCAATGGCCGCACGGTCGGGATCACCGATCACAAGCACAAGCGGCGCAAGGATTATCACATCAATGATGATCGCTTGATCTCCACCCTGCAGGAACGCATCCTGCGCCGCATCGTGCCAGAGATCGAGAAGATCCATATGTTCAAGGCCACACGCATGGAGCGCTACATCGTCTCCTGCTATGCGGCCGAGGATGGCGGGCACTTCAACGCCCATCGTGACAACACCACCAAGGGCACGGCCCATCGCCGTTTTGCCGTGTCGATCAACCTGAATGATGATTTCGATGGCGGCGAGGTTGGCTTCCCGGAATATGGTTCGCGCAGCTTCAAGGCTCCGGCAGGCGGTGCCGTGGTGTTCTCCTGTGCCCTGCTGCACAAGGTGAGCAAGGTCACGCGCGGTCGCCGCTTTGCCTTTCTGCCGTTCCTCTATGACGAGGCGGCAGCCCGCATCCGTGAGGAAAATGCCCGCTTCCTAGGCGAGAACGGAACAGACTATAAAGCAGGATCACATCCCGGTGTACCCAACCCTGAGCCGACAACATCGGCACCAGCACAAAACCCGGATGCGATCTGAGCAACAGAGTGATTGACCGGACATGACACGGGGAAGTTTTGACATCGTTGGCCAACTGGATGCGCTTCGCCGTTATGCGCGGGTGCTGGTGCGTCAGGATGATGAGGCCGATGACCTCGTCCAGACGACCTTCCTGCGCGCCCATGAACGGATCGCCAGTTTCCGGCAAGGCAGCGATATCCGGGTCTGGCTGATGTCAATCATGCACAACCAGTTCATCGACCAGCAGCGCAGCAGCCGTGCCTCGGCTGCCCGCGAACAGGATTGGCTCAACATGAACCCCGGCTTTGTCCAGCCATCCGGCGAGACCGCCGCACGGCTGGCGCAGCTGCGCACCGCCTTCCTGTCACTGCCGCAGGAACAGCGCGCCGCCCTGCATCTGGTCGCGGTCGAGGGCCTCAGCGTTGCCGAGGCCGCCGATGTGCTCGCCATTCCGCAAGGGACGGTCATGTCCCGCCTCGGACGGGCGCGGGCGGCGATCAGGGACTTTGAAGATAACCGGCCAGCCCGCAAACCGGGTCAGCCGCTCAGGATTGTTGGAGGACGGGATGACTGACGATCAGAACAAGGATCAGCACAGGGATCAGGACCTTGAAGCCGATCTGCTGGCCTATATGAACGGCCAGCTCGACCCCGACCGCGCGTTTGAAGTGGCCGAATATCTGGCACGCCAGCCGGAACACGCGGCCGCCATGTTTTCCGATGCCAGTACGACCGAAGGCCTTCGCGTTGCCCTCGACCAGATTGCCTCACCTGCCCCTGAGGCACTGATTGCCAATGCGCGACAGCTGGAAAAGCGTCTCTGGCAGCGGCGCATCATTGCCCGGGCTGTACCAGTCGCGGCAGCGCTGGCAATGTTTGCAATCGGCTGGACCAGCCATGGGCTGGTCCAGTCGACGAAACAGTCAGCAACGGTTGCACCGGTGGTCGAGGCAGCCCTCGATGCCCAGGCGGCTCTCGATCTGCGTCACTGGATGGTATCGCAGCCGGAAAGCGTCGTGCTCAACTCCGCCGAGATCGTTGCCGCCCTCGGCATCGATATTCCGACATTGCCGAAGGACTGGGTAGTCTGGGACGTGCAGGTTGTCTCAGCCCCCGAGCGCCCGGCGGTTGCCATCGCCCTTGACACCCCGGAATTCGGGCGGATCATGCTGTTCTCCATGACCCGCGCACCGTTCGACGAGCAGGACCCGCTCGACGCCTTTGAATATGAGGGCCGGGCCGTCGCGGTATTCGAGCGCGGCCGCGCCGCCTATGTGCTGGTCGATAACAGCGGCCATCCGGAGCAACTCTCCCACGGCGCGAGCCAGCTCATGAGCATGTTCAACTGAGCCTGCCTTGAAAAAACCGGCGCGATCCAATATTCTGATAATATTATTGGAATATAGTCTGGATAGCGCATGTTTATCAGGAAATTGATACTTGGCTTATCATTGTTGGCAATGCCACAGACCGCGCTTGCCCAATCAAATATGAAACCCGGCAGTGCGGAATTTAAGGCTGAGGTAGAGAGACTTATTTACGAATCTATACAACGCAACGCCAACAATTACCCGTCACCTTACAGCGAACAACCTCGATCAGCACTGCAAAACCAAATGCAGAGCCGACAGCGGGACTGGATCGACAGCAAACGTTTAGAGCGCCAGAGACAAATCGAATTACACGCCGCAGAGCGACACGCGACAACAACCCGTGAAAAGATCTACATGCGCAACTTGCGCAAACAACAAGGTGCCTACTCGTATTCAGAGCACGACCGCATGTACAAAGGCTTCTGAACGAAGACCGCGCGATACACGCACCGCGTACCTATCCTCTCGTCGCCTCCACCACCATCAGTCAAAGCCGATCACCCGGTCGCGTGAGAGGCCGGTATCGCCCGTCTCGAACCGATAGGCGATCAGCGGCCCGTCACGCCCGGCGGAGTAGTCAAGGCAGAGCGCATTTTCGCTCTCGATCAGGAAATCACCACGCATCCAGTAATGGCCGAAGAAAACCGGCTTTTCCGCCTTGTCATAGGTCATGGCAATCGCCTCGGGCGGCATCTGGCCGGGCGGCAGGATCGCATCATCCGGCACCGACACCGTGCCCTCGGCCCATGTCTCGGCATCATTGCGCCACCAGGCATGGCGCACATGTTTCCGTCGCTTGCCGCCACCATCAGCAAAGAAATAACCCGGCGGCAAGGGCACTTCCGGCCCTTTGGTCACCGTCTCGACCATATCATTGAGCGGATGGCTGTCCTTGCCAGCCGCAACAATCAGTGCCGGTGGCAAACGCCCCTGTTGCGCATGCTCCGCCTGCGGCACCATGGTGGCAATATCCTGCGGGCTCCAGCAGGCATGGACCATGCGGAACGCGCCGGTATCGAGCCAGAGCGGCAGGGTCTTCATCCAGTCGATCCAGTCACCGGCCTCGACCGAACCGAGCGGGAACTCGTTCAGGAAGCTGCTGTGCTGTTTGGTGTTGTCATCGCTATGGGGGCGCAAGGGCTGGCCGGTGTCATCATCGAAGTGATGATAATGAATGGCATTCAGTTCGTGATTACCCATCACCGCCACCGCATGACCGCCATCGATCAGATCGCGCACGGTTGCCAGCACCGGCCCGTTCTCCGGCCCCCGATCAATGAAATCTCCGAGGAAGGCAAGCCGTGCCCCCTGCACCGGAGCGCGCCAGCCCGATGCCGTGCGTTGCCAGCCGATCCGGTCCAGCAGCCGCGTGAGCTTGTCCGCATGACCGTGAATATCCGGGATGATGTGATAGCTGGTCATGATGCCTCCGACCGGGGTTTTACGCCTGTGATGCTGCTCAATCCTTACAGCATAAACACTGCTGCCGGTTGAATAATTCGGCCATGCTTTCATGCGGAACGGTTACGGTCCCACCCTATCGATGCACCCTATCGACACACAGCAGGCGAGCCTCCCCCTCATGTCCGATAATGCTGCCCTTGAGCGAAACGCACCGTCACCACCACCGCCGCCGAAATTCTTTCGCTCGCGCACCGGTGAACGCATCGCCTATCGCCATATTCCGGGCAAACAGCCGGGGATTTTCTATGTCCACGGCCTCGCCGGGTCGATGAATGGCAGCAAGACCAGAGCTATCGAGGATTACGCCCGGGCACGCGGGCAGGCCTATACCGCCATTGACCTGTCCGGCCACGGTGCCTCATCCGGCAAATTCCACAAACAGCGGTTCAGCGACTGGCGCCGACAGGTGAATGAGGCGCTCGACAAGCTCGCACCCGGCCCGCAGATTTTCGTCGGCTCCTCGCTCGGCGGCTGGCTGATGGCAACGGCGGCACAGGACCGGCCCGAAAAGGTCGCAGGCATGGTCGGCCTCGCCGCCTCCCCCAACGGCGTGATCGACAGTATGGAGCGCAAACTGACCAACCGGCTGCGACGGCAGCTCTCCACACGGGGATATATCGATATCGAGGTGACGCCGACCTTTGGCTATCGCCTCGAGCGCGGTTTCTATGAGGATGGCCGCCGACACAATATCTACGAACAGCCGAACCGCTTCACCGGCCCCGCCGCCCTGATCAACGGCACCGATGATGATGTGGTGCTGCCCGAAACCGCCCACCGCTACGCCGCCTATCTCGGCCCGCAGGCAGAGGCAATCATGCTCAAGGGCGAAGACCACCGCCTCAACAGCGAAGCCGCCCTCGCCCGCATCACCCAAGCCATCGGCGAGATCAGCACCAAGGTCGGCTTCGTACCGCAACCCCCAGTCGCCAACGACCCCGGCACCGGCCCAACGCGCAAACCGGTTGTGGACGCAACGCCCCGCCCCCGGCGCTGAACGCGGGAAATCACAATCTTTTCATGCTAGTATCGGGCTGCTTTCCCCAAGCGAATCGACACTCGACGATTCGTACCATATATGGTACATATACCCATGAATGACCTGAAACGACTGCCCGCACGGTTCTGGCAATCGGTCAGTGGCAATGTGCCAGTACGGGACTGGCTGCTGGCCCTCGATGCCCCGGACCGGAAAGCGGTTGGTGACGACATCAGGACGGCGGAGTTCGGCTGGCCGGTCGGAATGCCGCTCTGTCGCAAGATGAAGGGCCATTCCGGCCTCTGGGAAATCAGAACCGATCTGGGCAACCGGCGTATTGCCCGCGTGTTCTTCACCGTAGAGGCAAACAGCATGGTGCTGCTGCACGGCTTCATCAAAAAGAGCCAGAAGACACCGCAGAACGAGATTGATACCGCATTGCGCCGCATGAAGGGATTGAGGACATGAGCAAGGAACAGGACACCGAACCCGGCCATATCGGCCCGAGCTTCGACGATTTCCTCGACCAGCAGGGCACTGCCGAGGAAACCACCGCCATTGCCATCAAGCGGGTGATCGCCTTTCAACTCGAACAGGCCATGGCAGAGCAGCACCTGACCAAAACCGAAATGGCCAATCGCCTCAACACCAGCCGGTCACAACTCAACCGCCTGCTCGACCCCGACCACGAAGG
The DNA here is from genome assembly GCA_002168225.1 of Micavibrio sp. TMED2. Classification (NCBI taxonomy): domain Bacteria; kingdom Pseudomonadati; phylum Bdellovibrionota; class Bdellovibrionia; order Bdellovibrionales; family Pseudobdellovibrionaceae; genus Micavibrio; species Micavibrio sp. TMED2. The sequence continues at coordinate 125,244 of NHBH01000001.1, forward strand.
CGTCAGCCTCGAAGCCCTGACCCGCGCCGCTCATGCAGTGGGGCGGACATTGCGGTTGGAGATAGTGTAAAGGCACCCCATGAATGAGATCAGCAGACAAACATCTAATATCATCCAGCTATAAAAATGCTCTAAAGTGCGCTTGCAATCTTTTTGCTTTATCAAGTACTATATACGACGCAAGCAATCCAAAATTTATTGACATTTTTACTGAAAATATAATTGAGAATTGCTTAGATTTTTCGATTAACTGCAGAAAACTGATGGAGTTATGCGAAATCAGGGATCAGCCATTAGACGCAAGACGATGGAAATACGACATTGCCTCCAACATAAACACGGAGAATAGTCTAAAGAATGCTACAAACAAAATCATTCATAGCAAGAATCTACAAGTTGTATTTGGCGACCATCCAGACAAAGTATTTCAAGATAGCAAAATAAAAGATATTGTCGCCTTATACATTTCCGTAACAACAGATAAATTTCCCGAAACGCATATAGATATATTTTCTTTGTCATGGTGCTTTATCAGCAAAATTGACATCAAAGATCATGCCTAAACACTTCACCGCGTCTCCGCAAAGAGTTCCCGCCCGATGAGCATCCGTCTGATCTCGGATGTGCCGGCGCCGATTTCGTAGAGTTTGGCGTCGCGGAGGAGGCGGCCGGTGGGATATTCGTTGATATAGCCGTTGCCGCCGAGGCACTGGATCGCCTCGAGCGCCATCCATGTGGCCTTTTCCGCGGCATAGAGGATGGCACCGGCAGCGTCCTTGCGAGTGATCTCGCCCCGGTCGATTGCCTTGCCCACCATATAGACATAGGCCTTGGCCGAATTCATCGTCACATACATATCGGCGAGCTTGCCCTGCATGAGCTGGAATTCGCCGATCGGCTGGCCGAACTGTTCACGCTCATGCACGTAAGGGATCACGATATCCATACAGGCCTGCATGATGCCGAGCGGTCCCGCCGCCAGCACCGCCCGTTCGTAATCGAGGCCGGACATCAGCACCCGGACGCCACCACCGATCTGGCCGAGCACGTTTTCCGCCGGGACCTCGCAATCCTGAAACACCAGCTCGCCGGTGTGCGAGCCGCGCATGCCGAGCTTGTCCAGCTTCTGCGCGCAGGAGAAGCCCTTGAACCCCTTCTCGATGATGAAGGCGGTGATGCCCTTTGATCCCGCCGCCGGGTCGGTCTTGGCATAGACGACGAGCGTATCGGCATCGGGACCGTTGGTGATCCACATCTTGTTGCCGTTGAGGATATAGCGGTCGCCCTGCTTCTCCGCCTTCAGCTTCATCGAGACCACATCCGATCCGGCCCCCGGCTCCGACATGGCGAGTGCGCCCACATGCTCACCGGACACCAGCTTGGGCAGGTAGCGGACGCGCTGTTCATCCGTGCCGTTGAGGCGGATCTGGTTGACGCAGAGATTGGAATGCGCGCCATAGCTGAGGCCCACCGAGGCCGAGGCGCGGGAGATTTCCTCCATCGCCACCATATGCTCGACATAGCCCATGCCGGCACCCCCATATTCCTCACCCACGGTCACGCCGAGCAGGCCCATATCGCCCATCTTGCGCCAGAGGTCGGCGGGGAACTGGTCGGTACGGTCGATCTCCGCCGCCCGGGGTGCGATCTCGGCCGCCGAAAAATCGGCCACGCTGTCGCGCAGCATATCGGCGGTTTCACCAAGGTCGAGATTGAGCGGGCGCGGGGCGTTGGCGAGCATGGACGGGTTTCCTCAACAGAGCGTTTATCACGGGATATTCTTGTTCTTGGCCCATAGATATACCCCGCCCGTCGTAAGCAGGCCAGTGCCGGAAATCTTAAAAGATGATCGAGTACGGCTCAGAGCTTCAGGCCGCGTGGGGCGGGGGCTGCTTTCGGTTTGTCGCCGGGCGGTTTATCGCCGGGGTATTGGTCACCGCCTTCGAGGCCGGTGATGTTGCCGCGGGCAAGGGCGACACCCATGCCGAGCAGGCCAAGCACACCGATACCGAGCGCGATACCGTTGCCGAGGCGGATATCCTTCACCGCCGCCTCAATCTTCGGCTCGGCCTGACGCCACCAGTCGCCGGGTGACTGTCCCGGCTGTGCACCCGGCAGCTCACCGTGATTGCGCAGATAGGCGAGGGCATCGGCGGCATCGCGCTTCAGCCCGATGCTATCGAGACCGGCCTCGGTAATCGCACCGGGTTTGGCCGCCGCCTTGATGATGCGTTTCTGTGCCGCCGGATCATTGGCAATACCGTCATCGAGCAGTGTCGGGTTGATAGAAGGATAACCGCCAGCCTCTATCTCGATACCCGGTTGCACGGCATCGCGATCCTGATGCGCGTCAGCCAGTGCCGGACCACCGAGGGTCAGGGCAGCGGTTGCCGCGATTACCAGATTGTTCTGCCAGCGCTTTGCCATGTTTTTATCTCCAGAAGGTACGGGGTTTAGGATCAGCCGGATGATCAGCCGGGACCGGTTGGTGGACGGAAATGGGTCGCCGGGCGATCATCATGTGATTGCGCACCCTCCTTGCGGCGGCGATAGGCAGAGAGCGCCGCACTGCCGCCTATGCCGAGACCCATGGCCCCGACGAGACCGGCGGAAATCAGATAAGGCAGGCGACGCTCGGCCTTGTAATCTTCCATCTTCTCGAAAATCACCGGCTCGGCCTCACGCCACCAGTCAGCGGGGGACTGCCCCTCACGGGCACCCGGCAGATCACCCTGATTGCGGGCGCGGGTCAGGGTATAGGCAGCATCCGTGCTCAGCCCGACCTCGAACTTGGCACTGGCGATGGAATGCCCGCGCGCGGCATCGTCGATGATCGCCTTTTGCAACTCACGGTTATCAACCGCGCCGGGATCGAGCAGTTCCGGCGAGATAGCCGGATAATCAGATACCGGAATGGCCTGCACGGTTTTGGTCGCGTAATACGGCCAGATGCTCTCCAGATCCTGTGGCCTGCGCCTGATCCGGCGAACCGAGGCTGAGGGCAGCGGTGGCGGCAAGGGCAAGCGTGTTTCTCCAACCCGATGACATGGCGTTTTCCTGTTCTCAATGTGTGTTTTCGATCTGGTTATTGAATACTATTTACACACGAAAGCGCCAAATATTTCTTTATTGAACACCATAAGGATACAATAATATATCGCCTGATCAGGCTGGATTGCAGAGATTCTGCCGGTCGCGCGCGCCGTTGCTTGCGGTCAACCGGGCCGATCTATATGAATGAAATATAACAAGAATACCCGAGGAACGCGCCATGAGCACAGGCCCTGCATCGCCCCTGATGGGGCAAATGATGACCATGCCGCTGCTGATCAGCAGCATTATTGAACACGCTGAGCGGGTCAGTCCGCACGCGACGATCACCAGCCGCACGGTTGAGGGGCCGATCCACAGCTATACCTATCGCCAGTCTGCCGCGCGTATTCGCAAGCTGGCCAATACCCTGATCGCCATGGGCATCAAACCCGGTGACCGGGTGGCGACGCTGGCCTGGAACACCTATCGGCATTTCGAGCTGTATTACGCCATCTCCGGCATCGGCGCGGTCACCCATATGATCAACCCGCGCCTGCATCCCGACCAGATCGCCTATATCGCCAATCACGCCGAGGACAAGGCACTGTTCTTCGACCTCACCTTCACGCCGATCATTGCCGGGGTGCAGGATAAGCTGCATACGGTCGAACGGTTTGTCGCCATGACCGATGAGGACCATGCGCCGGATGTGAAGATCCGCAACCTCGCGATCTATGAAACCCTGATCGAACCGGCCAGCGACGTTTTCAGCTGGCCGCAATTCGACGAGAATACCGCCTCCTCGCTCTGCTACACCTCGGGCACCACCGGCAATCCCAAGGGTGTGCTCTATTCCCACCGCTCCACCGTGCTCCACGCGCTTGCCGCCAATGCCGCGAATGCTGCGGCGATCAGCGCCCGCGATGCGGTGATGCCAATCGTACCGATGTTCCATGTGAATGCCTGGGGCACGCCCTATACCGTGCCCATGGCCGGTGCGGCGCTGGTCATGCCCGGCCCCGGTCTCGATGGCAAAAGCGTGCATGAACTGATCGAGGCGACAGGTACCTCACTGATCCTCGGCGTGCCGACAGTCATGCTGGCGCTGCTCAACCACCTGCGCGACAGCGGCGGTCGGGTCGATTGCCTTGAGCGGTTGATCGTCGGCGGCTCGGCGGTCCCGCAGGCGCAGATCGAGGGTTTCGAGAATGATTATGGCGTCAGCGTCATTCATGCCTGGGGCATGACCGAACTGAGCCCGCTCGGCAGCTTCGTCATCATGCAGCGGGAGTTCGATGACCTGTCGCCGGATGAGCAGATGCGGATCAAGCTGAAGCAGGGCAAGGCCATGTATGGCGTCGCCATGCGCACGGTTGATGATACCGGTGCCGAACTGCCAACCGATGGCGAGAGCTCGGGCCACCTGCAGGTGCGCGGGCCATGGTGCACAAGCGGCTATTTCAAGGGCGAGGGTGCCGATGCCTTTACCGAGGATGGCTGGTTCACCACCGGCGATGTGGCCAATCTCGATGAGTACGGCTTCATGGCCATCACCGACCGGTCCAAGGATGTGATCAAATCCGGCGGCGAGTGGATCAGCTCCATCGACCTCGAGAATGCCGCCATGTCCCATCCGGGTGTCGCCATGGCCGCGGTTATCGGTGTGCCGCATCCGAAATGGGATGAACGCCCGCTGCTGGTCGTCATCAAGGCCAAAGGCCATGACCCAAGCCCGCAGGAACTGCTCGACTTCCTCAAGCCCAAGGTCGCCAAATTCTGGCTGCCCGATGCCGTGGAATTCGTCGACGAAATCCCGCTCGGTGCCACCGGAAAAGTCCTGAAAAACGAACTGCGCAACCGGTTCGCCGGGTATCAGCTGGCAGCAGAGTGATCCGCAGCCGGTACCGGGCGCTTTTCGGCCCAGGTCAGCAGCGCATCGAGCGCCGGGCACAAATCCTGCCCCCAGTCGGTCAGCCGATACTCAACCTTGGGCGGCACCTGATGATGCACGATGCGGCAAACAATGCCGTCCGCTTCCAGCTGACGCAGCTGCTGTATCAGCATCTTCTGCGATACCTTCGGAATGGCCCGTTCCAGCTCCGAGAAACGCCGGGTCTTGCCACCGAACAGCTGGAACAGGATCAGCAACTTCCAGCGACCCTCGAGAAATCCCAGCGCCTCTGTAATGCCGCCCGCCGCAGATTCCGGCGTATGGTGGTCATGGTTACCCATAGGTAAGTACCTTACTTTTTTGTGCGTACTTGTCTAATTTGCTGCAAATTGACATATCTCTGCAAGCGCAATCCGAACGTGATTGCACATCCTTAAAGCAGGGAGTTTATCACCATGTCCCAATCAGAAATTCTCAACCGTTATCTGTCAGCAAAAAACGCTGGCAATCCCGATGGCGTTGCCGCCTGTTTTACCGATGATGCCAGTGTGCATGATGAGCGGAACACCCATGAAGGCCGCGCGGCAATCCGGGCATGGTCAGCCGATGCCATCAAGCGTTACCGGCTGCAAAGCACGCTGGTGGAGTTGGCGGCAAAGGACAACATTCTGACGGCACAAATACGGGTGCAAGGTGACTTTGCCGGCAGCCCGGCGACGCTTGAGCACCAGTTCACCCTGCAGGATGACCTGATCCGCAGGCTGGAGATTTCCTGACGGCTTGCACCCTAACGCAGATAGCGCAGGAAGGGCAGAACCTGACGGAGCAGGATGAGCATGCTCCAGACCCAGTTGCCAACATAGGTCATGGCGGCGGCGGTGAGCAGCTCGCGGGCAGGCTTCATGTCCTCAGGACTGACGAACTGCCCGCGCTCAAGGATCGGCAGGGCACGGCCAAAGCTGGCATCGAACTCCACCGGCAGGGTCACCAGACGCGTGACCGCCGACAGGATCAGGGTCGCAACCATGACCACCAGCATCAACAGGCTGATGCCCGGTGCCTTGAGCAGGGCCGCGAGGATCGGTGACAGCGCCGCACCGAAGGTTGCAAACATGACGGCGTAATTGGTCATGGCGACCAGCGGTCCACGCATCCGGAATGCCCAGTAATCGTCGCGGTGCTGGAGCGCGTGCCCGACCTCATGGGCGGCGATGGTCACCGCCGCGAGCGACTTGCCATGCATATGGGGTTCCGAGAGGCGGACGGTGCGGGTTGTGGGATCATAATGATCGCCCTGCTTCTCCGTCATCTCGACCGAAACGCCCTCAAGTCCGGCAAGATCGATCAGATGGCGGGCAAACTCACCGCCGGTACCGGGATAATCGGCACGCTCGGCCTGATGCCGCTTGATCACCGACTTCGCCCACAGGCCCGGCCCGGCGATGATGATCAGCAAGACAGCAATGATGACGATTGCAACAACCACCGCCTGTTCTCGCCCTTTCCTATGATGCAGCCTCAAAGGCCACCAGTGCTGCGCCCTCCATCACCTGATCGCCAACCGCAAAGGGCAGGTCGGTGACGGTACCGGCGGCTGGTGCCTTGATGACATGCTCCATCTTCATGGCCTCGAGCACAAGCAGCGGCGTGCCCGCCTCGACCTTGGCACCGGCCTCGACCAGCACCGCCGTCACCTTGCCCGGCATTGGCGCGCCGAGACCACCGGCAGCACCCGCCACCGCATCCGGCGGGGCCAGCGGGTTCAACCAGTCGAGCGTGATCCAGCCATCGGCATCACGGTCCCACAGAGTCAGCCGGTCGCCAGTGCGGTCCACCTCAGCCGGTATCTGGTCCGGGTTGATGGTCACCAGTTCATCACCGACCGTGATCAGCCACTCGCCATTGATCCGGTCCGGGTACTGGACGCTGACGCTCCGGCTCTCGCCCTTGATCGGTTCAAAGACAAAGACCGCATGGCGCGGCAGATTGCAGAGCCAGCCATCGGCGGCAAAGGGGTTGGTATCGGCGCGTTCCTCGCGTACATGCGCGACCAGCGATAATGCCGCATCGGCCAGCGCGCGGGCGGATGGCTCCGGCCCGTGCAGCAACGCATCCTCATGGTTCTCGATAAAGCGGGTATCGAGATCGGCAGCGCGGAAGGCCGGATGGTCGATCACCCGGCGCAGGAAATCCAGATTGCCGTTCAGACCCTTGAGCCGGGTGCCAGCTAGCATCTCGCTCAACCGGCGGCAGGCATCGTCGCGATCCTCGCCCCAGGCGATCAGCTTGGCAATCATCGGATCATAGTTGGGCGTGACCATATCGCCGGTACGGATACCGGCATCAACCCGCGTAAAGGGCATGTCCGGCACATCGAACCGGGTTACCGTACCGATCTGGGGCAGGAAGCCGCGCGCCGGGTCCTCGGCATAGAGCCGGACCTCGATCGCATGGCCATCGACCGCGAGGTCGTCTTGTGTAAACGGCAATTCTTCGCCTGCCGCCACCCGCAACTGCCACTCGACCAGATCAAGGCCGGTGATCGCCTCGGTCACCGGATGCTCGACCTGCAACCGCGTGTTCATTTCCATGAAATAGAAGGAACCGTCGGTATCGAGCAGAAACTCAACGGTACCGGCACCGGTGTAGCTGATTGCCTGCGCCGCCCGCACTGCCGCCGCCCCCATCGCAGCACGGGTGGTGTCGGTCAGGCCCGGTGCCGGGGCTTCCTCGACCACCTTCTGGTGCCGTCGCTGGATCGAGCAGTCGCGCTCGAACAGATGCACACAGTTGCCATGGCTGTCGGCAAAGACCTGAATCTCCACATGGCGCGGTGTCGCCAGATAGCGCTCAATCAGTACCTTCGGATCACCGAAGGATGCCTGCGCCTCACGCTGGGCACTGGCAATCGCATCCGTCAGCCCGGATGCCTCGCTCACCACCTTCATGCCCTTACCGCCGCCGCCAGCCGATGCCTTGATCAGCAGCGGGAAGCCGATATCGGTCGCCGCTTTGGCGAGCACGTCAGGCGTCTGATCGTCACCGTGATAGCCGGGCACGAGCGGCACATCGGCCTCGGCCATCAGGGCCTTGGCCTCGGACTTGCCGCCCATGGCCCGAATAGCGCTCGCCGGTGGGCCGATGAAGGTCAGACCGGCATCGGCAATCGCCTCGGCAAACCCGGCATTCTCGGCCAGAAAGCCGTAACCCGGATGGATTGCCTCAGCGCCTGTGCGTTTGGCGGCATCAATGATCTTCGCAATTACCAGATAGCTTTCGGCTGCCGCGGCAGGACCGATATGCACCGCCTCATCACAGGCCGCCACATGGGCCGCATGCCGGTCGGCATCGGAATAGACGGCAACGGTGGCGATACCCATTTCCCGTGCGGTATCGGCGATACGGCAGGCGATTTCGCCCCGGTTGGCAATCAGGATTTTGCGAAACATGGATGATCCGTTCATGACCCCTCACCTGCTGCCCAAGCTGGTTTTCTCTTCTCCAGAAAGGCGGCGAGGCCTTCCTGCGCTTCCGCACCGACCCGCACGCTGGCGATCTGTTCCGCCGTCGCGGTACGCACAATCGACGGATCGGTTTCCCGCACCAGCTCAACCAGATGCTTGGATGTTGCCTGCGCCTGCCTGCCCCCTTTGCGCAAATGCGCGATGATCCCGGCCACCGCGCTGTCGAGTGCATCAGCGGCCACCACCTCATGCACAAGGCCGAGGTGTTGCGCCGTCGGGGCATCAATCCGCTCGGCCGTCAGGAAATAGCGCCGTGCCGCACGGCCACCGATGGCGCGCACCACATAGGGCGAGATCGTCGCCGGGGTCAGACCGAGGCGTACCTCGGAGAGTTGGAAAAACGCGCTGTCAGCGGCAATCACGATATCGCTGCAGGCAACCAGACCGACACCGCCACCGATTGCCGGTCCCTGTACCCGGGCGACCACCGGTTTCGACAGGCGATCAATGGTTTCCATCAGCCCGGCCAGCGCCTGTGCATCGGCGAGGTTTTCAGCCTCGCTGTAGCCCGCCATGCGGCGCATCCAGTTGGCATCGGCCCCGGCAGAAAAGCTCTTGCCCTCGGCACAGAGAATGATCGCGCGGATGCTCTCATCCCGATCAAGCTGGCTGAAGGCAGCAGTCAGATCGGCAATCAACTGATCATCGAAGGCGTTATGCTTTTCCGGGCGGGCCAGCGTCAGCCAGGCAATATCGTCACGGGCCTCGACGGTAAATCCGTTCAGTTGTTCCGTCATGTCATCACATCCTGAAGATGCCGAATTTGGTCGGCTGTATCGGGGCGTTGAGGGCGGCCATCAGGCTGAGGCCGAGTACGCGGCGGCTGTCGGCGGGGTCGATGATGCCGTCATCCCAGAGCCGGGCGCTGGCGTAATAGGGGTGGCCCTGATGCTCATACTGATCGCGGATCGGTTGCTTGAATGCCGCTTCTTCCGCCTCGGACCAGTCACCGCCCTTGGCCTCGATCGCATCCCGGCGCACCTGCGCCAGCACGGTTGCCGCCTGTTCACCACCCATGACCGAAATCCGGGCATTGGGCCACATGAACATCAGGCGCGGCTGGTACGCCCGACCGCACATGCCGTAATTGCCCGCGCCAAAACTGCCACCGATCACCATGGTCAGCTTCGGCACATTGGCGCAGGAAACAGCGGTCACCATCTTGGCACCGTCCTTGGCGATACCGCCGGACTCGTACTTCTGGCCAACCATGAAACCGGTGATGTTCTGGAGGAACACGAGCGGTATCTGGCGCTGGGCGCAAAGCTCGATGAAATGCGCGCCCTTGACCGCGCTTTCGGAGAACAGGATGCCGTTATTGGCAACGATGCCGATCGGCTGGCCATAGAGTTTGGCAAAGCCGGTGACCAGCGTTGTGCCGTAGAGTTTCTTGAACTCGTCAAACTCGCTGCCATCGACGATGCGGGCAATCACCTCACGCACATCGAACGGCTTGCGGGCATCGGCGGGTACCACACCGTACAGCTCGCTGGCATCGAACAGCGGAGCCTTGACCGCTGCGAACCGTCCCGGATCGACCGTGCGGCGGTTGAGATTGCCAACGATGCGGCGGGCAATGCGCAGCGCATCGCCGTCATTCTCGGCATAGTGATCGGCCACGCCCGATACCTTGGCATGAACATCGGCACCGCCAAGATCCTCAGCCGAAACAACCTCACCGGTTGCGGCCTTCACCAGCGGCGGCCCACCGAGGAAGATCGTGCCCTGCTGTTTGACGATAATGCTCTCATCCGCCATCGCGGGCACATAGGCACCACCGGCGGTACACGAGCCCATGACCACCGCAATCTGCGGAATGCCCATGGCCGACATCTGAGCCTGATTGTAGAAGATGCGTCCGAAGTGATCGCGGTCCGGGAACACCTCATCCTGCATCGGCAGGAACGCACCGCCGCTATCGACGAGATAGATACAGGGCAGGTGATTTTCCCGCGCCACTTCCTGTGCCCGCAGGTGCTTTTTCACGGTCAGCGGATAATAGGTGCCGCCCTTGACCGTCGCGTCATTGGCAACGATCACGCAGGTAACGCCGCTGACCTGACCGATGCCGGTGATGACACCCGCCGCCGGTACCCAGTCCTCATAAACCTCATGGGCGGCAAAGGCCGAGAGCTCCAGAAACGGTGTGCCGGGATCAATCAGCGCCTGTACCCGCTCACGCGGCAGCATCTTGCCCCGCGCCACATGCTTGGCCCGCGCCTTCTCACCACCCCCGGCGGCAATCGCTGCCGACTTCTCACGCAGATCGGCCACCAGATCGGCCATGGCCGCCGCATTGGCCTGAAACTCGGGATCGTTGGGATTGAGAGCGGAGCTTAGTGGTGACATCAGGCTGGCACGGATCAGAGGTGGGACTATGACAATCGCCCCACTTTGCTACCCTTTATTCGGGCGCGCCACAAGCAAAGCCGGATGCCGGAAATCGGGGTTTTGGTTGTGCACCTACAGTGCAGCTATTGTGCGGGGGCGGGTTCCGCTGCTGCCGGTTCGAGAATGGCAAAGTTCTCGTTGAACGCCTGTGCCTCAATGCCCAGCAGGCCACTATCGTCATAGGCACGCAGAATCACGGCGATCATATCCGCCTCGCCTGGCATCAGCCAGACCACCGAGCGGTGAAACCCGCCCTCGCCATTGGGCACCATACCGGTTAGCTCAACCGAGCGCCGGTCAAAGGCATCAAACTCGCGCACCGCCTCAATCGCCGATCCCTCGCCGAGCAGCATGGTGGTCAGCTGCTTGCCGGTTTCCCCAAACACGGTATCGGCAGGGTCAACCGCAATATCCGCGGCAAAGCCCTTGGCAGCAGGCAGAAATTCCGGTGCCCAGCTCAGCACCGTCACCTGCGCCACAATCTCGCGACCACTGGCAGCAAAGGTGCGACTGTTGCCGATCTTGTCCGGCGCGGTATTGACCAGATAATTCTCGAAGGCACCGACCTTACCCGGAAACAGGGCGGAAAAGCGCCCCTGCGGATCACTGAAACGGACCGGCTCCGGGGCGAAGGCGGGACGTGGTTCCTCAGGGGCAGGCTGCGCCTGTTCCGTCACCTCAACCCGCGGTGCATTCTCAACCGTATCGATTGCCGTGTGGGGCGCATTATCGCCCGGCGCTTCGACCGGCAAATTATCGATGCCCTGATCCACCGCATCGACGGCCTCGTTAGCGAGTTCACCGGCCTGCAGGGCAGCGGCCTTCACCCGCGCCTCGGCCACCGTCACCATATCGATGAACCTGTCACCATAGAGGTAGTAGCCGACACCGGCGATGGCAGCACCGATCACGGCAAGCATACCAATCAGGACCAGAAAACCTTTCACCGGGGAAACTCCAAACAGATTGCAGATACGTCAGAAACAGGCGCGCACAGGGTTGCACGGATTTGGCGGCAATGCCTGAAAGATCAATCCTCAAGCCTCAAAAACTGGAAGCTGGTGGCAAATTGGCTCACCACGGGGCCGAGCATGGTCTCGACCTCATCCGCCATGATGATGATCGCCATTACCCGCGTTGCCGAGGGGATGGAGTACATCACCAGGGCCCTGCCGCTGTCGTCCCTGGCAAAGGCCGTCAGTTCGAGGGCGTATTTACCGAAGGCCTCGACACTGCGCAGTTTGGTGATCTCGTAATCAAGACCCGCCTCGCCCAGCACCAGTTCGAGACCGTCCCGGCTGGCGACCCAGGCACCGACACCGCTGCTGCGAGTATTGGCAAACTCATCATCGAAATCGAGCACCACCACCCTCAGATGCAAGCCCTCGATATCGGATTTATAGACCCAGTCCTTGATTACCGTTTCCTCATGCTGGCGCCAGATACTGCCCTGAGAAAACACGACCGAATTGGGAAACAGCGCCCGGAACCGACGGAAAGGATCATTGTACAGATTTTGCCGGGATTGCTGCGCTGCTGCCTGTGACTGGAGGGCTGGCAGTGATGCGCTGGCAAGCACCATCAACATGGCGCAGGCAATCAGTGCCGGGATCGATTTCAAGGCCGCGGAACGAAACAAACGCATTTACCGCAACACATCGAATGTACTGTTGAACTCGAGCGCTTCCGGGCTGGTGAACTGGGCGGGATCGGCGGCACGCACATGCACCACAATCACGTGATCCGGGTATGGAATGACCCAGCTTACCGTATGCGGTCGTGGATTGTTTTCATCCTTGTAGCGCCCGGTGATTTCAAGGCAGGTCGTGTTGAAGGCCGAGAAACCGCGCAGATTTTCAATCTCGCGCTTTTCACCCAGCGCCTGACGCAATATCTTGAGATCATCGGCCACCAGCACGCCATAGGCATCGGTGTCCATAACCCGCATGGCAATCCGATAACGCGGGGTCCAGTGGAATACACCCACCTGCACCGTCACATTGGGACCGGGCGCAACATATACCGCGCTTCTGGCAACCCATTGCAACCTGTCTGGCCCAAGCTCGGGCGCAACAGGCACCGGATTGACCGGCATGACCGCGCTGTAAAACCGCTCTGGATCGGTAAACGCCACAGGCCCACCCGCCGGTGAACCGGACTTTTGCTGTTTCTGATTCTGGGCATGGGCGGGGCCGACCAGCATTGTGACAAACAGCATGATCAGCAGGGCCGACCGTATCATCCGATTAGGTACCATCAATATCTTCCATATGCCCGACATGTTCCGTCAGTGTCGCCGGGGAGAATGATGGATTGTCGACAGTACTGCAAGTGCCTGATCCGCTGCGTCCTTTCGTTGATCAAAGGTATAAAATACCCATGACACAGAAACGAAAAGCATTGAAAACATGGGCCGGAAGCCGCTTCCGGAAAATCGTATGACCAATCAGAAACCGGACAAGGGTCCGGCCTCTCCCCCGCCCGAAGACCAGACGGCAAAACAGGGCGATGATGTTATCGACGACATCGAACAGGAAGCCGCCGACAAGAACCCCACCCCGCCACCCGCCAATGATGACGGCGTATACCGTAAGGCACTGGATGGCTTTGATCCCCATCTGCGTGATGCCCGCGCCCTGACCCTTGAGGGCGGTGTGCGGATCATGCGCGACCTGTTCCCGTTCCAGAAGCCGCTGTTCCGGGCCGATGGCAATATCCCGGCGAATATCGGTCGCTACCGGATTGCCAAGGATGACAACGGCCATTCGGCCCTGCTCTTCGCCTTTGACCCTGACGATCTGAAGGAAGATGACCTCTCGGTCGATCACCCGGCTGGCCGCCTCGGTCGCATCCATGTGGTGCAGGCCCGCAAGGATGAGAGCCCGGCCCATTGGGCCTATCCCGAGATCATCCGTCACCAGCATCTGCTGCAGGAACGCGCCCTGACCAACTACACGCTCTATCAGACTAGCGCCGATGTCTGGCGCTCGGATCAGGTGGGCTATGTGCTCTATCCGGTCGAAGAGCAGACCGTCGGGGACGAGGCGGGCAAGGGCGATAAGAGCAAAGACAAAAAGGCCGAGCAGCAATTCACCCTCTGGATGTTCTCCAACACCCATAACAGCGGTGAGTTCACCGAGATCAGCACCAAGCCTCCGAAAAACCTGCTGGAAGCGGGCATGACCCTCGGATCAAAGATCGGCACCTTCAACCGACAGGATGCCGTGCGCAAGATTCAGGAGGATTTCGCCACCCGCCTGCGCCGGGAAGCGACCGGCGATGATCCGGTCAGCCTGATCGAGAAGGGCAAGAACCCGATCTGGCTGCCAACCCGGTTGCTGCAGAAGGCGCGCAAGTATTTCAAGGAAAACAAACCGGCAGCCATCGCCCTCGATGCCCTGATCGCCACGGTCAATGTGATCGACGGCCCGGTCGGCCTGATCAAGGGCCAGTTGCTGAGCGCTGTCGGCAGTATCCGCAACAGCTATTCCGAAAACACCAAGCCGCTCGACGTCACCGACCAGCTGGCCAAAAACAAACGCACTGCGCCCGGCTTCGATGCCCTGCTGCGCGATGTCGACCCGGAAGCACTCAAAAACTATCATCTGACCAATGCCCATGAGTCAGAGGCGGTGCCAATCGGCGAGGAAGTGATCGAGGAAATCCATGAACGGTTTTCCCAGCGCCGCCTGCTCGGTGCCATGGTCGGATCGGATGGTGCTATCGCCCGTATCCGCCAGAACGGCATTGTCAGCCTGCGCCATGCCAATGGGGTCAAGGTCGACCACGCCCCGGATGGCGAGACCACCTATGTCCGCTATGACCCGTCAGCCGCCGTGCCGGAAGCCCGGATGCTGCGTTCACGCGAGGCAGCGCTGTTCAAGGGCGACCGGGTTTTAAAGATGACCGGCATCGGCAACAAGGCTGCGGTTGAGCCGATCTCGGGCGAACAATTCCTCTCCGAAATCAAAGTCATTCAGACCATCCATGATGAGAAAATGGCCGAGGAAGCCGCCGAGCAGGACCGGAAAATGCTCGGTCGCGACAGCGGTATCCGCGCCGAATGGCATGTCTCGGGCGGCAAGCCGAACCTGCGCTGGCGCAACCGCCTCAAGGCCGCAGCCGACAAGGCGATTACCGAGGGTGAGGCAGCCACTGCCGCAGCGGAGGAAGCACAAACACCGCATCCGTCCTCAAAAACCCCAACTGCCGATGCTGCCAATGACGGCAGCGACAAGAGTGTAGAGAAGCGCAAGGACGAGCCGCCCGTAAACAGGGCACGTAAGCCTCGATAACGCCTCGCCTTTGCCAAAGTAATCGGCTAAATGCTGTAGCCGGAATCCCCCACGTCTCCATTCGAGTGCATCACCCCCATGTCACTGTCGCGTGCCATTGCCACTGTTGGCGGCCTGACCATGCTCAGCCGGGTTTTCGGCTTTGCCCGTGACCTGCTGACGGCAATGATCCTCGGGGCTGGACCCATGGCCGATGCCTTTTTCGTCGCGCTGAAACTGCCCAATTTCTTCCGCCGCCTGTTTGCCGAGGGTGCGTTCAGCGCCGCCTTCGTGCCCATGGTCTCGGAAAAGATCGAGATCGAGGGCAAGCAAGCCGGGAAAGCCATGGCAGAACGCGCCATGGCAATCATGATTGCCTTCCTGATCCCCTTTGTCCTCCTCGGCCTGTTGTTCATGCCGGCACTGGTAACGGTATTGGCCCCCGGTTTTATCGACGAGCCGCAGAAGTTTCAGGCAGCCATTGATCTGGCCCGTATCACCTTCCCCTACCTGCTGCTGATTTCGGTCACCGCACTGCTCGGCGGCCTGCTCAACAGCATGGGGCGGTTCGCGCCCTTTGCTGCGGCCCCGATCATCTTCAACCTGACCCTGATCGGCGGCCTCGGCTATGCGCAATATGCCGGCACCTCACCGGCGGATGCCATGGCCTGGGCGGTCAGCGTCGCCGGGATACTGCAACTTGCCTTTCTGCTCTGGTTTACGCATCGGCTTGGTATTCTGCCGCATCTGATCCGCCCGAGCCTCAGCCCGGATATGAAAAAGCTGCTGCGCCTGATGGTGCCCGGCATCATTGGCGGCGGGGTCATGCAGATCAACCTGATGATCGACACCATTCTGGCCTCGCTGCTGGCCTCAGGCGCGATCAGCTGGCTGTTCTATGCCGACCGGATGTATCAACTACCCCTCGGGGTGATCGGCATCGCCATTGGCACCGCCCTGCTGCCGGGCCTGTCGCGGGCGATGAGCGCAGGCCGCGAGAAAGAGGCCATGCACCTGCTCTCGCGCGCACTCGAATACGGCTTGCTGCTGGCACTGCCATCGGCACTCGGCCTCGGTATCATCGCCGAACAGATCATCGGCGGGCTGTTCCAGTATGGCCGTTTCGATGATTTCGATACCGCAC
Organism: Micavibrio sp. TMED2; assembly: GCA_002168225.1. Lineage (NCBI taxonomy): Bacteria > Pseudomonadati > Bdellovibrionota > Bdellovibrionia > Bdellovibrionales > Pseudobdellovibrionaceae > Micavibrio > Micavibrio sp. TMED2. The sequence continues at coordinate 141,501 of NHBH01000001.1, forward strand.
AGACCGCCATGGCGCTCAGCGCCTATGCCCTCGGCATCCCGGCCTATGTCGGGGTCAAGGTGCTGAACGCCGCCTATTTCGCCCGGCAGGATACCGCCAGCCCGGTGCGGATCGCCATTCTCTGCACGGCCATCAACACCTGCGGCAGCCTGCTGTTGATCCAGCCACTCGGCCATGCCGGGATCGCACTGGCAACCGGCATTACCGCCTGGCTCAATCTGGCTCTGCTGGTCCGGGGTCTGCGCAAACGCGGCCAGTTCAACCTAGACCAGCGCTTTATCATCCGGTTGCCACGGATCATTGGCGCCGGTGCCGTCATGGCGCTGCTGCTCGCCGCCATCCTGCTGGTCACCGGCCCGATGGTTCTGGACCTGAATTTCGGTGCCGATCCGGTGATGCGGGTTATCTGGATGCTGGCCCTGATCGGGCTTGGCGCCATCGGCTTCACCATTGCCGCAATCCTGTTCGGTGCCGGAAAAATTCGCGAGATTACTGCCGGATTGGGCACACCGAAACCACCAGCCGCTTGACCCGTCGCCGGTGCTTGTCGATAACACCGGTTCAGTTCTCTACCCTCTCTGTTTGAAAAGACCCCAGATCATGACCAGCGCATCCCGTCGCATCTTCTCAGGCATGCAGCCGACCAACCGCTTGCACCTTGGCAATTACCTTGGCGCGCTGCGGAACTGGGTCGCCCTGCAACGGGACTATGACAGCATCTTCTGTATCGTCGATCTGCACGCCATCACTGTACCGCAGGACCCGGCAGAGCTGCGCCGCAATGTCCGCGAACTGACCGCTGCCTATATCGCAGCCGGGATCGACCCCGCCCATTGCACGATCTTCCAGCAGAGCCGGGTTTCCGGTCATTCCGAACTTGCCTGGCTGTTCTCCACCCTGACCCCGATGGGCTGGCTCAACCGTATGACCCAGTTCAAGGAAAAAGCCGGCAAGAAGAAGGAAGTGGCCCCGCTCGGCCTCTATGCCTATCCGGTCCTGATGGCCGCCGACATTCTGCTGTACAAGGCAACCCATGTGCCGGTCGGCGAGGATCAGAAACAGCACCTTGAACTGGCGCGCGAGATTGCCACCAGCTTCAACCACCGCTATGGCGTTGAACAGTTCCCGCTGCCGGAGCCGCAGATTCTGGGCGAGGCCACCCGCGTCATGTCCTTACGTGATGGCACCTCGAAGATGAGCAAATCCGACCAGTCGGATTACAGCCGGATCAACCTGACTGACACCGCCGACGACATCGCGCTCAAGTTCCGCAAGGCCAAGACCGATCCCGACGCCCTGCCGAGCGAGGCCGAGGGACTGGAAGGTCGCCCGGAAGCTGCCAACCTTATCACCATTTATGCAGCACTGGCCGATACCAGCCGGGAAGCCGTGCTGAAACAATATGGCGGCGGCCAGTTCTCGGCCCTCAAGCAGGGTCTTGCCGATCTGGCGGTGGACAAGCTGGCACCGATCACCACCCGGATGAATGAGCTGCTCGCCGATATGAGCGAGATCGACCGGATTCTTGATCTGGGGGCTGAGAAGGCGAATGATATTGCCGCACCTGTCCTCGCCGAAACCCAGAAGATCATGGGCATCCGATAATGCGGTATCTGCCAGCTCTCACCACCGCCCTACCCGTTGCGGCACTGTTTCTGCTGACGGCCTGTGGCAACACCATCCATGATGTTGGTGCCGCGAAGCTGGTGCCGGCAATCCCGCAGACCGGCTCGGCGCTGATCGGCTTTGCCGAGGATCGACGGTTCACGGTTGAGATGCCCAATGATAGTAAGATCATGCCGGTGCCGATGATCGAACCGGGGGCCGCACCGGTTCGCCGAGCACCCGGCAGCCGGGTCTATCTCGCTGGTTCAGCGGATGGCACCGCCCCGATCGAGGTTGATGACTTCCTGCTGATCGAGGTTCAGGACCCGTCCAGACCATCCGGCATCCGCCAGCTGGTTGCCGGTGAGATCGGTCTGGTACGTCGTCAGGGCATTCCCATCGATAGCATCTATGACCACATGCCGATCCCGGCGGGTGCGCTCGACCTCACCGACTTCATTCCGGCCTGCACCGTCACCATGGTCGGGGCCGTGCCGATGGATCTCGGCACCATCGCACAGTCGACGCCGATCTATCTGATCGTTGATTACCCGGACAGCGACTGGGCCAAGGAAAGCTGCGCCGCGCCATGATCAAGAAGCTGTCAATCTGGCTGGCCTCTACCCTGACCGGCGTTGCCCTGCTGAGCGGCTGTGCCGAATTGCAGGAAATGGGGCTGGATGTCGATGCACCGGAGATACCGAGCTTCGCCGGGGCGTTTGACGTTATCAACCCGCCATCCTCTGACGACATCAAACTGCTCGATGCGGTGCCGCGTCAGCCGGTGCTGAATTTCCGGTCGCATCCGCATCTGGGGGTTGAGGTCCAGACCGCCGGTTACAGCCGCCGCCCGTATTTCCTCAGCTCACCGGCACAGGTGCAGTTCAGCCTCGGCCAGTGTCAGGCCGCCTTCCTCGCCGGGGATGATGATGGCGTCCTGCCGATTGAGGTGGAGAACTTCCTGCTGATTGAGGTAACCCAGCCGGAACGTGATCAGGTGATCGCGGTCGGCAATGTCGAGCCTATGCTCTATCGCGGCAAGCCGGTGCCGTTGCTCGGCGGCAAACGCAGCACGATCCCGGCGCGGGAAGTACGCCTCGAACGCCTGATCCGGACCGGGGAACCAGCCACCCTGACCGTCACACCACTGACCAACGGCGACAATGGCGCGGTCAGCGATGTTTATCTGGTGATTGAGGATACCGGTCGCCTGGTGACCGATGAGGCAACCGGCGCAACCCGCTGCCGTCCCTACGGCCAGCGCCAGAACTAGAGCCGATCAACACCGCTTCAGAGCGCCTCGCCCCGGACGATGCGCGGCAGGCTGCCGACACTACCCATGGCATGGCGCATGAAGAACCGCTTGGCCGGTGGCATCCGCTCGACCAGCGCGAGGCCAACCTGCCGCAGCCGCTTGATCGGGCGGACATCATTGGAGAACAGGCGGTTCAGCCCATCGGTCACGACCAGCAGGGTGACATTGTCCTGCCGCCGCCAGCGCTGATAGCGGGTCAGCAATGAGGCCGCACCAATATCGAGCCCCAACCGCTTGGCATCCACGATCAGCTCGGTCAGCGCTGCAATATCCCGCATGCCGAGATTGAGACCCTGCCCGGCAATCGGGTGAATGGCATGGGCTGCCTCGGCCACCAGCGCCAGCCGCGGTGCGACATAGGCACGGGCATGAAGCACGCTGAGCGGATAGGTAAAGCGACCGCCATCGACCGCAACCGCACCGAGATAGTCACCGAACTGCGCCTGCAGCTCGGCATTGAACCCGTCCTCATCGAGGGCAACGATGCTGCTCGCCTCATGGGGCCGCTTGGTCCAGACCACGGAGGAACGCGGCTTGCCTGCCTCGGTATCCGGCAGGGGCAGCACGGCAAACGGGCCGGATGGCATGAAGTGCTCGAGCGCCAGATTGTCATGGGGCACCGTATGGGTGACGTTGCAGACAATCGCGGTCTGGTTGTACTGCCAGCGATCAGTGCCGATCCCGGCCCATTCGCGGGTCGGTGAGCCACGACCATCAGCGCCAACCAGCAGGGGCGCGGTAATCTGCTGACCGTTATCGAGGGTCACGGTCATGGTATTGTCATCGCGCTGATAATCGGTGACGCCACAGCCATTGATCAGCGTGACACCGGCCAGCTGCTCGATCCGCTGCATCATGCGGTAGCGCAGATCGAGATTGTCGACGATATGGCCGAACGGCTCGTCACCCACATCGCTGCTGTCGAAATTGAGGAATATCGGCGCGAAATCATCAGTGATGCGAATGTCTTTGATCGGTTCCGCCTGCCCGGCTTCCATGACCAGTGACCAGATACCCGCCGCTTCCAGCACCCGGCGGCTGGCCAGCGAAATCGCCGTGGTCCGCCCGTCATAGCGACGATGGGTCATGGTCGGCGTATCCTGCTTGTCGATACAAACACAACCGACACCGGCAGTACCGAGCAGCGCGGCAAAGGTCATACCCGCAAGCCCGCCACCAACGATGATGACCTCGGTTTGCAGGACAGCAGGGCTGTCGGATGCTTTCTGGTTCGTGGATTTTCTTGTTGTCATGGCCGTCTTATCCAATCGGCTGGTGCTCCCCGGAACGACAGGAGTCATAGCGTGAATATGGGCATTTGGCACCAGAAACCGGGGTGAGGAAGTGTCGCAGACCCCTGAACCTCTTGGCCGCACCAATTGGCGTCAGAACAATCAACTGCACAAATTTTCATCATTTCAGCAGGTCCTAATGGCAATTTTGCACTTATTATGGGCAGCAAGATTGTGACATCAAAATTTGCAACGCCAATTTATCCCGCAAAAACAATATACTAAAGCAAAGTTGCTGCTGTGCACAATTCCGGCACGCATCTTGTATTAGGTTGCCCGGCAAATCGTAAAACAACTTGCCGAGTTCATGTCCGGACCGTTTTTCCCTCGAGCATTGGTTCTCAAGGCGGCGGTACCGGTACCAACAACGGCGGCATGAGGGGCACACCCAATGAAACTGATTTATGCAATCATCAAACCATTCAAGCTCGACGATGTCCGTGAGGCACTGACCGCACTCGGCGTCGAAGGCTTAACCGTCAGCGAAGTCAAGGGCTTCGGCCGTCAGAAAGGCCAGACCGAAATCTATCGTGGCGCGGAATATTCCGTCAGCTTTCTGCCCAAGGTGAAGCTGGAAATCGTGGTCACCGACGAACTCGTCGATCAGGCCGTTGAAGCGATCCAGAAAGCTGCCAACACCGGTCGCATCGGCGACGGCAAAATCTTCGTCCTCGACGTTGCCAAGGCCGTTCGCATCCGCACCGGCGAAACCGACGCAGAAGCGGTCTAACCCATCAGATCATTCGATCGACTTCCCATTCAAACAGATAACCATCGACGGAGTATTTTCAGCAATGAAATCCCCTATGACAAAAATGGCCATGATGGGTGCGGGTATCCTCGCCTTCATGCTGCCTTCCGATTATGCGGCGGCGGCCGTCTCTGACGAGACCGCGTTTATTTTCAACACCTTCTCTTTCCTCGTTTGCGGCGCCCTCGTCATGTGGATGGCTGCCGGTTTCGCAATGCTCGAAAGCGGCCTGGTCCGGTCCAAAAACACCGCCACCATCTGCCTGAAAAATATCGCGCTCTATGCCATCGCCGGTATCATGTATTACCTGCTCGGCTATGACCTGATGTACACCGATGTCAGCGGTTACATCGGCTCATTCTCATTCCTCTATGACACTTCGGCTGCCGAACTGGCGCTGCTCAATGCCGATGAAGCCACCCCGGCACTGATCGCTGCCGTGACCGAAAACGGTTACTCGGTCATGTCTGACTGGTTCTTCCAGATGGTGTTCGTTGCTACCGCAGCGTCGATCGTTTCCGGCACGCTGGCCGAGCGTATCAAGCTGTGGCCATTCCTGATCTTCGCGGCGATCCTGTCTGCGATCATCTATCCGATCCAGGGTTCATGGACCTGGGGCGGCGGCTGGCTCTCTGAAATGGGCTTCAGCGACTTCGCCGGTTCAACCATTGTGCACTCTGTCGGCGGCTGGGCTGCCCTCGTCGGTGCCCTGATCCTCGGACCTCGTAAAGGCAAGTACAACGCCGATGGTTCCATCAACCCGATGCCCGGCGCAAACCTGCCGCTGGCCACGCTCGGTACCTTCGTCCTGTGGCTCGGCTGGTTCGGCTTCAATGGCGGCTCACAGCTGGCTCTCGGCTCTGCGCTTGATGCCTCTGCCATGGCTATCGTGTTCGTGAACACCAACCTCGCTGCCTGTGGCGGTGTTGTTGCTGCCATGATCGTCAGCCAACTGATGTTCAAGAAGGTTGATCTGACCATGGCCCTCAACGGTGCCATTGCCGGTCTGGTTTCCATCACTGCCGGTCCTGATCTGCAGGTTGGCCTGATGTCAATCATCGTCGGCGCAATCGGTGGTGTTCTGGTGGTTCTCGCCGTTCCTGCCATCGACAAGCTTAAAATCGACGATGTGGTCGGTGCGATCTCTGCTCACCTTGTTGCCGGTATCTGGGGCACCCTCGCGGTTGCCATCTTCGGTTCCGGTGACTTAGTCGTCCAGATCACCGGTATCGTTGCCGTTGCCATCTTCGTGTCTATCACCAGCGCGATTGTCTGGTTTGCCCTGAAGTTCACCATCGGCATCCGCGTCTCCGAAGAAGACGAGGAAAGCGGCCTCGACAAGGCAGAGCTCGGCATGGAAGCCTATCCGGAATTCGGCCACGGTTCACAAACCATCGGCTAAATCCCGCGCAATATATGCAAAAGAGAGCCCGGCTGGCAGCAGCCGGGCTTTTTTTGTGCCGTGGCTTAAATCCTTTGTTAAGCGCGGATCGTTACGCTCGTTCCGATGTCGTCAAAAGATGTGCGAGAACGCCAAATGCTGAAGAAACTCAAACTCACCGTCAAACTCCCGCTGGTTACAGTGTCTGTCGCCGCGCTGGTTGCAATCACCATGGGTGCCGCCTGCTTCCTCATCGCCAGCAAGGGCGTGGCACAACAGACCGACAACCGGCTCGAGGCTGTTGCCAGAAAGGCGGCAGAGAGCGTTCATGCGCGCATGGAATCAATCGAGCGCGAATTGCTGCTCACGGCCGGTAATCCGAATACGGTAACCGCCGTGGAATCCTTCCGTGATGCCTGGAAGGAACTGCGCGGCAACCAGACCGAAAAGCTGCAATCCGCCTATATCACCAATAACCCGAACCCGACCGGGCAAAAGGACATGCTCGACGATGCCGGAACCGGCACGACCTATGATGTCATCCATGCCTGGTTCCATCCGTGGTTCCATAAGTTCCAGCAGGATGGCGGGTACTACGACGTCTTCCTGTTCGATGCAGAGGGCAATCTCGTCTACTCCGTGTTCAAGGAACTGGATTTCGCCACCAATTTCGGCGACAGCAATCCCGGTCAATGGGCAAAAACCGACCTTGGCACCGTGTTCCGTGAGGCCATGAAGGCTGGCGAGGCCGGCAAGGTGGCATTCACCGACTTCCAACCCTATGCCCCAAGCGCCAACGCCCCGGCAGGCTTTATCTCGACACCGGTCGTCAATCTCGGTGGCGAGGTTATTGGCGTACTCGCCCTGCAGATGCCGATCGACGAGTTAAGCAACATCATGGCCGCACCGGACGGCCTTGGCGAAACCGGTGAGTTGCTGCTGGTCGGCGATGATGGCCTGTTGCGCAATGACTCCCGGTTCAGCCCAGATGTGAATGATGTGCTGGCAACTGCTGCGGGTTTCGACCCGGTTGCCGATGCCAGCAGTGCCAATGACACAACCAGTTTCGGCGCATCCCACAAATACCGGAATGCCGAAATGCACTTCGCCGCGACACCATTCGAATTTCACGGCGTCACATGGCAACTGGTTGCGGTTCAGGAAAACCGCGAGGCCTATGCCATGATCGCCAATCTCGGATGGCTTATTGCCGCAATTACAGGTGGAGCCATCCTGTTTGCTGCCGCCGCCGGTTATGCCTCATCACGCACCGTGACCAAGCCGCTGACCGGGCTGGTCGACACCATGCGCCGCCTTGCCGATGGCAATACCGAGGTCGAGGTTGATGCCACCGACCGCGCCGATGAGATCGGCGATATGGCCCAGACCGTTCTGGTCTTCCGTGAAAACGCCATCGAGCGGATCAAGCTCGAACAGATCACCGCGTCGGAAAACAGCCAGAAACAGGAACGCCAGGACGCCATCGATCGCCTGATTGGTGAATTCCGTGAAGAAATGGATCAGACACTGAAACAGGTGGATGCCCAGATCGACGAGGTACTGGATCTTGCCGAACAGATGTCTGCCCTCGCGCAAAGCTCTGCCGATCAGTCGAGAAGTTCCAGCCGTGCTGCGGAAACCGCTTCCAGCAACGTACAGAGCGTTGCTTCTGCCTCCGAAGAAATGACCGCAGCGATCCTCGAGATTTCCGAACAGGTCGAGCGCACCAAGGGCGTCGTGGAAACCACCACCGGATCGGCCATGACGGCACGGGATCGGATCAGCTCACTTGATGAATCCGCAAAACAGATCGAGGCAGTGATTACCCTGATCCAGGATATCGCCGAGCAGACCAATCTGCTCGCCCTCAACGCCACGATTGAGGCTGCGCGCGCCGGTGATGCCGGTAAGGGCTTTGCCGTTGTCGCTGCCGAGGTCAAGAACCTCGCCAACCAGACGGCGCAGGCAACACAGGATATCGGCCAGCAGATCAGCGGCATTCAAGGCTCAACCAATGACGCGGTCAGTGCCATCGCCGAGATCGCCCAGCATGTGGAATCGGTCAGCGAATACACAGGTTCCATCGCAGCCGCGATTGCCGAACAGAGCAGCACAACCGGTGAGATCAACCGCAGCGTACAGGAAGCGGCGAGCGGTACCAATCTGGCAGCCGAAAACATGATGCATGTTGATGAGGCCATCGCCCAGACATCGGAGGCTTCAACCAAAGTCAAATCAGCGAGTATGGCCATGGTCGAGCAGACCGGCGTCATGCGCGACCGGGTCACACAGTTCCTGCAGTCGGTTTCCGCCGCCTAGAACACAACCCTAGACATCCTCTCTTCCCCTTGCCCGGCCGCGCAATCGGCCGGGTTCTTTTTGTGTGTGGTCGGCATTTCGGGGCTGGTCGAAATTTCCGGCGTTTATCTTGGTTTAAATAACCTTTCAGCAACCATATCCGGTGAAACTAATAGGTAATATTCAGTCGGATCACTTCCTGAACCGGCGCCAGACCTACGAAAACAAACAAAAGAGCAGCACCATGATACTGAAGCGATTGTCCATCAAAGCCCGCATCGTACTTCTGTGCTCCATTCCGTTGGTAGCACTCGCCACCATGCAGGCAAAAACCATCCATGACAGCGCTTCGGTCATCAAGCAGACCGAAGCCAATGCCGAGCTGCTGCGACTGATGCCGATCGTGGCAGAGCTGATCCATACGCTGCAGGTCGAACGCGGCCAGTCGGCAGGGCATATCGCATCCGGTGGCAAGGCCTTCGCCGACACCCTGCCGCAAAAACGTGCAGACAGTGACGAGGCGCTGAAACAGTTCAACAATATCCTGATCGGTCTCTATGGCGAGAAACTGCCCGCTGGTATGGCGCAACACGCCAATGATGCCGCCGCCGAGCTGACCTCCATCGGCACCATGCGCGGTACCGTCACGGCACTTGCCACAGCCGTCCCGGATATGGCGCGGTATTATACCGGTATCATCAATGCCTTGCTGCACATCACCGAAAGCATGGTCAGTGTCACCAGCCATACCGATCTGGTCCGCAGCATCGAGGCATTCAATGCCCTCAGCCATGGCAAGGAGATTGCCGGTCTCGAACGTGCCGCCGGGGCCACCGGTTTTGGTGCCGGACAATTCACACCGGGTGTCTATCAGAAGTTCCTGACCCTGAATGCAAAGCAGATCAGCTACTTTGAAACATTCATGGTGAACACCAATACATCAAATGCCGAACTGTTCCGTCAGCATATCAGCAGCCATCCCGATTATGAGAAGATGGTCAATGCGGTGAAAAATTCACCCTTCAGCGCCAGCGTCGTGGCCGTCACGGCACCCCAGTGGTTTGCCGCCAGCACCGCCCGCATCGAGGATCTGAAGAGCATCGAGGAACTTGCCATCAAGGATACGGAAACCCTGATCAATGGTCATATCGAGACGGAAAGCGCCGTGCTGTGGCGGGAGATCCTGCTCACCATCCTGTCCATGCTCGGCACCAGTGCTGCGGCCTATATCATCAGCCGCTCGATCGTGAAGCCACTGCGTGCGATGACCGACAAGATGCAGGCCCGGCAGGACATCGTCGACAACCTGATCGGCGAGTTCCGCACCCGGATCGAGGAAACCCTGCAGCAGGTGGATGTGGAGCTGAACGAGGTCGAGACACTGGCCGAACACATGGCGTCACTGGCGCTCACCTCGGCTGACCAGTCCAAGAACTCCAGCCGGGCTGCCGGTGATGCGTCAGAGAATGTCCAGAGCGTCGCCTCGGCCTGTGAGCAGATGAGCGTCTCGATCCGGGAGATTTCCGAACAGATCGAACGGACCACCAATGTGGTAGAAACCGCGACTGACTCTGCCGCTACCGCCCGTCAACGGATTGCCACCCTCGATGAGGCCTCCAAACAGATCGAGGCGGTGATTACCCTGATCCAGGATATCGCCGAGCAGACCAACCTGCTCGCCCTCAACGCCACGATCGAGGCTGCACGCGCCGGTGATGCCGGCAAGGGCTTCGCCGTCGTCGCCGCCGAGGTCAAGACACTGGCCAACCAGACGGCACAGGCAACGCAGGAGATCAGCCAGCAGATCATCGGTATCCAGACCACCACCACCGATGCGGTCAGTGCGATTGCCGAAATCGCCCAGCATGTGGAGGCGGTCAGCGACTATACCGGTTCCATCGCCGCCGCGATCACCGAGCAGAGCAGCGCCACGGCTGAAATCAACCGCAGCGTGCAGGAAGCGGCCAATGGCACACAGGAGGTGGCCGACAACATGGCCTCGGTCGATGATGCCATCAACCAGACCAGCGAGGCGTCAACACAGGTCAAGACCGCCAGCAATGCCATGGCGACCCAGACCAGCGACATGCGCACCCGCATTACGGAGTTCCTGCAGGCAGTTGCCGCCGCCTGAGGCAGCGATTACCCCTTACAACAAATCAGTAAAAGGCCCGGCCCATATGTCGGGCCTTTTGCTTGGCGCTTTACTGCAGAGGGTTTAAGAAACCGGATCAGTTTCACTGTTCCCGACCCCGCACCATGTCACCCGAGCCAAAATCACCCCTGCAGGACGCTGTAGACATCGCCGTGATCCGCGCCTGCAATGGCCGTCACGGGCGCAGCCTGATCGCACTCGCCGACAAGGCATCTGCGCGACGGGAGATGCTCAGAGAGATCACCGCCGCCGCCTCGGAAAGCGGTGCGATCCTGCTGCCGCTCGACGGCACTGACGGGAAGGCTCCACTCGTGAAGCGCATTGCCAGTGCAGCCGAACAGGTGCTTGAGCAGCTGCCGGAAAGCGGGATGACGCGGCGCGTGCTCAACGGCTTCAAGCGCGCCCATGGCCTGACCGCGCAACCGGTGCCGCTCGGTGAGACCGAACCGGGCATTGCCGACAGCGGCATGGTGAGCCTCGATGTGCCGGAGCTGCTCGCCGAACTCGGCAAGGCGGCGAAGGCCAATGGCAAGGCTATCGCAGTTACCATCGGCAATATGGACGGGCTGTCGCTCGATGATCTCGGCACTGTGATTACCGGGCTGCATCAGGCCGGACAAAAATCCTTGCCAATCCTGCTGTTTGGGACAGGATCACATAAAATGCCCTCCCGTGCCGCGACCGCACGATCCTATGCCGAACGGATGTTCGATTTCCCAACCATGAGTGGCCCGCCCCATGCCGACCAACCCGCTGATCGACCAGCTTCCCGACTATCCGTTCCAGCGCCTGCGCGACCTGCTCGACCCGGTAACACCGGCCCATAACGGTGCACCGCTCAACCTGACCATCGGTGAGCCGCAGGGCGTGCCACCGCTCTGGATGAACGAGATCATCACCGAGAACGCCCATCTCTGGGGCAAATACCCGCCGGTTGACGGCACACCGGAATACCGGCTGGCGGCGCGGAACTGGCTGGTTCGGCGCTATGGTGCTGCCGCGGACAGCCTCGATCCCGACCGCCATATCCTCGCCGTGCCGGGCACCAAGGAAACGCTGTATTTCCTCGCCCAGCTCCTGACCCCGGCCACTAATGCGGACGGCAACCAGCCGCTCGCCCTGCTGCCGAACCCGGCCTATATGGTCTATGAGGGTGCGGGCGTAATGGCGGGGGCAAAGCTGCATTACCTGCCCGCCACCGCCGAAACCGGTTTCCTGCCCGATCTCGAGGCAATCCCGGCAGAGGTAATGGACCGGGCTGCCTTCATGTATCTGTGCACGCCGTCAAACCCGGAAGGGGCGGCTGCCGATCTCGCCTATCTGAAACGGGCGCTGGAACTGGCACGGACCCATGATTTTGTGCTGATTGCCGATGAATGCTACGCCGATGTCTATCTCGGCGAGACCCCGCCTGATGGCGCGGTGCAGGCGGCAAATGGCGATTTCAGCAATCTGATCATCTGTCACAGCCTGTCGAAACGCTCCAACGCCGCCGGGCTGCGTGCCGGTTTTATCGCCGGTGATCCGGCCCTGATCGCCAAGTTCAGACGCTTGCGCAGCTATGGTGCAGCGGTCATGCCGCTGCCACTGGTCGCCGCCGCCACCGCTCTCTGGAACGATGATGACCACGCCGCCGAAATCCGCGCCGGTTACCGCACCCGGTTCGAGACCGCGCATCATATCCTGCAGGATGCCACCGACTGGCAGATACCGGCAGGCGGCTTTTTCGCTTGGCTCAATGTGGGTGACAGCATCGCCATGACCGAGAAACTCTGGCGCGAGCAGGGCCTGCGCGTCCTGCCCGGTGCCTTCCTCGGCAAAGACATGCCCGACGGCAGCAACCCCGGCAAAAACTACATCCGCGTCGCCCTCGTCCACGACCTGCCGGTGATCGAGGAAGCCATGTTACGCATCAGAGCGGCTATGTAGCCTGATCTGCATCCGGTGGCAGGCCGACGAGCAGGCGGGCGAAGCTGGCGGCGGTGAAGGGGCGGAGGTCGTCGATGCCTTCGCCGACACCGATGGCATGGACCGGCAGGCCGAACCGTTCGGCGAGGCCGATCACCACACCACCACGGGCCGAGCCATCGAGCTTGGTCACCACGAGGCCGGTGACATTGGCGATTTTCTGGAATGCCTCGACCTGACTGAAGGCGTTCTGGCCAACTGTGGCGTCGAGCACGAGCACGGTGCTGTGCGGCGCATCGGGGTCGAGCTTTTTCAGTACTCGTGAGATTTTCTCCAGCTCGGCCATCAGGTTGGACTGGTTCTGCAACCGTCCGGCGGTATCGATCAGCACAACATCGCGGCCATCGGCGCGGGCACTCTCCACCGCCTCGAAGGCAACCCCGGCGGCATCGGCACCGTGATCGCGGGCGATAACCGGACAGTTGGCGCGCTCGCCCCAGATTTTCAGCTGCTCGATCGCGGCAGCCCGGAAGGTGTCACCGGCGGCGAGCGTCACGGTGAAGCGGTTGTCCTGCAGCAGGTTGGCGAGCTTGGCGATGGTGGTGGTTTTGCCGGAGCCATTGACGCCGACCACCAGCACCACATGGGGCCGGTGCGCGGTCTTGACCTCGAGCGGCTGGACCACCGGTTCGAGCATCGGCTCGATGATCTTCGCCAGCGCTGCCTTGACCTCATCCGGGTCGGCATTGCGACCGAATTTCTGACCAGCAAGCTGGGCGACGATCTTGGCCGCCGGGGCCGGGCCGAGATCGGCAGTGATCAGCAGTTCCTCGAGCTCTTCCAGTGCATCATCATCCAGCGGGCGACCGCTGAAGATATCGGCAATTCCGCCGCCGATCTTGTCGGAGGATTTGGAGAGGCCACCGGCAAGCCGCGACAGCCAGCCACCGGTTTTCTGTTTGGTTTGTTCGCTCATGATCGCCGATGTAGCGGGCCTGATGCCCGAGGGCAAGGGGCAGACACAAAACTCGGGCTGAAATTTGTATCAATTGTAATGTTGGTCCCAAAACGATAACCATCAAACCTGATTACAAAGCAGTCAGGAGACAAAGAAGCACCATGAAAACCTTGCGTATAATTCACTCACCATCACGCAGCGGCGGCACCCTTATGTGTAAAAGCATCGCAACAATGCAGAATGTCGAGCTTTACAGTGAAATTCATCCGCAAGGCCCAACCCTTCTGAAAAAATACCAGCGCCACCCGGTCTTTCTTATCGTCAATATTCGGGCACAGGCATTTACCTGGTTCAACCATTATTCCGATGATCAAAAGAATGAAATCTGGAGCCCGACTGATATTAACAATGCCAAAGCGCATATTGATGAACTGGTCACCCTTTGCGAAGCACGGGGGCACACAATGGTTATTCGGGATTGGTCACATATCGACTTCTTCGGCGAACCGTACTGCCAACCACAATTCAAACCGCAACTGCTTGAAGAACTTCAGGACAGTTATGAAATCACATCGACTGTCACTGCCCGGCATCCGATCGGCATGTGGCTGTCATTCCAGACCAGCGATGTTCTGAAAATCGCATATAGCAACAAGGATGGTTACCTCAAATTTCTGAAACATTATCTGGAGTACGCCAAATACTTTCTGGATCAGGGGTTTGTGAAATACGAAGACTTTGTCTCTGACCGTGACGGCACAGCAGAAAAAATGTGCAAGGCACTAAATATGAAATTCGACCCGACCTATAAGGACCGGTTTGACGGCTATAAAAATATCACCGGGGATTCCGCAGCCTCCGGCAAGACCAGCTATCGATCCGCCAGCCGGGTTATCAATAGCACGCTTTTCGGGCAGTTGAAGGCTGAGCCTGACTATACGGCGCTTTGCGACCTGCTTGGTTACGATCCGGAAAGCGTGCCCTACGGCTATACGATCAGCTGATCACCCGCCCGGTCAGTTTGCCGTCAGCGATGCCGGTGAGCTGGACGGTATAGAGGCCACCCGCCTCAACCGGGCCGTCGATCACAACCTCGGTGAAATGCTCGGTCCGACCGGTATTGTCCTTCTCCACCAGCACCTGCGCCGTCTGTCCCACCTGTGTGCGGAGCAGCTTGTCGAGCTGCTGGTTGCCGAGTTCACGCAACCGCGCCGCGCGCTGTTTGCGCAGCGGGCCGGGCACTTGCGGCATCTTCGCCGCCGGGGTGCCGGGGCGCGGCGAGTACGGGAAGACATGCAGGAAGGTCAGGTCGCACTCGCTGACACAGGCCAGCGTGTTCTCGAACATCTCATCGGTTTCGGTCGGGAAGCCGGCAATAATGTCGGCACCGAAGACAATGTCCGGGCGCAGATCGCGGGCGCGACGGCACATCTCAATCGCATCGGCGCGCAGATGGCGGCGCTTCATGCGCTTCAGCACCATATCATCACCGGCCTGCAGGCTCATATGCAGATGCGGCATCAGCCGTGGCTCATCGGCGACCAGCCGCCAGAGGTCTTCATCCATCTCTACCGGATCAAGCGATGACAGACGCAGGCGCGGCAATTCCGGCACCAGCGCCAGCAGGCGGCGGATCATCTGGCCCAATGTCGGCTGACCCGGCAGGTCGGGGCCATAGCTGGTGACATCGACACCGGTGAGCACGACTTCAGAGAAACCCTGTTCGACCAGCATGCGCACCTGATCGACAATCACGCCGAGCGGCACCGACCGGGAATTGCCCCGGCCATAGGGGATGATGCAGAAGGTGCAGCGGTGGTCACAGCCCTGCTGTACCTGAATGAAGGCACGGGCCCGACCGTCAAAGCCCTCGATCAGATGCTCGGCGGTCTCCCGCACAGCCATGATGTCATTGACCAGCACCGTCGGCTCGTCACCGCCGCCGAACAGGGCATTGGTCCAGCTCTCGCGCTTCATCTTGGCATCATTGCCGATGACCGCACTGACGCCCTCGATACCGGCGAAGCTGTCGGGGTTGATCTGGGCGGCACAACCGGTCACGACGATTTTCGCGCCGGGCCGTTCCCGTGCCAGCTTGCGGATCGTCTGGCGCGCCTGTCGCTCCGCCTCCGAGGTCACGGCGCAGGTATTGATGATGATCGTATCCTCAAGCCCGGCAGCGGCGGCGTGATCACGCATCACCTCACTCTCATAGGCATTGAGGCGACAGCCGAAGGTGACCAGCTCCACCGCATCACGCGCAGGCGAAATCGCGGCAGCGGTTTGCACCGCACCGGTATGGCTGTCGTCGCTGTCGATATCGAGGGTCGGAACCGATGAGCGCGACTGGTCTGTTTCTGTCTCGCTCATCGTCCTTGAGTTCACTGACTGTTTAATGAGCCTTATGCCGAGACCGCGAGCTGCGGCTTCGGTTTAACCTTGGCCCGGGGCTTTCCCAGCAGGGTCGGGTCAAGTACCCCCTCTGCCACATAGGCCACCGGTCCGGTCATGATAACGTGCTCATCCTGTTCGCGCCATTCCAGCGTCAGGGAACCGCCGTCGAGGATCATCTCGACCTTGCGTTCGGTCAGTTCGCGGCGCACCGCGGCAACGATGGTGGCACAGGCGGCGGAACCGCACGCCTGGGTAATACCGACCGCGCGTTCCCAGACCCGCATACGGATCGTGTCGCGGTCGATGATCTGCGCTGCCTCGATATTGGCGCGGGCGGGGAACAGCGGATCATGCTCAAGCACCGGGCCGAGACGCTCCAGCGGCACCGCATCAACGTCGGGGACGAAGTGCACCGCATGGGGATTGCCCATATTGACCGCCACACCATGATGCAGCGGGCCAACCGCCAGCGGAAGTTTGTTGGTGTCGGTTTCCTCGGACAGCGGGATCGCCTGCCAGTCGAGTTTCGGCACGCCCATATCAACGGCAACATCGCCGTTTTCGGTACGCTCGGCAGACAGCAGACCGGCCACGGTCTCGATCACCACGGCCTCTGTACCGGCCTCATCCATCAGCATATCGGCGACACAGCGGGTGGCATTGCCACAGGCCTCGGCCTCGGAACCGTCATTGTTGAGGATACGCATGAAGGCATAGGCACCATCGTTCTTGCGCTGCTCGATCACGATGAGCTGGTCACAGCCAAGCCCCTCGCGACGGTTGGAGATACGGCGGATGGTGTCAGCGGTCAGGCCAGCGGCGGACGCATCGATGTCCCGACCGTCAATGATGACGAAGTCGTTGCCGAGCCCGTGCATCTTGCGAAATGTAAGTGTGTCTGTCATGGGGCCACAGAGTAGCAATTCCGCGTGACAAGTCCATGAAAGCGCCGCGCTGCCTATGCAAACCACCTATGCGGCAGGCGGGGAGAGGTTATAACTCATCCGAGCTACTTCCGAACCCGGGAGTATACAATCTATGATATACTTTTTCTGCATATCGATCCGTCATACCTGATATATAATCACTAACAGCTCGATATCTATCACCGCCACTTATAGCAAGTAAGTCTTGCCACGACTGAGAGGGAATCAAAGAGTCTGGATTTGATATTAGAGCATCGAATAACTTTGAAACAAGAAGTTTACCCCTAGTTTCCAATTGAAAAACATTAGGCTTTTTAATAACCAATTCATGAGCAAACCCCTTAAAGCTTTTTAAAAGCCTGCCTAAATCATCAGGAATAACAACCTTGTAATCCAATAATACTGAATTAAATTTTTCCTTTTTTTCCAAAAAAATATTAGTTATAAATAGATTTACCAATTCTGATATCGCCGTCTTTCTAGAAAAACTATCCTTATAAAGCATTCCACATATAACATCTGCATTAAACACCTTGCCCCTATAAATGTAACTGCCGCCTATAGAGGCAAATGCTTCTCTAAGGCATTTTTCCACGCTATCACGAGAAGCCAATCCCCTGGCAACAATATCTTCTAAATCATGAACTCCATATGCAATATCATCTGCCATTTCCATAATTGAGCAGTCAAAAGAGTGATGAATTGATTTACCATCACTTGTATTTGAAAAATTTTCAATATCAGATTTATCAAAAACACTCACGCACCAATCATAAACATCCATATCTTCTTCATAAAAGCACTTTGGTGGTTTATTTTTATAATCACATGGGTTAAAAAAATTATATGAAATTGGATATTTTAAAATTGATAGTATAAGCCTTCTGGTAGGATCAATACCATGCCCCAAATTGCTATATTTTTCTAATTTTGTTAATATTCTCAAAGTTTGTGCATTACCCTCAAATCCACCATGATTATACATTTTTGAATGCAGAGCCATTTCGCCACCATGGCCAAATGGCGGATGACCAATATCATGCGCATAACAAGCAGCTTCAATTAAATCTGTACTTGGCAACCATGCACGCAAATTGTCGTCCAATAAACCATCTCGATTTTTTAGGACACCTAATATTCCCCCACCGATCTGTGCACACTCAATAGAATGCGTAAGTCTGGTACGGTGAAAATCACCCTCACCAACGCCCATCACTTGAGTCTTTCCTTGCAACCGCCGGAATCCAGCGGAGTGAATCACCCTTCCCTTGTCCCGCTGAAATGAATTTCTAATATCACCTGGACGCTTATTATTATTATCATGCAACCTTATTTCTAACTGATCTTTTAAATTAGCCATGTTTCCTAACTCCATAAAAAAAAGATACCCGCTCGGCATTGTTTTCCGCGACGGTGCCGTCGCTGTGCCAGAGCGAGTTTTCGAAGCCGACGCGGAGTTTGCCGCCGTGGCTGGCGGCTTTTTCGAGGCAGGCGGTCTCGCCGCGACCGAAGGCACAGGCCATCCAGTCCGGCGTAAGACCGTAATCGGCCATACGATAGATGAACGGGGTCAGCATCCGGGGCTGGCTGTTTTGTTCGCGTGAATACCGACCGAGGACGAACAGCAGTTGCAGTTCCGGCGTCTGGAACATGGTACTCGGCAGCACCTCGGCCAACAGCATGAAATCCCGGATAGAATAGAGAATGTGCTGGACCGATATGCCGCGCTCCTGACAGGCGCGATAGAACATCACGGCGCGGCGGGCGATCTTCTCATCCCGGTCGCCGCCATTGGCCACCTCACGCACGGCCATGCTGACCAGTTTTGCCCCGCCCTCGAGCGCCACATCGAACTGGTGGTCGGGCTCGTACAGGCCCACAGCCTCGGTGGTGATCTGGACCGCCATGCCCGGCACCACGCGGCGCAGTTCGACCAGCGCCTCCCGGTACATACCGGCATCGAGGATATGCCTGCCCGCCTGATCGCGCAGATGCAGGTGCAGACCATCGGCCCCGGCCTCGAAACAGGCGGCGGCATCCTTCACGATCTCGTCCAGCGTTATCGGCAGTTCCGGATGATCCATCTTGCCCCGCCGGGCGCCGTTGGGCGCAACCATCAGATCGGGCAGGGGCGGCAGATTGTCAGTGGTCATCGGTAACAGGGGGAGAGGTGGGACAGGACGATCAACAAAAACCCGAAGGCATAGATCAGCTTACCACCAATCGCTCTTGGCAAAACCCCCGAAGTCCATCCCTGATCACAAAGCCGCAACCAGGCGTGGTTTATCCATCGCGGTACAGGCGGTCATATTCTACCCGTGCATTTTGGTATTCCCCGCAACTTTTCAGTGAGTGGTCAGGGTGCGGAAATTCAGGTAGATTGCAGCTTTACATACCTCGATATTCAATCCGGTTATCCAATCCATGACTGAAACCCAACTCTCGAAACAGGGCGTGATAGATAACCCGTCATTCCTTGTCGTTGATGATCACATGCTGATGCGCAAACTGGTGACGCAGCAGCTTTCCGCCGCCGGTTACGAAAGTTTTGACGAGGCCAAAACCGGCGTCGAGGGCATTGAGAAAATCGATCATGCGCTCTCCATCGGCAAACCCTATGACATTGTCTTCGTCGATTGGGGCATGCCGGAAATGGATGGCATCACCTTCCTGCGCCAGTGCCGTGCCCGCCCGGAGCTCGACAAGACCGCCTTTGTCATGCTGACCGGCGAGAGTGAGCGCAAGAGCGTCATGGATGCGATCGGTGCCGGGGCCACCGCCTATGTGATCAAACCGGTTTCCGCCGAGGAGCTGGTGGAGAAGGTCGGCAAGATCAAGGACTGGCTCAAAAAGAAACGGCAACTCTGAGAAGGCTTTTCATCATGTCTGATTCCCAGCGTGAATTCATGCAGCAAGTCTCAAAGGTTATCGTCGAGACGGTCTGTTCAACCGTCAATACCCTGTTCTCCATCCCGCTGAAATCCGAAGAGGTGGCGGGTATCGACAAGATCTGTGACAGCGATTTCATCTGTCTGGTGCGCCTCCATGACGGCGAGGAAACCGCCACTGTACGCTACGGCTTTGAATACAGCCTGATGCGACGTCTGGTGACCGCCGTCTACAGCGAGGAAATGGCGAATGACAAGGCGGTGCTGCAGGATGCGGGATCGGAGGTCGCCAATATCGTCACCGGCAAGGTCAAGGAATTCATCAACGCGCAGGGCCACAACCTCACCGCCGATATTCCCGCGACCATCGAGGGGCCGTTCAATGAGGAGGAGCATGATCAGACCATCGATCTGATCTTCTACAATGCTGAGGATCATCTGGTTGTGGATGTGGAACTCGGCTTCTCGGGCGCGGATAAGAGTGCCGCCCGGTAAACCAGAGCGGATCAATAGCCTGACAATCAATAATCAGCCCTGATCAAGGGGCATTCTCGGGGGAAATATGCAGGTAGTAACAATCAGTTCCGATGGCAGCGATTTCGGCACGTCGCTCGCCGGTCTGACCACGGCCCAGCCGGATCTCGGTATTGTGTTCGGCAATCGCGGCCTGCTTGAGGACCCGGCAGTGATATCGGCCCTGCGTGATGCGATGCCGGGGGCACAGGTGGTCGGTTGCTCCACCGCCGGTGAAATCAACAGCGAACGCACCACCGAAAACGCCCTGTCGATCATGGGCATCAAATTCGATGCCACACCGGTCAAGGTGGTAACGGCACAGATCGCGGCTGATAAGGACGGTTCGTATAATGCCGGCAGGACACTCGCCACCGATCTGCAGGCGAGCGATCTGCGGGCCATCATGGTGCTGTCACCCGGCCTCAACGTGAACGGCAGTGCCCTCGTCAACGGCATCCGTGACGTCTGTGACGATGGTACCGTTGTGTTTGGCGGTCTGGCCGGTGACGGCACGGCATTCGGCATCACCCGCACCCTGTTCAATGGCGATACCTTCACCGACAAGGTGGTGGCGGTCGGCTTCTACGGCACCAGCCTGCAGGTCGGTACCGGCTCACGCGGTGGCTGGCAGGCATTCGGCCCGGTCCGGCGGGTGACCAAGGCAAAGAACAATGTACTGGAGGAACTCGACGGCAAGTCGGCGCTCGAACTGTATAAGCAGTATCTCGGCGAACGCGCTGATGAGCTACCGGCCAGCGGTCTGCTCTATCCCTTCGCCATCCTGTCGGAGGATCAGGCGGAAACCGGCCTGATCCGTACTATTCTGGATATCGATGAGGCGAATGGCAGCCTGATCCTCGCCGGTGACCTGCCGGAAAACGCCCTCGTCCGGCTCATGCATGCGGATAATGATGCACTGGTCGATGGTGCCGAGGAAGCCGCCGAGGAAGCCAACAGCATCGGGGGCGACGGTCAGGCGGCGGCAATCTGTGTCAGCTGTGTCGGTCGGCGGATCGTCATGGGCAACAGCGTCGATGACGAGGTGGAGAGCGTGGCGGAAGTGCTCGGCGTCAATGCCCCGATCATCGGCTACTACTCCTATGGCGAAATCTGTCCGTTCACCGAAACCGGTCTCCCTGAACTGCACAACCAGACCATGACCGTGACTCTGCTGCGCGAGCGTTGATCCATGGTTGAAAGACCGCGAAAGCTCGTCCGCCAGATCAAACGCAAATTCGGTACCCCGGATGCCGATGCCGGGTTTCTCGACCTGCATCGGCAACTGACCGACGGCGAGAACGTGGCACCCGATCATCCGGCCATCGCCGGTCTTGCGGGCCTGAGCGACTTTATCGACGAGGTCGCCGAAACCTATGAACATTATGACGACACGGTAAAGCTGCATATCCGGAACGCGAATATCAGCTCCGAAGAACTCAATCAGGCCAACGGGGCACTGGCACAACTCAACAACTCGCTCTCCACCATCATGGAGAGCCTCGGCGAGGGTCTGCTGTTCTTTGGTGCCGATGGGATATGTTCCGATGTCTATTCCCGCGCCTCGAAGGATATCTTCGGTCGCAGCCCCGCCGATATCGCGATCTGGGAATTGCTGCAGCTCGATGCCGGTGACGCATCGGAAATGCAGACCCTGCTCAACATCGTGTTCAATGCCGATACCGCCATGTCCTTTGAGGACATGATGGCCCTCGCGCCCGACCGGTACAGTCAGGGCGACAAGGATATCCTGCTATCCTACCGACCGGTGACCGACAGCGATGGCCAGTTGAAGGCGATCGTGATGGTCGCCATGGATCGCACCCGAGAATCCCAGGCAATCAAACAAGCCATCCAGAAGGAGAAGGAGGCCAGCCGGATCATCCGGATCAGCCGCAACCGGAATGCCTTCATCCGCCTGATCATCAATTTGCGCGCCCTGTTCGATGACCTTGACGGCGCATTGACGGGCGAGGCGGCACTGCCCCAGTTCAAGCGCGATATCCATACCTTCAAGGGGCTGGCCGGGTCGTTTTACCTGACCCATCTGGCCGATTGCCTGCACAATCTGGAAACCAGACTGGCCGGGCAGAACCGTGACCGGACTCTCGAAATCTGCCGCACCGAGCGGGAGCCGGTTTTCAGGCACCTCGATCAGGCATCGAAAACCGCCGCCGAACTGTTTGGCGCGGCATTCGAGCAGCGCGGCACCACCCGCACCATACCCGCAAGCCAGCTGGCCGCATTCGGCACCAGCCTGCATGAACTGGTGGCAGGCGGTGCCACAGCTGATCAGGTCCAGCGGCTGTTTCTCGAGCAACTCGCCTCGGTCAGCATCCGGGAAAGCCTGTCCGGCTTCACATTACAATTGCAAGAGCTGTCGGACCGGGTCGGCAAGCGCCTGTATCCGCTGCGGTTCGAGGGACAGGACTGCCGGATTGTCATGGACATCTATGGTGACGTCATCCAGTCGCTTGTTCATGCCGGACGCAATATCGTCGATCACGGCATCGAGGACCCGAATCTCAGGCAACAGTTGGGCAAGGACCCGGCTGGACAGGTTACCGTGACCACGGCGCTGGAGGACAGAAACGGCGCGGAATGGCTGCTTCTGATCATCACCGATGATGGCGGCGGCATCGATACGGAAAAACTGCGCAAGCGGCTGGTTGAGAAGGGCATCATTGATGCTGATGCCGGGCTCTCGGATCAGGAACTGATCCGTTATGTGTTCCATGACGAGGTCAGCACCGCCCGCACCAGTAGCCAGACCTCCGGGCGCGGCATCGGCATGAGTGCAATCAAGGCAGCGGTCGAGGCTCTGGACGGGACCGTGGATATGGTCTCCGCCCCCGGCAAGGGCTGCACCCTGACACTGGCCATGCCCTATATCTGGCAGCATGACAGCAGGCTGGTCCCGGCCTGAGCGACCGCAACCGGATTCGCAAACGTTCCATTTCCGGTACAATCGGGCTATACTGGCGGTTCTCAGAAGGAGAAACGATCATGTCGAATGGAAGTATCGGCAGCTATGGTGCGTCGAGCGCCAGCCTGATCACCCCTCTCAACCGACGCACAAAGGCGGATACGGTCGAGGGCGGTACCGGCAGCTTTAACCTCAAGGATGCCAGACGCGCGAACGAAAAGCTCCAGCGTGTCCTTGACCAGATGAAACGTCTGAACGATCCCGAAAAACGCCGGGCTGAACGCGAGGCCATGGCCAAGGAAAAGGTCGAGCGCGCGCAGGCACGCCTGCGCCAGATGATGATGTTCGGCGCGTCGGAAGAGGCGCTGCGGCAGGTCGCCAAGGAACTGGAAGACGCCATCCGCGAGTTGAAGGCTATAGCCGGATCGACCGGCAGCGTGCCATCCACCACCGGCAGCAGTGTCAGCGAGGCAAAACAGGCCGCCGCCAGCGCGGATAGCGCCAATACCGGCACAGATGCCGATATTCAGGCAGAGACCGCCGCCGCCTCGCCCGAGGCAAGCGTCAAGGACAGCACCAAGGCTGCGGGCGAAAAACTGGTCAAGATGCTCAAGCAAAAGGAGCAGGAAGAGGCCAACAGCCCCCATGCGGTCAAGAAGGATGGCACCACCGATGCGACCGAGCTGGAGCGCATCCTGCGTCTCGCCGAAACGCTGCTCAAGATCACCGAACACATGATCGAGGAAGAAGAGGAGGAAGAGGCCAAACGCGAAGGCCGCGCCCCGCTTCCAGACAGCTATCTCGACCTGATGGTGTGACTGCTTACTGAGCCAAGCAGAATTGAGTTATTGCCATATAACTAGAAATATAGTTATATGGGGCCATGACTGATACCAACACAGACACAACTGCTATCGCCAAGGCCCTGGCCGCACTCGGGCATGACACCCGGCTGGCGGTTTATCGCCTGCTGGTCAAGGCAGGCAATGACGGCCTCAATGTCGGTGAGATCGGTGCCCATCTCGGCTGCCCGCCATCAACCCTCGCCCATCATCTGAGCGCATTGGTCGATGCCGGACTGGTCCTGCAGGAACGACAGGGCCGCCAGATCGTAAACCGCGCGGATTATGATGCCATGAACCGCACCGTGGGGTTCCTCACCGCCGAATGCTGCACCGGTGTCAGCCTGGCTTGCGATAGCGCCGCCTGAGTTTTTTTGAGCCAAAACAACTATATTTCTAGGGATATAGACATGACTGACCTGACCCTGCAAACCAAATCAAAACTGACCGAAGCCTTGCACTATATCTGGGCCAAGGAACGGGTCTGGCTCGCCTGTGCCGCAATCATCGGGGTATTGTTCATCATCAACCCGCCGCAGGCCGTGGATAGTGCGGTCTTTGCCGGGCGCAACCTGATTGACGTCGCCCCCTTCCTGCTGCTGTCGATCGCCATTGCCGGTTATGCCGGGGCAACGGGGGCCGATGGCCTGATCGCCCGTGCCTTTACCGGATCACCGGTGCTGATGATCCTGATTGCAGCGCTGGCGGGCGGTCTCTCGCCCTTCTGTTCCTGCGGCGTGATACCGCTGATCGCCGCCCTGTTGTCGATGGGCGTGCCGCTCTCTGCCGTCATGGCGTTCTGGCTCGCCTCACCGGTCATGGACCCGTCAATGTTCGTGCTGACCACCGGCGTGCTCGGTACAGACTTCGCCATTGCCAAGACGCTGGCGGCGGTCGGCCTCGGCCTGCTCGGTGGCTATACGGTGCATATCATCCACCTCGCCGGTGGCTTTACCGATGTGCTGCGCGAAGGCGTCGGCAATGGCGGTTGTGGTGGTGCCAAAGTGCGCAATCGCAAGGATGTGGTCTGGCGCTTCTGGGGCGAGCATGAGCGGGTCGTGAAGTTCCGCAAGGAAGCGGTCAAGACCACACTGTTCCTCGGCAAATGGCTGACCCTCGCCTTTATCCTCGAAAGCCTGATGCTGACCTATCTGCCCGGTGATCTGGTCGCCAGCGTTGTCGGCGGTGATGGTCTGGCACCCATCGCGCTCGCAACACTGGTCGGGGTGCCTGCCTATCTCAACGGCTATGCCGCCCTGCCACTGGTTGGCGGGCTGGTGGAACAGGGCATGGCACCCGGTGCCGCCCTTGCCTTCCTCGTCGCCGGGGGCGTCAGTTCATTACCCGCGGCGATTGCCGTCTGGGCCTTGGTCAAACGCCGGGTATTTGTGCTTTATATTGCCCTCGCCCTCGTCGGTTCCTTCACCGCCGGGGTTCTCTATCAACTCTGGAGCAGCTTCTGATGTCAGGCGTCACCATCTTTCACAACCCGAAATGCGGTACCTCGCGTAATACGCTGGAGATCATCCGCGAACACGGCATCGAACCGGAAATCGTGCTCTACCTCCAGAACCCGCCGAGCCGTGAGCGGCTTATCGGCCTGCTGCAGGATATGGGTGCCAGACCGCGCGATATCCTGCGCCAGCGCGGCACACCCTATGATGAGCTCGGCCTCGGTGATGAGAGCCTGAGCGACGAGCAGCTGATCGATGCCATGATGGCGCATCCGATCCTGATCGAACGACCGATTGTCGAGACGCCAAAAGGCACCCGCCTGTGCCGCCCGAAGGAAACCGTGCTGGAGATACTATAAGTCTTCCGCCGCAACATCCTGGACATCAAAATCAATGCGGCGATTACTGAAAAACACACCGGGCCAGGCGACATCCTCGATGAAGTTGCGGAAGATGGCTTCCTTGCTGTTCTGCAGCCGCCGCCCGGTGGCCAGCGGTGAAATATCGCCCGGATAATCGAAGGCATAGCCGTCTTCGTGATCCACCTTGGTGCCAAAATTGAAGTAAGGGCCAGTGACCACGGTGCGATGGGCAAAGACGATATTCATCGAGGCCGTATCATTGATCGGCAATTTCGGCACTGCGGTCTTCAGCAGGTCGAGAAACCGCTGTTTGTTCAGCGCTGGCGGTGTGGCACTGCCTGCGTGGCTGACAGGGTGCACCCAATAGGGCCGGGCCGCCTCGGTCGCTCCTTCCGCCGGCACCGGTTCCGCCGAGGTCAGTTGCCGACCCGGCGGCAGCTGCTGGATCGACCCCGACCATGTGGCCTTGTTCAACAGTGCGGACAGATTGGCCACCAGCCGCGCCACATGATCCACGTCCGGAGGATCATAGGGCAGATGCGGATTGACCGGTGGCAGCTTGACCGGGTCACAGCCGAAGGCACGGGCCACGAAATGCCCGATCTCCGGCGTATCAAGCAGCGAGTAGGGCCATAAGTCCTCGTCATCCATCTGGGCGATCAGCACCGATTTTCCGGCCCGGCAGGCATGGATTGCTGTCAGCAGGTTGAGCAGCGGATTAGGCCCGATAACCGCCAGATCGACACTGACCCAAAGCGCAGAAGACAGGAAACTCACAGGGATATGCGGCAGCAGCTCGAATGCCCGGTTGAGGCGGTAGATAAAGCCGGATGAGGCGGACAGCCCGCGTGCAGCCATACTCTCATTGATGGCAAATTCCCGGAACCCGGTCGGGGCCTTGCGGATGCCTTGCCACTGGAGTTTCTGCTGGTTGCTGAGCAATGGTTGCGACGTTTGTTTTCCTGCCGGGAGCGCAGGCCGGAGTGTAGCACGGTTCTACCGCCGGATCACCCGAGCTTCGCGGTCAGTATCTTGAATCCGGCGAGGCCGAACGCGACGGCAAAGACGCCCTCGAACCAGCAACGCAGGCGCATATAGCCGCGCATCATCGCCGGGTTGGAGAATAACAGCGCATAGCCGTGAAAAATAATCGCGCTCTGGATACCAACAGCACAGATCACCAGCAACAAACCCTCGACCGGCGTGCCCGGCGGCACAGCGATGGCATAGAGCGAGCCAAAGAACAGGATCGCCTTGGGGTTGGTGATATGGATGGCAAACCCCTTGGCAAAGGCGCGTTTGGGTGATGTTGTCACCACCGGGCTGACCACCGCCACACCGGGCTTCAGCGCCGATTTCGCGGATTTATACGCCAGCCAGATCAGATAGCCCGCCCCGATATAGCGCATGATCTCAAACGCCCAGCCATTGGCCAGCATCACAGCTGCCAACCCGAACGCCGCCGAGATCGACCAGATCAGCGAGGCGATGGACATACCCGACGCCATGGCCAGCCCATAGCGCCGCCCGGCATTCATCGAGGTCCCGGCAATCGCCAGCGTCGCCGGTCCCGGACTCCCGGTCGCAATAATCCCGGCTGCGAGGATCAGCGGCAGATTGATGGTTGTGAGCATTAATTATGGTGCCATTTCAGCAAAATATGTGCACCCGCAAAGGACCAATGCACCAACCAAGAATAAGACGTATGAGCCAAGCATACACCTCAAACCAGCCATCATATACTTATTGCTAAATTGTATTTCCAAATCTGGACGTCCGATAGACTTATCTTCAGATCTATCCACATGACGAGTTGAACAAAATCCAAAATACCAAGTCATAGAACCCAAAAATATACCAATAACCCACAAGAAAATGGAAATTGAAGCAGGCTTTGATAGACCCATAACCATCAAATCTTGCATTTGGCTTAGAATAGCTACACTTGCGCCACTATTTATCAGTATGCACGCCTTAATACCGCCCTGTGCATATTGTTGAGAAATTTCTCTATAATCAGCCATCTCAACGCCCGCCCGCAATGTCGAGCAGGGCACCGGTGATATAGCTGGCTTCGTCGGAGAGCAGCCAGATGATCGGCTGGGCGACTTCCTCGGCTGTACCGGCGCGGGACATGGGCAGCTTGTCCTTCAACCGCTCCACCCGGTCGGGCATGCCGCCGAGAGCATGGATATCGGTATCGATAATGCCGGGGCGTACACAGTTGACCCGCACGCCCTCGCCCGCCAGTTCCTTCGACAGGCCGATGGTCAGGGTATCAATGGCCCCCTTGCTGGCGGCATAGTCGATATATTCATTGGGCGAGCCGAGGCGGGCTGCGGCACTCGACACAT
Organism: Micavibrio sp. TMED2; assembly: GCA_002168225.1. Classification (NCBI taxonomy): domain Bacteria; kingdom Pseudomonadati; phylum Bdellovibrionota; class Bdellovibrionia; order Bdellovibrionales; family Pseudobdellovibrionaceae; genus Micavibrio; species Micavibrio sp. TMED2. Next base: position 169,823 of record NHBH01000001.1, read on the forward strand.
TGACGATGGCACCGCCATTGCCGCCATTGCGCTTGGCCAGCCGTCTGGCCGCCTCCCGCGCCACGGTGAGGGCACCGAGCACATTGATTTCCAGCAGGCGTTTCATCCGGGCATGGTCGAAGGTCTCGATCGTGCCCTGTGCCGCCACGATCCCGGCATTGTTGATGACCGCCGTGATCGTGCCCAGATCCTTGTCCGCCCGATCGAACAGCTTCATCACATCGTTTTCGTCGGCAACATCGCCCTGCACCGCAATCGCATGGGCACCGGCGGCGTTGCAATCGGCAACCACCTGATTGGCCGCAGCCTCGTTCTGGCTGTAATTGATCGCCACATCATAGCCCCGCGCCGCCGCCAGCCGTGCACAGGCAGCCCCGATGCCGCGTGACCCACCGGTGATAATCAGGGTTCCTTGATCTTCGCGTGCCGTCATGATGTGCAAGCCATTCTGTTCGCTATGGAATACGGTTGCCCATCTTTACTATCCCTGGGGCATCAAGGCCAATGGCTTTCGCAGGTTAATTTATCTCAACAGGGTGTAAACACTTTCATACACTCGGGCTACCGTGCGCTCAGTTCACTAACCTGAGGCATGTCTCCCCCATGGCCAAGACCCGCAAAGATTTCTTCACCCCCGCCCGGCAAGAGGGCTGGTACCGCGCGCAACCGACCGAAGCCGCCCGCAGCGCCGTCGACGCCGCTAATGCGCAGGCACCCGACGGTCGCCCCGATGTCTATTACATCGCCGGTGAGGCGCGTCACGGGCTGGGTCGGACCTATACCGCCCCGGACCACTATAACCTCATGCACCAGCTTGCCCGCGACAGCGAGGGCGTTCGTGCCGAGCTGGGTGCTGCGCTGGCCGGGCATATTGCTGGCCTCGACGGCAACGGGCAGGTGCGGGAATGGATGAAGAATATCAGCCAGATCAACAGCGCCATCTATATGCTGACGCCGGATGAGGAGATCGACGATCTCGATATTGATGATCTCAACCAACTCGGCTGGGAGCCGCCGGAGCCACAGCCGAAGAGCATGGCGGAATACCATGCCGAACTGGATGAGGCCGCCAATCGCGGCATGCTGGAACTGCGCCGCTACAATGCCGCCAACCCGGTCGATGATCCGAAGAGCGATTTCCGCCGCCGTCTGGATCATGGCAGCATCTATCAGCTGGAAACCGCAACCAAGCGTGCGCGCATCCTCGCCGATATGGCGGTAAATGCCGAACTGCTCGGCGCTGACAAGGCCGCCGAGGCCGCAGGCAAGCAATTCGCCGACCAGCTTACCCCGAACCAGCTCGTCCGCAGCCATGACGATCTGATCGTGCATCTGCAGGGTAACGGCAACTGGTTCAATGATTTCGCGAAACAGGTGCGCGGCCCGCATATCGGCGCCCTCAGCCTCGCCACCCGGCACTGGGGTGAGATCAATGCCGATGGCCGCTATGGCGGTGGCATCAGCGTCAATAATGGCCGCGACCGCATCCTCGCCGCCGAAACCGTCCGTCAGATCGGCGTGCGCATGACCGAGCAGGCCGATATCGACGCCGCCATCACCCGCCCGAAAGCCGCCCCGGCTGGCCCGGACGCGAGCGGCCCGAGTACCCGTCGCACTTATTGAGCGTAGATGTAAGCAAGGGAACAGGACCGCATGGCAAGGCCTGACAATCAGGTTCCGGCAACCGATAGTGATATTACCCTGCATCCGGCACAGGCGGCGGGCTGGTATCGTGCGGTGAGCGGAACCCTGTCGAGCGGCCGGCCACAACGTTTTGCCTCGGGGCCGATAGCTGTTGCCGAGCGGGAGAAGGCGATCCGGCTACCGCTTGCCGCCATGGCAGAGACCGGCCCGGTGCTGAAGGCTCAGGACAGCTATAACCTTATCTGCATGCTTGCCGAACGCAGTCAGACCGTGCGCACCGAGCTGGCCGGGCAGTTGGTCGATCATCTGCTCGCCGAAGGGCCGACACAGCGCGCCCGCTATCGCCGTCTGGGTCAGGCCAAACTGACCGCATCGATCAGCGAGTTGACCGGCAATCAGTCAGAGGATGCCATGGACGCGCTCTATGGCGATGACTGGAATACCCCGCGCAACTGGTACCAGCCGAACTTCCCGACCGCCACCGCCCATGCGCTGCAACAGACCTGCTGGGCCGGTCAACGCGCGCGTCAGGACTACCTCCCCGCGCCGACCAACCATGCCTCGGAAGACTGGCATGTCCATGTCCGACGTAACGCCTTTGACCGCCTGAACACCGATCTCGCCGTGGCTGAAATGCTGGTCGGCCTCGAACACGATCTGAATACCGTCGGTCAGGACACCGCCCGCAGCAATGCCGTTGCAAGCCTGTCGGCGCGGCTTGATGGCGATGCCATGGTCCGTACGGTCGATGACCTGCACGCCCATTACGGCACGCCCGATGATCCCTATGACGGCGTTGATCCTGCCCGCGCCCATCTGCAGATCGATGCGGTAAGTATTGCGCTCAAACACTGGAACAGCATTGATCCCGACGGCAGCTTCCCCGGCGGCATCACCGTCGCCCGCGGTCGCCACCGCCTGATCCCGGCAGCAACGGTCGATAAGCTCGCCCGTGCCCATGCGCCAGCAGCAGATGCGGAAGCCCCGAAGCCAAGCGCAAAGATACTGCCCTTCCGCAGGCCGGGCCATACACATCCCTGAGGCATATCAGATCAGGTAATCCAGCCTTTGCGCTTGCCGTCAGCGTTCCCATATGCTTGTTCAACAGCCAGACCTGACCATGACCAGACGAACCGGGCCAATCCATGTTTAACAGCCTTTCCGACCGCCTCGGCGGGATTTTTGACCGCCTCGGCAAACGCGGCGCCCTGAACGAGAGCGATGTCGAGGGCGTGCTGCGCGAGGTGCGCATTGCGCTGCTCGAGGCTGATGTGGCGCTGCCCGTGGCCAAGCAGTTCATCAATGACGTGAAACCCCGCGCCATCGGTCAGGAAGTGCTGCGTTCGATCAAGCCGGACCAGCAGGTGATCAAGATCGTCCATGACACGCTGGTCGAAACCCTTGGCGAGGTGAGCGAGGGACTGAAACTCGCGGCGACCCCGCCGGTGCCGGTGCTGATGGTCGGTTTGCAGGGTTCGGGTAAAACCACCTCGACCGGCAAGATCTCCAAGATGCTGCGCGACAAGGACAAGAAAAAGGTCCTGATGGCGTCCCTCGATACCCGGCGCCCGGCGGCACAGGAGCAGCTCCGTTTCATCGGTGAGCAGCTCGACATTCCGACCCTGCCGATCATCGAGGGTCAGGAGCCGGTGGCGATTGCCGAACGTGCACTCAAGACCGCCCGCCTCGAAGGCTATGACGTGGTCATGCTCGACAGCGCCGGTCGCCTGTCGATCGACGAAGAGCTGATGGCCGAGATCAAGGCGGTACGCGATGCCACCAACCCGGCTGAAACCCTGCTGGTCGCCGATGCGCTGACCGGTCAGGATGCGGTCAATACCGCCCAGAAATTTGACGAGGCAGTAGGTATCAGCGGCATCATGCTGACCCGTGTCGATGGTGACAGCCGCGGTGGTGCCGCCCTGTCGATGCGCGCGGTGACCGGCAAGCCGATCAAGCTGCTCGGCGTTGGCGAGAAGCTGGACGCGATCGAGGCCTTCCACCCGGACCGGGTTGCGGGACGCATCCTCGGCATGGGCGATGTGGTCTCACTGGTCGAACGTGCTGCCGAGGTGATCGAGCAGCAGGACGCCGAGAAGATGATCGCCAAGCTGGAGAAGGGCCAGTTTGACCTGCAGGACCTCGCGGACCAGTTGCTGCAGATGAAAAAGATGGGCGGCGTCGGCGGGCTGATGGGCATGATGCCCGGTATCGGCAAGCTCAAGAAACAAATGGATGAGGCCAATATCGACGACAAGCAGATCGACCGCCAGATCGCCATCGTCCGCTCCATGACCACGAAGGAGCGCCGTTATCCCAAGCTGCTCAATGCCTCACGCAAGCGCCGTATCGCCAGCGGTTCCGGGGTTGAAGTACAGGAAATCAACCGCCTGCTGAAGCAACATCAGCAAATGCAGGGCATGATGAAGAAGGTCAAGAAAATGGCCAAGAAGGGCGGAATGCCCGGCATGCCCGGTATGGGTGGCCTTGGCGGCATGATCCCCGGCATGGGCGGCGGCAAACTGCCGAAGGGCATGTCACAGGCCGATCTGGAAGCGATGGCGAAAGAGATGGGTGCCGGCGGCGGTAAGGGCGATCTCGGCAAACTGCTCGGCGGGGGCGGCAAGCTGCCACCGGGCTTCCCCGGTAAACTGCCGCCCGGCTTCGGCGGGAATTAATGATCGACGCGGTTGGTCAAGCGGCGGATCGTTACCATCAGCATATTGACCCAGGCCCGCATGAAGTCGTTGAGCTGATCGAGGTTTTTCTCGAAGGTTTTCTCGTCGATTGCGACGATTTCCGCCGCCTCGACCACATAGGCATCGGCTGACCGCGGCTTGCCGTCAATCAGGGCCATTTCTCCGAAGAAGCCACCCTTGCCGAGGGTCACCAGTTCAATCGTCTCGCCATCCACCTGACGCTGGATGCGTACCTTGCCGGACGCAATGAGATAGGCGGTGCGTGCCTCGTCACCCTCATGGAAGATATAGGTCTCGGCCGGGATTACCCGTCGATCGAGAATTTTGCTCATCTGTTCTATCTCACTTTTTGTTTAGGACGATCACGTCACCCTGTTCACCGCAAATGGCATGCCTCAGATGCATGCCAAGCACCTTCTGCTCACCATAGCGTGCGACATAATCCCGAACCATTTTTTCTGCATCACAGACATTGCTGTGACAGGTCTCAAGACATTGGCTGAACAGGGCGAGCTCTTCGGGATCGACATCCTCGCCCAGCGCCTCGAATACTTCCAGACCATCACTTTTGCCGACAAGCTGGAATTTGCCTAGTGAGCGCCATTTCTGGTTCGATTGCGCCTGAGCCACAGTTTCGGCCGAGGCCAGCATGCGTGTACCAAGCTGTTTGTTCAGACTTTCGATCCGGGCTGTCGTGTTCACCACATCGCCAAGCGCGGTATATTTCTGACGACCGGCACCACCGACATTACCGGCGATCACCCGACCACTGTGCAGACCGATACGGGTGCGGCCCCACTTGATGCCCTCGGCGGCAAGTTCCGCCTCAAGCGCCTCGGTCCGCGCAATCAATCGCAGGGCACAGCTGATGCCCATGTCCCGGTGTTCGGTCCACTCGATCGGCGCGCCGAATATCGCAAAGATACCGTCACCGATGAAATCGACCACCACACCGTTACAAAGCTCGATTTCTTCCAATACAGCTTCAAAATACCGGTTGATCAGACCGATCATCTGCTTGGATGATGTCTGTTCCGAGATTGTGGTGAAACCCTCGATATCGGTGAAGATTGCCGTAATCTCCAGTTCCTGTCCGCCGAGATCGATTGCCACCGACCCCTCCTCAAGCGCGGAGGCAAGTGCTTGCGGGATATAGCGGCCAAAGGTCGAGCGTATCTCCTCGCCCTTGATCAGACCGCTCATCATCCGGTTCAGGGTCCTCTGCGTGTCATCAATTTCCCGCAGCCAATGCCCCTTAAGCGGTTGGTATTTATCGAGATCATCAAGGGAAATATCGGCAACCACTTCGCCCAACTCCTCAATCGGTCGGGCAATAGATCGGGAAATATAGATCGTCAAAAATATTGTAACAATAATTATTAAAATAGAAATCATGACAATTCTCAATGTATTGTCATAGACAAAGCCCATAGCAGATAATTTTACCGGAACTATATAAACAAGATCAATGTCCAGGCCCTCAATAATATCAACCCTGGACGCAAAATAAAAAAACTCCTCGAATTTATTTGAGTTTTCAACCTGCATATCCAAAATGCCAGAACTATCCAATCTGTCCTGATGCAGATAGACTTCCTTTATATTATTGACCAAGGCCTCCTGATTTTCCTCAACTGACAAGAAAACATCTTCCTTGCCATGAATGACCATCAGCAGGTTACCGGCAACCTGCTCCGAAATTTCCAGCAAACGATCCTTGATATCATCAATATTGAAATCAACTGTCATCGCGCCAACCCATGTTGGCGGACTACCCGACACTATTGCTTTAACAGCTGTAATACCCAGCCCACCTTCACGGAAACTGTACGGCTTGCTCCATGAGACACCGGGCATCAGATAAGCCTGATAAAACCATTCACGATTACGTGGGTCAAAACGATCCTTAACAGGCGCATCGACCAGCGTCAGCGAGCCATCCCGCTCAAATCGCCACTCCTGGGTAATGCCATCAGCCCGATCAGGGATAGAATTGTTGATGATGACATCATCACCCCGGCGCGTTGCACCAACAAATGCACCCTCAGCCCGTGTTCCCAAGCTGATCCATGACAGAAATGGAGCCGTTTCCAGCTCTGCGGCAAAGAGCACTGAAACCGCGTCAAAATCAGTGTGATCCACTGATCCGATTTGAAAATTTCTGGCGAACTTGTTCAGTATGAGCGGTGCGGCACCGAAGGTTTCATGCAGTTTCAGTCTGGCGGCGCCGAATATCGTCTCGGCCTCCCGCTCCTGCACAGCCCGAGCGAGATCAATATTGTTCTTCGTCCAAAGAAAATTGACGATAGCCAAGGAGCCAATAATCAACGCCATGATTACGGTCAGAATAGCGGGACGTATTGCTATCCGGCGCGCCTTGAGCCGTGCCCAAAAATCCGACATATCTCTTTATGCCCTAAAACCGCACGCACAGGCGGACCATTTACTGATGCATAAAGTTACATCAGAAATTACTAATGCCGCAATCTAAGAGTTTGAAAACAGCTAAGATTTTGTATCGACTGGTGATTGTTTGTAACCACGCAAACGAGAAACCAGCGCCATTACAACACCGACAACCGGAATAATCACCGCACCGACCAGCAAACCGAAGAGGCCATCGAGTGTCGCCGTCACCGCCCAGCTCAATGCCGCCTCAATCACCGGAACCGCATGCCCGGCAGCATGGGCAAGGTCATGGATCGTATGACCGATGATATCGAGACCGAGCACTTCCAGCCCGTGAATGATGATCGAACCGCCGACCCAGAGCATGGCGGCGGTACCGATGATGGTCAGCGCCTTCATGAAACCCGGCATGCCCTTGACCAGACCGAGGCCGAATTTCCGGGTCACCGCCAGACGACCGATCTGGCTCAGCTTCAGTCCAATGTCGTCGGCTTTCACCAGCAGCGCGACAGTGCCATAGACCAGCGCGGTAATGCCGACCGCCACCACGGCCAGAATGATTCCGCGCAGCCAGATATTCTCGCTCTCGATGGCGGAGAGAGCGATCACCATGATTTCCGCCGACAGGATGAAATCGGTCTTGATCGCATTGCTGACCCGGCGCTTTTCCAGATGGGCGGCATCCAGCGTCTTCGGCTTCTCATGCTCCTCATGATGCGGCAGGAAGACATGTAACACCTTCTCCGCGCCCTCAAAGCACAGGTAACAGCCACCGAGCATCAGCAGCGGCGTCAGCACCCATGGCGCAAAAGCGCTGAGCAGCATGGCCAGCGGCAGCAGGATCACCAGCTTGTTGATGATCGAGCCACGGGCAATGGCCATGACAATCGGCAATTCGCGCGCGGCGGGCAGACCGTGAACATATTTCGGCGTCACCGCCGCATCATCGACGACGACACCAACGGTTTTGGAACTGACCTTGGCGGCGTGGCCGACCACGTCATCAACCTGGGTTGCCGCCACCTTGGTAAGCGCCGCAACATCATCGAGAAGCGCCAGTAAACCGCTCATTTACGTACTATCCCGGGATCATATGCCTCCGCGACTGCCTGCTGCGACAAAAGCAACAATCGGCAAAAAATGCGAGGCCCGTAATTTTATTACACGATGCAGGAGATTATATAGCAAAGCATGACAAATCAAACTGACATACAGGCCGAACCCGCCCACACCTCAAGCTGTTGCCACAGCAGCAAGCCGCTACCGGAAAATCCCGGAACATGGGCCCGCATCCGGCGTGTCGACTGGATGCTCTGGATCAGCCTGATTGTCGTGACCATCGGCTATGTCTGGTATCTGGCAGCACCGATGACCATGGGCGCGGACAGCGCCGCGCATCACTTCACCCACGGCGTCTATGAGCTGATGAACACCATGTGGTGGGGGCTGTTGCTCGGCGTGGTGTTTGTCGGCCTCATGGACCGGGTACCGCGGGAAATCGTCATTCAGGCGCTGAGTGGTCGCCACAAGGCCTCGGGCATCGTCAAGGCGACCATTGCCGGGCTGCTGTTCGATCTGTGCAGCCATGGCATCCTGATGGTCGGCATGAAGCTCTATGAGCGTGGTGCCACCATCGGTCAGACCTTTGCCTTCCTGCTGGCCAGCCCGTGGAACTCGATCTCGCTGACCATCATTCTGGTGGCGCTGATCGGCTGGAAACTGACCCTGCTGTTCATCGTCCTGTCCGCCGTGATCGGCATTATCACCGGGCTGGTTGCCGACGGCATGGTCGATCGCGGCGTCCTTCCCGACAACCCAAGCCGTGAAGGCATTACCGAACCGACCACCAGCCTCGCCGTCGCAGTGCGGGAATGGCTCGGCAAGCTGCAACCAAGCGGCAGCGGTGCCCTCGACATCCTGAAAGATGGCATCAAGGGATCGCAGATGGTCGTACGCTGGATATTGTTCGGTGTGGTGCTGGCCAGTCTGGTCCGTGCCTTCGTGCCCGCCGACATGTTCTCAAACTGGTTCGGTCCAGGCCTGCTCGGCCTGTTCATGACCGTGATCGTGGCCACCGTGGTCGAGGTCTGTTCCGAAGGCTCGGCCCCGATTGCCGCCGACATTATCAACCGCGCCGCCGCGCCGGGTAACGGCTTCACCTTCCTGATGGCGGGTGTGGCAACCGATTATACCGAGATCATGAGCCTGAAGGATACGACCGGACGCTGGGTTCTCGCCCTCGCCCTGCCGCTGATTTCACTGCCCCAGACATTGCTGGTGGCAGCGCTGATCAACCACCTTTACGTGTAGGCATCACCACAATCGGGTCAGGCCCGGCATTGGCAGCCTTGGACGGATGAGCCTTGCCGGTCTCGACGTGATAGGCAGCGCCGTGCATCTGCTTTGACGTGCGGATCACGAAATTCGGCTGCTCCTCACCACGATTGGCCTCATAGCGCGGGGCAACCGGCAGAACCCGTGGCGGGAACACGGACATGGTGCCCTCACGCATGGTGCGCATCGCCTTCAGGAAGTTGCGGTCGGTGGCATCCCGATGCTCGACCATCTGGGCCGTGCGCATGCCCAGCGCATTGGCCGGGGCAATATCCTTGCGGTCATTATCGGCAATGCGCAGGGTCGCCTCGGGCTTCGCATTTTCCTGCGCCAGCACGAATTCAAGCTGCTCACGCGGGTCAAGCTCCGGCGGCAGGCTGGTCATGGGCTCGCTCAGATCACCGGCGGCCAGCGTGTCGTTCAGCGACATGCCGTTGGCAGCACCGGTTTCAATGGCCGGGTCCTGCTCGATGTCCTGTGCGGCATAGGTGCGGTCGGCGAGACCGGCAAGACCGGAACCGGTGATCACAAAACGGGCGGCAGATTCCGGCAGGCTGGTCATGAACACGACTTTGCGGCCCTGATCCTTCAGCCGTTTGACGAAATCGACAGTGTCGCGATCGGCATGGATGTGCTCGAGGAACTTCTGAAACGTGCGCTGACGCAGCGGCGCGAACTGCTCAACCAGATCACCGGTGGGGAATTTTTCCCGCAGACCGGGATGCTGGTTGAGGCCATAGGGGAGAGCCAGAAATTCCTGATTGCGCAGGGTGCGGAGACCATCGGCGACCTCATCGATGCTGAGGCGGCTTTCCTTGGCCAGTCCTTCATAGAAGGTACGGGTTGCACGGGTATAGGCGCGACCGGTGGCAACCAGGGTATCACCGAGATCGATGACCACCGTATCAATGCCATTCAGGGCTTCGGCGTTGAACGGCTCGGCCTCGACACTGGTATTGCGTTCTCTTCTTTTCTTCGCGCTCATGATGTACCCCCGGTTGAGCAATCACCCGACAGGCGACCACTGCTTTCATGTAGTGCATGTACTGGTAAGTACGCTGCTTTCATGAAAGCTCGGATAGCTGGTGTGTAGGACTGCCATGCAGGATCTGCATGCGTTTTGAAAAACATTCAAAATGCATGCCATAAGCGTCTGAAACTTATAAAAGTTAGGAAAGTTCCGGTTTTTCGGCGAGAACTATCCGGGGAATGCCCTCACGCGCCACCGCATCGAGGAAACGCTCGGTAATTGTTGCCTGCAGATTCTCAACCACATGGGTCGGACAGAACAGCAGGATATGAAACTGCAGCTTACCGAGATCAGTCGTCGTGATTGTCACTTCCGGATCCGGCCCCGGCAAATCCACCGCCAGTTTGCGCTCTATCAACGCATTATATCGGCTGGCCACATCGTGATAGCGTGAACAAAGCTCAGCCGCCTGGGTCAGCAGAAATTCCCGCGCCGCCGCAATATCCAGCCCCGGCTCAACCGTGATCCGGAAGCGATGAACTGCATAGTTCTTGCCGAATGTTTCATTGATCACCTGATGGGTGACGTACCAGGCATTCGGAATGATTGTTGTGCGCCCGGTATAGTCGCGGCCAAATTCGCGCTCATCGAGTTCCAGCAAGGTCGTGGTCAGCGGCGTGAAATCCACCACCTCACCGCGCACGCCATTTACCTCGATCCAGTCACCGACACTGAAACTGCGACTGCCGGTCCGGACAAGAAAACCAGCCAGACAGATCAGCAGCTCCTTGGTCGCGATCACAACCGCAACGATCACAGCAGTCAGCGACAGGGCCGCATTCTGAATCTGGGTAAGCCAGATCAGGCCGATACCGACCACAAAAAATACATGGCTTGCCGTACGCACATAAAACAGCCGCTGGCGCTGGGCATCACTCAGCAACGCGCTGTCCCGACGCACCCATCTGGTCAGTCCCCAGCGCATTGCCAGAATGCCAGCGACAAGCACAAGCGTCAGCACAAGCCGTATCATCACAGGTTCATCAAACATGGAAACCCTTGGTCAAATTCGCATGGTAACAGAATGATAACGGCGGATCAGACCGGATTGAGACGCGCGAGGAACCAGTTGAGCAACCGCTCCCACATGGCATCCTTCATCACCAGACCCTCGATATGATGATCCATGTTCGGGTTGTCGTTGATCTCGATGATAAACACACCGTGCTCGTTCTGCTTGAGATCGACACCATAGAGACCGCTGCCGATCAGGCTTGCCGCCTTGACCGCAACATCAACCACATCTGACGGGGCCTGATCAACCGCTACACAGTCAAAACCACCCTCGATTGCCCGACCATCCGCCTCATGCTTGACGATCTGCCAGTGCGCTTTCGCCATCATGTATTTACAAACAAACAGCGGTTCGCCGTCTAGCACCCCGACCCGCCAGTCGTAATCTGTCGGCATGAACTCCTGCAGCAGGATCAGGTCGGTTTCCTTGAACAGCTCCGCCGCCCGGCGTTTCAGATCATCCCGGTCCCTGACCTTGTGCACCCCGCGTGAGAATGACCCGTCGGGGATTTTCACCACCATCGGATAATCGAGCACCTGCTCGGCTTTCACCAGATCGTCACGCTCACCCAGCACCAGCGATTTCGGCATCGGCAGGTTGTTGGATTCCAGCAATTCCTTCAGATACACCTTGTTGGTACAGCGGATCATCGACATCGTGTCGTCGATCACCGGCATGCCCTCCTGCTCGGCCCGCCGGGCAAAGCGATAGGTGTGATTGTCGATCGAGGTGGTCTCGCGGATCCACAAGCCGTCAAATTCCGCCAGCCGGTCGAGATCATTGGCGCCGATCGGCTCAATCTCGATACCCATCTTCGCCCCGACCTTGGCCAGCTTCTGCAGTGACTTGGCCGTGGTCGGTGGCATTGCCTCCTTCGGATTATGCAGCACGGCAAGGCTGTAACGCAGGGTCGAGCGCGCCTTTTGGTCCGCCCAGCGGCGTTTGGTATGCTCCTGCAGCGCTGCCAGAAACGCGGTGCGCTGCCCATCGGACAGGCGATTGATCGCAACCGGCTTGATCTTGTCGATCGTATTGTCGGCAAGATTGATCCGCACCTGCATAATCGGCGTGCGGAACCAGTCGAACAGCAAGCGGCCAAAGCGCTCGAAGCCCGGCTCATCGACCTTGCCGAAACAGACCGTGAGCTGCTCCGGGCCGTTATTGCCCGACTTCTCCAGCACCTTTTTCAGCATCGCCTCAAGCTCGGGCAGGGCCGTGGAATACAGCCCCTTGCGCGACAGCTCGAGCATGGTCTGCACCACCGGTACAACCCGGTGACCACGCGCCTCCGCCAGCAACGAGGCATAGTATCCGGCACTCTGGTAATTATAGGACCGGGCCAGATTGATGATGTTCGGACGCAGGTTGTCACCACCGTCATTGAACAGCTGCGGGTTGGCGAGGTAGTCCCGCACCGACATCACTTTATGGGGGGTATCGCCCTGCGCCAGATCACGCGCATGGTCTACAAGGATAAGCCAGCCACTCACTGCCTGTTTTACGCTTTCTTCTGATGCTCTGAACCGGCAGCCTCAACGATCAGGGCGGCACGGAAATTGTTTCGCCCATATCGTGTCAAACGGTCGTATTCGTCAAATGGTATTGGCAGGGCAGCCCCATGAAAAATATCCTCGGGCAACTCCTTCAATTCGATCCATGGATCATGGATATAAAAACGGTCGTCATCATGGCCATAAACCGTGACCCAGTGCGGCACCGCCGTGCCGGTCAGCCGGTAGTGACTGAGCAGCACAACCGCAACGGCACCGCGATCCAGTGCCTCGATCAGCTCCTGCCGACCGAGGGCGGTATCCGAAACCGCAACACCGAGTTCCTCAGCCGCCCTGGCATAATCCGCCTGCACCAGCATCATGACCGCACGCTTGGCATCGCTGCGGACACTGTCGAGGAAATGCGGCCCCGGTTCGCTCCGATGCACCGCCACCCGGAACCCGCGCCGGGCCATGACATTGGCGAGACCGAGCGGTTCGCACCCGCCGAGACCGCGCAACATGTAGATAGTCGTCGCCTCACGCCAGAGCGCCAGTTCCGATGTCCGGTCCAGTGATACCGTCTGGTCGAGACCGTTCATCGCCATCATCACCGCCGCCGGGCCACAGGTGAAATCCGTGGTCTGGGCATAATAGGTCAGCCGGCGCAGATCAGCGGGCGGCTCACCGCTCAGCCATTTCTGGAACCGGAAAGCAGTCGCGCCATCCTCGTAATAATCCTTGATCCGCCCGAACTCGCGGTACTCCAGCCGCCGGTAGAAATCCTGCGCCTTCGGATTGTCCTCACGCACCTCAAGCCGCAAGACACTGGCCGCGCGCTCATAGGCGGCGTCTTCTGCCGCTGCCATCAGACCGGCACCCAGCCCCATACCACGCACGGCAGCCGTGACCGCGAGCGAATACAGTCGCGCGACACTGGTGCCCCGGCGATAGAGGATCAGCGCATAGCCCGCGAGCGCACCCGCATGGTCGATCACCAGCAGGTCATCGCTGTCGCTTTTTAAAAACTGTCGAAAACTGCGCCGGGAAATAAGATCGGTCTCGAAACACTCGGCTTCGATCCGGCACAGGGCATCGAGATCATCAATGGTCGCAGCCCTGATCACAGGCCCAGCCTCAATCACTGGCCCTGCCTGAACGGCAGCCTCGGCACGCTTTGGAAACCCGGACATTGTCTTTGAAAAATCCAGAGGAAACACACATATAGCCCCATTATACAGTGGTTTCCGGCCGGCGCATAATGCTGCTGCAACAGGGGTCATCAGCATGTTTTGCATGTGTCGCGGAATGTGCTATTGCGGGCCATATGCACTGGCTGCCGACCAACCATGCAGAAGCGATGATTGTTAAATTCGCAGCAGAAACTTGCTTTCCTGCGCCTGACATGGTTAAAACCGCGCCCAGTTGCCGCTCGCCGCGCCGATGAAGGTTTGTTGTAACCAAGTCGAAGAGGCGCTGAGCGGGCTGAAAACAAAGCATTCAACACATATCGACCATAGTTAAGGATCGACGGAAAATCATGGCCGTTAAAATTCGTCTAGCGCGCGGTGGCGCCAAAAAACGCCCGTTTTACTCAATCGTAGTGGCTGACATCCGTTCACCACGTGACGGTAAGTTCATTGAGAAAATCGGCACCTTCAATCCGCTTCTGTCGGATGATCACCCTGAGAAACTGGTTCTCAAGGAAGATCGTGCGAAACATTGGATCGGCACCGGCGCCAAGCCAACCGATCGTGTTGCCAAGCTGATGGCCAAACTCGGCCTCGTTGACTCACCGAAGATCAATGAGCAGCCCAAGAAGTCTGCCCCGAAAGCGAAAGCCCAGGAGCGTCTGAAAGAGAAAGCCGAGAAAGAAGCCGCTGCCAAGGAAGCTGCAGAAGCTGCTGCTGCCGAGGCTGCTGAAGCTGAAACCGCTGCTGCTGAAGAGCCAGCCGCAGAAGAAGCACCAGCTGAAGAGGCTCCTGCCGAGGAAGCTGCTGAAGAAGAGAAAGCGTAACCACGCTTCTCCTCTGATACAGGCTGTATCGCTATGGTTGACGATCAGGACCGGCTGGATGATGGCCGCCTGCGGATCGCCAGAATTGTTGGGGTGCACGGGCTCAAAGGGGCCGTGCGCCTCAAGCTTTTTCTGGATGACCCGGCGAGCCTGTATGATTTCGGCGACATTACCGACCGCGATGGCGTTGCCTATGACATCAGCCTCGGGCACCAGCAGAAGGGCCACTGGGTTGCGATGATCGAGGGCGTCACAGACCGTGATGCCGCAGCAGCACTCAACCAGACCGATCTCTATATCAGCGGCGATGCCCGTCCCGATCTGGATGAGGACGAGTTCTACGCTGCCGATCTGATCGGCATGACCGCTGTGACATCCGCCGGGACTGTGTTGGGTACCATTGCCAGCCTTGATGATTATGGCGCGGGACCGCTGATCGAAATCGACCTCAAGGCCGGTGGTGCACCGCTGGTGGTGCCATTCACACAGGCCGTGGTGCCAGTGATTGATACGGAGCAGCGGCGGCTGACGGTCGATCCACCGCCCGGTTATCTCGATGATCCGGGCGCACCCGATACTGGACCGGAAGGCGAAGGCAGCCATGAGTGAACAGCAGGACAAGCCACTGACACCATGGAATGTTACGGTTCTGACCCTGTTTCCGGAGATGTTTCCGGGACCGGTTGGACATTCCTTGGCCGGCAGGGCACTTAATACTGGACGTTGGGCGCTGAAACCGGTAGATATCCGCGCCTACGCGGAAGACAAACATGCAACCGTCGACGACCCGCCCTATGGCGGTGGCGCCGGAATGGTTCTGAAACCTGATGTTGTCGACCGCGCAGTAGCTGACAGCGGACCACATCACCGGCTGATCTACATGTCCCCGCGGGGGCGGTTGCTGGATCAGGAACTGGCGGTGGAGTTGGCGGAAGGCCCCGGTGCCACCATCCTGTGTGGTCGTTATGAAGGGGTTGACCAGCGCGTCCTCGATGCCAACGGTTTCGAGGAAGTATCGGTCGGCGATTACATCGTCTCCGGCGGTGAGATCGCGGCACTGGTCCTGATCGACGCTGTTGTCAGATTGCTGCCTAGTGTCATCGGCAATGCCGAAACACATGGCGAAGAGAGTTTTACCGGCGGGTTGCTTGAATACCCGCACTTTACCCGGCCACCGGTCTGGACCGATCGGCAGGGTATAACCCGGGAAGTCCCGGCAGTGTTGACCTCCGGCCATCATGCCGAAGTTAAACGCTGGCGTCTTTCCGAGGCTGAGGCTATAACGCGCGCAAGACGGCCCGATTTATGGGCAGCCTACAAGGGCGCAACGGATTTGGATTGAAGTAAACGGCCGGAACCAGTGGTTGAGATAACGGACTGGGACGGTTTGGGAAGGATGAAGAAAATGAACGTCATTCAGAAGATTGAAGCAGCAGAAGTCGAGCGTCTGACCGCTGAGCGTACAGTACCGGACTTCGATCCCGGCGATACCGTCCGCGTCAACGTTAAGGTTGTCGAGGGCACCCGTGAGCGTGTGCAGGCCTATGAAGGTGTCTGCATCGCGAAAAAGGGCCAGGGCATCAACGCCTCTTTCACCGTGCGCAAGATTTCCTACGGCGAAGGCGTCGAGCGGGTATTCCCACTCTACTCACCACGTCTTGCCTCTATCGAGGTGATCCGTCGCGGTGATGTGCGTCGTGCGAAACTCTACTACCTGCGCGACCGTCGCGGTAAATCTGCCCGGATCTCCGAGCGTACCACCGGCCACGGCATCGAGCAGCGCGTCAGCAAAAAAGCCAAGAAGGCCGCTAACGCCGAAGGTTAACAGCCACAGGCTGATCTCAGTTTTTAAAAGGGCTGCACCTTACCGGTGCGGCCCTTTTTCTATCCTGCATCCTTCTTCACAAAACCGCTGACCTTGCCGCCAAGCTTGACCAGTGCCTTCAGCACCGGTTTGGGCAGGCGTTTTACCTGGTCGTACCAGCTCGCCATCTGGCCGAGCAGGGTGTCGAGGCCGCGCAGGCGCTGGAGCACCTGTTTGTCGGCCTTGCCCTCGGCCTCGATTTCGGCGACGGCGGATTGCAGCATGGCCATGGCGGGGTCGATCTCGCGCTGTTTCCGCGCCTCGGACAGGCGCATCATCACTTCCCACGGATCGGTTTCGGCAGCGTAGAAGTCGCGCCGGTCGCCCTTCACCGGCTCCGGGCGGATCAGTTGGTAACTCAGCAGTTCCTTGATGCTGTTGCTGACATTGGAGCGCGCGAGGTTCAGGTCACCGGCGATCTGTTCCGCCGTCACCGGGTCGATCGCCAGAAACATATAGGCATGGATCTGGGCGACGGAGCGGTTGACGCCCCAGCGCGATCCCATCTCGCCCCATTGCAGGATAAATCGCTCGGTTGCCGGGGTCATATCGCCATGCCTTTCCATCACATATTTCTGTCTGAACAGAATTTAGAGCATGTTACGCACCAGCCCAAGTGTCATTCCAGCGCAAGCTGGAATCCCGGTGCATAAGGCGGACAGATTCCTGCTTTTGCAGGAATGACGGCACCGTTGGCTGGTTCATGGCTGCCGTGACCATGCAAACACTTGCAAAACCGGGCCGGGGAATGATTTAAAGTAGACCAATTCTAAAAACATCATCGACCGAGAGTTGAAGCCATGGGTCAGCCACGCACGCTGTATGAAAAAATCTGGGATTTGCACGTCGTCAACCAACAGGAAGACGGCACCTGCGTGCTCTATGTTGATCGGCACCTCGTCCATGAAGTGACCAGCCCGCAGGCTTTTGAAGGCCTGCGCATGACCAAGCGTCAGGTCCGCCGTCCGGATGCCACGCTCGCCGTGGTCGATCACAATATCCCGACCGAAAACCGTGCTGGCGGCATCAGTGACCCGGAGAGCAAGCTGCAGGTCGAAACCCTCGAGCAGAACACCAAAGAGTTCGGCATCCAGTATTTCGGCATCAATGACAAGCGGCAGGGCATCGTCCACATCATCGGGCCGGAGCAGGGCATGACCCAGCCGGGCATGACCATCGTCTGCGGTGACAGCCATACCTCAACCCATGGTGCCTTCGGCGCTTTGGCCTTCGGTATCGGCACGTCAGAGGTCGAGCACGTGCTCGCGACCCAGACCCTGCTGATGAAGAAATCCAAGAACATGCGCATCACCGTCGATGGCGAACTGCCGCTCGGTGTGACCGCCAAGGACATGATCCTCGCCATCATCGGCAAGATCGGCACTGCCGGTGGTACCGGCCATGTGATCGAATATGCCGGTGAGGCCGTGCGCAAGCTGTCCATGGAAGGTCGCATGACCATGTGCAACATGTCGATCGAGGGCGGTGCCCGTGCCGGTCTGATCGCGCCGGACGCGACCACCTTTGAGTATATGCGCGGTCGTCCGATGGCCCCGCAGGCCGAGCATTTCGACAAGGCTGTCGAATTCTGGAGCAGCCTGACCTCCGACGAGGGCGCCACCTATGACAAGGAAGTGGTGCTGAAGGCCGAGGATATTCCACCGACCATCACCTGGGGCACCAGCCCACAGGATACCGCGCCGATCACCGACCACGTGCCGAACCCGGATGATTTCGAGGCCGGTCGCCGTGATGCGGTCAAACGCTCCCTCGACTATATGGGCCTGACCGCTGGTACCAAGCTGACCGATATTCCGGTCGACAAGGTGTTCATCGGTTCCTGCACCAATGGCCGGATCGAGGATCTGCGCGCGGTTGCTGCCGTGGTCAAGGGCCGCAAGGTCGCCGAGAGCGTCTATGCCATGGTTGTGCCCGGCTCCGGTCTGGTCAAGGAACAGGCCGAGCGTGAGGGTCTGGACAAGATCCTGATCGAAGCCGGTTTCGACTGGCGTGAGCCCGGCTGCTCCATGTGCCTGGCCATGAATGCCGACAAGCTCGAGCCCGGCGAACGCTGCGCCTCCACCTCGAACCGCAATTTCGAAGGCCGTCAGGGCCGTGGTGGCCGCACCCATCTGATGAGCCCGGCCATGGCCGCCGCCGCCGCCATCACCGGCAAACTCACCGACATCCGTGACCTCGACGGCGCTCTCGAAAGCCTCACCCCCGAACACGCAGCGGCGTAGGCTGGTAACAACAAGACCGGATCGCTAAAATACCCGCCGACCATATGTCTGGCGGGTATTTTATTTGGGAAACCAGCCCTTTATGAAAACTGTATTCCGCATATCCATCGGCATCCTTGCCATTGCGACCATTGCCATAACACTCCATGCGGCGGGTTTGCTGAAACAAAGAACAATCACCCAGAATTCTGAAACAAGCATTCCACCTGCAAGCCAGACCAAAGGCAAGCCCTCCGGTTATGTTAACTGGGTTGATGATCAACCCTCACCGCTCATCAGGCTGACGACCGAACCGCAAGCTGTGTTTGAACTGGCCTTGTCCAATCAAGGCGATGCGGTGATCGGCTTGCAACCCGATGATGTCCAGCTTGAAACAGCGTCGTCGGACAGTTGGAAAATTCTGCCGGACAGCGCCTGTTTTTCTGTACAGCTGGCACCGGATGATAGCTGCACAGTCCGGATATCTTTCCAGCCAACAGCTGATGGTCGCCATCATGCCAGCATAAGACTGCCTGCCTATCCCTTCCCGAGAGGCAATTTCTGGGGCTATGCCGCAAAGGAACTGAGAGGCTACAGCAGTTACCATGGCAGCCGAATGCCCGCAGGGGTTGAAGCATTAGGCGCCCCCTGCCCTGCCGACGGCGCAGCGGGGGAATATATCTTCGGCCTGAACCGGGACCGCCAATCAGGACCGGAGGCATTCAGGCTGGTGAGCTTTTCCTGTCCCGCATGGAAAGCATTTCGCGAGACGGATCGCATCTGCTCCGAAAGCCCGAAGGCACAGACATCGGATGGCATAACAAAAACTTATACGGCACCGGCGCAGTCTGGCCCCTGGAGCCACAAAATGGATGGCAATCTGCCCCCTTCAGCGGTGCTCAACTGCAGGAACGGTCTTGTTGAGTGGGCTGCACAAGCCCAATGGTAAGGGGCAGCATCAAGAATCCAATAAGGCCCGGCCCCTGACAACTTAGGCCATCAACCGGTTTGGTACAGAGGGTGCCGGTGTTGATGGGGTGGGGCGCTGGCGTTTTGCCCGCCAACCGGCGAGACGTTCGGGGTTGGCTATTGCTGTTGGAGCGCCGGATACCGCGTGGTCGGCGAGGGTGTTCATGGCAGCCTGATCGCGGATGCCGGCGGTGGCGAGCACATGGGATATGTCCTTACCGCCATTAGCACCCATGAGGTCGGCTGTTACCGCCCGGCGCTGATCCGGTGGCATGCCGGTCATGGTATCGGCCAGCCCCTTGCCGAGGAAATATTCGGTCGGGCGGCCATGCACCGTCTTCTTCGGATCACCCGCCGCCAAGCGCGCCTTGAAATCATGGCGATGGCGATCGTCATCGGCCTGCGCCAGACCCTTCGCCGCCGCCGCCAGTGCCGGGTCAGCCCCCTGTCGCTGCAAATGGTTCAACACCAGATGCTGCACGGTATAGGCCTGCACCTCGGCCATCTGGCTGCGATTGTCGCGGTAGCTGAAGTGATTTTCCCGCTGCATGTCGTCGGCCAGCGCGTGGCCCAGCTCATGGGCCATCATCACCGTCGCGAACACCGTGCCATCATGGTCGTAATCGATCTTCACCTTGCTGGTCGGATTGTCATCACGCGGGAAGGTTTTGCGCAGCTTTTGCAGCCGCTCCTTGCCGACATTATCCTCGGTCAGGCGCATATCATCATCCGGTTTGAGCTTGAGAGTTGCAGGGCGCACCCGCATCATCATCGCCTGTCCCGGTGGCACCGAGCGGATTGTCATGCGTGACCGGTTATTGAGGATCGCCCCGGCCCGTTTGGCGAGCGCCGGATCGAACTCCTGCAGTGCCTCGATAATCTGCTGCTTGCTGTCGGCGACGGACACGCGCGGGTCACGGAATGCCGGCAGCGGCGCACGCGCCTTCTCCGCATGGATCGGATCAGCATCAGCGCCGGGCAGTGCCCGCTCAACCGCGCTGCGGATGCCATTAATCACCGCATCGGGCTTGCGCGGGTCCTTGCGCGCAATCACCGGCCCCTCCCCGGAACCGGCATATCTGATCGACTGAAGGTCAAGCGTCATGACCAAAAGCCTATACCGGATTGCGCCCCACGCCTAATGACAGAGTCATGACAATCGGGAGCGGTTTTCCCCCAACCCCATGCCGCCAGAAGCATTGCATCCGGATTTTTTCTGGGCTTGTTGGCGTATTAACTATATGCTGTACGCAATCAAGGGGGCAGAAATGGCAAAACCGCGCAGTATGGGTGACAAGGCAACCGAGGTTGCACTGGATGTTGCCGGAACCGTTGATCCAACCGGTATTGTTGATACTGCCCATGCCGCCAAACTGGCAAGCGAGGGACGTTATACCGATGCGGCTATTACGGCTGCAGGCGTTGTGCCCGGTGTTGGTGATGCCGCCAAGATCGCCAAATATGCCCGCATGGTGCCCGGTTCGGACAAGGTTGCCGACCGCATTGATGGACATGTGGGCAAGGGCATCAAGCAGGCACAGGAGCATGGCCATAATCTGGTGAAGCCCGGCGGCGTTGCCGGTTGGCGTGCCCAACGTGAGGCCAAGGCCGCGGTAGCAGCGAGTGCTGGCGGCCCCGCGCCGAAACAGACCAGCACCATGCCTATTCGCCCGATGTAACGGCATCACAGACCTGATTTAATCGGTTCTCTACGCCCTTCCTGAAGGATTCATGAGCCGGGTTTGAGCAACTCGATTACCGCCTCGGCATTCCGGTCCGGCGGAAAGACCGGATAGAGGCACTGCTCGATCCGGCCATCGCGAATGATCAGCGACAGACGCTTGATCAGTGTCTGTACCGTGCCGTTGATCTCGTGACTGAAGGTCGGCAGGCGCAGGGCGGTCGAGAGTACCAGCGCCTCATCCGACAGCAGGGCAAAGGGCAGGTGCAGCCGCTCCACCGCCGCCTGCTGATACGCCGTATCCTGCGTCGACAGACCAAACAGATGATCGACACCTAGTGCCTGCAGCTCTGCATGGTGATCGCGGAAAGCGCAGGATTGCGGGGTACAGCCACGGGCACCCGGCACCGCATCCCAACCGGCAGGCACGCTCTGCCCCGGCTCACCGGTACGCGGATAGGCGTAGACAACCGTGAGGCCAGACAGCGTCGACAGGTCCACCGCCTCACCCGATGTCGCCATCAACGGCACCGACGGCAGCGTCATCCCGGCGAGATGCGCGGTCGCCCCGTCATCTTCCGGTGCCGGTATCGCCGACCAGTCAACCGATTGCAGATTGCTCATTTTCCATCCCTCCCGATAACACCCGGATTTCGACCACAGGCACGATCCGGTATTATAATAAATCGCAACCTGCAGGCTGTATCAGACGTTACTGTTTTACAAGCCTGGAACTGAACCGGACTGAACATCAGCCATGCCCTGCAAGAGCATCCGTTACTGCGCCTTCCTTATCCTGTTACTGACCACCCTGTCGATACTGCCGGTATCGCCTGTTCCGGCACAGGAAGTCACACCCAATACCTCACCGATAGCCGCCGGTGCCGATACCGTCAGCGATGCCCGGATCGAGGCCCGCATTGACGCCATCTTCAGCCAGATTGAGGCGCTCGACCAGATCACGGTCAATGTGGATGCCGGTGTCGTCACCCTGAGCGGTTCGACCATGGATCAGGCTGCTGCCGAACGCGCCGTTGAACTCGTCAACCGTGTCGAGGGCGTGGTGACGGTCGAGAGCAATATCGAACGCGATCTGTCGGTGGAACGTCGCCTCAACCCGATCATCGGCCAGACCCAGAGCCTGACCAGCGACGCCATCAGCCTGCTGCCATTGCTGGCACTGGCAGTCGTGGTCTTTGCCGCCGCCATGCTGATCGGGCGCTGGATTGCCGGTTGGGATACGCTCTGGACGCGCATCACGCCCAACGCCTTCATTGCCGATCTGGTCCGGTCCAGCATCCGCATACTGGCGTTTATTATCGGTGTCGTCGGGGCGCTGGCCCTGCTTGATGCCACAGCCTTCCTCGGCGCGTTTCTGGGTGCCGCCGGGTTTATCGGGCTGGCGGTCGGCTTTGCCGTGCGCGATACGATCGAGAACTATATCGCCTCGATCATGCTTAGCATCCGCCAGCCGTTCCGGCCCAATGACCATGTTGTGATTGATGACAAGGAAGGCCGGGTGCTGCGCCTGACCTCGCGCGCCACCATCCTGATGACCCTTGATGGCAATCACCTGCGCATCCCCAACGCCACTGTGTTCAAGGCGGTGATCCTGAACTATACCCGCAATCCGAAACGGCGCTTTGATTTCGAGCTTGGCGTCGATGCCGATGATGATCCGCTGGCAGCCATCGAAACCGGTCTTGCCACCCTCAAATCCCATGACTTCGTGCTGGATGATCCGGCTCCGTTTGCCTGTATCCAGCAGGTCGGGGACAGCAATATCGTCATCCTCTATGCCGGTTGGGTGGATCAGGAGAAGACCAGCTATATGCAGGCGCGCTCGGTCGCACTGGCCAGTGTCAAAACCGCGCTTGAGGCGGCGGGCTTTGCCCTGCCAGAGCCGATCTACCGCCTGCGCTTCGACAACGGTGCGGCGATGAATATCAGCGAAGCCACGTCACAACCGGCTGCGGAGACGGCACCCCCGAAACCGACATCGCGCCCTCAGGCCGATATCAGCACCATGCAGCCGGAAGAAGACATCGAACGGCAGGTCGATGCCGAGCGCCGTAGCGATGGCAATGAAGAAGACCTGTTAAGCAAACAGGCTCCGATCGAATAGGCGCTGCTTATGCCGGTTTGTTATCCAGCACCCGAATGATGGCGAAACCGTCATGGCTCTTGGCACCGACCTGTTGCAGGGCGATGGCCTCGACCCGTTTTTCCTGTGCCAGCGTCTGGTTGAACGCGCTGACCGACCGGGCATTGACCCGCTCGATCCGCTCCGGCACCGCCTCCGGGTCGAGCACCCGACCGCTGCGGATGACATTATCCGCAATGATCAGGCCACCGGGGCGGCTCAACCGGATCGCGTGCTCCAGATAGATGTTGTAGCTCGGCTTGTCGGCATCGATGAAGATCATGTCGAACGGTGCCTGATCCTGCAGGGTCGGCAGGGTCTGTTCCGCCGGGCCGACGATACAGCTGATCCGGTCAGCAACCCCGGCGAGTTCAAAATGCTTCTCCGCCAGATAAGCCTGTGACTGGTGCAGTTCGAGCGTCGTCACATGGCCGTTCTCTGCAACACCGCGGGCGAGCCAGATCGTGCTGAACCCGGCCAGCGTGCCGATTTCGAGGATCTTCTGCGCACCGATCAGCCGGGCCATGAGCATCAGGAACTTGCCCTGCACGGCAGAGACATGGATTTCCGGCAGGCCCGCCGCGCGGCTGTTCTCAACCACCTGATCGAGTATCGGATCATCGCCGATGAACAGCCCTTCGATATAGTCGTCAACCGCGCCAAATATGCTCATATCGCTCATGTGATTTCCTGTGACCGGCTGTCTCCGGTACGCTCTGTTCCAGTGTCGGAGGATTATTGTTCCCATGGCGATAAACTGGAAACTGATGGATGCCAAGACCGAATGGGCCGATGAAGGCCGATTGCTGGTCGAGCTGCCCGAGGATGAGGCCGCCACCATCGCCCGTGACAAGCCGCGCGTGCCGCCGGGACAGAACCTGACCAACGGCTTCCCGGTCCTCAGCATCGGCGACAATCCCCTGATCCGCACCCGCGACTGGCAACTGGTGCTCGGCGGCCATGTGGAACGGCGCATCCACTGGGACTGGCAGGATTTTCAGAGCGCGCCCCAGACCGAGTTCAAGACCGATATTCACTGCGTCACCGGCTGGTCAAAGCTGGATACAGTCTGGCAAGGCGTTTCGACGCGCGAGATCATCCGATCGGTCCGGCCGCTGCATACGGCGAAATTCGTCACCCTGCGATCCTATGACGGTTATGCCACCTCGCTCGACATGGCCGACTTCGCCCATGAGGATGCGTTTCTGGCGAGCCATTATGATGGCAAGCCGCTGGACCGTGCCCATGGCGGGCCGATGCGGCTGATCGTGCCGCATCTTTATCTCTGGAAGAGTGCCAAATGGCTGCGCCAGATCTGGTTCACCGACAAGGAACACCGCGGCACCTGGGAGGCCCGCGGCTATCACCGCCGGGGCGATCCGTGGAAGCAGGAACGCTATGAATAGCGCGCAGGTCAGCCGCGTGAATTGCGCTAAATTCCCGAAATGCCTTGCACTTTCATAACGTACATGATGTATACACCCAATCGACGCCGCGCGTAGAGAGCGATTGATCCCGGATAACCGGCATCCCACGCTAGCGGCAGCCCTGAGCCAGGCACTGTAAACAACCGGCTTGTTTTACGGCAGCTGTCCTGCGCCATGCTCCCATATTGATCGATTTTTCGACACGGGATTCCGATGCCTTTTTCAAGGCCGGTTGATCCCGGCGGCATGATGTTGCGCGTCGACGACCCTTATTTTACAGAAAGTCACTTACGTTGACCAAATTCTCCGAACTCGGCCTGGCCGAGCCAATCCAACAGGCGATTGCCGATACCGGCTATACCGCCCCAACCCCAATTCAGGCCGGTGTGATCCCGGCCATGCTCGACGGCAAGGATATCGTCGGCATTGCCCAGACCGGCACCGGCAAGACCGCAGCCTTCGTGCTGCCGGTCCTCAACAAGCTGGTAAATGACGACCACAAGGTCGGCGCGCGCCGGGTCAAGACCCTGATGCTGGTCCCGACCCGTGAACTGGCGACCCAGATTGCCGATGGCCTTAAAACCTATGGCAAGAAGGTCTCCTTCAACTCCACCGTTGTTGTCGGTGGCGTGAAGCCGGGCGGCCAGCTGAAAGCACTCGCCAATGGCCTCGACATCGTCATCGCCACACCGGGCCGTCTGCTCGACCACCTGAATACCGGTGCCGTGCGCCTCGACAAGACCACGACCATCATCCTTGATGAGGCGGATCAGATGCTGGACCTCGGCTTCATGCCGGCGATCCGCAAGATCATGGCCAAACTGCCAAACACTCGCCAGACCGCGATGCTGTCGGCCACCATGCCGGCCCAGATCCGCAAGCTGGCCGAGGACTTCCTGCACAATCCGGTTGAGGTTTCCGTCGCTCCGGCTTCCAAGCCGATCGAAAAGATTGATCAGTCAGTCTGCATGATCCCGCAGAATGCCAAACGCGCGGTTCTGGTCCAGTTGCTCGCCGATCGTGAGGTCGAGCGCGCCATTGTCTTCACCCGCACCAAGCACGGTGCCGACCGGGTGGTCAAACATCTCGACAAGGCCGGGCTGATGTCGGCTGCCATTCATGGTAACAAGAGCCAGAACAACCGTCAGAAAACCCTCAAGGCGTTCCGTAACGGCCAGATGCCCATTCTGGTTGCCACCGATGTTGCCGCGCGCGGTATCGACATCGACGATGTCAGCCACGTGATCAATTACGAGCTGCCGAACGTGTCGGAATCTTACGTCCACCGCATCGGTCGTACCGCCCGCGCCGGACGCAGCGGCGTCGCCATCGCGCTCTGTGATCCGTCCGAGCGCAAATATCTGCGCGACATCGAGCGCCTGACCAAGGTCAAGCTGCGGGTGCGCGATGTCTCGGTCGAGGATGCGCTCGAAGCCGAGCAGGCAGCACAGGCGATGGCAGCATCAAGCCGCCCGGCTGGCCGTGAGGTCGAGGTGGAACAGGATGAGGACGAACAGCGCGAATACCGCCAGCGTCGCCCGAACAACAATAATAAGCGCCGCCAGTCATCAGGCCAGAAACCCGGCCAGAAGCAGGGCGGCAAACCGAACCGTCAGCAAGACCGTAATCAGGATCGGCGCCGGGCGGATAGTCGCTCCGATGGCCGCCCCGATAGCCGATCTGGCAACCGCACGGATAACCGATCCGACAACCGTTCCGGCAAGCCGGCGAAAAAGCGCGAGGAAGGTGCCGATAACAAGCGCCGGAACAGCGCGCCGAGCGGGGACAAGCCAGCGCGGGCCAAAAAGCCACATTACGCCGATCGCACCCAACAGCGGCGCAATCGCAAGCAACGCAACCAGCAGCCCGGCGGTAATGACAACCGCCAGCGCCAACGGCAGGCAGGCTGATTGAGCAACACCAAACCGGTCGGGAAAATAAAAAGCCCCGACCGGTTTTTTTATTTGTAGATATTAAAATTATTGCCGCCGCACAGCGCCGCAACCGCTACCCGCCTGATCAGCCGAAGCCGCGCACCGGGGCTGGTTTTGCGGCATCGGACTGGTCGGCAAATGCCGGTGGCTCACCACAACGCAGATCGGCGGGCACAACCCGCTGACCGGGACGCTGGGTGGTAATCTCGATCCCCTCACCGACAACCGGGCCTTCGATGCTGACCTCGCCATTGCTGATGGTCATGTCGGAACCATAGACACCGCCACCGATCAGGGTCTTGCCGTTGAAGGATGGTACACGGCCACCGTTTTCACGGATCGCCGCGATCGTATCCCGGATATTGTAGATGCCGGTCGTCAGGTTGAAACCACTGATCCCGGTACCGACCCGCAGATTATCGGCGCTGATCATATTGCGCCCGGCATATTCCATGTCACTGTGAAAACCACCGGCGATACAAACATCCTGACCGGTCAGAGCAGAACCGAGCGGTGCCGATCCATGGCTGGAGCCACGCATTCTGGCATTGCCGAGAATATCTATATGGCCGGTGCCGAATGTACCGATCCGACCATCAATCACATCCACATCACCGTGAATTTTGATCCGGCCACTATGGGTGTTGATCTCGTTTATATCGGTTTCCCGGAGATCCTCTGCCGCCCGGGCATTCAGCACAATATTATGGCCGTTCACCGTGCCGATAACCTCGATATTCGGGGCATTCAGCTGGATTTGCGTACCGGTACCATTGATATCGCCATAGACGCGGATCGTGCCCTCGGATGTGAACTCGCCGCCTTTACTGACCAGATCACCACCGATCTGCAGCGTATCACCATCCCAGAGGTAACTCATGGGACCGACAGGAGCTGGAGCAGCCTGTGCCAGCACCAGTGCCGGCGAGCGTGCCGAAGTCATGTCGTCCGGCCCCGGCTCGGCACCCGCTGGTCCCGATGGCAGAATGGTGGCCAGCGCCAGTGCGGCGAGGCCAAAACGACGGCTGCGTGATGATGATGCTTGCGCCATAACGGCGACCCACCCTGATATTTATCCCTGATACCAGAATATGCGCAAAGCCGCTGAAAGCGCAAAAGGTATTGAATGCACAATGATAAAGTGAACGCCTTACAGGATAAACTTCGACAGGTCGGCATCCTTGGCGAGTTCGCCGACGTGTTGGTTGACCATATCGGCATTGATGGTGATGGTTTCGCCCTTGCGGTCGGAGGCGGTGTAGCTGATGTCTTCCAGCAGGCGTTCCATAACCGTCTGCAGGCGGCGGGCACCAATATTCTCGACCGATGAATTGATCTGCACCGTCAGTTTCGCCAGCGCGTCAATCGCGTCATCCGTGAAATCGAGGGTCACACCCTCGGTTCCCATCAGGGCGACATACTGCTTGATCAGGCTGGCCTCGGGCTCGGTCAGGATGCGACGGAAATCCTCTTCCGTCAGAGCCCTCAGCTCGACCCGGATCGGCAGGCGGCCCTGCAGTTCCGGCAGCATGTCCGACGGTTTCGCCACATGGAAGGCACCGGAAGCAATGAACAGGATATGGTCGGTCTTGACCGCACCGTATTTGGTGGAGACGGTCGTGCCCTCGATCAGCGGCAGCAGGTCACGCTGGACGCCCTCACGGCTGACATCACCGCCCTTATATTCGGAACGGGCGGAAATCTTGTCGATCTCGTCGAGGAAGACGATGCCGTTCTGCTCCACCGCCTCACGCGCCTCATCGACCACCTTCTCCTCATCGAGCAGCTTGTCGGCCTCTTCGGAGACGAGGATCTCATAACTTTCCTTGACGTTCATCCGGCGCTTTTTGGTTGGCGGGCTGAATGCCTTGCCCATGATGTCCTGCAGGTTGATCATGCCCATCTGGGCACCGGGCATGCCGGGAATGTCGATAGTCGGCATCCCGCCACCGCCGCTGGCATCGACCACATCAATCTCGATCTCGCGATCATCCAACTCGCCGGAGCGCAACCGCTCACGGAACTTGTTGCGGGTCTCCTCGGAAGCCTGCTCACCGACCAGCGCGTCGATCACCCGTTCCTCGGCATGGATTTCAGCCTTGGCATGTACGGCCTTGCGCTGCTTTTCCTTGGTCATGGTGATCGCGGTTTCGATCAGGTCGCGGATGATCTGCTCCACATCACGACCGACATAGCCGACCTCGGTAAACTTGGTCGCCTCAACCTTGATAAAGGGCGCTTCGGCCAGTTTTGCCAGACGGCGGGCGATCTCGGTCTTGCCGCAACCGGTCGGGCCGATCATCAGGATGTTTTTCGGCAGCACTTCCTCACGCAGCGGGCTTTCCAGCTGCTGACGGCGCCAGCGGTTGCGCAACGCAACCGCGACGGCACGTTTGGCGTCGTTCTGGCCGATGATGAAGCGATCAAGCTCGGAAACAATCTCGCGGGGTGAAAAAGCAGTCATAATCACGGTTTCTCAGAATGTCGGATGCGGCGCAGTCGCCGCCGGTAAGCCTCGGATACGAACGGGAAAGGCCCCTATTCGATATCGAGCTCCTCAATGGTCAGGTTGTGGTTGGTATAGACGCAGATATCGCCAGCAATCTTCATCGCCTTCTCGACCACATCACGGGCACTCAGATCATCGCGGTCGATCAGGGCACGGGCAGCGGCGAGGGCATAATTGCCGCCGGAGCCGATACCGATCACGCCGTCATCCGGCTCCAGCACATCGCCATTGCCGGTAATCACCAGACTGGTCTTGGCATCGGAAACCGCCATCAGCGCTTCCAGACGGCGCAGGTAACGATCCGTGCGCCAGTCCTTCGCCAGTTCCACCGCCGCGCGGGTCAACTGTCCGGGATAGGTCTCGAGCTTGGCTTCCAACCGCTCGAACAGGGTGAAGGCATCGGCGGTGGCACCGGCAAATCCGGCGATCACCTCGCCCTTGCCGAGGGTGCGCACCTTGCGGGCGGTACCCTTCATGACCGTGTCACCCATGGACACCTGGCCATCGCCACCGATCACGGTCTTGCCGTCTTTACGAACACAGAGAATGGTAGTGCCGTGCCAATCGGGGGCACCATGGGCGGAACTTGAATGATGAGACATGAATTTATAAGGCCGTTGCTGGCGGGAACTGTAAGTGTTTATGACCGGTAGATGTGGCCTGCAGCATCAAAGGTCAAGATATAGCGGCGATCACCCCATGCTATAGCGGCTGGCTGTTACTGTCGTCGATAAAGCGGGTGACCAGTGTTGCGGCGGCGTCCATGGCCTGTTTCCAGTCAGCGAGCAGGTTATGGCTGAAGGTCATTTCCACCTGCACCCGGTCATTGACTTTGAGACGAGCCTGACACTGATGCGGGGCGCTCGACAGCGGCAGTTGCACACACAGCATCCAGACCAGCGGCGTCTCATCCGGTTCGACCGGCACCAGCACCCGCCCGAACTCGAAATTCGGCATGCCGCCGAACGGCCTTGGTGCCTCCATCGGCTGCATATCCGCCTCTTCCTTCGGTTTCGAGGCATAGATGCGCAGCCCACCATCATCGCTCAACCCGTAATCATAGGGGTTGAGCTGAAGCTGGGCATCACGGGTCAGCTCGAGGCTGAGGCTGGTTGATCCGGCAATCTGCAGGGTCACGAAGCGGTTGAAATGGCCGAGCATGATCGCCGCCGGGTCCTGCCCCGGTTCAACCGTGAAATTCTCCACATCGAGACAGGCCGGTTTCAGCGTCGGCCATGAGGCACGCAGGATCAGACTGACGGTCCGCTCACGGTAATTCTCCGGCGGGATCGGCAGATAAGGGACGGGCACGGTGAGCCGGATCGGCTTGTCGGCATCGGGATGGCTGGCATCCGGGATGATCAGGGCAAATTCCCGTGCCTTGCCCTTTTCGGTACAGGTCGGGTTGAAGGCCGCGGCATCGCGTGCCATCCCGGCCAGCGCACAGGCCAGAAGCACGGCGCACAGCACCATGAGTTCCTTGCCGCAGGGTTTTGGCATCATGACTTGAGCCTTTCTCAAGCGCTGTATCGGCGCTTACGGTCGGTCAGCCACTGCATCACCGATCAGCCCGTTGATCGGGGCAAAACAGACCAGACCCGTATGGTTGCCGTTTTCGCCCGGAACCGCAAGGCCCAGAACATTGCCGCTCGCATCGACCAGCAGGCCACCGAGCTGTAACGGGTCCTGACCGAGCATGATCCGGCGCGCAACCGGCAGGTCGGCCTCCATCAACTGTCGGCCTGCAAGACCGTCAGTATTGCCGCATGTGCCACTGACCACACCGCGACTGACCGCAGGCTCAAAACCGCGCTGTGCCGGGCTGGTGACGGCATAGAGCAGATCACCGACAATCGGTGCCCGATCGGCCATGGGCAGGGCGGGCAGGATACGCTCCCCACCCCGGATCAGCACCAGCCGGTAGGGTGTTTCATGATGCGGTTGATACCACGCACCGCTATAGCGCTCGCCATCGGTATCGGTAACGCGCAGGATCGCAGCATTGTCATCTACGGCCATCCGGGGCATCGGCACCAGCGCCAGCATATCCTCATCCTTCAGGCCGACCACAACGCCCGGCACCGGCCCGGCGCTGGTATCAACCCGGATCATGGAAGCAAGCAAGCGCCCCGCATGGCGGTCGAGCCGCCCCTGCAATGGCGAGGGACGATCAAATACCGGCAGCAGCGATGCCGGTGCCGGGAATGCTGGCGCGACTGCACTCACCCCGGTCGCCTGTACCGCAAGTACAGGTGCCGCTATGGCTGTTACCGGCGTTTCTTCAACATTTGCGGCGGTCGTCTGCGGTCCGTCGAGATGCTGGCGCAGATCGCGGGTGAAGATGCCAAGCGCCTTGGCCAGCACGGTAGCGGCCAGTACCTTGCGGCCCTGCCATGCCGGTTCGTCGAGGCTGTCGATGGCTTTGGTCTCACCGGTCAGGATCAACCGCCCGGTGCCATCATAGGCGCGCCAATCGACACGGATATACCCGTCGCCGCTCTCGCCCTGCCGGTCACCGGTCAGGAAATTGGTCTTGCGGCACATGGCAAGGCGCAGATCGGTGACCCGTCCGCGAATGTCGATCCGTCGTTCATCGGGGATGCCCACCGGCAGCTGATCCACATCGAACCCGGCCTGCTGCAGAGCGCTCTGCGCGCCCAGTTGCCACCAGTATGACCGGTGACTGCTTTGCAAATCATTGGGGAACAGATTGCTGTATGGCCCGGCGCAATCAATATGCAGCGCATAATCGCCAATGCGCCGGTTGGCGGGCAGGGCGAGGATCAGGTCGGTCATTTCCGCATGGGCGAGTTGGCCGAGCGTCACGGGTTCGACATGGCCGCCAGACCCGTCATGCAGGACCGGCAATTCGGTGCCGGAACATGCCGCCAGCAGCAGAACCGCAACGAAGCCCGCAACCCCGCCGGGATTACTCAATCTATTCAATATCATGGATGGAACCGTCCCCCCGTTCGGTTCAATCTGCCTGCCCGGATAGTTAAATCGCATTATCCCCGGCATTTGTCACGGAGGTTCAGGCTTTTAGCCCTATTTTTCCGCTGTTTATCAGGTTTGGCTTGACGGAACGGCGTTTGGCATGGCCTCTCAATGCTTTCAGGATTTTGACCGCTACAGGAACCGCCGCCATGGCTGGGAAAAAACCCACAGCATCTGCCGACAAGACCCCGACCGCACGGATCGCCGAGGTCAGACGCAATACCCGTGAAACCAAGATTTCCGTCTCGATCAATCTGGACGGCACCGGTCAGGCCAATAACCAGACCGGGATCGGGTTTTTCGACCATATGCTCGACCAGCTGGCGCGGCACAGCCTGATGGATATCACTGTTGCCTGTAACGGCGATCTGCATATTGACGCTCACCATTCGGTTGAGGATGTGGGCTGGGCACTGGGTGCGGCCCTGAACGAGGCGCTGGGCGCACGCGCCGGGATCAACCGGTTCGGCAATGCCTTCACGCCTATGGATGAGGCCCTGACCCGCTGCTCCATCGACCTGTCACAGCGCCCGTTTCTGGTGTTCCGCACCCGCTTTACCGCGCCGATGCTCGGCACCATGGCGACCGAACTGGTGCGTGAGTTCTTTCAGGCCTTTGCCCAGGCTGGCGGCATCACCCTGCATATCCACACTCTCTATGGTGACAACAATCACCATATCGCCGAGAGCTGCTTCAAGGCGGTTGCCCGCGCGCTGAAAGAGGCGATTGCGGTTGATCCGCGACAGGCAGGCATGGTTCCATCAACCAAGGGCACCCTGTCCCCGGCTGCCATCAGCGGCACCAGCAAAACCAAGAACTGAAGCGATCCTTCGCCCATGTTGACCACCGAGATGACCGATCAGGACCAGCAAGCCAAAGGCGACAAGACAGCAACCGGCGCCATGTCGGTGGTTGTGGTTGATTATGGCTCGGGCAATCTGCGCTCGGTTGCCAAAGCGGTCGAACATGCCGCCAATGACGGCAATGTTAAGGGCACGATCAAGGTCAGTCAGGACCCGGCGGACATCCGGGCTGCCGACCGTCTTGTTCTGCCCGGTCAGGGCGCCTTCGCCGATTGCCGAAACGGCCTTGCCGCCGTACCGGGCCTGCTCGATGCGCTCGAGGAGCATGTGACGGTGCACCAGCGCCCGTTGTTCGGCATTTGCGTCGGTATGCAGCTGTTTGCCGATGAGGGGCATGAACATGGTGTGCATCCGGGCTTCGGCTGGATCGGCGGGACGGTTGATGCCATCACCGACCAGATCGGGACCCTGCCACCGGGCCTGAAGATTCCACATATGGGCTGGAACGAACTGACACTGGATATGCCCGACCACCCGGTTCTGGCCGGTGTGCACAATGGCGACCATGTCTATTTCGCCCATTCATACGCCATGCGTGTGACCGACCCGGCCCATCGCCTCGCCCATGCCGCCTATGGTGCCAAGCTGACCGCCATGGTGGGCCGTGACCATATCGTCGGCACGCAGTTCCACCCGGAAAAGAGTCAGGCTGTGGGCTTGCGTCTGCTACAAAACTTCCTCGGCTGGGCGCCCTGAGGCAAACCCCGCCGCATTACTTGATCAAAACCGCATTCTTTCAGGCAACCGCAGACATATGACCAGCAATAGCGTATCGAGCATCACGGTCGAGGAACTGACAGAATTCAGGCCCGGCGACCTCCCCGATCTGTGCGAGGCGGCCGAGGCGGCAATTCTCGATGGCGGCGGGTTCGGCTGGCTGACCCCGCCCGAACGCGATGTCTTTGAACGGTTCTGGCGCGGTGTACTGGTGGTGCCGGAACGACACCTGTTTGTCGGTCGTGCCGATGGGGTCATTGCCGGCTCGGCGCAACTGATCCGCGCTCCGCGCAACAATGAGGCACAGGCCCATGTGGCCAATCTGACCGCCCTATTCGTCGCCCCCTGGGCGCGCAGTTTCGGCGTGGCGCGCAAGATTATCGAGGGCATCATCGACACCGCCCTTGAGCATGATCTGAAAACCCTCAACCTCGATGTCCGTGAGAGCCAGACAGCGGCGATCCGGCTCTATGAGGGCATGGGCTTCCGGCAATGGGGCAACCATCCGGCCTATGCCCATGTCAATGGCCGTCCGGTTGGCGGGCGGTTCTATTATCTCGACCTGACCAATCCGGAACTGATCAAAGGCAATAAATCCAGTGCCGATGTCAGCGCCTGACCGACCCTTCAACCGATAACAGCAAGAAGCTCGTAAAACAGTGATCCTTTATCCGGCTATTGACCTCAAAGATGGTGCCTGCGTCCGCCTGCTCCGTGGCGACATGACCAAAGTAACCGTCTACAACACCGATCCCGCCGATCAGGCAAAACAGTTTGCCGAAGACGGGTTCGAGTGGATCCATCTGGTCGACCTCAACGGTGCCGTCGAAGGCAAGGCCGTCAACAGCGACGCCGTGGCCGCAGTGGTCAAGGCGGTCGATATCCCGGTCCAGCTCGGCGGTGGTATCCGCAGCATGAACAGCATCGAGACATGGATCGAAAACGGTGTCAGCCGGGTCATTCTCGGCACCATCGCCCTGCGCGAACCGGAGCTGGTCAAGGAAGCCTGTATCGAGTTTCCGGGCAAGATCGCGGTCGGTATCGATGCCCGTGACGGTCTCGTCGCCGTTTCCGGCTGGGTCGAGACCTCCGAGGTCAAGGCGCTGGATCTGGCACTGCGCTATGAGGATTGCGGCGTCTCGGCCATCGTCTATACCGACATCAACCGCGACGGCGCGATGAAGGGTCTGAACATTGACGCGACAGCCGATCTCGCCTTTGCGCTCACCACACCGGTGATTGCCTCGGGCGGCGTGTCCTCGCTCGACGACCTGCGCGCGCTCAAGGCGGAATCCCATACCGGGATCGAGGGTGTCATCAGCGGCAAGGCGCTCTATGACGGGCGGATTGATCCGAAAATGGCGCTCAATATCCTGAAAGATCGCAGACAGAACGGATAAGGTAACCATCCATGAGCGCGAGCCAGAGCGACAGCAGCATCGACCTGAAGGCCCGGATCATTCCCTGCCTCGACGTCAAGGACGGTCGGGTGGTCAAGGGCGTCAACTTTGTCGACCTGATCGATGCCGGTGACCCGGTTGAACAGGCCAAGGTCTATGACGCTGCCGGGGCCGATGAGCTCTGCTTCCTCGACATTACCGCTTCATCGGACAACCGCAACATCATCCTCGATGTAGTGGCACGTACAGCCGATGCCGTGTTCATGCCGATCACCGTTGGCGGGGGCGTACGTACGGTTGATGACATACGCCGCCTGCTGCTCGCCGGTGCCGACAAGGTTTCCATCAACACCGCCGCCGTACACCGCCCGGAATTTGTCGCCGAGGCGGCAGAGAAATTCGGCAACCAGTGCATCGTCGTCGCGGTTGACGCCAAATCGGTTGGCGATGGCCGCTGGGAAGTCTTCACCCATGGCGGCCGTAACCCGACCGGTATCGACGCCATCGAATGGGCCGCGAAGATGGCCGATCTCGGGGCCGGGGAAATTTTGCTGACCTCCATGGATCGTGACGGCACCAAACAGGGCTTTGACAATGGCCTGACCCGCGCCGTGGCCGATGCCGTGCCGGTGCCGGTAATCGCCTCGGGTGGCGTCGGCAATCTTGACCACCTCGTCGATGGCGTACGCCTCGGCGGTGCCAGCGCCGTACTTGCCGCCTCGATCTTCCATTTCGGCACCCATTCCATCGCAGATGCCAAGCAGCACATGGCCGCCGCCGGGCTGCCGATACGCCTCAGCTGATACAGACAGATACGAAACGGGACCAATGACCATGGCAAACACTGCCGCCTTTCTCGACCAGCTTGACGCCCTCCTCGCCGAGCGCAAGGGCGCGGACCCGGAGAGCAGCTATACCGCCAGCCTCTATGCCCGAGGCACGGCCAAGATCGCCCAGAAGGTAGGCGAGGAGGCGGTGGAAACCGTGATTGAAGCGATGCAGGGCAACAAGGAACTGCTGGCCGAAGAGAGCGCCGATCTGCTCTATCACCTGCTCGTGCTCTGGCAGGCCTGCGACCTGCCCGCCTCTGCGGTCTATGACGTACTGGCCCGCCGCCACGGCGACAGCGACTAACAATAACAACAGCCACACAGCCACCACTGATCATTCAGGGATGACCACCATGACCGCTTATGATGACAACAACATCTTTGCCAAAATCCTGCGCGGCGAAATCCCCTGCGACAAGGTGCTGGAAAATGATCATGTGCTGGCGTTCCGGGACATTGCACCGGTCAGGCCAACCCATGTGCTGGTGATCCCCAAGGGCCAATATGTTTCCATGGACGACTTTACCGCCAGGGCCAGCGATGCGGAAATGGCGGCCTTCGTCCGGGCTATTGGCGATGTGGCGCGGCTCGACGGTATTGAGGGTGATGGCTATCGCATCCTGTCCAATATCGGCAAGCATGGCCGTCAGGAAGTACCGCATCTGCACGTACACGTCATCGGCGGCGATGATGTCGGTCCAATGATCAGCAAACGCGATTGATTTGGATGCTTGACTTGGCGCTTGAGTTACTGCCCCCGACGGGCGAACCAGAGCGATGAAAACCCGCCGCTGACAATCACCACCAGACCGATCAGGCTGAGCCAATCCGGCCAGTCGCCAAAAATCACATACCCGAAGAAGGTAGCCGCCAGCAGTTGGCTGTAGATCAGCGGTGCCACGAGGCTTGCCGGGGTCGTACGGTTGACCACAACCAGCAGGTAATTACCCGCCGCCGAGCAAATGGCACTCGCCGTCACCAGAAAGCACAACCACCAGTCAATCTCACTGGCAGCATGGGTCATACCGAGCGGCGCCAGCAGCAAACCGCCGATCAGCAGTTGTGAGAGCAGCAGGAAGCGCGGGCGGAACGATCCGGCAAGCCAGCGGGTCGCGACCAGATAGGAGCCATGGCAGCACCCGGCCAGCATGGCAAAGCCCATCCCCGCGGTCATACCGAAGCCCGGCTTGACCACAAGCAGGACACCGAGAAAGCTGAACAGCAGCAAACCGGTCCGGCGGTAGGAAATCCGCTCCTTCAGCAGCCATGCCGACATGAAATAGGACACGATCGGGCTGATGAAAAAGCCGCCAAAGACATTGGCGATCGGTTCTGTTCTGAGCGCGGTCAGGATCGAGCAGATAGCGCAGATGATAAACAGCGCCCGCAGCCACAGCCGCCAGTCGAGCAGTGCGACCAGTTCCTCACGCTTCAACCCGCAAAACGGCAACAGGAACAGCGCGCCGAGGGCAAAACGCGACCAGGCGACAAAGAACGGCGCGATGCCGCCACCGGTCATCAGCTTGCCAGCGGAATCGCCGAGTACGATAAAGGACATGGCGCAGACAATGGCTGCAACAGCCCTGAAGGGAACCACATGGACCAAAAGACACCGCAGGGATCAACGGATGCGCCGGAAATGGCAGCGCGTAATCAATCAGAAAGTAAGGGTCAGGCTAACCAATAGCCCATATGCTGATAAGCCATGTTTGGGCATCACAGCTATGTTGGCAGCGAGATAATCCGGATTTACCCGTTCAACAGCATATGACGCATGGCCGATCCCAGATCGCCATCATCGTCAAACATCGCTGCCATTTCATAATTCGTCAGCTGGCGCTGCTCACGCATGATGTGGCGCAGGGTTCTGGTAAATTTGCGGCGTTTCTGGCGCTGCTCATCGGTCATATCTTCATCGACATCGGACGGCAGCAGGTCGGATGCTTTTACCATATTTCCCATTCCCGACTTCATCCTTCCCCCAAGGATAAAACAAAACCGGTCGGGATGATAACACCCGACCGATTACTTTGCTTTACATGCCCATACGTGGCGTTGTCGGCACGGCCTTCGGCGGCGCAGGTGCATCAAGCGACATCTCGAAACTTGGCGCATCCATGCTCATACTCGGCTGTGAGGCCGGATCGCGGCCCATCACCCGATCCACCATACCGGTAACCGGATTGGTCATCTTCGGCGTTTGCCCCTTGAAGTCCATGCCTTCGCTCTGTTTCGGGAAGACCATATGGGCGAGCATATGACCCAGTGAGTGGCTAGTGGCATGCTGACCGAACAGACCATGCTCCTTGGCCTTGTCCTTCAGTTCTTCACCTTCAAGATATGCAGCCGTGCCGACCATCGCCATCCGGCGCTTCATGGCCATGCGCTGCTCATGCGCCTGACGCAGGCGCTCTTCTTCCTTGAAGTCATTGGTAGCGAGAGCAACCTGACGTGCCCGCTGGGCCGCCATCTGCACGATGGCTCCCATATTGGGACGATTGGTGCGGGATGCGATCTGGACCGCCTTCTGCACGTTTCCCCCAACGCGCATCATGACCTGTGGGCTTTTGACAGTATCGGCAGTGAGACCGCCACCGCTGCGACGCAGATTGCGACCGACCTGACCCATC
Source organism: Micavibrio sp. TMED2 (assembly GCA_002168225.1). Taxonomy (NCBI): domain Bacteria; kingdom Pseudomonadati; phylum Bdellovibrionota; class Bdellovibrionia; order Bdellovibrionales; family Pseudobdellovibrionaceae; genus Micavibrio; species Micavibrio sp. TMED2. Next base: position 208,647 of record NHBH01000001.1, read on the forward strand.
TGGGTGGCGGTTGCACCCTCCGGCACCGGGCCACGACCGATTTCCGACGCTGCCACTCTGGAAACCTCCCGCCACAGGGTCTCCATCATCATCGGATTGCTCTGCATGGCGGCAATCGGATCGATATCACTTGTACTTAAATCACGTAAATCGCTGTTCGCGATCATAAGGGTTTTCTCCATTCCTAACGGTGGACGAACAACCCATCGATCTGCTTGGGGCCATAATCCCCTTTTAAGGCCAGTTTACGCTTCGCTTTTCTTACAAAAACCGAGGCCAAAACCGACCCTGGCACCAGCGTTTCGGGGCTATTTCGCCCTTCATACCCTTACGCTATCGTAAAGTCGTGAAAGTGCCAAATCCGATTCGGTATTCAGCTTGGCATTTATCGCCACAGCGGTTACCGATAGAATTTATTACTGCCACCCGATCATCCCACCGCAATCCATTCGTATTCCGCTCTCAACCCTCTGGGAAACTTCCGCTTACACATGGTCGCGCGTATCCGCACTATTGCCTTTCAGGGCGTTGACGTTCTCGGCATTGATGTTCAGGCCCAGATCAGTCAGGGCCTGCCGTCCTTTACCATTGTGGGACTGCCGGACAAGGCAGTGGGCGAGAGCCGGGAGCGGGTGCGTGCCGCGCTGCACGCGATGGGGCTGGCGCTGCCCCCCAAACGGATCACCATCAATCTGGCCCCCGCCGATGTGCAGAAAGAGGGCAGCCATTTCGACCTGCCGATCGCGCTGGCACTGCTGGTGGCGATGGACGTAATTTCGGGCGAGGAACTGGCCAGCTATACCGCCCTAGGCGAACTGGCGCTGGATGGTGGCATTTCCGCTGTCGCCGGGGTTCTGCCCGCCGCGGTCGATGCCCTGACCAATGATCACGGGCTGATCTGCCCCGCCGCCTGTGGTGCCGAGGCCGCCTGGGCCGGCGATCTCGACGTCATCGCCCCACCCTCGCTGATTGCCCTGATCAACCATTTGCGCGGGCATCAGGTACTGACCCCGCCGAGCCCGCCTGACGACCCTGTACCGGGACTGAAAGCCGACCTCGCCGATGTACGGGGTCAGGAAACCGCACGCCGGGCGCTGGAGATCACCGCCGCCGGTGGCCACAACATGCTGATGTGCGGCCCGCCCGGTTCCGGCAAATCGATGCTGGCGGCGCGCCTGCCCGGCATCATGCCGCCCCTGACAGCCCGGGAAGCGCTAGATGTTTCGATGATCCACTCGGTTGCCGGGCTGCTCGCCGATGGCAAGCTTCTGCATGAACGCCCGTTCCGTGACCCACATCACTCCGCCAGCCCGGCAGCGCTGGTCGGCGGCGGGTTGCGGGTCAGGCCAGGGGAAATTTCCCTCGCCCATAACGGCATCCTGTTTCTCGATGAGTTGCCGGAGTTCCAGCGCTCGGTGCTGGAGGCCCTGCGTCAGCCGATGGAGACCGGCGAGGTGGTGGTGGCCCGCGCCAATCACCATGTGCGCTACCCGGCCAAATTCCAGTTCATTGCTGCCATGAACCCGTGCCGTTGCGCCGAACCGGACGGGCTGTGCCGTCGCGGGCCGCGCTGCGCCAGCGACTATCAGGCGCGCATTTCTGGCCCGATCTATGACCGGATCGATCTGCATGTGGAAGTCCCGGCGGTCAAACCCCGCGATCTGGCACAGGAAGCGCCGGGCGAAACGAGTGCCGCCGTCCTGCAGCGGGTTATGGCCGCACGTAGGATACAGACCGAGCGCTTCGCCGCCCTCGGCAAACCGGAACTGAGCCGCAATTCGGAACTGGCAGGCGACATGCTGACCGAGGCGGCGGCCATGCTGCCGGAAGCACAGGAAATGCTGTATCAGGCTGCAGACCGCATGGGCCTGTCGGCACGGGGTTATCACCGGGTTATCCGGGTCTCACGCACAATCGCCGATCTGGCGGCAGAAACTTCCATCAGCCGGAGCCATGTGGCGGAGGCATTGAGTTACCGGCGCATGATACCGGGTATGGCGGCCTAGACGTCAGGCGTCTTCCTGTGGCGGCGGGTTGTGATCGACCTGCGGCTTTATGGTTTTGGTGGTATCCACCATGTCGTTCATATTGCGCAGCCGGTCGGTCAGCATCCGGAACCAGGCGCGCATGAAATCATCGAGTTCATTGATCTTGGATCGCAGGGCGGGTTCGGTAACCACCACAAGCTCGACCGAACTGGACGCGGCCACGGCATCAGCCGAGCGCGGCGCACTGTCGATCAGGGCGAGTTCGCCAAACAGCTGCCCCTTGCCGAGGGTCGCGAGGATCACCTTCTTGCCATCACGACGGCGGACGATATTCACCCGCCCGGCCCGGATCAGATAGGCCGCATAGGCCGCGTCACCTTCGCGGAAAATATAATCGTCCTGATAGAATGTTTTGCGATCAAGAATGGTGTTCATGGGGCTGGCAGCAAGCTGGTGGACAATGGAAAGACAATTTCACCTGAAACGTAGATTGGCAAGCAGAACACAGCGCAAGCGCCTTATAAAGCGGAATAACTTTATCCTATGACGGGCACAGATCATGACATACGGTGCGATGCATAGTTCATAAATAGAAACTTAAAAATTAAGCTCTATATCTGTTTTCTGCGTTTCGAAATCCGGTTGCTTCGTCAGGTGGCAATAGTCTCCTGACAGCCGCAAACAAAATGGATTGATCGGAATATTTTCGGAGTTTGCAACAGACGACGTATGACAATGCCTTATGCCTAAACGTATTTTACGTGCATCGCTGGTGCTGCCACTGGTCACACTGGTTGCCGTCGGTGCCATTTCGGGCCTTGGAATTGCACAGCTGATCAACCAGCATGAGCGTGCTCTGATCTTTGAGACCGAGCAGCGACTGGGCACGACCCTCGGCATCATGTCTGAGCATCTGGATCAGAGTTTTAGAGCCCTCGACACGCTCGTCACCTCCGTTGTCTCAGCCAAGGCAGCAAGCGGCAGCAGTCTGGATATCACCGATTTCATTACCGAAACGCACACGATTCTCAAACGGTCGATCGATCACCTGCCGCAATTCAAGACCTATGTCCTCATCTCCGATAACGGTATCATCATCAGCAGCAACAACATCAATCTGATCGGCCTTGATGTCAGCGACCGCAATTATTTCCGTACCCATCGAACAGACCCGACCAATGGATATCTGGACAAACCCATTACCTCACGCCGGACTGCGCGACGGGTGGTGCCGCTCAGTTGGGCGATTACCAATACCGATGGGTCACTGATCGGTGTACTGGCGGTTAATTTCAGTGCCGAATATTTCGACGACATTGCCGCCAACCTGACCGAGGCATACAGCGATGCCTCTATTTCCATCGCTTATTCTGACAAGACAATCTTTGCGAACAGCAATGGTGATTACAGCGCATCCCTTGATCCGTACTCTGGACAGAACCCGGTCACGGCGATGCGCACCAGTAATGATCTTCCCCTACAATTGGTAGCACAAGTGCCGCGGGCTGCCGTACTGGCTGTTTCAGGCAATAAAACATCTGTCATCTGGGTGGCCTATACACTCACCATGATCTTCCTGACGATCATGGTTCTGGGCATGGGTCGTGCCTTGTACATTACACGGCTGGCCCGCGACCGGGCACGGGAGACCGAAACCCGGCAGACCCAGATGTTCTCGATGATCAGTCACGAGATCAAAACCCCCTTGACCGGTATGCTCGGATTATCCGATCTGTTGCTGAAGCAGGAACTCACCGAACAGCAGCGTGATTATGTGCAATCGATTGCAAGAGCCGGCAAGGATATGCGCGTGATCGTTAATGACGTGCTTGATCTCGGCAAGCTGGAGCGTGGCCAGCTGCGCCTGCAGCCGACCATCAGCGATGTATCGTCGATCGTCCGTGATGCCGCAGACCTCTATGCCAGCCAGGCATCACAGAACAATACCTCGATTGCCGTCGATATCCCCGACGACCTGCCGACGCTTTATATTGATGGCCACCGGCTGGCCCAGATCGTGCGCAACTTCGTCAGCAATGCGACCAAGTTCACTACGGATGGTGAGATCCGCATCACCGTCAGCCATGGCCGGGACCTGAACACCAGTTTTGCCGATGACAAGGGCGAGGAACTGCCGGCCCTGACCATCCGTGTCTCAGATACCGGCACCGGCATCCCGGAAGACAAACAGCGCTATGTCTTCGAGCGATACAGCCAGTTCCATGTGCAACAGGAAGAAGGGCCGGACGGTACCGGTCTCGGCCTTGCGATCTGCAAGCAACTGACCGAGGCCATGGGCGGAACCATCGGTTTCACCAGCACCAGCGGCAAGGGCACAACTTTCTGGATCAAGATACCGGCTCCGGAATCCAGTCGGATATACTCATCCATCAACGATATTTCCGAAGTGGTCAGCGAACAGGCACTCAACCTGCTGGTTGTCGATGACAATTCACTGAACCGCAAAATGGCCAGCGCATATCTGGAAAATCTCGGCTACCGGGCCGATACGGCGGAGAATGGCGAAGTGGCCGTCGAGCGGGCACAGGCCGTACACTATGACGCCATTCTGCTCGATATCAACATGCCGGGGATGAGCGGCTGGGACGTTGCCGACAAGCTGAAATCTATCCCGGCGACCGCCGATGTGCCGCTGATTGCCCTGACCGCCAGCAATCTCGACACCATCGAGGAAAAGCTGAGCACCCACCACTTCACGGGCTATCTGGAAAAGCCGGTAAACTGGAAGCAACTGGTTGATATGCTGAACGCATTGCCGGTGCGAGACAGAACAGATGTGGTTGATGATGATCCGATGCTGATGACCTCGATTGATCCGGCTGCCAATCCGACAACGCCTGCCGATCCGCTCACCCTCTGGCGGGAGGCGATGGAAATGCCGCTGATTGATACGGCAATCCAGCAGGAATTACGGGATGCGATCGGCGATGCGGCGACCGACAAGCTGACTGCCCGCTTTGTTGAGCGGTTGGATAATTTTGCCTTGCTGGCCCGGAACCAGCTCACGGCAGATGCCGGGGAGGAATGGGAAACCGCGTGCCATGACATGAAGGGCATGTCCGGCTCACTGGGCTTTGCGCGGCTTGCCGCCCTCAGCGCCGTGATGCACGATCATGGCTGGCCGCTAACAGCAGGAGCGGACAGCAATGATCACGATCCTGAAACCATGCTCGAACAGCTGCTGACCACGATCAGCGACACCATGGCTGCCCTGAACACACCATCTGAGAGCAAACGCGCCCTGCCCTGAACTACCAAATGTCACCCCTGAAACCGCATCGTGCTTTCATGGAAACAGGGTATTTAATACACCAACAATTTTGATGCGAACCAGAGCGGCGGGGACCAAAGCCATGACCACACGATCATCCTATGGACATAGCGGCGACACCAATCCGGCAACCCGTGCCACCCCCGGTGCCGGTCTTGATGTGCTGGTTGCCCTCTGCGCCGATCCAGCAACCCGTGATGCGGAACAGAATGGCGGGCAAGATGGCGGACAGGATACCAAGGGCTGGTTCTGGCTGATCGAGATGCGCATCCATCTGGGCATTATCACCCGCTGCCATTCCGTCGGTTTCGCCATAGCGCCACCGGGCATGGATGACCTGATGTTCACCTCCGCCCCGCCACAGGGCGATGAGGCGGCCCGGCTGCTCGATACCGTCACCGGCTATTGCATCGCCAACCGCAACCTCAATTCCGTGCGTGGCACCGCTCGCTCCGATATGGACCGCAACCGGGTTATCACCGGCCTGAAAACCATGGCCGATGAACCCGATGCCCTGCCGGTACTGGATAATGTTATCGGCAAGCTCGGCAGTTTCACCATGACCGATGACAACGATCTGATGGCTGCGATGGCCAAGGATACCTTGTGCCCCGGTCTTGGCCCGGTTGCCCTGCGCACCGCGCTGATGAATGAACTGAGCTACACCAACCACCGCCGCGATCTGGCACTGATCGCACAGGATGATGCGGTTGAACCGACCCTGCTCGGTGCCAATGACAACCTGCCGGTGCCGGAAGTCTGCACCGAACCACCAAGCTTCGAGCTGATCGGTTCTTAAGCGAGACGCGCTTCCAGCGCATCCCATAACAGCTTCTCGATATGAATACCGTCGAGCGCGTTGATTTCCTGAATGCCGGTCGGTGAGGTGACGTTGATCTCGGTCAGATACTCACCAATCACATCAATCCCGACAAAAATCAGTCCCTGCTCGCGCAGGGTCGGTGCCAGTTGACGACAGATTTCCTGTTCACGGTCGGTCAGGACGGTTTTGCGGGCACTGCCACCGGCATGGAAATTCGCCCGTGCCTCACCGTCATTGGGCATCCGGCTGACCGCGCCCACCGGCTCGCCCTCAACCAGAATGATCCGCTTGTCGCCCTGTTTGATCTCCGGCAGGTAGCGCTGGCAGATCAGTGCCTCACGGCTGGCGGCATGGAACATCTCGAGCAGTGAGCCGAGGTTTTCATCCTCCGGCGTCACATGGAACACCCCGGCCCCGCCATTGCCGAAAATCGGCTTGATGATAATGTCCTTGTGCTTGGCCCGGAACGCCTTGATCGCCTCAACATCGCGGGTAATCAGGGTTGGTGGCAGCAAACCCGGAAACAGGGTGGCGAACAGCTTCTCCGGCGCATTCCGCACCGCGGTAGGGTTATTGACCACCAGCGTCTTGTCCGCGACCAGATCGAGGAAATGGGTCGCCGTGATATAGGCCATATCGAAGGGCGGGTCCTGCCGCATCAGGATGACATCGGTGGTTGCCAGCTCGAGCATTTCCGGTGCGCCGAACTCGAAATAGCCATCGGCCTGATTGCCGCTTTCCGGCCGCCAGACCCGCATGGGATGGGCCATCGCCATGACCTTGCCATCCTCATACAACAGGGCGTCAGGCAGGTAGTGATAGAGACGGTGGCCGCGGGCCTGTGCCTCCAGCGCCATCATATAGCTGCTGTCGGCATTGATATTGATGCTCTCCATCGGGTCCATCTGGATGGCGACGGTCAGGCTCATGATCGGATTTCTCGAAAAGTGTCAGAGGGGTGTTGGAACAGACTAAAGCCTAGTTCAGCTTGTGACGCAACTCACGGGCGAGGCTGGCGGCCTCGGCGGATGCCTGCGGGTCTTCATCGACGAGAGCTGCGGCCTCCAGCGCATCAATCGCATGCTGCAATTTACCAACCCGGATATTGAGCATTGCCGCCTCACGCCGCAGGTCGGAATCCATCGGATTGAGCCAGACCATCTGCTCGACACAGGACAGCGCAGCATCCTCGTTATCGGCCTGCAACTGCCGGATCTTGACGTTATTGCGCAGCCGCATGAGGACATCGCGGCGGCTGACCACCTGTTCATGGGTCGGCCCGAATTCGGCATCAGGACCGCGATGGGCCTTCAGCAGCAGCCGCAGCTCGCCCGGCTGGCGCTCGGTCAGGCCATCGAAAGGATCAATCACCGCCCGCTCGCGCCCGACGGTCAGTTGCAGCAGGAAGTGGCCGGGAAAATTCAGCCCTGCCATCTGCCAGCCGAGGCGATCGGCCAGCGCCAGACAAATCAGGCCGATGGCGACCGGCAGACCGCGTCGCCGCTCGATAACACTCAGGATATTGGCATTGTGCATGGCGTCATAATCTTGTTCGTCGCCACGATAGCCCTCGGCCTCGATCACCACTGATCGCATGGCCGCCAGATGGGTCGAGAGATCGGCCTGCACCTCGCCATCGGGCATGGCGTGCCGGATGGCAGTCGCCATCTCGTTCAGATGCCGCTGATAGGGGTCGAGCGGCACCGGCTCTTCCAGTGTGCCGAGATCAAACAGGGCAAAGGCACCGGCTATCTGCAACAGATCGAGTGCTTCATCATCCTGTTGCCCGGCGGCCCGGAGCAGTGCCTCTGCGGCCGCTAGGTCCATATTGTGTGTTTCCGGTTCTTGTTATTGCGGGTCCAGCGTTTCCACCGATACGCTTCCCGGCGCACCGGTACCCGTTACTGACGGCGCAGGGGCCGATGCAGAAGCAGGTGCCGATTGCATGGTATCAGTCGGCGTTGCCGCCGTCTGCTCCGTTGCATCACTCTGCGGCACTTCGTCAATCAGACGGACATAACTGACCACCCGGCGCACGCTCTCGATATTGCGGGCATGGCCGACCACCCGGTCAAGTTCGGTCTTGCTGAGGGCGATACCCATCAGATAGACCACGCCGCCCACCGTATCGATGGAGTAATTCACCGCGCTGACTTCCCGGTCAAAGGTCAGCTTGGCGCGCAGCTCGTTGGCAATACGCACATCGCGGGCATAGCCCCGAATGCCTTCATCCTCGCCCGCAAGCTGGATTTCGTTGATGACTTCCTTCACGCCATCGACCTGCCAGGCGAGACGAACCGCATCAACCCGCAGGTCCGGATCGTCGAGCACACCGGTAATCAGCACCCGGCCCTCAACAACGGTCAGGTCGAGCGCACTGAACATCGGCTCGTTGTGCCGGAACCAGCGCTCGGAAATCTTGGTCTGCATCACCACATCATCGAGCGCGCTGCCGACCGTGCGCTCTTGTGCGGCGGCGACACCAACAGTCGCCCCGGCACCAACGGCAGCACCAACCGGCGTGCAGCCGGTTGCGGCCAATGCCAGAATGCCCAGCGAAACAGCGGTAAAGGTACCGGTCTGGATAGAGAGAAGCTTGTTGCGCATCATGTTCGTTTCTCCGAAAAAACCGACAACCGCATATAGAGGAACAGGCGCCGCCATCGATTTTTTCGGGCGATCAGCCTGATCCGTCAGCTCAGTCCGGCTGTCCATGCGTTTGCTATATGGTGTGGCCAACGGCCGGGGATAACCAGCACCATATCAAAGCGGTGCATTTCGGCTTTTTTGTGTGGCGGCTGTGCCATCAACCGTTGGGACAGATACCATTGTGCTGCCCGCTCGATCCGGGCGCGGGATTGCGGGCTGATGGCATGGGCGGCATCGGCCAGTTCCGCTCGTGCCTTGACCTCGACAAAGGCGACAACCCGGCCCCGTTTGACGACCAGATCAATCTCCCCCACCGGGGTTTTGAACCGGCGCTCAAGTATCCGGTAGCCCTTCACCTGCAGCGACAGAGCGGCCAGCCATTCGGCCCGCACACCGCGCGCATGGGCGGCTGTACCCTGTGCCGATTTATCAGAATGTGACCGGCTATTCCGCGGCATCTTTGATCGCCAGAGCGCGAGCATAAACGTCACGCTTGTCGAGACCATGGGCACCGCTGACCAGACGCACCGCATCCTTGACTGTATGGCGCGACATCGCCTCGCGCAGCAGGGCATCGATATCGACGGTGGCGGTATCAGGCAGGCCGTCGGACGGGCCGATAACCACCACGCATTCGCCCTTGAGCATGATCTTTTTCGCCGTTGCCTGTTCGGACAGTTCCGGCAGGGTCGCGCGGATTACCTGTTCATGGCGCTTGGTCAACTCACGGGTCAGGGCGGCATCACGATCGCCGAACACCTCCGCCGCATCGCTCAGGAAAGCAGTCATGCGCTTGGCGGTCTCGAATACCACCAGACTGGCCGTGGCATCGCGCCAGTCCTGTAGTACGCGCTTGCGTCCGGCACTGCGCGGCGGCAGGAAACCGAGAAACACAAACCGGTCGGTCGGCAGGCCGGACAGCTGCAATGCGGTCAGAACCGAACTCGCCCCCGGTGCCGTGGTCACATGCAGACCGGCATCAACCACATCATTGACCAGCTTGTAGCCGGGATCGGACACCAGCGGCGTGCCGGCATCAGAGATCAGTGCGATAGTAGCCCCAGCCTTCAGACGTTCGAGGATCTTGGGCCGTTGTTCGGCAGCATTATGGTCATGATAGGCCCAGAGCGTCTTATCGAGGCCGTAATAATCCAGCAGCTTGCGACTGACCCGTGTGTCCTCACACAGCACAATATCGGCAGCGGCCAGCACATGGAGCGCCTGAATGGTAATATCACTCAACCGCCCGATGGGTGTCGCCACCAGATGCAGGCCCTTGTCGATTACCTGTGGCGGTAGATTTAACCGTGGGATTTGGCTATCGGTATCGGGATTATCGGTCACACTGCGTTACCGGTTGGACTGATGAGGCCACCTGATACTAGGCCGGGCGGCATTGAGAGTGTAGATCAATCAGATATGTACAGAACTGTGACCAAAAGCTCTAGCGTTACCCGTCTTGCCGCCTGCCTTACGGTATGGCTGATGCTCGGCATGCTGCTGACCGCCTGTTCAAGCCAGTCCAATGGCGGCCCGGCGGCGGAAATGTACAGCCAGCAGGGCCAGAACCAGAGCCAGTCGGCCCGGATTGCCGGACCGCTGACCAATGCCGACGAGCTGGCCACCCGCGCCCCGGACCAGACCATCATTCTGAATGACGGCACCATCGGTCATCCGCGCGGTCGCCCGGTCAAGGTCGGGATGCTGCTACCACTCACCGGTCGCGGCTCAGAGGTCGGACAGGCACTGTTTCAGGCCGGGCAACTGGCGATGTTCGAGGCGGCGGACGACAACTTCGTCCTGATCCCGCGCGACACCAACGGTACGCCCGAGGGCGCACAGGCCGCCATGGCCTCGCTGCTGGCGGAGAATGTGGAACTGATCCTCGGCCCGCTGTTCAGCAGCTCGGTCGGTGCGGTCAAGGCAATGGCCGTTGATGCCGGTGTCAACATGATCGCCTTTACCACCGATTGGCGTCAGGCAACCCCGGCGGGCAGCGGTCGCATCGGTACACCTGGCGGCTCCGGTGTCTATGTCATGGGCATTCTGCCATTCAGTCAGGTTGACCGGATTATCGCGTATGCCGCCTCACGCGGGCTTGGTCGTCTCGGCATTCTGGCACCCGAAAGCACCTATGCCGATATCGTGGTTGAAACCGCCATTCGCGCGGCCCCGAGCTATGGTGTCGATATTACCAAGATCACCCGCTATCCCGATGATGTCGAGGATCTGCGCCCGGTGGTCGAGGGCTTCACCGATTATCCGGCCCGTCAGGCCAAGCTGAAAGCCGTGGTCAGCGAACTGTCGGCCCGTACAGACACCGCGTCCCGTCAGGCCCTGCGCCAACTGCGCGGCGCCGACACCTACGGCGAGCCACCCTATGATGCCGCCCTGATCGTCGATGGCGGCCAGCGGATCAGCATTATTGGCCCGCTGCTGCCGTTCTTCGACATTGACCCACGGGTTGTGCAACTGCTCGGCACCGGCATCTGGGATGATCCGAACATCCTGCGTGAACCGACACTGGAAGGCGCATGGTTTGCCTCCCCGGCCCCGGCCCAGCGCGAGAAATTCAGCCGCGATTACCAGCAGACCTTCGGCAGTGCGCCACCACGGATCGCGACAATCGGTTATGACGCCGTTGCCCTCGCCGCCGTTCTGGCCCGCCGCAATGTGGATTTCTATACTGATGAGAAGGAAATCCGCGATGCCGCCTGGACCAGCCGGATTTACCGCAGCGACGTGCTGACCAACCCCAACGGCTTTGCCGGTACCGATGGCATCTTCCGGTTCCGCCCAAGCGGACTGGTTGAACGCGGCTTGGCGGTGATCGAGATCGATGACACCGGGTTTCAGGTGCTCGACCCCGCGCGCAATACCTTTGAAGAAATCGTCTATTAGAACCGGTCAGGCCAACCGCTAGCTAGATCAGCAGGTCAGCCAGTACCGAGTTCAGCCGCTGGCGACCGTCCGCGGTCAACATCAGCCGGGTATCATCAAGACTGGCCAGCCCCTGCGCCACCATCCGGTCGAGCGCCGGACGTTTGACCGAGTGCTGCCAGTCCTGCGCGCCGAGTGCGGTGATGCGCTCAAGCTCGACCCCTTCGACCAGCCGCAACCCCATCATCAGGTATTCCGTTACCTGTTCCGCCGGATTGATCGCCTCGAACGGCTTGGCGGCATGGCCCTGCTGCGCAACCTGATCGAGCCAGACTTCCGGTGCGAGATGGGTGCGTGTGCCAACGCGGGTGCCATCGGCAAGGGTCAGCCGGCCATGGGCACCCGGCCCGACACCGACATAATCACCATAGCGCCAATAGGTCAGGTTGTGGCGGCTCGCCTCACCCGGCCGGGCATGGTTGGAAATCTCATAGGCCGGCATACCGGCAGCAGCGGTGGCCGCCTGTGTTGCCTCGAACAGATCACCAGCCAGTTCGTCATCCGGCACCTGAAACGCGCCGCGATTGTGCAGGGTATAGAACTGCGTGCCCTGTTCGATGGTCAGCTGATAGGCGGAGAGGTGATCGCATCCGGCCTCGAGCGCCTGTTTCAGCTCGACTTCCCAGTCCGCCACCGTCTGTTCCGGTCGCGCATAGATCAGGTCGAAGGAGACCCGGTTGAAATACTGCCGAGCCAGCTTGACCGCCGCCATGGCCTCGGCAGCCGAATGCTGGCGACCGAGGAAGGCAAGGTCACGGTCATGCAGCGACTGCACACCGAGGGAAACCCGGTTGACCCCGGCAGCGGCAAAACCGGCAAATTTCGCGGCTTCTACCGAGGTTGGATTGGCCTCCAGCGTGATTTCGATCCCCTCGGCAACCGGCCAGCACTCGTTGATCGCCTCGATCACCCCGGCGGTGGTCGCCGGGTCCATGAGCGATGGCGTGCCACCACCGAAGAAGACGGAGGTGACCTGCCGGTTCGGGACGAGGTTTGCGAAATGCCGCAACTCGGTCACCAGCGCCTGTTGCCAGCGGGCATGATCCACCGCCTCGCGCACATGGCTGTTGAAGTCGCAATAGGGGCATTTTTTGGCGCAGAACGGCCAATGCACATATATGCCGAAACCGGGATCAGCAGCCCGTGCCGGGTTGTCCGATGGGCTGTCCGGTATCTGCGTTGCCATGATCAATGGGCAAGCGTCCGGCGCGGTTCCTGTTCGCGGACAGGGGCAGGGCCGGTTGGTGGCAGATGATTGGCGACAAACTGCTCGAAGGCACGGGTGCGGGCACTGTAGCCGCGTTTCTCGTCATCATTCATTTCGCCGAAGGTCTTGTCGGCACCATCGGGCTGAAAGATCGGGTCGAAGCCGAAACCATTGGCGCCACGGGGCAGTTCGGCAATCGTGCCGGTTACCTCGCCGCGCACCATACGGACATCGCCATCAGGCCATGCGAGCGCCAGCACCGTGACCATGGTCGCTTTGCGCTGGGCCGGATCGGTAGCGCCCTTTTTCTCGAGCGCATCGAGGATTTTGGCATTGCCGAGAGCCTCATCGCGACCGCCCTTGCCGTCATAGGTCCAGTCGGCCATGTAGACGCCGGGCTGGTTGTCGAGGGCAGCTACTTCCAGACCACTATCATCGGCCAGTGCCGGACGACCGGATGCCTTGGCCGCCGCCAGTGCCTTGATCGTGGCATTCTCCTCGAAGGTGGTGCCGGTCTCGTCAGCCTGGGTCAGGCGCAGTTTGCGCAGGCCCAGAACCTTGTCGACAACACCGGCGGTCAGGCGTGATACCGCATTGATTTTACCGGGATTGTCAGAAGCGAGAACGAGTGGCTCTCCGGGGGTCAGATGACGGGTCATAATGGGTATTTCCGGTTTTTGATCTTTTTGTACGGGGAAGGTTGTTGCTGGCGGATGGGAAATCAAGCCTTTTCACCAATCGCACCAGCGTCGAAACCGCACATCAGGACAAGATCAGGTTATGCCGGTCACATGAAAAACCTAAGCGCGATACATATACATCAAACGCATGGCTGGGTGGCATATGGTTTATGGGAAACAGCGCAGTCGTAGCTGGGCAAAGGCCGCCGCCCGGTGGCTGACCGCCTGTTTTGCCTCTTTCGGCATTTCGGCGAAGGTCTGCTCATGCCCCTTGGGCACAAACACCGGATCATAGCCGAAGCCCTTGTCACCGCGCATGGGCCAGACGATCTCGCCCTCACAACGGCCCTCGACGATCTCCACATGCCCGTCAGGCCACGCCAGAGCCAGCGACGAGATAAAGGCGGCACTCTTATCCGGGTTTTCGCTCGCCTGCATCGCCTCATGTACCTTGGTCATGGCCATGACCCAGTCGCGTTCCGGCAGCTCGTTGCCATCGCGGTCGGTTTCGGCCCAGTCAGCGGTATAGACGCCGGGCGCACCATTGAGGGCAACCACGGCAAGGCCGCTGTCATCGGCAAGGGCGGGCAGGCCGCTGGCCTTTGCCGCCGCCAGCGCCTTGATCGTGGCATTCTCGGCGAAGGTGGTGCCGGTCTCCTCGGGTGAGTCGAGACCAAGTTCACCGGCAGTGGTCAGGGTCGGCACCCGGCCATCGAGCAGGGCGGCAATTTCCGGAACCTTGCCCTTGTTATGGGTGGCGATAACGAGGGTCTGGCCAGTGAATTTGCGATGCTCGGTCATGACAGATCCAATGCTGATGTCTGGAACTCCACCAGTTCGCCGCAGCCCTTCTTGGCCAGCGCCAGCAGTTGGTGGAACTCATCTTCGGAAAACGGGCGCTCCTCGCCGGTGCCCTGAATTTCAACGATACCGCCCTTGCCGGTGAGCACGAAATTCGCATCCACAGCGGCGGTACTGTCCTCGGCATAATCGAGGTCGAGCACTGGTGTGCCCTGATAAACGCCGCAGGAAATGGCGGAGACGCTGTCAGTGATCGGGTTTTCCTTGATCGCCTTGATCGCGAGCAGGTGCTGGATCGCGAGGCTGAGGGCGACATAACCGCCGGTGATCGACGCGGTACGCGTGCCGCCATCGGCCTGAATCACATCGCAATCGATCTTGATCGAGACTTCACCGAGCTTGTCCAGATCGATGATCGAGCGCAGGGCACGACCGATCAGGCGCTGGATTTCCTGGGTCCGGCCCGATTGCTTGCCGCGGGCGGCTTCCCGCGCCATGCGGCTGCCGGTTGCCCGTGGCAGCATACCGTATTCTGCGGTCACCCAGCCACGCCCGGTGTTGCGCATCCAGCCCGGCACCCCGTCCTCGACGCTGGCGGTGCACAGCACATGGGTATTGCCGAACTTGATCAGGCAGGAGCCTTCGGCGTGGATCGAAACATCGGTGGTGACTTCAACAGCGCGCATGGCATCGGCGGCGCGGCCGGACGGACGTGATGACATAAGAGACTAAATCCAATCGGGTATCTTGCGGGTGGGACAGTTGTGGCGCTGCTATATCACAACAGGGCATTGCATCCATACCGCCGGAATTTTAAATTTTATAGCGACGTTGATTGCCAGTTTGGATGATAATGCCGTCATGGCCAATAAACCCATACCATTTCCGGGCCAGTTCCCGGGTCCATTCTCCGGTCTGGATAGTCAGGACCAGCCATCACCGCTCGGCATGCTGAACGAGCGTTCGCGCGCCGTACTGCGCCATGTGGTCGACAATTACGTTCTGCACGGCGAGCCGGTCGGATCGCGCACCATTTCCCGCGCGCTCGGCATTGACCTGTCCCCGGCCACAATCCGCAATGTCATGGCTGATCTGGAAGACGCCGGACTGCTGCATTCGCCCCATACCTCCGCCGGACGCCTGCCGACCGATGCCGGTCTGCGCCTCTTCGTCGACGGGCTGCTGGAAGTCGGTGACATTGCCGCCGATGAGAAAGCCTCGATCGAAGCGCTCGCTGCCGGAGCCGGCAAGACCATGCCGCAGATGCTGGCCGAGGCAACGACCATGCTGTCCGGCCTGTCGCGCTGTGCCGGTCTGGTCGCCGCACCGAAACGCGAAAGCCCGCTGAAACAGATCGAGTTCGTTGAACTCGGCCCCGGTCGGGCACTGGTGGTGATGGTGACCTCCGATGGGCTGGTCGAAAACCGGGTGCTGAACCTGCCGCCCTCGATCCCGCAATCTGCCCTGCGTGAGGCAGCAAATTACCTGAATGCCAAGCTGATCGGTCGGACGCTGGAACAGACACGGCGCGAGATTACCGACGAGATCGCCACCCGCAAGAGCAGGCTCGACGAACTCTCGACACAGGTGGTTGAGGCCGGGCTTGCGGTCTGGTCCGGCGATGAATCCGGCACGCTGATCATCCGGGGTCAGGCCAACCTGCTCGATGACATTCAGGCTCTGGAAGACCTCGACCGGGTCCGGCAGCTGTTTGACGAGCTGGAAAGTCAGGAAACCATCATGCGGGTCATCGATGCGACCGATACCGCCGAGGGTGTGCAGATTTTCATCGGTGCCGAAAACCGACTGTTCTCGGCTGCCGGATGCTCGGTGATTGTCGCCCCGTACAAGAATTCGGAACAGGAAGTCGTGGGCGCCATCGGCGTGATCGGCCCGACGCGACTGAATTATGCCCGAATTATCCCCATGGTCGATTATACCGCCAAAATCATGGGCAAACTGGTTGGCAGTTAAGCAAAAACAGGGGTGACGCTATTTCACCTCAGGCCTTGAAATAGCGGATTCCATACCGACATCAGGCGATATTGTTTGTCTCACGCTTGCGTCGGGGCAAACCACGGCTTAAAAACCGCGCACACCAGAAAACAGTAAACCGATTGGCGAAACAGAACCCATGTCGCAACAAAAGCCTTTGAACGACAAGAAACCCGCTGAGCAGGGTGACGATACCCCGCTCACTGTTGACCCGACCCTGAAACCGGAAGAGGCCAGCGCTGCCTATCAATCCGCACAGGCGAAAAGCCCGGGTGATGCCACGGCAAGAGCCGAGGCCGATGCCATGGCCGATATTGCCGATGAGCTGGCGGCTGAAGAGATGGATGAAGACGAGCTGGACAATGTCGAGCCGATGTTCAATCCGGTTGATGAGATCGCTGCCTTGAATGCCCAGGTCGATGATCTGCGCGACCGCCTGCTGCGCGCCGCTGCCGAGACCGAGAATGTCCGCCGCCGCGCCGAGCGGGAAAAGGCCGATGGTGCCAAATATGCCGTTGTGAAATTTGCCGAGGACATGCTCAATGTCGCGGACAACTTCGCCCGCAGCCTCGATGCCGTTTCTCAGGAAGCGATCGACACCGCCGATGCCCAGATCAAAAACCTGATCGGTGGCATCAAGGCCGTGGACAAGGAACTGCAATCGGCCCTCAACCGCCATGGCATCAAACAGATTGCCATCGGCGAGAACGAGATTTTCGACCCGAACAAGCATGAAGTCATGTTCGAGGTCGAGGACCCGTCAAAACCACGCGGCACGATCATGCAGGTTCTGCAGCAGGGTTATGTGGTTCATGACCGTCTGCTGCGCCCGGCTCGCGTCGGTGTCACCAAGGGTGGTGCCGAGGGACCGGTCGACAAAACCGCCTGAAAATGACGGTACCCGGTCCGCCGGGGATATTTATCCGGCAACATGGTAAAAAATGGCAATTTCTTGCTGTTGCCGTGTTGCACCAATAGGCAAGCGTGCCTATATCCCGCCTAGCGTTGGTTGTTGGGCGTATCGCTTTTAACAAGGGTCGCCAATCAGCGACCAACAGTGTTTGAAACCTAATCTGGGCCTGGCAGGGCCATATAGAATATGTTGACGGACTGCCAGAACCCGCCGCCATGAAGAGAACAAGGGGCTGATAGGAATGAGCAAAGTAATTGGTATCGATCTCGGAACCACGAATTCATGCGTTGCCGTCATGGACGGCAATCAGGGCAAGGTCATTGAGAATGCCGAGGGTGCCCGCACCACCCCGTCAATGGTCGCCTTCGCCAAGGATAACGAGCGTCTCGTTGGCCAGCCGGCCAAACGTCAGGCCGTTACCAATCCCGACAAAACCCTCTACGGCATCAAGCGCCTGATCGGTCGCCGCTTCAGCGAGAAGCAGGTCGAGGAAATGGTCAAGAAAGCGCCATTCGATATCGTCGCTGGCGATAACGGCGATGCCTGGGTCAAGGTCGGTGACGAGAAATACGCACCATCACAGATTTCCAGCTTCGTCCTCAGCAAGCTGAAAGAAACCGCAGAAGCCTATCTCGGCGAGGAAGTAACCCAGGCGGTCATCACCGTTCCGGCATACTTCAACGACAGCCAGCGTCAGGCCACCAAGGATGCCGGTAAAATCGCCGGTCTTGAAGTTCTGCGTATCATCAACGAGCCAACCGCCGCCGCACTCGCCTATGGGCTGGAGAAAAAAGGCAGCGGTACCATCGCGGTCTATGACCTCGGTGGCGGTACCTTTGACGTCTCGATCCTCGAGATCGGCGATGGCGTTTTCGAAGTGAAGGCCACCAATGGTGACACCTTCCTCGGTGGTGAGGACTTCGATAACAAGATCATCGACTATCTTGCCGACGAGTTCAAAAAAGAGAACGGCATCGACCTGCGCGATGACAAGCTGGCTCTGCAGCGCCTGAAGGAAGCTGCCGAGAAAGCCAAAATCGAGCTGTCTTCCGCAACCTCTACCGACGTCAACCTGCCGTTCATTACGGCGGACAAGGAAGGTCCGAAGCACCTCAATCTCAACCTGACCCGCTCCAAGCTGGAAGCGCTGGTTGCCGATCTGGTCAAACGGTCTATCGAGCCATGTAAAGCGGCTCTGAAAGACGCCGGTCTGAAAGCATCCGAAATCGATGAGGTCATCCTCGTCGGTGGTATGACCCGGATGCCGAAGATCATTGAGGCAGTTGAAGAATTCTTCGGCAAGGAACCACACCGCGGTGTGAACCCTGACGAGGTTGTGGCCGTTGGTGCCGCGATCCAGGGCGGCGTTCTGAAAGGCGACGTCAAGGACGTCCTGCTGCTCGACGTTACCCCGCTGTCACTGGGTATCGAGACCCTCGGTGGTGTCTTCACCCGTCTGATCGAGCGTAACACCACGATCCCGACCAAGAAATCACAGACCTTCTCAACCGCTGAAGACAACCAGAACGCTGTCACCATCCGGGTGTTCCAGGGCGAACGTGAAATGGCTGCCGACAACAAGGCGCTGGGTCAGTTCGATCTGGTCGGTATCCCACCGGCACCACGCGGTATCCCGCAGATCGAGGTCACCTTCGACATTGATGCCAACGGTATCGTGCAGGTGTCCGCTAAGGACAAGGCGACCGGCAAGGAACAGCAGATCCGTATTCAGGCATCTGGTGGTCTGTCTGACTCCGACATTGAGAAAATGGTCAAGGAAGCCGAAAGCAACGCCACCGACGACAAAAAGCGTCGTGAAGTTGTCGAGGCACGCAACCAGCTCGATGGTCTGATCTACTCAACCGAAAAATCGCTCAGCGAAAACGGTGACAAGATCAACTCGGATGAGAAAGCCGAACTGGAGAGCGCGATTGCAACCGCCAAGGAAGCAATGGCTGGCGAAGATCCTGACGCCATCAACGCGGCGCGCGAGGCCTTGCAGCAATCAGCTATGAAGCTTGGCGAAGCCATGTACAAGGCGAGCCAGGAAGAGGCTGCCGCTGACGGCGATGCCGATGCGGCGGATGCCGCGGCTGCCGATGCCGCCGCTTCCAAGGCTGAAGACGGTGTCGTTGATGCCGAGTTTGAGGAAGTCGATGACGACGAAAAAGGTGGCAAACAGGCCAACGGCTGACGTTGCCTGACACTGTCACCATGACCAAACCGGCCGCGGAGTTTTCCATGGCCGGTTTTCGTCCGAAAGAACCCCTCTTACCACCAGCATTCAGCGACCCGATGGCGGAAAACGATAGATGGCGAAGACAGATTATTACGAGCTGTTAGGCGTTAAAAAGGATGCCTCGCAGGCTGAGCTTAAAAGCGCCTATCGCAAACAGGCCATGCAGTACCACCCGGACCGCAATCCGGATGATCCTGAGGCCGAACACAAGTTCAAGGAAATCAGCGAAGCTTATGACGTCCTGAAGGACGACGACAAGCGCGCAGCCTATGACCGTTACGGCCATGCAGCCTTCGAGGGCGGCATGGGCGGCGGCGGTGCCGGCGGCAATGGCGATTTCGGTTTCAGCGGCGCTAATTTCGCCGATATTTTCGACGAGATGTTCGGCGACTTCATGGGCGGCAAGCGCGGCGGCGGTGGTGGCAAGGCCAGCAGTCGCGGCTCCGACCTCCGCTACAACCTCGAAATCAGCCTCGAACAGGCCTTCAAGGGCGACAAGGTACAGGTCCGCGT
This sequence comes from Micavibrio sp. TMED2, assembly GCA_002168225.1. Taxonomy (NCBI): domain Bacteria; kingdom Pseudomonadati; phylum Bdellovibrionota; class Bdellovibrionia; order Bdellovibrionales; family Pseudobdellovibrionaceae; genus Micavibrio; species Micavibrio sp. TMED2. The sequence continues at coordinate 228,687 of NHBH01000001.1, forward strand.
GCCGACCTCGGTTGCCTGTGACCACTGTCATGGCACTGGCGCGGAAGGCAACAGCGAACCAATCACCTGTCCGACCTGTAGCGGTGTTGGCCGGGTACGCGCCCAGCAGGGCTTCTTCATGATCGAACGTACCTGCCCGACCTGTAACGGCGTCGGCAAGATCATCAAGAACCCGTGCGGCGTTTGCTCCGGTGCCGGTCGGGTGCGCAAGGAAAAGAACCTGAACGTCAACATCCCTGCCGGGGTTGAGGACGGCACCCGCATCCGCCTCGCCGGTGAGGGTGAGGCTGGCCTGCGCGGTGCACCAGCCGGTGATCTCTATATCTTCCTGAGCATACAGCCCCATGAGTTCTTCATGCGCTCCGGCTCCGATCTGGGCTGTCGCGTACCGATCCCGATGAGCACGGCAGCGCTCGGCGGTCAGGTGGAAGTACCGACCATTGACGGCAAGCGCGCGCGCTTCACCGTGCCTGCCGGAACCCAGACGGGCCAGACCTTCCGTCTGAAAGGCAAGGGCATGTCGATCCTGCGCTCACAGACCCGTGGCGACATGATGATCGAAACCTTTGTCGAGACACCGCGCAACCTGTCGGCCAAGCAGAAAGACCTGCTCAAGCAATTCGACAGTGAGGGCAAGCCCGGCTCCAACAGCCCGGAATCTGAAGGCTTCTTCTCCAAGGTCAAGGAACTCTGGGAAGACCTGAAGGACTAGGGGTAACGCGTCATGAAAATCGGGGTTCTGGGTGCCGGTGGCCGTATGGGCCAGTTGATCGCTGCCGAAATCATGGCCGCAAACGGGCTGACCCTGTCTGCTCTCGGTGTCCGTGATGGCGATGCCCGGATCGGCGAGACGGCGGAAGCTACCTTTGGCTTGACCGGCAGCGTGGCACCGGTGACCGGGGATGCCGCCGGGGTCTTTGCTGTCTCGGATGCGGTGATCGACTTCACCCTGCCCGAGGCCACCACCGCCCATCTGGAACTGGCCGTTACCCATAAAACCGCGCTGGTGATCGGCACAACCGGTCTCGATGCCGATACCGAAGCGGCCATTACCGCGGCGGCAGCGGAAGTGCCCGTCATACTGGCGGCCAATACCAGCCTCGGCGTCAACCTGTTGCTCGATACCGTCCGTCGGGTGGCTGGCAGCCTTGATGCCAGGACCGCCGACATTGAAATCGTCGAGATGCATCATAGCGCCAAGGTCGATGCCCCAAGCGGTACGGCACTGGCCCTCGGCCATGCCGCCGCTGCCGGTCGCGGCAAAGCACTGGCCGACATTCAACGCCTGTCCCGCGAAGGGCATACCGGTGCCCGCCCGGAAGGCGAGATCGGCTTTGCCACCCTGCGCGGCGGCGATGTGGTTGGGGAACACACCGTCATTTTCGCCATGGCCGGTGAGCGGATCGAGATCACCCATCGCTGCACCGATCGCAAGATCTTTGCCCGTGGTGCCGTGCGCGCCGCCGAATGGCTGGCCCGCCAGCAAGCAGGTCGCTACAGCATGGGCGATGTTCTTGGCCTGTCCGACTGACGCTACCCAGGCCCGATGGCCTGCCTAGCCCTGCTGCTGCTGGACATCAGCGGCAAGATAGGGCCGCCACAGATCGGGATTGCGGTTATCCGGTGCGGCCTCGGCCACCGGCTTGAAGCCAGCAGGATACCCACCATCAACCTTTGCGCCCGATGCCTGAATACACAGCATATAGCGGCGCACGGTTTCCGCGCACAGCAGCGGATACTGCATCAGGTTCTTGAAGATATCGTATGAGTCACGCGGCAGGGTAAAGAAGGATGAGAAGCGGCTCTTCGCATCAATCGTTTCAGCCAGTGAAACGCCCAGCCAGTTCATCAACTGACCATCCGGCGAGAGATCATCGAACCGCTCGGCAACCGCCAGAAACGGTTTGTTGATCAGCACTTTACCGGTGGAAAATGAGCGCAAGACATCACTGAGCCATGTCACCCGCTGCACCCGATTGCCGAGATCAGCGGTAATCCGGCTGGCGGTCAGGCGGATCAGCCCGTGGCCCGGTGCTGCGCTGTCATTCATGGCCGGAATGCCGGAAACCAGTTCCATGGCCGTCTTCAGATGCGCATAACGGTCGGCGGCACTGGCATCTGCCTTATGCGCGGCCCCCCAATGACAGAGGGCAAGACGCAGTTGCTTGTCCGGCTCGGGCAGAGCATCACCGGAAACCCAGGGACCGAAATCCAGCCCGGCATGGACCACCCAGCCCTGCATGGCGACATAATCATCCCAATCGACAGCGGGCGCCTCGCCCGGCTCAGCCGATTTCAGCAGGAATCCACGCTCCACCAGCCGGTCGGCACAATCGGACTTACAGGCAAAGAGGTTGAGTTTGTAGCCGTCGATTTCATCAGACAGGCTGAACGGCACCAGCACATCAATGCCGGGGATCAGGTGGTATGGCTCATAGCCCATATCGGCGAATTGCTGGATCAGCTGGGTATTCACCTGATTGCGGTGCTTCAGCTCATACATGACCAGAGGCGATTGCTGCTCGAAAAACGCCTTACCACCCTTGAGGATGGCTGATTCAGCCCCCTCGGCATCGATTTTCATGAAATCGAACTGCACATCGCCGAACTGCTCCGCCATCAGCTTGTCGAGAGTGCTCAGCTTGACCTGTTCGGTATTGGCGCCCGGACCGTCGGCGAGGGCATTCAACTCCGATGAGCTTTCGATGGTCAGATAGCCGTCACCATCGGAATCCGACAGCGCCATCTGCAAAACCTCAATGGCCTTAAAATCATTGGCGGCAACAGATCGGCGCAGGAAACCGGCAGTATTACTCGCTGGCTCAACCGCCCAGAACCGGCCATCACCGCCAATCGCCTTGGCCATGGCGAGGGTATAGAGGCCGAAATTGGCCCCGATATCGAGCATATTGACGCCCGGCTGGGCCAATTTCCGGATGAACCCGATCTCATCCTCGAACCAGTCTTCCTGTTCCAGCAGCACAAACGGTGTCATCTGGCTCAGGTCATTCGGCACAACGACTTTCAGATCATCAACAATAGTGATTTCGAGGGCATCCTGACCCGGGGTCCGGTCAAACGGGATTTTACGTGCTGGCATGGGAACAATCGTCGGCTGGCTGGAAACAGGCTGATACCTGATGCGTTATCGGTAAAAGCAATGCAAGAACCCGGCCAGCTTTGCCGCTGAGATGCCACCTGTCCAGCCAATTTCCCGGCTAATCTCCCGGATGATCCACAGGCCGGGGCAAATCAGCGTCAGCCAGCCGCCTGCGCCTCATCAAAACGGGCAAATTCACAAGCGAGCTGCACCCGTTTGCGCCCGACGCCCCAGCGATAGGCGTGGATCATGCCGGTCGAGGTAATCGCCCGATGGCAAGGGATCAGGGCACTGACCAGATTGGCCCCACAGGCCGCCCCCACCGCGCGGGTAGCCTTCGGCGCGCCGATTGCCTCGGCAATCTGACCGTAGCTGTAGACCCGACCCGCCGGGATCGAGAGCAGCGCGTGCCAGACCTTGAGTTGGAAATTCGTGCCCCGCAGCAGCAACCGTGGCGGCTGGCCGTTTACCTGGAGTGACCCGGTCTGCCAGTCACGCATGAAGCCCAGCGCCTGATCGAGCACCGGCTGCACGGCGGCATCGTCACGTATCTGTCTGGCCAGTGACCATTCAGCATGAAACTCCTGTTCCGCCGCCTCGGGCCGGTCATGGTGATCGAAGGCCAGCCAGCAGATACCGCGTTCGGTCACACCGAGCAGCACCGGCCCGAACAGGGAGCGGCACCAGCCATAGGTGATGGTCAGATCACTGCCGGATTTCTTGTATTCACCCGGTGTCATGGCCTCGACCGCAACGAACAGGTCATGGAGCCGGCCCGGCCCGGATAACCCACTGTCGAGCGACGCCTCAAGCAGGCTTGCCCCCTCCGCCAACTGGCCACGGGCATGGGCAATGGTCAGATATTGCAACACCCGTTTCGGGCTGACGCCCACATGATCGGTAAAGGCACGCTGGAAATGCGACAGGCTCCACCCGGCGCGTTTGGCGAGCAGGTCGAGGCTCGGCTGCTCCTGCCAATGGGCGGCGAGGTAATCGAGTGTATCGCCGATGCCGTGATAGATCGCGGATTGCATCGGCTCTGGCATCTCGATATCGGCATGGGCAATGGTGTTCATCATGGGTATGATCCTAAACCGGAACGGCAGGCTCACCCACCCGATTTTTGCGGTTTGGCCCGCTTAGTCCCGCTCAGGTTTCAGCAACCGCCTGCGGCAGCTGCGGCCCCCGCGCCCGGTCAAGCGCCCGGCGCAAGGCAGCGACAAAATCCGCCCGCTCCTCCGGTGCCAGAAAACTACCGATGGTCACCGACCGGCCATGACTGCCCAGCCGTATCTGGCTGTCATGCTGCACCGGATCAGCGAGGTCGACATTGAGCCAATAGGGCTGGAACTGCCATTGCCTGTGCTCACCCCAATGATTGCAGCGATCGACGGTCAGTTGCCGGTCAGTGAGATGCACGGTCTCATAGGCACGACCGGTTCTGTAATTGTGCTTGAAGCACCAGTAGACCAGGCCGATCTCAAGGCCCATGAAGCCGAAAACCGGCCAGGCACCGACCATGAAAAACCAGCCGCCGACACCGAACAGCATTGCGCCGAATGCCAGCATCAGCAGGCGAAAGCCACGCGGCGACAGGCTCCGGTTCGGTCGCAGGATCGCGTCGAAATAGACCGGAGAGCCGTGCTCATCATGCTGGATCGGCTGTTCTGTTGTCATACCCGATACTATGGCGCGAAATGCCGGTATGGGAAAGTGGCAGCTTGCCGCGCGCCTGTGCCTGCGCCTATATCTTGATCCCGCCGAACAACCAACCGAACCCACCAACTGACCCACCAGACCATGAAGCCCGAGCAGATTGATGAGTTTTTCGCCCGATTGTCGGCGATCAACCCGGAACCGAAATCGGATCTGGAATACACCAATGCCTATACGCTGCTGGTAGCGGTCGTGCTCTCGGCACAGGCAACCGATGCCGGGGTCAACCGGGCGACAAAGGAACTGTTTCAGATCGCCGACAATCCCCATGACATGGTGATGCTGGGCGAGGGACGGGTGCGCGATTACATCAAGACCATCGGCCTGTTCAATGCCAAGGCAAAGAACGTCATCAAGCTCTCGCAAATCCTGATCAACGAACATGGCGGCGAGGTACCGAAGACCCGCAAGGCGCTGGAAAAACTGCCTGGCGTCGGGCGCAAGACGGCAAATGTGGTGCTGAACATCGCCTTCGGTCAGCCGACCATTGCGGTGGATACCCATATCTTCCGGGTCGGCAATCGCATGAAAATGGCTACCGGCAAGACCGTCGAGGATGTGGAGCGCAAATTACTGCGCAAGGTACCGGCGAAATGGAAACAGCACGCCCATCACTGGCTGATCCTGCACGGTCGCTATACCTGCAAGGCGCGCAAGCCCGACTGCCCGCATTGCGTGGTCAGTGATCTCTGTCCCTATCCGGACAAGACTGTCGCCTGATGACGATCAGCCCTTGTTATCGGGAATTTCCGCTACCGTGATGGCTTGTTCATCGTTGTCATAGCTTGGCGCCTCGACGAACACATCAACGGCGGAGGTCACTGCCTTGGCAGCGGCACCGGTGGCAGCACCGAGCAGACCGCAGCCGGAAAGCCCGGTCATGGTAATAAGCGCCATGGCCAGAAGCCGGAGAGTTGATGAGGATGCCATGACGTGTGCGATGTCCCGGAAATGCGTGAACGGACCATCATGATCGGCAATCGACCACGACACAGGCAAGCATTCCCGATACCAGGCACCGGAAAGCCCGGATAAACCGGTAAATCCGTCACGTCAGTGCTGTTACAAAACACCCTGAAAACCGCTAATGCACCGCCCGAGTCGGTACCGTGTCGGCGTAAATATCAGTGCGCGCGAGCCAGTGGCTGGTCATCAGCGCCGCCAGTATCGGTGCAATCAGGTTGAGCACCGGAATGACGAACAGTGCCGCCAGTATCAGCCCGCGCAGGAATACCGCCAGCCGGTTCCGCTTGCGCCATGCCTTGATCTCCTGTGGCGGCAGGCGGCGCAGGGCAACCACGTCGATAAACTCACGCGACAGCAGATAGGCATTGACGCTCCATGCCAGCAACACGTTGAGGCCGACGAGGAAAAACCCGCCGACCAGAACCAGCAGCGTCAGCAGCAAGGCAATCAGCAGAAATACCAGCGCATTGCCAATGGCGGTTGTGAGCGGCAGATCGCGCAAGGGCGGCAGATCCGGGTGGCGGACCCGCTCCATCGGATCAAGCATGAATTCCGCCACCAGCCCGGTGATGGCAGTCATGACAATCGGAAACAGCAGGATCGCCAGCACCGCCGCAATGATAGTGCCGGTGACATCGATGATACCGTCGAGCCAGCCCCAGCCGACCAGATTGACCCCGCCGAGCAGCACCGATGCGCCCCACGGCATGAGCAACAGCACGATCAGACTGACGGCTATACAGCCCAGAATCGTCCAGCGTACTGCAGGCAGTTTCAGATCGGCGAAGGCGTCGAGGAGATCAGCAAACATGATGCGACAGGCTCTATCACAGGGCTGCGCCCATTTGCCAGCACCAGTTATTTGACTTCTGGCGCAAGGTTTGGCCACATGGGCCACAGGTTTTCCCATCTGCTACCCCTGTCTTTTTCAAGAGTACCCCCTATGACCAGCGCCCAGCCTAAAGTGGTCGGCATCGGTAATGCCGTCGTTGATATTATTGCCGAAGTCGAGGACGGCTTCCTGACTAAACATGGCGTGCACAAGGGCACGATGACTCTGGTCGACCAGACCCGCTCGCGTCAGCTCTATGAGAGCATCCCGCCTGCCACCATGGCGTCCGGCGGTTCGGTCGCCAATACCATGGCCGGGATCGCGTCTTTTGGCGGCAGCGCCGGATTTATTGGCCGCGTCCGCGATGACGAGCCGGGCCGGTTCTACGGCAAGGACATGGAAGCACTCGGCGTCGTCACCCCGATCGCACCGGCCAGCAACGGCGACGATACCAGTGTCTCGATCATTCTGGTGACCTCGGATGCCCAGCGCTCCATGAACACCTATCTCGGTGCCTCGACCGAGCTGAACAAAAACGACATTGATCACAACATGATTCAGGGGGCCGATTACCTGTTCCTCGAAGGCTATCTCTGGGACAGCGAACACCCGCGTGAGGCGATGATGGAAGCCGCCGATGTGGCGCGCACGGCAGGCACCACCGTTGCCTTCACCATGTCCGATCCGTTCCTCGCCGACCGGTACCGCGACGATATCCGCAACTTCCTGCCCCATTCGGTTGACCTGTTATTCGCCAATGAGGCCGAGATTACCTCGCTCTACATGGTCAACACACTGGCAGAAGCCCTCGACCTCGCCCGCCATGACGTTGATACCGCGGTGATTACCCGGTCCGAACAGGGCTGCGTTGCCATGCATCACGGCGAGACCGTGCGTATGCCAGCCGAGCGGGTGTCAAAGATCATCGACAGCACCGGTGCCGGTGACCAGTTCGCCGCCGGTTATCTCTATGGTCTCAGTACCGGTCGAAATATGGCCGATTGTGCCCGGCTTGGCGTCATTGCCGCCGCCGAGGTCATCAGCCATATCGGCCCACGCCCGAAAGTGCCGCTGAAGTCACTGATCCCGGCCAGCATGGCCTGATCGGGCCAGTCAGGGCCGCGTCGCCCACCATGCCTCGATCACCATGCCGTAAAGCGGGGTCACGGCAGGCCGGGTGACCGGCGGCCAGTAAGCGACCAGATCGTGACCGAGGTGATAGAGCAGCACGCCGTAGCGGCTGTGGGTCAGCACCCGGTCGAGCGCATGAACATGGGTCAGCAGGTCGGCGCGGCTGCTGGCATCGGCAATCCCGGCAACAAGGGCATCTACCGCCGGTGAGCGAATGCCCGGATAGTTGCGTGAGCCCTGCACCTCCGCATTCTCGCTGCCGAAATACAGCCGCTGCTCAACCCCCGGCGACAGGCTGTTGATCCAGCGGTAATTGACCACATCGTAATCAAAGCTGTTGAGCCGCTGGCGGAACTGGGTGGCATCGACACTGCGAATGCGCGCGGTGATGCCGATACGGTCAAGGGTCCGCACCCATTCGAGCACGACCCCTTCCTCCTGTCCGGTCTGGATCAGAATTTCAAAGCTGAAGGGCTGCCCCGTTTCGGCACTGACCAGACGTCCGTTTTCCAGCATCCAGCCCGCCTGCTTCAGCAACGCCAGCGCCTTGCGGAGATTGCCGCGCCGCCCGGCCATGCCGCTGCCATCGGTGCGCGGTGCCTCATAGGCCGGGCCGAAAACCGCATCCGGCAGGCTGTCGCGGAACGGCTCGAGCAGGGCCAGTTCCGCCGCATCCGGCAGGCCGGTCGCCGCCAGTTCCGAATTCGGGTAATAGCTCTCGATCCGCTTGTAGGCATCGCGGAACACGGCCCGGTCGAGCCATTCAAAGTCAAAGGCCAGATCCAGTGCCGTGCGTACCCGCAAATCATCGAACAGATCACGCCGGGTATTGAAGATCAGCGACAGGGTCCAGTCCGGGCGGTGATGCGGCAGTTGTTCCAGCTTGAGCAACCCGCCCTCTGCCGCCGGACCGCTGTAGCGGGTGGCCCAGGCATTTGGATCAGACTCACGCCGGAAATTGACCTCGCGCGCCTTGAACGCCTCCAGCGCCACATCGTCATCGCGGAAATACTCGATCTGCACCGTATCAAAATTGTACTGGCCGCGATTGACCGGCAGGTCGGCGGCCCAGTAATCGGCAACGCGCTCATAGGTGATGCTGCGCCCCGGATCGAGGGACGCCACCCGATACGGCCCGCCACCGAGCGGCGGGGTCAGGGTGGTGCGCCCGAAATCATGATCGGCCCAGTAATGGGCTGGCAGCACCGGCAGCATCGCCAGCACCAGCGGCACCTCGCGCTCCGCCGATGGCAGCAGCCGGAAGGTGATGGTGTGATCGTCGATAATCTCGATTGCCGTTACGAAGCCATAGACCCGGCGGGTATTCGGGCGGCCATTCTCCCGCAATGTCTCGAGCGAGAATTTCACATCCCTGGCCGTCACCGGATGGCCGTCATGGAATCGGGCGGCGGGGTTGAGGTGGAAGGTCATCCAGCTGCGGTCAAGTGCCAGTTCAACACGCTCCGCCACCAGCCCGTAAACACTGAACGGCTCGTCCCAGACCCGCTGCATCAGCGTGTCATAGGTCAGGTTCATACGCGCCGCCGCCTGTCCGGTAATCAGGAACGGGTTGAGACTGTCGAAGGTGCCGGTCGCACCCTGCTTCAGCAACCCGCCCTTCGGCGCATCCGGGTTGACGTAGTCGAGATGGGTGAAGTCGGCTCCGTATTTCGGCGCATCAAACAGGGCCAGCCCATGCACCGGCTGCACGGTCGCAGCTACGGCCCCGGCATCCGTATCATGGTTAACGGCCAGTACCGGCGTGACCCACAGCGACAAAATGGCTAGCATCATCAAGGCGCAGATGCCGTATATTGTGCGGTGCAGCATCCGGTAACCTGTAAAGCGATGAAAAGCCGTTTGAACCATGAGTATCCGTAACCTTGATGCTGTATTCAGACCGACAAGTGTCGCCCTGATCGGGGCCAGCAACCGACCCAATTCGATCGGCAATGTCCTGGCCCGTAATCTAACCGCCGGAAGCTTCGCTGGCCCGGTTCTCCCGGTAAATCCGAAACATCGCTCCGTGGCGGGTATTCTGTGCCACAAATCTGTCGAAGATTTGCCCATGGTGCCGGACCTTGCCGTGATCTGCACGCCGCCGCATACCGTACCCAGGATCATTGATCAACTGGGCGGACGCGGTACCCGTGGCGCCGTGGTTATTACCGCCGGTTTCGCCGAACTGGGCCATGAGGGCGCGGAGCTGCAGGATCGCTTGCTGGATGCCGCCCGACCCCATCTGTTGCGGGTGGTCGGGCCGAACTGTCTCGGCATCATGGTGCCGGGCCATGGGCTGAATGCCAGCTTTGCCCATCTGACCCCGGCGACCGGCGATATCGGCTTCCTGTCGCAATCCGGCGCAGTGCTGACCTCGGTCATCGACTGGGCCTCGGCCCGCGGCATCGGGTTTTCGCATCTGGCCTCGCTCGGCTCCATGGCCGATGTGGATTTTGGCGACATGATCGACTACCTCGCCCGTGATCCGAAAACCCGCGCGATCCTGCTCTATATCGAAGCCATCAGCCATCCGCGCAAATTCATGTCCGCCGCCCGCGCCGCCGCCCGCACCAAGCCGGTGATCGTGATCAAATCCGGGCGCACCGCATCAGGTGCCAAGGCAGCATCGAGCCATACCGGCGCACTCGCCGGGTCCGATGATGTCTATGATGCCGCGTTCCGCCGGGCCGGGATGCTGCGCGTGGCCGATATGGACGAGCTGTTCGATGCTGTGGAAACCCTCGGTATGCGGGTCAAGGTGGAAGGCGAGCAACTGGCAATCCTGACCAATGGCGGCGGGCTTGGCGTCATGGCTGCCGATACCACCTCCGACCTCAACGGCCATCTGGCCAGCCTGTCGCCGGAGACCATGGATGCGCTCAATGCGTCCATGCCACGTACCTGGAGCCACGGCAACCCGATCGATATTATCGGCGATGCCCCCGGCAGCCGCTATGCCGCCGCCCTCGATGCGGTCCTCACCGACAAGGCGGTGGATGCGCTGGTCGTGATCAACTGTCCGACCGCGATTGCCGACAGCGTTGATGCCGCACGGGCGGTGGTGTCGGCCCGGCAAAAATCGGTCAAACCGATCCTGACCAGCTGGATCGGACATCAGGCCATGGAACCCGCGCGCAGCCTGTTCGCCGAAAACCGCATCCCCACCTATGACACACCGGAGAAGGCGGTGCGTGCCTTCATGCATCTGGTGACCTATCGCCGGAACCAGAAGGCATTGATGGAGGTACCGGACAGCCAGCCGGAGGAAGTCACCGCCGATACCGCACGGGCCAAGAGCATCATCGACGACGCGCTCGCCGCCGGGCAGCGCTGGCTCACCGAATATCAGGCCAAACAAGTGCTCGAGGCCTATGGCGTGCCAATCGTCGAAACCGTCATCGCCCCCGATGTGGCAAGCGCGGTGCGGGAGGCGGCACGGATCGGCAGACCGGTCGCGCTCAAGATCCTGTCCAACGATATCACCCATAAATCCGATGTCGGCGGCGTGGCGCTGCACCTGAAAAAGCCCGAGGATGTAGAGCGGGCCGCCAATGCCATGCTGGAGCGTGTAGGCAACCTCAAGCCGGACGCGAAAATCGATGGCTTCACGGTGCAGGAAATGGCCCGGATGCCCGGTGCCCATGAGCTGATCGTCGGCATGATCGAGGATGCGGATTTCGGGCCGGTAATCCTGTTCGGACAGGGCGGCACGGCGGTCGAGCTGCATGATGACAAGGCGCTGGCCCTGCCGCCGCTCAACATGAACCTCGCCCGCGCCGCCATGGCCCGCACACGGGTGCACCGGCAGTTGCAGGGCTACCGCGACCGACCGGCGGCGGATATGGATGCGATTGCCCTGACCATGATCCGGGTGACCCAGCTGATCACCGATCTGCCGACCATTGACGAACTCGACATCAACCCGCTGTTTGCCAATGAAAACGGCGTGCTGGCCCTCGATGCCCGGATCGGTATCCGGCCCTCGGACCTTGAAGTCGGCAGCCGTCGCCTCGCCATCCGCCCCTATCCGAAGAAGCTGGAGAAGATGATCGGCGACGAGCACGGTGCCCGCTATTTCCTGCGACCGATCAAGCCGGAAGACGAACCGCTGATGCATGAAATGGTTGCGGAAATGGACCCGGAGGATTTGCGCCTGCGCTTCTTCTCACCGGTGCGCAAGCTGACCCATGACACCGTCGCCCGGTTGAGCCAGATCGATTACGACCGGGAAATGGCGCTAGTGGCCGTGCATGTGGATGCCGATGACAACCCGCTGGATGACATTGCCGGGATCGTGCGCATATCCGCCGACCCGGATAATATCCGCGCCGAATATGCCGCCATCGTCTCCTCGCACCTGAAAGGTCACGGGCTCGGTCGCAGACTGATGACCGAGATCATCGACTATGCCCGCCAGCGCGGCACCACCGAAATCTTCGGCGAGGTCTTGCGCGAAAACAAACCGATGCTCGCCCTCTGCGACCGCCTCGGCTTCACCCGCCACATCAACCCCGACGAACCGGAACTGATCGAGGTACGGTTAAGACTGGATAGCTAACCGGCGGGTGCGTCAGTCGTCGATGCCGGGGAGGACGCGGTCGGTGGGGCGGTGGCCGTCGATGAAGGTCTTGATGTTGATGATCACCTTGTCACCCATGGCCTGACGCCCCTCGCGGGTGGCGGAGCCGAGATGCGGCAGCAGCACGACGTTTTTCAGCTTGCGCAGCTCTTCCGGCACGGCTGGCTCGCCCTCATAAACATCGAGACCGGCACCGGCGATACGCTCTTCCTTCAGCGCCTTGATCAGCGCCTGTTCATCCACCACGGCACCGCGCGCGGTATTGATCAGGATGGCATGGGGCTGGAGCAGGTCGAGGCGTCGCTCTGACAGCAGGTGGAAGGTGGCCGGGGTCTGCGGGCAGTTGACCGAGATCACATCCATACGCGCCAGCATCTGGTCGAGGCTTTCCCAATAGGTCGCCTCGAGGCGCTGTTCCATGTCGCCGGGCAGACGGCGGCGGTTGTGGTAGTGGATCGACATGCCGAAGGCGCGGGCGCGGTGGGCAATCGCCTCACCGATCCGGCCCATGCCGATAATGCCGAGACGCTTGCCGCCGAGGCGCAGGCCGAGCATCTGGGTCGGTGCCCAGCCGGTCCATTCACCGCTGCGCACCAGTGCCTCGCCCTCGCTCATCCGGCGGGCGGTGGCGAGCATCAGGGCCAGCGCCACATCGGCGGTATCCTCGGTCAGCACACCGGGGGTATTGGTGACAACGATGCCCTTGGCCTGTGCCGCCTTCAGGTCGATGTGATCGACACCGGTACCGAATGAAGCGATCAGCTTCAGATCAGGGCCTGCCGCCTCGATGATCTCAGCATCGATTCGGTCGGTAACCGTAGGTACCAGCACATCGCATTTCTGGACTGCAGCTTTCAGCGCCGCCGCATCCATCGGCTCGTCTGTCGGGTTCAGCGTGGCAGCAAAAAGCTCCATCAAACGGGTTTCCACCGCTTCGGGTAACTTGCGGGTCACCGCGACACGGGTTTGACGACCGGTGCTCATTGGCTGCTGTCTCCTCGAAAAAATATCTCGTTGGCGTCGCTGACTATTGTCATTTGATGCCCTAGCGCAATAGCGTTGGTACAGGGGCATGTCCAGCGACTTTGACCGAATTTATCCAACCGGCTATTCAACCGGCACACGCGACCGGTCGCTGACAGGCAGAAATGACAACCGCTGATCCAGTACTGGACCGCAACATGACCGGATTGAACAGACCAAACAGGCAATGGGCATTCACCGCCCTCTTGGCACTCATCGGCGGTTTCCTGATGACCACCGGGCCAGTACAGGCGCCAGCTCAGGCAAATGACGACGGGCAGAGCCGGGGCACGATCTGGCTCGAGGTGGCGCAGATCAGTCAGGGTCAGGTTGCCCTCGGCCAACAGACCGGGTTACCGCTGCCGCGCTTTGCCTCACTGCGGCCCGAACGGGTCAATGCCCGCACCGGGCCGGGGCTGAGCTATCCGATCGACTGGATTTACCAGCGCGCCGGGTTGCCGGTTGAGATCACCGCCGAATACGACACATGGCGCCGCATCCGCGATGTGGACGGCACCGAAACATGGGTGCATCAATCCATGCTGTCCGGCCAGCGCGGCGCACTGGTCATGGGCGATATCGCCACCCTCTACGCCGCCCCGGACCCGGAGGCGAGCCCGGTCGCACGGGTCGAGCCGGGTGTCGTCGGCCAGATCCGCGCCTGTGATGGCAGTTGGTGTGAGGTGGATGTGGAAGGCAATGCCGGATGGCTGCCGATAGCTGCCTTCTTCGGGGCCAAACCCGGCGAAGACTTCCGCTAACACAGCATCCGAACTGCCAAAGATTCGGGCGGTCAGAGGAACCTGACCGATACCCCGCCATCGGCAATCACCGGACTGCCGGTCATGAAGCTGGAGCGATCCGACAGCAGGAACAGGGCCGCCTGTGCGATCTCCATGGGATCGGCCATGCGCTTGAGCGGATGCAAACCGGCGATAAACTTGTGGGCCTCCGCATCATCACCAGCCATCTCGGTTTTGGTACCGCCGGGCAGGAGGCTGTGCACCCTGATCCCCTCGGCGGCATGATCAATGGCCAGTGACTGCACCAGCCCGTTGATCCCGGCCTTGGACGCGGCATAGGCACCGAAGCCCGGCAACCCGCCATTGCTGTGACCGACAAAGGATGTGGTGAAAACCAGCGATCCGCCACCCCTGTTCTGCAGCGCCGGTATCTGGGCCTTGGCCGCAGAGAAGGCGCTGGTCAGGTTGGTGGCGATCACATCGGTCCAGTTGGCCCGGTCCATATCCGGGATCGGCCCGACCTCGCCGACCATACCGGCATTGTTGAAGGCACCGTCAAGGCCGCCAAACTCGGCGAGGGCGAGATCGACCAGCCCTTGCGCATAACCGGCATCACGGACATCACCGGCAAGACAGGCAGCGCGCCTGCCATACTCGCCATTGATCTGCCCGACCAGCGCCTCGAGCCTTTCCGCCCGGCGCGCGCCCAGCACCACATTGGCGCCCTCGGCAGCAAACAGCAGGGCCGCCGCCTCACCGATGCCGCTGCTGGCCCCGGTTATAATGATGGTTTTGTTGAGTAGTTCCATGGATGTGCTCTCCTGATCATGTTGGAAAGCACCAAAGGCCCGAAAAGCCGGAGACAAACGACCCGTTTCTTGCGCTTGCATATCAACAGCAACAGGGCAAGAACAACGGGAACGGATAAACGGTTGGCTTACTGTTTCTTGCGCCGGACGCGGACAACGACCTGAATCTGGTCGATCTCGTAACCTTCGGGAGCCGCGGGACGACCGGTCACCTTGACCTCGTCACCGGGCACATCGATGAGCTGACCGGTATCTTCCATGAAGAAGTGATGGTGGTCGCTGACATTGGTGTCGAAATAGGTCCGGCCCTGATCGGCGGCAACCGCGTTGAGCAGACCGGCTTCGGCAAACTGGTTCAGGGTGTTGTAGACCGTGGCCAGTGATACCCGCTGGTTTGCCTCACGCGCATCATCAAACAACTGCTCCGCCGTCATGTGGCGGTGGCCATTGCCAAACATCAGCTCGGCCAGCGCCAGCCGCTGACGTGTCGGGCGCAAACCGGCCTCGGCCAGGCGGTTGATAAGGTTGATATCAACACCCTTCGGTCGATCTGTCGCCTGCGCGGATTTTGTGTGCGTGTGCTTTTGCATGCCCGGACCATAACGTTAATTGAGAATGATTTGCAACAACCTTCTCAACATGGCTGATTATGCCCTGTTTCCCATGTTATTTGCACCATTTTCCTGTGGCATGCAGGGCAAATATACCGGATTGCCATCACACAATAGCAATCGGGGTTTGCGATTGTGCTGCAGATTGCCTAAAACCGCGCCCGTGGGGTCAGTGTTTCCGACCCCGATCTTTACTCTCTGATTACACCGGTAACCGTCATGACTGCACCTACCCACGACAGCCGAACCAGCTTTGATTACGATGATTTGATTAGCTGCGGCCATGGCACATTATTCGCCAACCCGTATCCGAAACTGCCCCTGCCGCCGATGCTGATGTTCGATCGCATCGCCAAGGTCTCTGCCGATGGCGGTGCCAATGGCAAGGGCTTCCTGATCGCCGAACTCGACGTCAAACCGGACCTCTGGTTCTTCGGCTGCCATTTCGAGGGCGACCCGGTCATGCCCGGCTGTCTCGGCCTCGATGCGCTCTGGCAGCTGGTCGGCTTTTACCTCGGCTGGATGGGTGCGACCGGTGCCGGTCGTGCACTCGGCGTCGGGGAGGTGAAATTCACCGATCAGGTATTACCTACAATCAAGAAGGTGACCTATCGCCTCGACTTCAAACGCGTGATCAACCGCAAGCTGGTCATGGGCATCGCCGATGGTACCGTGCATGGCGATGACAAGCTGATGTTTGAAGCCAGCGGCCTCAAGGTCGGCCTGTTCGAACAAACCGGCGAATAGACCGGTTCAGGCACCATCAAGAGACGGCAATCACGAAAGCCAGGTAAGAAGTCCATGTCCAACCCATCCGCAATCGAACCAGTCCTCGGCAAACGCCGGGTTGTTGTGACCGGCCTCGGCATTGTTTCCCCGATCGGCAACAATGCAGCGGAAGTTATCGAGAGCCTGAAGTCCGGCAAATCCGGCATCGAGGCAGCGCCCGATTATGTGGAACACGGTTTCCGCAGCCAGATCCATGGCTCGATCAAACTGGACCCGAGCGAGCATATCGACCGCAAGCTGATGCGCTTCATGGGCAATGCTGCGGCCTATGCCTATATCGCCATGACCCAGGCGATCGAGGATGCCGGACTGACCGAAGACCTGATCAGCAACAACCGCACCGGTCTGATCGCCGGTTCCGGTGGTGCCTCGACCAGCAATCAGGTGGCCGCCACCGACATTACCCGCAAGAATGGCAGCCCGCGCAAGATGGGCCCGACCATGGTGCCACGGGTCATGGGTTCCACGGTTTCCGCCAATCTCTGTACCGCCTACGGCATTCGCGGCATCAATTACTCTATCACCTCCGCCTGCTCCACCAGTGCGCATTGCATCGGCAATGCCGCCGAGATGATCGCCTGGGGCAAACAGGACATCATGTTCGCCGGTGGTGGCGAGGAACTCGACTGGACCATGTCCCAGCTATTCGACGCCATGGGTGCCATGTCGTCCAAGTTCAATGATACGCCAGAGAAGGCTTCACGCGCCTATGACCGCGACCGCGACGGCTTTGTCATTGCTGGTGGCGGGGCCATGCTGGTGCTGGAAGAATATGAGCACGCCAAGGCCCGTGGTGCCAAAATCTATGCCGAGCTGACCGGCTTCGGCGCGTCCTCGGATGGTGTTGATATGGTGGCACCATCGGGTGAGGGTGCCGTGCGCTGCATGCAACTGGCGCTGGCCGAGCACAACCTGCACTCGACCGTCAAACTCGACTACATCAATACCCATGGTACCGCGACACCGGTTGGTGACCGCGCGGAAATGGGAGCCATTCGCGATGTGTTCGGCGACGAAATGCCGTTCATCAGCTCGACCAAATCACTGACCGGCCACAGTCAGGGTGCGGCGGGTGCCCATGAGGCAATCTACTCGCTGCTGATGCTCGACAATGGATTTATCGCCGCATCGGCCAATATTGAAAACCTCGACCCCGATTTCGAGGGTTACCCGATTGCGTTTGAGCGCAAGGACGGACCGGTAAAAGCCGTCATGACCAACAGCTTTGGCTTTGGTGGCACCAATGCCAGCCTGATTTTCACCGCCATTGAAGAATAAGAAGATGCCCCTAGCCCACGATACCGTCATGACTGACCAGAACAACAATCCCGCTTCCAAGCCGCTTTTGGCCGGCAAACGCGGTCTGGTCATGGGCGTTGCCAATGATCGCTCCATCGCCTGGGGCATCGCCAAGGCCCTGCATGGTGCCGGGGCCGAGCTTGCCTTTACCTATCAGGGCGATGCCTTCAAGCGCCGGGTCGAGCCACTCGCCTCGGAACTGGATGCCAAGGTTCTGCTGCCCTGTGATGTCATGGATGAAAGCTCCGTCGACAAGGTGTTCGACGACCTGAAACAGGAAGTCGGCAATATCGATTTCGTCATCCATGCGGTCGCCTTCTCGAACAAGGAAGAGCTGAAGGGGCGTTATGTCGATACCACCCTCGACAACTTCCTGATGACCATGCAGATCTCCTGCTATTCCTTCACCTCCGTTGCCCGTCGGGCCGCCGAGATGATGAACCCGGGCGGCAGCCTCCTGACCCTGTCCTATATCGGTGCCGAGCGGGTCATGCCGAATTACAATGTCATGGGTGTCGCCAAGGCAGCGCTTGAGGCATCTGTCCGTTACCTCGCTAACGACCTCGGCCCGGACGGTATCCGCGTGCACGGCCTGTCTGCCGGTCCGATGAAAACCCTCGCCGGTTCCGCCATCGCCAATGCCCGCTACGTCTACCGGACCAGCGAGCACACCGCACCACTGCGCCGTTCGGTCACTCTCGAGGATATTGGCGGCACGGCAACCTATCTGCTAAGCGATCTCTCAGCCGGGGTTACCGGTCAGATCCATTATGTCGATGCCGGTTTCCACGGCATGGGCATGCTGCCACCGGGTGCCGCCGAATAAGCCGAGTAAGTCGCAACCGGCCCTGTCTCTTCACGATCAGCTGTTTGTCGGCTCCAGTGATCCGCGTTCCTGCCGCCGGGTTGTGGCGGAATAGCTGCCCGCACGTCCTGCGGTCGTATCACCGGCGATGATTGCCTCCAGCAACCGCTCACGAATGCGGTCGAGGCGCGCCTCATGGGTGATCTTGAGGCCACCGGCATCGCGCAGATAGAATACGTCGATCGCCTTCTCGCCATAGGTGGTGACCTTGGCCGCGCTGATCTGCAACCCTTCCTCGGTCAGCACCTTGCCGAGATCATAGAGCAGTCCCGGACGGTCGCGGCCATTGATCTCGACCACCGTGCTCTGGTTGCTGGCACTATTGTCGATCAGCACCCGAGGCGGCACGGTAAAGACCTCGGTGCGCGCGGGCAGGTCTTCCCGGCGCGGCGCGATCAGCTTCACCACCTCTGCCGGATTATCCAGCATACGGTTGATGCTGACCGACAGCTTCGCCAGCTTGTCGCCGCTGGTAATCGCATTGCCGTGCAGGTCCTGAATGGCAAAAACATCGAGCACCAGACCATTGGTGAAGGTGAAAATCTTGGCATCCAGAATACTGCCACCATTGGCGGCAATCGCCCCGGCGAGGCCGACAAACAGCCCTTTCCGGTCGCGGGTGATAACAGCAACCTGCGTGTAACCGAGCGCGCGCTCGACCTGGGTATCGACGGCGATGCTCTGGTTCTCGATCTCCGCCGTTGCCACCAGCCGGGCGAGCCGGGCCAGTTGCTGCGGCTCGAAGGCGTGCCAGATGCCGCCGGGCGCGGTCTCGATGAACTTCTCCACCCGGGCATCGGGCCAGTCCTTGAGATGATCGCGGAATTCGGCGAGGGCGGCAGAGCTGGCGGTAAGACCGGGACGCATCTTGTCATCCGGGCTGAGACGCTGGGCGGTGATATGGAACAGCCGGGTGAGCAGACCCGCTTTCCAGCTGTTCCAGCGATCCGGCCCAACCGCGGAAATATCCGCCGTGGTCAGTACCAGCAACAGCCGCAACCGCTCCACCGACTGCACAATGCCGACGAAGTCATCGAGCGCCTTCGGGTCTTCGAGGTCGCGTTTCAGCGCTGTCTGTGACATGGCGAGATGCCAGCGGATCAGCCAGGCAACCGTCTCCGTCTCTTCCTCGCTCAGGCCGAGGCGCGGGCAGAGCTTCAACGCCACCTTCTCACCCAATACCGAGTGATCGCCGTTGCGTCCCTTGGCGATGTCATGGAGCAGCATGGCGACAAACAGCGCCCGTTTGGAATTGATCTGCTCGATCACCCGGCTGGCGAGCGGATACTCATCGACGAGTTTGCCCGCCGCGATCTTGTGCAGGATGCTGACCGCGCGCAGGGTATGCTCGTCAACGGTATAGACGTGGTACATGTCATACTGCATCTGCGCCACTATCCGCGCCCAGTCAGGCAAGAACTTGCCGAGTACGCCGGTATCATTCATCAGCGCCAGCGTCGCCTCTGCCGCCGGATCGGTGAGTATCTCGAGGAAGATGGCATTGGCCTCGGGATCGTCACGCAACTTCCGCCCGATCACCGAGAGGTTACGGGTCATGGATTGCAGCGCCTCGGGATGGATTTGCTCCTGCTCGCGCTGCGCCACCCTGAACATGCGCAGCATATCGACCGGCTGTTGCCTGAAATGCCCGGCAGCAGGCAGACGCAGCCAGCCGCCATTAACCGGAAAACCATCGACGGAATAGGACCAGATCGCCCGCCCGATCCGGGTCATCGGGTTATTCTGCGCCTGTTCCTGATAGAGGGCGGTGATGATCCGGCTGAGCGCACCCACCTCCTTCACCACCAGGAAATAATGCTTCATGAACCGCTCGACCCCGAGCGTATTGCCGTGATCCACATAACCGAGGCGGCGGCTGATTTCCGGCTGCAGGTCAAAGGTCAGCCGATCCTCACCACGTCCGGTCAGGTAGTGCAGATGCGCGCGCACGGCCCAGAGGAAGTTTTGCGCCCGGTCAAAGGTCTCGGCCTCCGCCTCGCTCAGTTCACCGAGGCCGACAAGGTCATGAACCTGATCCACCTCATGCACATATTTGGCGATCCAGAACAGCACATGCAGATCGCGCAGGGCACCGAGGCCGTTCTTGACGTTCGGTTCGAGCATATAGCGGGTGTCACCCATCTGGTGATAGCGCTCGTCACGCTCACGCAGCTTGGCGGTGATGAAGGCCTGGGATGATCCGGCCACCACATCCCGGTCGAACCGGGCCTGAAACTCACCGAACAGATCGATGTCACCAGCCAGATAGCGACATTCGAGCAGGTTGGTGCGGATGGTCATATCCGCCTTGGCCTGCCGGATACAGTCATCAACCCCGCGTACCGCCTGCCCCACCTTGAGGCCCAGATCCCAGAGCATATAGAGGATGAACTCGATCCCCTGCTCGATCACCGGCGTGCGCTTGTAGGGCAGGATGAACAGCAGGTCGATATCCGATTGCGGCGACAGTTCCGCCCGGCCATAGCCGCCAGTGGCAACCAGCGCCACGCGCTCACTGTCCGTGGGGTTGACCAGCGGATAGGCCTGTTCAAACGCCAGCCGGAAAATTGCCTGTATCACCCCATCGGCGAGCTTGGCATGCTGACGTACACAGATGGCCCCCATCGGCTCACCGGCCCGACCGCGCTCGAACTGGTTACGGATTTCGTCATGGCCCTTGGCGAGAATGGATTTGAGCCGCGCCAGCACCTCCTTGCGCCCGCCATCGCCCTTGTAGATCGTCACCAGCTCGGCAAAGAAACGCTCATGCTGCGGCAGTACCGCAAGGCCGGGGACGGTGAAGTCGCCGAGATAGTTGCTGGCCGCACGACGCAGCTGCTGTTTGTCCGGCTTGACCTTCGGGCCGGGGACGAACAGTTCGGCCAGCGGGTTGCTGCGGGTCTTGTTGCTCATGCCTTGCCGTCCCGTGCAACGCGCTGCAACTCATAGATCAGGTCGAGCGCCTGTCGCGGCGTCAGGTCGTCGGCGGCAATATCGGCCAGACGTTCCTCGACCAGCGATGGTTTTGGCACGGTTGCCTCGACCTTCTGCACAACCGCATGAAACAGCGGCAGATCCTGTGCCATCTGCTGTACCCGCGGGCCGCCCTTCTCCTCGCTCTCCAACTCCTCAAGCACATTTTTCGCGCGCTCGATCACCGCCGGTGGCAGGCCTGCCAGCTTGGCCACCTGAATACCGTAGGATCGATCCGCCGAGCCTTGCCCAACCTCATGCAGGAACACGACATCACCCTGCCATTCCTTGACCCGCATATGGTGGTTGGCAAGGTGGTCGAGGGTGCCGGACAGTACCGTCAGCTCGTGATAATGGGTGGCGAACAGCCCGCGGCTGCGATTGACATCATGCAGATGCTCGACACTGGCCCAGGCCAGTGACATGCCGTCGAATGTTGCCGTGCCGCGTCCGATCTCGTCGAGGATCACCAGCGATTTCGGCCCGGCGGCATGGAGGATGGCAGCGGTCTCCAGCATCTCCACCATGAAGGTCGAGCGACCACGGGCCAGATCATCCGCCGCACCGACACGGGCGAAAAGCTGGTCGACCACACCGATGGTGGCCGAGGCGGCAGGCACAAACCCGCCCATCTGGGCCAGCACGACGATGAGTGCGTTCTGGCGCAGGAAGGTGGATTTACCGGCCATGTTCGGACCAGTGAGCAGCCACAGCTTGCCGTCTTCTTCCAAGCGGCAATCATTGGCGACAAAGCCCTGCGGCCCGGTATCGGCGAGCATTTCCACCACCGGATGCCGCCCGCCGACGATGTTGAAATCCTCGCCATCGGTCATGGTCGGGCGGGTATAGCGCTGCTCCACGGCAATCGTCGCCAGTGCGGCAGAAACATCAGCATCCGCCGCCGCATTGGCCAACGCGCGCAAGGGGTCGGTCAGTGCCAGCACCGCGCGGCACAGCTCGGTAAAGATACCAAGCTCGATCGCCAATGCCCGGTCACCGGCATGGCTTACCTGTTGCTCGAGATCGGCGAGCTCGGTCGTGGTGAAGCGTACGGCATTGGCGAGCGTCTGGCGGTGAATGAACAGCTCGTTATGGGCCGGGTCGCGCAGCTTGTCGCCATGCTGGGCGGTCACCTCGATGAAATAGCCGAGCACGTTGTTGTGTTTGATTTTCAGACGATCAACACCGGTATCGGTGGCATAGCGTGCCTGCATTTCGGCGATATACTGGCGGCTGTCCCGCTGCAGGGTGCGCTGTTTGTCCAGCTCGGCGTCATAGCCCTCGGCAATGAAGCCCCCATCGCGGGTCAGGAGCGGCGGGTCATCCTTCAGCGCGCGGGCCAGCAGATCGGGCAGACCCTCGGGCGGGGTCAGTGGGTCGATCAGGTCGAGCAACAATGGCGGGGCCGCATCCACGCCCTTGGCATGGGCCTGCATGGTTCGGGCCAGCGCATCCGCCGCCGCCATGCCTTGGCGTACCGCCAATAGGTCACGCGGACCGGCACGCTCCAGCCCGATCCGGGACAGGGCACGTTCGATATCCGGCAGGGTCTTCAGATCGGCGCGGATACTCTCCAGCACCTTCGGATGCTCGACCAGCCAGGCAACGGCGGACTGGCGCTCCTGAATGGTCACCAGATCGGTCGATGGCGCGGTCAGCCGCTGGGTCAGCGCCCGTGCCCCCGCCGCCGTGATCGTCCGGTCGATGGTGGCGAGCAAGCTGCCCTTGCGCTCACCGGTCTGGGTACGGGTCAGCTCCAGCGCCCGGCGCGTCACCGCGTCGATGTCGAGCGTCCCGGCATCGGCCACCCGGCGCGGACGTTCGAGCGGTGCCGTGCCCCCGCACTGGGTCAGGTTGATATAGTCGAGCAGCGCACCGAGCGCGGTCAGCTCCGCCGCCTCGAACCCGCCAAAGGCATCGAGCGAGGATACCTCGTAGAAATCCTGCAACCGCTTCTGGCCATTACGGTCATCGAAGCGGGCATCAGGCTGGAATGACAGCAACCCGCGCCATTCGGCCAGCAGCTCACGGCTTTTCGGATGCTGCTCCAGCCGCTGGGGCAGGAGGATTTCCGACGGCTCAAACCGGGCCACCGCACCGGGCAGGCGGGCGGCGTCAAGCCACTGGGTCAGTACCGTACCGGTGGAGAGATCGGCTGCCGCCAGACCGTAACGGCCCGCGCGCTCGATCACCGCAATCAGGAAATTGTGCCGCCGGGCATCAAGCAGGGTGTCCTCGGTCAGGGTGCCGGGGGTAACCACCCGCACCACATCACGACGGACCAGCGCCTTGTAGCCATCGCGCTTTTTCGCCTCGGCCGGGGTTTCCACCTGCTCGCAGATGGCAACCTTGAACCCCTGTTTGATCAGGCGGGCGAGATAGCCCTCATAGGCATGGAACGGCACGCCGCACATGGGAATGTCATTGCCGCCGCTCGCGCCGCGCCGGGTCAGGGTAATGTCGAGCGCCGCCGAAGCCTCGACCGCATCCTGCAGGAACAGCTCATAGAAATCGCCCATGCGATAGAACAGCAGACAATCGGCATGGTTACGCTTGATCGCCGCATATTGCTGCATCATCGGCGTATCGGGCAGATCATCAAGGCCGGGAACACCAGCCGGTGTCTGATCTGCCGGGTTCTTGTCTGAATGGGCTATCCCACCATCAGGCATGGGGATTATTTCCAACTGTCTGATTTTTTTGCGCGTAAACAGACCCTAAATGGCCAGAGCCCCCTTGCCAATTCCACATTGAGCGCGCAGAACCAATTATACGTTGAAAACATCAGAATCATGGTTGTTTTCCGCTATCTGCACCGCTGACCCGCACCGAATTCCAATACCCAGATGCAAATCTATTTGCCCATCGCTGAAATATCGATCGATGCCACCATGCTGCTGATGCTTGGTGCCAGCGTGGGTTTTCTCTCGGGCATGTTCGGGGTTGGCGGCGGCTTCATGATGACGCCCTTGCTGATCTTCATAGGCATTCCGCCACCGGTCGCCGTGGGTACCCAGGCCAACCAGCTGGTCGCCAATTCGGTATCCGGCGTGCTGGCGCATCTGAAGCGCGGAAATGTGGATATGAAGATGGGGCTGGTGATGCTCACCGGCGGTGTGCTCGGCACCCTTGTCGGTATCGGCATCTTCCGCTTGCTGAGTGTGCTCGGCCAGATCGACCTCGTGATTTCCCTGTCCTATGTCATCACCCTTGGCATCATCGGCAGCCTGATGATCGTGGAGAGTGCGCGCACGATCCTGCGCCGGGGCAAGGGACGGAAAAGTTCAAAGAAACGCCATGGCCGCCTGCATGGTCTGCCATGGAAGACCCGCTTCCCGCGCTCAAAGCTCTATATCTCGGCGCTGCTGCCCGGCGGGATCGGCTTCCTCGCCGGTCTGTTGAACTCGATCCTCGGTATCGGCGGCGGCTTCTTCCTGATCCCGGCAATGATCTATCTGATCGGCATGCCCGCGAGCCTCGTCGCCGGTACCTCGCTGTTTCAGATCATGTTCACCACAGCGGTCAGCACCTTCCTCCATGCCTGGACCAACCAGACGGTTGATGTGATGCTGGCGCTGATTTTGCTGACCGGCGGCGTGATCGGTGCCCAGTATGGCAGCCGGGTCGCCAGCAAGATCCCGGCCGAGGTCTCGCGTGCCCTGCTCGCCGTGATACTGCTGATTGTGGCTGGCGGCCTTGCCCGTGGTCTGGTGGTCGAGCCGGATCAGGTCTACAGCGTCGATGTGGTCGCCAATGCCGAAGGCGAGGTGACCCGATGATGCCGCGCCTGCTGCTCGCCATCTTTGCCCTCTGTGCCGTCATTGCACTGCCGTTCAACACTGCGCGGGCACAGGCGCTCAGCGCCGATCTGTCTGATCACCTGATTGCCATCAACACTGCCTTCACCGGTACCGGGCTGACGCTGTTCGGTTCAACCGATGGCGATGGTGATGTAGCAGTGGTGGTCGAGGGGCCGAGAGCTGATCTGATGCTGCGCAAAAAGGAAAATATCGCAGGCATCTGGACCAATGGCGAGAGTGCGCGTTTCGTCGATGCGCCGACCTTCTACTATGCCGCCGCCACGCGTGAGCCGAGCCAGTTCCTGCGGGAAGCACCGCGCTCGCTCTACCGCATCGGCGTCAATAACCTGCCGCTCGATATTCAGGATGTTGATAACGAGAATATCGCCGAGTTCCGCACCGCCTTCATCGCCGACCGCGCCAATGCCGGGCTGTATAACCGGCAGGTGGGCAACGTCACCTTTATCGGCAGCCGGTTGTTCCGCTCGGACATTTATTTCCCGGCCAATGTGCCGACCGGCACCTACGCCGTGAAGGTGATGCTGATCCGGGGCGGCGAGGTGATCGCCCAGACCGATACTCCGCTGACCATCCGCAAGGTCGGGACCAGCGCACGTATCTTCAATTTCGCCCATGATTATTCTGCCGTCTTCGGCCTGATGGCAGTGGTCTGCGCCGCTGCAATCGGCTGGTTCGCGGCGTTTGTTTTCCGTAAAAACTAATCAGAAGAAACAGGGAAGCACCCATGTCAGAAGAAACCCAGGGTCAACCAACGGGACCAGAACCCGACGACCGGAAAAACGGCGCGGCAGAAGCCGCCGCCAAACGCCCGGCACGTACCTTTCTGGTCGTGGTCGATGGCACACCGGAAATGCAGATCGCGCTCCGTTATGCCTGCCGCCGGGCCAAGGACACCCATGGCCGGGTTGCCCTGCTGCATGTGATCGAAACCGGCGAGGTCCAGCAATGGGCAGCGGTCGAGGATATGATCCGCGCCGAGCGCCGGGAAGAGGCCGAACAGATGATGCACAAGCTCGCCCGTTCGGTTCAGGCCGAAACCGGCGGCATGGCGGTCCTGCATGTGCGCGAGGGATCGCCTAGGGACGAACTGCTGAAACTGATCGGTTCGGAAGAGAATTTCTCGATCCTCGTGCTGGCCGCCGCTGCCGGCAGTGACGGCCCCGGCCCGCTGGTCAGCTTCCTGCTGGACAAGGGCCTGTCGCGCCTGTCGATCCCGGTTGCGATCATTCCGGGCGGGTTGAGCGAAGCGGATATTGATCTGCTCAGCTAGGTCGGTGCGGGATTTATATCGGACCGGAACAGTCCAATTCGGTTGCTTTTTCGCGCCGGAACGCCAATATCTGGGCCAAGCACCGATCAGGCGGCCCGCCGGTCCCTGACGCATGAAACAGTAAGGTCCGATCACCATGTTTATTGAAACCGAAGAAACCCCGAACCCGGCAACCATCAAATTCCTGCCGGGTCGTGATGTCATGGGGCGCAATGGCACCGCCGATTTCCGGGATGCGGAAGCTGCGAGCAACTCACCGCTCGCCAGCCGCCTGCTCGATGTAAACGGCATCGACGGCGTCTTTCTCGGCCATGACTTTGTCAGTGTATCCAAGGCCGATGATGCCGACTGGTTCCAGCTCAAGCCGCTGGTTCTGGGTGCGATCATGGAGCATTTCAGCAGTGGCCAACCGGTCATGCTCGAAGAACAGGCCGCCGGTGACACCAAACCGGAAGCAGCACATGACGATGATGAAGTCTCCGGCCAGATCCGTGAGCTGATCGAAACCCGCGTCCGGCCCGCCGTGGCACAGGATGGCGGCGATATCGTCTTTGAACGGTTCGAGGATGGCGTTGTCTATCTGCACATGCGCGGTGCCTGTGCCGGGTGTCCATCATCGACAATGACCCTCAAACACGGCATCGAGAACATGCTGCGCCACTACATTCCCGAGGTTGAGGAAGTCCAGCCGATCATGTGACCTGTGAGACTGGCGGAAGAAGCCTTTGTTTACGGCTCCAGCCCGCCAATCTCGGTCTCATATTGCGGCAGGTAATAATGCAGACCGAGCCAGCGCCAGCGGGTTTCGGTTCTGGTCCGCGATCTCGGCACCAGTCTGGTTTCCGGCTTGGTGCAGTTGATTCGCGCCCGTCCGGGCGCGAAATCCTCATCCAATCGTAACTCGATCCGTCTGCCAATCCGGGTTTGCTGTAACATGCCCTGATCGCTGGCAAAACAGTTCAGAGGGTTCAGCTCGCCCATATCCCTGGCCACGGTGAAGCCGACCTGCGGTCGAGGGTCGGCCAGCGCATGGTCGCTCGGCGTGGCATCGCTGACCACCAGCGGCAGGGCATTGACTGCCAGCTCGAACCGGTCCGGTCCGGCAAACTGTTCGGTGATCGGAAAGCGCGGCAGGGTAAAGCGGTTGACGGAACCGTCCATAACCCCGGAATGCTGACCGAAAGCAGCAACAAAACCGTGCCCATCAACGACATTGATGACCCGGTTGCCATATTCACCATAGGGGTAGGAAAACAGCCGGGGCGTTATGTCCAGTTCATGCTCGACCCGCGACAGCGAATGGCGGATGTCTTTCAGCAGATCGAGATCACCAAGTGCCGGCAAGTGACCATGGGATGCACCGCGCAAACCGATGGTCACCCCGGCATCGACCAGTTCGCGTATCTCGTCCCATGTCATATAGGCGTCTGCACCGCCATCGATCAGGTCAGTGGCAATGAACAGGGTGAAGGGCAACCCAGCCGCCTGCAGGCGTGGCCAGGCTTCCTCATAAACACTGCGATAGGCATTATCGATGGTGATCGCAATCTGGCGGGTGCCATCATCGGGCACGTCCGGATTATCCAGCGCAGCGATGGCATCGGGCAGGTCAACCACGTTGATATTGGGTTCGGTCAGCACATCCAGATGGGCATCGAACTGGTCGAGCCGCACCGAACTGTCGGGATATTCATCCTCACCGAACCGGTAATAGGCCAGCACCACGGTCGCCGGTTTCAGGCTTGCACCATCGGCAATAACCGCGCCTTGCTGTGCCAATGCCGATGATCCGGCAAACAGCCCGGCGATCACGACAGCCGAAATGCCTGCCGACTTGACCATCAGGTGGCAGATATCCGGCACAGCGGCGAATTTGGTCGACATGGGATTGGAACCGGCAATACGGATCATATGTTATTATTCAGCAGGGCTGGCTTATCTGAAGTCTTCGCGTCTGAAGTCACTCTGGCCCTCTCTCTTCCGAGCTGTTTGCCAATTACCCACCATACTGGCAAGTATAATTAACCATATAACAAATTGGGCATCCCTTACCATGACTGACAAGACACCATTGGAACAATCTGGTCTCGATTTACTGTTTAACAATGCGCGTACCTATAATAACTGGCAGGACAAGCCGGTATCGGACGACACCCTGCACGCACTGTTTGATCTGGTGCGCATGGGTCCGACCAGCGCCAATTGCTCCCCGGCGCGCATCGTGTTCGTGAAGTCGGATGCGGCGAAGGAAAAGCTCAAAGCCTGCCTCGCCGAGGGCAATGTGGCCAAGACCATGGCGGCACCGGTCTGTGCGATCATCGCCCATGACATGGAATTTCACGAACACCTGCCCAAGCTGTTCCCGCATACCGATGCCAAGTCATGGTTTGCCGGCAAGCCGGACTTCATCGAGAGCACCGCTTTTCGCAACGGCACCCTGCAGGGCGGCTACCTGATCATGGCGGCCCGTGCCCTCGGCCTCGACTGCGGTCCAATGTCGGGATTTGACAATGAGGCGGTAGATAAGGCCTTCTTCGCCAGTACTACCTATAAATCCAATTTCCTGTGCAATCTCGGTTATGGCGACGACAAGGACATGTTCCCGCGCAGCCCGCGCTTCGACTTCGACGAAGCCTGCCGCATCGACTGAGGCTGACCACAGACCACTGACGATGGTGGTTGCCTGATGCTGATCCTTGCCTTTGATACCGCGACCGGCGGCTGCGGCCTTGCCGTTCTTGACGGCGACCGGGTGCTGGCCCAGCGCCGGGAAGCCATGAGCCGTGGTCAGGCGGAAGTACTGATCCCGTGGATCGGCGAAGCGCTGGCCGAAATCGGTCTCATCCCGGCGGATATCAGCGCCATTGCCAGCACCACCGGGCCGGGTGCCTTTACCGGCATCCGTATCGGTCTCGCCGCCGCCCGCGGGCTGGCACTGGCGCTGGAAAAGCCGGGCATCGGCATCGGCTGTTTCGACGTTTTCGCCGCCATGGCCGGTAAGGACACGGACTGCCCGCTGCTGGTGGCGGTGGAGAGCAAACGCGCCGAACTCTATCTCGAAGCCCGGTATCAGGGTGATCGGCAGCAACAGGCGCTGGCACCGGCAGACACTGCCAAGTGGTTGAACACAATCGATACCGGCGGCAAGCCATGGCACCTGATCGGTGACGGGGTTGACCGGCTGGTCAAAGACCTTGATCCGGCGCTGGTTGCAGGCTGCGAACAGACCCTGCCCGACCCGGTCATACTTGCCCGTTTGGCGCAAGAACGGCTGACCGCCGGGACCGATCCGGCAGATGTGGTCGCACAAAACCCGCTTAACCCGATCTATATCCGGCCCGCCGATGCCAAACCGGCGCGTGCGGCACGGGTCTGGCTCGCCGACACCGACGCATGACCCACACCATCACCAGACTGGGCCCGAGCGCTGCGGCAGAGATGGCGGAAATCATGCGGCGCGCCTATCTCGCGACACCCCATACCGGCGGACGGCCCTGGGAACACAAACAGCTCAGCGATCAGCTCGCACAGGAGATGTCATATGCGCTTGGTATCACGAATACTGATACCGGGGCACTGACCGCCTTTGTTTTGTATCAGCAGATTATCGATGAGGCAGAAATACTCATCCTTGCCGTCGACCCGACGGTTCAGCGCCAAGGTAATGGCCAGCGTTTGATGGATGCTGTGCTTGCACAACTTGAAGAACAGGGGTGCCGAAACTTGTTCCTCGAGGTCGCCTGTAATAACGAACCGGCAATTAACCTATACGTAAAGTTTGGATTACGTGTTACCGGTGAGAGGCGCGGGTATTATCAGGGCCTCGATGCCCTTGTTATGGGCAAATCGCTCAATTCAACATAACGTTACCGGTCAGAACAAACCGTGATTAAATCAGTTTTCCCCATAACCTTTGCCTGCATCAAAACCACAACAACCTCATGAATATTCCATTATTATTTTTATGCTGTCTTTTATTGTATTGATTATTTCATCATATGGGTCCATGTAGGATTCATCATATATGCGCGCCCGTATGGCGTTGCATGAGCAACTGTTCAATGTATTGGCTTGCAAGATGTTGAACAGCGTACCGTAAATCAGCTGGTCTGGATCACGCTCGTCCCTAAATGAATATGAACAGCCAGCGCCGCCAAGGATACAATGAGGCTTTATGAGCAACCTAGACGAAGATTTTGATGCCCTGGATACCCCGACAACATTCGATTTACTGTCCCTGACCTGTGAAATCGTCTCTGCTCATGTCGGCAACAACGCTGTCAGCGCGCAGGAAGTCCCGGACCTGATCAAAAACGTATACGGCGCCCTCGCCGGTTTCAGCGAAGTTGAAGCACCGGAGCCGGAGCGCCCCGAGCCAGCCGTTTCCATCAAGAAATCCATCACCCCGGATTTCCTGATCTGTCTCGAAGACGGCAAGAAGCTCAAGATGCTCAAGCGTCACCTGAAAACCGCCTATGATATGACCCCTGAGGAATATCGTGAGCGCTGGGGCTTGCCATCCGATTATCCGATGGTCGCACCAAACTATGCCAAGCAGCGCAGTGCCCTCGCGAAAGAGATCGGCCTCGGCACCAAAAATACCCGCAAGCGCGGCCCACGCCGGAAGTAATCCGCTCATTTAAATGAGCACGGAAACAAGCTGAAACCCCAATCGGCCCGTGGCATCTGTCCCGGGCCGATTGCCGTTTCATCCGGTATTCCATCCGCCGGTTTTTTATTGGCCGCCACCGGTTATGCTTGGCAAACGCCCCCTTGAGGGGCCATATATCCCGAACCGGCGCCGCCGCTTGATCAACAATACCGTGATCCGGCCTGCGCCCCAATGATCGGAGCAAGTCCCCCCGTGAGTTTAGAGCTTTTGCAAGGCGATGGTCTGCGAATTGGCCGTCTGGGTGCCCGCCTCGCCGCCTCATCCGCCGATATCGAAGCCGTACAGAGCCTGCGCTATCAGGTGTTCTATGAGGAAATGGCCGCCAAGCCCGATGAGGAAATGGCCGCCGCCCGCCGTGACATCGACCGGTTTGATGCCTATGCCGATCACCTGATGGTGTTCGACCATACAATCGGTGAAGGGCCGGAAGCCATTGTCGGCACCTACCGCCTGATGCGCCGCGAGATTGCCGCCAAGGCCGGGCAGTTCTATTCGGTTGACGAATATGACATCAGCCCGCTGGTCGATCAGCCGGGCGATATTCTCGAACTGGGCCGCTCCTGCGTCCATGCCGATTACCGCGACCGCCCGACCATGCAACTCCTGTGGCGCGGTCTTGCCGCCTATGTCTTCCATTACGACATCGGTTTCATGTTCGGCTGTGCCAGCTTCCCCGGCGTTGATCCGGACGAGCACGCCATGGCGTTCTCCTATCTCCACCATCAGCATCGGGCTCCAGCCGGTCTGTGCCCGGTGGCGGTCAAGGATCGCTATGTCGACATGAACCGCGTGCCCGCCGACCAGATCAATGAGAAACAGGCACTGATGGAAATGCCACCGCTGATCAAAGGCTATCTCCGCCTCGGCGCGAAATTTGGTGATGGCGCGGTGATCGATCCGCAATTCCACACCACGGATGTCTGCGTTGTGGTCAAGACCGATACCGTGACCTCGAAATACTATGATCATTATCAGCGCCGCATCACCGACGCTGATGAAGAGCGCACCAGAAACTGACCTGATATCATTCGAGCATCACAATGCCCGCCGGTTCCTACATTCTAGGCACGATCCGCCTGACGCTGTTTTTCATCATGGCGTTGCTGGTTGGCGGTGCGCAGGCCGTTGTGCTCGCGATCCCGCCCCTGCGCCGTGCCCATGAAAACTATCTGCCGGTCATGTTTCATGGTCTGGCCTGCCGGATATTCGGTATCGAGATCGAGGTTACTGGCATTCCCCATAATCAGCATCCGGTGCTGTTCGTCGCCAATCACAGCTCCTACATCGACATTCCAGTGATCGGCTCGCTGATCCCCGGCTGCTTCATCGCCAAGGCGGAAGTGGCCGACTGGCCGCTGTTCGGCACGCTAGCCCGGCTCCAGCGCACGATTTTCGTGCACCGCAAGCGCGAGGACGTGGACAACCAGCGCGCCAGCATGGTCGACCGGGTCAAGGACGGGCTCGACCTGATCCTGTTCCCCGAGGGCACCTCATCGGACGGGCTTGGTGTTCTGCGCTTCAAATCCTCACTGTTCTCGATCGCCGCCATGTCACTGGGCACCGCTGAGCAGCGCAAGGCCCTGACCGTGCAGCCGGTGGCAGTTGCCTGCAACCATCTGGACGGGTTGCCGCTCGGTCGGGATATGCGGCACGTGTATTCCTGGTATGGCGATATGGATTTGTTCCCGCATCTCTGGCGCCTCGGCTGCCTCGGCCATACTACGGTTACTGTCGCGTTCCTCGACCCGATCCCGGCCAGTGGCATTAATCGTAAGCAACTGGCAAAACAGGCAGAAACCGCCGTGCGCCATGCGGTTGACCGGATGAATGCCGGGTTGCCGGTCGAGGGCTATCAGGGTCCGGCGGGCAGCACTGCCGACACAGCCGAAGCCGCCTGATAGACTGCCACCGCTTGCAACTGTCGTTCGAGGCATGTAAATCGGCGCGATGACCAAACCGAACAGCAATACCACCAGCCAGACTGCACCCGACGGTGCGGCCGCTACCGGCAATCAGAAAGGCGTCCTCATCAAGACATGGGGCTGCCAGATGAATGTCTATGACAGCGACCGTATGGCCGATGTGCTGGCACCGCTCGGCTACAAGCCGGTGACGACACCGGAAGAGGCTGATCTGGTGATCCTCAACACCTGCCATATCCGTGAGAAGGCAACCGAAAAGGTCTTCTCCGATCTTGGTCGTCTGCGCCCGGTAAAACAGGCGCGCGAGGCACAGGGCAAGAAGACCACCATTGCGGTTGCCGGTTGTGTGGCACAGGCTGAAGGTGACGAGATCACCCGCCGCGCGCCCTATGTGGACATGGTCTTCGGTCCCCAGAGCTATCATGCCCTGCCGGAAATGATCGCAGCGGTCCAGAAAAGCACCGGCGAGACCCGGATCATCAACACCGATTTTGCGGTGGATGAGAAATTCGACAAGCTGCCGGAAGAAAACGCCAGCGCTGGCCCGAGCGCGTTTCTGTCGGTACAGGAAGGCTGCGACAAGTTCTGCGCCTTCTGTGTCGTGCCCTATACCCGCGGTGCCGAATTCTCCCGCCCGGTGGATCAGGTACTGGCCGAGGCCCGCCGCCTTGTCGCCGGTGGCACGCGCGAGCTGAACCTGCTTGGCCAGAACGTCAACGCCTATCACG
Organism: Micavibrio sp. TMED2; assembly: GCA_002168225.1. Taxonomy (NCBI): domain Bacteria; kingdom Pseudomonadati; phylum Bdellovibrionota; class Bdellovibrionia; order Bdellovibrionales; family Pseudobdellovibrionaceae; genus Micavibrio; species Micavibrio sp. TMED2. The sequence continues at coordinate 262,536 of NHBH01000001.1, forward strand.
GTCAGGCCGCTGATGGCAGTACATGGGGTCTCGCCCGCCTGTTGTATGAGCTGGCGGAGATCGATGGCCTCGACCGGCTGCGCTATACCACCTCACATCCGCGCGACATGGATGATGAGTTGATCGCGGCCCATGGCAAAATTCCGCAGCTGATGCCGTATCTGCATCTGCCGATACAGGCCGGGTCCGACCGCATTCTCGCGGCCATGAACCGCAAGCACACTGCCGACGAGTATCGCCGGATCATCGACCGTTTGCGTGACGTTCGCCCAGACCTCGCAATGTCCGGCGACTTCATCGTCGGCTTCCCGGGCGAGAGCGACAAGGATTTCGCCGAGACCCTGCGTCTGGTCCGCGATGTGGAATATGCCCAGGCCTATTCATTCAAATATTCAACCCGTCCGGGCACCCCCGCCGCCGATGCCAAGACCCAGGTGCCCGAGACCGTGAAGAGCGAACGCCTGCAGGCCCTGCAGCAACTGCTCAATGCCCAGCAGGATGCATTCAACAACCGGATGATCGGCGAGACGATCCCGGTCCTGCTCGACCGCAAGGGCCGCGAACCCGGCCAGTTGCATGGTCGCAGCCCCTATATGCAATCCGTCCACATCACCGCCAATGACCGCCTTTTCGGCCAGATTGTCGATGTGAAAATTGAACGGGCGCAACCGAACAGCGTTACCGGTACAATGGTAATTGCTGATGACGCCGTTGCGCTGGAGGCAGCCTCTTGACCGACGCGCCCCTCGACAACCGGGTGGATTTGGAATTCGATGACAACCTGCTGCTCGCCCAGCTTTGCGGTGAGCACAGCTCGCATCTTGCCCGGATTGAACACCAGCTCGGCCTGCAGATTGTTGGCCGCGGCAATATCCTGACACTGGCCGGCCCACCGGAAGCGATCACCGCTGCCCGCACGGCGCTGGAGACCCTGTGGCAACGCCTGAAACACGGCCTGCCGGTCGCTGCCGCCGAGGTCGATGCTACCCTGCGCTCTGCCACCTCCAGCCTCGACGATACGGCCAAGCGCGCCGCACTGCAGGCAATCGGCGCGGGCGGTGATCTCAAAACCGGCAATCAGGGGGTCAAGGCCCGTGGCGGCCTGATGCCGCGCAGCCCGAACCAGAGCCGCTACCTGCAGGCCATGGCCGATAACGCGCTGGTCTTCGGCATCGGTCCCGCCGGTACCGGCAAGACCTATCTCGCCGTGGCCGAGGCCGTGCGCCGGTTTCTGGCCGAGGAAGTGGACCGGATCATCATCACCCGTCCGGCGGTCGAGGCTGGTGAACGTCTCGGCTTCCTGCCCGGTGACATGCGCGACAAGGTTGATCCCTATCTGCGCCCGATCTATGACGCGCTCTATGACCTGCTCGGTGCCGAACGCACTGCCCGACGTCTGGAGACCGGCCAGATTGAGGTGGCACCGCTCGCCTTCATGCGCGGTCGCACACTGGCCAATGCCTTCGTCATTCTTGACGAGGCCCAGAACACCACCTCGATGCAGATGCGCATGGTGCTGACCCGTCTGGGTGAAAACAGCCGCATGGTCATCACCGGCGATCCGAGCCAGATCGACCTGCCGCCGCAAACCACCTCCGGGCTGATCGAGGCGCTCGATGTCCTGCGCGGGGTCGAGGGGATGCAGGTTATCCGTTTCGAGGCCGATGACATTGTCCGACACGAGCTGGTCAGCCGCATCGTGCGCGCCTATGACAAGGCGGCTGCGACCAAACGGGCCAAATCCGAAGGCGCAGACCAGTAATGTCGGCTGATCATACCATCGCCCTGCTGCTGGATATCGAACATGATGACTGGATCGCAGGGCTGGCCCCCAAACAGGCGGACAGCCTGATCACGCAGGCGATCCGGGCGGCACTTGAGACCCTGAAAACAGCAGGCGAATTGCCGCAGAGCCTTGCTGGCCGGGCGGTTGAGGTCTCAGCCGTGCTGACAGACAACGATCAGGTTCAGGCGCTGAATCGCGACTATCGCGGCAAGGACAAGCCGACCAATATCCTCTCTTTCCCGCAATTCGATGCGGATGAAACCCATGCCGGATTGCCGGATGATGCCGCGATTTTGCTCGGCGATCTGGTTTTGGCATTCGAGACAGTTGCAAGTGAGGCAAAAGCGCGGGATATTCCCATATGGCAGCACGTTACCCATTTGGTGATACACGGGCTGCTGCACTTGGTCGGTTTCGACCATGTGGATGACAACAGCGCCGTTGCAATGGAGCAGCTTGAAGTGCAGGCCATGGCCAGCATCGACCTAGATAACCCATATCACTTTGATATGGAGCAGGACCCAACCACCGTTATCGGACAGGATAATCCTGCAACCGCCCGTTAACCGCGCCACCCGTACACGAGAATGAACGACAAACCTCCAAGTCCCGGCTCATCTAGCCAGCCCCAGACGGCAAGCTCCTCATCATCCCTGCAGGGTGGAGCAGCAACCGCTGGGGCGAATATCGACGATCCCGATCAGGGACTTTTTGGCCGCCTGAAACGCCTGTTCGGCAATGGCGACACCGCTGACGGCAAGAACGGCATCAACGGCACCACCATCTATGGCGAGTTGCCGAGCGGCATCTATGGCAATGGCAGCGATGCCGACCACAATGCCGCCAATCATGAGCGGATGCTGATCCAGAACGTGCTGGCGCTGCGCGACATGGAAGTCGTTGACTGCATGGTGCCGCGCGTCGACATCAATGCGATTGAGGTCGAAACCCCGCATGAAGAGCTGCTGACGCTTCTGAAAGCCAAGACCCACAGCCGGATGCCGGTCTATCGCGAAACCCTCGACGAGGTGGTTGGCGTTCTGCACGTACGGGACGTTCTGGCCGAACTCGCCGCCGGGAAATCGCTGGTGCTGACCGAATTGGTGCGCGAACCGATGATTGTCGCGCCATCCATGCCGGTCATGGACCTGCTGCTGGAAATGCGGCTGAAACAAACCCACCTTGCCCTTGTGGTTGATGAATTCGGCGGTATTGACGGCCTGATCACCATTGAGGATCTGGTGGAACAGATCGTCGGCGAAATCCGCGACGAACATGAAACCGATGAAGACCCGGAACTGGTGCGCCGTCAGGATGGCACCCTGATCGTTGACGCCCGCCTCGACATCGAGGCTTTCGAGGAAGAGGTCGGCGCGGTACTGACCGAGGAAGAGCGCGAGGATATCGACACCCTCGGCGGTCTGGTGTTCTCCATCGCTGGCGAGGTGCCGAACCGCGGTGCCCTGCTGACCCATTCATCCGGTCTGGAATTCGAGGTTCTGGAATGCGACCCGCGGCGTATCCGCCGTCTTCGGGTGCGCAATCCGCACAGCCTGCAGACGGAGGCCGATACCGGTCGTTCCAGACAATCCAATGAGCCGCCACCCCGACGCAGCGCCAGCGCGTGACCAGCCTGAGTACCCTGACTGACCGCTGCCTCGGTGGCATCGAACGCATGGCCGAATGGTGCGCATCGCGTCGCGGCTGGCAGCGGTTGCTGGCGGCATTCTTCTTTGGTGCCCTTGGTGTTCTGTCACTGCCGCCGGTCGGCTGGCTGTTCACCCTGCCGATCTCATGGACCGGGTTTATCTGGTTGCTCGACGGTGCGGACCGGCACGCAAGACCCCGACTGACACAGGCACTTACCGGCTGGGCTTTCGGCTTCGGCTATCTCTGCCTCGGCCTGTACTGGATCACGGCTGCCCTGTTCACCGATATCGGCAAATACTGGTGGCTGGTGCCCTTCGCCCTGACCCTGCTGCCGGCAGCGCTTGCCCTGTTCTGGGCCATTGCCGCGCTGCTTGCCGGGCGGCTGGCCCCGGCACGCACATTGAGCCGGTTTCTCGCCATCGTGATTGCCTTCAGCGCCATCGAGTTTCTGCGCGGGACGATCCTCAGCGGCTTTCCTTGGAACCTGCCCGGCTATGCCTTCCTGTCGGTACTGCCGGTCATGCAGGGAGCCGCCCTGATCGGCAGCTATGGCATGACCGTGCTGGCCATCGCCTTTGGCGGTGCTGCCGCCTGTTTCGCCTATTCAGGGCAAAGCATCCGCCAGTGCTGCCTGCCCTTCGCGGTGACACTGGCGATCATTGTCGCTCTGGGCGCATGGGGACAATGGCGGCTGGACAGCCACCCGACCACCTACCGCAAGGATGTGGTGGTACGGCTGGTGCAGCCGAATATCGCACAGGAGAACAAGTGGGAGCCGAGCCAGCGCCGGCCCAATCTGGACAAGCTGATCGACCTCTCGAACCGCCTGCCGGTGGTGGAGGGCGCGGATATGCCCAACATTACCATCTGGCCGGAAAGCGCCGTCCCCTACGCGGTTGCCGTGGACGAGGCGGCACGTCAGGCGGTTTCCCTCGCCGCCAAGGATGACGGCGTGCTGATTACCGGCACACCGCACCGGGAATATGAAGCGGGCGATGTCCGCTATTTCAACAGCGTGGTCGGTGTCGATGCCAGCGCCAACATAACCGGGCGCTATGACAAGGTGAAGCTGGTGCCGTTCGGGGAGTTCCTGCCCCTGCGCAGCTGGCTGCAGCCCCTCGGTTTGGATGCCATTGCCGCCGGTTCGGCCGATTTCAGCCGTGGCGGCAATGATGTGCAGCCGCTGCTGCCCGATAATATGCCGCAACCGCTGGCCATGGTCTGTTATGAGGCAATTTTCCCCGGCGCATTCCTGAACCGGGTGGCGGCAAGCGACTGGATCGTCAATGTCACCAATGACGCCTGGTTCGGCAATACCGCCGGGCCGTATCAGCATTTCCATATCGCCCGTACCCGCGCGATTGAAACCGGCCTGCCGCTGATCCGGGTCGCCAATACCGGCCTGTCCGGGGTTGTCGATGCCTATGGCCGAGTGCTGGTGACCAGCAAGCTGGGTCAGGTAGCTGTTCTGGATATGCCACTACCGGAAAAGACGACCGCCGCCTTCAGTAGTGTGTTTTTTCCTGCAAATTCAGGGTTTTTTCTGATCGTTAGTGTTTTGTTAATGGTTTTGCTGTTCACTCGAAAAACTTAGTTATCACACCAATCTTTGTTAAATCTTGCTCTGATCCCGGCGTTTTGGCATATCATGGTATGTGACACTAGAAAGTGTGTGGGCAAACAGAATCGTCACTAACGAACAACGAAAACAATGGCTTTTAATCCAGACAATACTGGTTCGAGCCTCATCAGGCCGCCACCGACCGCCGTACAGAAGCAGGATAATGGTCCGCATCCGGTCGATGTGCATGTGGGTCTGCGCCTGCGTCAACGCCGCACGCTTCTGGGCATGACCCAGGAAAAGCTCGGCGAGGCCCTTGGTCTTACCTTCCAGCAAGTCCAGAAATATGAGCGCGGCACCAACCGTATCGGTGCCAGCCGCCTGTTTCACCTGAGCCAGCTGCTGACCGTGCCGGTTGGCTATTTCTTCGATGAAATGCCCGCCGATGTGGCCGCGATCTATGGCATGGATGCCGATCCGGGGTCAGCCACAGCCGCGGAAATGAACGGGTTTGGCGAGGATGGCCAGTCCCGCCTCGATCACGACCCCATGGCCCGCAAGGAAACCATGGATCTGGTCCGCGCCTATTACACCATCACCGATGGCGGTGTCCGCAGGCGCATTCTTGACCTTGCCCGCACTCTCGCCAAGGCCGAACAGGACTGACGGATCAGTGCGCCGCACGGGCGGAAAACTGATTCGTATTCACATCAAATCGCCAGCCGTTATCGCCTATTTTATGGTTGTGTCTTGACCAAATGCGGTCAGCTTGCCACAAACGGCGACCACGAATTTTCCCAGCAGACGGGGGCGACACGCTATGAATGTAACTCTTGCACAGACGCAGGCATCCGGCCCGTCCGCCGAATCATCCGCAGAGGAGCGGTCAGCGTTGAGCCAGCGTGATTATATCTTTACCAGCGAATCGGTTTCCGAAGGTCACCCTGACAAGGTCTGTGACCGGATTTCCGACGCTATTGTCGATGCCTTTCTGGCCGCCGACCCACAGAGCCGGGTTGCTGTTGAAACCATGACCACCACCGATTTCGTCGCTCTCGCCGGTGAGGTGCGCGGACCGGATTCCGTCACCCATGAGCTGATGGAACAGATTGCCCGCGATGCGATCAAATCGATCGGTTATGAGCAGGAACACTTCCACTGGAACACGGTCGAGGTCCTGAACCGCGTCCATGCGCAATCCGCCGATATCGCAGTCGGTGTCGATGCCAAGGGCAACAAGGACGAGGGTGCCGGTGACCAGGGCATCATGTTCGGCTATGCCTGCCGCGAAACCCCGGCGCTGATGCCGGCACCTATTCACTACAGCCACGAAATCCTGCGCTCGCTCGCCGCTGCCCGCCATGACGGTTCCGCACCGTTCCTCGGCCCGGATGCGAAAAGCCAGCTCAGCCTGCAATACCGGGATGGCAAGCCGGTCGGCGCCACCTCGATCGTGCTCTCGACCCAGCACACCGAAGGCGCCAACCAATCTGATATCCGCGACTATGTCCGCGAGCATATCGGCAAAATCCTGCCGGAAGGCTGGATGTGCCCGGAAGACGAGTTCTATGTGAACCCGACCGGTCGTTTCGTGATCGGTGGCCCCGATGGTGATGCCGGCCTAACCGGTCGCAAGATCATCGTCGATACCTATGGCGGTGCCGCACCTCATGGTGGCGGTGCCTTCTCCGGCAAAGATCCGACCAAGGTTGACCGTTCCGCCGCCTATGCCGCGCGCTATCTGGCGAAGAACGTGGTTGCCGCTGAACTGGCCGAGCGCTGCACCATCCAGCTCGCCTATGCCATCGGCGTTTCCAAGCCGCTCGCGGTTTATGTCAACTGCCACGACACCGCACAGGTCGATGAGGCAAAACTGCCCGGCCTTCTGCGCGACCTGATGGACCTCAGCCCACGCGGTATCCGTGAGCATCTGAAGCTCAACCGTCCGATCTATGCCCGCACCGCTGCCTATGGCCATTTTGGTCGTGAGCCCGATGCCGATGGCGGCTTCTCCTGGGAGCAGGTCGATCTGATCGAACAGTTGAAATCGGCCTTCTGATCCAAACGGCAATATTTGCATAAGGCCAGAACGAACAACCCGGAGCAGACAAGCAGCGCGTATGTCCGATCAACAGGCCCAGCCCCGTCGTCGTGGCAACCGTTTTTACGGTCGCAGACATGGTCGCCCCCTGCGCGCCGGTCGGGCACAGGCCCTGACCACCCTGCCGGAATACGGCCTGCCACTGCCAACCGGGGAGGCCGGCTTTTCCGTTGAGGAGCTGACCGGTGCCGATGGCATTTTCGGTCGCGAGATTGATGATCTGTGGCTCGAGATCGGCTTCGGCAATGGCGAGCATACGCTCCATATCGCCGAAACCTATCCCGATGTCGGCATCCTCGGGTTCGAGCCGTTCATGAACGGCGTTGCCGCCCTGCTCAACCATGTACGCCAGCGCGATATCAACAATATCCGCGTCTTCTCCGATGATGCCCGGCTGTTGTTGCCGTTCATCCCACAGGGGATCGTCGGGCGCATTTATGTTCAGTTCCCCGACCCATGGCCCAAAACCCGGCACCACCGCCGCCGGTTCATCCAGACCTCGATGCTCGACCGGTTTGCGACCCTGCTGCGTCCGGGCGGCGAATTACGGCTGGCGACCGATGATCCGGGCCTTGCCGACTGGATGATGGAAAAAACCTGGCGACACAGCGCCTTTATCTGGCAGGCGACAAAAGCCGATGGCTGGCGCATACCACCGGAAGACTGGACCCCGACCCGCTATTACCAGAAAGCGGTGGCACAGGGCCGGACCGGCTATTTCATGAACTTCACCCGCACATAAAAAAAGCCGGGCTGTGCGATACAACCCGGCTTTCGCGTATATGTGTGCTTTTACCGTTAGGCGGCGAGCAGTTCTTCGGTCCGTTCGGCGAATGCCTCACCGCTGACGGCTGAGACACGGGCCCGTTCAAGCAGCGCGCGGGCTGCCGGGGTCAACTCATCATTCTTGAGTTCATCGGTGATCTGTTTGGCGAGATGTTCCTCACCATCGTCAACGGCACCCAAGGCAGCTTCGGCATCATCCTTGAACAGTTTGGTGAAATCAGTCCACGCACGATGGACGGAGCCGGTAACGGTACCATCGGTTTCCGGTTCTTCACCGTGCTGTCGTACATAAAGCTGCATGGCGGAAATCAGCGCACCGCGCTCATTGATCCGGTTGTTCATGGCAACCTGCAGATGGGCATATTCGCCCGTGGCCTCAAGAGCGTTTTCATATCCCTTTTTGCTGTCGATCAAGAGCTTGGTGATCTTGTTCAGGCTTTTGACATCTTGCGTCGTCATAGTCCTTTTACTCCTTTGTTTTTACAACGGATTTCTCCGCTGCTTTTGCTTTTGAATTGCCGAGGGGCAGGCAATTTCTCCGCCAGAACAAGACACGTTCAATTGTATCTGACGGACATGGGAATAACGCTCGAGCCATGGGGTAAGGTTCCGGATTAAATAAATTTTTATTTATCTAATTTATTGAAAACATTGACTATTTTTGAGGAACCAAAATCGATCTGGCGCGTTGTGTGTACATCACAACAACCATATTAAGGTCAGGATCATGGCGCTATCATCTGCCGATGTTGAGCAATTGAATGCAGCCCCGATACCGCCATCGGTACATGACCGGATAAAACGTATTGAATATCTCGCCAATCTGCTCGACAGCCGGTTTGGCATTCCCGGCACCGGCATCCGGTTCGGGCTTGATGGTTTGATCGGCCTCATTCCCGGGATCGGCGATACTGTATCCGGTGCGTTGTCCGCCTATATCATCAGTGAAGCCGCGCGTGCCGGGGTACGCAAGCGGGCACTGGTACACATGATCTGGAATGCCAGTATCGACTGGATACTGGGCTCGATACCCCTGCTGGGCGATATATTTGACGTCGCCTTCAAGGCCAACCGCAAGAATGCCGACATCGCCATCCGTGAACTGCACCGGCTGGCAGGTGCAGCATGAACGAGATGAGCGTGCCGCCGGGTCCCGACTTCCTGACCGGCAATACGGTTGAGCCGGTGATAACCGCAGCCGAAACCTATGCCATGGTCGAGGCAGCAATCATGGATGCGCAAGACACGGTTTTCATGGCCTATTGGACATTTGATCCGCGGATGAAAACGGTCCGGGACGATGCGGAACAGAACTGGGCCTCACTGATCGACCAAACGATCCGGCGCGGGATCAATATACGGATATTGCTGGCCGATTTCGATCCGATCCTCGGATACCGGGAACACCATGAAGCCTGGCGCAATTTTCGCCATCTGCACCACATCAAAAACCAACTGCCACCGGAAGATCGGGACAGGCTGCAAATCCTCTGCTCCCGCCATGATGCACGGGTCGGAACAACCGTCAGCACCCTGTTCCAGCCCCTGCTCTGTCATCGCCTGACCCGATTGATCGAGAGTGAGAAGGATGCTGATGAGTTTCAGGATGCACCCGGGTTATGGGGACATCTTGACCGGAATGATGACGGGGATTTCAGTGAACGCATCAGCGAATGGCTGACAACCTATCCCGCCGCCCACCACGAAAAACTCTGCGTTATTGATGACAGGGTCGCCTTCGTCGGGGGGCTTGATCTCAACCGGCGGCGGCTCGATGACATACAGCACAGCGACCCCCAGCCATGGCATGATGTGGCCTGTCGCCTCGAGGGACCGATTGCCGCTTATTTCGGTCAGCACTTCCGCGGCCGCTGGAACCGGGAACGTGATGATATTCTGAAGCGGCTCGATGAGGGGATCGAGCATGGCAAGCGCCTTGGCCTTGATACGGATGTACCTGACACCCAACGCCATACCGATCCGATCCCGACCGGCACAACGGATAAGGACGAGGGCCTTGCCCTGACCGATATCGAGAAATGGCTGCATCAGCAGGAAGCCCCGATAGTGGTGCCCCTGCGTACGGTCTCGAAGCAATCCAAATCCTCTTTCTCGCGCACGCCGGTTTCCGCAGATCACAGCTTTTTCAGCGCCTATAAAGCGATTATCGCCAAGGCACAGGATACCATCTATGTGGAAACCCAGTTCCTGCGCTCGACCCCGATTGTCGATGCGCTGATCGAACAAAAAAAGGCAGAGGCCGGGTTGCAACTGATCGTGCTGCTGCCGCTGCTGCCGGAACGCATGATCAATGACGAGGAGCCGAACCCGGCAACCCGCCACGGCCACCATTTGCAGAAAACCGCGATAAAGCGTCTGGAGAAGGCCTATGGCGAGGATTTCGGGTCCTTCACCCTGATGCGGGCTCTGCCGAACCCGGTCTACGGCATTGACCACCCGAAGAGCCTCAATCACAACCATATCTACATTCATGCCAAGACCATGGTGGTTGATGATCGCTATGCCATCATCGGTTCGGCCAATCTCAATGGCCGCAGCATGCTGACCGATACCGAAACCGGCGTGCTCTGGCACGATCCAGAAGGGGTGCGGGCATATCGCATCCGGCTCTGGCAACATGCACTCGGCTCATGGCCCGATGACCAGCCCGCGATAAAGGCACTGGATTACTGGCACCGGACAGCGAATACCAATGCCTGTGGTGGCGGGGTGCCGAGCGAGGGTTTCGTTGTGCCCCTGCTGGCAGCCGCACTCGACCATTATGCCGAAGCCAGCCTGCTGGTGCCGGAAGAACTGGTCTGACCATTACCGGCCAGCCGCCGCCATAAACCGGTAACAACAAATCAGCTTGCGACTTTTCGCGATTGCCCTATATTACCGCTCATACCCAATCAGTGATGTTGATGGATGTTGTTGTAAGCAACGGCATACCGGAGTTCTGATGACGCTGAAACAGGCGTTTCGAGGGTGGGCCCGGTTTCCGCGGCCCGCCTTTTTTATTGGCCGCAACCCGGCCAGCCGACAACGAATATGACGAGTAATGGCCGAATATGGCGGACCTTACACAACAGATTGCCCGGATAATCGAGCCCATCATGACCGAGATGGGCTACGAACTTGTTCGTGTACAGCTTCAGGGCGGCAAGCGCCCGGTACTGCAGATCATGGCCGACCGCGCCGACGGTCAGGCGATGATTGTTGATGATTGCGCCGATATTTCCCGTGCAATTTCAGCGGTTCTGGATGTTGAAGACCCGATCCCCGATGCCTATCATCTTGAGGTATCATCGCCCGGCATCGATCGCCCCCTGACCCGGTTCAAGGATTTCCGGAACTACGCAGGGTTTGAAGCGAAGATCGAATTGCAGCATCATGCCGTGGGTGGTCCGGGTGAGCGCCGCAAGTTTTCCGGTCGCCTCGTCGGCACACAGGACGATGACGGCGTGGTTATTGACGCCGAGGATGGTGAAGTGGTTCTGCCCTTCCATAATATCCTCAAGGCGAAACTGATTTTGACAGATGAGCTGATTGCCCATGAACAGGCCAAGGCCGGCGACCGTGCCGGGGCCCAGGGCGGCCAGATGGATATGGATGAAGAGGGTGATGACGGGCTCGATACCGAACTCGACATGGCCGAACTTGATCCCGATGAACTAGACCCTACCAATGATCGAAACTGAGCGTTTTGCTGAGAAGAAGGACTGACTGAAGATGTCTGGAACACCCCGTCTCGAACTGCTGCAAGTGGCTGATGCCGTTGCCCGTGAGAAAAATATCGACCGCGAGGAAGTGCTGGTTGCCATGGAACAGGCAATCCAGAAGGCCGGTCGCACCAAATACGGTATGGAGCACGACATCCGCGCCACCGTCAGCCGCAAGAACGGCGAGATCATCCTCGCCCGTTACCGTGAGGTTGTGGCCGATGATGCCGAGATCGAGGATGAGAACACCCAGCTCCCGCTGGCTCAAGCGAAAGTCTTCAAGGACGATGCCGAGGTCGGTGAGTTTCTGATCGACCCGCTGCCACCGATTGATTTCGGTCGTATCGCCGCCCAGACCGCCAAGCAGGTGATCGTCCAGCAGGTTCGTGGTGCCGAGCGTGCGCGCCAGTATATCGAGTACAAGGACCGCGCCGGCGAGATCGTCAACGGCATCGTCAAGCGTGTGGAATACGGCAACGTCACCGTCGATCTCGGCAAGGCCGAGGGCTATATGCGCCGCGATGAGACCATCATGCGCGAGTTCTTCAAGAACGGCGACCGTGTCCGCGCCTATATCTTCGACGTGCGTGAAGAGCAACGCGGCCCACAGATTTTCCTGTCCCGCACCCATCCTGACTTCATGGCCAAACTGTTCGCGCAGGAAGTGCCGGAAATCTATGACGGCGTGATCGAGATCAAAGCCGTTGCCCGCGATCCGGGCAGCCGCGCGAAAATCGCGGTTATCTCCAACGACAGCTCGATCGATCCGGTCGGCGCCTGCGTCGGTATGCGCGGCAGCCGGGTTCAGGCCGTTGTCGGCGAATTGCAGGGCGAGAAAATCGACATCATTCCATGGACCGAGGACACTGCCAGCTTCATCGTCAATGCGCTGGCTCCTGCCGAGGTCTCCAAGGTCGTGATCGACGAGGAAACCCACCGCGTTCAGGTCGTCGTGCCGGAAGAACAGCTGAAACAGGCAATCGGTCGTCGTGGCCAGAATGTGCGTCTGGCTTCCATGCTGTCGGGCTGGGATATCGACATCGTGACCGAAGAGGACGAAGCCGCCCGTTGGCAGGAAATGATGAAGAAGCGTACCGAAATCTTCATCGAAGCCCTCGATTGCGACGAGATGCTGGCCAGCCTGCTGGTTACCGAAGGCTTTGCCTCACTCGAGGATATTGCCCTGTCACCGGCTGATGAAATCGCCAGCATTCAGGGTATTGAGGAAGAGCTCGCCACCGAACTGCAGCAGCGGGCCGCCAACTTCATCGAGAAACGCGATGCGGAATTTGAAGCCCGTCGTCAGGAACTCGGTGTTCAGGATGACCTCGCCGAAATCGGCGGCATGACCCCTGAAATGATGGTCAAGCTCGGCGAGAACGACGTCAAATCACTGGAAGATATCGCCTATCTCGCCGGTGACGAGTTCGTCGAGATCGTGGGTGAGGAAGCCATCACCATCGACAGCGCCAATGAGCTGATCATGGCGCTGCGCAGCCAGCTGTTCGAGGAAGAATGGCAGGCCGCCGATGAGGCCGCCGCTGCGGAAGCGGAAGCCGAAGAAGCAGGCGAAGAAGAAACCGAGAAGGCACCGGCCTGATGTCAGGCCAGCGGATCAATAGTACAAGGTGGATCAAGAGATCTTGGCAATCGATACAGCAGATGATCGTGACGCGGGCAGCGATGCCCCGGTCACGGCCAGCGAACCAGCCATCAGGTCGGGCGGCAAGCCCGCACCTGAACGGCGCTGTATTGTGCGCCGGGACAGCGGTGCTACCGACTGCCTGATCCGCTTTGTGCTCGATCCCGAAGGGGTGGTAACCCCCGATCTGGCGGAAAAACTGCCCGGCCGCGGTGCCTGGGTAACCGCCAGGACCGATGATCTCGCCACCGCCATCGACCGCAACCTGTTTGCCAAGAGCTTTCGGCAACCGGCGAAAATTCCCGATGACCTTGCCGATCGTGTGCATGAACTCATGCGCGCACGCACCCTTGACTGGCTCGCGCTGGCGCGACGGGCCGGGCAGGCGGTTTCCGGCTATGACAAAGTGTCAGACTGGATAAATCAGGATAATGCTGCCATCCTGATACAGGCGCGGGATGCAAGTGACAAAGGACGGCAGAAGCTGGCTCAGGGAGCGAGCGATCTGCCGCGCTATATCAATCTGTTTGATGCTGCCGAAATGGGGGCCAGATTTGGCCGCGATATTGCGGTCCATGTGGCCATCGCCAGGGGCAGCATGGCGAAACAGATCAAGCGTGATCTGGAGCGTCTGGCAGGGTTGGTCGGACCCCAACCGCCAGTTACCGGACCGCCATAAAATGCGAGTTTAGTTGCTAAAATCAGCAGCTTTTGCCACAACACGGGTCAAGCAGGGAAAGATGGCTGCGGGCTTCGGTGGATTTGCTGATTTATCACCTTGTTTTAAGCCATCAGTTGATTGCCATTATTTGGCAGAAATACGCGGATTGTAATGACTGAAACCAAGACCACCGATACGAGTAAAACCGAAACCAAAAAGCCCAAGACCCTGAGTCTGGGCGGTCGCGGCAAGCTTGAAATCAAACGCCCCAATGAAGGTGCTGCACCGGTACGCCAGGGATTTGCCCAGGGCCGATCCAAGGGTGTGCAGGTTGAAGTGCGCCGCAAGCGGACCCTCACGCCTGAACCGGCTGTCGAAGCCAAGCAGGATGCGCCCGAGCCAGCTGCCAAGACGCCTGAACCAACCCTGGAAGCGAAAGCTGTCGAGGACAAGATCGATACCGCCAGCCTGCGCAATCTGACTGACAGCGAGCGCGATGCCCGCATCCGCGCCCTGCAGGATGCCGCCAACCGTTCGACCAGCGATCTGCCGGCCCCGCCACCACGGCCAAAGCCAAAACAGAAGGCTGATGCCGAAGCAGTCGAGGCGGAACCGGAAGAAACGCCACTGAGCAAGGCCGAGGCCCTGCGCCAGCGTGAGCTGGAAGAGCTGAAAAAGATCGAGGCCGAGGCCGCCGAACAGAAAGCGGCTGAAGATGCCCGTCTGGCCGAAGAAACCGCCAAGCGTCAGGCCGAAGAGGCCGCCCGTGCGAAATCTTCTGCTGCACCCCGCAAGGAAGGCGCTGCCCCATCTGATATCGGTGCCCGCCGCGGTGCCGATGCAATGGATGACGAGATCGAGAGCCGCGGCAAGAAACGCGGCAAAGGCGGTCCCGGTGGCGGTGCCAACAAACCTGCGCCAAGCACCCGTCGCAGCATCGGTGGCGACCGTCGTCGTACCGGCAAGCTGACGGTTACCCAGGCGCTCAATGATGATGATGGCGGACGCTTCCCGTCCCTCGCCGCCCAGCGCCGTGCCCGCGAGCGCGAGCGCATGAAGTCGATGCAGCCGCAGGAAAGCGTTAAATTTACCCGCGACGTCAAAGTGCCTGATGCCATCACGGTTCAGGAACTGGCCAACCGTATGGCCGAGCGCGGCGGTGACGTTATCAAGGCACTCATGAAAATGGGCGTCATGGCGACCATCAACCAGACCATCGACGCGGAAACCGCCGAGCTGATCGTGGATGAGTTCGGTCACCGTATGGTCCGTGTGTCCGACAGCGATGTCGAACTTGGCCTGATGACTACACAAACCCAGGATGATGAAGGCGATCTGGTGCCACGCGCGCCGGTCGTAACCGTCATGGGCCATGTTGACCACGGCAAGACCTCACTGCTCGATGCACTGCGCAAAACCGACGTTGTCGCCGGTGAGGCCGGTGGCATCACCCAGCATATCGGTGCCTATCAGGTGACCCTCGAGGATGGCAGCAAGATCAGCTTCATCGATACCCCGGGCCACGCCGCCTTTACCGAAATGCGTGCCCGCGGTGCCAATGTTACCGATCTGGTCATTCTGGTGGTTGCCGCCAATGACGGCATCATGCCCCAGACCGTTGAGGCCCTGAACCACGCGAAAGCGGCAGGTGTCCCGATGATCGTGGCAATCAACAAGATCGACCTGCCTGAAGCCAACCCGGACAAGGTGCGTCAGGAACTGCTGTCCCATGAGCTGATCGTGGAAAGCCTCGGCGGTGATGTCCTCGATGTGGAAGTTTCGGCCAAGAAAGGCCTGAACCTAGACAAGCTTGAGGAAGCCATCCTGCTGCAGGCGGAAATCCTCGAACTCCGTTCCAACCCGAACCGGGTTGCCAATGGTACGGTCATTGAAGCCAAGCTCGACAAGGGTCGTGGTCCGGTTGCCACCGTTCTGGTTCAGGGCGGTACGCTCAAAACCGGTGACATCTTTGTTGCCGGTGCCGAATGGGGCCGGGTGCGTGCACTGGTCAATGATCGCGGTCAGAACGTCAAAGAGGCAGGCCCGGCCGTGCCGGTCGAAATCCTCGGCCTGCAGGGTGCGCCCAATGCCGGTGACGAATTCGCCGTGGTCGAAAACGAGTCCAAGGCTCGCGAGATTGCCGAATTCCGCCAGCGCAAGATGCGTGAGGCACAGACCCTCGCAGCCGGTCGCGGTTCGCTCGAACAGATGTTCAGCGCCATTGCAGCCGGTGAGCAGAAAGAGCTCGCCGTGGTCATCAAGGGCGATGTGCATGGTTCGGTTGAGGCGATTGCCACCTCGCTTACCAAGCTCGCCGAGGACAGTGACGAGGTCAATCTCCGCGTCCTGCACTCCGGTGTTGGTGCGATTAACGAGAGCGATGTGACCCTTGCCGGTTCAACCGGTGCGATGCTGGTCGGCTTCAACGTCCGGGCCAATGCTCAGGCGCGTGAGATGGCCCGCCGCGATAATGTGGACATTCGCTACTACTCGATCATCTATAACCTGATCGACGATGTACGCGGTCTGCTCAGCGGTCTGCTGGCACCGACCCTGCGCGAAACCTTCCTTGGCAACGCGGAAATCCGCGAGGTGTTCAACATCACCAAGGTCGGCAAGGTCGCCGGTTGCTATGTCACCGAAGGCGAGGTCCGCCGGGGTGCCAAAGTGCGCCTGCTGCGTGACAGCGTCGTTATCCATGAAGGCAGCCTGAAAACCCTCAAGCGCTTCAAGGATGAAGTCAAAGAGGTCAAGAGCGGCTTTGAATGCGGTATGGCGTTCGAGAACTACGACGACGTCAAGGCAGGCGATGTGATCGAATGCTTCCAGGTCGAAGAAATCGCCCGCGAACTGTAAAACCAACATCACCCATCACACGTCATCCCAGCGAAAGCTGGGATCTTGGTGGGCAGAGCTGGCATAACAGATGAAGCGCTTTTGGGTATATCTTCTGGCAAGCAAACCGAATGGCGTCATCTATACGGGCATGACATCCGATCTGGCACAGCGCATTCACCAGCATAAAACCGGTGAAATTGCAGGGTTTACCGCCAGATATAATGTGAAAAACCTTGTTTATGCCGAGGAACACGCAACCGCCGAAGCAGCAATCACACGGGAAAAGCAGGTCAAGGCGTGGAAGCGCGATTGGAAAATACAGCTGATTGAGACCGACAACCCCGAATGGCGCGATTTATACGAGACGTATTTTTCGTGACCGGGGTCAAAAGTTAGCGAGACAAGGATCAGGATTCCTGCTTACGCAGGAATGACGGTCAAATTTTGATGTGAGAGACAGATCATGGCCAAAGGGTCATCAACATCCCGATCAACGGTCGGTCGGCAAACAGTCGGCCGCAGCCAGCGGCAATTGCGCGTGGGTGAGGAAATTCGCCATGCGCTCGCCCAGATACTTCAGGAAGGTGATATGCGCGACCCGAATTTGCGGGACGCCAGCATCACCGTGACCGAGGTTCAGGCAAGCCCTGATCTGAAAAACGCCTCCGCCTATGTCATGCCACTCGGTGGCAAGTCACCGGTCGAAGGCGGGTCCGTGCATGATGTGATCAACGCCCTCAACAAGGCCGCACCCTATTTCCGCGGCCAGATCGGTCGGGCGCTGGCGCTGAAATATACCCCCAACCTGAAATTCTACCTCGATGACACCTTCGATGAGGTCGACCGGATCGGCGAGCTGCTGAACCGCGCCAATAGCGATGGCGGTCGCTTCCAGTTGCCGGAAGATGACGATTTTGACGATGATGAGGATGCCTGACCCATGGGCAGACGGCGCAAGGGCGATCCGGTTCACGGCTGGATGATCGTCGACAAACCATCGGGCATCAGCTCGACCACCGTGGTCAACCGCGTGCGGCGACACCTGAATGCCCAGAAGGCCGGGCATGGCGGCACCCTCGACCCGTTGGCGACCGGCGTGCTGCCGATTGCCCTCGGTGAGGCCACCAAGACCGTGAATTACGCCCTGCATGGCGACAAGGCCTATGAATTCACCGTGCGCTGGGGTCAGGCAACCGCGACCGATGATGCCGAGGGTGAGATCATCGAAACCAGCGATCACCGCCCGAGCGATGATGACATTGACGCCGCCCTGCCGCAGTTCATTGGCCTGATCAAACAGATCCCGCCAAAATACTCGGCAATCAAGATCGACGGCGAACGTGCTTATGACCTTGCCCGTGATGGTGAGGACGTGGAAATTCCCGTGCGCGAAGTCGATATCTTCGAGTTCACCTATCTTGGTCCCGTGGACAACGACCATGCACGCTTCGCGGTCAGCTGCGGTGCCGGTACCTATATGCGCTCTCTGGCCCGCGATCTGGCAAAAGCGGTCGGAACCGTCGGCCATATCGCCCAACTCAGACGCATAGCAGCCGGTTGTTTTGACGAAGATGACGCGATTCCATTGGACGAAATCGAGAACTCCGCTATAACGCACGCGCGGGAGCAATTATTGCTACCGGTCGAAGCAGCGCTGGACGACATCCCGGCCCTGACCTTGACCACCGCAGAGGCACAGAAACTGCGCCTTGGCCAATCGGTAAAATTCCTGTCACGTCAGGATCGTCACCGTCTCGACAGCATCAATGCATGCGAGGAGGATGACGCGATCCTGACTATGGCGGATGGCAAACCGGTTGCCCTGGTCTGTTTGGAAGGTCCGGAAATCCGGCCTTTGCGTGTTCTCAATCTTTAATATCAGCAGGGCCGTGCCACAGATGAAAAGTCGGGCGGTCCAGTAACCAAGAAGGAGTACCACGATGTCGATTACCCAAGCGCGTAAAAGCGAGCTTATCAAGGAATATGGCCAGGGTGCGAACGACACCGGTTCACCGGAAGTTCAGGTCGCCGTTCTCAGCGAACGCATCACCAACCTGACCGAACACCTGAAGACCAACAAGAAAGACACCCACAGCCGCCGTGGCCTGCTTGGCATGGTTGGCCGTCGTCGCAGTCTTCTTGATTACCTTCAGAAGAAAGACAAGGACCGTTACGCAGAACTGATCAAGCGTCTCGGCCTCCGTCGCTAACAACATCCGGGTTCCGTTGCATATGACCCCAGCCCACATCCAGCGCAGAGACGTGATGGCCACACCACCACTGTCTGCGATTTTCGGAATGGCGGGCCAGATGATCAGCAACGTGACCGATGATCCAGTATCGATCCCGGCGATCGTGGCTCCTGCCCGATCGCCGTTTTCGCATGTGATCCACGATTGTCATTCCAGCGAAAGCTGGAATCCGGCTACCGAAAGCGACGAGATTCCTGCCTGCGCAGGAATGACGGCCAAGGGGTCCAACAAAATTACAGTTTCTACGGCTTCACTTTCCGAACATGACCGCGATGGTCTGACCGGAATTTGCAAGACCGGCCGCCCAAAGGCCGGTTTGTCCGAGGATCGAAAGGGTCGATCCGCTCGGCGTCTGACAGGGTCAGCCGCTGATACAAACGGTTCGGTTACAGCCGGGCCATCACATGACCGACAGTATTTGGGGTTGCAAGCCGCTTTTGTTCGTTAACACCGCGGTGGATCAGACAAGGGTCTGATCCGGTGACGTTGGTCGCAGTACGTTTAAGGATGGAACATAAATGTTCAGTGTTTTCCGCAAGGAATTGGATTGGGGCGGGCGCAAGCTCGTCATTGAATCGGGCAAGGTTGCCCGTCAGGCCGACGGCGCCGCCATGGTGTCCTATGGCGATACCACGGCCCTGTGCACCGCTGTTGGCGCACAGTCACCAAAGCCAGGTCAGGACTTCTTTCCACTGACCGTGAATTATCAGGAAAAAGCATTCGCTGCCGGTAAGATCCCCGGCGGTTTCTTCAAGCGTGAAGGTCGTCCATCAGAAAAAGAAACCCTCGTTTCCCGTCTGATCGACCGTCCGATCCGCCCACTCTTCGTTGATGGCTACAAGAACGAGACCCAGGTGGTCGCAACCGTTCTGGCCCACGATCTCGAGAACGATCCCGATGTAGTCTCCATGGTCGGCGCTTCTGCTGCCCTGACCCTTTCCGGTCTGCCATTCATGGGCCCGCTCGGCGCTGCCCGTGTTGGTTACATCAACGGCGAATACGTTCTGAACCCGACCTCACAACAGCTGGAAGAGAGCGCTCTCGACCTCGTTGTTGCCGGCACCAAAGAAGGCGTGCTGATGGTTGAGTCTCAGGCCAATGAGCTTGACGAAGCCACCATGCTCGGTGCGGTCATGTTCGGTTGGGAAGGTTTCCAGCCGGTCATCGACGCAATCATCGAGCTGGCTGAAGCCTGCGCGAAAGAGCCTCGTGATCTGCCAGAGCCCGCCTATGACGCAAAAGCCGTCAAGGAAAAGCTCTCCGCTGCCGTTGGCGACGATCTGAAAGCTGCCTACAAGATCAAGGACAAGGTCGAGCGTCAGGCAAAAGTCGGCGAAGCCAAGGAAAAGGCATTCGCTCTCTACGCCGAAGACGATGCGATCGAACCACAGATGGTTGCCGAGAGCTTCAAGAAGCTCGAAGCCAGCATCGTTCGTGGTGACATCCTCGAAACCGGTCAGCGGATCGACGGTCGCGACACCAAAACCGTCCGCCCGATCGTTGCCGAAGTCGGTATCCTGCCACGTGCGCACGGCTCTGCCCTGTTCACCCGCGGCGAGACCCAGGCTCTGGTCGTCTCCACTCTCGGTACCGGTCAGGATGAGCAGATCATCGATGCTCTCGAAGGCGAATACCGCGAAAACTTCATGCTGCACTACAACTTCCCGCCATACTCTGTCGGTGAAGCCGGTCGCATGGGTTCTCCGGGCCGTCGTGAAATCGGTCACGGCAAGCTGGCATGGCGCGCGATCAAGCCAATGCTGCCAACCAAGGAAGATTTCCCATACACCATGCGTGTTGTTTCCGAGGTCACTGAATCAAACGGTTCATCCTCCATGGCAACCGTTTGCGGTACCTCTCTGGCACTCATGGATGCGGCGGTTCCACTGCCAAGCCCGGTTGCCGGTATCGCCATGGGTCTGATCAAGGAAGACGACAAGTTCGCCGTTCTGTCAGACATTCTGGGTGACGAGGATCACCTCGGTGATATGGACTTCAAGGTTGCGGGTACCAAAAAAGGTATCACCGCGCTGCAGATGGACATCAAGATCACCTCGATCACCAAAGAGATCATGGAAATCGCACTGGATCAGGCCAAGGACGGTCGCGTCCACATTCTCGGCGAGATGGCGAAAGCCATTGAAGGTGCCCGCGAAGAGGTCAACGAGTTTGCCCCACGCATCACCAGCTTCAAGATCAAGCCTGAGAAGATCCGTGAAGTCATCGGTTCCGGCGGTAAGGTTATCCGCGAGATCGTCGAGACCACCGGTTGTAAGATCGACCTCGATGATGATGGTACCGTCAAGGTTGCCGCTACCGACAACGAAGCCGCCAAGCGCGCGATCGACTGGATCAAGGGCATCGCTGCCGATCCTGAAGTTGGCGTGATCTACACCGGCAAGGTCGTCAAGATCATGGACTTCGGTGCTTTCGTCAACTTCCTCGGCAGCCGCGATGGCCTCGTGCATATCTCGGAAATCGCCAATCACCGCATCGGTAAAGTCACCGATGTCCTGTCCGAAGGTCAGGAAGTCAAGGTCAAGTGCCTCGGCTTCGACGACCGCGGCAAGGTCCGCCTGTCGATGAAAAACATCGATCAGGAGACCGGTGAGGAAGTCGAGCAGGAAATGGAAGAAGCCTAAGAACGCCACCCGCGTTCAGGAATTAGCAAAGGGGCCAGCCAACGCTGGCCCCTTTTTTGTTGTTCATCATCACAACACCGCTTGACCTGGAGTACACTCCAGATTGTAGGGCTGGGTTATCTGAACCAATGGGTTGCTTGTGATGAAAATTGGAGAGGATGTACGCAAAACCGGACTGTCGGCTGATACGCTGCGGTATTACGAGCGTATCGGTCTGCTGCCGCGTATCTATCGGGATACGTCCGGGCAACGGCATTATGACCTCTCCATTCTGGTCTGGATCGAATTTCTCGGACGGCTGAAGGCCACAGGGATGCCGCTGCGCGAGATGTGTCGATATGCCGAGCTGCGTGAACAGGGTGCCTCGACTGCCGAAGCACGCTGCGAACTGCTGGAAGACCACCGTGACGAGGTTCGTGCCAAGCTGCGTGAGATACAGGAGTGCCTCGACACCCTCGATCACAAGATTGCCCATTATCGTGCCACCCTGCAGGAGAACAGCAATCATGACCAACCCGACAACACCCGAACAGACCGCGACCCCGTCAATGAGCCGCTACGAGCGCGGCGAGAAAGCACTGGCCGACATTGATGGCAAGGCCGGACAGAACGTCATTGATGCCCTTGCCGATATTGCCCCCGATTTTGCCCGCTATCTAATCGAGTTTCCTTTCGGCGACATCTATTCCCGTCCCGGTCTCGGCCTGCGCGAACGGGAAATCGCCACCATCGCCGCGCTCTGCGCCATGGGCACGGCAACACCGCAGCTGAAGGTGCATATTCATGCCGGCCTAAATATGGGGCTGAGCCGGGAAGAGATTGTCGAGACCATCATGCAGATGGCGGTCTATGCCGGTTTTCCTGCTGCCCTGAACGGGCTTTTTGCAGCGAAGGAGGTGTTTTCAGCGTATAAGGAGGAAGCACACTGAACCATCGATGGTGATAGCGCCATGCCTGCCGCACTGCCGTTCCAAACCCCGATTATCATCGGCCATCGCGGTGCTGCGGCCCATGCACCGGAGAATACGCTCGCCAGCATCCGTGAGGCGGCAGCTCAGGGTGTTACAATCGTTGAGTTCGATGCCACGATCAGCGGCGATCATCCGCCACAGGCCATCATCATTCACGATGATACGCTGGACCGCACCACCAGTGGTACGGGCGCGGTGGACAAGACGCCGTTTGCCGCCTTGCGCCAACTCGATGCGGGCGATGGCGAACGCATCCCGACGCTGCAGGAGATAATCGCCGAGGTGCACCGGCTCGGCATGACCGCCAATGTGGAAATCAAGGTTGCCCCCGACCGGGATCGGGAAACCGCCGAAGCGGTGATGGCCGACCTTATCCGCTACTGGCCGGAACAGGCTGCCCCACCGGTTGTCTCCAGCCTGAGTATCGAGGCGCTGGAAATTGCCCAACGTGAGCGTCCTGACTGGCCACGCGGGATCGTGCTGCGTTACAAGCCGGATAACTGGCGCGAACTGGCCGATCGCCTCGACCTGGCCATCATCAGCTATAATGTCGGCATTGAAACACCGGATGAGATCGACAAGCTGTTTGCCAGCGGGCGTCACATCATGGCCTTCACCGTCAATGATGCCGAACAGGCAAGAGCACTGCTCGAGCGCGGTGTTGCCGGTATTTTCACCGACACGCCCCGGACCCTGCTACCGGTCCTCGCCGAATTTCAGAGCGGTTGAATACGTATCCTTGCGGCCACAAGAGTTCGGCAAAACCTGATAAAAAGCCCCGAAATGCTCAGTTGTAATTATTCCGTCAACGCCCTTACTTAAAACTGTCATCATTGCTCCGCATATTCCTCGGCATATGGCGTTCCGTGTTTGTCTCACTATGACCGAACAGTATCCGGACCATCCAAGAACTCGGATGGTCATGACGCCCCTGAGAGCGAGGACAGAGCTGTGCAGTACCAGCTTCCACGCGTAATCGGCCATCGGGGCGCCATGCGCAAAGCCCCGGAAAACACCATTGCCGGTATCGATCAGGCCGCGCGCGAGGGTGCCACTTGGGTTGAGTTCGATGTCAAGCTGACCCGCGACGGCATCCCGGTCCTGATGCATGATGTGAACCTGAAACGCACAACCGGGTACAAGGCACTGGTCAGGGATGCTGACTATCAGGTGATCCGCAGCCTCGATGCCGGGTATCGCTTCCATGAGGATTTCCGCAACGAGCCGGTCCCAAGCCTGCGCGAGGCGCTGGAACGCTGTGCCATGCTTGGCCTGACCCCGAATATCGAGATCAAGCCCTGTCCCGGTCGCGAGCGCCAGACCGGCATGGCGGTAACCGAGGCAATCAAGGCCCATTGGCCGAAAGCGGAATTGCCGCCGCTGCTGTCATCATTCTCAACCAAATCACTGCTTGCCGCCCGCTATGATGCCCCGGCCTATCCCCGCGGCCTGCTCGCCAACCGGATGCCGCGCGACTGGCAGCGTCTCGCCAACCGGCTGGAGCTGACCGCACTGCACCTGAACGGTACCCATATCACCACGGCACAATTGGCCGATTGCCGCGATGCCGGTCTGCCGGTGCTGGCCTGGACCATCAACCATCCGCGGCTCGCCGCCAGTCTGGTCGCATCCGGGGTACAAGGCATCATCACCGACTGTCCCGCCACCATCCGCAACGCGCTGGCGGAGCTGCCGCCGGGCCTGCAGAAACTGCGCGACGCCTGGCACAGCGATATGCCGGACCAGCATTGCCCGGCGCTGCTCGACCTGCCGACGGTCAGCGGCCCGGCGATCCATCGCCGTCGCCCCTATACCCGCTTGCGCCGCTACGCCATGAATAAATGGGCCTGAGAATAAATCCGCCTTGATAAACCCCCTGAATATCGGGGTTTTTAAACCCATCGCATGGCTGTATAAGTAATTGATGATATTATTGTATTGATTATCAAATTACAGGCTCACTAATGCGGATAATAATGATTTGCATTTTGCTGTTGTGTATTGCGACACCGGCAGAAGCACGCACCAGGTTCGGCACCGAGGATAAGATTATTCGCATCCAGAAAATCGAGGTGCCCGCCGCTGCCCGCCAGATGGTGCCGCCGGAGTTTCTTGATAATGCCTATCTGGCACGACGGATCAGTATCAAATGGTTCATTGCCGGCGCCTATCTCACCGATCATGGCTATGTCATTGAACTGGACGATGACCGGTATTTCGATTTGGGTACCGAACGGATCAGCGCGCTCCAGACCATCGGCGTCTTGCCGATCCCTCTGTCCGCCGCGCCGATCCCGGCCAGCGAGTATGTTATTGGCTACTCCCTGTGGCCGATTTTGGCATTCGTCCTGATCAGCACCACCATTTCAATCATGATCCGGAACCGCCGCTCCCGCAGGGTAAGGGCCGTGGTTGGCAGCAGCTTTCCGGAACTGCTCCGGCAAACGCTGATCGGTGCCGCCAAGGCCGATGGCAAAATCGATCCCGAGGAAATCAAACTGATTGCCGAGATCATGTCGAAGATCACCAATGCCAAGGTGCGGGAAACCAGCATCATGCAGGATATCGATCATAGCACCCTGAAGGGTGGCGATCTGCTGAGCCATATCGAGATGATCGGCCCCATGATGAATCCGGTTCAGCGGCAAATCATGATCCGGGAACTTTACCGGGTCATTGCCGTGGACGGGAAAATCGACAGGAAGGAAAAGGCCATGCTCGACAGCTGTGCCAAGAGCCTGATGCTTACCCCGGCCCAGCTCAAGGAAATCACGGCCAAGCTGTAGTGCCGGAGATAAAAAATGCGCGGTGCCTGTGTAACTGGGAGGTCTCAGAGGCACCGCGCAAGAAGAATGGTCGAACCCGGTCCGGTTCAGAACATCCTTAAGCTCCTGAAATTTCTGCAGGGGTTTCCTGCCTTTTTGCCATCAGGCGGCGATAGGTGGCCTCACCCGCCGCCTCGGCGTGGTTGACGGCCACGTCCGCGGCACGTTCCTCGTCACCACTCAGAATAGCGTCCACGATCTGCCCGTGCTCTTCCCAGGCAAACCGTCGGCGCTCGCTGTCAACCAGCACAATGCGCATGGAACGCTGCACGTGATGCCATGCGGCTTCGGTCATAATCTCGATCCGGGAATTGCCAGACAGCCGATAGATTGTCTGGTGAAAGGCCACATCGGCCGCCAGCAGCCGGTCTATATCACCCTTCGCCATTGCCGCCTGCCCCTCGGCCAGCAACGGCTCAAATATCCCGGCAAACTCATCGGCATGCTCTGCTGCACGTTCGGCGGTAAGCCGCGCCGCCAGCGCATCAAGGGCACCGCGCGCCTGATACATCGACAGAATATCGTTGGGATCGATCGGGGCGACCATCTGGCCCTTGCGCCCGCGCTCCACCACCAGACCGTCATGGCGCAGCAGCATGAGTGCGTGACTGACCGGTTGCCGACTGACCCCGAGGCGCGAGGCCAGATCCTCCTGCGCCAGATAGGTGCCCGGCGCCAGATCACCGGCCATGATCGCACCCTTCATGGCCTGATAAGCCTCGGTGACAAGATCGGGACGGGTTTCAAGGGCACGCAAGGCAACCTCCTGCGGTTTTCTGAATTCGGAATTCAGAATGCAGAAATCATCGACCCGCGTCAATTCATATCGGTGCAAATGACCGGCATCAGGTTAAATTTCATGGTGGGGTCATACCCCGAAGGGCTTCACCCATATGGTTGCGACATTGAGGTAACGCCCGTGCCTATCCGGGGGGTGAAAACGCACGAAACCGCTGGATTACGACGGATTTAACAGCATAAACTGATACACCATGAGCATGATGACACCCGCAACCAATTTGACTGAAGACCACTGCCGGTCGGGAGACCGGTATGCTTGAGCTCAATTGGCCGGTGCTCGGTGCGGTGGCCCTATTCCTGATGTTTGCCATCAACATGATGCAGATCCGCTCCAGCATGATGGCGCAGAAAGAGCGGCTCGATAAGGCATGGCGCGAAGTTGAGAACACCCTGCTCAATCGGCGCAATCGTATCCCGGCCGTGATTCAGGCGCTGGAAAACCATGCCAGCAGCCAAAATCAGGCGATTGACTGGGTACGCAACTTCGCCTCCGCCGTGCGACAGGCGGCAAGCCGGGCGGAAGTTGCCATCAATGATCCGCGCGAACGGGCAAGGCGTGAGGACGAGCTGAGCAAACGCCTCCGCGCACTGGTCGACCTCGCCGGGACCTATCCGGATGTGATCGGCAACCCGAATTACCGTGAAGCGCTGGAGCGCCTACAAGCCGCCAATGATGATATTGCCCAAGCCGAGCGTTACTACAACGACAATGCCCGTGACATGAATGAACGGCTGCAGGGCTTTCCCAACAAGCATCTGGCCAAGTTCTTCAAGCTGAAAACCGCAACACCGTTCCGCATGAAGGCATTGCGCGTCGATAATGATGATCACGACGCCAATGACCAGATGCACCAGTTCTTCGCCCGTCGCTAGCGCACAACCGGCTCCCGGTCAGTCATTCCTGACCGTGATCTCATGGCCGATCGCGAGGCCCAGCGCCTGATCCGCCCGACCGGAATTGACCGCGATCTCAACCAGCCCGTTGCTGTTGATGTACCAGAATGGCTGACCCACCGGCACATCCGAAAACACCCGGCCATGGCTCACCGTCTTACCGCCCAGATCGAGTACCGCCGTCTCCGCGATATCCTCTGCGAAAATGCCGGTCAGGGCATTGCCGTAATGATCGATATAGATGATCTGCGGCAAGCTGTCGGGCCAGTCCGGGCGAGTGATCGTTGCCGGATCAATCGGCGTGGCATCGACCCGCAGGCCGATTGCCATGCGTGCCGCCACCGGGGCAAACAGGTCGCGGCCATGGAAGCTGTTGGACATGGGCTTGTCCGGGCGCCAGTCGATTGCCCAGGCCTTCGGCTGCTGCCAGCTGTCCTTGCCATCGGCCTTCAGCGCCCGGCGCAGGACAATGTCGAACAAGCCGTTATCGGGCCCGATGAAATGGTGCTTTTCCGTTGAGAGCATGATCGGTCGGCGCTCACTGCCAACGCCCGGATCAATGACACAGAAGAATACCGCGCCCACGGGAAACCCGGCACTATAGGCCGCCAGCAGATAGGCCGAGGCCAATGGATCAAAGGCGGGCGCATCGCTGATCAGGTTGATCACGGGTACCTGCGGTGCCTCGGCGGCAAAAACCGCATGAACCTGACCCAGATACGGACCCGAGAGGCCAAAATCAGTAAATGTAACAAGCATATGGATACCCGGAATATTGCCACAACAGCTTCCCCGCAATGCCCTGACATGCATTAGAAAGATGCAGTTGAAGGCACATGCTGTTACCCTATCGGTAACGGATATGGTTTAGCAATTTTGCCTGTCCGCAATTCATTTCAATGACCAGCAATCAACAGCCCATCTGTGACCCAGCCAGCAACGCCCAGCACCGGCCCGCAATCGGTTGATACCAGTCTTGCCACGGCGTTTGATGCGCTGGATTTCGGTGTTGCCATCTTTGACCCCGATGACCGGCTGGTGATGGCGAATGCGGCCTTCGGGCACCTGCATCGTCCTGCGGTCCTGACCCTTACCACCGGCCAGAGCTACCATGATTATTGGGCCGAGTGCTTTGCCCAGGAAATTTTCGCCGACGGCGCGATGGCCCGGGGCATGGTGGAAAATGTCATCGAGAGCGGCGACGGCGATCCGCTCGACCTGATGCTGACCCACCAGAACCGCTGGCTGCGGATCGAGGACCGGAAACTGGCGCAAGGCCGGATCGTCCTGCGCCATGATATCAGCAACTGGAAAGGCACAACGCTCCGCCTGCGGGACGTGGAAAACCGCTTCCGCGTGCTGTGCGATGCCTCGCTCGATGGGCTGCTGCTCCATGATGACGGCATCATCCAAGAGTGTAATGGGGCCGCCGCCGAATTGTTCGGCATGCCCATGGACCGGCTTATCGGCCGGGCACCGGTAGAGCTGGTCGCCACGATCGATCAGGGCCGGTTTACCGAAACCCTCGACCGGGATACCGGCAGCGTTATCGAGATCACCTGCCTCAAAGCCAGCGGCAGCCCGTTTCTGGCCGAGGCCCGGACCCGACGGATCCCGAGCCGCGACGGCATGGCAGGCGTTATCGCCCTACGTGATGTCACCGAAAGGCTGCGGGTGCAGGATACCCTGCGGCGACGTGAGGGCATTCTCGGTGCCGTCGGTATCGCAGCGGAAAAGTTCCTCGCCGGTGAAGGCTGGCGCCAGAACCTGCCGACAATTCTCGAACAGCTCGGTACCGCCGCCGGGGTCAGCCATGTGTTCATCCATGCCCTGACCCAGTCGGATATGGAACATCATGACGATCAGGATGAGACACACTTCCTGTCGAACAACTACAATGTCGCCGAGCAATGGAGCTGGACCGCTCAGGGCTATGATGACCTGCTGTTTCAGGATCGCCTCTCCGCCTTCGATCCTATCTCCACCGGTCTGGCACAAATGGCCGATCTGCGCCGCGGTCGTCCGGCGATCCAGTCACTCAGCGACAGTGACGAGGAACTGCGCGAGCTGATGGAATTTGCCGGTATTCAGTCGTTCTGCATGTTCCCGATCTGCCCGTTCAAGGATCAGCCGGACCCCTTATGGGGCGTTGTCGGCTTCCTGCAGCTCGACCAGTCACGGCAATGGCTCGATATCGAGGTAAAGACCCTGAGCACCGCGGTTGACCTGATTGTTGCCGCCCTGGCGCGGGAGCGGGCGGCGAGCCAGTTGCTCAAGGCCAAGGAAACCGCCGAGCGCGCCAGCCGGGCAAAATCCGAGTTTCTCGCCGTGATCAGTCACGAAATCCGCACGCCGATGAACGCCATCCTCGGCATGCTCGGTCTGTTGTCCGGGTCGGACCTGACCGATGAACAGCATGATTTTGCCGATACTGCCAAGGAAGCCGCCGATGGTCTGATGACCATTATCGAGGACATTCTCGATGTCTCGAAGATGGAGGCCGGACGGCTGGTGCTGGAAAATCGCGACTTCGATCTGGTGGATCAGATCGAGAGCATCATCGATCTGTTCACCGCAAAGGTCAATGACCTCGACCTGCGGATTGCCGCCGATATTCCGTTCGACATCCCCCGCTATCTGCGTGGCGATGCCGGGCGATTGCGCCAGATATTGCTCAACCTGATCGGCAATGCGATCAAGTTCACCAGCACCGGATCAATCCGCATCAGCGTGCGTGAGGAAGGCGACAGCCGCGACGGTATCCATCTGCGCTTTGTGGTTGCCGATACCGGTATCGGTATCTCCGATGAGGGGCAGGAAGCGTTATTCGGCGATTTCTATCAGGGCAGTGGCAGCCTCAGCCGCAAACATGGTGGCACCGGGCTTGGCCTGTCGATCTGCCGCCGCCTGACCGACCTGCTCGGTGGTCGGATCGGTGTCGACAGCCAACTCAATCGCGGCTCAAGCTTCTGGTTTACCGCACGGCTGCAACTGGCCCAGCGCGGCAGTAACCAGACCCCGCCGGAAAAACCGCCATCGCGTCCGATCCTGCTGATTGCCGAACCGTCACTGGTGCGCGACAGCCTGCGTCAGCAACTGATCAGCGGTGGCGCATCGGTGGATATCGCCCCCGATCTGACCAGCCTGCCCGATGATGTCGATGGCTTCTCCGAAATCCTGATCGACAGCGCCCTGTTCGGTCGCGAGCCACCACGGGTGCCACGGGAGATGCTCAATGCCAATACCCGTCACCGCGGACCGATCCTGATTGAACGGGCACCGGTCCGACAGGATCGTGAACGCTATCTCGCCGGTGGCTTTGCCGATGTCCTGCCGATGCCATTCCGGCAATCGGAAGTGCAGGCCGTATTGCATGGCGAGAAAATACCCCTGCGCCGGGATACCAGCGGTCGTCGCGGCAGTACCGGTACCGCCACCAGAACCCTGACCCGGACCACCATCCTGATCGTCGATGACAGCCTGTCCCGGCAGAACCAGCTCGCACAGCTCATGGAACGGCAGGGCCATCGCGCGATCTGTGCGGCGGATGCCAAGGGCGCGCTGGAAGTGCTCAATCATGAGGTAGTGAATATCCTGCTGCCCGACCTGACCCATCCGGCGGTCGAGGGAGCGATCCTGCTGGAGCGGGTACAACAACGCACCACTTCGGACCAGATTATCCGGATCGGCATGATCGACCCGGAACATCTGCCCGATGCCGATACCGTCGCCCGTCTGACCGCCAGCATTGACCGCAATGCCGAGGATGGGGCGCTGGTCGAGATTATCAAGATGACCATGGCTGCCGATGACCAGAAAACCGCTGAACTCGGCGGCACATCGGGACCGCAAGAGACAAAAGGGAAAAAACTGATGGCAAGCGACGAGGATGACAGCGCGATTGACATGAAGGTACTCGATGACATGCGCCAGAGTGTTGGTGATGACATCATCGGCGAATTGGTCGACAGCTTCGAGGTAGAAGCGCGCGAACGTACCACCCGCATTGCCGCCGCCCTTGTCGCCAATAACCACAAATCCCTGAACGAGGAAGCCCATGCGCTCAAGAGCCTTGCCGGATCATTCGGCGCACCACGGCTGATGGAAATGTGTGCAAAGCTGGAGAAGACCGGGCGTGAGGGCATAGCCGCCGATGATCCTATACCGTTGGATCCAGCTATGGGTACGACTATCCAGAACGAGGCGGATCAGGTGATCTTTGCCCTGCGGTCAATCCCGATCCTCGAGCGGGTAGGCAACTGACCACCCGAATATCATTCTGCAGACAGCAAAAAGCCCGGCTGGATCGCTCCACCGGGCTTTTGTTTTCTGGCTGTGGCCAGTGAATTATTCGCGGTTACCCATCAGCATCAGCATGAACTGGAACAGGTTGACGAAGTTGATGAACAGGCTGAGCGCACCCATGATGCCGAGGCGCTGGGCCATTTCACCACCACCAACTGCCAGATACATCTGCTTCTGGTTCTGGGTGTCATAGGCGGCAAGGCCGGTAAAGGCGATAACACCGATGATGCTGATCGCAAACTGCAGGGCTGATGACTGCAGGAAGATGTTCACCAGGCTGGCGATGATCAGGCCGATAACGCCCATGATCAGGAAGCCACCCATGGAAGCGAGATTCTTCCGGGTCGTGTAGCCATAGAGTGATGCACCGGCGAAGGTTGCCGCGGTGATGAAGAACACCCGTGCGAGACTCTCACCCGTATAGAGCATGAACACATAAGCCAGGGAGACACCCATCACTGCCGTAAATGCCCAGTAGAAGGCATGCAGACCGCCGAGCGACATCTTGTGCATACGGAAGTTGATAAAGAACAGCATGACAAGCGGCGCAAAGGCGACGACAAAGTTCAGGCCCGTGCCGTACAGCATGGCGCCAAGCGGCGTCATGACAGTGGCGAGTGCGGCAAGGCCGGCAACAGCGATACCGCCACCGACCATGTTGTAAACACGCAGCATGTGCTTGCGCAGACCCTCGTCAAAGCTGACACCTGTCGCGCCCTGACCGAAAACTGCGGATTGATTCTCGTTGGACCAACCGGTCGACATCGAGACACCTCCTCGAAAATTGAAACTGTTTACGGGGCAGATTTCAGCCCACCCCTTTCGATAACCGGGCTAATCCCATCATCGTGGTTATGAAAATGGGCAAACATGGTCGCCGGTTCAACCAAAATCGGACTATTTGCGACCGATTTCGGCAGACCCGTCATCAAATAAAGTTGATCAGCCGCCAGCATCAGTCATTGCGGAGCAGCGGGGCCGGTTTCTGGCCCAGCGCGTGCCAGGTACCGACAAAGCCGAGACCGATGGTGATCAGCCCGGCAATCAGCACCGTATTCACCACCGCCATCGGCAGGAAAAACCAGTCCATACCCATCATCTGGGTCAGCACCAGATAGGCAGTGATTG
This sequence comes from Micavibrio sp. TMED2, assembly GCA_002168225.1. Classification (NCBI taxonomy): domain Bacteria; kingdom Pseudomonadati; phylum Bdellovibrionota; class Bdellovibrionia; order Bdellovibrionales; family Pseudobdellovibrionaceae; genus Micavibrio; species Micavibrio sp. TMED2. Next base: position 295,101 of record NHBH01000001.1, read on the forward strand.
TGCCGACAACACCGGCAATCAGCGCCGTTGAAACACCCAGCAACCCGTATTCGATCAGGAATGCCCGCAGCACGGTCCAGCGGGTCGCCCCCAGCACCTTGAGCACCACGGCATCATAAATTCGGCGGCGATGCCCGGCGGCGATGGCACCGGCCAGCACCATGGTACCCGCAACCAGCGTCACGGCGGCGGTAGCCCGGACAGCAGTGGCGATATTGCCCAGCACCGTATTCACCGTATCGATGGCATCGGCGACCCGGATCAGGGAAATATTCGGGAATTGTGCCGGTATGCTGCGCTGGATATTCGCTTCCGCCGCGGGTGGTGCCTTGAGCGTCGCGAGCCATGTCTGCGGTGCGCCCTCAAGCAGGCCGGGCGCATAGATCAGGGTGAAGTTCATCTGCACCGTGCCCCAGTTGACCTCACGCACATGGGCGATCTCTGCGGTCACATTGCGGCCCAGAATGCTGACCGTGATCTCGTCACCCGGTCCGATACCGAACGCCTCGGCAATACTCTCCTCGACCGATACCAGCGGTGGGCCGTCGCGATTGGCCATGTAGTCAGACGGCCACCAGTCACCGGCGATGGTCTCACCCTGATTGACCGGCTCGGCGGTATAGGTGACGCCGCGATCACCGTTCAGCACCCATGCCTCATCGGGATTGACCACGGCCTTGCGCGCTTCAACGCCGTTCACCTGCATGATCCGCCCGCGCATCATCGGCGTGGCCCGGAAATCGGTCACACCCTCCTCCGCCTCGACCTGCTGACGGAACGGGTCGAGCTGATCGGGCTGAATATCAATGAAAAAGAAGGTCGGTGCACTGTCCGGGATTCGATCATTGACCGCGCGGGCAAAATTGCCCTCGATCAGCGCCACCGTCACCAGCACCGTCAGGCCGAGGCCAAGCGACAGCACCACGGTCGGTGCCGGGCTGCCCGGTCGGTGCAGATTGGTCAGCGCCAGACGCATGGTCGGCAACCGTGGTCGCCCAACGGCCTTGGCCGCACGAATGATCAGACCACCGGCGCTGTTGAACGCAACCAGCACCAGCACCGCCCCGGCGACAAAGGCCAGTGCGAATATCCGGTGATCGGCGGTCAGAATGGCGATACCACCGAGCAGCAGCGCCAGCGCGGCGGTGGCCAGCACATAGATGCGGCGCGGTTCCTGCCGGTTGTCCTGATACATTTCGCGGAAAATCGCCACCGCTGGCACATCACGGGCATAGCCAAGCGGCCAGACGGTGAAGGTCAAGGCGACCAGATACCCGAACAGGGCCGCCAGCAGCAGGCCGGGAATATCAAGCCCGATGGCAATACGGATCGGCAGAATGTCTTCCAGCAGCGTGCCCACCAGCAGCGGCACCGTACCACCGATAATCACACCCAGCGCCACACCGATACTGGCCAGCACCAGTACCTGCAGCAGATAGGCGCGGAAGATCAGTGAACCGGGCGCACCGACGCATTTCAGCATTGCTATGGTGCGGGATTTACCATCAAGATAGCCCTTGACCGCATTGCCGACACCGACACCGCCGACGAGCAGTGCAGTCAGCCCGGTCAGGGTCAGGAACATGGTCAGCCGGATGATGAAATCACGCAGACCGGGCGAGGCATTGCGGAAATCACGAACCCGCCACCCGGCATCGGGAAACGCCTCGGCAATCGCGCGGCGGGCCGAGGCCGGGGTCTCGCCATCCTTCAACAGCAGCCGATAATGGTGATAGGTCAGGCTGCCGGCCTGTACGAGACCGGATGCCATCATGGCATCAAGCGAGATCAGCACCCGTGGGCCGAGGGTAAAGGTACCGCCTGCCGCCCGGTCCGGCTCCCGATCGATGATGCCAGTGACCGTAAACTGCCGGTCGCCGAGTTCGATCTGATCGCCAACATCAAGGCCAAGGCGAATGAGCACGCCCTCTTCTACCACCGCGCCCCAATTATTGTCGGACTGTCGGTCTACAGAAGCGCTGAAATCCGCGCCATTGGTCAGTTCCACGGCACCATAGAGCGGATATTGCCCGTCCACGGATTTCAGCTCGACCAGCGTTGCCGATTGCGCGCCGAGACCGGTGGCACCCGGTATCCGCGCCATCGCCCGAATGTCGATGCCGGTGGAGAGCCTGCCCAGCGTTTCCAGAAATGCCTGCTGTTCCGGGGTTACCGGCTGATAGATCGTGCGCAGCACCACATCACCACCGAGAATGGCCCGACCGTCATTTTCCAGCCCGTCCAGAACCGCATTGGAGACCGAGCGTACCGCCGCAATCGCCGCGACACCGATCATCAGACACAGGATGAAGATACGAAACCCGGCAATACCACCGCGCAATTCACGGCGCGCAATGCGCCAGGCCATCGACCATGATGCTGCCCCCATGCTCTCACGCTCCCGCCGTCTGGACATGACCATCGACCAGACTGATCTGCTGGTCGCATTTCGCCGCCAGTGCGGGATCATGGGTAATCAGTACGATGGTCGTGCCGCGCTGTTGTGCCAGATCGAACATCAGCTGGATCACCTTATCACCGGTCGCACCATCGAGATTGCCGGTCGGCTCATCCGCCAATAACAGGCGCGGCTCGACCGCAAAGGCACGGGCCAGCGCCACACGCTGCTGCTCACCACCGGAAAGCTGGCCCGGATAATGGGCCAACCGATGGCCGAGGCCAACCAGCCCCAACTCCCTCTCCGCCACCTCAAAGGCATCCGCGCGCCCGGCAAATTCAAGGGGAATGGCAACATTCTCCAGCGCGGTCATGGTGGGGACGAGGTGGAATGCCTGAAACACGATGCCGATATTGTCCCGGCGGAATTCGGCCAGACCATCCTCATTCAGCGCTGACAGATCCTGCCCAACCACGGTCACGGTGCCGCTGGTCGGGCGCTCCAGACCGCCGATCACCATCATCATGGTGGATTTCCCCGATCCCGACGGCCCGACGATCGAGACCGTGCGCCCGGCCGGGATCGACAGATCAATTCCCTTCAGGATATTGACCGGACCGGCTTCACTACCAAGTGTTACATGAACGTCATTTAATCGAATGACGGCATCAGCCGCGCTATCATGGTCGGTAAGGTCGGATTTCGGGGAAGGATTATCGAGCATGTATAAACCGGATTATCAGATGAGCGCTGTTTCGCACTTGCAATATGGCGCTTTTGGGCAGGGATTCAAATTCAACAAGCCGTTATTTCTGCTGGTTTTGCTGAGCGTTATGGCGATCTGGATCGCCGCTACCGCCGCCGCACATGCCGCAGAACCCAAACGGATCATGCTGTTCGGTGACAGTCTGCTGGCCGGATATGGCCTGAGTGAGGCAGATGGATTTGCCAATCAGTTGCAAGCGGCGCTCGCCGAAAACGGGCAGGACGTGACCATTATCAATGCTTCTGTCTCCGGCGACACCACAGCAGGCGGGGTTTCCCGCCTCACCTGGTCGCTGGCCGACAACCCCGATCTGGTGATCCTGGCACTGGGCGGCAATGACATCCTGCGCGCCATCAATCCGGCCTCGACCCGCGCCAATATGGAAACCATGCTGCAGACCTTCGACCGTGAGGGCATACCCGTACTGGTCGCCGGTATGGTGGCACCGAAAAGCCTTGGGCCCGCATATGTCGCCGCCTTCGATCCGATCTATCCCGAGCTTGCCGACCAGTATGATGCGGCCTATTACCCGTTTCTGCTCGACGGCGTCGCCGGGGTACCGGCACTGAACCAGAATGATGGCATTCACCCGAACGGCAAGGGCGTCGCGCTGATGGTCGAGCGTATGCTGCCGGTGGTACTCGAGGCACTGGAACAGCTGTCCGCATCCACCGCTAACTCAAGTGGCTGAGTGCTCGGGCTTGCGGTATGAGACCAAAACCGTCTAAACCACACTAAAGGCATCAGCATGGACTGATGCGCTCGGCATACTGCCTGCTTCCCCCTAGACTGAACCCCTATGCACTCATCGGATATAAAAACCGGCCCGTTCCGCCTTGCCTCTGCCCGTGGTCAGGACTGGAAAGCCGTGGCCAAGCAATGCCTTGATGGCCTTGGCGAAATCGAGGGTGCGAATATCGGCTTCATCTACATGACCGATGCGCTGGTCGAGGATATGGAAAGCATCCTGACCCTGCTGCGTGGCATTACCGGGATCGAGGACTGGGTCGGCTCGGTCGGGATCGGGATTATCGCCGGTGCCGATGAAATTCTCGCCGAACCGGCCATGGCGCTGATGGTCGGCCACCTGCCAGCCTCCAGCTTCCATGTGTTCCGCCGCGATGCCCGCGGGTTTGTCGACCTCAGCAGCAGCGGCCCGTCGGTCGGGGGCTGGCTGGAAAGCCATGATGCCATGGCCGCCATCGTCCATGCCGATCCGCGCGATGCCGAACTGCCCTACCTCGTCACCGGCACGGCAGCCGATACCGGCGCATTTCTGGTCGGCGGGCTCAGCTCCTCCCGCGTGGCGCTGAAACAGGTCGCCAACAAGGTCTGGGAGAACGGGTTGAGCGGTGTACTGCTCGACCAGTCCGCCGGGGTTGGTACGGGTCTGACCCAGGCCTGCTCACCGATCAGCCCGGTGCGCCACATTACCGAATGCGAAGACAATATCGTCATGAGCGTCGACAACCGCCCCGCGCTTGAAGTGTTCAAGAGCGACGTTGCCGCCGCCCTCTCGGGTTCCGAGGAACAGATCGAGGCCCATGTTTTTGCTGCCCTGCCGGTTGAAGGCTCGGATACAGCAGATTATCTGGTACGGAACATCCTCGGCGTTGATGAAGAACGCGGGTGGATTGCCATTTCCGAAGAGGTCGAGGAGGGCCAGCCCCTCCAGTTCGTCCAGCGCAATACCTATGCCGCCATGGCGGATATGGAAAACATGCTGCGCAGCCTGAAAAAACGTGTGCCCAATCCACGCGGTGCCGTGTACTTCTCCTGTCTCTCACGGGGCGTACATATGTTTGGCCCGGACAGCGCGGAAGTACGTGCAATTCTCGACAGCTTCCCGGACCTGCCGATCATCGGCCTGTTCGCCAATGGCGAAATCAATCACGACCGGCTGTACAGCCATACGGGTGTGCTGCTGCTCTTCACATAACAGCCTTCACAAATCGGGGTTCTCCGATGCAATACCGTACGCTGGGTCGCACTGACCTGAAAGTCTCAGAAATCTGTCTCGGCACAATGACCTGGGGGGATCAGAATACCCTCGAGGAAGGCCATGAACAGATGGATTACGCCCTCGATCAGGGCATCAATTTCTTCGATACCGCCGAAATGTATTCGGTGCCACCCAAGGCTGAAACATACGGACGTACGGAAACCATTATCGGTGAGTGGTTCAGCGCCCGTCAGAACCGGGACAAGGTGATACTGGCCTCCAAAATGCTCGGGCGCGCGCCGCATTTTGATTGGGTGCGCAACGGTAATACCCGCTCCGACCGCGCCAATGTGGTGGAAGCGCTGGATAACAGCCTGCGACGCCTGCAGACCGATTACATCGACATCTATCAGCTGCACTGGCCCGACCGCCCGGCCAACCGGTTCGGCAAGCTGGGGTTCGAGTATGACGAACAGGCAGAGCGCGAAGCCAACGCCGTGCCGATCCTCGAGACGCTGGAAGCGCTCGCCGAACAGATCAAGGCCGGCAAGATCCGCCATATCGGTCTGTCGAATGATACCCCCTGGGGCGTCATGAAATATCTGCATTATGCGGAAACCAAAGGACTGCCACGGGTGGTTTCGGTGCAAAACCCGTATAACCTCCTGAACCGCACCTATGAGGTTGGTCTCGCCGAAATCTCGATCCGCGAGGACATTGCCTGCCTGCCCTATTCACCGCTCGCCGGTGGCCAGCTCTCGGGCAAATATATCGGCGGCGCCCGCCCGCCCGGCGCCCGACGCACCATCGACCCGCGCAAATCCCGCTATGGCAGCGATGAGGCGGAAGCGGCGACCGAGGCATATGTCAATCTCGCCAAGGACCATGGCCTTGATCCGAACCAGATGGCGATCGCCTATTGCATCCGCCAGCCATTCGTCACCTCGACCATCATCGGGGCGACCAGCATGGATTATCTGAAGACCGATATTGCCAGCATCGACCTCACGCTGAGCAATGAGGTACTGGCCGGGATCGAGGCGATCCACCAGCGCTACCCAAACCCCGGCCCTTGAAGTCAGAGCCATGATGCGTCTGTTTGTCGGCATCAAACTGCCCGAGCAGCACAAGCAAACCCTGAACCGGTTTCAGAACGGTTTGCCCGATGCCCGCTGGACAGCACCGGAAAACCTGCATCTGACCTTGCGCTTTATCGGTGAGATCGAGGAGCCACAGGCCGAGGATCTGCATGATGCCCTCATGCACGTCAGCGCCCCGGCCTTTCCCCTGAAAATCGCCGGTGCGGGTTATTTCGCCTCTGGCAAACGTCCCAGAACCCTCTGGGCCGGCGTGGAGAACGCCGAGGCCGGTCTCGACTTCCTGCAGTCCAAGATCGAGCGGGCAGCCCAGAAAAGCGGGCTGGAACCCGAAGGCAGACGCTTTACCCCCCATGTCACGCTCGGACGGGTTACGGCCAGCCCGATGAACCGCCTCGATGCCTATGTGGCCGACAACGCCGCGCTCAGTCTGCCGGTATGGACGGTGGAATATTTCACCCTGTTCGAAAGCACGCTCGGCAAGTCGCAGGCAAGCTACCGGGCACTGGCGGATTATCCGCTGATCGGTGCCATGCTGTAGTGCTTGCCGCAATAACCATCATAACCATTAGTGGAACCAAAAGCCGGGCAAACCGTTGATAGGGCAGAACATGAACAAACCAAAGGGTGTTTAAATGTCTTATCAATCACCATCGACTGATCCATCTACTGACAGCGCAATGGGTGACCTGCTGCGCATCATTCTGGCAATTATCCTGCCGCCGCTGGGTGTGTTTTTCGAGGTTGGTCTGGGCAAACACTTCTGGCTCAACATTCTGCTGACCATTCTGGGTTATATCCCGGGTATCGTCCACGCGGTCTATATCATCGCCCGACGCTAGGTTGAGTGATGATCAGTCAGGGGTTTAATCCTGATTGATGTTTTCAAGATCAAACGCGGCCTCGGATCGCAGCCATTCCATCATGGCTCTGATCCGGGGCCGTTTTGCGTCCGCCTCGGTGGTAACCACATAATAGGCGTAATCCGCCGGGCGACTATGGGCGAACGGTCGGATAAGGCGACCCTTGCGCAGATGCTTTGACACCAGTGCGGTCCGACCCAGCGCTACCCCATGCCCGGCCAGCGCCGCCTGATAGACAAGGCCGGAGTTGGTGAACTTGATCCCCCCGGCCGGCGCCCCCTTGGATACCCCCAGATCGCGGAACCAGCGGTCCCATTTCAGGGCCGGCTCATCATCATTGGTATCGACGTCATGGATCAGCACATGATCCAGCAGGTCATCGGGATTGCGTAAAGGGTGACGCGCCAGTACCTGCGGCGCACAGACTGGAAACACCTCCTCACGCATCAGGAGTTCTGTCACCAGCCCCGGATAATGACCGCGACCATAAAACAGGGAAATATCGGTCAGGCCGGAGCGCGGATCAGGTGTCGGCCATGAACTGTTTACCGTCAATTCAATCTCGGGATGTGACTGCAGCAGCCGTCCGAGGCGCGGCATCAACCACATCAGCGCCGGTGTCGGGCCGATGCCAAGGCGTAACGCACCTGCCACCGGCTCATCGGCAAGACCACCCACCGCCCGCGCCATATGGGCAAGGCCGCGGGTCAGGTCGGGCAGCATCTGGTTACCGGCTTCGGTCAGCACCAGTCCGCGCGGCTTCCGCTCGAACAAGGTGACATCCAGCATCGCTTCCAGCTGCTTTACCTGATGGCTGACCGCCGCCGGGGTCACATTCAACTCATCCGCCGCTCTCGCAAAGCCACCAAGCCGGGCTGCCGCCTCAAAGGCGCGGAGTGAATTGAGCGGTGGGAGCGGTTTAGCCATGCCCGAAATCTACCAGAGAAGGCTTAAAATACCTAATGCTTAGGGCAAGTTCTTTCCGGTTGTTGTTTAGCTCTGTTAGGGCAAAATGTAGACAACGCAACAAAGACAACCAACAGTTCAACCTATAACAGAGGAGTTCAGGTTATGTCGGTCTTGAAACAGTCAGTACTTGTTGGAAAAACCTGCGGCCTCGGTGATGGTACATTTCCGGTCGCAACAACCACTGAAAAACTGCACCCGCTGGATCTGAGTGCTCGTGTTGAGATGGTACTCGACACCCTGTCGGTGTGGAATACCCGCCGCCGTCAGCGCCAGCAACTGCGCACACTGCCCGATAACATGCTGCGCGACATCGGTGTCAGCCGCCTCGATGCGGAAGCCGAAGCCGCCAAGCCGTTCTGGCAGGCCTGATACAGGCCCACCCTACCTTACTCAGTCAGCGGGATTTTCCCGCTGCTGACAGGGCCCGCAGATAGGCAGGCCACAAAATCGCATGATCCCTGGCAAGGTCATGCAGCGTCTCCCAGGTATATAGCCCGGTCGCATGGCCGTCGGAGAACGTGATCCGGATGGCGTAATGCCCAACGGGATCGATCTGCTCGATCATCACATCCGCCTTGCCACTCACCAGCTTCTTCTGATCCGGCCCATGCCCCTGCACCTCCGCAGACGGGCTCTCGACCCGCAAATATTCGGCAGCGAGGCTATGGGTTTCGAGATTGTCCCCGCGCTCGAAATCAAGCTCCACCGACTTCCGATCGGCAGCAACACGGATAGCGGATACGGTGAGTTCCTCAACCATCAAGCGACCTTGCCTCTTCCGCGATCATGATCGGGATGCCGTCACGGATCGGGAAGGCGAGACGGGCGCGGTCCGAGATCAGTTCCTGTGCCTCGCGGTCATAGCGCAAATGACCACGGGTAACCGGGCAGACCAGTATCTCGAGCAGTTTCGGATCAACGGCGGTGGCATCTGTATTGGCCATGGCGGGCACCCTTCGGTGTGGTGGTTGTTCTTATGGTTCAAACTAGTGGCGAATGGCCGGGGCGTCATCACCCTGATGTGCCGCCATATCAATCAGCGTCTGCATTATCTCAGCCCGGCTGTTCAGGTCGGGCGCTTCGAGCAGCGCCTGTTTCTCGCCCGGCGCAAAGGGGCAGATCATGCAAAGGGTCGTGACCAGCTTGTCATCCGGGGTGCGTTCGATCGCTTCCCAATCAGCGGACAGCCCATGCAGGTCAAAGAATGTCTTGAGGCTCGGGATCAGCTGGTCGCGGTTGATCACACCACTGTCCGAGCTGGCCTCTTGCAGCATCAGCAGATCATGACCGTACTCGTCCCATGATACATCGACTGTGCGATAACCGCCGGACGCAACCGGGTGCTCATTGACGATGCGGAAGCGCGACAGACCCTTGAGCACGACGATATAGCGTCCATCGTCAGTTTCCTCAAACTGCACGATGCGCCCGACACAGCCGGTTTCATACAGCGCCGGGGTTTTGACGCTGGGTTTTTCCGGCTCACCGCGCAGGGCGGACAGCTCGCGCTCGACTGCTTCGGGATCGACGCGTTCGTCATCCGGGTCCGTTACCCCGGCCAGACCACCGAAATTATCCCGCTCATTCGGCTGTACCGGCTGCACCATGCCGACCAGCCGACCATTGCGCAGGGCATGGTCAATCATGGCGATATAGCGGGGCTCAAAAATATTCAGCGGCAGCGAGCCATCAGGCAGCAGCAAGACGCCGGTAAGCGGAAATACCGGTATCGTCGCTGGCAGCTCGCCAGATTTCGGATCAAAGATATTGTCAGTCATAGGCCCCTATCAGCACCGATCCGACACCATACCAGCGCCCGACCAGACGCTGGAATAATTAGTCATATAGTTGGATTGGCCTAGGAGAACAGGACCGATGACAATTTCCGGCGATATTTCGAGGTCAGCTCATGACCCGGGCCGAGGGTTTCGAAATATTTCAGCAGCTGCTGGCGCGCGGCCCCTTCCTGCCACTCCCGGTCGAGACCGATGCTGTCGAGCAGGGTGTCCATGGCGAGCTCATGCTGACCGGCGGTAAAGGCGGCAATCGCCAGATCGAGGCGCGCCTGATGATCATCGGGATTGGCATCCACCGCCGCCTGCAGCTCGGTGAGTGGCCCGGCATCGGCGGCCTGTTCGGCCACCTCAATCGCTGATTTCGCCGCCATGATGTCGCTGTCGACCGCGAGGTTCGGCGGCAGTTCGGCGAGCAGTTCCTTGGCCGCCTCGGTCTCACCCATGGCCAGCAGGGCACGGGCAGCACCGGCCAGCGCCTTGGCATGGTCGCCATTCTCGGCCAGCACACTGGCGAACAGCTCATAAGCCTGTTCCGGGTCATCGCCCTCAAGCGCGGCATTGCCCTGTTCAACCATGGCATCGAGCGGCAGGGTGGCCGGCCCGGCCAGCTTGGCCACCTTGGTCACAAATTCGCGGATCTGGCTTTCGGGCTGTGCGCCCATGAAGGCATCGACCGGGCGACCCTGATACAGGGCAAATACCGTCGGCAGGGATTGCACCTGCAGCATCTGGCACAGTTCCGGGTTCTGGTCGGCATTGATCTTGGCGAGACGAACCGCACCGCGGGTCTCGGCAATCACCTTTTCCAGAATGGGGGTGAGCTGTTTACACGGACCGCACCAGTCGGCCCAGAAATCAATCAACACCGGCCGTTCCATCGAGGCATTGATGACCTCGGCCTCGAACTCGGCGATGGTGACATCGATAATATCGGCACCGGTCGGTGCGGTACCGCCAGTGCTGCCAGCCATGGGCTGACCCGCCTCATCCGTCACCGATTGCGCAGGCTTGGGGGCTGAATTGTTACCGATGATAAGATCCATGATCTGTTCCGTTTGTATGGATACATTCGACGTTTTGTGATGGGTAACAGATTGGGCCGCCCATGCCAAACAACAAGGGCGCAACCCGTCATTGCATCAGAGAGTTTATCTGTTGATTACGCTGCATCGCGCTCGGGAATGCCGGTGACAAGAGGCTCATGACCGGTATGGCGCAGGAAGGTCAGCAGGTCGTCCGGCGCAATGCCCACCGTCTGGTCATTGACCAGCGGGTGACAATTCACCATCTCCGCCTCAATCAGCGTCTCGTCGAGCACCACGGAAACCATGTTCTGCCGGTCATTGATCGCACCGAATGGCGTGACGGCACCGGGGCGCACACCCCAATGCTCGAATAAGAGTTCGGGTCTGGCGAAGGAAACCCGACCGGCACCGATCTGTTTTGCCAGCGTATTGAGGTCAACCCGGCGATCCTCCTGCACCGTGATCATCCAGAGCTGGCCCTTCTTGTTCTTCACAAACAGGTTCTTGATATGGGCACCACGGATTTCACCGCGCAGGGACTGGCTGTCCTCGACCGTAAACAGCGGCGCGTGGTGGTGGCGCTCATAGGCAAGGCCGAGCTGATCCAGTACCGCCAGCAAATCATCGGCAGAGGTTGGCAGGGGCGTATCGGCAAGCGCGTTATCGCTGCTGTTTTCAGTCATCAAAACGTTTCCGGGTATCGGTTCAGAGGAAAATTCTGCTGCAGAAATCCATGTTTACCGGGGTGTCGGCGAAGAATCATCAAATTCTTTGAAGATTCATGCCGACAGGTACTTGCATCTTTTGAAACAGGGTGTATATAGTCGCCGCCGCAGAACGGAGTGCGGGTGTAGCTCAGGGGTAGAGCGCAACCTTGCCAAGGTTGAAGTCGTGAGTTCGAATCTCATCACCCGCTCCATTTTGCCAGCAAGTCCATAGGTAGCGCGTTGGTTTCCCGTTCTCAGGGGTGCATGGCCAGCGCGTTTTTTTGTGCCTGATGTCTCGCGCCAAGCATTAAGGACCGATCACGTGAGTAGTGATAAGCATATTCTCGTCACCGGCGGCGCAGGCTATATCGGCAGTCATGCCTGCAAGGCATTGAGGGCAGCTGGTTATACACCGGTGGTTTATGACAATCTCTCCACCGGTAATCGCTGGGCCGTGCAATGGGGCCCGTTCGAGCAGGGCGATGTTCTCGATCGTGACCGGCTGCAGGCGGTAATCGAGACCTATAAACCGCTGGGCATCATGCATTTTGCAGCCCTGACCCTGGTCGGTGAATCCGTCAAAAATCCGGCACTGTATTATCACGTCAATGTCACCGGTGCGCTCAACCTGATCGAGCTGTGCCGCGCCCATGACATCCGGGCCTTTGTGTTCTCCTCCACCTGTGCGGTTTATGGCCAGCCGGAACAGCAGCCGATTGACGAGGACCTGCCGCCAGCGCCGATCAATCCCTATGGCGCCAGCAAGCTGATGGTCGAGAATATCCTCGCTGATTACAGCCAAGCCTATGATCTGCGCTATATGGCGCTGCGCTATTTCAACGCCGCCGGGGCCGATCCGGCGGGCGAGATCGGTGAACACCGAGCGGTTGAAACCCATCTTATCCCGCTGATGCTCGACGCTGTCACCGGCAGCCGCGAGCCGCTGACCATTTTCGGCGATGATTACGCCACTGCCGATGGCACCGCCATTCGCGACTATATCCACGTCACCGACCTCGCCGAGGCGCATCTGCGCGCCCTCAACCTGCTGCTTGAGGATTGCCCAAGTGCAACCGTCAATCTCGGCACCGGGCGCGGCATATCGGTGAAACAGGTGCTGGATACTGCCGAACGGATTACCGGTCGCGCGGTGCCATACAGCATGGGCGCGCGGCGTGAGGGCGACCCGGCAGCGCTGGTAGCCAATCCGGCACGAGCGGAAAAACTGCTCGGACCCGGACTGACCCAACGGTCGTCACTGGACACGATTATCGAAACCGCCTGGCAATGGCAGCAGAAACGACCAGCGGTTTAAGCAGGGTTTTCAGGCCGGTTGATCGGCCATGCGCACCACCGGTACCGGCAGCAGCGATGCCAGCGCCGTTGGCATGGTCATCTGCCAGCCACCGGATCTTGATGGGGTGCCGGTGCGGGCAGGTCGGACAGGGCTATGGTCGGTCGCATGGGCAATCGACATCATGCGTTTGCGGATCATGCCGTCACCGGCAGGCAGCAGGATGTGCTCGATCCCCGGTTTGCGGCTCAACAGGCTGGCCATGGTCTGGGTCTGTGACGTGCCGACAATCAGCATCGGGGTCTGGCTGTTACAGCGCGAATGGCGGCGATAGCGCCAGATAAGCGCCACCTCCTCCATCGTCTGCGGCTCCATCGTCACCAGCACATCAAACCGGTAACAGTTCATCAAACGACCGAAAAACCGGTCTGTCGGCGCAATCTCGATGGAAAAACCGCGATCAGACGGCAACACCTGCTGGGCCGAACGTCGTTGTTCAGCATCAGGGGCATAACAGAGAATATGTGTCGGCCAGTTGTCCATGAACAAATAATGGGTCATTAAACAACAAGTACAATATAAATTTATTAGCTTTAATTATGACTAATTATAGCCTGAAAACCGATAAAATCTTACTCAATCACCAAATTGTTTTTATCCATGGCTTTCGCTAGAATCCCCGGACATCGATGGGGCGGCACCTGCCATATCAACGGGCCATATCCAAAGAGCCATGTCAAACGTCAGAGACCCACGCGCGTACAACCATCATGTCAGGCAAATCATCAGGGTCAGGCCCGCTCAGTGACGCAGGATTGAAGCAGATTGCCTCTCTGGCCCATGGCAACGGCATTGATGGCAAGAAGGTCAAGTTGCTGCAGGCCAAGGAAGGCACTGCCACCCTGCGCGGTCAGCTGACCATCCAGATTGCCGGCAAGGTCAGCACCAAACGCAATGTCGGCGATCCGCCTGACGGCATTACCATCTGCGGTACCAAGCATGACTGGCAGCAGCGGGCCAAAACCGCCAGTCAGGAAGCAGGCAAGGATCCGCAACTGCGTGACCAGCTGATTGATCTGATTATGAAGCAGCCCGGCAAGGGCTGGGGCTTCCAGACTGACAAGCTCAAGCTGCCCACCTCCAATGTCTCGTTTGGGTTTGTGCAGGTCTGTGACGATTGTCACGGGCAGGGCATGATTATCTGTCCTACCTGCCGTGGTGAATCATGGTTGCCCTGCCGCCCCTGTAACGCTCGTGGCACGGTCAACTGCACCGCCTGTAACCGCACAGGACAGGTCAAGACCGCGACCGGCACCGTGCCTTGTAACGAATGCCGTGGCACCGGCGAGATGCAGTGCGATCAGTGTATCGGCAAGGGCCGGGTGATGTGCCAAATGTGTCATGGCAAAACCCAGATCGGTTGTGACACCTGCCAGCGTCATGGCCGCTTTACCCATATCGCCGATGTTAATCTGGTCGGTCGGGCTGCCTTCAAAATGGCGCCAAAGGATATTCCACCGCCCATGGTCCGGGTGTTCAAGACCCAGCCACCAACAGTGATCGATCAGGAACAGGCAGAGATCGAGATCATCGATCAGAAAGCCGGCCCGGAAGGGTTGATACTCAACTACAGCGCCACCTTCCCGCTGGCGCAGATTCAGGTCGGTCTCGGCAAGAACAAGATACCGGCTACAATCTTCGGCAATCGCCATCGGCTCGGCGGCATGCCACCTTTCCTCGACAAGATGATCGAACCGGGTCTGCAGGCGCTGGAAAAGGCCGGACAAGGCAAGGGCAATGTGGCCGGGCATATCCAGCAGGCAACCAAATACCGGGTGCTCAAGCTGGCAGTGGTACAGGCGCTGGCTGGTCGTGGCGATCTGGAACGCTATCTGGTCGAGCGGTTCCCGCTGGCGCTGACACCGAAAACCGGCAAGCACATTGATAACCTGCTCGATAAGGCATTCCTGCACATCACCCGTTATCCACGGATGAAGGCAGTATTTGGCGGTATGCTGCTCAGCCCGCTCATCAGCTTTGGTGCCTATTCACTGCCGATCAGGAATATTGCGATCAAAGCCACCGCCCAGCCCATGGCCGGCTGGGTATTCGATGCGATCATTCCATTGATGTCATTGGCCTTTACCTTCATGGCCACCCGCTATGTTTCGGGTCGGGCATTGCAGCTCTCTTTGCCGTCACTGTTCAACGAGGCCATGGAAGAGGCTTATAAACAGGCAACGGAAATGCCTCAGGAAACCGGACAGGGCATGTCCGGTGCGGTCCTGTTGGCCGATACCGATGAGGATGAAGAAGAGGCCGAAGCTGGCGAAACCAAGGGCAAGAGCGGGTCATTGTTCCTGCTCGCGCTTATCGGTGTGCCATTGCTCAGCTTTGCCGGGATGATCGGCGCAATCTATTACGGCGGCGTTCAGCCCGACTGGTTGCCGATGATCCAGCATTACCTGCCGATCCAGCTGCCGCCACCGCCAGTGCCGCCGGTTTCGGCTTACTGATTCATCGACTGGAAGAAATCGTCGTTGTTTTTGGTCTGCTTCAGCTTGTCGAGCAGGAAGTCCATGCTGTCGGTGGTACCCATCGGCATGAGGATACGACGCAGCATCCACATCTTGGCCAGTGCGCCCTTGTCGACCAGCAGCTCTTCCTTACGGGTACCGGATTTGCCAACATCAATGGCCGGGAAGGTACGCTTGTCGGCGAGCTTGCGATCCATGACGATCTCGGCGTTACCGGTGCCCTTGAACTCCTCGAAGATAACCTCATCCATCCGGCTGCCGGTATCGATCAGGGCAGAGGCGATAATGGTCAGCGACCCGCCTTCCTCGATATTACGGGCGGCACCGAAGAAACGCTTCGGACGCTGCAGGGCATTGGCATCGACACCACCGGTCAGAACCTTGCCGGATGATGGAACAACGGTGTTATAGGCACGCGCCAGACGGGTGATACTGTCGAGCAGGATCACAACATCGCGCTTGTGCTCAACCAGACGTTTGGCCTTCTCGATCACCATTTCCGCAACCGCAACGTGGCGGGTTGCCGGCTCATCGAAGGTTGAGGAAATCACCTCACCCTTCACCGAACGGGCCATATCGGTCACTTCCTCGGGCCGCTCATCGATCAGCAGAACGATCAGATAGGCTTCCGGGTGGTTTGCCTCGATCGACGATGCGATCGATTGCAGCATGATGGTTTTACCGGTCCGTGGCGGTGCGACCAGCAGGGCACGCTGGCCCTTGCCGAGTGGCGCAACCAGCTCGATCACCCGCGGGGTGTAATCTTTCTTGGTCGGATTATCGATCTCGAGATTGAGTTTCTCATCCGGGTAAAGCGGTGTCAGGTTGTCGAAATTGATCCGGTGGCGGAGTTTTTCCGGCTCATCGAAATTGACCGTATTGACCTTGAGCATGGCGAAATAGCGCTCGCCATCCTTCGGTGCCCGAATTTCACCCTCAACCGTATCACCGGTACGCAGACCGAAACGACGGATCTGGCTTGGCGAGACGTAAATATCATCGGGGCCTGGCAGATAGTTTGATTCCGGTGAGCGGAGGAAACCGAAACCGTCCTGCAGAACCTCAAGCACACCATTGCCGAAGATCGACACGTCATTCGAGGCGAGTTGCTGCAGGATCGCAAACATCATGTCCTGCTTACGCAGGCTGCTGGCGTTCTCGATCTCGAGCTCTTCAGCAAATGCGAGTAGTTCCTGTGGGGTTTTTTCTTTGAGGTCTTGAAGGTTCATCGGGGTAATCGATCGGATATGGTTTTTGGGCTGGTTATCTCGTCAGGATCAACGCTGGCAATGTCATGGAAAAACGGGGAAGAGAGGAATTTTTCAAAATCGTCATCCGGATCAACCGGAAGCCGGAAAAGAAATCCAAACCGGTATTTCTGACGACTGCCTATAGAAACTTTGCGGGCTGATACTTACAGAACTGGTCGGGGGGACCGCCGACAGTCATGGTGGTGATATGGGCTGTTGTTCATGGCTCCCTCCATCGGAGAACCAGCATCGCCTCTAACTCGTAACCGCTTCTGACGGTCGAATTCACTCATCATGCTTATCGGGATGAGTCCAAAACTATGTCAGAGCGGCCAGCAGGTCAATGGTATTTGATAAACCATGCAAACAGCCGATCGGTTCCATCGCATATGGATCGGACCAGATCAGAACGGTTGGACAACCACCAGGATCACAATCACGATCAGGATGACCGTCGGTACCTCATTGGCGATGCGGAAGAATTTCGATGATCGGGTCGAACTGCCATCAGCCAGTTCCCGGCGCCATTTACCGCAAGCTCCCTGAAAACCGCTCAACAACAGAACCAGTGTAATCTTGGCATGTAGCCAACCGGCTTCTAGCCAGCCGGGATTGAGCGCAACCAGTGAAATACCGAATACCCAGGTCGCAATCATCGCCGGGTTCATGATGTATTTCAGCAGTTTGCGTTCCATCACCTGAAAGGTCTCGGCCTGTGGCCCGGTCAGACCGTTTTCCACGTGATAGACGTACAGCCGCGGCAGATAGAAAAGTCCGGCCATCCACGCAATCAGTGAGATGATATGCGCGGCCTTAACCCAGAGATAAAAATCCATGATCAGGTCAATCCATTGCCATCATTTCAGCAGCTGCCGCGAGATTGGAGAAGCGGCGGCAGAGATCAGCGACATATTCCACATGGCGAACCGGTGTGGATTTATGCAGGCCATGACCGACATTGAGGATGAATGGACGGTCACACATACGCAGCATGATGGTTTCAGCGGCTTTTTTCAGTGAATCACCACCGGCCAGAACCGCAGCAGGATCGATATTGCCCTGTACCGGCATCAGCATCGACAGGTGATCATAGGCGTATTGCGGCGTCACCTTCTCATCGATGTGGATCGCATTGATCCCGGTTACCTTTGCGTAATGCTGGTAATTCTCACCAACGCCGCGTGGATAGCCGATGATCGGAATTTTCGGATGCTTGGCTTTCAGCAGTTTGACCAGACGCTGCGTTGGTCGCACGACAAGGGTGTCATAAAGCACTGGCGGCAGCACACCGGCATGACTGTCAAATATCATGATCGCCTCGGCACCGCCCTTGATCTGGGCTGACAGAAACTCGACCGTGGTCTCGATAATCACGGTCAGCAGACCGTTGAAGCCACGTGGATCGCGATAGGCCCATTTCTTGGCCATGGCGAAGTCCTTGCTGCCACCGCCCTCGACCATATAGGTCGCGACAGTCCATGGCGCACCGGCAAAACCGATCAGGGCCACATCATCCGGCAGACCCTTTTTCGCCAGCTTGGCGGCTTCCGTCGCATGAGCGAGACGTTCAACAATCAGCTTCGGATTGAGCTTGCCCATATCGTTGAATTCACGGATCGGGTCGAGCTTGGGCCCGCTGCCATCAACAAATTCCAGTTTCTGCTGGAGCGCATAGGGCACCATCAGAATATCCGAAAACAGAATTGCCGCATCGGGATGGAACCGGCGCACCGGTTGCAGTGTTACCTCGGATGCATAGGCGGGATTGGTAACCATATCGAGGAAGCCGCCCGCCTTGGCGCGCAAAGTGCGGTATTCTTCCATATAGCGACCGGCTTGGCGCAGGAACCAGAAGGCGGGACGTTCGGCAATGTCACCATCAACGATTTCCAGAAACAGCTTGGCCGGTGGTGGCGCTTCCGGTTCTGCCGCCTGCTGCTGGCCCATTGGCTTGCCATCGGCATCGAGCATGGGTTCGTCACTGGTTGGTGTGGATTGTCCAAAATCACCTGACATGGAAGGCTGGTCCCCGAAAAATTCTGCCAAAGCATAAACATACAGGCTTAACGCCGATGAGAGAACATCTGATCGTCAAGGCAGGCATGAAAGTGTCCGTTTCGGCGCGTCGGGTCAATACGCTCGGACCCAATACATAATTATTAATTTATTAATAAGGATTTGTTGTTGTTAGTGGATGCCTGTGGGTTCCGGGGATTCATTTTTATGCACGGCATATCCACATGCAGTACACGGGCCGGGTGATGTTTCCCGTGGCCTGTGGACCAGCATGTTGGTAATTCGATAGCAATGCTTTATGAACCGCAGAAATCCAATTAGTTGATACAGGATTTCATCATTGGGGATTACGGTCCCGGTGAGCCATGAATGCACATACTCATCCACCGCTGTGGGGAGATGTCGGTAAACTGCTCCACTGGGGGATAGGCGTATGGTAGATATTAAAGAGAAGGTGCACAGTTCTGGCCATGCCAGTGTTCACACCGCTTTATCCACTGGTTATCCCGGTTCTTTTCCTAAAACGATCCCCATGACGATTACCCCATCAGCCGATGGCAACGGTGCCGGAAAACGAAAATTCCACCTGCATCTTATATCGGACAGCAGTGGAGAAACCATTAACAGCGTCGGTCGCGCTGCCATTTCGCAGTTCGATAATGTCGAACCGATCGAGCATTTCTGGAACCTCGTCCGTACCGAACGTCAGCTCGCCCTCGTGATCGAGGAGATCGAGCGTTGCCCCGGTATCGTGCTGGTAACCATTGTTGATGATGTCCTGCGCAGCAAACTGGTTGAGCGTTGCCGTGAGCTGCAGGTTCCCTGCGTGCCGGTGCTCGATCCGGTGATGAATGCCTTTGCGCTTTATCTCGATCAGGAGCGCCATTCCGAGCCGGGCCGCCAGCACACTCTTGATGCTGCCTATTTCCACCGGATCGAAGCAATGGATTTTGCCCTGTCCAATGATGATGGCCAGATGGGTCAGCGGCTGCATGAGGCCGATGTGGTACTGGTCGGTGTCTCGCGTACCTCCAAGACCCCGACCTGCATCTATCTCGGTAACCGCGCGGTCAAGGCAGCGAACATCCCCTATGTCCCCGGTTCACCATTGCCGGAAGCCCTGCATGAGGCAACGAAACCGTTGATCGTTGGCCTGACCAAGGATCCCGACCGCCTCGTCCAGATCCGGCAGCAGCGCCTGCGGATGCTGAAGCAGGATGAGGACACGGACTACGCCAATCCCGATAAGGTGCGGGCAGAAGTGTTAGAAGCCCGACGCTATTTTGCCAAGCATGGCTGGCCAGTGATTGATGTGACCCGTCGCTCGATCGAGGAGACAGCAGCGGAAATTATGATGCTGTTGTCGCGCAAACGCGCCAAGGCAATCGAAGCCGCTACTGGCGGCAAAACCGATAACTGATCTCTGGAAGTTCCCCGTATCATGAGTTTTGTCTCTGCCCCACTGGTGCTGGCATCAGGGTCCAGCGCACGCCGTCAGATGCTGGAGGCGGTTGGCCTCGATCCGATCATTGCGCCTGCTGCGGTGGATGAGGATGAGGTCAAGGCATCCTGTAAACAGGCCGGTCTGACCGCTGCCGAAACCGCCGAAGCCCTGGCCGAAACCAAGGCCCAGCGCGTTGCCGCGAAATATCCCGATCATTATGTGCTTGGCTGCGACCAGATCATGTCGCTGTCGGTTACCGGCGAGGAAACCCGCTGGTTCGACAAGCCGAAGGATGCCAATGATCTGAAAAATCATCTCGAGACCATCAGTGGCAAAACCCATCATCTGGAGACGGCAGCGGTATTGCTCTATCGCGGTGCCCGTATCTGGCATCAGGTAACCCGTCCCGCCCTGACCGTGCGCCGGTTATCGCCTGAGTTTATCGATGCCTATATCGCGGCGGGCGGCGATGATCTGTTGGCTTGTGTTGGCGGTTATCAGATTGAAGGACTTGGCCCGCATCTGTTTACCCGGATTGAGGGGGATGAATTTTCAATCCGTGGTCTGCCATTGCTGGCGCTGCTCGGGTTCCTGCGCGATCGCAATGTTGTGCCCGGGTGATGAATTGCTGCTGACCGGTACCGGCAGGGCAACTTTGGGCAATAGCAGCCAGTAACGACCACTGCTTTTCATATTGCCGGCTCTTTCCTCGGCATCGCTGCCATAGCCCCAGAACACATCACCGCGCACCGCGCCGCGAATGG
Source organism: Micavibrio sp. TMED2 (assembly GCA_002168225.1). Lineage (NCBI taxonomy): Bacteria > Pseudomonadati > Bdellovibrionota > Bdellovibrionia > Bdellovibrionales > Pseudobdellovibrionaceae > Micavibrio > Micavibrio sp. TMED2. Next base: position 315,969 of record NHBH01000001.1, read on the forward strand.
CACCGCCGGTATCCTGTGCCATCATCAGACGTTGCAGACGCTTGCCCGGCTGCATGGGATCATCGGCATCAAGAAACACCGGCACGCCATAGGGCAGTAATGAACGATCAATCGCCAGGCTGCGCCCTGCGGTCAGGGCAACACCCTCGCCGCCGATCGGTCCCTCGCCCTCAATCTCCCGGAAGAAAACATAGGACGGGTTGCTGTTCATGATCTCATCGGCACGGTCCGGGTTGCGCTTCAACCAGTCACGGATCGACTGCAGCGAGACGTTTTCTCTGGTCAACTCACCCTGATCGATCAGGGTCCGGCCGATTGCCACATAGGGGTGGCCGTTCTGGGCAGCATAGCCGACGCGCATTTCATCGCCATCATCAAGCAGGATACGTCCGGAACCCTGTATCTGCAGGAAGAAGGCTTCCACCGGATCGGCCACATAGACCAGCGGTTCAAGTTCGCTGGCACTTTGTCCGGCTACGATTTCGCCGCGATCCTCATAGGGTTTCAGCTGACCATTGATAATCCGCCCGGCAATCCGCCGACCCTTGAGGTCATCGCGAAAATCGCCGAGTTGCACCATGACCAGATCACCCGGGCGCTGATAAAGCGGGGTGTGATAAAGCGATGAACGGGTGCGGCTGCCTTCCAGTGATGCTTCGTAATAGCCGGTGAACAACCCGTCACGGCTGCCGGTTTCATCCTGCACGCTGTAGGGGTTGAAGACGGCTTCGAGGGCTTTTCTGAAATCAGCCGGTTGCTCGGGATCGGTGCTGAGCACGATCTGACAGGCGCGCTGCCATTTGCCGGCAATGCCCGCGAGACCCGACGGACCGACTTTTGCGGTCGGGCTGCGCCGGTTCATGACCGCGCATGATCGCTCCAGTGCCGGGCGCATTTCGGCGACATTATCATGCTTCCAGCCGGGCAGGTCGGACCACTGCGCCGGGATCAGATCGGCGCGGGCAGGAATATCAGTAGTATCGTCGGTTGCGGCGCAGGCTGACAGCAGGAGTACGGTCAGGATACCAAGGAGACGGCAGAGAGAGTTTCCCGCGCTGCCAGAATTAAGGGTCGACACGGGTCTCGATCAGTTTCCAGTTCGGATTATCGCTGTTTATCGGGCGGGCAAAGGTCCAGATATCGGTGATTTCAACCGTTGCCGGTTCCGCATCCTTGCCCTCATGTTCCGCTTGTTCACGGGTCAGTTCATTGACCTGATCGGAAATGATCCGGACCGTGATTTCCAGCATGTTGTTATTGGTTTTGGCCTCGATGATCGAGATGTCATGAACTTCCTTAATCTCAGTGCTCAGGGTTTCATTGGCCTCAGCCCGATCATCGATGGCAGCTGCAAAATCCTGATAGATATTGTCATCAAGCAGGGTGCTCAGCGTGTCCTTGTCATTTGCAGCGAAGGCCTCGACGATCATCGGGAATGCCACCCTCACACCACTGGTGAAGTGATCCTCGTCAAACTGGCCATCAATCATATGGATGCGCTTGAGCTGTTCGTTGACCGATACCGGCAGATCATCATCGCCGGTGTTCAGCACTGCCTGACTGGGATTGTCATAGCCCGGCAGGGTGATGACATTGTCACGCTCACCGCCCTTGGCATCACGCGGTGTGTTGTTGTCACGCTTGAATGTATGAGAACCGCGGAATTCATCGCCTTCGTTCTTCTGCCCAAGAACGCTGTTGAGCCGTGCGATCAACAAACCCGCGATAACGGCAAAGATAATAAGTTCGATCATGTATGATGCCTGAATGGATGCCCGTTTTACTCGACTGATCTCATGGGTAACGGCGTTAGGACCAGATTCCAAGCCTTACGCTGTTACCAGTGATGTAAACCGATTTCCAGTGTCCCCGTTAGTAGCCAGCCATAAAATACGTTACCTCTAACGTGGTATAAAGAACAGGGTTTGCCAGTCCTGATGCGGCTCTGATCGTGAAAAACTGGCAAAACCGTCCGGTAAATGTTCTTGTTCGCGGCAATAATAATCCTATCTGGGCATTATAACTGTCCGGCAAGGACGAATTTCGAAAGAAGCCGATGCCAGCTCTGATCCTGTTTCTCCTCTTTCCGATTTTAGAAATTTCGCTGTTTATCATGGTCGGCGATGAAATCGGTATTTCCGGTGTGCTGCTGTGGATTCTGGGTTCCGCCATCCTCGGTGTCGGGCTGATCCGTGCCCAGGGCCAGCATATGATCGACCAGGCCCGGACCACGGTGCAGAACCGTGACGAACCGATGGCCGAGGCGATAACTGGTCTGGCGGCCATTGTTGGCGGTATCCTGCTGATCATTCCGGGTTTTCTGACCGATATAATCGGCCTTGCCTTCGCCTTGCCGGGGCTGCGCAACATCACCAGTGATTGGCTGCACAAGAGTCTGAGCAAACGGGCGCAGACCGGATCAGCCGGTGGTCATGCACATGAGCAGCCGTTTCCCGGCCAGCCGCGACAGGAGCCACCGCGGCAATCAACCGGCGCAGGCGTTGTCATCGAGGGCGATTATACGGTTGTCGATGACGCCAATGATCCCCGGCAACAGGGCTGATTTTAGCGCCGCTGCCATGGCTCAAGGTTGAGTTGGGCGCGGCTTCATGTTAGCCCGACCCGACCAAACAGTTTTCGTCCATCACATAAATTGGAAAATCTCGCATGTCTGACGCCACCAATGATCAACCCGGTACCGGGGCACCAGCGCAGGGCCAGCAAGGCCCGGTCGCGCCGATAACAATTCTGGCCCAGTACACCAAGGATCTGTCCTTCGAGAGCCCGAAGGCTCCGGCCAGCCTCGCCGCCGCTGCCCAGCGTCCGCCGCAGGTTGAGATCAATGTGGATGTGCAGGCCCGTGACATGCAGAACGAGGTCTATGAAGTGGTCCTGCGTATTGTCGCGACCGCTCGCCCGGCTCCGGCCGAGGGTCAGGCACCAACCGAAGAGCAAAAAGAAACAGTGTTCCTGCTCGACCTGTCATATGCCGGTCTGTTCCGTCTGCAGGGTCTGAAGGAAGAAATGCGCAAGCCGGTCCTGCTGATCGAGGCGCCACGCCTGCTGTTCCCGTTCGCGCGTGAAATCATGGCCAATACCTCCCGTCAGGGCGGCTTCCCGCCACTGCTGATCAATCCGGTTGATTTTGCTGATCTCTATCGTCGTCAGAACGGTGCCCAGGCTGCCGCGCAGGGTCAGGCAAACGGTGTTGCCGCTGCCAATGCAGATGAACCGGTAATCTGATCCGTTATCAGGCGTCGGCGCTGTCGGTTTTGAACTGATCCGGCAGCATCTTCGCCCAGAGTGATCCATCAAGCCGCGCTATCGCTTCCCGATGCGCGGCTTGTTCCGTTTCGGGGATCGGCGCATGGGCGCGCGCCGGACGCACAGGCTTTTTGACGATTGCGGTGGTGTTGCCATCAGCTTCCGCAGCCTGATTGGCATTGAGACCCAGACCCGGTTCCCGGCCACCGCGCAGTTCCAGATAGACCTCGGCCAGCAATTCGGAATCCAGCAATGCGCCGTGCAGGGTACGGTTCGAGTTATCGACCCCGAAACGGCGGCAGAGCGCATCAAGCGTTGCCTGGGCACCCGGAAACTTGCGGCGAGCCATGGCCAGCGTATCAATCGCCCGGCTTGGCGGCATTGGTTTGAAGCCGAGCGCGGTCAGCTCCGCATTCAGGAACTTCATATCAAAGCTGGCATTGTGAATGACCAGCGGATCATCCTTGATGAAGTCGAGAAAATCCCCGGCGATCTCGGCGAAAACCTTGTGCTGCTTCAGAAACTCTTCGGACAGGCCGTGGACCCGTTCGGCCTCTGCCGGCATATCGCGTTCTGGGTTGATATAGACGTGATAGGTCTTGCCGGTTGGCACATTGTTGATGACCTCGACACAGCCGATTTCAACAATCCGGTGGCCATCATTGGGGTCGATGCCGGTGGTTTCTGTATCGAGGACGATTTCGCGCATTACATAAGGACTGTCTGTCAGTGTCAGGGATCACCCAACTTAGGAAGCCCGCACCGATGGTGTCCAGCGGTCGGGGTTTTCCGGGACAAAAAGCGGTGGATGAGTTGGGCATAACCGGCGCGGGTTGAGCCTCACCTTGCCCGATCGTAATTGTCGCAACAGAGCGGCCATCTGGCGCCAGGCCGGTTTGCGACCGATGCCGGTCTGGATAACATAATCGGCCTGGCGGCGCTTTTGGCGATCGGGCAGCTGTTTGCCGAGCAGTATGGCGAATTTCTCTGCCGTCATGCCGGGCCGGGCCATGACCCGTTGGCGCTGCAGAAACGCCGGGGCGGTGACCACAACCACCAGATCGCAGCGCCGATGGCCACCGGTTTCAAACAGCAGCGGAATGTCGAGTACCAGTTCCGGCGCATGGGCGATGGCGGCGGCGCGTCGGGCTTGCTGCTGGACCTTGCGCACCAGTGGATGCAGGATGGCCTCAAGCTTTTTTAGGTCTTCCGGGTGTTCGGCGATATGCCGGGACAGACAGGCGCGATCAATGCGCGGGCCATCGCCATCACTGACAAGGCAGGCGGGGAAGGCATCGGCCAGCGCGGGTACCGCCTCACCCTTCGCGGCCATCAGTCGATGGACGGCTAGGTCGGCGTCGAATACCTGCACCCCGGCGCGTTTGAGCATCCGGGCAGCGGTGGATTTGCCCATGCCGATCGAGCCGGTAAGGCCAATAATTACTGGGCGCGTCGCATTGCCCATCAGTCGTTATCCCGGAGCTGGTCCAGCATGAAGTGGCGCAGGCCGCTGTCCACCTCGGGCTTTACCCCGTGCCAGAGCTCGAAACTGGCCTGTGCCTGAAACAACAGCATGTCCAGCCCGTCGACGATCTTGAGGTCGCGGTCGCGGGCAGCCGAGAGCAGTGGTGTGATCAGTGGCGCATAGACGATGTCCGCCACCACGGCGTCGCTCTGCAGCGGCGTCAGGTCGAGATCGAGCGGCGGTTTGCCGATCATGCCGAGGCTGGTGGTGTTGATCAGGAGGCCGGTTTCCATGAGCAGTTCGGCGCGTTCTGCCCAGTCACAGGCGCTGATCTCGGCCTGTGGGTAAAACTGTTGAAAATCATCAGAAAGATGCCTTGCCTTATCAAGCGTACGGTTGGTAATCACCAGCCTGCGGTATCCGGCCTGCAAGACGGCATCGATGACCGCACGGGCGGCACCACCGGCACCAACCACCGTAACCTGCCGGTTTTCCTCAATCTGACGCTTGATTTCCGGCCCTGCCTGCCGGTCGAGGCAGGCACGAAAGCCGTATGCGTCCGTATTATGCCCTTCGAGTGTACCGTCCTTGTGGACAAGTATCGTGTTCACGGCGCCCAGCCGTTTCGCCGTCGCCTCAATCTTGTCGAGACAGGGGATAACCGCCTGTTTGTGCGGGACGGTGACATTGACCCCGGCAATGCCGAGGGCGGGCAGCCCGGCAACCGCCTGCTCAACCCGCTCGGGATCCACCGGCAGTGGTAGATAACTGCCGTCGATGCCGTGCTTCTGCAGCCAGTAACCATGCAGTTTCGGTGACAGCGAATGACTGACCGGCCAGCCGATCAGTCCGGTGACGGTCGCGGCTCCAGAGATAAAATTCATGTCCGGCTGTCCCTTCGCCTGTCTTTTTACTGCGGGATTTCAGTGACAGCGTTTTATGGGCAATCGGGATGGGGTCACGCAAGCATATTGCGAAGCGGATATCCTGATACATATTCTGGCGTCCCGGCATTGCTATCGCTATGATCGGCGTTCAGGTTTGGGCAGTTCGGTCGGGTTACGAAGGATAAAACAGGTTATGTCTCCACTGACATTGCGGGCATTCAGCATCATGATGTTGTTCATGGGCCTTGCCTTGCCATTGACCGCAAAACCGGTTCTGGCTCAGGATTCCCTGCTGCCGAAACTTTTCGCCGATGATGAGGCCGAACAGGAAGAGGCCGAACAGGCCGCATCCGAAGAGAGCGGCGGTCCGAAATTAGATTTGAATGCACCGGGTGTTGCCGATTGTCCCGATGCGCCCGACGATGCCTATGTCTTTATTCCCGAACCATTCTATAACTGGGCCAAGCTCGAGTGCCGGGCCGAGGGCCACTTTATTACAGCCGCCGATGGCTATGACTGGCGCAGCATGGAGGGTGAGCTGTTCGAGGTGACGGCCAAGAACAATGACGATCTCGTCGCTGTGGCCAACCAGTTGCCCTATTTCACCACCATGGGTGTCGCCCAGCTGGACACCAGCCAGGCGCTCCATGCCGGGGAATTGATCGACGCCCTTCTCGGCCAGCTCACCATCAGCACGCGCCCGGACATCAACAAGGGTGACTTTGATGAATACTGGCGCCTTTATGCCCTGACCAAGGGGCAGGTGCAGATTGACCTATATTTCTTCCTGATCAATGGTCTGCCGCAATATTTCGTATTCTGTGAGAAGGCCTGTTCCGGTGGCCGCAAGCCACAGATCGTTCGCGTTATTGCCAGCAGCGATATCCTCAATCAGAACCGGCTGAGCCAGTAGCCGGTTTCCCGGTACTGGACAGCTGATACTGGACAATGGCCAAGGACCGTTCCGGCAAGCACGGCAATAACGACAAGCCACAGCCATCACAGGCAAATGATGCTGATCCCGATCGGCAACTGTGGCAGCGCGTGGCTTCTACCGTTGCGCCAATCAGCTCAAAATCCGCCAACCGCTTTACACCAGAAACCGATAAACCACCCAAGGCCCGGCAACAGGCTCTGGCATCGGAGCAGCCACATCAACCGGGCACGGATCTGACGCCGCTCAAAAACCTGAAATCGGGATTGCTCGGCAGCGGCAGCCGCGATGTGGCGCAACAGCCGTCACCTGCCGTTCAGAGGGCGATGCCGGTCTGGGATGTGGAGGGTGCGGATACGCCGGATGTGGACCGGCGCACGGCACAGAAGCTGCGGCGTGGACAGTTGCCAATTGATGCCCGCATCGATCTGCATGGCGATCGCCAACATCAGGCCCAGCAGCGGCTGACCCGCTTTATTCTGGCAAGCCACAGTGCAGGCCATCGCTGTGTGCTGGTGATAACCGGCAAGGGCACCCGCCACCGCAGGCAGCCGGACGTTGCCATGACGGGCGATGTAAACGATCCGCAGCCCGGTGTTATTCGCCGCCGCCTGCTTGATTGGCTCTCGGCACCTGCATTGCGACCACTGATCCTGGCGGTCAAGACAGCGCGCCCGGGCGATGGTGGCCGTGGCGCATTCTATGTCCTGCTCCGGCGCAATCGCTGAACCCGGATACAAGAACACATGGCGCAGGAATGATGTTCCGGCAGGCCGTTGTGTCGATCAGATTTTAAGGAAGATATCGGAGGGTTTGGGAAGGCAGCTGCCCGAGCGGGGGGATGGGGGATGGGGGATGCCCGAACAGCTGCCGATTCCAAACCGACGTCGGGAATGGGGTGGGGGTCGACGTCGTGTGATGCTGTTCTATGACATTTTTCTGAAAGCGCCAGAAGAAAATGTACAAAAAAGATAAAAATTTATCGACCTTTTAGCCAACTAGCTGAAACCAATAAAAAATAAGCTTTGTATCCATATTAACATTTTTTTCGAACCAGCGAAAAAATGCCGTTTTGACCGGTTTTCAGGTGGAAAAATCATAAAACTGATTGCCGTTATCGCAAGGTCCGTACTGGCGCGATTGCATCAACTGAAGCGCGAATAATATTGAAAAATAAACGCTTGGGTTGCATTCAGGATATTTACAGCTGTAGGTATAAACCAGCCAATGCGATTCATTATCAAGTGATGCGTGAACTTTATGACCGAGCAGTCCCACGATATGGACCAGGTGAGCCGGAGTATAACAATCAATGGCCGCCGTACCAGCATCAGAATGGAGCGCAGTGTCTGGCAATCGCTGTCAGAAATTGCAGAGAATGAAGAGGCCCGCCTCCGCGACCTGATTGCCATGATCGATGATATTCGCGGGGATAACGGGCTGACCGCTTCCCTGCGGGTATTCATCATCAATTACTACCGTGCCCACAGCATCATGCAGCCAGCCTCGGCTACGGGCGGTAAAAAGGCAGGTTCGCCACGCATAGAGGCTGTGCTGGCCACTCTTCGCTGATAATCAATCGCCAGCCGGTAATCAGGCTGCCCGATCTGCCGGTGCCCATTGACAGAGGGCAACGGCATAATCCGGCGTGTGATCATAGCGGTCGATGAGGCGCGAGAGCCGTTCCGGCACCGCCGGTTGCCCGGCACTTTCTGCCAGATCGCGCAGATGAATGCCCGAGGTGACGAGGCAGGCATCCAGCCCGGCGCGTTTGGCACCGGTAACATCGGTCGCCATGCTGTCACCAACCGCCAGTATACGGGCCTGCTGCCCCAGCCCGAGGCGGTCGCGGCAGGTCTGATAGATCGGCGCATGGGGTTTGCCGTGATAGGCGACGTCCCCGCCCTGCTCGGCATAATATCTGGCAAAGCTGCCGGCACAGATGGCGAGACGGTCACCACCGGCATTCACGATCAGATCGGGGTTGGCGCAGAGCAAGGGCAGGCCCTTTGCCAGCCCGGCATCCAGTGCGGGTTGATATTGCTCCAGCGTCTCACTCTTATCCCCGATCCCGATGGCCAGCATGAAATCGGCATCGGCGGGATCATCGGCCAGGGATTTGCCGGTTCCTTCAACCAGCTCCTCGGCTTCCTCACGCGGGGACAGGGCATAGGCCGCTGTACCCAGCCGCCGGTGCCAGTCATCGGCGGGTTGCTTCAGCGCCTGATGGGTGGCCTCGCCCGAGGTCACCAGATGGTCATAGAGTTCCGGCAGCAGGCCGAGGCTGTTGAGGCGATCAACTGTGGCAAATTCCCGACGCGGCACATTGGACAGGAGGCAGACCTGTTTGCCGGTCTGTTTCAGTGCCTGCAGTGTCGATACCGCATGGTCATAGGCACGAACCCCATCATGCAGGACACCCCAGAGATCGAGGATAAAGGCATCATAATCCGCCGCAATGTCGGATAATCCGGGTATCTGCTGGCATGTTGTCATCTGGTTTTACGATCCGGTTTCGGTCTCTGTTCACAACAGCATGGTGATCGCTCGGCAGGCCGGTGGTGGTCAAGCGCGGTTCTGTGACAATCAGCTGCTGATCAACCGGTTTTGCCGCAACTGTTGCGCCATGGGCGTTATCCGACGGGATTTGTTGAAAAATTGTTCAGCCGATTGTTCCTATCGCCGCATTATCGGCTATTCTGATCCGCGTCACACCAGCGCCCGTTCGGGCTGTCCGGTCAGTAACCGGCAAATCATAAAAAGGATGACACGCATATGGCTGCCGCGAAAGAACGCCGCAAGGTCGCCCTCATCACCGGTATCACGGGCCAGGACGGAGCGCTGCTGGCGGAACTGCTGCTGCAGAAGGGCTATCAGGTCCATGGCACCAAGCGCCGGTCATCATCCTTCAACACGCCGCGGGTTGATCACCTCTATCAGGACCCGCACGAAACCAACCGCCGGTTCCATCTGCATTATGCCGATATGACCGATGCCACCAACCTGATCCGTCTGGTTCAGGAGGTACAGCCGTCGGAAGTCTATAACCTCGCGGCACAGTCACATGTAAAGGTGTCGTTCGAGACGCCGGAATATACCGCCAATTCCGATGCCATGGGACCGCTCCGGCTGCTGGAGGCGATCCGTATTCTGAACATGGAGGACGAGGTGCGCTTCTATCAGGCATCGACCTCTGAACTCTACGGCAAGGTGCAGGAAACCCCGCAGAAAGAGACCACACCGTTCTATCCGCGCTCACCCTACGCCGTTGCCAAGCTGTACGGCTACTGGATCACCGTGAACTACCGTGAAGCCTATGGCATGCACGCCTCCAACGGCATCCTGTTCAACCATGAAGGCCCGACGCGGGGGGAGACATTCGTTACCCGCAAGATCACCCGTGCAGTGGCCTCGATCCATCACGGCTTCCAGAAATGCCTGTTCCTCGGCAACATGGATGCCAAGCGTGACTGGGGCCATGCCCGTGATTTCGTCGAGGGCATGTGGCGTATCCTGCAGCAGGACAAGGCCGATGATTATGTCCTCGCCACCGGTGAGACCCATTCGGTCCGCGAATTTGTCAGCCTCGCCTTCCAGCAGATTGGCCGTACCATCGACTGGCAGGGCAGCGGGGTTGAGGAAAAGGGGCTGTGTGCCGAAACTGGCGAGCAGCTGGTGGCCATCGATCCGCGCTATTTCCGTCCGACCGAGGTTGACCTGCTGCTCGGTGATCCTAGCAAGGCAAAACGGGTTCTGGGCTGGGAGCACAAGACCGCGTTCGAGGATCTGGTCGCCGAGATGGTCCGCGCCGATATGAAGAACGTGCTGCTCGAGCGTGATCGCAAGCAGGTCGATGACTGATCAGGGTACCGATGGCGGATCAGACATTGTCTTTGGCAGTCATGAACCGCACGCCGCGCCATATAGCGCCCGGGCCAGACGCCCGCATCACAATGACATGGTGCTGATGCGCGATGCGCAGGAGCTGGCCCGTGATGAGGCGCGGCAGGGCTTCTATCGCGATCTGGTGCTGCTCACCCTCATCTGCCTGCCGACCCTTATGGTGATCGTGTTTCTGGCCGGTGCCGGGTTGTCGGCGGCGGGGGCGTTTCTGCTGATCGGCCTCGGTGCCGCCGCTGCACTCGGGTTTGTCTGGTATCAGTGGCAGAACGCCCTGCTCGGCATCAAGGACGCGGTCTATTACCGGCTGGCGGCGGGTTATGACCTTATCTATGGCCGCAACCCACCGCGCGGGCGGCTGAAGCCGCTGATTACATTGTTTGAGATATTGGGCTGCATTCCACGCGGGCAGTATCATGTGGCGCGGCACTGGTTTGTCGGGCCGCTCGGCGGTGCCGATGGTCAGGCCTTTGAGCTTACAGTGTGGCGCTGGCGGGAAGAGGAGTTGCGCCCGGTCCGGGTGTTTCAGGGCCTCTGCGCTCGCTTTGCCCTCGCCCGGCCGATCAAGGGATCGGTGCGGTTGCGTGCCGATGGCAATCCCGATCAGGGCAGTGACCTGACCCTCGCCCACCGGTTGCTGACCCCGCCGGTGCGCGCTGCCCTCGCCCGGCTGCGCGCGCGCCATGGCGACAGGATATCCGCCGTGATCCGCGATGGGTTGCTGTTCGTTGCCATCGACCTGCAGCGTCCATGGTACAGGCTGCCCGGCCTGTTTGCGGAAGAGGTGAATATGACCCATATACCGGCAACGGCTGATGATATTGAAATGCTCTGGGATCTGGCCGCCGCGCTCGATGCGGGATGGTCCGGTTCCTGACGGAACATGATATGCTGGATGCAGCAGGAGAAACCGGACATGACAAAACTCTATGATCTGAGCGGCAAGCGGGTCTGGGTCGCGGGCCATCGCGGGATGGTTGGTTCGGCCATCGTCCGGCGGCTGGCCGATATGGGGTGCGAGGTGCTGACGGTCGGGCGCGACATCGCCGATCTGCGCCGTCAGGCCGAAATCGAGGCGTGGCTGGCCGAGGCTAAGCCCGAGGCAATCTTCCTCGCCGCCGCCACCGTTGGCGGCATTCATGCCAATGACACAAGGCCCGGTGAGTTTCTGTATGACAACCTGATGATCGAGGGCAATGTCATTGAGGCTGCCCGGCGCATCGGGGTTGAAAAGCTGATGCTGCTCGGCTCGTCCTGCATCTATCCGCGCATGGCGACACAGCCGATGGATGAGGCACAGCTGCTGACCGGTCCGCTCGAGCCGACCAATGAGTGGTATGCCATCGCCAAGATTGCCGGCATCAAGCTGTGTCAGGCCTATCGCAAGCAATATGGCTGTGACTTTGTCTCGGTCATGCCGACCAATCTCTATGGACCCGGCGACAATTTCGATCTGGCGCAATCCCATGTGATCCCGGCCCTGATGCGCAAGGCTCACGAGGCAAAGCAGCGGGGCGATGCCGCCCTGCCCGTCTGGGGCACTGGCAAGCCGAAGCGCGAATTCCTGCATGTGGACGATATGGCCGATGCCTGTGTTTATGTGATGGAGCATTACAGCGATGCGCCGCAGGTCAATGTGGGCACCGGCGAGGATTTGAGCATTGCCGATCTCGCTCATCTGGTGGCCGAAACCGTTGGCTATGAGGGCGAGTTGCAATTCGATCCGGACAAGCCCGATGGCACCCCGCGCAAGCTGCTTGATGTCAGCCGCCTCCATGCCCTCGGCTGGCGTCACCGTATCGATCTGCCGCAAGGGCTCACCGGCACCTATCAGTGGTTCCTCGACAACTACCGCGACGCCCGGCTCGAGGTGGCGGTAGGTCAGTAAGCCCGCCTTCCCCTCACTGCTTCGCCCTTCCCCCTCGGTTCTTTTTCGGAACCATGTCCGTCAGCCGTTTGTTTCCTGAACAGGCTAGAGACGAGGGAAGGATTGAAGGAAATGCTGAGGAAATCAAAAAGACTGTTGAATGTCAGCGGCTTAATGGTGCTGAGTGCAGCCATCATCATACCGGCTGCAATTGCCCATGCGCAGGATGCCGAAAAATCCGGTGTTTATGATACCCGGATACGTATGGCGGCGAATATCAGTTCCAGCATTCCAGACAGCGTCAGCGACTACCGCTTCCAGCAACAGCCATCGGACACGATTTATGTCAGCAACACGGTTGTTGACGGCGAGAATGTTGACCAGATTGCCGAGGCCGATACCTACCGCGCTTTCGGCCCGCCGCTTGATCTGATCCTGACAACCAAGGGTATTCAGAAATAAGTGCACAGGGTTTGCCGGTTGTCCCCCGTGTATCCATGACAGAGTTACCCCTCGACATGGAGATACGAGATGACCGACGAGATTACTGGTAAGAAACGTGATTATACCAAGCTGGGCTGGTTTGCCCTCGGTGCCTGTGGCGGAGTGCTGTCGGTACTGGCAGCCGGTGCCCTGCTGTTGCCTGCCGCAGCCGATGCAAGGCGCGGCGAGTGGTCGGAAGGCCATGGCGGCGGCGGTCCGATGGGCCATATGATCGAAATGTTCCAGAAGGCCGATACCGATAACAGCAAGAGCATTTCCCTTGGCGAATTCAAGGCCGCGGGTATGGAGCGTTTCGAGACCATGGACACCGATGGTGATGGCTCGATTTCCAAGGATGAAACCCTTGAGCATATGATCGAGCGCCTGAAACAGCGGGTCGACAAGATCTATTCCCGCCGAGATCAAGATGGCGATGGCTCGATCAGCGAAGAGGAATTTGCCGAGCAGAGCCTGATCATGTTCGGTCGCCTTGATCGGAACTTTGATGGTGAATTGAGCCGCAAGGATATGCGCCGTCACGGCGGTTTCGGTGGCCATCGCGACCATCATGGTAAGCCCGATATGGATGGCGACAAGCCGGAGCCGGGCGAAGCAGGTGACCGATAACAGCTTGAAGTATAAAATTGGATTTAGGGCGGTGCCGATGGTGCCGCCCTTTTCATATGCGCTATCTGTTTGTAACCACTTGCCATGACAGCTAGATTTGTCGGGCTGAAATTTATACGCCCACGGGTTCGATCCATGATGCTCCTCAAGAAAACCGCTTTTGCCCTGATCCTTGCCCTGTTTGCTGTCGCACCGGCGCTCTCGAGCGTTCAGGCCCAGACCGGTCTGACGCCGGAACAGCAGGAGCTTATGCAACAGATGCAGAAAATGCAGGAACAGATGCAGGGCTATCAGAACAATGAACAGCTGCAGGAACAGATGCGCAAGATGCAGGAAATGTTCTCGCAGCAGGGCATGAGCGGATATGATTATCAGGGTGCCATGGGGATGGTCGGTGCACTGAACAAGTATAATAACTGCATCTCATCCGGCCTCGGTCAGGACTGGCTGCTGTCCATGGGTGCGCGCATGTCGCCTTATATTGAGGAAATTCAGGGCCTGTGCGAGGCAGGACAATACAGCGCCGCCAAATCATTCGTGATGGATGAGCGCAATGTGAAAACCCTGTTCGATGAGCGTGAAATGCAGGTCATGGAGCAATGCCGGGCGCAATTCCCGGATCAGGCCAGCCTCGGCCTCGATGTGCCGAAGGACAAGTCGGGTGAGGAATTATGTCAGGACTTCACGTACTGATAACAACTCTTGCCAGCTAGCGCGATACCCAGAACCGGTACATGGCATCGAACAGATCGGGGCGCTCGGCCTCGAACTGCTGCCAGAGGCTCAGATCATTGAGTTTTGACGGGTCATAGTGAGTGGCGAAGGCCTCAAGCACGGCATTGGGCATCTGCATACCCCGGAATTTGAGGCCGAGGCGGTCGAGTTCCGCCGCTATCTCGGTCAGCTCGGTATCGCGCTCGCGGTTGTGAAACAGCAGATCGCGACAGCCGGGAAGGCTGTAGAAATCGCGGTTATGGGCCAGTGCCCCATGCAGTAGATGTTGCGGGTCATCAAGAATAATCCGGCGATAGCGGCGAATATCATCATCATTGGCCGGGTCCAGCCCGCGTTTGGCAATATCCGCACGGGCAGTGGCCACATGGGTTCGGCCCGCCCGGCGATAGAGGCCGAGCTGGATCAGGCCGCCCTCGGCCAGATGATCGGCCAGTGCCGCAAGCCCGGCCCAGGTATCGGCCATATGATGCAGCACCCCGACGCATTCGATGACGTCATAGCCGCGCGCCGGTTTGAGTGCGGATGGCAAGCGGTCGAGGCGCAGAATATCGGCGCGGGCGAGGCTTAAATTGCTGGCTCCGAACCGGCGGCGCTGGCGTTCGGCATAAGCGAGCGAGCGCTGGCTGATGTCGATGGCGGTAACCTGTGCCTTGTTGCCATAGCCGAGGGCTGCCATCAGGGCATGACGCCCGGTGCCACAACCCGCAATCAGGATAGCCAGTTCGCGTGACTGCCAGTTGCCCTCAGGCATGGCGCGGTGCAGGAGGGCGCGGCGGCTGCCCGGTTGCGGTACGGTCAGGCCAACCCAGCGCGGATAGGGATGTTGTTCATACTGCGCCCGGGTTATCGCGGTCTCATCCGCATCATCGCCGACATCAATGATCTCGTCGATCAGGGCCAGTTCGTGCTTATGCTGCGCAATCAGTTCGGCACAGAGCGTATCATCGCCGGTGCCTTGCCAATCGACCGGATTTTCCACCAGTGCCCGCAACAGATCATCATTGGGGCGCGGCGCGGTTGCTGCGCGCCCGGCATAGTCGGTGAGCCAGTATTGCCGGGCCAGCGCGCAGGTGAATACCGGGTCGCGGCGGTCGGGATGGGCGAGGATATGGTCGCGGCAGGCGAGCAGGAGCCGCTCCACCGCCGGATCGGCCAGCACCGCATGGTTGAGCAGCGCCAGCGCCAGCGGATCATGGCGCGCGGCTTTGCCCTCATCCTGCATCAGTGTGGTTGCCGCCGTTTCGGGCGCTTGTGCGAAATAATCGCTCCACGGTGCGGTTTCAATCCAGACCGGAATGGCGGCCCCGGCAATCGCCTGCGGGTCGAGATCGGGACGGGTCAGCAGGTCAGCCAGCGTCTGACGGCTCAGGAGGTCGCGACAGTCGATGGCGTAGCTGCCGAGCAGATGGCCGATATAGCGGGCAGCGGAATCCGCAATCGCCATTGCCTGTGGCAGGGTCGGGTGATCGCTGGCAAGACGGAATGCTTGTCCGAAATCCTTGAGCGCGTTTGTGCGATTGCCCTGCCGCCACGCGATTTCGGCGGCGGTATGGTGCAGGGCCGGGTCCTGACCATGGCGCATCAGCAGTTGCTTCAGCGCCTGATCGGCCTGAGCCAGCTGCCCGGCGCGCAGCGCCTGTGCCAGCTGGTTACGCAGCACTGTATCGTTGATTGCCTGCCGCATCATGGTTGGCCGGGTCGCCTTGTTATTTGATCAGTTGCAGGGCGTCGCGGAATTTCGGGTTTTCGGCATCTTCGAGCCATTCAAACACCACTTGCTCGACCGTGGCGATGCGGATGCCGTGGCGCGCCATGGCGGCAATGGCAATATCCCGGTCCATGGTGCGTCGGGAGCCGACCGCATCGACGGCGACCGTGACCTTGTAGCCCCGGTCAGCGAGGCTGACAGCGGTTTGGAACACACAGATATGTGCCTCGACACCGGCGATGATGACCTGTTCATGCCCCTGTGGCCAGGCGGCAAACAGGCTTTCGGTTCGGCAGGCATCGAAGGTGGTTTTCTGTATCGTGTAATCGGCGTTTGCTTCGATATCGGGTTCGAGCGCGCCGATCTTGTCCGGGCAATGCTCGGTGGCGACAACCGGCACATCCATCAGGTTGGCCAGCTTGGCCAGCCGCAAAGTGTGGTCCAGAACCCGGATGTGATTATCAATCGCCGGCATCAGTTTCAGTTGCAGGTCAACCAACAGCACCAGTGATCGTTTTTTCTCAAGCAGCATGGATACAGTTCCCGATATCTCGTGTTATTCGCACCATATCCAAGGCTTTAGCATCATCAAATCTCGCGTGATACCTAGATTTAGCTGCTGAAGGGCGATATTTCAGATATGTCGGATACTCGCAAGACAGGCAGGAAACAGGAATGACAATCGGCAAAGCCCTGGATCGACACGCAATCGGTGCCATCAGATACGTTCTTATAATGGCGCTGACCGCCATGTTCCTGTCGGTTGGTATGGCCGCATCTGCGCAGTTCACCACACCGGAGACCGGGCCCAGCGTCTATCCCGGCGATGTACCGCGCGGGCGGATGATCGCCTTTATCCTGCAACAGGAAGAGGCCGCCCCTTCCGCGCTTGAGCTGCAGGAGACGATAGACGCAAGCCTGCCTGAAGTTTTCGGCAAGACCTCTAATTTCATCAATGGCAGCGATGAGCAGCAACGGGTTGAGGCCGATCAGATCAAGGCCCGGACACGTGAGAGTTTCCCGATTGTCGAGGGCGGCGAGCCGATCCTGTTTCGGGTATTTGACGTACCGGTCCTGATCGTGCCTGCTGCCCGGCCATTGCCGCGTGCGGAGTTTGCCGCCGACTGGCAATCACGGCGACAATTCCCGAATGCTCCGGAAGTGCTGGAGCAGCATCAGGCCCATACCATCATCTTTGCCCTGAATGATCCCAAGACCACCGCCGAGCAGGTACGGGCCGCCGAGGCGGTCAGTGTTGTGGCCACAGCCTTTGCCAGTGGCGCGAATACGCTCGGGATTCATTGGGGTGAGGCCGATCTGGCCATTCCGCCCGCCGCCATGGTCGAGGCGTTCCAGAAAGCGAAATCGGATGCCGAGGCAGCAAAGGCGGCGAACCAGCCGGTCAAGCCGCTTTGGCACCGCCTGTTGACCATGTGGGTCAATATCCGGCCGGTGACAACAGATGTGTTCCGTGCTGCCTATGGCCAGAGTCTGGCGCAGAAGCTGGGTGAGGATATTCCGAATGATGCGGTTGGTTTTGTGACCAAGGGTCTGGCCGGGTTTATCGGTCGGGAGATCGAATTGATTCCGTCGGGCCGTCCGGCGCCGGAACAGGCGCTGGTGCTGGTCAACCTGCTCGCCTATCTGCTCGATCAGGGGCAGGTGTTCAAGGATGACGACACGCTCGGTTTTACCGAGGAGCGCACGATTGTCGCCAATATCGTCGAGGCCAGCAAACTGCCGGGTATGGGCGATACGCCGATCCTGCGCCTCAGCTATATGGTTGAGGGCGAGGCAGCGGAAACACTGACACCGGCGGCAGGCTCAGCGAACTGACCGGTCAGCCCGCCATACGCGGGACAGAGCGCAGATCAGGGCCGAGACCGACAAAGGCCGCAACCTTCGGATCGTCGAGGCTCTCGACAATCAGATCGGCATTTTTGTTGATCAGCTTCGGGTCTTTCTGGATCTGGATCACGGTCATGCCCGCTGCCTTGGCGGCGGCAACACCGACCGGGCTGTCCTCGAGCACCAGAATATCCTTCGGATCGATGCCGAATTTGTCGGCACCCATCAGATAACCATCCGGTGCCGGTTTCGGGCGTGGGAAATCCTCGACCGACAGGGTGAACTGCACCAGATCAGCCTGATTGCCGAGACGACCGATATTGATATCGGCTTCGGTTTTCTGGGCATTGGTCACGGCGGCGATTTTCATGCCGGCCTGATCGGCCTTGGCGAGAAACGGTTTGACGCCGGGCAGTACCTTCACCTTGTCCGAATGCAGGACGTAATAGGCGGCGAGCCGGTCGGCCCAGTCCTGATAGGAGATGTCCTGATTGAACCGGGATTTCAGTTCTTCATATTTGTCCTTGAGAGCCACCCCGACACCGCCTTCGATCTCTTCCGGGGAAAATTCAACCCCGAGCTGGCGATTGATGGCGACAAAGCCGTCGCGGTGCACATCCTCGCTGTCCGTCAGCGTGCCGTCGATATCTGATAGGATTGCCTTGAAGCGTGCCATGACGCGATCCAGTACAGTTGCGGTTTCGATGCTTACAGGCTCGGTTCAATAGATGAAAGTGGCGACTGGAAACATCCCATAAGCTACTGATGTAACAAATGTTTTATGAAAAATGGTGTATCCGGATTATGGCACGCGGCGATGGCGTGTGGCAGGTGCCGGAGACGCGCTCCGGTCATTGGCGGGCGGCATGCCCTGCCAGTCGGTCGCGGCGGGTGAGGTGCCGGGTTTGACCCCTGCCCCGGCATCGGGCCCACTGCTCAGGCGACGCGCCATACCGGGATCGGGATTGGGCCGATCCTGCGTTGCCTTGACAGATTTGGCTGGTGCGGGCGCTGTGCTGCCGCGTTGCTGCTCCAGAAACGCATTGACCTGACCCCAGAGTTTCTCGCGGGTGGTGTCGCTCTCCATCCACGGCGAATGACCGACCCGGCGGTAATAATGCAGGGTGGCATTGGGCAGATGCTGTGCCGCGCGGATGATCGCTTTCGGATTGACCAGATCATCGAGCCGTCCGGCCACCAGCATGACCGGGGTCTTGATCTGTTTCAGGTACTTGGGATCGCGCAGCACCGACATGGATCGACAGGCCTCGACAAACCATCCGGCGGTGGCGCCGCCCATGCGCTTGTCCGGCATGTCGCGGTAAAACAGATCCTGCAGGCTCTGCCGGATGACCCGTTCATTGATCTTGTCTTCCCTGATATCGCCGAATGCCTTGGCTTCGTTCCAGTCGCCTTCGCCGGGCATATAGCGGAATTTGTCGAAATAGCTGACTACCCTGGCGACCTGACGTGCGACCCATTGGGGCACGATCCCGGTCTTGATCTCCAGCATCGGTGAGGTGATGACGGCATTATCGACCCGGCCCGGATAATCATGCAGATAGCGCAGCGCGATGTTGCCACCCATGGAATGGGCGTGCAGCGTCTTCGGAATGCCGGGGTGGCGCTCTTCTATCTTTGCCACCTCGGTGATGAATTGTTCGAGGTCGGCGGCATCATGTTCATAGCCCTGCGCGCCCGGTCGTTGTGGCAGGTTTTTGTTGTAGCGCTGGGAGCCGCCCTGCCCGCGCCAGTCCATGGTATAGACGATCTCACCGCGTTCCTGATGCTCGCGGATGCGCTCGTAATAGCGTTCGGTGCTCTCGCGGAAGCCGGTAACCAGAACCACAACGCCGGTCGGTTTGCCATCAACCAGCCGGTCAGCCGGTGGCGGGGCCACGGCATAGCGAATGGCGGCACCGTCGGCATTTTTGAAATGCCCGTACTCAAGCCCATCGGGCGGGGTTGCCATCCGTGGATCAATATCGCGCAAACGGGGTGCGGACATAGGCCGGTTTTTGCTCTCTGGTGTCTCTGTTCAGGTGGCGAGCGGTTGGTTCCACCCTGCCCCATACCGGCAATTATGGCATAATGTGTTGAAAGTTCTGAGCTTCCGGCGATTGTGCGGGCGCGCTACAGGGTCGGTCTGTGCGGTGTCTTGGCTGCCGGGTCGGGACCCGTGGCGCGGTTCTTCCGCCAGTTGCTGATCAGCAGCTTGTCATCGAGGTCATCGCCAAGAGACAGGCTGTCGATCATCTGCTCGGCATCCTGCTCGCTCTGGACCAGCCGGACGCTCTGAACCGTTTCCACCGTCACGGTCTTGCCGTCCCGGAAGCGGTCGGCGATCGCCATCAGGAAGCGGGTCTTGCCACTCATTTCGAGGCTGCCGGGCACGGTATAGCGGCTGTCGCGGACATTGGCACCGGTCGCGGTCAGGTGGTTGGAGCCATCGGGCAGTTCGGCAGCGGCAGCGATATCGTCATCGCTCAGACGGATGCTGCCGATGGTTTCAGTGATCTTGCGGGCATCGGGATCGGGAAAGCCGTCGGCCTGCTGTGCCGCGAGCACGGTAAGCAACGTGGCATAGGTCTGGACCCGCTGGCGGTCATAGACATCGAGGTAATCACGGTCGATGAAATGCGCATCATGGGCGGCGCGTCTGGCGCGGCCATCGGTGGCGGCATCCTTGTCCGCCTGAAATGTCAGGGCAAAATCGCGGGTGGCATGAAGATCGGCATTATGGATGGCAATACCGCGCCAGACGCTGTTATCGCCCGCCTTCATGGTGTCGAAGGCAAATTGCACCGAGGTAGCATTGGCTGCTGCTTCCATATGCCGGTCGAGCAGGATGCGGTCATCAAGCCGGACAGCCACGTTATCAATACCCATAGGCAGATTGGCAAAGCGTGGCCCCATATGGGCGTGCTGCTGGGCATGGGTCAGTTCATGGGCCGAGACATAGGCCATGACCGATATGTATTCGTCGTTGTCAGCCGGGATTTTCTGGGCACTGTTATAAACCGTTTGCCGGTTCAGGGTGCCGTATTTGCCATAAATACTGCCCCGCATGGCGCTATAGCCGTAGGTAACGCCGCCTTCACGAGCGCGCTCAAGCAAGCCGCGGCCCAGCGCGCTTTTGGCCAGTTTGTCCTGAACAGCGACGATGGCCTTGGCCTGTGGTCGCGGCAGATCGGCGAGATAGCGGTCGCTTTCGGCCAGGCTGGTCGGGATGCCATCGGGATTGGCCCAGACGCCATGCTTGAACGGGCCAGAGGCTTTCAGGCTGTTCGGCGTTTCGCGCAGGCTGTCGATCAGTGCCCGGTGGTCACGGTCGGTATAGCCGCCCTGTTGCAGGCGCTCGCGGATCGTATGTGTGCCTGATGCAGCTGCCATCTGAATTGCCCGGCTGGTTGCATGGTTGTCTGATTACCAGTGCAACCCTGCCGATGCCGAAGGAAAGCGCCAAAGATTTCGTAAATTTGGTTGTCTTGTCAGGTGGGTGTCTTGTCAGATCAGGCGGTGAGCCGCGGCAGCCGTTGCGGGCGCAGGATCGGCACCGGCATGGTGGCAGGATCAATCACTGGCGGGGCTGGACGCTTATGATGTTCAGGCCCGCTCGGCAATCTGACTTGTTTCGATGCTGGTGCCGTGCAGGCATTGTCATTGGCGCAGCAGTCTTTGGTTGTATTCGGCACCGGTATGGGGATGCCCAATGTCCGGTTCAGGAACCGGTCGGTCAGGTTCCAGAGCCGATCGCGAATGCTGTCATGCTCCATCCAGAGCGAGTGCAGCCCGTCCTTGAAATGTTCCACCTGAACATTGGGCAGATGCTTGGCTGCCTTGTGGGTGGCGCTGGTGGAGACCAGCTTGTCGCGCCCGGCGGTGGCGAGAAAGATCGGGGTCCTGATCTCGGACAGAAACTTCGGGTCGCGGACGATGGCAATGGATCGGAATGCCTCGCGCAGCCAGGCAAAGGTCGGTCCGCCCATGCGGTTTTCCGGCATGTCGCGATAGAACAGGGTTTGCAGGTTCTGTCTGATTTCGCGGTTGCAGTTGATCCGCTGCAGGCTTTTCAGCTCGCGCTCATGCCAGTCGCCGGTACCGGGCAGGTAACGATCCCCCGCACCGAAATATTCGGCGATCTTGCTGATCTGGCGCGCGGCCCATGGCGGCATCCAGCCGGTGCGTATCTGCATCATTGGTGCCGTAATGACAGCGGCATCCATCTGGTCCTGATGCTCATGCAGATAGCGCAGCGCCAGATTGCCACCCATGGAATGGGCGAACAGCGTGACGGGTGCGTCCTGACCATAGCGCTGTTTCGGCTTGATGACCTCGGTGACGAATTGCGAGAGGTCGGCCACATCATTCTCATAGCCCTGCGCATTCGGGCGTTGTGGCAGATCCGGGTTATAGCGCTGTGACCCCCCCTGCCCGCGCCAGTCCATGGCGTGCACGGCATAGCCGCGTTCGGACAGATCGCGCATCAGTTCGAAATAGCGTTCGATACTCTCCCGGAACCCGGTGACCACCACCGCGACACCAACCGGTTTGCCATTGATCATTTTACCAGCTGCCGGGGGAACCATTGCATGGCGGATGCTGGCACCATCGGCATTCTTGAAATTGTCGAATTCGAGACCCGGTGGTGGTGTCACAATCCGGGGGTCAATAGCGTTCAGTAGCGGCGCTGACATATGCTGTTTTAGTGGGTTTCAGGGTGAGATAACGATGCTTATACCTTCGGATTCAGCCAGCAATCATGCGGCTTTGCCGAGGCCCGGACGGGCGTTCGGGTTGGGGCGGAAACCGACCAGATTGGCGACCCGTGGATCGTCGAGACGGGTCACGACGAGGTCGGCATCGGGGTGCACATGTTTCGGATCGGACTGGATCTGGATCACGGTCAGCCCTGCCCGCTTGGCCGCCTCGACACCGACGAGGCTATCCTCAAGTGCGATAATCTGGCGACGATCCTCGGCACTGGTCAGCCCCATTTTTTCGGCTGCGAGCAGATAGCTTGCCGGGGATGGTTTGCCCTCGGCGACATCATCAATGGCGACGACAAATTCCAGATGACGACGATCTGCACCAAGGCTCGACAGGGCCACCTCACCGATATCGCGCTGGGAATTGGTTACGGCTGCCTGGCGCATCCCGGCCTCGGCGGCACGGTTCAGAAATTCCCTGGCACCAGGCATGGGTTCGATCTGCCGCCAATGGGTCAGAAAATAGGCCGAGAGCTGTTCACGGAACTCGGCTTCATTGACCGTGGCATTCGGATTGTTACGGCGGGCTTCATCGCGGACCAGCTCGAAACGCTTTTTGGCACCTTTGCCATTGATGTCATCGAGTTGCTGATCGGTGAGCGCAACACCGTAATAGGCTTTTGCGACCTGTTTGAGCGCGTCGCGGTGCACGTTTTCGCTACGTGCCATGGTGCCGTCAATATCGGTCAGCACCGCTCGAAATCTGGACATTGGAAGTCATTTCCATTGCTACGGGACCAGTTCATGGCCTTACCGTCGCTGCGGATAATGAAAACCGGGAGTGATTACTAGCTACCGACAGATGATTTAACCTAACTGAAACAATGGGTTAGGCAAGTTGATTGTCGGGTTTCACAGTGGTCTTGCGCTGGCCGGCTCAGGGCGAGCCGGATCAGGTCAGGCGGCGGATCAGTTCGTCGAGCTGCTCAAGGCTTTGATACTCAACGCTTACGGTGCCTTTAACGCCCTTGCCGTCGATCGAGACCTTGAGGCCGAGGCGCATGGACAGATCATGTTCAAGCGCCAGAATATCGGCATCCTTTACACCGGCGGCGGCCTTGCGAAGCGCATCGCCGGTCGGGTCTTTCTGCTTTGCTTCACCGGTTTTGCGTGCCTGCGCCAGTCGTTCGGTTTCACGCACGCTGAGGCCGCGATGGGCGACATTCTGGGCCAGCACGATGGCGTCGGGCACACCGATCAGGGCGCGGGCATGACCGGCGGTCAGCTTGCCGTCGCGTAACAGATCGCGCACTTCAGTCGGCAGGCCGAGCAGGCGCAGGGTATTGGTCACATGGCTGCGGGATTTACCCACTGCCTTGGCCACATCTTCCTGCCGATGGCCGAATTCATCGATCAGCCGTTGCAGACCTTCGGCTTCTTCAAGGGAATTGAGGTCGCGGCGCTGGAGGTTCTCGACAAGAGCGACCTGCAGGGCTTCCTCATCATCATAATCCTTGATGATGACCGGCACATCATGCAGCGGCGCTACCTGACAGGCACGCCAGCGGCGCTCACCGGCAATAATCTCGAACTTGTCCCCGGCAACGGCACGGACCAGAATTGGCTGGATCAGGCCACGCTCGCGGATCGACTGGGCCAGCTCGTCGATGGCGTCTTCGTCGAATTCCTGACGCGGCTGGTATTTGCCCGGCTGCAGCTTTTCCAGCGGCAGGGTGCGCAAACCGCCGCGTGGCTGGGCAGCAGAGGCGGGCGCATCGCTTGCGTCGGCGGGTGCCGTGGCATCCGGTGCGCTGTAGGATGCTTCGGCATCGGAAAACAGCGCATCAAGCCCGCGACCGAGGCCACGTTTCTTGCGGGCGGCTGCCTTGCCGTCTTCTTTGTTGTCGGGCGCATTCATTACTGCACACTCGCCTGTGCTTGCGCGGTGTCGGGCAGGTGGGTGATGACCTCACGCGCCAGATCGATATAGGCCTTGCTGCCAGCGCATTTGTAATCATAGATCAGGGCCGGCACGCCATGGCTCGGCGCTTCCGACAGGCGCACATTGCGCGGGATGGTGGTGGTGAAGACCTTGCCGCCCATATATTCGCGCACGTCATCTTCAACTGCCTGGCTGAGATTGTTGCGCCGATCGACCATGGTCAGGACCACGCCCATCATCTGCAGCTCCTTGTTCAACCCGCCCTGGATCAGCTGGATCGTGCGGGTCAGGTGGCTGAGGCCTTCAAGCGCATAGAACTCGGCCTGCAGTGGCACCAGCACATGATGCGAGGCAACCAGACCGTTGAGGGTCAGCATGCCGAGTGCCGGTGGGCAGTCGATGATGATGAAGTCGAACTCCATCGGCACGTTGCGGATCGCCTCACGCAGGCGAAACTCGCGCCGACGCTCGTTCACCAGCTCGATTTCCGCGCCGGACAGGTCGATGGAGGATGGCACGATGGACAGGCCGGGAATAGGGGTACTGTGCACGCAATCGACGAGATCGGCCTCACCGGAAATCAGGTCATAGGTGCCGAGCGCTTCACTCTCGCGCCGCACGCCGAGGCCGGTTGAGGCATTGCCCTGCGGGTCCAGATCGACCAGCAACACGCGCTTGCCGATGGCGGCGAGGGCCGTGCCCAGATTAATCGCGGTCGTGGTCTTGCCGACGCCGCCTTTCTGGTTGGCGATCGAGATAACGGTCGGCAGGGTCAGATTTCCACTCACGGGCCAGTTCCATTGCAGGCGGCGTAACTCACGCTCATACAGAGGGTGATACGTCTCAGGCGTGATGCTGGCAAGGGCGCTGCTCATCGGCTCGGCTCTCCGGCTTGGGTCAAAACAGTTCTGTTCACCCCGTACCAGCGCATATCGGCCTGTCAGCTAGATAAGGTCCTGATCGCCTTGCTTTTCAAGGCGCCGCAGCACGATTACACGGGCGGCCCGATCCGTCTCGCTGGCATGGGTTTCCACCTCAAAATTCCAACATTTAGTGGCTTCGGTCAATTCCGCATCTACATTTTGTCCTTTTAAAAAGATACAAAATCCGGATTCCGCGAGGTGTGGCTGTGTATATGTGAGCAGTTTGTCGAGCGAAGCCAGTGCCCGCGCCGTTACCACGTCGGCTTTGAGCGAATCGAGGCTTTCGATTCGGTCGGTGTGGATCGTGACCTTTGCCCCGGTTTCCTGCGCCACGCTGCGCAGAAACGCGCATTTCCGCTGGTCGGATTCGATCAGATGCACATCGAGATCGGGCCGCAGACAGGCAATCACCAGCCCCGGAAAACCAGCCCCGGAGCCGAAATCCACCAGTCGTGCCGGGCCATCGGGCAAATAGGGCAGTAACTGCGCGGAATCCTGAAAATGCCGCACCCACATCTCCGGCAGGGTTTTGGGCCCGACGAGATTGATCCGCGGCTGCCATTTCTTCAGTAGCGCGGCATAGGCGGCGAGGGCAGGGTGCTGTTTCAGGGCGTTCAGGTCAGGGCTGGTCAGGGAGGTCATGGCGTTGTTGCTGGCGGTAACGATAAAGCATCATGGCGGTCAGGCCGCTGGTGAGCAGACAGGTAAAGGCGGTGGTAAAGGGCAGGATCATGGTAACGCTGCGTATGGTTGCCTCACAATCGATACGGTTTACCGGCAGATAGGTCACGACCAGCAGCAGCAAGGATAGGAAGATCAGGCCAGCAGCAGGCTTGAGATTGACCCGAAAGCCCTGTTTCGGCGTGGTCCGTTGCGCCCAGCGGATTGCAGCGAGAGCCGTCGCGCCACAGCCGACAGCAACACCAGCCAGATAGGGCAGGTACAGCCGCCCGAAGGTATTGAGGCCCGCCGGGCATGTCTCACCATCGCTGAGCGCCATCAACGCGCCCCGATCCGACAGCAGCCACGGGAGAGAGGCGATCAGGACGGCGGCAATCAACAGGCTGATCAGCGCGGTTTCTGCCGCTTCCAGCGGTTTGTACATGCCATGCTGGAGCATGAAGATGCAGACGGTGACAAACAGCCCGCCAAACAGCAGCGGCGAGCCACCGGCACCCATGAGCGAGGGCAGCAGCGCAAGGCCAAATATGGCAAGGGCGCCAACCCGCGCCAGCAATCCGATGGTTGTTGGTTCCATGGGGTGAGGTAATAGCGCCGGAAACGGGCCGGGCCAAGGCTTTGTTCTCCCAAGGAATTATGAGCGGTCGGTCGGGGATGGGGGTATTCAATCCCGCTGGTCATTTTCTAACGTTACAGATACTCTATACGCTATAAATTCGTTTCCGAAACTCTGGTTCTCTTCATGCCGGAACAGACAGCACGAGAAAGCACCGTCCTCGACGTCAGCGAAATCAACTGTTTTCGCTCGCGCAAGACTGCGCAATGCCTGCAGGACAGCTTTCACCAGCGGATTGCCAAGCATGTGCGGGCCGGTATCGGTGATCTGCCCGATGACTGGCAGGAACAGGCGATCCCGCTGCTGGTCGATTACGGCATTACCCGCTCGAAAAAGCGTTTGTCGGTCGAGCCGGAGGATTTCTCCCGCCTTGCCGGACAGGCGGAAAAGCTGGCGCGTCGCCGCAATGGTGGCAAGCCCGTGGATCTGGTCGGTTTCGTCGATAATCTGCGCGATGCGGTGGAGATTGCCCAGGTCACACTGGAGGATGCTGAGGACCGCGCGGTAAACAGCATGGTAGCGGATAATCAGGACCGCCCGGCATTTTATGATGAGCGGTTGTTCCGGGGCGAGGACCGGGTTTATCTGGAGTTGCCACAGCCGGAGAGCGAGATTGCGCCCCGGATTGCCGAGGCACTTGCCCCCCATGGCTATGGCGAGCTCGACTATAAGGGTGGCTTTATCCGCAATCCCCATGGCGACATGGCCCGGATCGGCAAGGCGCTGAAGAAGTACAAGCTGACCGATCTGTGCGAGGATTTCATGCGCGACCCGGCCCGCGCCGACCCGGCCATGGTGATGATTTCCCGCAAGACCGAGGATGTGGCGCGCATGTCCACCGCCCGTGACTGGTCGAGTTGTGTCGTGGCGGGCAGTCACCGGTTTGAAAAGCATATGCCGGAAGATCTGCAGCGCGGTACGCTGGTTGCCTATCTGGTTCGCCCCAATGATCCCGAGGCCCATGAACCAATGGCCCGGATGAACCTCAAGACCTATGCCAATGAGGCGGGGGAGGAAATCCTCGTGCCGTACAAGGTCTATGGCAAGGCCGATGACCGCTTCCCGGCATTCGTCAAATCCGTGATTGATGAAACGGTAAATGCGGGCAAGACCGGCACCTTTACCCTGCCGCAAACCCTGCTTACCGACGATCTCGACTATCAGGTGGAGCGCGATGCCGATGGCAATCTCTATTCCAACCTCACCCTGATGCCCGATCCGCCCAAGCAGACCGGTCGGAAACTGCCGGAAGGCACGAAACTGGGTGACCGGATCAGGCTCTAGGGTCTAATGTCCCGATTATACCATGATCATCGCCGGAACAGTCATGAACAGCCTGCCGCCAACCATCTCGATCCTGTTTGAACGCCAACCGGCCCCGACCCTGCGTCAGCGCCTGCGCGATGCCTATCAGGCGGGCGATACCGCGCTGTTCGATGGCGCGGTCACATGGAAACTCGAGGCTTTCGAGGACGAACGCATCTGGGAAGGCACCGCCGCCAGCTTCGACGCCATGGTCGCCGAAATCATCACCACCCTCGGCGACCGCCAAGACGACGCGGTACAGCTGGTGATTGAGGAAGCCAAATAATCAGGCCGCATCCCGTTTTTTTACGTGGCGGAGCAGGGCGACGACGGCGGCGGGGGTGACGCCGGGGAGGCGGGCTGCGGCGCCGAGTGTCGCCGGGCGCGCGGTTTTCAGCCGGGTGCGGACCTCATTCGACAGGCTGCCGATGGCGTCATAATCGAGATCGCCGGGAATCTCGAGCGCCTCATCCTTCTTGAACGCCCGGATATCCGCTTCCTGCCGGTCGAGATAGCCGGAATATTGTGCATCAATGGTCAGCTGTTCCGCCGTGGCGGCGTCGAGGTCGGCCAGTTCCGGCCAGACGGTCGCGAGCTGTGCCAGCGTGATGTCCGGGTGGCGGAGCAGATCGGCGACCGAGCGGTGCTTGCCGTCATGATTGATGGTGATGCCGTGGCGCGCCAGTTCCTGCGGCGTTGCCTTGTTGCTGTCGGCGAAGTCACGGGCGGCGGTGAGTTTCGCAGCCTTGTCACCCCAGGCGGCAGCCCGGTCGCGGCCCACCACACCGACCGCGAGACCGGCGGGGGTCAGGCGCTGGTCGGCATTATCGGCACGCAGGGTCAGGCGGTATTCCGCCCGGCTGGTGAACATGCGGTATGGTTCCGGTGCGCCGCGGGTAATCAGATCGTCGATCAGCACGCCGATATAGGCCTGTGACCGGTCGAGGGTGAAGCTGTCGGTGCCGCCGGCGGCTTTCAGCGCAGCATTGGTGCCGGCCATCAGCCCCTGTGCGCCCGCTTCCTCGTAACCCGTGGTGCCGTTGATCTGGCCAGCCAGAAACAGCCCGGCGAGACGTTTGGTTTCCAGCGTCGGTTTCAGCTCACGCGGGTCGATATAGTCATATTCGATGGCATAGCCGGGTTTCAGTATCACCGCATTTTCCAGCCCCGGAATGGTTTTCAGCAGGGCGTGCTGCACATCCTCGGGCAGGGAGGTGGAAATACCGTTCGGATAGATCGTGTGATCGTCGAGGCCTTCCGGCTCGAGGAAAATCTGGTGCCGCGACTTGTCGGCGAAGCGCACGACCTTGTCCTCGATCGACGGGCAATAGCGTGGGCCGGTGCCTTCGATCTGGCCGGAATACATCGGTGCCCGGTGCAGATTGTCCTGAATGATCCGGTGGGTTGCCTCATTGGTATAGGTGATGTGGCACGGCACCTGTGGTGTGGTGATCCGGTCGGTCAGGTAGGAGAAGGGCAGCGGCGGGGTATCGCCGGGCTGTTCCTCAAGCTGCGTGAAGTCGATGGTCCGGCCATCGAGGCGGGCCGGGGTGCCGGTTTTGAGCCGCCCGAGGGTAAAGCCCGCACGCTCAAGCGTATCGGACAGGCCGAGGGCAGGCGCCTCGCCATCGCGACCGGCGGGAATTTTCTTCTCACCGATATGGATCAGCCCGCGCAGGAAGGTGCCGGTGGTAATGACCACGGCGCGGCAGGGCACGGTATCGCCGTCGCTGGTGATGACGCCAGAGATCGCGCCATCGGCATCAAAGGCGATATCTTCCGCCCCGGCCCCGCGAATATCGAGGTTTTCGGTTGCGGCGAGCAGTTCCTGCACCGCGAGACGGTAGAGCTTGCGGTCAGCCTGGGCGCGGGGGCCGCGCACCGCCGGGCCTTTTGAGCCGTTGAGGGTGCGGAACTGGATGCCGCCCTTGTCGATCGCCTTGCCCATGATGCCGTCGAGGGCATCGATCTCACGCACCAGATGGCCCTTGCCGAGGCCACCGATCGCCGGGTTACAGGACATGACGCCAACGGTTTCGAGCTTGTGGGTCAGCAGCAGGGTGGCAGCACCCATGCGCGCGGCAGCCGCTGCGGCCTCGGTGCCCGCATGGCCACCGCCGACGACAATCACGTCATAGCTTTTGCCCTGACCGGCATCGGTCAGGAGGGTGTCAGTTACTGTACTCACGGGCCTGTAATCCGCTCGAATGTTCTGGAGAGGCGCAATTTATGCTGATTCCACGACAGCGTCAAAACTTGTCCACATCCACCCGGCGCATGGCGCGCATGTTTCACGTGAAACACGGCGGCTGGCGCTTCGCATCCGTGGGTGATCCCGGCGCTGGCCTTGGCGGTAAAGCATGGGTTATAGCCATCCCATGACCAATGATAACGACCAGATAGCACCGGAACTGGCCGCCGCGCGCACGGCGCATATGGCCGGCGATCTCGCCGCCGCATTACCGGTTTATGAGCGCTTTGCCGGTGAGAACGATCCCGATGCGCTCAACCTGCTCGGCATTGTCGCCGGGCAGCAGGGTGACATGGCGCTGGCCGAGACCCGGTTCCGGGCGGCGCTGACCGCACGGCCAAGCCATCGCGGAGCCGGGATCAATCTGGCGAAACTGCTCGGCTCACAGGCGCGCTCGGCGGAGGCCGTCGCGGTCTGGGCCCGGCTTGCTGCCGATCACGCGACCGAGCACCCGCTGGATCGGGCCATGTCGCTCGAATACGCCCGGCATCTGGGCTACTGCCATCGCCATGATGATGCCCATGGGATACTGGCGCGGTTGCATGAGGAGGAGCCGGGCGATCCGGTGGTGGCCGAGGCCCTGCTGATGGCGAGCCGCTATATCGCCGACTGGTCGCGCCATGACCGGCTGACTGCGCTGGTGGCGGCAGAGACGGCAAAACGGCTGGCGCAGGAGCAAGTACCGCTTGAGACACCGATGGTGGCACTGTTCCGCACCGATGACGGCAAAACCCAGCGCCGGATTGCCGAGGCCCATGCCGCCGGTATTGCCGCAAAAGCAGAAAAGCTGCCTGCCCGACCTGTGCGACAGGATGGTGGGCCGATCCGTCTCGGCCTGTTCACGCCGAATTTTCACGATTTCGCGCCGACCGTGCAGTTGCTGCGCGGCGTGCTGAAGAAACTGGATCGGCAAAAGTTCACGCCAATCCTGTATTACTGGGGCGGCAGGCCCTTGCCGGTCGATCATGCCGATATGGTTGCGGTGGCGGTTGATCTGGAAGCGATGAATGTTGTGCAGTCCGCCGATCGGGTCGCAGCGGATGACATCGATATCCTGCTGGACCTCAAGGGCTGGTCCGGTGGTCATCGACAGGCGGCGTTGGCCCGGCACCCGGCGCGGGTGCAGGTCTCGTGGCTCGCTTATCCTGGTACGGTGGGTGGTGACTGGATCGATTATGCGCTGCTTGATCGCCACGTATTGCCCGACGGTGCGCGGGACGAGTATCGCGAGGCGGTTATCCGCCTGCCGGTCACCTATCAGGCACGCGATAATGCCCAGCCGATCGGCCCGCGTGTTTCACGTGAAACATCGGGACTGCCCGATGACCGGTTCGTCTTCACCAGCTTCAACATCTCGCACAAGCTGGAGCCGGGGATTTTCGGTGCGTGGATGCGGATTTTGAGCCAGTTGCCCGATACCGTGCTGTGGCTGATGACCGCCTATCCGGCCTATGAGGCGAATATCCGGGCCGAGGCGGCGAAGCGCGGGATTGATCCGGCGCGCATCCTTTTTGCCCCGCATCTGGCGGATAAGAGCGCGCATCTGGCGCGGCTCGGTGCTGCCGATCTCGCCCTTGATACCCGCATTTGCGGTGGTCATACCACCACGTCAGACGCGCTCTGGGCCGGGGTGCCGGTGCTGGGGTTGAGTGGCAATGCCATGGCAGCGCGGGTCAGTGCCAGCCTGCTCCATGCGGTCAATCAGCCGGATATGATCTGCGACAGCCTCGCGGCTTATGAGGCTCAGGCCATTGCCCTGGCGGGCGAGGAACGGGACCGGCTGGAGGCGCATCGCCAGAGCCTGCAGGCAGCATCGTCATTGCCCTTGTTTGATACCGCAGCACGGACCCGTGATCTCGAACGGGCGCTGGAGATGGTCTGGGCGCGCCACTGTCAGGGTCTGTCGGTCGGCGATTTCGACGTGCCGCCCGGCTGATCGCGCTATTTCCCGATACAGAAGTCGCGAAAGATCACGTCGAGCAGATCTTCCACATCTACCCGCCCGGTGATGCGACCCAGCGCGCGCAGGGCGAGGCGGGTATCCTCGGCGGCCAGCTCGGGCTCTTCGGCGCTGATCGCGCGGCTGAGGCTGATGCGTGCCTCTTCCAGTGCTTCCCGGTGGCGGGCGCGGGTCAGGCTCGGGCCGCTGCCTGCTGCCTCAAGGCTCGCCTTGACCTCGTGTTCGAGGGCGTGGAGCAGGTTGTTCAGCCCGGTGCCGTGTTTGGCCGATACCGTAACCACCGGATAGCCGTCGAGGGTGACCGGCAGATCGCCAGCCAGATCGGCCTTGTTGATCACGATGATCGCGCCGTGATGGGCATGGGGGACGAGGGCAGCGGGCAGGGCGGGCTGTGCCGGGTCAATATCCACCGCATCGACCACCAGCAGCTTGAGGTCGGCTTCCTCGGCGCGGGCCAGTGCCCGGCGGATGCCCTCGGTTTCGATCACATCGGCGGTTTCGCGCAAACCGGCGGTGTCGAGCAGGGTGACCGGATAGCCGCCAAGGTCCAGATGCACCTCGATCACATCACGGGTGGTTCCGGCAATGTCCGAGACGATGGCGGCATCGCGGTCGGCAATGGCGTTGAGCAGAGAAGATTTACCGGTATTGGGCGCGCCGAGAATAGCGATCATGACGCCATCGCGCAGACGCTCGCCCCGGCGATTATCGCTCAGATGCCGGGTGATTTCCTCAATCAGCCCGTTGATATCGGGCGTAACCGCGGCAACTACGCCATCGGGCAGGTCTTCGTCGGGGAAGTCGATGTCGGCCTCGATATAGGCCAGTGCCCGGGTCAGCCGGTCGGCCCAGCCGTGATACAGGGTTTTCAGCGAACCGCTCAACTGGTCCAGTGCCTGCAGCCGCTGGGCCTCGGTTTCGGCATCGATCAGATCGGCCACCGCCTCGGCCTCGGTCAGGTCGAGACGGTTGTTCTCGAATGCCCGGCGGGTAAACTCGCCCGGTGCAGCAAGGCGCAACCCGTCCATTGCGTTGAGCGCGGCCACTGTGGCGTCAATGATCGCCCGCCCGCCATGCAGGTGCAGCTCGACCACGTCTTCGCCGGTAAAGCTCGCCGGGGCGGTGAAAGTCAGCACCAGCGCATCATCAATCGGGTGGCCGCTTGCCGGATCGGTCAGGCGGCGCAGCGCTGCCTGACGTGGTGCGGGCACCGGCTTGTCACCGGAGAGCGCAGACAGCGCCACATGCGCCCGTGGCCCGGACAGCCGGATCACAGCGATCCCGGCGCGGCCATGGCCGGAGGCGAGGGCATAGATGGTGTCTGTACTCATATTAAGGGCTGTCTCTTGATCCCATGTTTCACGTGAAACATGGGGGCCTGTTTTGGGTAATGTTCAGGCCGTCTGGTGTTCGGCCAGCTCGGTCTGTTCCGGGCTGAGGCGCAGATCCTCGACGATCTCGCCACCGATTACGTGCTTTTCGAGGATGCGGTCAATATCCGCCTCGTTTTTGTAATGATACCAGACGCCATCCGGATAGATCACCAGCACCGGGCCAAGCTCGCAGCGGTCGAGGCAACCGGCGATATTGACCCGCACTTTGCTGATGCCCAGCGCCTTGGCCTTGGCCTTCATGTAATTCCGCAGCGGGGTCGCACCGCGTTCGTGGCAGGAGCCGCGCTTATGCCCGGCAGGTCGTTCATTGGTGCAGGCGAAAATATGCAGACGGTAATATTGGTCATCGTCTGAAACCTTTGAATTCTCAGTGTTCATAAGAGTTTTCTGTCTGTGTGAATATGTTGTTGATGAGTGAACTAGCATCTTGGGCCGAACGTCGCTAGGGTCGCATATGTTGCTCCTTACCCGCCCTACGCTTCCGGATCACCGCCAGACATGACCGCCAGAAACCAGCTCGATCAAGAGACCAGCCCGTATCTGCTGCAACATGCCGATAACCCGGTGCATTGGTGGCGATGGAGTGATGAAGCATTTAATGTCGCCAAGGAGCAGAACAAGCCCGTTCTGCTGTCAATCGGCTATGCCGCCTGTCACTGGTGCCATGTCATGGCCCATGAGAGCTTTGAGGATCAGGCGATTGCCGATCTGATGAACGAGAAGTTCGTCAGCATCAAGGTCGACCGTGAGGAACGCCCGGACCTTGACCATCTGTATCAGGCAGCGCTGGCGGCGATGGGTCAACAGGGCGGCTGGCCGCTGACCATGTTCCTGACCCCGGATCGTGAGCCGTTCTGGGGCGGTACCTATTTCCCGCCGGAAGAGCGCTTCGGTCGTCCCGGCTTTACCCAGGTGCTGACACAGGTCAGTGACATTTACCATCGCCAGCCGGAGAAGGTTGAGAACAACGTCACCGCCCTGATCGAGGCGCTGGAACAACAGACCTTCAGCGTGCGCGGCGATACCGGCATTGAGCCGGCAGTCATGGACCGGATGGCCGAGCGGATCGCCCGCGACATTGACCCTGTGCATGGCGGTATCGGCTCGGCACCGAAGTTTCCGCATTTCAGCATTCTGGAACTGCTCTGGCGCAGTTGGCTGCGCACCGGTGACGAGACCTACTACCATGCCGTCACCTTTACCCTCGACGGGATGTGCGAGGGAGGTATCTATGACCATCTGGGCGGCGGTTTTGCCCGCTATGCCACCGATGAGGAATGGCTGGTCCCGCATTTCGAGAAGATGCTCTACGACAACGCACAGGCGATCGAGCTGCTGACGCAGGTCTTCCTCGGCAGTGCCAATGTGCTGTACCAGCAGCGCCTGCATGAGACGGTTGACTGGGTCTTGCGGGAAATGACCGTTGAGCATGGCGGTCTGACCGCTTTTGCCGCGACCCTCGATGCCGATACCGAGGGCGAGGAAGGCAAATTCTATATCTGGTCGGAAGCGGAGATCGACAGCCTGCTCGATGACAAGGCACCGGTCTTCAAGGCGGCTTATGATGTTACCGGGCTTGGCAACTGGGACGGTGTCAATATCCTCAACCGCCGCCGTGGTGTGCCGCCCGCCGATGCCAAGGGCGAGAAAATCCTCGCCGAATGCCGGGATATCCTGTTCCGTGCCCGCGCTGATCGGGTGCCGCCAGCACGTGACGGCAAGGTGCTGGCCGATTGGAACGGCATGATGATTGCGGCGCTGGCCCGTGCCGGTTTTGTCTTCGAGCGCAAGGACTGGCTCGATGCGGCGCGCAGTGCCTTTGACTTTGTGGTGGCCAATGTTGCCCGCGATGGCGAGATGCGTCACAGCTGGTGCGCCAATGCGGCGGGTGAAGGCATTACCCGCGGCCATGCCACGCTCGACGACTTCGCCCAAATGGCCCGAGCGGCGCTGATCCTCTACCAGTATCAGGGTGATGCGTCCCTGCTGACCCAGGCCCAGCGCTGGGTGGACATTCTCAACCAGCATTTCTGGGATAGCGAAAACAGCGGCTATTTCATGGTTTCCGACAAGGCCGGGGATGTGTTTGTCCGCGCCCGTCATGCGGTGGATCAGGCAACGCCATCGGGCAATGGCGTCATGGTCCGGGTTCTGGCCATGCTGTTCTATATCACCGGCGATCAGGCCTATATGGAGAAGATGGAGGCGCTGACCCGTACCTTCTCCGGTGAAATTCAGCGCAACTTCTTCCCGCTGGCGACATTTATCAATTCAGTTGACTATATTCAGGCTGCCCGACAGGTGGTGATCATGGGTGGCCGGGAAGCAGCAGAGTCGGCTGGCCTGATTGATGCCATGCGGCGGCATCCGTCACCGAATATCCTGCTCAATGTGGTCGAGGACCGCCATGCCCTCGGCGGCGGCAACCCGGCGCAGAACGGTGTAGTCGGTGGCAAGTCGCTGATCGACGATCAGGCAACGGCCTATGTCTGTGAGGGCATGGCCTGTCAGCCGCCGGTGAATACACCGGGCGATCTGGCCGGTATTCTGGCGCAGGGCCTGAAAATGCCGTCACCGCCGAGTGCAGATGACTGAAAACAGCAGGTGCCAGATGCCGATGTTTGCTGCCGTGACAGACAGTCCGCTTGGTCCGCTCACCGTTGTGGCGACGGAGACGGCAATTACGGCGCTGGACTGGGGTGATCTGCGCGGCGACAGAACCGGTAACCGCATTACCGATCAGGCGACTGCTGCGATTGAGCAGTATTTTGCAGGTGCCCGCGATGCGCTTGCCGACCTGCCGACAGCGCCGGATGTGACGCCCTTCCGGCAAAAAGTCCTCGCTGCCATGCAACGCATCCCGGCGGGTAACGTTTACACCTATGGGGAACTCGGTCAGGCGGCTGGTGCCTCGCCGGGTGCCGTACGGGCGGTCGGTTCGGCCTGTGCCACCAATCCCATTCCGATCATCATCCCCTGCCACCGCGTCGTTGCATCGGGTGGACCAGCCAGAGGCAGCAACCTCGGTGGCTTCTCCGGTCTCGGCGGGTTGGACACAAAACGCTGGCTGTTGCGCCATGAGGGCTGGCAGCCGGAGATGGCCACACTGCTCTGATAATTTTCCCGACCGGTATTTCTGCCGATCTGCCCCAACCAACGGAAAAACCAAGGAAACATCCCATGCCCATGATCGAGATCACCTGCCCCGACGGCAAATTTGAAGCCTATATTGCCCACCCGGAAAATGTCTCGGCTGACAACCCGGCACCGGGTCTTCTGGTGATTCAGGAGATTTTCGGCGTCAATGAGGTGATGCGGAACATCTGCGATGCCTATGCCGCCAAGGGTTATGTGGCCGTATGCCCCGACCTGTTCTGGCGTCAGGAACCGGGCATCCAGATCACCGACAAGACCCAGGAAGAATGGGATAAGGCATTCGAGCTCTATCAGGGCTTCAATGAGGCAAAGGGCGTTGATGATCTCGTCGATACGCTGAATGCCATGCGCGAGCGTCCGGAAATCACCGATCGTGTTGGCACCATCGGTTTCTGCCTTGGCGGCAAGCTCGCCTACCTCATGGGCACACGCTCGGATGCCGATTGCAATGTCTCCTATTACGGTGTCGCCATTCAGGATGCGATTGACGAGGCCACCGCGATTACCCAGCCGATGCTGATGCATATCGGCGAGAAGGATAAGTTTGTCTCACCGGAAGTGCGCGCGACCATTCTGGACGGGGTCAGCCCGATCAAGCTCGTTCAACCCCATGTCTATGAGGGGCAGGATCATGCCTTCGCCCGCGTTGGTGGCGAGCATTACAACAAGGAAGCTGCCGATCTGGCCAACAAGCGGACGGAAGACTTCCTGAAAGAACACCTTTTTTAAGCTGATAATTACAGGAAACAGGAACAGAAGATCATGACTCACGCAATTCGCATTCATGAGCCGGGTGGCCCGGAAAAGCTCGTCTGGGAAGCGGTCGACGTACCGGCACCGGGCAAGGGCGAGGTCCAGCTCGAGCATAAGGCGGTGGGGCTGAATTACATTGATGTCTATCACCGCACGGGCCTCTATCCGCTGCCTGCCCTGCCCACTGCCATCGGGCTTGAGGCCTGTGGTGTGGTGACCGCGCTTGGTGACGGGGTCAGTGACCTTGCGGTCGGTGATCGCGTTGCCTATGCCTCACCGCCGCTCGGTGCCTATGCCGAGATGCGCAATATTCCAGCCGAGCGCGTGGTCAAGCTGCCCGACAGCATCGATGACAAGACCGCAGCCGGGATGATGCTTCAGGGCATGACGGTGGAATATCTGCTGCGCCGGACCTTCAAGGTTGAGGCGGGCCAGACCATCCTCGTCCACGCCGCTGCCGGTGGTGTCGGTCTGATGATGTGCCAATGGGCGAAACATCTGGGCGTCACCATCATCGGCACCGTGGGATCGGAGGAGAAAGCCGCACTCGCCAAGGCCAATGGGTGCAATCACACGATCATGTACCGGCAGGAGAATTTCGCCGAGAAGGTCATGGAAATCACCAATGGTGCCGGGGTGCCGGTTATCTATGACGGTATCGGTGCCGATACGGTGGAGCGCGGTTTTGACTGCCTCAGCCCGCTCGGCATGATGGTCAGCTTCGGCAATGCTTCCGGTTCGGTTGCGGAAATTCCAATGTCATGGCTGGCCAAGGGGTCGTTCTTTGTGACCAGGCCGTCACTCATGGCCTATACCGCGAAACGGGCGGATCTGGTTGCCAGTGCCAATGCTCTGTTCGAGGTGGTACAGTCCGGTGCCGTCAAGATCGACGTGCGCCAGACCTATCCATTGTCCGAGGCAGCCCAGGCGCACAGCGATCTGGAAGCCCGCAAGACCACGGGTACCACGGTGTTCACGGTCTAGGCGCTTACAAGACAACAGGCCCGGAACAACAAGAACAGGGAGCCGCAGACACCATGCCCATTCTTTCTCCTACAGATATCTATGGCGCGGTGGCGGCCATTCTGGTCAATGCCGACCGGGACACCGATCTGACCTCGACCGGTCAGGACAGTGTCACGGTCACCTATGGCGGGTTTGAGGGTGAAGCCCATGGCGGCCTTACCCGTCCGTCCTGCAGCCGGGTCAAGGCGCAGTATCCGCGTGGCACCGAAATCCGCAATACCCGCCAGATCACCATCATCTCGGATCAGGAGCTCGTCGAGATCGGTACGGCGATGGAACTGGACGGGCCGGTCGATCCGTCATGGATCGGGGCCAATCTGGTGCTGTCCGGCATTCCGCTGCTGAGCCAGTTGCCGCCCTCATCGCGGCTGATTTTCGATGACGGCACCTCGCTGGTGGTTGATATGGAAAACGGTCCCTGCCGGTTTCCCGGTGAGGTGATCGATCAGACCTATCCGGGCAAGGGCAAGCTGTTCCCGAAAGCCGCTCTCGGTCGCCGGGGCATCACCGCCTGGGTCGAGCGTGAGGGCCGCATTTCACTGGGCGATGGCTGTCGCCTGCACGTCCCGCCGCAGCGGCTGTATTCTCCATTAAATCAAGCGGTTACCGCTGCTGAATAGAAAAATCGACCATCCTGTATACCGATTTCCCGTGCAGGGATTATCGGCTGTCACCATATATATCTTGTTAACAACGTAACTATTGGGGGAGTTTGAAGCGCATGGAAATCGGTATTGTCGCGCTCTCGTTATTCGTACTGGTCATTATCTTTGCCATTCTCGGGGTCAAGACCGTGCCCGAGGGCTACAATTTTGTCGTCGAGCGTCTCGGTAAATATCACCAGAGCCTGAAGCCGGGTCTGGCGTTCATCATTCCCTTTGTCGATCGGGTGCGTGCGCGCGTCTCCATGATGGAGACTGTCCTCGACGTGCCATCGCAGGAAGTGATTACCAAGGACAACGCGCGGATCACCTCCGATGGCGTTGTTTTCTATCAGATTTTCAATGCGCCGAAATCCACCTATGAGGTGGCCAATCTGCAGCGCGCCTTGCTCAACCTGTCCATGACCAACCTGCGTACCGTGATGGGCTCCATGGACCTCGATGATCTGCTGTCCCGCCGCGAGGACATCAATAACATGCTGCTCAAGGCAGTTGACGAAGCCACGACGCCATGGGGCGTCAAGGTCACCCGGATCGAGGTGCTCGACATCGAGCCGCCGACGGATCTGGTGAACTCAATGGCCCGTCAGCTGAAGGCCGAGCGGGATCGCCGTGCCGTGATCCTTGAGGCCGAGGGTGATCGCCAGTCAACCGTCTTGCGGGCGCAGGGTGAGCTGGAAGCCGCCAAGCTGCAGGCCGAGGCGCGCGAGCGTCTGGCACTGGCCGAGGCGAAGGCGACCCAGGTGGTCTCCGAGGCCGTGGCACAGGGCGATATTCAGGCGCTCAACTACTTCGTGGCGCAGAAATATACCGAGGCGCTGCAAGCCATGGCGACCTCCCCGAACCAGAAAACCCTCATCCTGCCGATTGAGGCGACGGCACCGATCGGTGCACTGGCCGGTATTGCCGAGCTGGTCGGTCAGAGCTTCAACCGTGATGGCAATGGTTCCGGGCCAAGTGGAGGTGGTGGCGGGACGCCAAAAAAGCCTAAGCCATCACCGCGTGGCTCGAGCGGTGGCACGAAATCACAGCCATCAGCGCCGTCAACGGTCGGCACCGCCGGGTTGCCATTGGCGACCGGCAATGATCTCATGAATTCGATTGCCAATCGGATTGCCGAACGCCAGCAAAAACCGAGCAGCGTCGGTGAGGCGGAAGGCCCGTGGGCCCGGTTCTGATGATCCGTCGCACACAGGCTTTGGTGATCCGACAGCAGGAGGGACATATCCATGGGTGAGAACGAAATGGTGACCATTTCCTATATCTACTGGCTGGCAGCAGGTTTGCTGCTGG
This sequence comes from Micavibrio sp. TMED2, assembly GCA_002168225.1. Taxonomy (NCBI): domain Bacteria; kingdom Pseudomonadati; phylum Bdellovibrionota; class Bdellovibrionia; order Bdellovibrionales; family Pseudobdellovibrionaceae; genus Micavibrio; species Micavibrio sp. TMED2. The sequence continues at coordinate 356,358 of NHBH01000001.1, forward strand.
CCGCCGCGGAAATGATCGTACCGGGCTTTATCCTGTTCTGGTTCGGTATGGCGGCCTTTGTGGTCGGTCTGGTGACGCTGGCGCTGCCGGCGCTCGGCTGGCCATTGCAGATTGCCGCTTTTGCCGTGCTGACCACGGTGTTCATGGGCTTCTGGTGGCTGCATCAGCGCAAACAGCCGAAGACCGAAACCGAGAGCGAGTTCAACAGCCGGGCACGGGATATGGTCGGCAAGACCCTGACCCTCACCGATCCGATCCGTCACGGTTCCGGCAAGACCTTTGTCGGCGATACGCTCTGGCATGTCAGCGCCGATGAGGCGATGGAGAAGGGTTCGCTGGTGCGGGTGGTCAGCTATACTGACGAAGCCGTGCTCCGGGTTGAACTGGTTGCGCCGCCGGATGCTGTGGTGGCAGAAACCGCCGCTACGGCCAAGGACCCGCTGGCCATGGGTGCCGACAGCGCGCGGCAAGTAACCGACCCGACCGCCTGATAGCAATAATTCCTACCGACCGCGGCGTTTGGCGAGCTGTGCTGTGAACCAGAAGCTGCGGTCGGTCAGGGCCTTGTCCGGCATACCGGTTTCCTTGCACTGGCCCTCTGCTTCCAGCGCCCGTTCCATGGCCTGATTGATCCGGCTCACCGACCAGCTGCGCAGTTGCGCCACATAGGCGTTTTTCAGCTTGAAAAAGATCGGTGGTCTGGCGCTGTCGAGTACCGATTTCGGGTTTTTGCCACCCTCGACCTCGCAGGCCATGGTGTGCAGCTTGAGCAGGTGCCGCTGCAACGCCCGCAAGACCGCCACCGGTGACATATCCTGTGCCCAGAGCCGTTGCAGCGCCCTATCGGTGGCCGGAATGTCACCGCGCATTGCTGCCATCACTGCATCATCGAGGGACAGATCGGCCTCATCACCGATGGTTTCGGCAATATGGGTTGGGGTCAGGCTCTCATCATCGCCCATATAGATCAGCAGCTTGTCGATCTCGCGGCTCATCAGGGCGCGGTCACCGACCAGCCGGGCAGCGAGGGTATCGATCAGATCGCGGCTCGCACGCTTGCCGGCCTCGGTGAAGCGGGCATTGATGATCTGGCCGAGCTGCCGTTCATCCTCGACGTAACAGGCGAGGGCGGCACCGGTCTTGGCAGCCTCAAATAGCTTGCGCAGGCCCGAGCGCGGGGTCAGGTCACCGGCGGTGATAACCACGCGGTTATCGGTCTTGCCGGGGTCGGCATCATCAAGCAGCTGGGTAACCGCCTTCAGCGTCTTCTCGTCGGCATCGCGCAGGCGGATCACCCGGCGGCCACCCATCAGGGTCATGGCATTGGCGTCATCGGCGAGCCGGGCATGGTCTTTCGACACATCCTCAACCGCGAGGTCGACGAGGGAAAACGGGTCATCTGCCATGCCGTCACCGAGCCAGGCGCGGGTAACATTGAGCATCCGCTCATGCACCAGACCGGGATCGGGACCATAGATCAGGATCGCCAGCATGCCGTCCGGCGGTGCCTTGGCAAATCTGTCGGCTTCCTGTGGTTTGACCTTCACCGGTGCCGCCTTCCCGTCAGTCAGCGGAAGCGCTGAGTTTCTGGCCTTCGGTGGCAAAGAACGCGCCGAGGCGCACAACCAGATCATCGGCAAGCTGTTGCATTGCCTGTTCCCGTGCCGCGCGTTCCGACTGAACGGTCGCGAACGGGCTGTCGAGCACGTTATAGGTGACGATGGCGCGGCTGTCGGCGGTCCACAGCGTCTTGTTGGTGGTGCGGTCGGCGAGGATGGCCTGAGCCGTCACATTGAGCTGGGTGCGCGTGACACTGTCATCGCGGTCGATATCGATGGCACCCTCACGAAACCGCAGGCCGACCCGCAAATCATATGCCGGGTCGCGCGGCGCGCCATCCACATAGATCTGGTCGATCAGACGGTTGCGCAGCATCTGTCCTTCACGCTCGGCAATCGGTGGAATACGGACCTTGGCGAATTGTGCGCGTGTGGTAACGGCGCGGTCGCCGCCGATATTCCCGTAGACCGGCTGAAAACCGCAGGCGGTTGTCAGGGTGATCATGGCCATAACGGCCAGTATGTGCAGATGCTTAACCATACCCGCACTCATAATCCGCCCGTTGGGATTAGGCAAGCAATCAGCCATCGGCACCGGAATTGTTTCCACCGCTGCACAGGTGTTGTCACAAATCATTGATTGGCAAGCGGCGCTGTCGATCCAATCTGTGAGGCATACGGGTGTTCTCCCGATCTCTTCATATCAGACAGAAAACAGGGTGCTTAATCATGGCATATGATTTTACCAATCAGACCATCATCGTAACCGGTGCCGGCAGCGGTATCGGTGCCGCCACCGCAAAACTCTTCGCCGAGCGTGGTGGCAATGTCGTCCTCGTCGGCCGCAGAAAGGAAAAGCTGGATGAGGTCGCCGCCGATCTCGACGCCAGTCACGTGCTGGTGCATGCAACCGATGTCAGTGATCGGGCTGCGGTTGAGAAGCTGGTCGATGCCGCGGTGCATCGCTTCGGCGGTATCAATGTACTGGTTAATAATGCCGGTGTTGCCGAGATGGGAAAATTTGATGATTTCAGCATCGAGGACTGGAACAAGACCATCGACATCAATGTCACCGGCGTTTTCCATATGATACAGGCCGCCCTGCCGTATCTGCGCAAGGTGAAGGGCAATATCGTCAATGTCTCGTCGGTTTCAGGCATTGGCGGTGATTGGGGTCTGGCGGCCTATAACGCCTCGAAAGGCGCTGTCACCAACTTTACCCGCGCACTGGCGCTGGAGCTTGGCCGCGACGGTATCCGGGTCAATGCGGTCAATCCGAGCCTGACCATTACCGAAATGACTGCCGGTCTTGCCGATGACAAGGAAGTGCTGGCGAAATTCGCCGAACGGATGCCGCTCGGTAAACCGGCACAGCCGATTGATATTGCCCGGGTGATCAACTTTCTGGCGAGTGATGAGGCCGGTTTCGTCAATGGCGTGAACCTGCCGGTCGATGGTGGCGTTTCGGCCTCCAACGGCCAGCCGCCAATTCACCAGTAAATTCAGCAACCGGTACATGATCCGGCAAGCGGGCTTGCGGGATAGAGATCAGGAGCTTTTCGCCTGATTGAGGAATTCCATGACCCGCTTGCTGACCGGATCATCAGTGGCACCGAAATCGCCGTTGATCGAGCCATGATCATAGCCCTCGGGTGCCTGATAGGTCTCGGCGCTGAACCCGGCCTCGCGCAGGGCGGTTGCCAGCTCTTCCGAGGCCTCGGGGGAGCGGGTGCGCTCCACATAGGTAATCAGAAATGGCGGGATGCTGGCCCCGGCTTTGATCTGGTGGATCGGTGAGACCGGGATGCGGGCCTCCAGCTCCTCGCCAAAGGCGTCGTTATACATCTTGCGAATGATGAAATTGGTCGGCTGGTGCTCAAGCAGGTTGTACCCGGCCCCATCGAGCAGGGTGACGCTGCGGATCAGGCCGGTATCGGCCCCGACCGCATGCAGATATTGCGGGTCGATGGCGGTGAGGGCGGCCAGATGCGCACCTGCTGAATGCCCCATGATATGGATCTGCGCCGGGTCGCCGCCATGTTCGGCAATGTGATCACGCAGCCAGACCAGCGCGGTTGCCACATCATGGGCCTGTTCCGCCGGGGTGGCGTTGGGCACCAGCCGGTAATTGATGCTGGTGAACACCCAGCCCTCACGGTCGAAATACGGCACCTTGTTCTTCAGCAGATCATTGGTGTCCTTGCGCCCGATCTGCCAGCCGCCGCCATGGATCATTACCATCACCGGTGCCGCACCGTTTGCATGGGTGGTGGGGTAGATATCCAGCTTGCGGCGTTCATCATCCGGGGCCACGCCATCAGTATAGTCTATATCCTTGACCGATCCTTCATATTGCTCGGTGCTGAAACGGCTGAAGAAGGACGGGACATAGGGTTTCGCGGTTGCACCGGCATCTGACTCTGAACCATTTGGTGCCGGCGCTGATTGCGGTGTCACGTTGCCTGGACGTTTGCCAAACCCGCCCCCCTGACCGAACCCGCCCTGTCCTCCGCCCTGCTCACGCAGCTGCTTAATACGGTCGAAAAAGCTCTGAAGTTCGGCCTCTTTGATCAGGCCGTCACCATCGCCATCAATCATGTCGAAACGTTCACGCATGCGTTCGGGCACTTCTTCGAGTGACAGGGCGCCATCGCCATCACGATCCAGTCGCATGATCTTGGACGGATCGGGCATGCCGCGCTGGCCTCCCGCTTGGCCCCCCGCCTGACCGCCACCAAAGCCACCGGCTTGTGGGTCGCGGGTGAAGACCTGCGCCCCGGCAGGTTCGGCAAAGGTGAGTATGGAAACAGTCGCGGTCAGAAACGCCGCCAGATAAAAGGATTTGCGTATCGGCAAGGTAGCCCCCTTGAAATACAGTTGCATGCTTAACAACAGCATATACGCAAACCGGGTCGATAACCCTGCGCTGATAATCTGACTTATGTTTTCTACTGGGTCAGAGCAATGATCCGGTAATCGCCTGCCTGTATATGCTGGGCGTAATGGCGGATGCTCTGCTGGCGGCTTTTGACCGTGCCATCGGGTTTTTTCTCGGCCATGGTCAGTTGCACAATCCGGTCCTCGGGCAGGGGCAGCAGTCCCGGCGGCATGTTATCGATGGTGGCGACCGCACCCGACACCGGATCGATAGCCGGCATGACATTGGCGCTGACAATGGCAATCGGCCACTCGGCCTCGGTGGTCGAGCAGCAGGGCGCTTCGAACCGCTCCAGCACTTCCTCGAGATTCAGGGATTTGCCGCGCATATATATCGGGTCACCGGACACCCGGGCCAGCGCCAGCACGTCACGGGCCAGCATGGCACCCCACCAGTCAATCGCCGCACGGGTCGCATCCTGATCGAGGCCGGGCTGCTGCGTGGCGATAATGGTCGCGTGGCTTTGTACCTGCTGGGCATGAGCGCTGACCGGCAGACCGGTGATAGTGGCGCCGAGTAAAATGGCGAGGCTCAGAAAACCGGTGCGGAGAAGACGTGACATTTGTGGCCCCCTGTTGATATGGCCCTGTTAATGGTGACGTGTGAAACAGTGTCTGCAGATTGGACGTCAAACACCAGCGCTGTCTTGGAAAGTCTTGCCGTTTTATGGCCATTTGGCTGATGTCGCCAAAAATATGGCCAAAAAATGGAACTGATATGGGGGTCCACGCGTTTTGCTTGAGAGCAAAGACAGAAAGGGGATGCTCCAATGGCTCAAAGTGTAAACAATATCGACCTGACAAATCGGCCAGAAGTAAAAAAGACAGATGATGCCCGGGCAGCGGAGAATGTCCGCAATACAACCCAGCGGCGTATCCTATTTGGCACATTTATTGGCCTTATTGTGGCCGTTCTGGTTATGGCCATTCTGACCGGTCTGTACACCTGATAATATTCGTCTCCGTTATGCGGCCGACCTACGATAGAATTATTACCCCGGCATTGGAGCGATTTGCTGCCGAGCAATCGCAACAACGTTGCGTACCCTTCTCGAGCTTCTACCCTGAAGGCTTGGGAGAATTTAGCGACTACGCGATTGTCGCCAAGGCAGAGCCTGAGCTGATAGACTTTCGCTATCTGTTTATCGGTGAATGGGTTGAACGTATGTTTGATGCCAATCCCACCGGCCAGCTCGTGGCAGATGTTTTGCCTGATGAGCAAGCGCAGGATGCCCTGTTCAGTTACAGCCAGACTATCAGCAGCGCCAAACCGGTGCTTGAGCAACGACGGTTGATATTCAATCGCTTTGTGCCATTCAGTTACAACAGGTTGATGCTGCCATTGTCCGATAATGGCGAATACCCAACCCATGTACTGGTCTATGTTGCACCGAGCCTGTGGTGGGCGAAAACCCGTATGGATCTGCGTTTGCGCGACCGCGAACAGCAACACTGATCCCTTGCGGCAAAACTGGCAATTTTACTGAGGGCCGAATAGGCGTATGTCCGGTCTTCTGATTATTGCGATTGCCGATATTCCCCCATGCTGAGCATTTCTATTCTTGTCGCGACCATTGTGGTGGCCGTCATCCTGCTGCTGCCGCGTATTGCCAATGCCACCCTGTGGCGGGCGACGACCACGCCGCTGGCCTCAATCATCGGCAGCGGTTTTCTGATTCTGGGACCGATCCTGAGCGAGCATTACGGCGGTTATGCGCCGCTGGTCATGGCCGCGCTGTGCCTCTGTGCCTATCTGTTCGGCGGGGCGATCCGATACAATATCGCCGCGATCAAGGCAGCCTCGGGTGAGGACAGGCGACCGGGGCTCGAGGTGCATCTGGAGACTGCCGCCTCATGGACCCTCTCCTTCGCCTATGTGATTTCCGTTGCCTATTACCTGAACCTGTTTGGCGAGTTTGCCGTCAGTCTCACCCCGTTTGATCAGAAGTTTTACGCCGAATGCGTCACCTCGGCGGTATTTGTCGTGATCCTCGGGGTTGGCCTGACCAAGGGCTTCAAGGCGCTGGAGCGGATGGAGCAGATTTCCGTCGGGATCAAGCTGGCGATTATTGCCGGGCTGCTGGTTGGCCTCGGTGTCTATTTCTATGACCATGTGCAGGCCGGTGAGCTGGTGCACGCCACGCCGACGGTCGATGGCTGGTGGGGTGCGATCACGCTCGGCTTCGGCCTGATCGTGACGGTGCAGGGGTTCGAGACTTCGCGCTATCTGAAAGAAGAGTATGACGCCCGCACCCGCATCCGTTCGATGCATCTGGCGCAGTGGCTCTCAACCGGCATCTACATGGCCTATATCGTCTTCATGGCCTATGTGTTCGAGCCGTCGGAGATCGAGATGACCGAAACCGCCATCATCGACATGATGGCGGTGGTGGCACCGATCCTGCCCGGCCTGCTCGTCGCGGCCGCCCTCAGCGCCCAGTTCAGCGCCGCCGTCGCCGATACCAGCGGTTCCGGCGGGCTGGTGGCTGAGCTGACTCGCAACCGGATCAAGCCGCAGCCCGCCTATGCCCTGCTCTGTGGTATCGGCCTGCTGCTCACATGGACGGTCGACCTGTTCGAGATCATCAGCTACGCCTCGCGCGCCTTTGCCGCCTATTATGCCGTGCAGTCACTGATCGCGGCGGCAACCGCCTGGCATGCCGACAAGCGTGGCCACAAACTGCTGGCGGCGGGGTTCCTTCTGCTCGCCATCCTCGGCGCGGTCATCGTGATTTTTGGCCGCCCGGTTGAGTAGGCGGTTGAGTAGAAGCCGGCAGCTCCAATAGCTGCAAAACGCAGCGACGCTCTACGCATTTCGCAACAGTTGGCTCAAATTCGGCAGGCGGTATTACACAACTGATAAGCGGGCCGAGACAGCTATTGCGAACCCCCTGATCTTCCAGATGCGCATGGTTGATCGCCTTGGGAAAGCCGCAGATGCCATAGGTTTGGGCGCAATCACTGTCAACGCGGCAGCTGTGCCAGTGATCCAGATCATGATCGGTAAGCCGGTTCTCAGGTTTCTCACAGACCTTGTAATCAATCACTTGTGCCCGTGCCGCCGAGGGTAGTGACGCCAGTGACAGTAAAAACAGAATGAGGAACAGGCGGATATCAAGGCAGGTGGGCTGTCGGCCATTGTTCATCGCACCTGCTCCTCATCTGACCCCTCACCGGGGATGGCAATGGCCTGACACTGACCCGCGACACAGCGTGCGGTGTAGGGACCGGGGGGCCGATCCAGTACCTCGCAGTCAATCACCGGGTTCATGCACTGGACATAGCGGGCATGGGTTCGTGCCGAGGCGGTATTGACGGCGGTGGGGACGCCGCAGATGCCGTCATCGGCCATGACGCAGTCGCTGTCCTGCCGACAGCTTGTCCAGCCCGGCACTGGTCGGGTTGCCGGATCAGGGCCATGGATGTCCGAACACATGTCGGTGCGTGCCTCGGCCTGCTGTATCGGCAGGGCCAGATAGCTAAGGTCCAGACAGGCAAGGGCGAGCATCATGACGGTTGTGGCAATACGTCGTGCGGTTGTCATGGATATGCGGTCCTTCAATGCGTTCAGATGGTGATATGACGCGCCAGTGTCGCCGATCCTTGGGCGATAAAACATAAAAATGGCCGGTGCTGTCTGTGGATCATCGGCGCTGCTCCCCCTTGCCGCTTTCATCGAACGGGCGTGGGGTAGGGCATCGACAGATGCGAAACCCGTGAAATTCGCACGACAACAGAGAAGACAGCAGAGAAAGGGAGCATGTCCGTCATGCCGACTAATCCGATCTATAACAACCTCGATCCCGCCTGGTACGACTTCCGCAATCAGGGCGAGGCCGTCACATTCAAGCCCGGTTTTGCCCGTGAGGCCGATGCGGGGGAGAAAATCAACGGTGAGACCGCCGATGCCGGCGATCTGGTCATCACCAATGCCGGTGGCCGCACCTTCCGCGTCAGTGACGAGATCGAGAAGAAGCGCTGGAAGCTCGATGGCGAAAAGCCCCAGACCTATATGGAGCGCGGCAAGCTCGTCTCCGGCCATGTGGCGACCTATGCCGGGCCACCGGTGATGGCAGTCAAGGCGGGTGAGAGCGGTTTCCTGCCCGCGCCAAAGGAATGGCAGGGCCATAGCGGCTGGATGCTGCTGCCCGAGGACCGTATCGTCCGCGACCAGCTGCCGGGCAAGGAGCCGGTCTTCTATGCCATGCAAAAGCGCCAGTTCGAGGCCGCCACCGAAAGCTGGACCCCACCGGCCCCAAAAGCCGAACCACCACCCCGCCGCTTCGGCATGACGGGCTGACAAGTTGCCCGGCCTATCCGGTCACTGCATCATCCGTGGTGCGGGATAGGCATGGGCGGGAACGCGGCGGTCGAATTTCTCACTCGCCAGATTGGCATTGATCTGGTCGGTCATGGCCGCCAGATGGTTCAGCTCGGGACGCGCCAATGTGCGCTCGAGGGCAACGGTCATGTCCTTGTACAGGCGTGGCTTGCTCTCGACATCACCGCCTTCAAACACGGCGCCATAGCCGTCCTCATGCCGCAGGATCAGATGCTGCATCGGGCCTGCAGAAGTCTGGTGTATGACTATTTTCTTTGTTCTGTTTTCGTATTAGTATGCCTAGTTAGCGTATCGCTTCTAGCGCCTAGGTCAACGCCTGCAGCTTTGTAATACGGTGACATAAGATCAATTGATTTTGACGCTCTTATGATTTCTTTCTGAAGCCAACTCTGTGATGTCGATTCGCTCATAAGAGCCTCCGTGTCCCTTTGACATTTCTGTTTTTAAACATGATCATAGAGAGCAATTCTTGCTTATGACCATTGTTTTTAAACAATGGGGAAACAGTGTGTCGCATATAGATTCGGGGGTCAATAATTCCGTGGAACAGCATGAGCTAATAATAGGCTTGATCGCACCGATTGGTGTGGATTTGGATATCGTTAAAGATGCCATAGAAAAAACTTTATTAATAATGAGTTATAATACTAATTATATTAAAATAACCAATCTAATGGAATCTATAAATAAACAAAAAGTAATAAGTCATCCATTCATCGACTCTTATGAATCAAAAATGAGTTATGCAAATGAATTGAGGCGTGATTACGGGAATGATATACTTGCAAGGTTGGCTATAGCAAGGATATCTAATATAAGAAGTAAAATATTTGCTAAAAAAGCCAAAGAAGATCAAATTAATTTAAGTTTAATAAACTCAAGGAAAGATAAATATATCCCAGAAATTCCTAGAAATGCATATATTATACGACAAATCAAGCATCCAGATGAGGTTTCTTATTTTAGACGGGTTTATGGTAAAAACTTTTTGCTTTTTGCATGTAATGCACCCGAAAAAATATGTCATGAAAAACTTTCAAAATTAGAAAAGTCAAGTCAAGAAGGGCAAATAAATATTTCTGAACTCGAGACTAGAATAATACAATTAATGTTGAGAGATAGTATTGAGCGTGATGTAAAATTTGGACAAAGATTAGAAGATGCTTTTCCATTAAGTGATTTCTTTATAAATGTTAAAGATAAGGCCATCACTGAAATGCAAATTGAAAGATTTTTCAAGGCATTTTTTGGCAATAACTACATTTCTCCTACAAAAGATGAATATGGAATGTATATGGCTAAGTCTTCAGCTTTAAAATCAATTGATGTATCAAGACAGGTCGGAGCTGCAATATTTGATTCAAGTCATAGAATACTTTCGCTTGGTTGCAATGAAGTGCCAAAAGCTGGTGGTGGAAATTATTGGGAAGGTGATCAAAATGATGCAAGAGACATGTTTAAGGGTGATGATCCAAATGTTATAAGGCAACGAGAAATGGTTGCTGATTTAGTATTAAGATTAAGAAATTCAAGTATGTTGGCTCGAAAATATCAATTAAAAGATATCAAGAAATTGATTGATGATATTTTATCTGATGAAAGTGAAAATGGTATATCTAAATCTCAAATAATGGATACAATTGAATTTGGTCGTGTTGTCCACGCTGAAATGAATGCAATAACTGAAGCTGCTAGCAAGGGCGTTTCAATTAGTGAATCTTCTTTATATTGCACTACATTTCCTTGTCATATTTGTGCAAAACATATTGTTGCATCAGGAATAAGGCGTGTTGTTTATATAGAGCCATATCCAAAAAGTTTTGCAATATCTTTGCATTCAGATTCAATCACATTGGATAAAGAAAAAGAAGATGAAAAAGTAAATTTTGAAGAATTTTACGGAATAGCACCAAATATATACAGAGATATTTTTGAAAAGAAAAAAAGAAAAAATTCTGATGGAACTGTAAAGGAGTGGCAAAAATCTGTTCCAGCACCATTAATTGAGCGTGCATTAGAAGTAACTCATAGGCTGGCCGAAGATGTTGCGATCAATAGTCTTAGATCGCTCATGGAGAATCTTGAATCTAACCAACCACCAAATTCACCACACGACCCGGCACGACGATAACCTTGCGAATGGTCTTGCCGTCAATGGCGCGTTGGATGTTTTCGTTGGCGAGGGCGGCGGCTTCGAGGGCTTCTTTGGTTGCGTCTTTTGGCACGTCGAGGGTGGCGCGGAGTTTGCCGTTGACCTGAACCGGCAGGGTGACCGTGTCCTCGACCAGCAGTTCGGGATCGGCGACCGGCCAGTCCATATCGGCGAGCATGGTCGGGTGACCGAGCTGTTGCCAGAGTTCCTCGGTGATATGCGGCATCATCGGGTTGACGAGGCGGATCAGGATTTCCAGCGCTTCCCGCAGCACCAGCATATTGCTGACGCCCTCGGTACCGTCGACGCTCTCGTCCAGATGCTTGGCCGCGGCTTCCTGATCGAAGGCGGCGATGGCGTTGGACAGTTCGCGGATACGGGCAACCGAGCGGTTGAAGGCAAAGGCGTCGATATCCTCGCTCACCTGCGCGATGGTCTTGTGCACCATCTGGCGCAGCTTCATGGCCTCGGTGCTGAAATTGCGCGGATTGGCGGATTCACCGTCAACACCCATCGCTGGCCAGGCAGTGCCGCTATGGGCGGCCATGGCCGGGGCGGTGACCAGACGCCAGAGGCGGTTGACATATTTCCATGCCCCCTCGATGCCGCTGTCGGTCCATTCCATGTCACGGTCCGGCGGGCTGTCGGAGAGGATGAACAGGCGGGCGGCGTCGGCACCATAGGTCTTGATGATCCGTTCGGGATCGACCGTGTTGCGCTTTGACTTCGACATCTTCTCGACCCGGCCATGGGTGACCGGCTTGCCGCCATCGATGGTGACCCACTGGCCGGCATCGTTCTTCATCACCTCTTCCGGGTACAGCCAGTTGCCGTCGCCGTCCTTGAAGGTCTCGTGACCGATCATGCCTTGGGTGAACAGACCGGCAAACGGCTCGTTCGCCGCCTCGGGCAGCGGATAGCCGCACTGGCGCAGGGCGCGGGTGAAGAAACGGGAATAGAGCAGGTGCAGGACCGCGTGCTCGACACCGCCGATATACTGATCGACCGGCATCCAGTATTCGGCTGCTTCTTTCGAGATCGGCTCGGCCTCGTTGCGCGGATCGCAATAGCGCAGGAAGTACCATGAGCTCTCGAAGAAGGTATCGAGGGTGTCGGTTTCCTTCTGCGCCGCACCGCCACAGGTCGGGCAGGTGGTGTTCTTCCAGGTCGGGTGCCGCTCGAGCGGGTTGCCGGGCTGGCTGAAATCCGGGTCGTCGGGCAGGGTGACCGGCAGCTGGTCTTCCGGCACCGGCACCGCGCCGCATTTCTCGCAATGGATGATCGGGATCGGGCAACCCCAGTAGCGCTGGCGGCTGACGCCCCAGTCGCGCAGGCGGAACTGTACCTTGCGCTCGCCGGTCTTCGCGCCCTCGAGGCGTTCGGCCATATGGCGCTTGCCGTCCTCGATGCTCATGCCGTCGAGGAAGCCGGAATTGATCAGGCGGCCGGGACCGGTATAGGCCTCGTCGCCGATGGTGAAGTCTTCAGCCAGCACATCGCTCGGGCAGACCACCGGGGTAACCGGCAGGTCGTATTTGCGGGCAAAATCGAGGTCGCGCTGGTCATGGGCCGGACAGCCGAAGATGGCGCCGGTGCCGTAATCCATCAGGATGAAGTTGGCGACATAGATCGGCAGCAGAGCGCCGGTCAGCGGGTGCCTGGCCTTCAGCCCGGTATCGAAGCCCTTCTTCTCCGCCTTCTCGATCGCCTCTTCCGAGGTGCCGAGACCCTCACATTCCTTGATGAAGGCCTGCAGCTCGGGGCTGTTGGCGGCAAGCTCGGTGGCCAGCGGGTGATAAGCGGAAATGCCCATGAAGCTGGCACCGAACAGGGTGTCGTGGCGGGTGGTATAGATGCGCAAGGTGTCGTCGCGGCCCTCGATCTCGAAATCGAGTTCCATGCCTTCGGAGCGGCCAATCCAGTTGGTCTGCATCAGGCGCACACGCTCGGGCCAGCGGTCCAGCTGCTCGATGGCGTCGAGCAGTTCCTGATTGTACTCTGTGATCTTGAGGAACCACTGGGTCAGTTTCTTGCGCTCGACCGCTGCGCCGGTACGCCAGCCCTTGCCGTCGATGACCTGCTCATTGGCCAGAACCGTATGGTCGACCGGGTCCCAGTTGACCCAGCTTTCCTTGCGGTAGGCAAGGCCTTCACGCACGAAATCGAGGAACATCTTCTGTTCATGCCGGTAATAGCCGGGATGGCAGGTCGCGACCTCCTTGGTCCAGTCGATCGACAGGCCCATGGTTTTCAACTGGGCGCGCATGGTGTCGATATTGCGGTAGGTCCACTCCGCCGGATCGGCATTGTTCTGGATCGCCGCATTCTCCGCTGGCAGGCCGAAGGCGTCCCAGCCCATCGGGTGCAGCACGTTGAAACCCTGCGCCTTGCGATAGCGCGCCAGTACGTCGCCGAGGGTGTAGTTGCGCACATGGCCCATATGCAGCTTGCCCGACGGATAGGGCAGCATTTCCAGCACATACGCTTTCTTTTTGCCCGGCTCGATCGAGGCCTCGAAGGACTTCTCCTGATCCCAGCGGCTCTGCCACTTGGCTTCGGTTTCGGCGGCGTTATAGCGGTCGGTAGTGGCGGCGTCGGACATGGTGGCAACAGAACGGTTGGCAAAGAGAAACAGGTGAGCCAGCGTCTATAGCGAATTGCGGGCCTTGCCGCTAGTCCGGGATGCTTGCGCGTCAGGGAATCTCACGCAATGTGCCGATCAGTACCCGCGATAGCGGCGGCCGGGGAGGACGCCGGGTGGTGAGCGGAAGCCGCAGTTGATCGTGGCACCCCGGAACATGTCATTGATGTTGAGCGGCTGGCTGACGCCGCGCACCAGTTGCGGCTCGCTGCTGACAAAGGCACCGGAGGCACCATAGGTCGAAAGACCACTGCCCGGTGCCGATGGCTGGTTGCGGGTAATGCGGACACCGACGCCGCTCAGGTCACCCTGAACATAGATGCGGTCGCGCCGCGCGCTGTCATCCTGCACCACCTGCACCATCTGGGTTTCGCCCGGCATGACGGCAAAGCTGACCGGCTGGTATTTGCGGTTCTTGTTACCGAAGAACAGGAAGTCGCCGCCAGTGATACCGCAGGCGATGGCGGAACTCGGATAGGCACCGGGTACCGGCTCATTGGCATAGTTCGGTGGCGGATAATTCGAGCTGTAGCCGGGGGCCGGAGCCGGCTCGTGCTGATAGACCGGCGGATAGGCGGGGTTGGCCGCAGGGGGTGCCGCCTGTGGTCCCGGATAGGGCTGATAGGTCGGCTGGTAGGTCGATTGCGGTGCGGAACCGGGCGGCAGGGTGGCAACGGCACCATCAGGCACCGGCTGACCGCCACGGATATCATAGGCGGTTGGTGCCCGCTCGGACGGATAGACGGCACAGCCGGTTACGGACAGGACGGTCACAAACAGGGCGCTGGCAAGGGCCAGACTGGACAGGGTTCCACGCATGAATAACGAACTTCCCGGCGATTATTGTTGCGGCCTCTATCAGCCGTTGTGGCTGCACATATCAGCGCGATTGAATAACCCCTATATGTCAATCAAATGGCGCGATACAACCCGTAGGAGCGCAGATTCTGCTCAAGCCTTGCGATAGTCGGGTGCCCGTTTTTCCAGAAAGGCGCGAATACCTTCCTGTGCCTCGGCCCCGCCGATGGCGGCGGCGATGCCCCGTGCCTCATGCTCCATCTGGGTTTCCAGCGAGGTTACGCTGCTGTCGAGTAGGAGCTGTTTGGTGACCGAGAAGGCCTGTGCCGGTCCGGCGGCTATGTCGCGGGCCATTTTGAGTGCGGCGGCGTGCAACTGATCTGCCGGGACAACCCGGTTGACCAGTCCCCAATCCTCGGCCTCGGCAGCGCTCAGCGTGCGGTTGGTCAGGGCCAGATCATAGGCACGGCGGAGGCCGACCGCACGGGCGAGGAAATAGGTCGAGCTGCCGTCCGGGGTCAGGCCGACCTTGGTATAGGCCATGGTAAAACTGGCATTGTCCGAGGCGATGGCGAGATCGGCCATGGCGGTCAGGCTGACCCCGGCACCACCGGCATTGCCATTGACCGCAGTAATCAGGATCGGGCGCATCCGGGCAAAGCGGCTGATGGCACCATGCAGAAAGGTGACCATCTCCTTGATCATCGCACCGGCTGCCGGTCCGGCCTTGGCGAAAACCGTGAGGTCACCACCGGCACAGAACAGCTTGTCGCCCTTCGCGGTCAGCAGCACCGTGCGGATCGACGGATCCTCGTCGCAGGCGATTGCCACCTTGAGCAGGTCGCGGCACATAACGTCATTGAGGGCATTGGCTGCTTCCGGGCGGTTGATCGTGACAATCGCCACGGCCCCGTCGCTTTCGCTGTCCCGTTCGAACAGCAGGGTCTCAAGCTCGAGATTGGCGGATGTGATGGCGGTGCTCATTGGCGCTGGTTTCTCCCGGATGGCGGCTTATATTGATGGACGCTTATGTTTGCGGCTTATGCTTGCTTGCGAAGCAGCTACCGGATTTAACACAGGTAACAACAAGCCTGACCAAAAACTTTACGGGAAACGCCATGTCATTCGAATTTCGTACCGTCCCGCATATCATCAGCGAGACCGGCTGTACCGCCAATCTCGGCAACATTCTCGCCGATCATGTATCCTCCCGCCGGATCATGGTGGTCACCGACAAGGGGCTGGTCGATGCCGGTGTTATTGCGCCGGTGCTGGACAGCCTGAAGGCCGCAGAATTTACCGTCACGGTTTTCGATGCCGTGGTCGCCGATCCGCCGGAAGCATTGGTCGAAGCCGCCGTGGTGCAGGCACAGAACAACGAGGTTGGTGTCGTGCTCGGCCTCGGTGGCGGCTCCTCGATGGATGTGGCCAAGCTGGTATCGGTGCTGGCCATCGGCACCCAGAAGCTGTCGGAAATGTACGGGGTTGGTAACGTTACCGGCGGTCGCTTGCCGCTGATCCAGATTCCGACCACGGCGGGTACCGGTTCCGAGGTGACGCCGATCTCGATTGTCACCACCGGCGAGACCACCAAGCTGGGCATTGTCTCGCCGCAGCTCTATGCCGATATCGCCATTCTCGATGCACAGCTGACCACCGGCCTACCCGCCAGGCATACGGCAGCGACCGGTATTGATGCCATGGTCCATGCGATCGAGGCCTATACCTCGAAGCTGAAGAAGAACCCGGTTTCCGACGCTCTGGCGCGGGAGGCGCTGCGGCTGCTCGCCGGCAATCTGGTCAAGGCCTGTACCCATGGCGATGATCTGGTCGCGCGACAGAACATGCTGCTCGGTGCCATGCTGGCCGGACAGGCCTTTGCCAATGCACCGGTGGCGGCGGTCCATGCCCTTGCCTATCCCATCGGCGGCATCTTCCATGTGCCCCATGGCCTGTCCAATGCGCTGGTCCTGCCGCATGTGCTGCGCTTCAACGCCACGGCTGCCGCGCCGCTCTATGCCGAACTGGCACCGATCTTCAAACCCGGTGCCGAGGGCAGCGACGAGGCACTGACGGTGACCCTGATCGAGGCGCTGGACGAACTCGCCGATGCGGTCGCCATCGACAAGCGTTTGAGCGATGTGGGCATCAATCACAACGACCTGCCGCGTATGGCCGAGGATGCGATGCTGCAGACCCGGCTGCTGATCAACAACCCGCGCGAGGTCACACAGGACGACGCGCTGGCCATCTATCAGGCGGCGCTCTGATAATGGATTTCAATCATGGCTAACGAGCGTCCGCAGCCGCCGGTCCGGGCGGATTTTCGTCAGTTCGAGACGGTGAATACCGCCTGGTCGGACAATGACATGTATGGCCATGTCAATAATGCCGCCTATTATCGGTTTTTCGATACGGCGGTGAACCGCTATCTGATCGAGGCCGGTGTTCTCGATCCCATGTCGAGCGCGGTTGTCGGGCTGGTGGTGGAAACCGGCTGCCGGTTCTTTGCCCCGGCGAGCTTTCCGGAACAGCTCGATATCGGCATCACCGTGCCCCGGATCGGCACTTCCTCGGTGCGCTATGAATTGGGCGTGTTCAAGCAGGGCGAGGACAGCGCCGTTGCCGCCGGGTTTTTCGTCCATGTCTATGTGGATGCGGCAAGCCATCGACCAACGCCGATACCTGATGCATTACGGGATGTTCTGACCGCCGGTTTACTGTCTCACGCTTAGTTTACCGGCGCGCGATTACCGTTTGCTTGTTCCGATACCGGGCTTTTCCCAAGTATCAATTTAACAACGAGCGGAATGCCCTGTCTCTTTCTTGTTCTGAGCATTCCGGAACATGATTTTTCAAAGGTAATCACATGGTCGATTTTACATTCCACACAGTTGAATCCGCACCCGAAGCCTCCAGGGAAGCGCTTGCCGCTGCCGCCAAGAAGGTGGGCTTCGTGCCAAACCTTTACGCAGCACAGGCGGAAGCGCCTCTCGCGCTCAAGGCGTATCTGCAACTCAGCCAGACAATAGCGGAAAATTCGACGTTCTCAGCGACCGAGCAACAGGTCGTGTTCTTTACCGGCAATACCTATCATGGCTGCACATTCTGTGTTGCTGCCCATACCGCGATCGCGAAAGGGCAGAAGGTGCCGGATGATGTGATTGAGGCGCTGCGTAACGAGCAACCGCTTGCCGATGCCAAGCTCGAAGCCCTGCGCCAGTTTGCCTATAAGGTCATCGACCAGCGCGGTTGGGTCAGCGATGCGGATACTCAGGCATTTCTCGATGCCGGATATGAGAAGGCGCATGTTTTTGAAGTAATCACGCTGGTCGGGCTGAAGGTGCTGTCAAATTACAGCAATCACTTTGCCCATACCCCGCTGAACGATGCCTTCAAGCCATTTGAATGGACCGATCCGAAAAGCGTCGCGGCTGAATAAATCGACGTTCAGGTCGCAAAGGAAAATGAAAAGGCCCGGCAACTGATGCGCCGGGCCTTTTTGTGATTCAACGGGTGTCGGGATCAGTGTTTGTGATGCCCGCCATCATGATCGTCGCCATGATCATCATCGTGATCCATGTCGTGATCATGCTCCATATGGCCATGATGGCCATCATGCTTGTCGGCACCGGCGGCGACGCCCTCGACGGCGATTTCCACCTCGATCGTGCCTGCCTTCTCAAAGGTCAGGGTCATGGGGAAGCGCTCGCCCTCGACCAGCGGCTGGGTCAGGCCCATCAGCATGATGTGCAGACCGCCCGGCTCCAGTGCCACATTGCCATTGGCCGGGACCGGAACGCCGCCCTCGACCTCACGCATTCTCATGACGCCATCGGTCATTTCCATGGAGTGCAACTCGACCTTGCCGGCCCGGTCGGATGACGCGGCGATCAGGCGGTCATTGTCACCGGCATTCTCGATACGCAGATAGGCGGCACCGGCACGGGCCGGCCCCGCGGTCGCACGGGCGAAGGGATGGTCGATATGCAGATTGCCGAGCTTGTATTCATGGGCCTCGGCAAGGCTGCCAACAGTGAGTGTAGTGGTGGCCACAAGGGCAGCAGCCAGTACGGATTTAAGGATGGTTTTCATAGTGGTTCTCTCGTGATGCTGATGTGATCGAATTGCGCTCGTGAATGGCGCGTCAGGCATCAGGCGAGAGGCGGTGCCCGTGGATGGGTCTGCAGTTCAGGTCTTGTGGGGATCGCCTGTTCGCTAAAGGCGATGGGATCGCCGTGGTCATGATCCATGACCGGCAGCGCAGGGCTGCTGGTTGGGGTCAGGGCGAGGCTGGTGAGGGCGAAGGCGCAGGGTGTTACGTGATGTTCGTGATCCGGCTGTTCCTGCGGATCGCCGGTATCGTCAATTTGTATCCCATCGGCATTGATGGTGATGGTTTCCGCACCCCCAGCGGTACAGATCACCATGGTCAGATACGGGCTGTCCGATGCGGTGTCACCCGGACCTAAGCGCGGCATATATCCAGCCGGGATCAGGCCGACCACCAGCATCGCGGCCATGAGTATCCATGTGCCGATCAGGTGCCCGCGACCGGTTGCCGGTCGGTGATGTCGGTATTTCTGCCCGCCTGTCATGGCAGCGCTTATGGCGCAGCGATCAGTTCCTGCCAAGCAGAAAGCCAATCGCTGCGCCGTAAGGTCACAAACCGCAGGGTTTATGTTGGGGAGAGAGGTCTATGCTTCCCCATGACCGTGGTGATGGGCGCCACGGTTATGGGTGCGGTCATAGAGACGGGCGACAATGCGGCTCGCGGTGCGCTCGCAGAGGAAGGGGAGAATGGCGTGGATCAGGGCGGAAAATGCGGCGAGGAACAGCAGACCGCTGAATTTGGCGGCAAAGGCCATGTGCTGGAAATAGCTCTCATCAACCGAATGGGGGTGGGTGGTGAACAGTCGGGTAACGGCTTCCATGACGCTTGCTCCTGATTGGGCCTCGTTTGAGGTTCGGTTTGCGGCTCGAAATTACGGGTATTCTGCCATGTCCTGCGCGATTTTATTTCCCAAACTTCACGGTAAATGGGCTTAACGACGAGAAATATTCCCGTTATAGTTCTTTGTATGAGTGATTTTGACCAGCAGGATCGGCGCATCCTGAAAGAACTGCAACGTGATGCCGGACGTCCGGTTGAGGAACTGGCCGAGGTGATCGGCCTGTCGCGCAATGCCACCTGGCGGCGGATCAAGCGGCTGGAGGAACAGGGCGTGTTGCGGGGTCGGGTGGCGCTAGTCGACCCGGATGCGCTCGGTCTCGGCCTGATCGTCTTTATCTCGGTCAAGACCGACCGTCATGATGCCGACTGGGCCGGAAAGTTCGCCGCCGTGATACGCGACTTTCCGGAAATCCTCGGTGCCTATCGGACCGCGGGCGATCAGGACTACCTGCTGCGTGCCCGGGTTGGTGACGTCAAAGCCTATGACAGTCTCTACCAGCGCCTGATTGCGCGGCTGGAGCTGAAGGACGTGACCGCCAGCTTCGTCATGGAGGAAATCAAGGAAACCACCGAACTGCCGGTTGCCTGATCCCGGATTTCAGTGATCGACCGTCAGCACCAGCTTGCCATGCATTTCGCCGCTGTCCATCAGGCGATGGGCTTCGGCGGCGTCGGCGAGGGGGAAGGTCTCGTATATCACTGGCCTGATCTTGCCCTCGACCACATAGGGCCAGATGGTTTGTGACAGCTCGGTACAGAGGCGGGCCTTTTCCGCCGGGCTGCGCGGGCGGAGCAGCGAGCCGGACAGGTGCAGGCGTCGGCCCATGACCCGGCGTATGTCGATGCTGGCCTGATGGCCGCGCAGCACGGCGATCGAGACATGATGGCCTTGCGGGGCGAGGCATTTGAGGTTGCGGTTCACATAGTCGCCACCAACCATGTCGAGCACTGCATGAACCCCATGGCCATCGGTCATTGCCAGCACCTCATCGACAAAGTCATGGGTCTTGTAATTGATTGCATGGACCGCGCCGAGATCGGTGCAGAGCTGTGCCTTGTCGTCGGACCCGACCGTGACAATCGCGCGGGCACCGATGGCTTTCGCCATCTGGATCGCGGTGGTGCCGATGCCGCTGGAGCCGCCATGGATCAGGGCGATCTGTTCCGGTTGCAATTCCCCGTCCTCGAACAGATTGGCCCAGACGGTAAACAGCGCTTCCGGCAGGGCGGCGGCGTCCGCGAGTTTCACGCTTTCGGGTACCGGCAGGGCGTGGCGGGCATCGACAGCGGCATATTCGGCATAACCGCCGCCATGGCAGAGCGCGCAGACCCGGTCGCCGATCGACCAGCGGGTAACGCCGTCACCAACTGCCGCCACCGTACCGGCGACCTCAAGGCCGAGCAGGTCGCTGGCATCTTCCGGCACCTTGTACAGCCCCTGTCGCTGCAGCACATCCGGGCGGTTGATCCCGGCGGCGGCAACCCTGATCACGATCTGTCCGGGCTTGACTTTCGGCACGGACCGAGTGGCCGGGTAGAGGTTTTCCGGGCCGCCGGGTTCGCGGAGCTCGATTACCTGCATGGTGCCGGGAAGTGCGGTGGCCATTTTTGCCTCATGTCATGCGTTGGTCAGTACGCTGGTGGCGCAGCCGATCTGTTTGTCAGCTCTAGATAGCAGGTAGTTCCTTATCCCGCATAACCAATAGCTTATCGATGGAAAAGCTACCGGATTGAAGCGCAGCCGGACCGCGCCGGATAAAGGCCACCACGGGCGTAATACGAATTTCGCTGATGATGTCCGGTCTGCAGGTATGCAATATCAGCAGCTTGAAGATGGTATTGGTCAATGCCGGCTCATCGGCGAAATAGGCATTGGGTCCCTGATAGTTTGCCCAATGTGCCCAGCCCCAGTCCTCGATTGCATAAAGCCCGTCTTCACGCAAAAGTGGGAACAGGGTTTCAAAGGCCACCTCGGTTGGTTTCTGTCGGTGGGAAGCATCATCAACCACAAAATCAAGTGGCTGCATGTTCCCATCACCATAATCAAAAACCTTCTCACAGATTGACAGCACCCGGCTTCTATTGGCTTGATCCACACCATAATGGGTGCTGAGCGAGCGTTTTTCGGCCTTGGCAAGTTCAATCACGTCCTTAAGCGCAGATACAATGTCGATACTCAGGTCAATCGCCGTGTGCCGTGAAGGGCGAAATGCCAGATTATAGAAGGCGACAGATCCGCCGCGCCGAATGCCCAGTTCGAAGATATTATCGATTTTGTTGTCTTTGAATGTATCGATATACAAATCAACCAGTTTCTTGTTCTTCATTAAAATGAAGTTGTGAGGTGATGATTTGTTTGTTTTGACGTCTTTGCCTGAGTCAAACTTGAACTTAAAATCCCCTATGGAAAGATGTGATTGAGTTAAAGAAATGTCAGTCATCGTCTGAATTGCTTGATGTGTTATCCGTTGGGGACGCCCAATTGTGCGATGGCAGCTAATCTGCAATCAGGGAGCAGGGTAAGGTTGGTATTGCGTGATACTTGCAAAACGGGCTGATAAATGCACCGTCTTATCCGCGATCGGCTGTATGTGACGGGGGATAACCGCAAGCTGGCTGGGACTTGGCTGGGAGTAGGCAGGCGGGCCGCATGTCGGCGGAATTGCGCTGGTGCGAAACCGGCTTTGCCACTATAAGCCGCTCCCAGCCGTAAACGAGATGATGTGACGATGAGCGACACACTGGACAAACCGCATATACCGACCGAGGCTCCTGCCGTCGGTATTGTCAGCCTCGGCTGCCCGAAGGCGCTGGTCGACAGCGAGCGGATTCTGACCAAGCTGCGCTCGGACGGTTACCGGATTTCCGGCGATTACAACGATGCCTCTGTCGTGATCGTCAATACCTGCGGGTTTCTCGACAGCGCCAAGGAAGAGAGCCTGAACACCATCGGCGAGGCAATGGCCGAGAATGGCAAGGTGATCGTCACCGGGTGTATGGGGGTTGAGGCCGAGCGTATCCGCGAGACCCATCCGGGTGTGCTCGCTGTGACCGGTCCGCAGCAATATGAGGCGGTGGTCTCCGCCGTCCATGCAGCTGCCCCCCAGACCCATGATCCCTATATCGATCTGGTGCCGCCGCAGGGGCTAAAACTGACCCCGCGCCATTATGCCTATCTGAAGATTTCAGAGGGCTGCAACCATTCATGCAGCTTCTGCATCATTCCCTCCATGCGCGGCAAGCTGGCGAGCCGCCCGGCCGGTGCCGTGTTGCGTGAGGCCGAGAAGCTGGCCGCTGCCGGGGTCAGGGAACTGCTGGTGATCAGTCAGGATACCTCGGCCTATGGCCTCGACATCGGCTACAAGACAAGTCCATGGACGATCACCCGCCCCGACGGCAATCGTGAGAACCGGTCGGTGCGCGCGAAGTTCTATGATCTGTGTGAGGCACTGGGTGAGCTCGGTATCTGGACCCGGCTGCATTACGTCTATCCCTATCCCCATGTGGATGAGGTCATGCCACTGATGGCTGAAGGCAAAATCCTGCCCTATCTCGACATTCCGTTTCAGCACGCTCATCCGGAAATTCTGAAATCCATGCGCCGTCCTGGCAATCAGGTGAAGGTGCTTGAGCGTATCCGGTCATGGCGTGAGCAGGTGCCGGATATTGCCATCCGCTCCACCTTCATCGTCGGTTATCCGGGCGAAACAGAAGAGCATTTCCAGTTCCTGCTCGATTGGCTGAGTGAGGCACAGATTGATCGTCTCGGCTGTTTCAAGTTTGAGCCGGTAGATGGGGCGGCGGCCAATGATTTGCCGGGTCACGTGCCGGAGGCTGTGAAGCAGGAACGTTGGGAACGCCTCATGGCCCATCAGCAGGCGATCAGCGAAAAGCGGCTGGCGGCGAAGGTCGGGCGGCAGATGGATGTGCTGGTCGATGAGGTTGATGAGGACGGCGCAATCGCCCGCTCCTATGCCGATGCGCCGGAAATCGACGGCAATGTTTTTGTTACCGACGGTCAGAATCTGAAGCCCGGCGATATGGTGCCGGTGACGATTGTCGAAGCCAGTGAATATGATCTGTTTGCGGTTCAGAATACTGCCTGATAGGCCTCTGTAACTGGAATCCTGCGGTAAATTGTATCAATCTTAACCAATTGGTTAATTGTCCCCCTTGACCAATTGGTCAATTTGTATGACTGATACTCCGCATTTATTATGAAGCCGATGATCCGACGCGCCGGAAGAAGTTCGCGGTTCCTCGACGGGGAAGGATTAAGCATTTGAAAAAGTTACGCATTGATACGGTTATTCGCATGTGTCGCCGACTTGAGCGTTTGTTCGGGGACCGTATCCAGTCACATCTCAGCACCCTCGGTTATGATGATGTGCCGGCAGCGGCGGTTAGCCTGTTGCCATTGCTCGAGGGCAAGGGCGTGCGCCCGGTGACCCTCGCCAACAAGCTGAAGATTTCCAAGCAGGCTGTACAGCAGAGTCTGAAGCCGCTGGAAACCTCGAAATATGTCGAGACCGTGCCGGACCCGACCGATGGTCGCGGCAAGCTGGTCAAGCTGACCGAGAGCGGCGATACCCTGCTCAAGACCATGCACAAGGTCAAACAGTCGGTTCAGGATGAATTGCGCAGCCAGATTGGCAAAAAGACCTTCAAGAAAATGGAAGAGAGTCTGAACGAGATCGAGGCGATCCTCGATCCCGGTATCCACGACTGATCTTCTCTTAATTACAAGGCACTTTCCGATGTTTTATAAACCCGGCAAGACCGATCCCAAATGGGATCTCGGTCTTGCTCATGATCCGTTCAAGGCACTGGTCCAGCCACGACCGATTGCCTGGGTCTCGACACGCTCGACCGATGGCCGGGACAATCTGGCACCCTACAGCTACTTCAATGCGCTGGCCTCGAAGCCACCGGTGGTGATGTTCTCATCCAACGGCTCGCCGCATTCGATCCGCAATGCCCGCGATACCGGTGAGTTCGTGGTCAACATGGTGTCGGAGGAACTGGCCGACGTCATGAATGCGACCGCGACCAAGGATGATGTCGACGAGTTCGAGCGCGCCGGACTGGAGAAGGCCGCGTGCCATGTGGTGGCCGCGCCGCGGGTGGCGATCGCTCCGGCATCCTTCGAATGCAAGTTGCTGCAGATTGTCGATCTGCCCGGTGATGACAACAAAATGGCGATCGGCGAAGTGGTCGGTGTGCACATCAATGACGCCATTCTGGTCGATGGTCTGGTGCGCAACTGGACCCCGCTCGCACGGCTCGGTTATATGGATTACACCGCTGTTCGCGACGTTTTCAGCATCTCCCGACCAAAATAAATTAGCCGGGTGAGTGGTTTAGGCATGCTGCCCATGTGCTGAATGCGGGCAGGTCGATGCCGGTTACGCTTGCGTAAAGTTACGAGTCGCATTACCTTGTCGGCTATTGGATATCGACCAAGACCGATGCCGATCGAAAGACGACGATTAAACTACTGCGACGCAGGGGCAACCCTGCCCAGTCATACCGGTGAACCCGGCCTTAACCGGCCTCGAATAACACCGGAGAGCCTGATCCTCTTCCGTTCTGACGCTTTTGAGATATTCCACGACCCGTTCGGCGGACGCTTTTGTGCGTCGGACATGACTAACGGCTGGCGTTGCCAGTCATTTAACTAACGGAAAGGATACGGTTATGCCTACAGGCACCGTGAAATGGTTTAATGCGACTAAAGGTTATGGCTTCATCGAGCCCGATGATGGCGGCAAGGACGTGTTCCTGCACATCACCGCAGTTGAGCGCGCCGGGATGAACAACCCAACCGAAGGTCAGCGTATCGAATTTGAACTCGTGACCGACGAAAAACGTGGCAAGACCTCAGCCGGCAACATCAAAGCCGCCTAAGGTTAAGGGCAGTTTCTACTGCCTGCCAAAAGATAACCGGTGTCAGATATCTGACACCGGTTTTTTTGTGCCCGGATGCTGGGCGGGATGACTATTGATCTTTGGGTTCTGTCGGTGGCGGTGGGGCGGGCTCACGCAGATGCCCGCGTACCTGACCATAGGCGAGCATGGCAAACAGGCCGGTACCGCCGATTATATTGCCGATCAGGGCCGGAATCATGAACTGGAACAGGGCGAAGCCCCAGGTTGCCTCGCCGATGAACACCAGCAGGAAGGCTTCGCCGGAACCGGCAACCACGTGGGAAAAGCCACCCATGGCGATCATGTAGGTCACCAGCACAATGACTGCGAACTGGCTTTCCTTGGCATTGGGCAGGATCCAGACCAGTGCTGCAACAAGGAACCCGGCCGGTACACCATAACCGAGGATTTCCAGAAAACTGCGGTCGAGCAGCGGTCGAGAGACGGCAATCATGCCCTGAATGACATCGTCATTGGCGATCCAGCCGCTGGACAGCAGGGCCATCGCCGCTCCGATGCCGATCATATTGGCAAAGAACACAATGCCCCAAACCCGCACCATCTCGCGTATCTTGTTCTTTGTGAACTCGTTCACCACGGGCAGAACCACGGTGATCGTGTTCTCAGTGAACAGCTGCATCCGGCCCAGAACCACGATCAGGAAGCCGACGCAGTATCCGGCATGAACCACGGCATCCTTCCACTGTGCTTCCGGGATGTAGTGGTGGAGGATGCCTTCGGCGAGAACCGAGGTAGACATGACGATCCCGGCGGCAATCGCCGACCAGAACAGCGAGGTGCTGCGCCGTTCCAGCTCTTCCTCGCCCTCGCGCTGGATCATCGAATAGACGACAGGGGCTCGTAATTTGGATCGGCGCTGGGTTTCGCGCTCTTCGCTATAGCTCATTTTTGCTTCATCAGCCGTGGTCATGAATGGTGCTCCGGCAGCCGCAGACGGCTGCCAATACGGTTGGCGTTTGGTGTTTTCTCAATGGAAGTTTAGGTATGTGGAACGCCCAAAGGCTTAACAGATACAAAACGCGCGATAAGGCTGTCCCGTTCGGCGCAAAATAACAAGGCAGTTTAACATGGTTATCCAAACGCCCCCGTTCAATACCGACAGATATGCCGCAGAAATTGCAGCGGCCAAACAGGTTAAAGGGACACCTGAGACGGCGCGCAAGGCCTTGCAGGCTCTTGATCTGACAACGCTGCAGGACAATGCCACGCGCAAGGGAACCGAGACCAAGGCGGAAATCGCCGCATTTCTCGAAACTGCTACGGAATCAGTCGACGGCTCGAAAATCGCTGCCGTTTGCGTCTATCCGAATCATGTGCGCCAGGCAGCCGATGCCACCCGCGGCACCGGTATCGGCGTTGCCACCGTGGTCAATTTCTATGATGGCGATGAGCCGGCCCAGAAGGTTGCTGCTGATACCCGTATGGCGAAGAAGGCAGGTGCCACCGAGATCGATGTGGTGATCCCGTTCAAAACCTTCACCGATCGCTATGACGAGCAGACCGGCGAGGTGCTGAGTGCCACCCGCAAGGCCGCCCCGCTGCAGAAGATGAAAGTGATTCTCGAGACCAACCAGCTGCAGGACACGACCAAAATCTATGAGGCATCCATCGCCGCGATTACCGCCGGTGCCGATATGCTCAAGACCTCAACCGGCAAGAATGACGGCGATGTGACCCTTGAGCACGCAGCGGCCATGCTGGCAGCGATCAAGGATACCGGCATGAATATCGGCCTGAAAATCTCCAAGGGCGTCAAAACCAATGAGCAGGCCGCGCAGTTCATGGCGCTGGCCGACAGCATCATGGGTGAGGGCTGGTCTGCCGATCGTGACAATTTCCGTTTCGGTGCTTCCAGCCTGCGCACCGATCTGGTGGCCAATATGGACCTGCCAGCCGCCAAGCGTCCGGCTGATGCACCTGAATCCAAACCCGGTATGAACGGCGATTATTGATGGTATCCGACGGGTCTGCCGACCTGCCGGAACGTCTGGCCACGGCAACGGCAACGCTCAGTATTGATGATGATACTGCAGCCGCCCATCTGGCGCGGCTGGATGGTTTCGCCACCGCGAATGTCCGTGCGGGCACCGGCGGCCCCTTTGCCGCAGAGCTGTTCATTCACAATCGTAGCACCGGCGATCTGATCAGCCTGTCCGGCCCAATGGGCAATGCGGTCCTGTCCAAGGGGATCGCCAGTGCCCATGCCGAGGCCGAGACGCTGACCGAGGCAACGCTCGAAAAAGCTCTCACTATCCTGAAGGACAATCCCGATGACGACCTGCAGTTGCTGCAGGTTTCCTCAGCCGAGAGCTGCCCTGCCTGCCGTTCCAAGCAGATCGCGTTTCTGCACCGGTTGAAGGCAGAGGGCTGGCCACAGGATGCGCGGATCGAGGTTGTGTTTGCTGCTACCTATGAGGATACGTTCCGGGTCGCCGGGTTCAATGACAAGCCGTATCAGGATGATCTGCTCGGTCAGCTACGGCCACCGATGATCGTCCAGCGCTCGATGGTTTTTGCCGATCTGCCGGAACTGGTGCGGCAAACCGCTGGCCATGTCGGGGCCTTTGCCGGGTGCCTGATGCCCGATCCGTCACAAGCCGGTAGCACATGGTTTGAGCCGGTTGTGGTGCCGGTTCGCGGGTTGAGCATGGAAGTGGCCGCACTGCATAAGGCATCGGCGGCACGCATGGCCGCCGGGATCGACAAGCCATGGCATCTGGGGGCCGAAGGTCCGGCGATGCTCTATACCACCGCCGATCATGTGGGGCCGCTCATGCTGACCGATAGTCAATGGGCTGGCATATCCGAAATTATCCAGATCAGTGACCGCCCTTCGACACCGGCGGAAAGCCCGCTCATCGACAATGCGCCGCTCTTGGCACGCGCCCGGCTGGCCTATAACGCCCATGGGTCGGAACTGATCGTGCATCATCTGCCGGTGGGCACCCACGGGCTGAACAATACCGCCCAGCAGGTCTGGCGCGATGAGGTGATGCAGAGCACGCCCGAGAAGCTCTATAACGGTGTCGACTAGAGCCGTGATGCGCTCTCGAAACCGGTCAGCACACCGACCGCATTGACCGCGATTGCTTCAATGGCATAGCCGCCTTCCATCACGAACTGGGTCGGACGGTTGAGTGCGGCCAGTCGCTCGCCGATCCGTGGAAACGCATCGGTATCCAGCGTGAATTGCGAAATCGGGTCTTCCTTGTAGGTATCAACACCGAGCGAGACGATGATCGCATCCGGGGCGAAATCCTCGATCCGGCGGCAGGCATTCTCGAATGCCTCGGACCAGCGATCCCAGTCACTGCCCCATGGCAGCGGATAGTTGTGGTTGTGGCCATAACCGGCACCCTCGCCAATCTCATCGGCATGGCCGAGGAAGAACGGAAACTCGAAGCGCGGGTCGGCATGGATCGACAGGAACTGCACGTCCGAGCGGCCATAGAAGATCGACTGGGTGCCATTGCCGTGGTGGTAGTCAACGTCAATGATCGAAATCCGCGCACAGCCCTTGTCGAGCAGGTATTGCGCGGCAATCGCTGCGTTGTTGAAGAAGCAATAGCCGCCATAGAAATCGGCATGGGCATGATGGCCCGGCGGTCGGCAGAGCGAGAACACCGCCTGCTCGCCGGTCACGAGGGCACCGGCCCCGCTGACCGCGGTATTGGCACTGGAGGTAATCGCGCGCCATGTGCCCGGCGTAATCGGTGTCCCGGCATCGAAGGAGAAATAGGACAGGCGGCCATCGATGGTTTCCGGTTCGCGGTTGCCCATGCCCCGCACCGGCCAGCAGAGCGGCAGCGCGTCATTGTCGCGGCCCTCGGCGGCCCAGAGCTCCCAGGCTTCCTCGAGAAATTTGATCAGGCGTTTGTCATGTATCCGGGCGATCGGGTCGATTCCGGCATCATCAGGCGTCCGAACCTCGCCGAGGTTGACGTCACGTACCCGGCTTATAATCATCTCGGCGCGTTCCGGCTTCTCGAACGGTTTCATGATCATGCCGTCATTCAATTCCGAGCGGCCATCCTGAAAGCGGTGGTCCGGTGAAAAGATTGTGAGCATGCTGGTCGCCTGTTTGTCATGAATGGCGGGATATGATCTTATCGCGCGCGGTAAGTGTATGTACCAGACCGCATAATGGCTGACACTATCATATTATGTTGCACACCCTCCTCCAGCGCTGGCGGTATTGCATCCTGAACGGTATGCCCGTGGCTGTGCTGCTGTGTCTGGCTTTATCGATGCCAGTAGCGGCGGCAGGCCGGCAGCAGATCACGGTCTTTGCCGCTGCCAGCCTCAAGGGCGCGATGATGGCGGCGATCAGTGAATTTGAGACGCAGCAGCCGGACAGTGATATCCGGCTGTCGGTCGCCGCTTCCTCGACACTGGCGCGCCAGATCGAGGCCGGGGCACCGGCTGACATATACGCCAGCGCCAATTTGCTCTGGGCCGAGTATCTGGCCGGACAGGGGATGCTGGTGCCCGGCTGGCGCTCGGACTGGCTCGGCAACCGTCTGGTGCTGATTGCCACCGGCGGTGATGTTGTCATTACCGTCATGCCCCATGAGTTGCGCGCCGATGAGCGCCTTATAGATAAGCTGCCTGAAGGTGAGCGACTGGCGGTTGGCGATCCCGAGCATGTGCCGGTCGGGCGCTATGCCCGTGCGGCGCTGGAAAGCCTCGGCCAATGGGATGCGTTGCGGCCAAGGCTGGCACCGACCGCCGATACGCTGGCGACCATTGCCCTGGTCGGCACCGGTGTTGCGCCGCTTGGCATTGCCTATGGCTCTGATGCGCTGCTCAGCGACCGGGTCAGGGTTGTGGCCTATTTCCCCGACAGCAGCCATCCACCGATCCGCTACAGTCTTGGACTGATCGACCGGCAGGATGGGCAGCAGAATGAATTGGCGCAGGCGTTCTTTGACTTCCTGCAGACGCCATCGGCCATGCGTATCTTCGCCGATCACGGGTTCAGAACGGATGCACCGCCATGATGCTCGATGCCGCCGCCGGTGAAGCGCTCTGGCTCAGTTTTCGTATCGCCGGTGTCGCAGTGGTCTGGAGCCTGCCGCTGGCCTTCATGCTGGCGCTCGCACTGACCCATCCGCGACTGCCGCTGACCGGTCGTGCCCTGCTTGATATTCTGGTGCACCTGCCACTGATCCTGCCGCCGGTGGTGATCGGCTATCTCCTGCTGGTCACGCTTGGGCATCAGGCACCGCTCGGCCATTGGCTCGAGGCGGTGTTCGGCATCCGCTTTGTCTTCTCATGGACCGGGGCGGCGCTGGCCGCCGGTGTGGTCAGTCTGCCGTTTCAGGTGCGTGCAATCCGGTTGAGTATCGAGGCGATTGACCCGCGCTTGCTGGCCGCCGCCGCCAGTTTGGGCGCCGGATCATGGCACCGGCTGCTTCGGATCATCCTGCCCCTGTCGCTGCCCGGCATCGTCGCCGGGGCGATGACCGCCTTTGCCGCAGCACTCGGCGAGTTCGGGGCGATTATCACCTTTGTCTCCAACATACCGGGGGAGACACGGACCCTGCCGCTCGCTATCTTCACCGCCCTGCAGTCACCGGGCGGGGAGGCGCTGGCGGCACAGCTTGCCGGGCTGTCGGTAGCACTGGCGCTGGTGGTGTTGCTGGGGGCAGATATGCTGGGGCGCTGGCTGGCGCGACGGATTGGTCACCGGGTGACGGTGCCCGGCAAGCGCTGATTGATCAGAACGCCTGAATAATATCAGAGATACAGGACCATGCCTTCGCGCGCGGCGATAGTGCCGGGGCGGGTGGCTTCGGCAGCCGAGGCAATCTCGTCCATCTGTTCGTCGGTGCGCTCGGGATCATGGTGGAAGATCACCACCTTGCCCACATTGGCGGCCTCACCGACCTTGCATGCCTCCTGCCATGTGGAATGGCCCCAGCCCTTCTTGGCCGGGTATTCCTCATCGGTATAGGTGGCGTCATAGATCATGATATCGGCATCCTGCGACAGCTTCAGGACATTTTCGTCCAGACGGTCGGGGAAGTGCTCGGTATCGGTGATGATGGCGACGGACTTGTCCTTGTATTCCAGACGATAGCCGGTGCAGCCATTGGGGTGGTTGAGCGGTGCCGTATGCAGCTTGATCCCCTGATATGGAGTCAGGACATCGCCCTGGGTGAACCGGTTGAATTCGGTATCCGCCTGAAAGGTATCAACGCTGATCGGCAGCAGCGGGTCGGTCATCATGTTGGAGATGACCTTGCGCAGATCATTATCGCTGGCCAGATGCCCGGCGCTGACCCGCATGCGGTTTTCGGGATTATAGGCCGGGCCGAAAAACGGCAGGCCGATGATGTGATCCAGATGGGTATGGGTCAGGTAAATATCGTAGTCGTGACGGCCATTACCATCGTTCAACCGACCGAGGCGGCGAATGCCCGAACCGGCGTCGAAGATGATATTATGCTCGCCGCAAGTGACTTCGATACAGGTGGTGTTACCGCCATAACGTAGTGTTTCCGGTCCCGGACACGGTATCGTGCCACGCACGCCCCAAAACCGTACTGTCAGATCAGCCATACTGGCCCTTTCGGGTCATTTCCACCTGTTGGTATTTACCCCGTACTGTGCCGTGCCTCGGTTGTAAAGTCGAGCGTTTGGGTACCAGCTATCAATAACAGGGGCTTTCAGATGCGACCCTGATGCAACGCCTTGCGGTCCTGCGGATGCTTTACGGGGAAATCAATCGGGTACCAGGCGATAGCCACCGGGTTCGGTGACCAGCAGCGCGGCATTGGATGGATCGGCCTCGATCTTCTGACGCAGGCGATAGACATGGGTTTCCAGCGTATGGGTCGTCACATTGGCGTTATAGCCCCAGACCTCGCCCAGCAGGGTATCGCGACCCACCACCTTGTCCTGTGCCCGGAGCAGGTATTTCAGGATCGCGGTTTCTTTTTCGGTCAGGCGGATTTTCTGGTCATTCTCACCATGCAGCATGATCTTGTTCGCTGGCTGGAACGAATATGGCCCGATGGAGAAAACCGCATCCTCGGTATTGGCGAACTGACGCAGCTGGGCGCGCATGCGGGCGAGCAGGACATTGAGGCGGAACGGCTTGGTGACATAGTCATTGGCCCCGGCCTCAAGACCCAGAATGGTATCGGCATCGCTGTCCTGTGCGGTCAGCATGATGATCGGTGCTCGTACATCCTCCCGGCGCATCAGGCGGCAGAGATCCCGGCCATCCATATCCGGCAGCCCAACATCGAGCAGCAGCAGGTCAAAGCGCTGGGCCTTGGCCGCTTCGAGGCCCGCTTTGGCGGTGGCAGCCTGCACGATGTCGAATTCCTCATGCAGCTCGAGCTGTTCGCTCAGGGATTCGCGCAGCTCGTCATCATCGTCGACCATCAGGATTTTCAGATTACCGGCCATGGGTCCCTAATACCTTGTTGCTTCTGCGATCCCGGTGCCTAGGATAGGACAATTCGGATTGCAGGGGTTCTTTTTCGAATTCCGCACCACATCTTTTATAAGTATCAAGATACTGACTGCAAAATGCTTCTGCTAATTGGTAGCCAATAGTGCGGTTCAAGATCACGTCAACTGCGCTCATTTTTTCGTTATAAGCACGTTATCAATGGAAAACCCGAATACCCGTACTGACGGAAGAACCGTTGAAAACCCAGCCTCACCAATGGTGCGTGCGCGGATACAGGCGCGGTTGATCGGTGATTTGCGCCGGGGTGATCCAATCCTCATCAAGGGCGATCCGGCGGCGGATGATGCCTGGTTGGCATTGCCCTTGGAAACCGCCAGCGAGGCTTCGCTTGCCGAATGGTCAGCGCTGCTCGGTGCTGCCGTGCCCCGTGCCTTGCTGATCAGCGGTGAACGGGCGGCATTGCTGGCAACCGGTGCCATGCCATCACCGGAAATCCGGCAGTCGGGATCGATCCTGCTGCCGATTGCCGAGAACGGTACTGGCATACAGGCGATTATCGAGGCACTGCAGACGCTGGCCGGTCTGACCCAGAAGCCGCGTCCCTTCGGGCACCATATCGGCCTGTCGGCCCCGGCCGTGCTCGATACGGTCATTACCCTGCTCAAACGGGGGTTCCTGATCCCGGCAGCACTGGTCTGGCAGGTGCCGGTCGAGCGGATTGCCGAGCTTGAGGCCATGGCGGTCCTGACCACGGAGGCCATCAGCGGCGACGCACTGGCGAACCAGCCGGTGGTGGTGCGCCAGACGGCGAGTGCCGATGTGCCCCTGAAGCTGGCGGAAAACTGCCGGATCAGCGTTTATCGCACCATTGGTGATGGTCGCGACCATGTGGCGATTGAAGTGACCGGCAAGCAACCGGCGACGGAGATACCGCTGGTGCGGGTTCATGCCGAGTGCTTTACCGGTGACCTGCTCGGTTCACTGCGCTGTGACTGTGGTGATCAGCTGCGTGGCGCCATTGCCCATATGGCGGAAAATGCCGGTGGGCTGTTGATCTATACTGCACAGGAAGGCCGGGATATCGGTCTTGCCAACAAGATGCGCGCCTATCGCCTGCAGGATACCGGGCTGGATACGATCGATGCCAATCTGGCGCTCGGCTTTGCCGCCGATGAGCGCGCCTATGACCTCGTGGCGACCATCCTTCGCGATATGGGGCACGGCAAGATCCGCCTGCTCACCAACAACCCGGACAAGATTGCCCAGCTGCGCAGCGCCGGGATCGATGTGGTGGAGCGGATTGGCCATCATTTCGACAGTAACCCGCTCAACCACGCCTATATCACCGCCAAGCAGCAAAGAGGCGGGCACCTAACCGACTGATTCGACGTAAAGAGTCGGAAAACCCCCGATTTCTGGCATGAAATATGCTTCTCGATTCGCAGAGGAAAACTGCGCGTTCCGGCAAGCGGCCATGACGCGCGTTGCGAGCTTTTGAGGGCTGGGGATGAATTTCGAGACCGGATATGGCGAGGTATGGGCTGCCCGACGCAATCCAGATGTCAGGCAGGCCGCCGGGAATATGCAACCGGCAGAGCAGCAAGCGTCCGATGACGACATGTCATTCTGGGATTTTCTGGATGTGGTCAATCCGCTCCAGCATATCCCGTTCGTCAATACCGTCTATCGCGAGCTGACCGGCGATACCATCAAGCCGAGTACACAGATGGCTGGCGGCATGCTGTTCGGCGGGCCATTTGCCATGGTTGGCGGTGCCTTTAATGCGATGTTCGAGCAAACCGGCGGCAGTGATATGGCCAGCACCATGCTGGCGGCGCTGGATGGCGATACGGCTGTTGAGGTCGAGACGTTGCCCCCGCAGGAAGGGCTCCCACAGGAAGGATCGCCGCAGGAAACTGCCGGTTCGGTCATGCTGGCCAGTGCCGATAGAACTGCTGAGACCGCCGATGGCCATGTGCATCATGCCTTGGACAATACCCTCGGTGACAGTGGTGATGCCATGGCGCAGCAGGTGCTGGTCGCCGCGGCCGATGCCTATGCCAGTGAAAAATCCATGGATTCCTTCCTGATGTTGGCATCCGGTGCCGCTGCTACGCCAGCTGTCCCTGGGGTAGCACCCATGACCGCGCCACGCGCACCGGCGGGCACGATCCAGATGGCGGATACGCCGATTGCTGAAGATGTGGCAGAGGAAAGTGAAGAGGCTGAGGGTGACAGCCCGGCACTGCAGTTGGCGAGCCTCGACAGCGAGGACCGGCCAAGCCGCCGCCAGCCACGGACCATCGCCGCCGCCGATGCCAATGCGATCCCGCTCGATATGGATGACGTCCGTCGCTACAACCGCACCATGCCGCTCCATGCCGGTGCCAGTAGCCACAAGGCTGAAATCAAGGCTGCCGAGGTAGCGCAAGCCGCCGCCCGACTGGCTGCAGCTAAGGCAGAAGAGGCGAAGTTGCAGCAGGCCAGCGCCGGTGAGGGTGATGTTGCCGCTAACGCCGCACCTGCCGTTGCCACGACGGTCAACACGCCAAAACCCGCCGCCCCGGCCAGCGTCAATATTACCGACCCGTTTGGCCGTAATATATCAGCGAATAATCTGGCCGATAAAATGCGTCAGGCGCTTGAGAAATATCAGGCCAGCAACAGCCTGTATCGTCCGGGCATCTGAATACCGGCTCTCTGACAGGATCGCCTTTTCATTGTGATCGAGATTACCGTTACCGTTTCGCAGTCCGATGCCACCCATGGGCGGTTCGAGGCCAGACTGGCCGCGGGTCCGATCTCCGTGCCCTGCTCTATCGGGCGAGGCGGTGTTCTGCCTGCCGCGGACAAGCGTGAGGGCGATGGCGCAACACCGCTTGGTCGCTGGCCCCTGCGCCATGTGTTCTATCGTGCCGACCGGATCGTTAAGCCGAAAACCCATGTACCGCTGAGTGCTATCGAGGCGGATATGGGCTGGTGCGATGAGGCGGATCACCCGGATTACAACCGTCTGGTGCGCCTGCCCTTTGCCGCCAGCCATGAGGAAATGGCGCGACAGGATCATGTTTATGATCTGGTGGTGGTGCTCGGCCATAATGATGACCCGCCGGTCGCCGGGATGGGCAGTGCCATATTCTGGCATCTGAAACGTGGCGAGGGCGCACCGGAGAGCTGGTCTCCAACTGCAGGCTGCATTGGTACCACCCTTGAGGTGTTGTATCAGGTTCTGGCGGAATGCGATGAAACCACCGCCATTACGGTCAAATTGGCGGAACAGCCGCAAACCTGATCCGGACCGCTGATTATTTTCGGCGTTCGCCAAACAGGGCGCTGCCGACCCGAATATTGGTGGCCCCCATGCGGATGGCGAGTTCGTAATCCGCGCTCATGCCCATGCTGAGGCCCGACAGACCCAGCTTTTTCGCCCAATCGGCGAGCAGGGCAAAATGCAGTGCTGGTGGCTCATCAACCGGCGGAATGCACATCAAGCCGACGATATTCAGGCCGAGGGTCTCGGTACAGGTTTTGTAGAGCGCTTCCAGATCCGCGCCCGGCAGAACACCTGCCTTCTGTTCCTCGGCGCCGGTATTGACCTGAATATAGCAGGGCAGGTGCCGGTCCTGTGCGGCCATTTCATCGGCCAGCTTGCGGGCCAGTTTCTCCCGGTCCACGCTTTCGATCACATCGAACAGGGCAACCGCTTCCTTGACCTTGTTGGTTTGCAGCGGGCCGATCAGATGCAGGGTCAGGTCCTTGTGCTGGCCACGCCGTTCGCTCCAGCGTTCCATTGCCTCCTGAACCCGGTTTTCACCGAAAACCCGTTGCCCGGTCTTGAGTGCCGCATCGATACGGGCATCCGGCTGAACCTTCGAGACCGCAACCAGTGTCACATCATCCGGGCTGCGTTTGGCATCTCTGGCGGCGTCAAAAATCGCTGTGCGGGCAGCACTGAAATTCTCGCTGACCTGTTGCTCAATATCGGCGTCGGCTGTCATGGTCGCATCCATAAGGTGTCTCACGAGGCTCCGGTTGAGAGGGCTTGCTTGGTAGTATCAGAAGCGTGGCGCACCATCGGCAGTCAGGTAGTCATACCGTTCCATGACCGCGCGGTGATCATTGATGATCTGTTCCGCCTGTGCGTCACTTAATTCATCGCGCCAGCCGCCGGTCTTGCCTTTACGGAAGAACTTATCGGCCTTTTTCGACTTTTCAATGAAGCCGGTCTTGGTTTCCTGCTTCGACAGCTCCTTGAAGGAGGAGAAGCTGATCGCTCGGCGCAGACGTTCCTCATTCTTCGGCAGGCCGAGGAATTTCACCAGCTTGCCGAAGGCTTTTTCCGGCTGCCGGTGCATGTCTTCATAGCGCAGGACGAGACGGTTCAGGCCCTCGGCATCGGCCCATGAGGTGACATGATCGGACCAGCTGCCCAGAACGTTGAAGGCGAGGGTTTCGGTCGTGCTCAACTGGTTCATCGGTGCGCGCATCGCTTCGATCGCCTGATCATAGTCGATGCCAACATGGTGAGCGTAGGAAACACAGACATCGAGCGGGTTGCGGACAATATAGATGCCGCCCTCGGTTACCCGTGGCTCAATGGTCGGCACCTCATTGGTAAAGCCCATGGCGGAATGGGTTTTGACAAATACGGTATTGGGCGATGAGGCGGCGATCAGCTGCTGCACTTTCGGACGCAGCTGATTCAGTTCTTCATCACTGATCTCGGTGCGTGGCTTGCGGGCGATCTGCTCGTAGAACTCGAGCCGGTATTCGGCAAAGGCTAAATTGCTCAGCTTGTTGATGTCTACCGGCTCAGGCGGGTTCAGGAACAGATTGGCGAGAAACGCTCTGGTCCAGGTATTGCCGGATTTCGGGTAGGAGGCGAGCCAGAGAATGCCCATGGGGTAAAACCGATCAGTGTTGGGTGTAATCTGCGGCTAGGTATAGCGATCCGGCAGGCGATGGGAAAGCGCTCATCGGCGATTATCTGGAGATAAGCTGCTGCCGGCACTTACCCAGCCAGATACCGGAATGCGGACATAAAGAAAGGGTGGCTCGAGACCGAGCCACCCTCACTTATAAGATCGACGATTTGTCGCTGTCTTCCAGGATTAGAAGGACAGAGCCAGACCGGTGGTCAGGTAGAAACCGTCGTTGTCGTTACCAGCTTCACCGTCAAATTCGGTGTAGCCAAGGGTACCGAGAACGCTGACGCCTGGTCCAATTGCGTAGCTGACAGAACCAGCATAGCTATCGTGCTCGTCATCACCAGCGATAAAGACATCGCCGTCGGTTTCGCCGTGGTAGTAGGTCACAGAGAAGCCAAGAGCGCCGGTCTCGTAAGACAGACCAACATCATAGCCCATACCTTCGGTGGTGCGGGTACCAGCGATAGCACCTTCGGTGATATCAGCATAAGAACCGCCGAGGGTGAAGCCGCCGAAGCCAACATTCAGGCCGAGGCTGAAGGCTTGGAAGTCGTCAATGGAACCGCCGGTTGGAGCAGCTGCGTCTGGAGCAGATGCATAGTAGTAACCACCAGCAGCAGCAAGATCGAAGCCGCTGAAGCTGTTGACGTAGTTCAGGCCAACAGAGAAGCCATCAGTATAATCGGCTTGCTCGGTGGTCAGAGAGTTACGGTCACCACCGGTTGTGTCGATGTCGGGCAGGTAAGAAACACCGAACTGGAAGCCAGAGAAGCGTGGCGTAAAGTAGGTGATTTTCTGACCGTCGTCGTCACCAGCTGGGGTGATGAAGGTAGAACCGAAAACGGTGCGGAACATGCCGCCGCCGGTTGGGTTGGAAATGTGATGGTATTGTGAACCAGAGTTGATCGGCAGACCAACGTTTGGAGCAGCATAGTGCATCAGGTAAGCAGCGTCGTTTTCAGAACCGATAACGAAACGGCCGAAAGAACCTTCAACGAAAGCAAAGCTCTCATCGATCTGGTCGCCAAAAGTGTTAGCTTCGAGCTGAACCTGAACGCCAACTTGCAGACCGTTGTCGAGGGTGGTTTTACCATTGAAGATGATCTCAGAGTTTGACCATTGCTCAAAGGTCTGAGTGTCAACGCCTGATGCGTCGTCATTGTCTTGGTAACCGAACCACTGGTTCATAAAACCGCCAACGCTGATTTCGATTGGATCAGCAGCGTGGGCAGGAGCTGCGAACATGCCAGCCGCGACGATCGCGGAGGTGCCGAGCAGAAGTGCCTTTTTCATGGACTTACCCCTCATAAAGGACGTTTAAAAAATTCACGGCTGTTACACCGTATTAGTCTTGGACGATGGGTTACCCCCGTTTCCGGAGATACCCGCTGGCAGATACTTGATCTGGGCGAGAACGTGTCGACCCATCGTTGCAATGCCAAGCATCAACTAAGCTTTTGCCATGTTAGGGTCAACACACCCGAAACCAGTTTGTCGTGGACGGCCATGCCGTGTGGCAACAGTGTCACAGGTTCCGTTGTAGCGGTTATGCAACAAACTCTAAAAACACATATTTATCAATAGAATAAGGCGAAATTAACCAAGTGTCAGTTTGTGTGCTCAAAACGATGCAAATGGATCACACCCGGTTACAGCCCGTGTCGGGAGGGACACTTTAAAAACTTTCAAATCGGCGTCGTCAGCAGGGGTGCGGACACATCTTTATCAGGAAACAGCATATTATATGCAATGCGACTTTGGCTTTATCGCCGGAACCTATTATATAAGCCACAGCAATAACCAACCGGCA
Source organism: Micavibrio sp. TMED2 (assembly GCA_002168225.1). NCBI lineage: Bacteria > Pseudomonadati > Bdellovibrionota > Bdellovibrionia > Bdellovibrionales > Pseudobdellovibrionaceae > Micavibrio > Micavibrio sp. TMED2. Next base: position 395,854 of record NHBH01000001.1, read on the forward strand.
CCGGAATTGACCCATGGCCCTGACGTTGAACACCGCCCACAGACATTCGCATGCACCTGATCTGAAGGCAATTGCCCGCACCTTTGCCGTGCTTCTGTTGCTGCCGGTGCTGGCGGCCTGTTCATCAAATCTCGCCGGTGACGGTTCAACCGAGTATCCGGGACAGTCACCCTATAACAGCCCGAGCTTCCAGGGTCCCGAGGGCAGCCTGCTTGGCTCCGATGGCCTGTCGCTTTTCGGTGGCAATAATGGCGGCGAGGGCGGTGGTGTCGGTGGCGGTGCCGGAATTGGCGTCAACGCCTTCCTGTGGCGCGCCTCGCTGGATACGGTTTCCTTCATGCCGGTCACCTCTGCCGACCCGTTTGGCGGGGTGATCATCACCGACTGGTATTCCCCGAGCGAAAGCCCCGATGAGCGATTCAAGCTGAATATCTACATCCTTGATCGCCAACTCCGCGCCGATGGCCTCCGGGTTGCGGTGTTCCGGGAAGTGCGTGCCGGTGACGGCTGGGCCAGCGCTGAGGTTTCCGACGGTACGGCAGCACAGCTTGAGGACACGATCCTGACCCGCGCCCGTCAGCTGCGCGTCAATCAGCAGGCCGCCAACTAGGTCGGTGCTTTCCCGCCGGATGCCCGCATGCATCCGGTCCCTTGATCCGTTACCTCGCGGACTGATCCCATGACTGACAGTGACGCCAGTGCGACTGGCGGTGCGCCCGGCGGTACAAATGGCGGTGCCGACGAAGCGGTAAAGCCGGTTCTGAACAGAAGCGGCATGCCGGTGGTTGAACCATCGCTGGCCAAGGCGCTGCTGTGGCTCGGTCTTGCCATGATCGGCTTCCAGGGCATCAATGCGATGATCAAGGAAGTCACCCAGTATATGCACCCGTTCGAGGTGGTGTTCTGGCGCAACCTGTTTGCGGTTTGCCTGATCCTGCCCTTCCTGATCGCCCGCCATGGCCGCCATGCCCTGACCCTGCAGCGCCCGAAACCGATCATCCTGCGCGGTGTTGTTGAGTTCATCACCATGGCTTGCGTCTTTACCGCTTTCAGCGGCATGCCGCTGGCCGAGGCGACTGCGATCATGTTCACCATGCCGATCTGGATCACGGTCGGTGCCGGGCTGTTTCTTGGTGAAGACATTCGCATGCGTCGCTGGATTGCCACCCTGATCGGGTTCTGCGGCATGCTGGTGATCGTGCGCCCCGGTGCGGGTGAGGTGACCTATTACGCCGCCGCCGCCATGATCGCCGCGGTGCTGATCGCGGTGTCGAGCCTGATCCTGCGTAAGGCAAGCCAGACCGACAGCCCCGGGCGCATCATCTGCTGGATGTCGCTGGTCGTGACACCATTCGGCTTCATCGCTGCCCAGCCCCATTGGCAGGGCATGACCCTTGAAATCGCCGGTATGCTGGCCATTGCCGTATTGTTCGGTACGCTCGGTCATTACAGCCAGACCCAGAGCTATCGTTTCGGTGAGGCGTCGCAACTGGCGCCCTATCGCTATGCCGAGCTGATCATGGCGGCGGTGATCGGTCTGGTGATCTTCGGTGAATGGCCGAGCATCTATACCTATATTGGCGGTGCGATCATTGCCGGGTCGGGTGTCTATATCGCCCATCGCGAGCATGTGCTGGAGAAGCGCTCCAAGGCCCGGGCCAGCAAGGCCTTGACCGAAGAGAAGATCTGACCCTTAACGCAGGCTTCTGGTTTAGAGGCTGTCCAGTGCCTGCACCAGATCGCCGATCAGGTGATCCGCATGTTCCAGCCCGATTGACAGCCGCAGCAGGTCATCCGCTGCGCCATAATCCGGCCCCTCGATCGTATGACGATGCTCGATCAGCGTCTCCGGTCCGCCGAGCGAGGTGGCGGCGATAATCACCTTCAGCTTCTCAATCACGCTCAGGGCAGCTTCAGAACTGCCGGTGACATGAAATGACATGAGCGCGCCAAAGCCGCCGGGCATCTGGCGTTGGGCAAGGTCATGATCGGGATGGCTGGTCAGGCCCGGATAGTTTACCCGGTGCACCTTGGGATGCTGTTCCAGCGCCTCGGCAACCGCTTGCGCCGATTGGCAGCTGCGCTCGACCCGGACGGCCAGTGTGCGCAGACCGCGACCGAGCAGCCAGGCGCCGAAGGGATTGAGCACAGCCCCGCCGAGTTTGCGCTCAAGGCGCAGGGCGGTCCAGATCGGGTGATCGGTCTGGATGGTCGTCACCAGCCCGGCCAGCACATCGGAATGACCGTTCAGTGACTTGGTCGCGGAATGAAACACCAGATCGGCACCGAGATGGAGCGGGCGGCTGAGCAGCGGCGGGGCGACGGTGCCATCCACTGCCACCACCGCGCCAACCCCATGGGCCTTGGCGGCAATCGCGGCAATATCGAGAATGTAGAGATAGGGGTTCGAGGGCACTTCGATCCAGACCAGATCGGTTGGCTGGTCCAGTGCGGCATCGAGGCTGTCCGCCTGATGCGGATCGAACCAGACAATCTCGGCGGCATTGGCGGCGACCAGTGTTTCCACCAGTTTCACCGTGCCGAAATACATCGAGCGCTGGATTACCAGCCGCGCCCGGCGACCCTGCTGTCCGGCAACCGCAATCGCCGCCCGCATGATCGCGGTGATCCCGGCCATGCCGGACCCGAACAGCATGGCCTCGGCCTTGCTGTCGGCCCCTGCCTCGAGTTTTGCCAGCACGGTTTCGACCTGTGCCACCGTCGGGTCTTCGTCCCGGATATAGGTGCCGCCATGGGACGGGAGTTGGTACTGCGCATCACGGGCATAGGTCGTGGCCGGATAGATCGGCGGGATGACGCTGCCGGTCGGGGCGTCGATATAATGGTCGAGCTGGGCCAGCAGGGTGGTTTGTTCGGCCAGAATATCGGCTGGTAAAGCGGACTGACGGGATGCTGCTTGGTCGCTCATGGGCTGTTGTCGCCTGTTGCTAAAGGGTCGCCGATGGGAAGTTAAGGGCGAGGAGTGATCGAAGAAAGCAGACAATCATGAGCCGATCACCCAAAACAAGTGACAAGCTGTCATGGCTGCCGGTTTCCGGTCCTGCAATCCCTTCTGTATGGGGCGTTTTGTCAGGAAGTCGCTGATTGAGAAACGTGTAAACTAATTGGCGGGTTTTTGACGGCTTAAATTGCCGCATCGGGTTAAGGCTGGTAGGTTATTCCGGTCGCATTCGTGATTTTCTATATTTCTCTCAGGGCCACTGTCACATGTCTGATACCCAACCTTCCGTGCCATCCATTACCACGACCGCTGTTGCCACGGCGCAAGCCGAGGAAACCGCACTCAGCCCGGACGTGGCGCTGGTGTCCAAGATCAAGGGCGAGATCGACCTCGCCGACCGGGCTCAGCTGATCTCCTTCGGTGATACGGCACAGCGGGAAGTGGCGGCATTCGCCGACCGTATCCTGTCGGAAACCCTGAACAAGGATACCGGTCCGGTCGGTAACCTCCTCAGTGACATGATGCTGAAGGTCAAGGGGCTTGACCCGAAAAGCCTTGATAAGCTTGGCTTCTTCGAGCGGATTTTCGGCGGGCTGAAAGCCAAGGTTGAGCGGTTCAAATCCCAGTTCACCACGGTTGCCGCCCAGATCGACCGGATTGCCATCGAATTGCAGAGCCAGCAGGAAATCCTCAAGCGCGACATCGCCATGCTCGACGGTCTGCATGGCAAGAATCTCGACCAGATGAAGATGCTCGAGGCCTTCATCGTGGCCGGTACCGAATATGTCGAGGAAGCGCGGACCAAATTGCTGCCCGAGCTGGAACAAAAGGTACAAAGCGCCGGTGAGGGCGCTGAGGGACAGCTGGCGGCGCAAGCGCTCAACGATGCCCGTCAGGCGCTGGAGCGGCTGGAGAAGAAAATCCACGATCTGAAACTGAGCCGGGTGATTGCCCTGCAGGCCCTGCCGCAGATCCGTCTGGTCCAGAGCGGTAATGCGACCCTGGTTGAAAAACTGCAAAGCTCGGTTGCGACCACGATCCCGACCTGGAAAAACCAGATGACCATCGCGCTCGCCATCCATCGCCAGCGTGAGGCGCTGGAGCTGCAGAAGAATGTCTCCGAGGCCACCAACCAGATGCTGCGCGACAATGCCGAACGGCTGCGGGCCGGTACGGTTGAGGTCGAGCAGGAAAGCCAGCGCGGCGTGGTCGATATCGAGACCCTGACCAAGGTGAATGACGAGCTCATCGGCACCATCAATGATGTTCTGCGGATTCAGGAAGAGGGCAGACAGCAGCGCAAGGCGGCAGAAGTCGAGATGAAGCGCATTGAGGGTGAGTTGAAGGATACGCTGGCACAGGCTGCGGCCCGGCAACAAGACGGAAAACCGGCCGCCTGATCGGTATGGTTGGGACGAGGTAAACACTCATGTCTGCTGACAAGAATCCCTGGGGACCCCGCAAATCCGGCAATCGTGGCCAATCGGGTCGCCGCAAGACGTTTCCGCAACTGCTGCTGATGGCGGCGGGCATCCTCATCATGGTGTCTGCCCTGTCCAATATCTTTATGGACAGCGTCATCAATGATCTGACAGCGGAAAGTCCCGGCAAGCTCGGTCGGGCCTTCGTGATCTATTCCGGGTCCGAGAACAAGAGTCTGGAGCCGATTGTCACTGAATACTGTCAGGACCAGAACGTGTTGTGCGATGTCCAGTACAAGGGCTCGCTCGATATCGGCATGGCGGTGGAGCAAGGGGTCGAGCAGATCGATGCGGTCTGGCCTGCCAACGGCATCTGGATCGACATGTTCGACCGCTCGCGGCGGGTCAAGCATCTGGCCTCGATCAGTCGCTCGCCGGTTATCCTCGGCGTGCGGAAGTCGAAGGCGGCAGAGCTGGGCTGGATCGATGCCGATGTCTCCATGGATGATATTGTCCGGGCGGTCACCGAGGGACGGCTCCGGTTCCTCATGACCTCGGCCACGCAATCCAATTCCGGTGCCGGTGCCTATCTCGCCATGCTGTCGGCCACGGTCGGCAGCGATGCCGTTCTGACCGCTGCTGATCTCGAGCTGTCGGATACCCAGCAGAAGATCAAATCCCTGCTGCATGGGGTGGCGCGCAGTTCCGGGTCATCCGGCTGGTTGCGCGATCTGTTCCTGAAATCCGATGCCGAGGGCGTCAAATACGATGCCATGTGGAATTACGAGGCCATTCTGGCGGAAACCAATCGCAGCTTGCGTGAGCGTAACAGCGAGTTGCTCTGGGCGGTCTATCCGACCGATGGCGTTGCCTTTGCCGACAGTCCGCTCGGTTTTGTCGATCGTGGGCAGGAGGCCGGTTTTGAAGAGTTCTTCCTGTCCCTGCAGGAATATCTGCTGAGTGAAAAGGTCCAGAGCCAGCTGGTCGCCGCCGATCGTCGGGTCGCGCTGGGCCGGGCCAATGCGGTGGGTACACCTGACCCGAGCTGGAATTTCGATCCCCGGCGGTTTGTGACCGCCATCCGTATGCCGGAGCCGGATGTGGTGCGCCGGGCGCTGATCCTGTATCAGGAAACCCTGCGCCGTCCGTCGCTGACCATCTATTGCCTTGATTTCTCCGGCAGTATGGAAGGCCGCGGCGAGGCTGACCTGAAACAGGCGATGAGCCTGTTGCTGACCCCGTCGCGGGCGCGTGAGGTACTGATTCAGGCGGGATCACAGGACCGGTTCATGGTCATTCCGTTTGATAACGACCCGCGTGACGTGATTGATGGTACCGGCTCGCCCGAGGATCAGGCCCGCCTGCTCTCGGCGATCAACCGGGAAATGTCCGGTGGCGGCACTAATATCTATGCCTGTGTCCGCCGGGCGCTGGAGGAAATGCGCACGATAACGGATTTCGAGAACTACCTGCCAGCGGTCGTGCTGATGACCGATGGACGTTCCGATGGCGATGTGGCGGAGATTACCTCTGCCCGCCGTGGTCTTGTCGGTGATGTACCGGTTTTCGGTATCACCTTCGGCAATGCCGATCGCAGTCAGGTTGACCGGCTGGCCGATCAGACCAGTGCCCGGGTGTTTGACGGCACCAAATCGCTGGTCAGTGCCTTCCGTACAGCGCGTGGATATAACTGATCTATGGCCCGGCGCAGTGTTCTGACAGATAACCGCGATCTGATCGCCGGGGCGGTCGGTGGCGGCTTTGCCCCGCTGGCGACATTCCTGTTCGGGTTGCCGATCTATGCCACACTGCCCGGGGCGCTGCTGGTGTTTTTCGGTACCCGGCTGATTTTGACGCCCAAGGCCTTTTTCGAGGACCTGCCAAAGGGCGAGTTCAGCGAGGCCCGTATCGATCTTGCCCGTGATGTGCTGATTGCGGCGGATCACGCTCTGGCCAGTCTCGCCGCCACGGTTGAACATCTGCGCAATGAGGCGGTGCAGGACAAGCTGCTGCATCTGCACCGCATCGCCAGCGAGGTGGTGAGCGAGGTCGAGCGTGACCCGGAACGTCTGATGCAGGTGCAGCGTCTGCTGACCTATTACCTGCCGGCGGCGAGCCGCTTGTCCACCGGCTATCTCGCCCTTGAGCGCAAGCGTAACCCAAACCCTGAACGGGTGGCGGAAACCGAGGCGATGATTGCCCGTCTGGACAAGATTTTTGATGATTATGCCGACCGTCTGGTGATGCCGGAGGTCGAAGGATTGGACGTTGAGCTTCGTCTGTTGGATGATGCGATACGGGATGAAGAGTTCAAGGCTTAGAACGGCTGGATTATGGGTATCAACAGACGACAGATGGGCCTCGGCCTGCTCGCCACCGGGATCGGCGGGACCGCTGCCTATTCCTTGCTGTCCGATGGTGATCTGGCGGCGCTGGTCACCGGTCAGCATGCCGACCCGATTGACCTCTGGGGCTTCATTGGTGGTGAGAAGGCCGATTTCATCCGCAATCCGCAGGTGGTGGCGCATCTGAAACGTGCCCATGGCCTGACGATCGATGCCCGCCGTGCCGGCTCCGTGGAAATGGTCAGCGAGCAGCAGATATTCGGTCAGGGGCCGGATTTCCTCTGGCCCTCCAGCAGCGTCATGGTCGAGATGGCCCGGCAACACGGTGTGCCGGTGCGCCGGGATCAGGTGATCTTCAACTCCCCGATCGTGCTCTACAGCTGGCTGCCGATCGTGCAGGCGCTGATGGCCGAGGGCATTGTCGAGGAGCGCAAGCCGGATTTCTTTGTCGTTGACCTCAAACGTCTGATCGAGGCGGTGATCGAGGGGCGGAGCTGGGCATCGCTCGGCGTCGACCGGCTCTATGGACAGGTCATCATCAACGCCACCGATCCGACCAAATCCAACAGCGGTTTCATGTTTGCCGGGCTGGTGGCCAATCTGCTCAGCGACGGTGTGGCGACCACGGACGGTATCGGACGGCATCTGGATGCCATTGACCATCTGTTCGAGCGCATGGGTTACAAGGAGCATTCGAGCGGCAAGCTCTGGAACAGCTATCTCAACGAAGGCATGGGTGGCAAACCGCTGGTCATCGGCTATGAGAACCAGTTGATCGAATTCGTGCTCGGCCAGCCCGACAGCTGGTCACGGATTAGGACCTCGCCGATGCGCCCGGTGGCGCTCTATCCCGAGCCGACGGTTTATTCTGCCCATCCGCTGCTCAGTCTGAACCAGAATGCCGACCGATTGATTGCCGCGCTGAAGGACCCGGTTATTCAGGATATGGCATGGTCCGATCACGGATTCCGTGGCCAGCTCGGCGGGGCGGGCAATGCCGATCTCGGTATTCCCGGTGTGCCGAGCCAGCTCGACCTGATCGCGCCGATGCCCGATGCCCGGGTCATGGTGGCGGTGCTGGACAGCATGCGGTCCTTATCGACACTTTAATGATGTTGAAACCGGCTTGATGTTAAATGGGTTCTTGGAGATCATGTGACATCAAACTATCCTGAGAAAATCACGTTCACAGACTCCCGCTGGCTACCATAATGACTGACGACGAACGCATGACCGGACAAGAATCCTCCCGGACACACCATCCTTCGGATGACCTGTCTGAACCGGCATCGACGGTTGAGGTCATCCCGGCCGACATAAACCTGAAAATGAAAATGGGTGGCCGTCCGGGGCGTCGGGGCCAGATCAGTGCCGATGCGATTGCCAAGGCCGAGAAGGCAGTTAAGAAGGTCGGTGAGAACTATATCGAGGTCGGTCGGTCGCAGGTAGCAACACTGATCGGCCAGTTTGCTGCCGTCCGTGCCAATCCCAAGGATGCGCGAAGTGCCATCACCCAGGTGGCCATGACCGCACGGGAAATCATGGGACAGGCAAAAACCTGTGGCTACAGCCTGCTGACCAATGTGGCCGAATCCCTGTACAAGTTTCTGGCTGACCGGTCATCACTGGGCCCGAAGGAAATGGCCTTCGCCGAGGCGCATCTGGGTGTGATGCAGAATGTCGTGGCCCATGATCTGGGCGGCGATGGCGGTCCGGTGGGCAAGGAATTGCTGCAGTCTCTGGCGATTGCCAAGCAGAAACTGACCAAAACCTGATCCTGAATTTGAAACTCAGCTATCCGTACCCTCACCCGGGGGCTGTATGGGTGGCAGCATGATCGGCCCTTGTGGTGCGATCGGTTGCTGGCCGTGCTTCTGATAGGTTTTGGCCAGATTGATAATATCCGGATTGGGCAGTGCAGTCAGGCCGATGGTCATCTTGACCGCCTCGACCAGATCCTTCAGCAGCATCACATCCATATCGCTGATCTGGTCCGTATGGCGCGCGATCATCTGTATCTGTTCGCGCAGGCTGCGGGCCAGTTCGACCATGGCCAGATTGTCCAATTGTTCGCCGATACGCTGGATGTCACGGAGCAGGCTTAGCATGACACGGAACCAGCCGCGTATCTGCTTCGATCCGGCGGTGTTATCCGCGCTCGCCTGCTGGTCGAAATGCGCTTCCAGTACCAGATGGCTCAAGACCCCGAGTGACTGGGCATGTTGCTCCAGCCGTGCGCCGATGATGGCTTCGACCGCATTCTTGATGGTCTGGCCGGCACCGCCATCGGTGGTTGGTTCGCCGGTAATCTGCTGCAACAGGGTATTGGGCACGGCCAACTGGTCGATGGTCGAGGGGCGGTCATCATCGAGCCGCCGGTCCGGGCCGACATAGTCGCTGGTGACGATGAATGGTCGCCGGTGAATGGCGACATATTCGATCCGCTCGCCAAGGGTCCGGGCGGTGATCGGCTTAACGATCACATCGTCGGCGCCCTGACGGATCAGGCTCGTGATATGGCGGCCCTCGACCGATCGTGTGGTGACAATAATGACCACAAACGGGTTGCTGCCGATCCGGCCATGGCGGATGGCATCGATAAAGCTACCGAGTGATTGGGTTATCTGTTCGTCGATAATGATCAGATCGGGAATGATCCCGTCGGTCGGACAGGCCTGATCAGCGGGGGCAAGTGTGGATTTCAGTGTGGCCAGATCATTGACGGCGCTGACATTCTGGCACCCCATGCCATTGATGGCATCGGTGAAGCGATCACATTCCGCATTGTCGCCGTCGGCAATCAGAACGCGCGCGTTCTCGAAACCACCGGAACCCGGACTGATTGTGCCACTGATGATCGCCAAAAGCGCCTCCCCATTCCCCGATAGGAAGTATACACCAGATCATTTCGGAACCCCATAAAAACTCTTGCGACAATAATAGGGTAAGAGGGGTATCAGGCAGTATTTACGGCTATGTGTTTTTGGCGAAAACGGTTTTGGTAATGCTGGCGCAGATCGGCGCGGTCATCCACATCGGTTTTTGTGCTGATCAGGGCCGCGCGATGCCGGGGTTGCAGGCATTGCATTGTATCGGCGCGGGCATGGTCGGTGGACCAGCGAACCGGGTTCAGGCGCGGGCAGTGACGGCTTGTGCCGAGCCATGGGCGTCCACGCCAGCCGATCAGCCAGTAACCGCCATCTGTGGTTGGCCCCAGCACCATGTCATGGCTACGCAGGGCGGATAGCGCATGGTGAATATCCGCTGTCCTGATATCGGGGGTGTCGCTGCCGATCACGATCACCGGCTGTTGTGGTGCACCGAGCCTCAGCAGGCGCTGCATCCGGTCACCGAGATCGCCGCTCCCCTGATCGACCAGCTGCCAATCACGGATTGGCAATACCCGGCGGGCAAGGCGCCAATCCTGCTTCGGGATCAGGGATAGCCGGGTTTGCCATGGCCGGCTTCTGCCACCAAGTTCGCGGAGCAGGCGTCGGAGCGCATGGCGCTGGAAATTGGCGGCGGTGGCCTTCGAGGTGCTGGCGGCCAGCCGGGTTTTGCCGCGGCCATAGCGTGGAAACCGCGCCATAATCACCAGTATGGGTTTCTGCCTCACGGTCATTCGGCAACATCGTAATAGCGGCGGGTGATGTCCTCGATCGGCACGCCGTTGAGGAAGTCGCGCAGGCAGTCGAGATTGCGCATGGCCCGTTTCAGATAACCATCGCGCTGATATCGTTCCGGTGACGTTATAATGCTTGTCTTTAATGGCCTCAGGCTGCCTCGACCATGGGCTTTCACCAGCTTGCGGACCAGTTCCACATCTTCCATCAACGGCCATATGGGATAGCCGCCGATATCATCATACAGCCAGCGCGGGATCAGCAGTCCCTGATCACCATAGGGCAGGGCGAATATCCGGCTGCGCAGATTGGCGCCATGGGCAATCAGCCGGGCGCGCCAGTCATTGCTGTTGAATCTGAGGCTGGCATAGCCTGCGCTGTCCGGGAAGCTCTGCCGGTGGTCACGGATGGCAGCACCAAACCCACGCGGTAGGCGGCTGTCGCCATGGAGGATCAGCAGCCAGGCACCATGGGCGGCGAGCGCCCCGGTATGGAGCTGCTGGCCCCTGCCCTTGGGGCCGGAGAGCACTCGGGCGCCGTACTGCACGGCTAGCGGTTTGACATAATCATCATAACCGGCATTACTGATGATTATTTCGGCTCCGTTACATTCCCGCTTCAGGTCATCAAACAGACCGCTGATCGATTGACTGGCCCGCCAAGTGGGGATGATGATAGACAGATCGACCAAATTCGTGGGTCCCGGCAGCTGTGAACTGGGCATGGGTATTATGTGGCTACGATGACAGTAACGCTCGAAGCGCTGTATAGCTCAAAAATTCTGTCGCTTGCGGCATCGATAACCCGCAACCGTTTGCCGGATGACGCCGATGTGGTGGTCAGTCGCCGCAGTGCGGTTTGCGGCTCCGGCATTCGGGTCGGTCTGTGTTTTGATCATGAACGGCAGATTGCCGATTATGGCCATGAGGTGCAGGCCTGCGCCCTCGGGCAGGCATCGGCGGCGATTGTTGCCAGCCACTGCATCGGGCTGACCGCCGCCGCTCTTGCTGACGCCATGGCGCAGATGGAGGCGATCCTGCGCGGTGAGGTGCCGGAAGAACTGCTATGGCCGGATATGGCCGTGCTTGCGCCTGTCCGGGACTTCCCGCCGCGTCACGATGCGGTGCTGCTGCCATATCGGGCGCTGACCGACGCCTTCATGCAGTAGGTGCGTGCGGCAAGCAGCAGCGATCAGGCCTCTGCCTCGGCATTCTCGTTCACGGTTTCGGTGATGTCATAGCCGTAATGGGTCAGCTCATCGGAAGCCAGCTTCAGAATGGTTTGCAGATGATCGGCGTTGAAGACGTTTTTCCAGTCACCGACCACGCCCTTGCGGAAGAAGCTGTCGCGGTTTTCCTCGCCGCGCTTGCGGCCCTTGGCCAGCGTCTCGAAGCTGCCTGAATCAAGGCAGGTCTGGACGCTGTCGTCACTGTCATCGACCTCAAGGAACTGCATGACCTTGCGCATGGTTTCCATCGGCTCTGCATGCAAGTCTTCATAGCGCAGGGTATGGATGACGTTGGGATTGGCCTTCTGGAACCGCGCCGTATCATTCACCGCCCGGCGCCAGGTCTCGACGAAAGGCTCGATCACTTCTTCCGGTTGTTCCCGGCGGTTGGTGTTCAGCCCCTCGCGGTACAGGCGCTGGGCCTGATGGAAGGTCGAGGTGCAGGCATCCCGAACGTCGCGCACGATATTGACGAAACGGGCCTGCGGGAACACATGGTGCAGATAGTCGATGCTCTGGGTATAAAGTGGGGTCTTGTCGCCGATCCATTTGGCGCCCGGCTTCACATCCACGTTAAGCAGGACCATGCCGATCATAGTGCGCAATATGAACTGCACATCCCGGCGCACCAGCGGTTGGGTATAGGTGGCGCGCTCATTGTAGATAAAGCCGTTGGTCTTGCCCATTTTGTCATTGTATTCGGCAATCATCTTGTGGATCGGACGGCCGAACCAGTCGGTGAAGTGCCCCTCGCCACCGCAATGGATTTCCGGGTGTCCGTTGAGTGCCAGCTGAACCCAGGTGGTGCCGCTCTTCGGCGCGCCACAGACAAATAGCAACGGCTGCTTCAGAATCTCCGAGATCGCTTCCTGCTGGGCGTCAAAATAGGCCGGGAAATCTTTGCTGCTATCGGGTATGCTCATGGGTGATCCGCCTCGGTTTCGTGCTGGTTTACGGACGACTCGGGCGGGGGCCGCGCGGTTGAGTCAGTTGCTGTGCCACCTTTTAAGGACAGGAACCGGATGAGGCAAGCGGTGAAAACCATTCAGCTGGTCAAGTTCTGCCGGGTTTCGTGACGATTTCTCCACACCGGCCGCTTTGTTTGACCCTGAACCCCCGGCAGCCGCTTGATCGGTGCCGAAGGTATTATTCTCGGAACCTAAGCGATGTTGAAATATCGCACCGAAATGAACGTATGAGTGGCGATGACAGGCACAGGTCTTGCATCGGCAACTTAACCTTACGGAACAAACGGGTAAGCTCCCATGGCAACTATTACAGGCACATCCAGCGGCGAATCAATCGAGGGTACTGCGGCAACGGACAGCATCATCGGTGGTGGTGGCAATGACACCATTACCGGTCTGGATGATGCCGATACCATTCGCGGTGGTGGCGAGGCCGACAGCATTGACGGCGGTCAGGGTAATGACAGCCTTGATGGCGGTACCGGGAACGATACGGTTCTCGGCAATACCGGTAATGACCTGATAAACGCTGATGCCGGTGATGATGTCATCGACAGCCTGACCATGGATGTCGGCAATGATACCGTTTATGGCGGCAGTGGCGCAGACACCATCTTTACCAGCAACGGCAATGATCTGGTGTTCGGCGAAACTGGTAATGACTCAATCATCATCGCCTATCAGGACACCATCTATGGCGGCGACGGGGCCGATACGATCACCGAGGTTGTCGGCGGTGCGGATAATTCGCTGATCTTCGGTGGCGCTGGTAATGACATCATCATCATGGCTGAGGATTCCGACACCATATTCGGTGAAGCGGGCGCTGACTCGATCATCGGCTCCAATGGCGGTGATATCATCTATGGCGGCGACGGTGTTACTTATACTGATGCTTTTGACGTTATCATCACGGCGGGGGATACGCTCGATGGTGCCGATGGCAATGACGTACTCTTCGGTGGTGCCGGGCGGGATACGCTGACCGGTGGCAATGATACCGATACATTTGCCGGTACCCTTTCAGAACTGAATGGCGATTTCATTACCGATTACGATGCCGGCGATCCGGACCTGTTCCTGCCTGCCGAGAAGATTGTGGTCACTGATCAGCCCGGCCTGACCATTGCCGATATTGATCTGACCCGCAGCGGTGGTGTGACCACCCTCATCATCAGCAAGGGCGGCATTACGAGCCGGGTAGACCTGCAGGGCGACTTCTCTGTCGATACTGTGGTTAATGGCGAGATTACCCTTGCTGGACCATCTAATATCCCGACTGAAAACTCCGATATTCTTGACGGCATTGCCGCTGCCGAGACCATCAATGGCGGCGGTGGCAACGACCTGATCTATGGTAATGGCGGCGCCGATATCATCAGTGCCGGCAATGGCAATGATGTTGCCTATGGCGGCGATGATGCCGACACCGTCAGCGGCGGTTCCGGCAATGATGTCCTCTTCGGTGATAACGCAGCCGATGCACTTTATGGCAATGAAGGCGCGGATACCCTGTACGGTGGATTGGGCACTGACATTCTCAATGGTGGAGCTGGCAATGACCTGCTCTATGGCGGGGATGATGTCGATACCCTGATCATTGACACCGGCGATACGGCCTATGGCGGTCTCGGCAATGATACATTCGAGGTCGATACCGTTATCACCAATGCCACGATCAGCGATTTTGCCATCGGTGATGTGATTGATCTGACGGTCTTCGGTCAGGAGCTCGAGGATTTCGATGATCTGAGCCTGACGGTTATTCCGGGCGCGGTGCAGATCACGGCTGGCAGCATGTTGCTGACATTGCCGTCAAGCAATCCGTCCGCACTGGCAACATCGATTGTCGCCAATGCCGAGACTACCTTTGTCTTCTCAACCGCCCCACCACCGAGCGGCGATCCGACCGAGGGTGACGATATCCTGACGGCTCCCGGTGGTGCGGACACCTTCTCCGGCGGTGGCGGTGCCGATTTCATTACCGGTTCCGCGATCGTTGACCATCTCTATGGTGGCGATGGCGAGGACACCATCAATGCTGGCGATGGCAATGACACCGTCTTCGGTGAGGAAGACAGCGACGATATCTCCGGCGACAATGACAATGACGTTCTCTACGGCAACACGGATGAGGATACCCTGCGTGGCGGTGACGGCCTCGACCATCTCTATGGTGGTCAGGATGATGATGATCTGCTGGGCGGTGCCGGTGCCGATACCCTGTTCGGTAACAAGGGTGATGACGAGCTGTTCGGTCAGGACGACGATGACGTGCTCTATGGCAATGAAGAGTTCGACACGCTTGATGGGGGGCTTGGTGCCGATACCCTGTTCGGCGGTCAGGGCAATGACCAGATCTTCGGCAATGTCGGTGCGGACAGCCTGCTCGGCAACAAGGGCGATGACACCCTTGATGGCGGTGACGGCAATGACGTGCTGATCGGCAATAGTGGCAATGACGTGCTGACCGGCGGTTTTGGTGGGGACATCTTTGTGCTCGACACCTTTGTCGGTGACACCGGAACCATTACCGATTTCAGTGCCTCTCAGGGTGACCTCATCAACAGCAATGGCATGGCCCTCAACAGCCTGTCCGAGATTGACGGCAATACCGTCCTTGATTTCGGCCTTGGTCGGGTTGTGACGATTGAGGGTGTCCTCGGCTTCGATACCTCCTTCATTGTCTAGCGCCGGGTAGAGATCGTATCTGCCGATGTATGGTGATGATGATGGCCGCCTGCCGACCCATGTGACGGTTTCGGCGGTCATCCGCCGTGCCGCCACTGATGGTGGTGCTGCCTATGTACTCCACAAGGGTGATGCCGAGCGCGGCATGGTGCTGGTCAAGCTGATCGGACGTGACCGGTCATGCCGTCTGCAGTTACAGCAGCGTGATCTTGATGGCCGGTTGCAATGGATGTCCGCGTTCCGTGATGAGTTCGTGCCCGAGGCAGAGGCCGATGCCTATATCGCGCGCAATCATGCGCGTGACCCGGATGTCTGGGCGGTGGAGGTCGAGGTGATCGACGCAGCCAGTCCCAATCCCTTTACGCTTCAGGATTAGCCGTAGCAGTATCTGCCGCTTCGGCGGCGGCTGTATCAGTCGCAACCTGTACTTCTGTCTCCGGGCGGCGCAGGTGCCAGGCGAAGATGCCGGCACCAATGGCAACACCGAGCAGATGCAGCCAGATCATGCTCGGCCACAGGCAGAGCGCGGCAGCAGCGAGCATCACAATGCGCTCGAGCGGATTGATCGCCCGCTCCATATGCCCGGAAATCGCGGCGGTGAAGTAATACAGGCCGAACAGCGCAAATATCGACACTGTAATCGCGGCAACCCAGTCCCCGGACAGGATCGGTGTATAGGCGAACAGCAGCGGCATGATGTAGAGGCCCTTGGCGATCTTCCATGAGGTCATGCCGGTGGCCATCGGCGGGGTCTTGGCAATCGCCGCCACGGTGAAGGCGGTGAGGCAGACCGGTGGGGTTACATTGCTGTCCTGACTGAGCCAGAAGATGATCAGATGCGCGGCCAGAAGGGCGGTCATGGCTACTGCCGGGTCAAGTGCTATATCGCGCACGGTGCTTTTGAGGTCGATCGGTATGCCGTCATAGAGCGCTGCCGCCTGGTCATAGGGCATGGGCTGGGCCAGCGCGGTGAGGGCATCTGGGATGCTGATCATCATGATTGTGCGCGCCTGTTCGGGCAACGTGCCGTCGGTAATCGCCTGTATCACCTGAACATCGGCGATCAGGTTGAACAGCGCCGGGGCCGACAGGGTACCGAGCACGATATAGGCGGCGGTGACCGGCAGGCCCATACCGAGCACGAGCGAGGCGAGGGCAATCAGCACAATAGCGATAATCAGGCTGTTCCCCGCCCATTCGGTAATCATCAGCGAGAAGGTGTTGCCGATCCCGGCGGTGGCAATGACGTTGACCACCAGCCCGACGGCACAGAGCAGGATTGCTGTCATCGCCATATTGCGGGCACCGAGTGCCATGGCCTCGATAATTGCTTTCGGCCCCATGCGGTTCGGGGTCAGCCATGATGAGGCGATGACCGCGAGGATGCTGATCCCGGCGGCATAGGTCGGGGTAAAGCCGACAATCAGCAGGGTGATCAGCACCGCGATCGGCAGCAGAAAGGCAAAACCACCCTGTTTGAACACGTCGAGGAAGCTGACCCCGGCATCTGCCGACGGGCGGACACCCGAGCGCTTGGCCTCGATCCGTACGAAAAAGCCGACCGAGGCAAAATACAGAATGGCAGGCAGCACAGAGGCGGCGACGATGGTGGTGTACGGGATCTGGGTGTAACTCGCCATGACGAAGGCGCCAGCGCCCATGATTGGCGGCATCAACTGACCACCGGTTGAGGCGGCGGCCTCGACCCCGGCGGCGAACTTGGCCGGGAAACCGGCCTTTTTCATCAGCGGAATAGTGATCACGCCGGTTGAGGCGGAATTGGCGACTGCCGAGCCTGAAATCGTGCCGGTCAGACCGGAGGCGATAACCGCCACAAGGCCAGGGCCACCGGTGGTACGCCCGGCCAGTGCCCGGGCCAGATCAATGACGAAGTCACCACCGCCCGAGCGCATCAGAAATGCGCCGAACAGAATGAACATGAAGACGAAGGTCGAGGAAATCAGCGCGATATTGCCGAAAATGCCGTCATCGCCAAAGATGCTGCGGAACAGGGCCGTCTCCAGCGACAGACCGGCGAAGTTGAAGACGCCGGGCACGAACTGACCCCAATAAACAATATAGGTGAGGGCCAGCACGATCAGGACCGGAATAATCCATCCGGTGGTGCGCCGGGTCAACTCAAGGGCGCTGGCGATCAGGATGAAACCGGCAACCCATTCGGCATCGGTCATGCGTACGCCGCGGGCATAGATCGCATCCTCCATCGCCACGAGATAGATCGCGGAGGCTGCAGCCGCCACGCCGATGGCAATGTCGAGAATAAAGGTCCAGTGCAGTTTACCGGCTTCCCGCTTTGCCTTGGATGTCGGGTAGATAAGCACGCAGAGCAGCGCAAAGCCCGCATAATGCAGGGCATTCTGCCAGAGGGTCGGCAGCAACGTGATTATATTGAAATAGATATGCAGGAGCGAGATGCCGACACCGAGAGCCATGATCAGCAGGCGCAGCTTGCCGGTTTCGGTGAAGCCGGGCATGCGGCTGTCCTCGACCGGTTCGGGGGCGGCCTCGACTGCTGGTTCGGTTTCAGCTGCGGCGGCGGGTTCGATCATCGACATGAGCGCGCTCGTCCATCAATACGGATTGGGAGATATGCGAAAACGGGGTCCTGTTGATGATGCAGGACCCCGGTTTTCAATGCCTTGGATTATCAGTCTGCTGATGTGCAGGGCTTATTCTGCAATCAGGCGATCCGGGATGTTGAGACCGGCTTCGCGGTAATAGCGCACGGCACCGGGGTGCAGTGGCATTGGCAGACCGGCAACCGCTTTGGAAATGTCCATCGCCTTGGTGGCGGCATGGATGGCATTCAGGAACGGCAGGTTCTCGTACATGGTCTTGGTGATCTTGTAGACGTCTTCCTCGGACATATCCGCGCGAACAGCGAGGAAGTTCGGCTGGGCGATTGTCACCACGTCTTCGTCAAGGCCCGGATAGGTGCCGCCCTTGATCAGGTATTCGGTCCAGAGGCCGAAACCGCCATCGGCTTCCTCGATCTGGTCTGGGGTGAAGGACAGCATGGTGATGTCATCACCCATGGCAGCAAATGCCTTGGTGACCGCACCGGTTGGCACACCGGCCGGGGTATTCATGCCAGCAACCTGACCGTTCTGCAGGGCATCGGCGCTCGGGCCATAGCCGACATAGACGAGGTCATAGGCTTCCTCGATATCAATACCGAGGTTTTTCAGGATGGCGGTGTTGGAACCGATGGTGCCGGAATTCTTGCTGCCGAACGCCATGCGCTCGCCCTCAAGGTCCCTGAGGTCGGCAATCGTGCCGGTCTTGGCCTTGTCGGCATCAACGACGAACTGTTCCACATTCTGCCAGAGCATGGAAACGGAGCGCAGGTCCTTTTGTGGGCCATCGGCCTCAACCGGGCCGACACCCTGCCACGCATAATAGCCGTAGAGGCCCTGCAGAATGGCAAACTGGACCTCGTTGTCGCGCAGCAGCTTCACATTCTCACCGGAACCGGCAGAGTTGATGGCCGACATGCCGATCTTTTCTTGTGGCTCGAGCTTGACCTTGATCAGGGTGGAGAGCGCGACGCCCACCGGATAATAGGTGCCGCCGGTAGAGGCGGTGGCGAGCAGATAGCTTCCCTCAGCCTTCGCGGTGGCCGGTGCCAGGGCGGTGCCCATGAGGGCGGTTGCGGCAACAAGAGCGGTGGCCGCAAGGCGGCGGGTAATTCGTGCAGTCATGTATTTCCTCCCGGTATGACAACGCTATGTACCCTTCATCGGCCAGAGCCGGTTCGGGGTGGTGGCAGCCATTGAGATTGGCGGCCTGAATTTTTCTTTATTTGTCGGTGCTTGGCACCAAACAACTTGCGGGTGTCACTATCCATAAACCGGGCCGGTTTGCCAAGGGCTATTCGCCAAAGTTTTCCCTTGGCGAAAATAGGCGGGATGACACGAGTGTCATTTACCCTGCCGATGGCAGTGCGCCAGCCTGACTGTCCGACAAGTCAGCGGTGTCACGCTGTTGTTCGGTATCGGATTTTTCAGCTGTCTTGGCAGCCGGGTCTGGATCGATCGGTAGGCCGGTGCGGTCCAGAACCGCATGGGCAACAGCGACCAGATGCGAGTGAATGCGGCGCAGATCGCGGATAATATCCAGATGCAGGCTCGAGCTTTCGATCGTGCTGGCATTGCCGGACACCAGACGACGCAGATGCGCATCATAGCTGCTGCGTTCCATCAGGCGCATATCGGCTTTACGCGCCAGCAGATCGCGGGCCAGATCAGGATCACGCGTGGTGAACACATTGATCGCGAGGTCAAGGCTGGCACAGAGGCTGGTATGGATATCCTCGATTTCCCGGATGCCCTGGGGTGAGAAGGAAATACCGTTCTCACGCTTCTTCTCGGCAAGGTCCATCAGGCTCTTGTCGATAATGTCACCGGCATGTTCCATATTGGTGACGAAGGTGATGATCTCCATCGCCCGTGCACTTTCCTGCGGGTCCAGATCCTCGAAGGCAATGCGGGTCACGAACAGCTTGATGCGGTCATAGAGCTGGTCCAGCGCATCATCGGCCTTGCGAATGCGTGAGATGACCATTCGGTCGTCGGCGCGGATGGCGACCATGCTCTGATGCATCATGATCGACAGCTGATCGGCCATACGCCGGGCTTCGCGGGTGGCGCCGGTAATGGCAACCGCGGGTGATTCCAGCGTGCGGTCATCAAGGTAGAGCGGCTTGCCGGGTGCCTGTTCCGCTTCCTTGTCCGGGATTATCCGCACCAGCATGCGGGCGACCACATTGCACCATGGCAGGGCAGCCAGCGACAGAACCAGATTGAAGGCGGTATGGAAATTCACCACCTGCCGGGCCGGGTCTGGGTCGGCGAGCGGGACATATTTTATGGCCAGCCCGATAAACGGGATCATCAGTACCACACCGATGATGCGGACAAACGCATTGGCAGCAGGCACGCGGCGACCGGCGGGCTCGTAGGAGGCGCTGGCGGCGATCGGGGCAATGACCCCGCCGAGATTGGCGCCGAGAACCAGCATGAAGGCGGCATCCAGCGGCAAGGCACCACCGGCGGCCATGGACATGACCAGCAGTACGGTCGCGAGGCTGGAATGCGCCATCCAGGTGATCCCGGCGGCGAGCAGAAGGCAAAGCAGGGGCTCGCCAGCCATGGCCTGAATGACCTCAAGCATCACCGGATGCGAACGCAGTGGATCGGTTGCCTGCATGATCAGGCGCAGGGCCAGCATCAGCAGGCCGAGACCAATGGCGATGCGGCCGAAATGGCGGCGCGGGTTATGGTCATTGCGGCTGTGGATGATATAGCCCGCGAGGATCAACAGCGGGGCCAGCCAGTGTACCTTGAACGACAGGAGCTGTGCGGCAAAGGTGGTGCCGACATCGGCACCCAGCATGATGGCGAGGCCGGCTGCGGTGGTTACCGCACCCTGACGGGCCAGTGAAGCCACGATGAGCGAGGTTGCGGTGCTGCTCTGCAGACCGCAGGTCACGAGAATGCCACTGATATAGGCGGTAATACGGTTATTTGAGGCAGCACCCACCACATCGTGCAGTTTGTTGCCAAAAGCGCGTGTCATACCGGTGCGGATCATGCGGATTGACCAGAGGATCAACGCAATGCCGCCCAGTAACCAGATCAGTGTCTCGGAACCGTTCATTTATCCTGCTATTCTGCGTTTTATTGTTCGTGTAACTAAATTGTAGTCACGATACTTGACTAAAAAATATCGTCTTTATGCGGTCAAAATCCCGGAAAACCCGAGAAATCAAGTCGCATTGATTGACTAAAATTCAGGATTACAGGGTTTTATGAATGTTACAAGATTATGACAAGCATTTTTTTCGTATGTTGCTGTTGAAACGCTGGCTGCTTTCATGAACGGCTTGTCGATAACAGCGCTGGATTGCCGAGGGATTTATCGCTAGAACCCGCAGTCATGAACGATATGACCAACCTGCCCGAACCAATCGCCAACCGCCGCACCTTTGCGATCATCTCGCACCCGGATGCCGGTAAGACGACGCTGACCGAGAAACTGCTGCAATTCGGTGGTGCGATCCAGCTCGCCGGTGCCGTGAAGGCGCGGGGCGAACAGCGCCGTGCGCGCTCGGACTGGATGAAGGTTGAGCGCGAGCGCGGTATCTCGGTCGCGTCCTCGGTCATGACCTATGAATATGCCGGTTGTACCTTCAACCTGCTCGATACGCCGGGTCACGAGGATTTCTCGGAAGACACCTACCGCACTCTGACCGCCGTCGACAGCGCGGTCATGGTGATCGATGCGGCCAAGGGCATCGAGCCGCAGACCCGCAAGCTGTTTGAAGTCTGCCGCCTGCGTGACGTGCCGATCATGACCTTCATCAACAAGATGGACCGGGAAGCCCGCGATCCGTTTGAGCTGATCGACCAGATCGAACAGGAACTCGCGCTGGATGCCACGCCGGCCTCATGGCCGATCGGCATGGGGCCGCTGTTCCGGGGCTGTTATGATCTGATCCATGACCAGCTGATCCTCATGGATCGCGGTGAGAAGAAAAAGGGCGGCACGGCGCTCGGCGGGTTCCGTGAGGCCTGCTCCGGCCTTGATGATCCGAAGCTGGAAGCCAT
Organism: Micavibrio sp. TMED2; assembly: GCA_002168225.1. Taxonomy (NCBI): domain Bacteria; kingdom Pseudomonadati; phylum Bdellovibrionota; class Bdellovibrionia; order Bdellovibrionales; family Pseudobdellovibrionaceae; genus Micavibrio; species Micavibrio sp. TMED2. The sequence goes on from NHBH01000001.1 coordinate 417,721, forward strand.
GCTTGATGCCGATCAGCTCGACCAGCTTCGTGAGGAAGTGGAGATGGCGCGGGGGCTGATGCAGCCGCTCAGCGTGACCAGCTATCGCGAAGGCCATATGACGCCGATCTATTTCGGGTCGGCGGTCAATTCCTTCGGCGTACGCGAATTGCTCGACGGTCTGGTCAGCATGGCCCCGCCGCCGCGCCCGCAACCGGCGGAAGGCCGCTCGATCGCCCCGGATGAGAAGAAGGTCTCGGGCTTCGTGTTCAAGATTCAGGCGAATATGGACCCGAAACACCGGGATCGCATCGCCTTCATGCGTCTCTGCTCCGGCCATTTCAAACGCGGGATGAAGTTGAAGCACCCGCGTTCGGGCAAGCTGGTAAACATGCACAACCCGGTGCTGTTTCTGGCGCAGGACCGGGAACTGGCGGAAGAGGCGTTTCCGGGTGACATCATCGGCGTGCCGAACCACGGCAATCTGCGGATCGGCGATGCCCTGACCGAGGGCGAGGACATCAAGTTCACCGGCATCCCGAGCTTTGCGCCGGAACTGCTGCAACGGGTGCGTCCGGAAGATCCGATGAAGGCCAAGCATCTGGGCCGCGCCTTGCAGCAGATTGCAGAAGAGGGCGGTGCCCGAGTATTCAAGCCGCGCATGGACAGCGACTGGATTGTAGGTGTCGTCGGTTCGCTGCAATTCGACGTTCTCGCCGACCGGGTGCGCACCGAATACGACATTCCGGTGAAGTTCGAGCCGACCAGCCTCTACACGGCGCGTTGGGTTGAGGCCGATGACCATCAGAAGCTGAAGAAATTCGTCGACGCCCAGCCATCCGCAATTGCCGATGACCATGACGAACAGCCAGTGTTCATGGCGCGCAATGCCTGGCATCTCGAGGACACGACCAAGAATTGGCCCGATATCCGATTCCTGAAAACCCGGGGTTGAGCGGGTGGCGTTGCTGCCGGATCAGGCATGGGACGGTACGCCATTCGGCGGCGCCAAAATCGCTCTTGTGCAGGACGGATTGATCCTGACCTATCTGCGTGATGACAAGCCGGATATTCGCTTTCCCGGCCTCTGGGATTTGCCCGGTGGTGGCCGTGAAGGCGGCGAAACGCCCTTAGCCTGCGTTGCTCGGGAGTTGTTCGAGGAGTTCGGCATCCGTCTGGACCGCGACCGGCTGGTCGGCGTCAGGCGTTATCCGCCGTCGAAAACCACACCACTGCCGGTATTCTTCTATTGGGGTTACCTTGCGCCGGGACAGCTGGGGCAAATCCGGTTCGGTGATGAGGGCCAGCGCTGGTGCATGATGGTGGTGGATGAGTTTCTGGCACGCGCCGATGCGGTGAAACCGTTGCAGCAGCGGGTCAGGGATTGCCTGCCCGATTTTGAACTTTAGGTATGATCCGCCGGTCGGTCAGGACTGGCGGCCATAGGTGCCGTCAGGGTTCTTGCCGGCCGCTTCATTGGCCATGCGCACGGCCTGCTGCTCCATATAGGAGTTGAGCATGTGCAGCTTGCCGGAACGGATATACTGCCGTGCCGGATCAGAGCCGGATGGATCGGTGAACAGGTAGGATATTTCCGGCCCGGATGGCGTGATCGTCTGGTGGAATACAGCTGCCAGACCCTCGGCCACCAGATCCTGTGCCCGGGCACCGACCTCGGATTCTGCGACCTGAATGATCGACTGGATGCCCTTTTCAACCGACCCGGCGTGGAAGGTCGCGATGACCAGATGACCGGATGTGGCGGCACGGAGCATTTGCGCCGCTGCGGCACCGGAGCGGACTTCGCCGACGAGAATATAGCGCGGATGCCAGCGCAGGGCACGTTTCAGTGCCGGGGCCCATGCTTCCTCGTCATCCACCTCGACCTGAAAGCAATAGCCGCCATTGCCGCGTTCACCGTGGAGGTTGAACTCCACCGGATCTTCAATGGTCATGGCCACATGGCCGATGCGGTTCAGGTAATCGGCCAGCAGGGCGGTGGCAGTGGTTGATTTGCCTTGCCCGGTACCGCCACAGACAATGACCAGACCGTTGCGGCGGCCAAGGTCGCGCATTTTCGGCAGCAGGATCGGATCAATACGAAGCTTCTCAAGCGTCGGCACATCACCGGAAATCCGGCGCAGACAGACCCATTGTTCACCATTGGCCAGCGCTGCCTTCGATCCGCGATATCGGACATCATCATGGACGACGCTGAAATCTTCCTTGGGAATATGCTGGAGTCTTTCCCGAAGTGCGGAGAGGTCGCCGCGATACTCCTTGCCGACCGGAATATTGCCGGGCTCACCGAGGCGGACATTCTTGGGGTTGTATCGGGCCACGCCATGGTTATGCATCGGCACATACATATCGACGAACTCAAGGTCCTTGATCCGGCTGCGTATTGCCGTGGCATCCTGGGCGCTGGCCGGGCGCGAACTGGGTGCCTGTGGCCGCCCCTCACCTCTGGCCTGTCTTCTCTGGCCATCATCATCCGCGCCGGATGCTACAACATCGCGGGCCGATAAAACCTGTGCTCGCTGATGCTTTTTTGGTGGATATGGCCGGGGGGCAAGCCCTTCTTCCGGGTCACGCGCGGAGCTGGCGGAACCGGATGATTGCTGGGCGCGATTGGGCCGGATCGCATCCGGGCGCGGGCGCCCACTGCCATCGCGCATGGCGTTTCTCAGGGCTTTTGCGCCGGGAGCGCCCTCACCAGGCTTCTGTGGGCGCTGGCGTTGTTTTTCGTGCTGTTTGTCAGGGGGCGGCTGGCTGCGCTTTGCATCGCGTTTTGCAGCCTCCTCTTCACCAAGGGCCTGTTGCTCATCAGGTCTTCTGGATGCCGTTGAATTATCAGCGGACATGGTGGGAAATGCCACTCCTTAAGGCCTCTTGGCAGCGGATAACATGCCAGAGGAAACAGTTGGGCCAGCCGAAAGGTTCCGGCTGTTAGCAGTCAATCCGGATAAGCTAACCGATTTATCGGTAATAGACCATAAGCTCGTTGCGCAGCAGACAGGTTTTACCGGAACTGTCAGAAACTCAGGATGTTGCCTTGTTCGGCTTGCCGGTCGGCAGGCCGACACCGATGCCGCTCTCGACCGGCATGGTAAAGGCGATGCCGCGACCGGGCAGGTCGAGGGAGACGCGCTTGCGCAGGCTTTCATAGGCGGGCTCGCGCTGGCTCGAATCAATGACACTCAGAAAGACGATCTTTTCAGGGTTCACCCAGCGGTCGACTTTTTGCCAGACACCGGTGCCGGTACCGTGCAAACAGGTAAATGCCTTGATGTTTGCTGCTTCCAGCGCCTCACAGACATCAAGAAAGAAGTCTTTCTCAACAATCACGACGATCAGTGATTGGGACATTTTGGAACTCCACTTACCCTTGTTTTTATTAACCAATCTGAACCGCTTGAAGGCGCACGCGCAAGCTGAAGCGGGCGCATACTGGTGCCCACACTACTCTTTAACCAACGGATTCGGTGGAAATGCACTAACCAAGTATGATATTTTTCCAAAAGTGTCAGGTTTCGGGCACAGGCCAATGGGGCATCATCGACAATCCAATCTGCGGATCGAGGTGATTTTGGCTTGTATCTGGTTATCTGGCTGGGCAGGAAAATGAGGCAGGCGGTACAGGTGGCGCACCATCTGTGACGTGGTTCAATGACGTGGTCGATATGGCCTGCGTGTTGGATATGTGTCAGTTGAATTGTCGATCAGCGTCTATCCGGCAGGATCAGGCGTGTGATGGGCGAACTGGCGCATTGGTTGCATATGATTGGTGCATGTAACTGCCGGCCTGTCAGCCGTTTGAGGACGCAAAAAGCGTTGCTGACTGGTCCAAACAGCTAAAGCCCAAGAATGGGCGATGCAGTATTTGAAGGGGGCCAGACCATGGATGGTTTGCTAGACGGTTTCGCGGGTCAGAACTCAAAAATTGATCCATCAGATCTGACTTCGGATGATGTCGGCGTTTCCCGTGCGGGCAATCTGGCAACCGGCCCTCTGGCGGTGACCGAGGTCGCACAGCTCAGCACCATCGATAATCCGGCCCTGCAGGCACTCATTGAAACCTATGGCGAGCCGATCGGCGTTATCTCCGAGATGACCGGTGAGGTGATTGCCATCCAGACCGACGATGTCGAGCGCGTTCTGAGCATCGGCAGCCCGATTTTCCAGAATGACGAGGTCGAGACTTTCGAGAGTGGCGCGGCGACCATCACTTTTGCCGATGAAACCACCTATTCCCTAGGCCCCGACAGCGCGATGCTGGTGGATCAGTATATCTATGACCCGGCCACCAATGAGGGTGAGCACAAGTTTTCTGCCCTGAAGGGGGTCTTCGTGTTCGTCAGCGGTCTGGTTGCCGATGATGCACCGGAAAACGTCTCGATCAACACCCCTGCCGGTACGCTGGGTATTCGCGGTACCGTCATTGCCGGTTCGATCGAGGTCGAGCAGGTCACCGACGGCATGCAGTTCACTTTCGTTCAGGGGCAGGGCTTTCTTGAGTCCGGCCTTGGCGACATCATCGATCTGGTCGGCCAGTTTGCCTCGGTTCAGGTGACCGCTGATGGTGCCCAGACTTTTACGCTCGATGCTGAAGGCTTGCAGCGTTTTGCCAATATCATTGGTGAGGGCGGCGTTCGGGTGCTGCAAACCGCCGCTCCTGAGGTTGATTGGGCCACCATCCTGACCACCACGGAACAGGATGAGGACGAGGGCGAAGAGACCGGCGACGATCAGAATGATGATCAGACCGATGATGGCGGTGATACCGGCGGTGACGGTGATGGTTCCACCAATCGCCAGTTCCAGGATGACGGTGAGTCGGAAGAACCATCGGATGGATCCGGTGAGGATACAACAAGCGGTGGCACCGGTCAGGATCGGCTGTCGACGCGCTCGGGTTCCGGCAGTCGCCAGACCAGCTCAACCACCAACCGCAGTAACAGCGACGACGATGATGATGACGATCAGATCATCACGATCATTGGTGGTGACGATGATGATGACACGCTTGATGGCGGTGAGGATAACGACACCATCATCGGTGGCGATGATAATGACACCATTGATGGCGGTGACGGCAATGACACCATCATTGGCGGCGATGACAACGACACCATCATCGGTGACGGTGACGGTGGCAATGGCGGCGGCAGTGGTGGTGGTGATCCCGGCGCGGATCCGGTCGATCCCTTGCCGACCCGTACATCGCTTCTTGATCGCGGCATCGGCAGTTTTGGCAATGACACAATCACCGGCACGGCCGATGATGCCGGCACACTCGGGCTTGATGGTGATGACACGATCAATTCCGGCAGCGACGGTGCTGATTATGGTGGCCTCGGTGCCGATCTGATCTATGCGAGCAATGCGGAAGATACCTTCAGCGGCACCGCTGCAGAGCTGGATAACGACACCATCCATGACTTCGATATTACCGAAGACACCATCTTCATTCAGGATTACGACCCGTCTGGCGACGCGATCGACATTTCTGAAGTTGGTGGTGGGGAGTATGTGATCGAAACCACGGTCGGTGGCTCACCCTATGAAATCCATCTGACCGGCCTGCCAACCGGCAAGACCTATACGGTCACTGGTGATCCGACCGAGAGCACCCTGTTTGATGTCACGCCAACATATGCGTACAACACCGGTGATGACAGCATCTTTGGTAGCGGTGGCAATGATGCCCTGTTCGGTCATGACGGTAACGACACCATCAATGGCTCTATCGGGAAGGACTATATCCTCGGCGGAGAAGGCGCTGATTCCATTGATGGCAGCAATGGGCATGATTATGTCGATGGCGGTGAGGGGCATGATACGCTGCTTGGCGGCAGTGATAATGGCTCAGATACCCTTTTGGGTGCTGCTGGTGACGACAGCATAGATGGCGGTGACGGTGATGACCTGCTGCAGGGCGGCAAGGGCCACGATCGCATCGATGGTGATGTCGGCAATGACACCATCATTGGCGGTGATGGTGTCGACACCCTGTTTGGCGGCATGGGCCATGATTATATCGATGCCAATGATTCTTCGGCAGATGAGCTCTATGGCGGTGATGGCGATGACACCATTGTGGCCTCATCTCTGGATACCGTATATGGCGGTGCCGGTGCCAACACCATCAATCTGCAAGGTACCCAGGTCAGTATTTATGGCACTGTTGCAGAGCTTCACAATAATACTATTGATGATTTTGATTTTGGTCTCGATAAACTCTACATTACCGATGCGACAACGGTTGATGTCTCTAGTATTTACGGCAATACAGTAACGCTTGATATTGATAGTGGTGCGTCAACCCTTACTCTGTACAGCTATCAGGGTGTAAATGACCTGACGGCACCGATTTATGGCGGCGAAGTGACGTTTGAAACCGCATCCGGCACGGCGATCCCCACTTATGATTCTATTGATGCTGGTGACTACGATACGATATTGGCCAATTTCGGTCTCGACAGTATTGGTGGCTATTTCACCGATTATGATGGTTTGACCATCGACAATGTCGCTGACAATTATTTTTCGCTTGATTTCAATGACGTGGATTTCAGCGAGCCGGGCACTGTCATTACGGTTACCAATTCATCAGGCTCCACGACTGTCGAGATCGATGCGGATGGCAATGGATCGGCGGAAGTCGAGTTTACTATCAATTCCTACAAGCCCCTGTTTGTTGCCAATTTTTACGGCGATTCTGAGGAAGGATTGCCATACAGCAATCTGTCTCTCTCGACCGATCTTGCTGATGCCTTTGGCATCGATGCGATCTATGGCGATGATGGCAATTCCACGCCGGTCGCCGATAATCTGGTTGGTACCAGCGGCATTGATCTCATTTATGCCGGTTCAGAAGCCGATGTTGTTTATGGCAATGGCGGTTCCGACCTGATCTATGGTGACGGTATCTATTCCAATGGTACCTATGGTGCCAATGATACCCTCTATGGTCAGGGCGGGGACGATACCCTGATCGGTACCTATTATGGCGGTGATGTGCTGTCCGGTGGCACAGGTAACGATGCGCTGTACGGCAACGGTGGCAACGATACCCTGGCCGGTGGTGAGGGGCGCGATACCCTTTATGGCCAAGGGGATAATGACGACCTGTTCGGCGGTGGCGGTGATGACAATCTCCGCGGCGGCGGCGGTGACAACTGGTACGAGGGCGGCGACGGCAATGATTATATCGTTGCCGATGGTTATACTGACACCGTCCAGGGCGGGACCGGCAATGACTATATCTCGGTCAGCTCATCCATGTCGGCAATCATTCTTGGCGATGCCGGTGATGATTACATTGTCGTATCCGATTACATCAGTGCCTCAACCAAAACCGTACTGAGTGGCGGTGAAGGGGATGATACGATCTATGGTGGTGCTGGCAATGACATCATCTATGGTGAGGATGGTGCCAATGTCATTGATGACGGTGCCGGTGATGACCGTATCTATCTCGGCGGTGATGCGGAGACCATTGTCCTTGGTGCTGGTGCGGATAGCCTGATCGGCTATGCCGAAGATTTTGCCAATGACACGATCAAGGGCTTTGACTTCACCGAAGACGTTCTGATTATTCGTGACAGTGGTGGCTCTCCAACGATTGATGGCAGTCCTGATTTTTCGAGTGACATGCTCGCCGTTCCGCTCAGTACCGGGCAGGAATTCTACCTTGACCATGTGCCAAATCTGGGCAGTGGTGAAACCCCTACCAGTGTCGGTGTCAGCTTCACGCTGGAGGAAGATAGCGGCGGCGGCAGTTTCCTTGTCGGTGACGAGACGGCAGAGAATCTGTCTGGATCAGCAGATGATGACACCATTCATGGCAATGGTGACAATGATACAATCTCAGGTCAGGCGGGCAATGATTACCTCTCCGGCGGTGCGGATCAGGACCATATATACGGTGGTGACGGTGCCGATACGATCTTCAGCGGTGTCGGCAACGATCTTGTCTATGGTGGGGCCGATGACGATTTTATCATGGACCAGAAAGGCTATGATAATCTGTATGGTGGTTCGGGCGACGATACCCTGATCGGTGGCGAGTTTAATGATGGCCTGCACGGTGAGGCCGGTGATGATATCATGCTGCTTGTTGCCAACAGTAGCAATGCCAGTGGTGGATCAGGTAACGATACCTTCGTTGTGGCCGGTGATCCGGATTCAAGTGTGTCATATGATCTGGTTGACTATAACGCCAGTGAAGACACGTTATTCATCGTGCCCGGCTTCGATACCACCGATGTCGGCTCAATCAGCTATACCATTGATGCCTCGTCCAGCAGCTCAACCATCCTTTTCGATATGGATGGCGATGGTACGACAGATGTGGAAGTTGAACTTTTCGGTATCGGGATTACCGGGCCGGTAACTTTGGCAGCCGGAAATATCGATTTCGGTGTTGATAGCCTCGATGGGGCTACGGTGACTTTCTCCAGCCTGCCCCTGACCACAACCGGTACCGCAAATGCTGAATATGTCACGTTAAATTCGGGCAACCTCAATGGTGGTGCCGGGGCGGATATTGTCGATGGCAGCCAGACTACCGGCGGTACATTTGAAGGGGATGCCGGTGCCGATACGGTTATCGGCTCTGATTTTGGCGATCTGCTCTATGGCGGCTCAGCCACAACGCCGGAAGACAACGCCGCGGATATTCTCTATGGCGGCATTGGCATCGACACGCTCTATGGCGGCAACGGCGATATTCTTTACGGTGGCCAGGACGATGACGTCTTCGTCGTTGATATGAGTGTCAATGGCGGCTCTGTAACGCTCGCCGATTTCGGTTTTGATTCACTGAGTGGCAGCCCGAGTGATTCGCTCTATCTGGTCGGTACAAATATTGAGTACCAGACCGCCACGCCGGATTCTGTTACGGGCCAGACAAAGCTGAGCTACACGTTTGGTAGTGGCGATACTTTCGACATTTATATCAATGGTGCCTTGGATACATTTGTATCGGATGGTTCGCCGATTTCTTCGGGAAGTCAGTTCAGCATCACCAATATGGGATATCCGATCATTGGCAGCTCAACGGCTGGCGATGATACGAGATTTGGATCCATTGGTAATGACAGCTTTGGTGCTGGTTATGGGGGTGACATCCTCTATGGCGGTGCTGGCGACGATGCGGTCAGGGGCAATGAGGACGATGACATCGTCTATGGCGGCTTTGGCGACGATACCGTTCGTGGTCAGGATGGCAATGATGTTCTCTATGGTGATGAGGGTGCCGATACGCTCTATGGCGGGGAGGGAGTAGATACCCTCTATGGCGGCGATGGTGATGATGTAGTTCTCGGTGATGATAGTATAGATTTCGCGGAGCCCGCCGACCTGCTCTATGGCCAGGCAGGTGATGACCTGATTTATGGCTTTGATGGCACCGATACGATCTATGGCGGTGTTGGTCGTGATTCAATTTATGGCGGCTATCAGGACGATCTCATTTTCGGTAATGAAGATGATGACGTCATATATGGTGGTGACGGAGACGACAGTCTGCATGGTGGCAAGGGACTTGATGTTCTCTACGGTGGCAGCGGTGCCGATACGCTGAGTGGTGGCGCTGGCGCGGATACGCTCTATGGCGGTAGCGGCAATGGCGAGATCGATGTCTTCTACATGGACAATGCCACCAATGCCGATGGCGATGAGTTGCATGATTTCGAGGTTGGTTCCAGCGGTGATCGCATCAAGTTCGGCGGGGCATTATCCACCATCAATGAAGATCATATTCGTTTGACTGGCGGCGCGCTGACGGCGACCCTAATGATTGATTACGATCTGGATGGGGAGTTTGATGCCACCATCAGTATTACGGGTGACAGCAATATCAACGGTTATTACTTTTCCGGAAATGAGCTGTATTTCGAATCAACGCTTGAGACCGACAGCATGTATGGTGGTAATGGCGATGCCGAGAATCTGACATTCACCGGTACAGGCAGCCAGCTTCATACCGCTGGCGGCAATCAGGATACGGTTTTTGCTGGTGATGGTGATGACAGTATCAGTGGTGATGCCGGTGATGACAGTATCAGTGGTGATGCCGGCAATGATTCCCTGGAGGGTAATAATGGTCGCGACCACATCTCGGGCGGTGATGGTGATGACACCATCGCTGGCGATGATGGTGATGATACCATCAATGGCAATGACGGCAGTGACGTTATTGTTGGCGGTGATGGTGATGACCTGATCTACGTTAATACCGGTACAAGCGGCACCGATAGTGTGCTGGGCGGGGCTGGTGATGATGTGATTGAGGTTCAGTCCGGTGCCGGCACCGTTGATGATACGATCATTGCTGGCAGTGGTGACGACGAGGTCATTCTGAAGACCAATGACATCGGTGCCACCGCGTCCCTTGAAGGTGGCTCCGGCACGGATACGCTGGTCCTTGACGCCAGTGGTATGGAGTTCAATTTTTCTACTGTTGATTCAGCACAAAATTTCTTCGGTTCTATTAACGGGTTCGAGCGTATTGAGATCGGTTCCGGTACCACGGCCTCGCTTGATGTCGGTGACGTGGTGGATATCAGCGGCAACAATGAGCTTGAAATCACGCTTGATTCCGGTACGTCGACATTGGTGCTCGACAGTGATTTCGAGGATGCTGGCCGGGATGTGTTCCGCGATGGCGGCATCTTCCATGAGTATGTGGATGATATCGACTCACCGAGCACATATCTCTATGTCAACAATGATGCTGGCGGCACGATTCAGTTCGGTTCCGTACCTGTAGCCTAGGATTTGCAGGCTGCTTACTTGCTGGTGGCGGTGAAGACGCCGTCCCAGTCCTCGCCCGGCGGGTTGCTGCGGTATTCGGCAATCCGCCCGTCATAGAGGTCGAACAGCACCTCACATTTGGTGCCGCGCGGCAGGCGATCAGCAATTGCCTCGCTGGCGGCTCTCGCCTCATTCAACAGTGCCCGTGCCTGCTCCCAGTTCTGGGCGCGGTAGGCGATCAGCATTTCGTCAATGGTCTGTTCCAGCTTTTTGAAGCCGGGGTCATTCGCCACGGTCTCATCACCGAGCAGGCCATAGATGGTGACCGGCTGCAGCTTGCCCTTCACCCGGATCAGGTCAAGCTCGATGGTGGAGAAGGTCGGTATCTCTGCCCTGGTCGTCTCGCCGACAATCATCGCCATGCCATATGATTTGGTCTGGCCCTCAAGCCGGGCGGCGAGGTTGACCGCATCGCCGAGCACGGAGTAGGCGAAGCGCTGCTCCGATCCCATATTGCCGACACAGCAGGGGCCGGTGTTCATGCCGATCCCGGCATTGAGCGGCAGGAATTTACGGCCCGCCGCTTTTGCCTCTTCCTCCAGCCGATCATTGAGCGGGCCGAGCAGGGCGGTCATTTCAATCGCCGCCCGGCAGGCATTGGCCGCATGATTGGCATCATCGAGCGGGGCGTTCCAGAATGCCATCAGCGCATCGCCCATATACTTGTCGATGGTTCCGCGCTTGGACAGAACCGAGGCGGTCATCGGCGTCAGGAACGCATTGATCAGCTTGGTCAGGGATTGCGGATCATACTGCTCGGAAATCGAGGTAAAACCGCGGATATCCGAGAACAGGATGGTCATCTCCCGGATTTCGCCGCCAAGGGTCAGGCGCTCCGGATTATCGGACAGCTCATCCACCAGTTCCGGCGACAGGTAGAGGCCGAAGGCACCGCGCAGCTCCGCCTTCTCCGACTGGGTGCGCCACAGGTTGAGTGCCAGCGCCGAGAGATAGGCGAGGCTGAGCGAGGCCAGTGGCGTGATCGGATCGATCTGCAGCAGGCTGGCTTTGAACTCATATATCGACAGACCATAGATACCGGCACCGGCCATGATGGCGAGACCGGCGGAGACGATCGGCCCGCAGAGCTGGAGCACCAGTACGGCGAGTACCGCGAGCAGGAATGCCGCCAGCATTTCAAAACCGCGGGCATCATCGGGCCGGGTGATGAATTTTTCCTGCAGGATCTGCTCCAGTGCCTCTACATGGAACTCGACCCCGGCAATCAGGTGGTCGAGCGGGCTGGACCGCAAATCCTTGAGGCCCGAGGCACTGGTGCCGATGAAGATGTACTTGTCACGCACCGCCTCATCCGGCGTTGTGCCATCGAGGATATGGGCGGCCGAGATATAGCGGTGTTCGTAATACGGGTTCTCCGGGTCCGGGCCGATATGGCCGGAGAAATAAAGCGGAAGTTCACTGTTTTCACGTACCGGCACCTCATGGGCGCCAACCTTGAGAGAGGTGAAATAGACCCGAGATATCGTGAAAACTTTACCATTTGATATGAGCTTCAATGGCTTGTCAGGTTTTGAATTGGTCTCGGCAATGATCTGGGTGCGACGATCATCTGCCCCTACTTTCAGTGCAGCAATGGCAAGGCTTGGATAATAGGTGGCACCTTCATTGTCTGATGCTGATATGTCCGGATTTGGGTGGAAAATATTGATCATCGGAATCCGGCGGACCAGTCCGTCAACACCACTGTTCATATTGAAATGGGCATTGGCACTGGCTGCCCGCTCAATCGGGCTGAGATTACTGATGATTCCCTCAACCGGATTGTAGTTTTTCCAGAGACCGGGATCGCCACTTCGGTCACCGCCTGCGGGCAGATTCTTGTTCACTAGATATATGCGCGAGCGTTTGGGCAGGTAGGCGGGCGTTTTCGACGCGGCATTGTCGAGGGCAACTCCGGTTACCACCCGCCCCGATGCCTTGATCGCCTCGGCCAATCGCTGATCGTTATCGCCGAGGCCTGCCATGATGCTATCAACCATGGTCTGGTCGATGGTGCTGCCGCGATCGGCCTTGACCAGCTCGGCCATCATCAGTTTCGGCGAGAGGCGGTCCGGTTCGGCAAAGACCATATCGAAGACGATGGCCTTGGCCCCCATGGCGGTCAACCGGTCGACGAGGCTGGCAACCGTGCTGCGCGGCCAGGGCCACTGGCCGATTTCAGCGAGCGCTGTTTCATCAATATCAACGATCTTGACTGGCCATGTGGTATCCGGTTCGCGTGGGAAGGTCTCAAGATAGAAATCGAAGTTCAGCCGGGTCAGCCGGTTCATCAGGCCTATTCCCTCAAGGCTCTCGTAAATCGGCATGAAGCCGAGCACGAGCGGCAGCGTGATCTCGAGCCAGCGCTTGCGGAACAACCGACCGAGGCCGGACCAGAATTTTCTGAATGCTGCCATTTACTGTTATGCCTCGGTCATGGCCCGTTCGCGGATGCGGGTCAGGGGCTTCAGCAGATACTCGAGAATGGTGCGCTTGCCGGTGAGGATTTCCACCTCGGCCACCATGCCGGGGCGGATCGGCAGATGCTCGCCAACCGTGCGGCCATCGAGGAAATTGCGATCGGTGCGTACCTCGATCTCGTAATAGCGTTCATTGTCATCGCCGATCACTGTATCCGCCCCGATCCGCTCCAGCTTCGCCGGGAGGGAGCCGAAAATGGTGTAGTCATAGGCAGTGATCTTGACCCGCACATCCTGTCCCGGATGCAGGAAGGCAATATCCGCCGGGCGGATGCGGGCGGAGATTTTCAGATCATCCTCACGCGGCACAATCTCGATCAGATCGGTGGCGGCTCGCACGACCCCGCCCTCGGTTTTCAGGGCGATCGACTTGATCTCGCCCGCGACCGGTGCCCGCAATTCGGTACGACGCACGCGGTCATCCATGGAAACCTGCCGTTCGGTCAGGGCGGCGCGCTCGACCTGCCGCTGGTTAAGCTGTTCACGAGCGGATGAGCGGAAGGTGGCGATCAACTCTTCCCGCCGCAGATTGTTGGCGCTCAGTTCCACCTCAAGACGCTGGATCGCTTCGCGTGTCTGGCGCAGTTCGCCAGCGGTCTGGTTCAGTTTCTGCTCCAGCCGTATTTTCTCCACCTCGGCGACAACGCCCTGTTTGACCAGACCGGCGGTGATGTTCAGTTCCTGTCGGACCAGCCGGGTATTGGTTTCGAGCTGGTTGATCTTGGCCGTGGTTTCGCTGATCTCGAACTGATTTTGTCGCGCTTCATCCTCGAGGATCTCGAGCGACTTCTGCAGCTTGCCATCGCGTTCCTCATAGAGTGCCCGTTCGGCGGCGACGAAATCCGGTCGCTCCAGCCGGATTTCCTCCGGGAACGACAGTTCGGTGCCGTTCGCCTCTGCGATCAGCCGGGCAATGGCAGCGTCGAGGCCGTAAATCTCTGCCTTGCTGCCGCGCTGTTCGGCGGAGAAGGCAACGTCATCGATCCGCGCCAGTACCTGCCCGGCCTCGACCTGATCGCCCTCACGCACCAGCAGGTCGGAGAGCAGGCCGCCCTCAAGGCTTTGCACCACCTGAACCTCGCTCGACGGGATCACCTGTCCCGAACCGCGGGTAACTTCATCCAGTTCGGTCAGGCTGGCCCAGACAAAGGCCCAGAAGAAGAAGGCCAGAATGCTGATCAGCAGAATATTGGCGACCAGCGCCGGTTTGGTCTCGGCCAGCGCGCGCTCGAGGATGTGCTCGATGTCACGGCCCTGGCCCTTGTTATGGCCCTCGATGGTCCGCTCGCTCATCACGATGGCTCCTGTTTACCGGCTGCCGCCTTGATCTGGCCACTGCCGAGAGCGGCCATGACCTCATCGCGCGGGCCGTCGGCGACCACATGGCCGCGGTCTAGGATGATCAGCCGGTCGACGATATTGAGCATGTTCTGCCGGTGGGTGATCAGCACCAACCCGCGATTTTCCAGAAACGGTTGCAGGCGCTGGGTCAGCAGGGTCTCGCCCTGTATGTCCATGGCATTGGTCGCCTCATCGAGGATCAGGGTATTGGCATTGCCGAGCAGCGCGCGGGCGATGGCAACCGCCTGTCGCTGGCCACCGGACAGGCCAAGGCCGCGCTCACCGATCCGCATGTCATAGCCATGGGGATGGCGGGCGGCGAAGTCGTGGACACCGGCGAGGGTCGCAGCCTCCAGTATTTCGGCATCGCTGGCGTCAGGGCGGGCGGCGGCGATGTTGTCACGCAGGGACCCGCGCAGCAGGAAGGTCTCCTGCGGTACCAGTGCCACGTTGCGGCGCAGGTCGGCGGGGTCGAGCTGCGCCATATCGGTGCCGTCAATATGGATGATGCCGGATTGCGGCTCTGTCAGCCCGCAGAGCAGGCGGGCGATGGTGCTCTTGCCCGAACCGACCCGACCGATCAGCCCGACTTTCTCACCCGGCTTGATATGGAAGCTGATATTCTGCAGCGCCAGCCGCTCGGAATTGGGATAGGCGTAGTTCACGGCCTCGAAACGGATATCGCCCTGTAAAACCTCGCGGTGCAGGAAGCGGCGATTGCCGGGGCGCTCCACCGGTTCCGCCATCAGCTTGTTCAGCCCTTGCAGGGCATGGTGCGCCTGCTGGAACCGGGTGGCCAGATGTGCGACCTGACCGAGCGGCGCAATCGAGCGGGAGCCGAGGATGACACAGGCGATCAGGCCACCCACGGTCAGGGTGCCATCGGCCACCAGATACATGCCGACCAGAATGACAAAAACCGAGGCCACCTGCTGCATCAGGATCGCGGTATGAATGCCCATCATCGACCAGAAGCGCGAGCGCTGACCGTAAACCGTGCTCTCGGCGAGCAGGTCGGCATAACGGGCGCGAAGGCGACGGTCGGCCCCGGTGCTGCGGATGGTTTCAAGACCGCCCAGCGTCTCGACCATCAGGCCGTGTCGGCTGTCATCGGCGATCTGGTTGCGTTCGATCAGGCGGCGCATCGGCCATTGCAACAGCGCGCCGACCCCGATGATCAGCATGACGGCAAGGGTCAGGCCGAAGGCGATCGGCCCGCCGATCATGTAGATGACGCCGAGGAACAGAAACACGAAGGGCAGATCGACAAGGGCGGCGAGGGTGGCGGAGGTGAAGAACTCGCGCACGGATTCAAACTCGCGCAACATATTGGCGAGTGCGCCGCTGGATCGCCGCTGAGCCTGATCGAGCTTGATATCGAGCACATGGTCGAACAGGCGGCCAGCCAGTTTCAGATCGGCCCGGCGTCCGGCGACATCGATGAAATAACCGCGCAAGCCGCGCAGCAGGAAGTCGAACAGGAATACCGTCAGCGCACCGAGCCCCAGCGCCCAACCGGTTTCAAGCGCGGAATTGGGCAGCACCCGATCATAGACATTCATGACAAATAACGGTGTCGCAAGGCCGAACAGATTGATCATCAGTGAGGCCAGCGCCACCTGGGTATAAAGCCAGCGGTTTTCCAGTACCGGGCCCCAGAACCAGTGCTGGCTCAGGGTGCCCTTTGTTTCCGGTCGAGCCGAGGATTCCGCGAGACTGTTCCAGTCGGTTGCCGGTTTGATGGTAATGATCGGGCCGATCAGTTTTTTCTCGAGCAGCTTTTCCCGACTGACCTTGCGTATTGTGTCGCCATCGCGCTTGTTCGGGCGATAGACCTCGGCAGCAGCACCGTCGAGGCGCAGCAGTACCGCCGGACCGGTTGCGGTCATCAGGATCGCGGGGAGTGCGGTTGCATCCAGCTTCGCGAGGCTGGTGGTCAGTTGCCTTGCCTCGAAACCGGCCCGTTCAGCGGCCTTGATCAGCAGGTTGGCATCGGGTTTCCGGCTCTCATCATCCTTCGGCCATGGCAATCCGGCGGTCAGGGCGGCGACCGAGCGCGGTCGGTCGGCCCAGCGGCTGATATAGGCGAGGCAGTCGATCAGCTGTTCCTGATAGCGCAGGCCAGCCTTTTCCGAGCCTGTCCCGGCGGACTGGTTGCTGGCGTCGCCGTCATCTTTCTGGTCGATGGGCGCGTCGATTGGTTTTGCCTCACTCATGGCCGTCTAGCGATATAAAAAGGGCCGGTAGTTACCTACCGACCCTAAATGGTTTTTCAGCGTTTTGGAATGTTGCTTATGGAACCATGGTGACTATGGGGACGACTGTTGAAAAATCAGTCGTCTTTCGGTTCCACCAGCTTCGCTGGCAGGCCGAGAACCTGACGCAGACGGCCCATGGCGGTGAATAGCTGGTAATTCGCCCGGATCAGGTCGATTTCGCCGTTATTCAGGGCAACCCGTGCCAGAAACCGCTCGTTTTCACTGTCGAGCAGGTCGAGCAGGGTGCGGCGACCGGCGCCGAACTGCTTCTGATAGGCTTCAACAACGCCATCGGCTGAATCAGCACGCAGACGCAGCTGTTCGATCTGGGTCTCGGTGCGCTTGACCTGAGCATAGCTGGTGCGGACCGCTTCCTCGATCAGGCGGACGCGCTCTTCCTGCTCCAGTTCGGCTGCTTCCTGCAGGCGCAGCAGGCGCTTACGGTTGGCAATCTCGCCACCGGCAACCGGAATATCCCAGACCATGCGGACCAGTGCGCGGGTTTCCTCGTCCCGGCCACCGATGCCGCTGACGTCATCGCCGCGGGTATAGCTGAGGTCGAGGTCGAAGCGCGGGTAGAAATCACCGAAGGCGGCATCGGCATCATGGCCGAAACCCTCGGCGGCATGACCGGCGGCAACAATGAACGGGTTCTCGGTCTTGGCAATCTCGATTGCCTCGTCAACTCGATCCGGCACCGGAATGGCAGGCACTTTCGCAGGGGAAAGCATACCGGGCATCTCGCCGACCGCTTCCTTGAAATCGGCCTGTGCAATGTCGAGGGCTTCCTCGAAACCAAGCAGGATTTCACGGGCGAGGGCGAGGCGGCTCTCGGTCTGGGTTACGTCACCGGTGTCACCGGCACCGGCATCGGCGCGGCGGCTTACATTGTCCAGCGTGGTCAGATGGGCATCGACGTTACGTTCGGCCAGTTCGGTGTTCATCTTGCTCTGTTGGACCGAGAGATAGGCTTCCACGGCGCGCAGGCCGATCTGTTCCTCACTGTCGGCCTCAACGAATTGGGATTCACTCAGGCGGGATTTGGCTGCATCAATCTCGTTCGGGGATTTGCCGAAATCGAACAGCAACTGACGCAAGCGGAGGGTGCCTTCGCTGGCCCAGGCGCTGACATCGCCATCACCATTGGCGCCACGGGTCGGGCGGGCGCGGGTGGTGCGGTTGTCGGTATTGCGATAACCGGTGAAACCCTCGGCGGAAAGGGTCGGGAACAGGTCGGAACGTTCGATCTTCACCGCTTCATTGCTGGCTTCAAGTGAGGCGCGACGACCCAGAACCTGTGGGTGGTTCTCGATCGCCTTGAGGATCACCGCGGCCATATCGCCGGTGACGGCCTGCGCCACCTGTGAGGCGTCAGCGACCTGCACCATGTCGGCAGAGCTGGCGAGCACGCTCTCGGTGAGCGGCATGTCATCATTGCGCTCTGACTGATGGAAGCTGCCGGTAACCGGCTTGCTCATCGGCACCGGTGGCAGGATAACAGTTTTCTCACGCACGGGAATGTCGCCGGAGAAAATCTCGACCACTTCCTCGGCATCATCGGTTGCAGCGTCGCTGGCCTTGTCGGCAACCGGCTCTCCAACAGTGGCAGCAGCTTCAGCAACTGGTGGCAAAGTGGCGATCTGATCAGTCAGCCGACCCTTCAGGCGCTGCATTTGGGCATCGGCGAGTTCGGATGCCATGCTCGCGGCAGTGGTCTCAACTGTAGTTTCAGAAGTGGTCTCAGCGGCGGCGGTTGCTTCTGCTGCCGGGGCGTCATTATCGGTACCGAGGAAGGCCGGTGCCTTCTGACCGCTTGGTGCGGCTGTCGCGAGACGACCGACGACGGGTTGACCGATCACTTCGTTTGCATCATTCGCGCGGGCGCTGGATGGGGTGGCAAGGGCGATGGTGATCGCCATGGTGGCTGCACTGGTCAGCAAAAATTGTTTCGTCCGCAACGACATTGGCTGTCTGCCCCTGTTTATTCTTAAAATGATGCGTCAGCATGAGATACGTGGCCTGATCGGGCTTCGTAAAGTCCGCAGGTCACATGCCTCGTTGCCCGGCATGACTTCTGTCTGGCTAAGCTGTTGTTATCGCAACAACTTGGCAGCCCCATACAAGTTGTGGAATACTTCTGAACAGTGTCCGGCATGGACCGAATGGCCGCCGTGAACCCCCAAAAAACCGCAATTTTCAAGGCGATTCGTTCTGAATCGGTATCTGGTTATGACACCTGAAGCATGGTGTCAATAACCGCATTGCCCGCTGCGATGCCGCTCTCGAAGGCGGATTCCGCCCGATTGCCGAGGCACCAGTCACCGGCCAGCACCAGCCCGATATCGCTCGCCATATGGCATGGCTGACCCGAGGCGTTGGGGGCAAAGGCATAACGCCAGAGATGGCTCGACAGGTGGATATGCTCCGGCAGCGGCTTGCCCATGGCGCTGGCCAGCAGGTCCAGCATCATCGGCCCGATCTTATTGGCGCTCCTGGCGAGATGGGTTCGTGTCCAGTCCGGGTCGGCATGGAGGATATAGCCATGCCAGTCGGCAGGGCTATCAGCGGTATCGGCGCGCACGCCGCGACCGACCCAGACCAGCGGGCTGTCCGGCGGTTGCCAGGCATCCTGTGCGCTGGCGAGGGCGGTATCGAACCCGACCATGGTTGACCAGCATGGCGCCATCCCGGTCTCTGTCGCCTTGATCAGTGGCGCAAGGGACGGGTTCTCGCCGGCATCGAGGGCGGTGAGCAGATGGCCGGCCTGCGGTGCCGGAATGGCGATGATGAGGCTGTCGAAGGGGCCAAGCTGTGTGCCCAGATTATCCATCAGCAGCCAACCATGCTCGCCATGTGTGGTGCGGGCAAGCTCAGTGATTTGGGTTTGACGATAGCGGGCGATCTCGATGCCACAGGCCTTGGCCTGCCGGTCGGCCTCGCTGAACATGAACCGACCGAGGGCGCTCATGCCGGGGGTGCCGACATAGCGGGGCCGATCGGTATCGGCCTCCGGTGACGGGCCGTTGGTGATCGGGTCGGCCCAACGGATCGCATGCTCATGGCGGCAGGCCCGCTCCATCAGCTCTTGAAACCGGCTGCTGCCCGCCCGGACATATTGCGCCCCGTGATTGAAAGCCGCGCCATTGGGCAGGCGGCGATTGGCCAGACGACCACCCAAACCGCGCGATTTGTCAATCAGGCTGATAGTGATTTCCTGCCCGTTCAGCGCCTTGGCCCGGCATTGGCTGGCCAGTTGATAGGCGGCACTGAGACCGGCAAGACCGGTACCGATAATCGCGATATGATGGGGTTTATCCATGGGGCGGCAGGTGTGACGAATGTGACGGGGGACGTGATGGCAAATGTCGATCAGGCGGTCGCCGGATTAGACATTAGACCACTGTCTTACACTACCCGCATCCATATGGATATGCGCCGGATAGCGGCCAACCCCGCCGACACCGAGATTGTTCAGGTAGCGGCAGACGGTTTTCGGGCTGCATTCCGGGATCTGGAAATCCACCGCCTTGCCGCTGATATGCAGGCTGTTGCGCGCCACGCCGGGTATGGTTTCGGCAAGTTTGCGGTTGGTGGCGGCGGTGCGGAAGCCGCTGGTCACGATCAGCGGACGGTCCGCGCCGAAATGCTGCTGGGTCACATACATCATGTCATAGAGCTTGCGGTCGATACGCATGTACTTGCTCACATGATGATCGCGCAGCAGCCAGTCGAGGCGCGCCAATGCCTGCAGGTCATAAAAACCGCGCCGGACATGGGCGATGCGCAGATGTTCGCCGGTATTCTTGTTGTAGAGCCAGAGGCCCCTTGTCTCTGGCAGCGGAATGCCGGTTCCCGCGCTGGCAAGCGCCGAACTGGCACCGATGCTGCCACAGCCAAACCCGCTGCCAAGCCCATAGCCCAGCCCGAGGGCTGCTGCCCCGGCCAGTTGCAGGCCAAAGCCACGCCTGCTGAGGGTTGGTGGTTGCGTCGTCATCGCTAGTTCAGTCACTGCCGCAGAATGAAATCGGGGCAACTCTACAGAAAACCGCCCAGCCCATGAGTCGCATGAATGGGATGGTGGCTCAATCGGTACGGCGGGATGCCGGGCGGTTCATGAACACCCGTGCTGTCAGCGCCACAATGCGCTGTTTTGTCCGTTAGCTCTGGTAGGCAATCGGGTTGCCGAGGGCGATATAGGCACCGTCATGATACAGCAGCGGTTTGCGCGTGGGGTCGGTCATGGCGCTGTTGATCTCGGCGATCACAAGAACATGGGTGCTCCATGGCTTCAGTTCGCGGATGGTGGCCAGCATGTGGCTGGCGCAATCATTGAGATAGGGCGTGGCCGGGAGCGGTTTGCCAGAATTGGCTGTCTCGTCGGCAGCGACCGGTTCGTCGCGCCAGTCACCGTGATCGAAACGGCTGGCGGTATCCGGCTCGGTGGCAAAGGCATTGCTGAGTGCGCTTTGCTCGTCGCTCAGGATATTGATGCTGATCTGCTGGCCGACCGACAGAACCGGGCGCATCGAGGCATCATTGTTGATGCAGGCAACAATGGCGGGCGGTTCCATGCTGAGCGAGGTGACCGAGGATGCGGTCATGCCATAGCGGTTGCCGGTTTCGGGATCGCGGCAAGCGATTACCGTGACCGTCTGGGCCATCTGGCGCATGGCGAGCCGGAACGCATTGGCGATCTGGTTCGGCTGACCATCACCGGTCATGCTGGCGCTGACAATCTCGGACATGAATATCCTTGGTAATTCCGGGAAGTTGCCCGGTTTTAAATGACACTCTTGGGCCACCAAATAGGTGTTTCGGCACCGCTTGGCAAATACTAGCCAAAAAAATCGGCAATTTCGGTGCCGGTCACGCAGGGTTTGCCCATGCTGCTGCGTGTCTGTCCGGTATGAGACATGCGACAACCATAATATCAGGCACATATCGGGCATTTGATTGCGGTCAAATGGTGATAGTCTGATGCGGTGCGGACTGGAAATGGGGCCAGCTATCGGAACCGACATTCCCTGGGGAGAAGCCGTTCTGACGACGCCATATGAGCAGGATGAGCGCGGGTCACATGAGCCGGAGGATGATACCGGGCTGATGCGCCGGGTTGCCCGTGGTGACCGGATTGCCTTTGCCGCGCTGGTCGAACGGCATCTGGGCCGGGCGCTGGTCATCATACGCGGTTTTGACGGCCTCGGACCCGAGGCAGAGGATATTGCGCAGGAAGCGTTCTCCAAGGTCTGGATCAATGCCCCGAAATGGGTGCCGCCCGCCGACACCGCCACGGTGGAGCAGCGTCAGGCCGCGGGACAGGCCGGGTTTGCCACATGGTTCCAGCGCATTCTGGTCAATCTCTGCATTGACCGCCAACGCAGGCTCGGCAAGGGCCGGGGGCGACAGTTTGTCGATCTGGATGCCGCCCCGGTACTGGTCGATCAGACCCCCGATCCTGCGCGGCAATTACTGGCGCAGGAGCGGGATAATCAGGTTCGGGATGCGATTGGTTCGCTACCGGAACGACAGCGGGTTGCCATAACACTCTGTGCCATGGAAGGGCACAGCAATGCCGATGCGGCATCAATCATGGGGGTGCATATCAAGGCGCTTGAAGGGCTTCTGGTCCGTGCACGCCGACAGTTGCGCCAACATCTCGAAGGGGTAGTCAGCCATGACGTCTGAAAAACCGATTACCGATACCGAACTCGACCGGCTGGTCGGTGCAGCACTGTCGCGCGCGGCCAGCGATGCCGCGGCCCCGGCGCTGGCCGCCCGGATTGCCGAACAGGCAATGCTGCAGTCACAGGACCGTTACCCGGTCGCGGCGGCTCAGATCGGCTGGTGGCAGAACCTGAAACAACAGCTCGGTATCCGCCATTCCGGCCTGATCCTTGTGCCATCGGCAACGGCGCTCGCCGCCAGTGCGGTGGTTGGCTTCATGCTCGGTGCCGGGACATTGAGCGAGCTTGGTGCCGCATTGCCGGTGATCGGCGATGAACTGGTGGATCCGCTGGAAACCACCGATCTGGCACTCAACTGGCAGGATGGTTTTGGCAGCATTTATCCGGGATTCGATAGCGGGGAGAATTTTGAATGACTATGACGGATGAGCAAACACCGGTGCCGACCAAGGCGAAAGCCGGTCGTCGTAGCATCTGGGTGCTGGCGATTGCCCTGTTCCTGTCGCTTGGCCTCAATCTCGCACTGGGCGGGTTCATTGCCGGCAAGGGTGGCTTCCGTCACGGACCCGGCGGGCATGTGGCGCGTGGGTTCCATGAGGTGGCCCGCACCATGAATGATGCCGATCGCAAGGTGCTGCGCGAAGCCTTCAAAGAGGGGATGTCGGCAATGCGCGGTGCGCGTGAGGAACGTCGCGAGCTTGGTGGTGCCGTCAGGCGGGCGCTCAAGGCCGAGCCGTTCGACCGTGCGGCGCTGGAAGCAGCGATGGCAGATTTCGACCAGCACCGTGACCGGGTCGGCAGTGCCATGCAATCGGCCTTTGTCGAGGCGGCGGGCCGGTTGTCCCCGGATGGGCGGCGCAAGCTGGCCACGGTACGGATGCCCGGGCCATGACCACGGTGCAGGCGGCGATCGCTGCATCCCGCTTTGGTCTTGGGCCGCGCCCCGGTGACCTTGCGGCGATTGCCCCGGACCCGAAAGGCTGGCTCCGCCTGCAACTGCAGCAGGCCCCGGTCATGCCACAACGGTTGCAGACGTTTCCCGGCAGCGCCGAGCTCGGTAATACGGTATTTGAGTCCCTGAAAAAGAGCCGTGAGGCCAATCGCAATGACCGGCAGCAGATCAATCGCGATATGGCGCGGATGTTCCGCCAGCAATATCGTGGCGAGGCACTGGCCAGGACCATGGCCTCGATCGAGAGCGGGACACCGTTTTACGAGCGGCTGGTGCACTTCTGGTCGAACCATTTCACGGTCTCGGCCAGCAAGAATCAGGCGCAACCCTTCCTCGGTGCCTTCGAACGAGAGGTAATCCGCCCCCATGTGCTTGGCCGGTTTGAGGATATGCTGCTGGCCTCGACCAGACACCCGGCAATGCTGATGTATCTCGATCAGGCGCAGTCGATCGGCCCGAACTCCATGGCCGGGCGGTTCGGTGGACGCGGGCTGAACGAGAATCTGGCGCGGGAGATACTGGAACTGCATACGCTCGGCGTCGATGGCGGCTATAGCCAGGATGATGTGATCGCCTTTGCCAAGATGCTGACCGGCTGGACGCTGGGCGCGGTGAAATGGCTGTTGCCGCCACGCGCGGCGGCACAGCTGCCCGACCTATCGGGCGGTGATTTCCTGTTTGCCGACCTGCTCCATGAGCCGGGGCCAAAGGATTTCCTCGGCTATCGTTTTGAGCAGCAGGGCGAGGCACAGGCGCATCTGGCACTGTCCATGCTGGCGCGTCATCCGGCAACCGCACGGTTTATCGCCACCAAGCTGGCGCGCCACTTCATTGCCGATGATCCGCCGGAGCGGGCGGTCAGCATTCTGGCCCAGCGCTTCACCCAGACCGGTGGTGATCTGAAGGCGATGGCCCATGCGCTGATCGACCTGCCCGAGGTGTGGGACGCGCCGCTGGCCAAGGTGCGCAGCCCCAATGACTATGTCATCGCCGTTGCCCGTGCGATCCCGATCGCGGTGACGGAGAATGATGTCTATCGCTCCCTGCGGGATTTCGGCCAGCAGCCGTTCAATGCGCCGTCCCCGGCGGGATGGCCCGATACCGGGCAGGCGTGGCTGGCGCCTGAATCACTGATGCGGCGGGTGGAGGCGGCCCGCAATGTCGCTGCCGCCCTGCCCGCAAGCCTCGATCCCGACAGCTTTATGGCGGCAACCATCGGGCCGGTGGCCAATGCCGATACCCTGCTCTGGGTCTCGCGGGCACCGGATCGGGTTGAGGGGTTGGCCATGATCTTGGCGGCACCTGAATTTCAACGGCGATAGGAGGGGATTATGGGGGCATATGACAATTATCATACCGGTGCCGAAATAAATTCTCATGATCCTGCTGCTTGCGATGATCATGATTGCGAGGAAAACCGCCTGATTACCCGTCGCGCCCTGTTTCAGGGCGGTGCCGGCGCCATGGCGCTCGCGGCCATGGGTATGCCCGGCCTGTCCCTTGCCGCCCTGCCCACCGACCGGCGCTTTGTTTTCGTACTGTTGCGGGGCGGGTTGGATGGCCTCGCCGCCGTGCCGGCCTATGCCGATCCGGCCTATAAGGGCATACGCGGCCAATTGGCGGTGGCTGAGCCGGGCCGCGATGACGGCGTGCTCGACCTCAACGGCTTTTTCGGGCTGCATCCGTCGCTGAAAAACCTGCATGGGCTGTATCAGCAGGGTGATCTGTCGGTATTTCATGCGGTGGCGACCCCGTACCGGGAGCGCTCGCACTTCGATGCCCAGAACCTGCTCGAGGTTGGTGCCGACCGCCCGAACGGGGCCAGTGACGGCTGGATGAACCGGATGCTGGGTCTCTATGGTGCCGATGGCGCGCGGCTCGGCATTGCCTTCAACCAGACAATACCGCTGATCCTGTCCGGGCCGACACCGGTCAGTTCATGGGCACCCGGCGGTGCCGATATGCCGGATGATTTTCTGGCCCGTCTCGCACATGTCTATGCCCATGACCAGCTGTTCTCGACCTTGCTGCAACAGGCGGTCAGCGCCGATGTCATCGCCGATCAGGCGCAGCAGGGCATGATGGGGGGAGGCGGTGCTGCTGGCGGCAATCAGGTGCTGACCCGGACGCTGGGCACGGCGGCCCGGATGCTGCAGGCCGCTGACGGCCCGCGCATGGCGGTGATTGAGGTCGGTGGCTGGGATACTCATGCCAATCAGGGGGCAGGCACCGGCCAGCTTGCCAACCGTCTGCGGCAGCTGGATGAGGGCATCGCCCTGCTGGCGAAGGAACTGGCACCGGTCTGGGACCGCACCGCGATTGTGGTGATGACCGAGTTCGGTCGCACCGTCGCGGTCAATGGCACCCGTGGCACCGATCATGGCACCGGCGGCATGGCACTGCTCGCCGGTGGGTCGGTCAATGGCGGGCATGTGCTGACCAACTGGCCGGGTCTCGATACGTCAAAGCTTTATCAGGGACGTGATCTGGCGCCGACGTTGGATGCGCGCAGCATTCTGAAATCGGTTCTGGCCCAGCATCTGGGTCTGTCATGGGCGGATGTGGAGAATCATGTTTTCCCGAACAGCCGGGAGGCAGGGCCGATCAGACAGCTGATCAAGGCCTGATTGTAGCGTAATATTCAGCAGATGACAGATTCCCCGAGGCTGGTATGCGCCGCAACCACCGGACTTGTCGGACAAAGAGCATATAATCGTATGCTGTTCCAAGGGCCTGGTTGAAATAGCCTAACGATATCTGCCACTTGCGGTTCTGCATCATGAAAAAATGCCGCAACGCATCACATTATTTACTAGACATTCAGCGCGTTCGGACGCTCACTGAACATCAAGTGATGGTAAATACGCTATTGCTTGCAAGCACCATCCATAAGGTGTGAGACGGGTATTGTCCCGCATAACAATAATAAAAGCCCGCACGGATAAAATAACAGGAGCACATAATTCCTGACCGGCGGGTCCAAAATGGCCGCATCCTGACCAGCACCTGAATAGGGCGGCGGGACAAGCGGACCGGAAGGGGAGGGTATGAACGATTGGCGAACGAGTGAGAGACAGGTGTCCGCGGATGTTGAGACACTGAGCACACGGCCGGATATTCCAACGGCATCGGCTACCGAGACAGGTAGCGGTCCGCAAGATCCGGATAATCCATTATTGTTGAACGGAGCCGCTTTTGACGTCAGTCAGGAAGTCGGCTTTTTGCTGCGTCGGGTACAGCAGCGGGTGACATCCCTGTTCCAGCAGCGGATGAAGGATTACGACCTCACCCCGACCCAGTTTGCATCCTTGTGCAAAATGGCGGAAATCGAGGAAGTATCGCAGAACCATCTGGGGCGTCTGGTCAATCTCGACCCGGCCACCAATCAGGGGGTTGTCCGCAGGCTGATCAAGCGCGGCCTTATCTGCCGCCGCGATGATCCCAATGACCGACGACGGTCCTTGCTGAGCCTGACCGATCAGGGCCGTGATCTGCTGATCGAATGCCTGCCGACGGCCAGCCGGGTGACCCCGGCTGTGCTTGGTCCGCTGTCACAGGATGAACGGGTGGAAATTGTCAGACTGCTGAAGAAGCTCGGCTGATCACGACAAATTACGGTTTCGGGGTAAACAGCACTTAACCTCGGGGGTCTGCGCTGCTATGACTGCGGCCATCCCTTTTTCGGACTTTGCCCCCGGAGTTGCCCCCAATGAATACCAAGTCATCCTTTGCCCGTCTGGGCATCATCTCACGTCGTGCCGTTATCGCTGCCGGTGTGCTCGCCCTTTCGGTGCCGGGCCTGCCTGCTGTTGCGGCCGAGCCGGTGGTGATCGGTGAACTGAACAGCTATACCCGCCTGCCTGCCTTTACCGAGCCATACAAAAAAGGCTGGGAACTGGCGGTTGAGGAAATCAATGCCGCCGGTGGCGTGCTCAATGGCCGCCCGTTGAGCGTTATCAGCCGTGATGATGGCGGTACCCCTGCCGATGCCCAGCGCGTTGCCAGCGAGCTGGTTCAGGCGCATAAGGCCGTGTTGATCGCCGGTACCTTCTTCAGCCATGTTGGCCTCGCCGTTGCCGATTATGCCGCGAAAGAGCAGGTGCCGTTCCTGGCGTCCGAACCGCTGAGCGATGCCATGGTCTGGTCGAAGGGCAATGACTACACCTTCCGCCTGCGTCCAAGCACCTATATGCAAGCCAAAATGCTGGCCGAGGAAGCCGCGAAACTGCCCGCCAAGCGCTGGGTTACCGTTGCGCCGAACTATGAGTATGGCCAGTCTGCGGTTGAGAACTTCAAGGCCGCGCTGAAGGAGCTGCGCCCCGATGTGGAGTTTGTCGGCGAGCAATGGCCCGCCCTTGGCAAGATCGAGGCCGGTGTCACGGTTCAGGCGCTGCTGCGTGAGCGTCCCGATGCAATCTACAACGTCACCTTTGGTGCCGATCTGGCGAAATTCGTGCGTGAAGGCAGCCTGCGTGGCCTGTTCGACGACCGTTCTGTGGTCAGCCTGCTGACCGGTGAGCCGGAATATCTGCTGCCGCTCGGTGCCGAGGCACCGGAAGGCTGGATCGTGACCGGTTATCCGTTCGATCAGATCGATACTCCGGAACATGACAAATTCGCCGAGGCCTATCGCGCGAGCTTCAATGAGGAGCCGATGGTAGGTTCCATCGTTGGCTATACCACGATGAAGTCAATTGCAGCAGCGCTCGACAAGGCCGGCAGCACCGATGCAGGCGCGATCATCGAGGCGCTGAGCGGTCTTGAGGTTGACAGCCCGTTCGGTCCGATCGTCTATCGTTCCGCCGATCACCAGTCGACGCTCGGTGCCTTTGTCGGTCGTACCGCCGTGGTTGACGGTCAGCCACGCATGGTTGACTGGCATTATGCCAAGGGTGGCGATTACCTGCCCGGTGGTGATGAAGCCGCCGCCATGCGTCCTGCCAACTAAACTTACCTGATCAGCAATAATGTCCGAGCAACAGCAAGCCGTTATCTCCGAACGTCCGGTTCTGGTCCTGCATACGGAACCCGCCGATTGCCTGAAAGTGCTGCAATCGCGGTTTCCGGGGCAGGAGTTCGAGGTGGCGACCCATGGCGAGATGTTGCCCGGCGTGCTGGCCGCCACAGATCCGGAGATTGTGTTTTCTATCTCCGGGCCTGCTTTTCCGCGTGACAGCCTGCGCGCGGTGTTTGAGCACCCGACGGTGAAATGGGTCCAGCTCGGCGGGTCCGGCTATGACCATCTGCCTGACTGGGACCGTGACAAGGTGCAGGTGACCCACTGCGCCGGTGTGCTGGCGCAGTCGCTGGCAGAGACGATTACCGGCGCGATGCTGGCGATCAATGGCCATTTCCTGAGCTACCGTACGTTGCAGACCATGGGCGACTGGCGACCGATGCCGTTTCGTCCGCTGGCTGGCAAGACCCTGCTCGTGGTCGGTTTCGGCGCGATCGGTCAGCGGCTGGCCCATAATGCCAAGGCGCTGGGCATGAAGGTTCTGGCAACGCGCAATACTCCGGCGGAGCATCCGCTTG
The DNA here is from genome assembly GCA_002168225.1 of Micavibrio sp. TMED2. NCBI lineage: Bacteria > Pseudomonadati > Bdellovibrionota > Bdellovibrionia > Bdellovibrionales > Pseudobdellovibrionaceae > Micavibrio > Micavibrio sp. TMED2. The sequence continues at coordinate 446,771 of NHBH01000001.1, forward strand.
CCGATGAGGTCCACGGGCCGGAGCGTGACGCCCTGCTGTCCCTGCTGCCACGGGCCGATGTGGTCAGCCTGCATCTGCGGTTCGATGCCACGACCAAGCGCGCATTCGACGCCGAAGCCTTCGCTGCGATGAAGCGCGGTGCGATCTTCATCAATACCGCCCGTGGCAAGGTTGTCGATCAACCGGCCCTGACCGAGGCGCTCTATGGCGGCAGGCTGATGGGGGCCTATCTTGATGTGTTCGACAAGGAGCCACTGCCGGAAGATGACCCGTTATGGGGTGCGCCGAATACCCTGATCACGCCGCATACGGCTGATAATGTTGTCGGCTTTACAGCGCGTTACGCCGATTTCTTCGTCGGTAACATCAGCCGTTATATCGCCGGTGAGCCGCTCGAAAACCTGATTGCCTGATGTGCGGCCGGTTTTCCCAGTCAAAGAAGCATAAAGACGCCGTCATCGAGGTGGCGGAGGTGCTGGACGACATCACCGTCGATCCGGGCTTTGCAGCCGGTTACGAAGCCGCTGCCGGTCGCTATAATATCCGCCCGTCGAGCCAGTGCCTGATTATTCGTTCCGGTTCCGGCTCAAACACTGAAAATATTCCTTCCCTGACCTTGTCACGCTGGGGCTATCGGCCCGGCTGGATGAGTGATGACTATATCCGCCAGTCAAAACGCGGGCCGTTTATCAATGCCCGGTCGGAAACAGTGTTCGAGGCCCGCGCTTTTGCCGATGCCGTGCGTTTCAACCGCTGTCTGGTGCTGGTCGATGGCTTTTATGAGCCAAAAGGGGAAGCCGGAAGTAAGCGTGAGCAATATTACTTCGATCTGCCGAACCGCTCGCTATTTGCGCTTGCCGGTATCGAGGCTGCCTATCCCGATGGACCGGTGGCTGGGAATAGCGCCAGTTTTGCCATCCTCACCTGCCCGCCAAACACGCATGTTGAGCCGATCCATGGCCGTATGCCGGTTATCGTTCCGGATGCGCAATGGTCTCTGTGGCTGAATGGTGAGGAGCGCGACCCGGCCCGGCTCGGCGGTCTGTTGCATCCATGGTCCGGACAGGCGCTGCAGTGTCGACAGGTATCGCCGGACATCAACAAGCGCGATGCCGAGGGGCCGTGGTGCATTGAGCCTTACGCGCCACCGGTCGCGACAACAGCGGCAGCGGTACAGGGCTCGCTGTTTTAGCTGTTGCCAATGCCGAGCAGACGGCTTTGCGCGTCGGTATCGGCGGCAAACCCAGCCATGCTGTCCCGGTGTACGATCTGGCCCTGATCCATGACCAGCACATCACTGGCAACAGAGATGGCAAAGCGCCAGTTCTGTTCGGCAATCAGGATGGTCAGGCCGCGTGCCGCCAGATCACGCAGCGCCCCGGCCAGACGGTTGACGATGACCGGTGCTAGTCCCTCGGATGGCTCGTCGAGCAACAGCAGTTTCGGCGCGCCCATCAGGGTCCGGGCAATCGCCAGCATTTGCTGTTCTCCACCGGAGAGCTGCCCGGCCCGGCGTGACAGCAGCGGTCGCAGGGGCGGGAACAGCTCCATGATATCCGCCTGATTCCAGACCGGCCCCGGTCCCTGTTTCTCCCCGGCGATCAGGTTTTCGGCCACGCTCAGATCGCTGAATACCCGCCGTTCCTCGGGCACATAGCCGATCCCGGCGCGGGCAATTTCAATCGGATTGCCAGGTTTCCGGGCGGTAATCAGTGTGGTGTTTTCAAGCCGGACCATGGCCTTGCTGGTCGGCACCAGCCCGATCAGCGATTTCATCAGGGTGGATTTGCCAACCCCGTTGCGACCGGTGAGCAGGGTGACGCTGCCGGCGGACAGGGTGAAGCTGACATTATGCAGGACGGTCGCCTTGCCATAACCGGCGGTCAGGTATTCGACGGTGAAGAATGCGTCGCTCATGCCCCGCCCTCTTCGTAAACCGTTTCGGTTCCGAGATAAATATTCTGCACCAGCGCATTGTCGGCAATCTCCTCGGGTTTGCCATCGGCAATGATTCGCCCGTGATCAAGCACGATAATGCGGGTCGCATGGTCGAAGACAATGTCCATGTCATGCTCGGTAAACAGGATGGCGGCTGGAGTTTCCTGCTCCGCCTCGGACAGCGCCCGGGCCTGTGCCATCAGGGCGGCACGTTCATGATTGGTAATGCCCGCCATTGGTTCATCGAGCAGCAGCAGCCGGGGCTTTGCCGCCATCACCATGGCAATTTCAAGCCGCTTCTGGTCGCCATAGGCCAGGTTCTCCGCTCGCATGTCGGCGAGGTGGGGGAGGCCGATGCGGTCGAGAATACCGGCGGCCTGCTCGAACTGATCGGCGGGCAGGCTGGTGAACAGCCGCCAGCTGCCACGCCGTTGCTGTCCGGCGAGCGCAAGCGCGACATTCTCGATCACCCGAAGCTGGCGATAGGGCATGGCGATCTGGAACGTACGGGCCATGCCAGTGCTGATACGACGGTGCGCGGGCTGTCGGGTAATGTCGCAACCATTGACGCTGATCGTGCCACTGTCTGGTTTCAGCAGGCCCGACAGCAGGTTGAAACAGGTGGTCTTGCCCGCCCCGTTGGGACCAATCAGGGCCAGCCGCTCCCCGGCCATCAGGTGGAAGGAGACATCATCACAGGCGGCAATGCCGCCGAAGCGTTTGGTCAGGTGCTCAACGGAAAGCAGTGGCGTGTCGGTCATACCTCTGCCTCCCCGTCACGCTGGCGGGTCAGCAGCAGGCGGATATCGAGCATGGCCTTGGCGATGCCGCCCGGTGCCACAACACAGGTCAGGATAATCAGCACACCCAACACAAAGCGCCAGTAATCCAGCGCGGCAAAAGAAACCTTGATGCCGAAGAACACAGCGGCACCGATAACCGGGCCGATAACGCTGCCGATCCCGCCGAGCAGCAGCATTGCAAGTGCATCCACCGAGAGCGGGATGCCAAGATCATTGGGAAACACCGAGCCCTTGAGCAGGGCATGAAGCGCGCCCGCCAATCCCGCCAGTGCCCCGGCGAGGGCGAACAGTGCCACATGCCGTTGCCACGGCTCGAAACCGGAGAGCGTGGCGCGCAAGGGTGCATCACTGATCGCCTGTATGCTGAGGCCGAAGCCGCTGCGGTCAATGCGCCGGATGGCGACCAGCCCGGCAAGGGCAAGTACGGCAATCAGCCAGTAGGAGACCGCCGGATCGCGCATGGCATCGGGTAGCCATAGGCCGAGAATGCCGTTATCGCCGCCGGTGACGCTGATCCACTGGACGCTGATCGACCACAATACCTGTGCGGCGGCGAGGGTCAACATGGCGAGATAGACGCCGCTGCGCCGGGCCGCGACGGCCCCGATCACGGCCCCCATGACCGCACCCAGCACCATCGCCAGCCCCAGCCCTACCCACCAGGCGTAATCGGCCCCGGCGGTCCAGGCATTGATGAAGGCGAGCATATAGGCACCGGTCCCGAACAGGGCGGCATGGCCGAAGGAAACCAGCCCGCCCGTGCCCATGATCAGGAACAGGCTGGAAGCCAGCAGCGCCAGTACCCAGAACTCGGCGATGACGGAAACGAGGTAGGGCGAGGCGTAGAGCGGGGCCGCCAGCAGCGCTATTGCCAGTATGGATTGCGCAACGATACCAAGCGGTTCCCGGCTTATCCTGCGCCGGTGGGCCGGTGCCTGCACCATGGCCGATGGTGCCCGACCGAGCAGCCCGTTGGGCCGGATGGTGAGGATGACGGCCATCACGAGGAAGATGAAAACCAGTGCCAGTTCCGGGAAAAACAGCAGCCCGAAGGATTGCACCAGCCCGACCAGTATCGCTGCCAGAAACGCCCCGGTGATTGAGCCTAGCCCGCCGATTACCACAATGACGAAGACCTCGGCGATGAGGGACAGGTCCATTTCCAGATTGGCGGTGCTGCGCGGCAGTTGCAGGGCACCGCCCAGCCCGGCCAGTGCCGCACCGATGAAGAAGACCAGCGTAAACAGCCGTGCCTGATCAACGCCAAGCGCGCTCAGCATGTCGCGATCATTGGTTGCGGCCCGGACAAGTACACCAAAGCGCGTACGGTTGAACAGCAGCCACAAACCCAGCAGAACCAGCGGTGCCAGCACGATCAGGAACAGGTCATAGCTGGGCAGACGCCCGCCGAGCATACGGATACTGCCATCAAGCAACGGCGCACGCGGGCCGAGCAACTCGGTCGGTCCCCATATCGTACGTGTCAGATCCTGTATGACGAGTACGAGGGCGAAGCTGGCAAGCAGCGGCAGCAGCTCATCACCCCTGTAGAGGCGGCGGAGCACGACAACCTCGAATGCCACACCGATGAGCCCGACCGTAATGGCGGCAAGCGGCAGGGCCAGCCAGAATCCGGCAATCTGGTCGAGTGGTGAGGCCATGGCCCAGGCGCTGATGCTGTAACCGATATAGGCACCGAGCATGTAGAACGAGCCATGGGCGAAGTTGACCACACGTACAACCCCGAAAATGATCGTCAGCCCGGCTGCCACCAGAAACAGCGAGGCCGCGCTGGCAAGTCCGGTCAGAGCCTGTAGCAGGTAGAAATCCATCGGCTTGGGTCGGTCACGGGTTCAGGGTGTCGGGGCGGCTGTGCGCATTGGGATATAGCAGAATGATTTTTATATGCGACCGGAAATCGGGCAGGTGCCGATCGCGTAATCTGTGCCATAACGGTCATGGGCTTGTGTGCCGGATGGCGCGATCCCATTTCCTGTACATGCCCTGCCTGTTACTCAATCAAGGAATTTCCATGCTGAACCGTACTTCCTTCGCAGTCATGCTCGGTCTTGCCGTTACCGGTCTGGTCATGGGCCAGAGCCCGGCCCTGGCTCAGGAGGGCGGCATCAGATTTGGCCAGCATGACAGCTATATCGATGTGCCTTATGATTATAAGCAGGTTGCGCGCGACTATGTGGTCGAGGATCTGGGCTTCGTCCCTGCTGCCATCGGCGACATTCAGCTGCTGGCGATCCGGCGCAACAGCGTCGAGGATATCGTCGAGCGGGTGCAGGCGATTGTTCGGTTTAAGCAACAGCCGGGCAGCGTTGTGGTGGTGATGCGCCGTTCCGGCTCGGTGATTACCCATTTCGAACAGGAATGATGCTAGGCTGATCGCCATCAACCACCCCCTGCCGAACGAGGGATACGGGATCATGACGAGGATGCGCCGCCATATCGGCACTGGCCTGTTTACCGCCCTTATGCTGGGTCTGTTTCTGACCGCGTTGGGGACGGTACTGCCGCAACCGGCTGCGGCGCAGGATGGTCATATCAAGCAGCTGATCGGTCCGGTCTGGACCCGGGTGCGCATGTCACGGGCCGAGGAGGCAATACCGGACGGGGTTGGCCAGACCATCACCTTTCGCAATGATGGCGGCATTTCAGGCTCCACCGGCTGCAACGGTTATGGCGGCAAGGGTGACCTTACCGGCGGCAATTTTAACATATCGCCCTTGCGCATGAGCCGCCGCGCCTGTCTGCGCGAGATAGGGCTGATGGAAGAGGACTTCATGCGCCGGTTGAGCAATGCCAGCCAGTGGTGGCTGCGCAGCGGCGAGTTGTATCTGGCCGATCCCGGCGGCACGCCACTCCTGCGTTTTGTGCGCCCCTGATCTGCCGCTGCCGGGTTTCAACTTTCGCCTATCAAGCGTATTTACCGGTTCACACCCGCTGCGAAAGCACAGCCAAGTGATATACGGCCAAGTGATATAAAGAGCGGCAAACAAGAGGTGGGGTAAAATCAATGCGCGCCTTACTGAACCAGATCGCCCCGGCGGATCGTGATTATCTGCAGGCCATGTTGCAGGGCCAGCCCGGCATTGCCGACCGCCTGACCGCCATCGCCCGGCGCAATCCGGAAGAGCGCGCGAAACTGGTTCCCGCCATCATGGGGGAGCGGCTGGATCGTACCGCCGCCGCCCTCGGCATTCCCGATGCCTGGCGTCAGACCCGTGCCGAACGCGCCCATGACCGTGCCCGCATGGCCGAGTTGTTTGCCCCGGTCAAGATACAGGACCCGCATACCGCTGCCGAATGGGCGCGTGCGGATGAGGTCGTGCGCGGCATCGCCGATCATGTGGTTGGTGACGCGAAACTGGCCAAGGCCGACCGCCAGCGTATCGGCATGATTGGTGCCCGGCTGATGTTTCCCAAAGACCGCTATGGCTATCTGAAAACCGCCGAGCGGGTGCGGGCGGGTAACAGCCAGATGGCGCGCTGGGTCTGCGATACCGGCAAGCTGCAGACCCTGCACCGCGCCCTGCATGTGGAATCACAGATCCCGACGCTTAAGGAAAACATGGATATGGTCTGGGCCCGCTCCGGTGGTGGCCAGATCCGCAGCGAGGCTGGCAAGGCGCTCAGAACCAAGCTGGTGATCCAGCGCGCGAACCTGCATCACAATATCGGTCAGCCCGCCGATTATGAGGCCGGCACCTCGCTGATGACAGCACTGGCCCAGACACCGGGTAAGGAACAGCTCCACGCCAATCTGAGCCGCGGCGGCAGCCTCGCCGCCGTCATGGCCCATGGACCGGTGCCCACCCGCAAGCGCTGATCCGGTCTAACGCTTCAACAAGCGCAGCAGGCGGCCGTCGATGGCGGCCAGTCCGGCGCCGATCAGCGCTATGCCGATGATATGCTTGGTGCCGAGGCTTTCATTCAGGAACAGGATGCCGAGCATGATGGCGCTGACCGGCACCAGAAAGGTGACCAGCAGCACATTGGTTGCCCCGGAACTCGCCAGAATGTGGAAATACAGGATATAGGCGAGCGCGGTCGATAAGGCGGCGAGCGCGATCAGGGCCAGAACCGTGCCGGTTGAGGGCATGGCCAGCGTCCATGGCTGATCCACCGCGAGCACGAGCGGCAGCATGAGCAGGCTGGAGGCGCTGACCTGACCGGTGGCGGTGGCGATCGGGCTGATGCCCATGGTCTTGAAGCGGCGACCGAAGGTACCGGCGAAGGCATAGGAGATGGCCGCGCCGAGCACGGCCAGCTGTGCCACCACATTGACCCCGAGGGATTGCAACGCGGTGCCGCCGATCAGGACCGCCACGCCGATGATGCCGAGTATCACCCCGGCAAGGCGCGGCAGGGTCATGCGTTCATCGCTGGTCATGAGATGGGTAACCACGACGGCAAACAGCGGTGTCGTTGCATTGAGGATTGACGCCACGCCCGAGGCGATATGTGCCTGTCCCCAGACAATAAGGCTGAACGGGATGGCGTTGTTGATCAGGCCCATGACCAGAAACGCAGCCCAGATGCGCCGACCGGCTGCCGTTGCCGGGTTGGGCATGTGCTGGCCCTGCATGACCATCACCAGATTGAGGATCAGCGCCGCCAGCACCACCCGGCAGACGACGATGGTGAAGGTCGGCAGATCGCGGACCGCAATCTCGACAAAGAAAAACGACCCGCCCCAGAGGATCGACAGGATGATCAGCGACAGCCAGTTGCGCCAGTCCATGACCGTGTTGATCGTGGCGGTATTGGTCAGGGGCGTGGCGCTGTCAGGTGCTGTGGTTCGGGTCATGGTGCTGCCGTTATTAGGGATGGATGCGCTACCCTAGCCCCCGCAGAATAACCGATGCAGCCCGATACTTGCTGTTCCTAGCTCGCATACCAGAAATGATGGGTCGGGCCATGGCCGTGCCCGACATCGAGCTGCCCCGCCGCCGCTATCGCCCCGCCGAGATAGGCCTTGGCTTCACTGACGGCGCGCACCATGTCGCCGCCGGTCAGTGCCAGCCGGGTGGCAAGGGCGGCAGACAGGGTGCAACCGGTGCCGTGCGTGTTGTCGGTGGCGATGCGCGGGGCCTCGAACCACTGGTCGCCCGCGGGGGTCAGCAGGTAATCCGGGCTGGTGCTGTCGGCCAGATGCCCGCCCTTCATCAGCACCGCGCGGGCACCCATCATTTGCAACTGCCGCGCTGCACCGATCATGGCATCGCGTTCGGTTATGTCGACATCGCTGTCGATCAGCACCGCTGCCTCGGGCAGGTTCGGGGTGATGATTGTGGCAAGTGGCAACAGACGTTCGCGGATTGTCGCGATCGCGTCTTCAGCCAGCAGCCGGTCACCACCTTTGGCCACCATGACCGGATCGAGCACCACATGGGGCACCGGATGATCAGCCAACACATCGGCGATCACCCCGGCAAGGCTGGCATTGGCCACCACGCCGATCTTGATCGCATCGACCCTGATATCGTCGAAGATCGATTGCAGCTGCTGGCGGAGGAAATCCGGGTCGAGGGCCAGCACTGCCTGCACGCCGCGGGTGTTCTGTGCCGTCAGCGCGGTCAGGGCGGCCATGCCATAGCCGCCATTGGCCGAAATCGCCTTCAGATCGGCCTGAATACCGGCCCCGCCCGAGGGATCTGACCCGGCAATGCTCAGGATATTGGGGATCATGCTTTTGCTCATATTGCCTGCCACCGCTGGAGAATGGTTCGGGTTGCCTGTGCCGGGTCATCGGCTGCGCAGATTGCAGAGACCACGGCCATGCCCGATGCCCGTGATCGGCGCACGCTGGGGGCATGGCGCTCGTCCAGTCCGCCGATGGCGACGCAGGGCTTGTCCGTCCGCCGACAGATCGCGGCCAGACCATCAAACCCGATGGGCGTGGCATGGCCCGGCTTTGTTGCGGTTTGAAAAATAGGTCCGACCCCGAAATAATCCACGGCTGCCATGTCTTTCGCCGATAAATGCTCTGGCTGATCGACCGACAGGCCGAGGATGGCATCGGGGCCGAGTGCCAGCCGGGCCACGGAAAGTTGGCCATCAGATTGGCCCAGATGCAGGCCATCGGCCCTGCTCGCCAAGGCAACCGACAGCCGATCATTGATGATCAGCGGCACCCTATGAGGGGCAAGTGCCTGTTTCAGGGCAATGGCCTGTTCGGTCATCGCCGCATCACTCGCATGCTTGTCCCGCAGCTGAATGACGGTTGCCCCGGCTTTGGCGGCGGCAACCGCCGTTTCGATAACGCCAGACCGGGCCGAGGGATCGGTGACCAGATAGAGGGTGAGGTCAAACTTGCTCATGACAGTTCAATCCGGGCGTGACGGTTCAGGTGTTCATCATCAATGATGGCGAGTGCATCGATGAAATTGACGGCAAAGCTGCCCGGTCCGTTGGCTCCCTTGGCGGCGAGCTCACCGGCCAGACCGTAATAGGCCATGGCCGAGACCGTGGCGGCGAAGGGGTCGTCACCGGTGGCGACAAAGGCCCCGATGATGCCGTTCAGCGCGCAGCCCAGCGCCGTGACCTTGGGCATCAGGCGATGGCCGTTGCGGATCACGGCTTGCCGCTTGCCATCGGTGATGAAGTCGGCCTCGCCGCTCACTGCCACAATGCCATCGGTAACGCCGGTCAGCTCTGTCGCTGCCTGCAGGGCATCGGTGACGGCATCGGTGCTGTCGGCACCCTTGCCCGCGCTGTCATGGCCGGTCAGGGCCATGATCTCCGAGGCATTGCCGCGCGTTACGGTTGGTTTCTCGGCGATCAGCCGGGTCGAGATTTCCCAGCGATAGGTGGTGGCACCCGCTGCCACCGGATCGAATACCCAGGGCTTGCCGTGCTTGTTGGCCGCAGCGGCGGTTGCCAGCATCGACTTGCTCCAGTCCGGGGACAGGGTGCCGATATTGATGGTCAGCGCATGGGCGATGGCGACAAATTCCGGCGCTTCCTCGAACGCATGCACCATGGCGGGTGAGGCACCGGCCGCGAGCTGTATATTGGCCATGGTATTCATGGCGACGAAATTGGTGATGTTCTGCACAAGCGGCGTGGCATCGCGCATGGCGGCGAGATGCGCGCCCGGATTGATGCTGTTGCTGGCCATGTCTCGGTCCCTCAGGCTGTTCCGAAGGGACCGTCAATCAATGCGCCATATGCGGATGGGGGCGGGTGATCGACAGACTCCCTCCGCCGGCATTATCCGGTTCAGGTTCAAAGGGTACATCTCAGCCGGTCACCCGGCGCCCCTGTCTCGATATATCGTCTCGATATGTGCCAATACATAGTTTGCCCGCTGGCGTTCGGCAATGCTTGTCGCCGGAAAACATTCATGGCTTAGTTTATGTCCTGCTTCTGCGATGTCAGGTTTTGGGCCTTTCTTTGGGATGTTACCGTCATGTTTGATCTTGCGACCTATCTCACCTTCCTGCTGGCCTGTGTTGCCGTGGTTATCGTGCCCGGTCCGACGGTTACCGTGATTATCGCCAATTCCCTGCGCCACGGCTCACGCGCCGGGCTGGCCAATGTGGCAGGAACCCAGCTCGGACTGGCGGTCATGCTGGTGATACTGGCTACCGGGCTGCAACTGGTGATCGAGGCGATGGGCACCCTCTTCGTCTACGTCAAACTGATCGGTGCCGCCTATCTGATCTATCTCGGCTATAATATGATCCGGAACCGGAACAAACACGAAGATACCGAGATTGCCGCCACGCGCGATGCCGCGTCTTTTCGCTGGCAGAAGTATTTCTGGCAAGGTGTGCTGGTAATCTGGTCGAACCCGAAGGCGCTGCTGTTCTTCGGTGCCTTCATCCCGCAATTCGTGGTGCCAGGCGGCGCGGTTATCACGCAGACCCTGCTGCTCGGCGGGACCTTCATGCTGGTCGCCACTGTGCTCGACAGCGCCTATGCCATTGCGGCGGGCAAGGCAGGTGGGCTGCTGACGGCCAAACGCCGGGGCATTCTCGATGTGATCGGTGGTACGGCGTTGTTCGGTGGTGGCATCTGGCTCGCCCTGACCAAACGCGCGACCTGAATTTCCCCATAAATGCTGAACCCTGATGGTTTTGATACCATCAGGGTTCAGTCATTCGGGAAGTCCGGGTAGCCATAGATCCGGCTGTACAGGGTGCAGTCGCTTGCAGCAGTTTCTGGAGCGTACAGCCCGAGCTTGCGGCACTTGGCAAATCCCATGCCCACGGTCCACAGGCATTGCTGATCAGGTAACCGCGCAGGCTGGCATTCGGTTCCCGCAATCAGGACATATCGTGTAAAAAATCAGTCGAGCGGCAGGGTCATCAGGCGGTGTTCGATCCCGGCATCCATGAAAACCGGGCCTTCGGCGACAAAACCGATCTTTTCATAAAAGCCGATGGCGCTGACCTGCGCCTCAAGGATCACCATGCCGATGCCCGGGCGCTCACTGCCGATACGGATCGCCTCACGGATCATTTTCAGGCCGATGCCGGAGCCGCGATAGGGCTTCAGCACCGCAACACGCTGGATTTTCAGCTTTGTGCCGTCGAGCCAGTTCAGGCGGCTGGTGGCGACAGCCTCGTCGCCGTCGAGGGCAATCAGGTGGTCGCAGATATGCTCCTTGCCATCCATTTCCTCCACCTCACTCACGCCCTGTTCATCAATGAACACGACACGGCGGATATCGAGGCAAGCCGACAACTCATCGTCGGATGCAATCTGGCGCACGGTAATCTCGGGATGCTGGGACATGGGCGGGTTGCCTCTGCCGGGCAGAAGAAATGGTGCCGCAGAGAGGACTTGAACCTCCGACCCCATCATTACGAATGACGTGCTCTACCAACTGAGCTACTGCGGCGTGTTGCGGGGGTCGGGATGTCGATCCGGGCAACGGTCGCGGAACATAACCGCTCAATTCGCCCGGATCAATTGCTTGTTTGCATCAGGCCCGGTGTTTCGGTGATTCCGGCCCGGTAGTTAGTCTGTTAGCTAGCCCGGCGGTTACTGGCTGGCCGCCGTAGCGGTCGATTGGTCCTCGACCTCCTGATACTGCGCATCGATGGTCTGGGTCGCCGGGGGCGGGGCCGGTTTGGCCGGGGCGGCATCCGGGCTGGCCAGTGCCTTCACATTGGTGCCTGCCGGGGCCGGTACCAGCCAGTGCAGGATGTCAAAGCGACCGGTATCGACGCTGAACGGCGTCCAGACCGATTGCGTGGCACCCGTTTCAAGAGAGACCCAGCAGGGTGCCGGTGGCCGTTCTTCGGCCATGCTCAACCACTGCCCGGCCGCAAATGAATCATTGGCTTCCTTGATCTCCAGATCCGCCAGCAGGCGCAGGACGCGAATGCCGCCCTTGTTCTCGAGTGCTTCGGTCAGCAGGGTGCGGGCCTCGTTCCACTGGGCATTTTCCAGCAGCAGGGGCGCGATCCCCAACCGGTCCTCATTGGTCTTGCCGGTACAGAGCCGCCGCATCCAGCGGAGCCTGCCCTCGGCATCCTCATAGGGCGAAAATTCCTTCCAGACTGCAATCAGTTCCGGATGCGGATTGATTTGCCATGCGCTGTCAATCACCGCACGGGCCTTGCGCAGCTTACCTTCTTTGGCCAGCAGCCGGGCATAGCGTGCCGCCGCCGGGGCGAAGGTGGGTGCCAGCTTCACCGCCTTGGCGACGAAGTTGAGCGCATCGCGGTGGCGATTATAGGTTTCGGCGGCGAGGCTGCGGGCCATCATGATGATGCCGCGCTTGTGCTTCGATTCCACCTTGTCGATCATGCCGATCCGGCGCATCTGGTCGACCAGACCGAGGGCGCGATCATAATTCTCGGCAATGGTTTCAAGATCGTAGAGCGTTTCCACCACCCATGTGCTGGTCGGCTCAAGCCGGAAGGCATCGCGCGCCAGTTTCAGGGCATTGCGGTTGACCGCCCCGGTCACATCCCGGCGGCCATTGGTTTTCAGTTCCTGATTGAGCAGGCCGCGCAGGCCAAAAAATGCCAGATCGGGGTGCTCGACCATGGCGCGGTAACTGTCCTGCGCTGCCTTGACATCGCCGCTGATCTGCGCCGCCTGTGCCGAGAGCAGCAGGGTCAGCGGGGCATCCTTCAGCAGCTTGCGGGCCTTGTTGGCCTGCCGTCCGGCCATGTTGCCATCACCGGCCGCAACCGAGATCAGCCCCTTGGTCAGGGCCTCATAGCCCTGGCTGCGCTTCTTACCATGACGCCATGATCCGAATCGTCCGGGGGCGGCAGCGAGGCGCTTGTAGCCGTGATAGATGAGCGATGTGAGAATGATCAGTACCAGCAGGATCAGGGCGACAACCGGGGTCGTGGTCTCGATCACCTGTCCCTGCCATTCGAGCGTCAGGTCGCCGGGATGCTCCACCAGCCAGTAGCCGATGGCGACAACAACCGCGATTTTGAGGGCATAGCCGATAATTTTGATCATTGTTCGGCCTCCGCAGTGCTGGCGGAGAGTGCGATCAGTTGGCTCAGGGCCTCATCGACACTGATCCGGCGCAGGGCTTGCTCGCGCCAGTCGGCCAGCGCCTCGATCGCCGGTTCTGGCAACCGGTCGGTCAGGGCATAAGCCGCTTCCACATCGCCGTTCTGCAGACGATATTCGGCGCGGGCCAACAGGGCCGGTGGGGTATCGCCTTCGACCTCGCCCGGTGCCTGACGGACCGTAATCAGCGACTGCAACCGACCGATTGTCTGTTCAAGCGTCGATTGCTCTTCATTCATCCGAATGGCGGCCAAGGCGTCACCGGCCTGATGGCCGAGCTGTGCCGCCAGTTCGCTGGCGGTCGGTGCGCCGCGCTCGGCATACTGAGCGAGGCGGTTGAGGATATCCTTGGCCTCTGGACCGGTAGGGGCCAAAGCTTGCACCGCATTCATTTCGGTGCCGAAAGGTTTGCTGCTGCGCGCGGCGGTGACCAGATTGCCGCTGGCGAGAACAAAGCTGGCGGCGCGGGCCGGCATGGCGTTGCGCTGTTCGGATTGCAGTGCGACCAGCGCGCTTTCCAACTCGTCAACGGTTTCGGCAATCGGTGCCAGATCACGACCGATATCTCGGCGCAGGCGTTCAAACGCCTGTGGGGAAACGCCCCCGCCATTGTTCTCGGCGAGGCCATAGGCAATGCTGCTCTCCAGCTCTTCCAGCCGGGTGTCGATTTGCTGCAAGGCTGCAGTAAAGCGCTGCTGGCTGATCCCCTGTGGACGCTGGCTGACCACACGGAAGTCGTCGCGCAATTCCTCCAGCCGGGATGACAGGTTCTCCAGTCTTTCGGCATTCGGATCAGCGGGCAAGGGCAGGCCGAGGCTGCCATAGAGCGGATATTGCCAATATGGTGCCGTCAGCACGGCGGCCAGCGACAGGACGGCCACCGCAACGGCAATGCCACCGGCTCCGCCACTCGATTTATGGTGCGGGGTAGTGGTGTCGACTGCGGCATCGGCCAGCGGGGTGGTGGCCTTCACCTCTTCCGGGGCTTTCAGGCTGCCAGAACCATCGGCTGGTTCCTTCGGTTTCTCGCCGCGCTGTTCGGCAATATGGTTTTTCACCTGCCGCGCCTTGTCGGTGGCGGTTGGTGAGGCCTCGTCTGCCTGTTCCCGGGTCAGCGCCTCATCCTTGCCGGTGGCTGGTGGCTCACTGGCTGTCGTCTCATTGTCGGCTGCGGGCATGGTGGTTGCCGACTCAGCCTTGATCGTATCGGCTTTTGGCGCAGTGCTGTCGGGTTTGCTGCCGGTTTCATCGGGTGCGGTTTCGGCGAGCAGGCCGTCACGCAGGGTAATGCCATGCTTTTTGGCACCCTCGGCGATTTCCTCATGACGGTTTGTCGGGATTGCCTGTCGTTTCTTCCAGCCCTGAACCGTGGTTACCGGGATATCCAGCTTTTTCGCCATGGGACGGATGCCGGAGAAGGCAGCGATCAGTTCCTCGGTTGCTGTTTGCTTGGGATCGGCGGAAGACGTATCGGCGCTCATGGGCAGGCACTCTTTATGTTTTGCCAGATATTGTGCCGACCGGATATGTCGCGGGGCGTGATCCGGCGCGCAGGCTGGCGGAAATTTCTGTCATGGCGCGGATCAGGACGGGCCGGCCATTATTCGTGTGTACCTGTCGCAGCATACACGCACTGCAACAGGGTACAAGTATTTGCAGCGGGATCGGAATGCGTACCGGTTGATATCAGCCGCCGAGCGCGCTGACAGCATCGCGCAGGGTCTCGATCATGGCATTTTCATTCGGTTCATGCGCAACACGTACGGAGCGCCACGCCACGCCGATCCGCGCCGCCTCGGCAACCTGATCTGACATGCAGATCGCGGTCATCTGGGGTGCGGCGGCGGCAAAACCCTGGCTTTTGGCAAGGGTGACGAAGGCCTGTGCCGTGCGGGTGGAGAAGAACATCACATAGCCGATCTCACCGGCATACATGGCATTCATAGCCGCTGTTTCAACGGAATCAGCCGTACGTGCATTATAGATAACCGTACTTTCGGTCTGGTAACCGTATTTCAGCAGCAGCTTGGCGAAATCCTTGGTCACATCGGCGCCGCGCACATGCACCATAACGCCGCGATCCGGGCGGGTCTGGGTCAGGATCAGACGCATCAGATCCTTGGCATCGCCATCGGCGCTGATAACGGTCTTGAAACCGCAATTTTCCGCCATGGTCTTGGTGCCCTGACCAACACAGAAGGCCGGTACCTCTGATGCTTCAACGCCATTTTCGCTGCACCGTTTATCAAACATGGTGACCGCGCTGGGGCTACAGAAGATCAGGCCCTGGGCATGCTGCAATGGCGGGATCGAGGCCACCATGGATTCAATTTCCAGCATGGGGGCGATGAGTGTCTCAAGGTCATGAACCGCGAGTTTCTGGGTCAATGACTGGGACTGGTCATGCGGACGGGTCAGTAGGACTTTTGCCATCTGATACTGGTGACTCTGGAGACAGGCTGTTGATCCGGGACGCGATCATAACGAGGCTTGGTCACATCGCACCAGTCAAATATGGGACAAAGGTAATTTTCTTACCCGTACAGGTCGATCAGGGCTGAACCAGCGGCAGGTCCGGGCGCAGAATTTGGCCCAGCTCGTAGCCCAGTTCCCGGGCGTTTTCCATTGGTCCGCGAATATCCGCCTCCCGGTGATAGCCGCCATCGGGCCGGGTGATCGAGCCACGCAGCCAGAGCGAACCGCTGGTGACGTCCGGCAGCGCATAACCGGCAATCGGTGTCCGGCAGGAGCCGTCGAGCACGGCCAGCATGGCGCGCTCGGCGCTGACACAGGCAGTTGTAGTGCTGCAGTTGAGCGGTGCCAGCAACTCGGCCATCGCCGCATCATCCGTGCGGCGCTGGATACCGATGGCACCTTGCGCAACCGCTGGCAGCATCTGTTCAGGGTCCATGACGTTGGTGATCACTTCCGTATTGCCGAGGCGGTCGAGACCGGCCACCGCGAGGAAGGTGGCGGCTGCCTCGCCCTGCCGCAATTTGCGCAGGCGGGTCTGGACATTGCCGCGGAACGGGATGACCTCAAGATCGGGCCGCAGTCGCTTGACCAGCGCCTGCCTGCGGATGCTGGCGGTGCCGAGCACCGCGCCCTGTGGCAAGTCGTCGATTGAGGTCGCCTCGGGTGAGATAAAGGCATCGCGGGCATCGGCGCGCGGCAGCAGGCAGTCGATGACCAGCCCCGGCGGCAATTCGGTCGGTACATCCTTCATGGAATGAATGGCGAGGCTGGCCCGGCTATCAATCAGCGCATCCTCGATTTCCTTGGTAAACAGGCCCTTGCCGCCCGCTTCCATCAGGGTGCGATCCTGTATCTGGTCGCCAGTGGTGGTCATGGTCAGCAGCTGAATACGGTCCGGCTCGATCGTCGGATGGGCGTGAAGCAAGGCATCGCGCACCATCTCCGCCTGGGCCACGGCGAGGGGGGAGGCGCGGGTGCTGAGATAGATAATATCGGGCAGTGAGGGCATGGGATTTATCTGGCCGGGGCAAGTCGTGAAATCGGGCGGGATAATCGGCAATGTGCCTGCGGCATTTGACAAAGCAGAGCGAACGGGCGATTGGAAGCACTAAATTGCCAGCCGCATTATCCGGTTGGCCTGTATAGGACAGATTGACCCCGGCATCCATGCCCCATGCGTATTCTCGGTATTGAAACCAGCTGTGATGAAACCGCCGCCGCGATCGTTGAGACCGATCGTGACGATGCCGGTCACCTGCGCGTGCCGGGCAGGCTGCTGTCCCAGCAGTTGCTGAGCCAGATTGATGCCCATGCCCTGTATAAGGGCGTGGTGCCGGAAATCGCCGCCCGCAGCCACCTTGCCTATCTCGACGGGTTGATCCGGGCCGCGATGGAAGAGACCGGGCTTGACTGGTCGGACCTCGATGCCATTGCCGCGACCGGTGGGCCGGGTCTGATCGGGGGGGTCATGGTCGGCGTGACCATGGCGAAATCCATCGCCCTTGCCCATAACAAGCCGTTTGTCGCGGTCAATCATCTGGAAGGCCATGCGCTGACCGCACGCCTCACCGACGGGGTCAGCTTTCCGTTCCTGCTTTTGCTGGTCTCTGGCGGCCATTGCCAGTTGCTGAGCGTCGAGGGCGTTGGCCGCTATACCCTGCTCGGCAGCACGCAGGATGATGCGGTCGGTGAGGCGTTCGACAAATCGGCCAAGCTGATCGGCCTCGGCTATCCCGGCGGGCCTGCCGTTGAGGTATTGGCGCGGGACGGCGATCCCGAAGCCTATGACCTGCCGCGCCCGATGCTGCACAAGCCGGGGTGTGATTTCTCCT
This sequence comes from Micavibrio sp. TMED2, assembly GCA_002168225.1. Lineage (NCBI taxonomy): Bacteria > Pseudomonadati > Bdellovibrionota > Bdellovibrionia > Bdellovibrionales > Pseudobdellovibrionaceae > Micavibrio > Micavibrio sp. TMED2. The sequence goes on from NHBH01000001.1 coordinate 464,322, forward strand.
TCTCCGGCATGAAAACCGCTGTGCGCAATGTGGTGGAGAGCTGGCCGGCGGGGGCACAGGATCGCCAGCGGCTGAGCGACCTTTGCGCCAGTTTTCAGGCTGCTGTCGCCGATGTGCTGGTCAGCCGCAGCCGCCGGGCGATGGAGCGGTTTGTCGGCGAGTTTGGCACCGGGCACAGCTTTGTGGTCGCGGGCGGGGTGGCGGCGAACCAGTATCTGCGGGCATCCCTGCAGGCGCTGGCGGTGGAGCAGGGCTTCGGTTTTGCCGCCCCGCCACTGGCGCTCTGCACCGATAATGCCGCGATGATCGCATGGGCAGGGCTTGAGCGTTACGCTGCCGGAATGATCGATGCGCTGGATTTCAAGCCACGTCCACGCTGGCCGCTGCAGGAAATGACCGCAGCCTGAGCAACTGGTTGCGCAAATAATCTTGCACGATGCGATAACGCTTCTTATACCGTTTGGTCATGAGCAAGCAGGAAGACATTCTCAACGCCGCCGAGGCGCTTTTTGACGAACGCGGGTTTCATGCGGTCGGCATTGATGCCGTGATCGAGAAGGCCGGGGTCAGCCCGCGCACGCTCTATCGCCATTTTGCCTCGAAAACCGTGCTGGTCGAAGCGGTGCTTCAGCATCGCGACCAGCGGTTCTGGAAATTTTATGCCGAAACCGCAGCCATGCACCATGCGGCCCATGGCGATTATGTGCTGGCGGCGATTGATGCAATCGGCGACTGGCTGACCGGGGTGACCGCCCATGGCTGCATGTTCCTGAAGGCGCTGGGCGAATTTGCCGATACCGAGCCGGCGCTGGTGTCCCTCGCCCGCGAACACAAGCAGAAGCTGCTCGGCGATCTCTGTACCCGTGCCGCCAGCCATGATCCCGAGAATGCGCAGGTGCTGGGCCGCCAGCTGTTCCTGCTGGTCGAGGGCACGATTGCCGAGGCTCGGCTGTTCGGTGCCAATGAGGCGACCGAATATGCCCGCGCCGCTGCCTGGGCCCTGCTGCAACAGCCGGTTGTAGCGCCAAACTGATCGTCAGTAGAGTCTAGGGCGGATTGACCACATCCAGCCCGAGCATCCAGCCGGTCGCAATACCGCTCAGGGTGCGCAGGATGCGTGGCGTTTCCGGGTCCGGGCCGATATGGCCTCCGGTGATGGCGACCATATCCTTTGGCTCCGGCGTCAGCGCAATCATCCGCTCCGCCGATGCTTTCGGGATCACGCCGTCGCGCGATGCGGTGACCACCAGAAACTGCCCGTTCAGCCGGGGCAGGTAATGGGCAGGCTCAATCGGGGCAAGCATCTTGCCAGCCAGCCAGCCGAGCCATGCCAGCCGTGACGGGTTATCGCGCAGCCATGGGCTGTTGCCGAGGGCCGGATTGGCCTCGATCATCGCTGGAATATCAACGCCGCCAAAGGCCAGCAGACTTGCCGCCAGCGGCTTGTCGGCGGCTGATGCCTCCTCGATCAGAAACTGCGCCGAAGGGGCGATCATGGCACCGAGGGAGACGCCGACCAGGCTGATACGATCCCTGTCCACCCAGTCCTGTGCACTCAGCCAGTCATAAACCGCGGCAATCTGGCCGGGCGCGCTCAGAATATCCCGGCGCAGGGCCGGTGCCTCGGGCAGCAATCCCCAGCTTCTCGGCATTTCATCCGGTATCGGCATCGGCCAGTCGAGCGAGACCACGGCGTTCTCACCAACCGCAGGCATGAAGGCCAGTGCCTGTCGGCCCTTCGGCGCGCCGCCGAGCAGGATGATGGTCGGGACGGGCGTGTTGCCTGCTGCCGAGAGGCCGGTGTCAGGCGGTTGCGGGCGATCGACAACGAAGGTCACCTTGCCGACCGCCTCATCCATCAACTGCCAGTCGGTCACGATGCGACCATTATCTGTCGTCTCGAACAGGCGTTCGACGGTGCCGCTGCCCGCCGGGCGCGGCAGGGCGGCAATAGGGTCCTGCCAGTCGAGCGTAGCGACCCAGAGCAGCGCCGAAAGCGGCAGGGCGAGCAGAATGATCACCGTCGCCAGCAGGATCGGGCCGAGCCAGCCTATACGCTGTGCGGTTCTCTTGCTGTCCGGTTGTTTGCTCACGGGGATCGGCTGGATAGAGGTCATGACAGCAAATGTGGGGGAAACTGTGCTGTCAGCAAGGCACGGATTGGGAATAATTGCGGCAAACGCTTTTGCCTGTACGGCCTCGTGCTTGCCTGTGGCCGGTCACCGGCGCTACTGTCGCCGCATCATTCAGGCTATCCAGCATTTCTGCTCAGTATTTACCAAGATTTCCCGAGGCAAACACCCATGGCTTTCTATTTCCTCTGCAAGGACAAACCCGGCGCCAGCGATATCCGCATGGCCAATCGTGAAGCGCATCTGGCCTATCTCGCCGAGCACGAAGACAAGATCATCGCCGGTGGCCCGCTGCAGACCGAGGATGCCAGCGGCATGATCGGCAGCCTGCTGATCATCGACTTTGCCAGCAAAGACGAGGCCGAAGCCTTCGCCGCCAATGATCCCTATGCCAAGGCAGGTCTGTTTGCCGCGGTCGAGATCGGCCTCTGGAAACAGGTCTATCCAAAGGGTTAAGGGGCGGCAGGCATGCAGTACTGGCTATTCAAATCCGAACCGTTCAAGTGGTCATGGGACCAGCAGGTCGCGGCAAGCGTCGATCACTGGGATGGGGTGCGCAATTATCAGGCCTCGAACAATATGAAGGCGATGAAGCTTGGCGATCGCGGCTTCTTCTATCACTCGAATGAGGGAAAAGAGATCGTCGGCGTGGTTGAGGTGGTCAGGGAATACTACCCGGACCACACCGATCCCAAGGGCCGGTTCGGGATGGTCGACGTCAAGGCGCTGCACCCGCTGAAGACACCGGTGACCCTGGCTCAAATAAAGGCTGACCCGGAACTTGCTGATATTGCACTGATAAAACAGTCGCGTTTGTCGGTTTGTCCGATAAAGCCGGATGAATGGCAGTATATCTGCAAACTGGGCGGGATCGACCCGTAGCGCTTAGCGCGCCATTCGGCTAGCGCCCGCCGGGTGCGGGCCGTGCGGTGGCGTCAACAGCCGGTTTCCGGCGTGCCGCCCGCTGCATTTTGAGCCGCGCTGCCGTGGTGCTCGCTTCCACTGGCGGGTTATGGCTGTCCCATAGTTCGGCATCGGGGTTGCGGGCGGTTTCCCGTGTCGCTGCAGCGAAGGGTTCGCGCATCGGGTGCGTTGATGGCAGCAGCGCGTCCATGGCCTTCAGATAGTCACGGACAAAATAATAGGTCGGGCTGCCCGTTGCTTCACGGCCCAGAGTGCCCAGCTCACGGGCAAAATCCGTGTCACTGTTTTTGAGCGCTTCCCGCAGCTGCGCCGAGGTGACCTGCAATTCGGCGAGGTCTTCCGGGTCATGCTTGCCCTTCACCACCGACCGGCGGGTCTGCTCGGCAATGCCATCGGTACCGGGATCGATGATCCGGCCACCATCGGCGACGTAATCCGGGATGCTGTTGAGGGCGGCGGTAAAGGCATTCTGGGTGCTGTAGATGCTCACATCCGGTTTACCGATCATCACCGCGCACATCACATTGATGACCCGCCAGCGGTTGGCGAGAATGGCTGCCTCCAGCGCCTCACCCGGATCATCGCTGCCGATCTGACGGAGCGAGAAGCCGTCAGCATATTGCTCGTCCGCATTCTGTCGCGCCATCTGGTCCACCGGCTTCGGCCATGTATCCTCATCGAGATCGTCGGGCGGGGGCAAAGGCTCGAAATCCCTGTCATGGCCGCGGAGGTCAGCAACTGCATGGCCAACCTCGTGCCAGGCGGCAAAGCGCATATAGCGGAAGTCCAGCTCAGCAATCTGATCGTCATCGAGATCACGACCGAGATCGCCGTGCCATGACATGATCTCCGCCAGATTGGCGTCCGGGCCGAACAGGTCGCGGGCAAGCTGGAGCGGGCTCAGAATGGCAACCGCTGGCACTTCACCGGGCTTCAGATCAAGCGGCAGGTTGAAACCGCCCCCGGCACCGTAATGCTGGTCGAGCATCTCCAGCTCTTCCGGGTTCAGTTCCGCCATTTGTCGGGCGATGGCGTCGGCCAGCGCCGGTGGCGCGGTTTTCAGAGCATCGGCGATAGCATCCTGAACGTCATCATGCTTGAAGCGGTTGATCAGCAGCACATGGCCGTCCAGCTCCGGACAGCGTGCGCGCATGACGGCAATGGCTTTTTCTGAGGGGGAGAGTTCAGACATTGGCGATTTGGGGCTTATGGACCGGGTGGTCGGGCATCACGGCCCGGTTTTGGTTGCGCTGTCGCGGTGCGTTTCCGGGTCAGGCTGATGGCTGACAGGGTGGCTTCGATGCCGGGAAAGCGGCGATCCCACAGGGCGCTTTTCGGGTTCTGCTGCAGGGTTTCGCGGGCTTTCTCCACATTCTTGCGGATCGGGTCCTGTGCCGGCAGCCGCTGGTCGAGTACCTCGAGATAATCGCGGGCCAGAACATAGGAATTGGCATGATCGGCGTTTTTACCGACCTTGCCGATCTTGGCCAGAAACGCAGGCCCGCTCAGCCCCTTCTGCTCGAAACCATCCGGGTTGAGGTCCCAGAAATCCTGTACGATCCGCCGATAGCCCTTGTCCGATGGCTGGCGGTCGATCACATGCTCCATGGCCATCTCGCCGATGCCGATATGGTCACGCGGGGCGTCCGCTTTGGCGAAATTGCGGGCCAGATTGCGCCAATGCGGGTTCGGTACATGCTTCAGCCCGCCGCTGCCGATGGTGATGTGGCTGATCGCATGGATAACCCGCAGATGGATGAAATTGCGCAGAATGTCGGTGGTCGGGGTATGGAGCGGCGGTGAGCCCTTGGGCCGGTCCTGTTCCGGGCGCATGATCAGGCCGATGGCATAGCTGTCGGAAAAGGTTTCCTCGGCATTGCTCAACATATCCTCACGCAGGATCGATGGCGCGCGGGTCTGGTGAATGCGCTCGGTGGTATGTTCCTCGAAATTCTGATCCTCGAACAGCACATGGCCGAATTCATGCCAGGCGGCGAGGCTGGCACCGTCAAGTTGGTCGGCCTCACTGAACCTGAACAGCTCCTTGTGCCATGGCATCGAACCGGGCAGCCATGACACCGGGTTCATCATACCGCCATCAACCGAGATCGGCTGGACAAAGAAATATACCGGCTCGCCCTCGGCGGAGAAGGTCTGGGCAAAGGCCTGACCATCGGCGAAATCGGCATCCACCTCCTCAAGCATCTCGATTGAGATATGTTCCAGGGTTTCAGCCGTATATTTGCCGTTTGGGCGGAATTTTTCCGGGCGGGTCAGGACTTCCGACATGGCATCGCCGAGGCTGGTGGTATGGACCCGGTCGAGCACCATGGTCTTGGGGCGCAGATGCTTGAAAACCGCAAAGAACTCGGCCTCGAACAGGGCCAGATTGGGCATCTTGTCCGGCCCGTCCTCATATCGTGTCGCCTCCGGAACGATCCTTACCGGCGCTGTACTGGCGCTATCGGCGGGCTGTTTGCGAGGGGATGGGGAGCGGGAGTACAAGGATCAGGCGGTCCGGCGGTTGGCGGTGACGACTGATCCCTGTCTAGAGCAGTTTGATGAAACTGCTTAAGCTTTTGATCTTATTCAGTGAGACAGGCCGGATGGCGATGCCGTGCGCATCTTGTCGGTGAGGTCGACCATATGGGTAATCTCGGCCAGAGCGGCGGCGATCTTGGCCTCGGCCAGCATGATGGTATCGACACTGACGGAGGTCGGGCCGTTCGGCTCTGCCGCTGCCAGCACGAGGTTGATTGCCTCGATGGTGGTTTCCCATCCGGCCTGTGAGGCCTCGCGGCAGGCGGCATTCAGGGCGGCATTGACCATATCCACCTTGTCGCCGGCGGGTTTCTGACCGGTTGACTGGTTTGCTGATTGGCCGGTGCTTATCGTCGGGGCGGTCGATTTGGGCTGTGCCATGATATGGGTCCAGTTCTCGTTGGTTGTTGTCTTCGTGCTGTGCCAACACTGTCCCACCAAGCGATTGCCAAAAGGTAAACGCTTGGTCTTGCGGTTATCGAAATCTTGGTTGGTCGAGAATGACACTTGCCCGCCGCCATCAGTCGTTGCAATCTGCTTCCAAACAAAAACAACGACATCGCGTTGTTGAAGAAGAACCAGCAGAGGACAAGAGACATGCCCGACGGCGCATCAATTTTTCCGGTAAATGAGAAGGTGGCTGAAACCGCCCTGATCGATCAGGCAACCTATGACGCATGGTACAAGCGATCGATCGAGGACCCGGACGGATTCTGGGGCGAGCACGGCAAACGGCTCGACTGGATCAAGCCCTATACCAAGGTCAAGAACACATCATTCGATCCGGTGGATATCAAATGGTTCGAGGATGGCACGCTGAATGTCTCGGCCAATTGTGTCGACCGCCATGTGGCCGAGCACGGCTCCACCACCGCGATCATCTGGGAACCGGATGATCCGAATGAGGCCGCCCTCCACATCACCTATGCCGAGCTGCAGAAACATGTCATGCGTTTCGCCAATGTGCTGAAGGCGCAAGGGGTGAAACGGGGCGACCGGGTTACTCTCTATATGCCGATGATCCCGGAAGCGGCCTATGCCATGCTCGCCTGTACCCGGATCGGGGCCATTCACTCCATCGTCTTTGGCGGTTTTTCGCCGGACAGCCTGCGCGACCGGATAGTCGATTGCGACAGCAACTGCGTCATTACCGCTGACGAGGGTCTGCGCGGTGGTCGCAAGGTGCCGCTGAAGGTCAATCTCGACGAGGCGCTGGAAAAGGCACCGATGGTGAAGTCGGTGATTGTGGTTGAGCGTACCGGTGCCGGTGTCGCGATGACCGAGGGCCGTGACGTCTGGTATCACGAGGCCGTCAAATCCGTTGACGATCATTGCGAGCCGGAAGAAATGAGCTCGGAAGACCCGCTGTTCATACTCTATACCTCCGGTTCAACCGGTAAGCCTAAGGGTGTGCTGCATACCACCGGTGGCTATCTGGTTCATACTTCGATGAGCCATGAATATGTCTTCGACTACCGGCCGGGCGAGGTTTACTGGTGCACCGCTGATGTGGGCTGGGTTACTGGTCACTCCTATATGATCTATGGCCCGCTCGCCAACCGGGCGACCACGCTGCTGTTCGAGGGCGTGCCGAACTATCCCGACACCTCGCGGTTCTGGGATGTCGTGGACAAGCACCAGGTCAACAGCTTCTACACTGCGCCAACGGCCCTGCGGGCACTGATGCGCGACGGCGATGGCCCGGTGAAGAAGACCGACCGGTCAAGCCTGCGCGTGCTGGGTTCGGTGGGTGAGCCGATCAACCCGGAAGCCTGGATGTGGTATTACGAGGTGGTCGGTGAGAAACGCTGCACCATTGTCGATACCTGGTGGCAGACCGAGACCGGCGGTATCCTGATCACACCGTTGATCGGTGCCATTCCGACCAAGCCCGGCTCGGCAACCAAGCCGTTTTTCGGGGTTCAGCCGGTAATTGTCGACAATGAGGGCAATGAGCTGGAAGGGGCGACCGAGGGCAATCTCTGTATGCGCGACAGCTGGCCGGGTCAGGCCCGTACCGTATTCCGGGATCACGAGCGCTTCATCCAGACCTATTTCTCGACCTTCAAGGGCAAGTACTTCACCGGTGATGGCTGTCGCCGTGATGCCGACGGCTATTACTGGATCACCGGTCGGGTCGATGACGTGATCAACGTCTCCGGTCACCGGATGGGTACCGCCGAGGTCGAGAGCGCTCTCGTCGCCCATGAAAAGGTCGCCGAGGCGGCAGTGGTCGGTTATCCGCACGACATCAAGGGGCAGGGCATCTATGCCTATGTCACCCTGATCGCCGGTGAGGAACCGACCGAGGAGCTGCGCATGGAACTGGTGAAATGGGTGCGCAAGGAGATCGGTCCGATCGCCACGCCGGATCTGGTGCAATGGGCACCGGGCCTGCCGAAAACCCGCTCGGGCAAGATCATGCGCCGTATCCTGCGCAAGATTGCCGCCAATGAGCATGACGCGCTGGGCGATACCTCAACCCTTGCCGATCCTGCCGTGGTTGATGATCTGGTCGATCACCGGATGAACAAGGGATAGGTTCCGGGTTCTGGCCAGTCATGACGCAAGGCGCTGGCTGTTCTGTCTGATTTACATGGCAACTGTTATTGCTGTTTTCACGTGATGGGCGCTAACTGCGCCCATTCGCGTTTCTGACGTGTCGATTGTCGTGACCAGAGAAAAAAGAAGGATGACAGCCATGGCAACTGCGCTCCCCAGCGGCCCAGAGGTAAAACTGACCGGCGATCAACGGATGCTGGCCCCGGTTGAGCGGGTGCTGACCGATGCCGTCAATGCCGATGACCTGCCGAGATCATACCGCGACAACGCCCGCCGGGCGATGCGCTGGTCATCGGAATTGCTGACTCTGCTCAGCGACAGTGCCTCACCGCGCGATGCGGTACATACCAAGGTGCGCAATCTGGCTTCTGTCATGCAGGGCATTGAAGGCTATCGCCGGGACAGTGGTGCTACCGATATTGCCGATGACCTGAAACAGGTGCGCCAGTCCCTGACTCGCAAATTCCGGCCCTTGCGGAGCGAGGTTGATGCTGATCTGTCCGATCAGCCGACAATGCGCCCCGCTGCACGTCCCTGATCCGCTATCTAATGCGGCCGTTGTGCTTGCAGTGGCGCTTTGTTCAGGGTTGAAGGGAGTACCTCAATGTCCCGGATGATCTTGTGCTGGTGCAAGTTGATCAGCTTTTTCAGCAGCTTGCGCGTTACGGTTACGCCCTTGCGGATGATCAGGCGACCATCCTGGGCGAACAGATCGCGGTTCAGCACATCACCGACCACCAGATGATTGCCCGGTACGGTTACCGGGTTTTTCAGCGTCTTCGGGCTGTCGTCCAGCATCATATCCACGGTTCGTTTCAGTTCATCGGCGCTGAGCGTCAACCGTGGCATTGCCTCGTCCTTTTGTTGTTCGCGACGTGCCTGATCAAGTTTCTGCCGAACTATTTTCTTATCGATACACAGGTCCGGCGCCGCCTGTTCACGCTGTAATGCGCTTTGCGTATGGGCCAGCACGGTTGCCTTCGAGAACGGTTTCTCGATCAGTTCATAAACCTGAAACCAGGTCGCAACCCGCCTGCACTGGTCGGTTATATTCGAACTCAGGAATACAACCGGGATGTTTGGGCGCAGGGTTGTGATATCGGCGCGAATGGCGGCGATAAAATCCAGTCCGGCCAGATAGGGCAGTGATTCATCAATAAAAATGAGGGATGGGGAGATGTTTCGCGCGCGTTCCATGGCATCAAGGCCGTTATTGAGCGCTACAACCTGTTTGAAGCTCTGCTCTCTCAAGGTTGATGTGACAGCATCGGTGATCATCGGTTGTGGACTGACAACCATCGCTTCAGAGTTTTGATATTTGTTCCTTGCAAAGCTGCCCATAGTAAAAGCCTCCTTATTTCTACTTATAAGAATAGCCCCGCAATATTCTTCATTCGTTATATCTAAAACACTCTCAAATTTTGTTTGGTTCCGGCGCGCCTGCAAAAAATTGACAGGGCAACTCTATAGGTGTGCAAACGACTATTGGAAAATACTCGCAAAGAAGTGTTGCCCAAACCCGGATCAGATCGGGCAAGCTGTTGGTGCAAAAGAGATTGGCAGTTTGTGTCTGGTATAGACCCGGTTCAACCCGCTTCGGCTTTTTCGGGTTCTTCCTCGAGGAAGCTCGGGCGTAGCCCCTTGCGGAAATCGTTCATGATGTCGAGAAATTCCTCGGCATCGCATTCCTTGTTCTTGCGAATGCTGAACCGGTAATCCCAGAATGATACCGCATGTTTGATCGCCGCGATCGAGGCGCCAAGATCATAGAAAATCTGCGGGGCTTCATCGAGGAAGCTGCGGAACCGCTGCGGGTTACGATCACGCAGCAGGCCGGTTTTATAGGCGATATCGTATTTCGAAATGGTCTTCTGGATTTCCACCAGTTCACGCTTCATCCCCAGCAGGGTGGTCTGGCGCATATCCTCGATCTGGATTTCAATGTCCCGGTTCGGGAAATGGATGACCTTCAGGTTCTTTACCCGGTTCTGGAACCCCTCGAACTGCTGTTTCACCAGACCGAGATTGCTCTTGTAATAGATGAAGCCCTTCCACGCGAACAGTACTTCCGGCGCTTCCTCGGGTTTCAACTGCAGGCTGTTGATCAGGGGGCGGATGGCCTCAATGTCCCGGCTGTCCCACATTTTATCGACCAGACGGTCGATCTGCTGGCTGCTGGTCGCACCATCGCCATAGGCGAGCTCGGCCAGCGGCGTGAACTCCCGTTGGACGAAATTGCGGATCTGCATGTATTCCGCACGGTCGAGATCGAAATAGGAGACATGGGGCTGATACCCCTCAAGCCGCATGCGTTCGCGGATCAGGAACGGATCGAGCGATGGCAGGCTGTCGAGTATCCGCAGCAGCAGTATATCCCGGATGACTTCCTCCGGGTCTTCGTGCCGGTCCATGCCGAAATGTTCATGGAAGACCTCATCGGCCCCGCGTTCATCGACAAAGATAAACTTGCCGCCCTCTTCCAGACGCTTGCTGTTGAAGGCGACAAAAATCTTCGTGCCGACCGACCGGGTGCCGTCGAAAACCTCCATCTCCTCCTGACGCAACCGGTGTTTCAGGAAGATGCCTTCATTCAATATCTCGTTATTGAAGAACGGTGAAAATTCTTCACCTTTCTCAAGGCCTTCGATAATTCTTGGTGTTTTGTAGAGCAGGTTCAGGATGCGTGCGGATGACGGACGATCCTTGATATTCGCCATATTCCGGTATGGCGTTTTTAGTATGGCCATCCTGTATCCCGCTACCGCTGATCCCCAGTGAACTGGCCTACAACTATTCTACGGATAGCGGGTCCATGCAAGTGAAACAATCATGTGTTTCAGGGGATTGCACGGAAGCCGCGCATCGCTGGTCAGCTTGAAGCCTATGGTAGATAGGCCATGGCGAACAGGGCGGTTTCCTGTGGCCAGGCGAGCTGGATCATGGTCATGGCCATGATCGTGACCGCAATCACGAGATTGACGGCGCGCGCCATCGGGCCGCGCTCGATCTTGATCGGCTCGATCTGTCGCCAGAAGCCGAATTTCCGCATGATCCGCAGGGGGAAGGTGGTGAAGGCACCGGCCCCGAGCGCCAGCCAGGTCAGCGGGTTGGTCAGCGCGCCCATGGTCCGGCGCAGCTCAACAGCGAGGCCGCCGGCATATTGCTCCACGGTATCGCGGACATAATTGGCGTCCTTGATCACCAGATGGCTATGGCCGTTCAACCGGTTCTTGCCGATATCGGCGACCAGATTGATGACCAGATGATATTTGGAGAACAGGTATTTGGCACCGCGCGGCTTGTACTTGACGATGCCGAGGCGACCCATGTCCCGCTGCATCCGTCGGGCGTGGCGGTTAAGCCATTCAAAGGTCTTGCGGTTCCGGCCTTCCTCGGCGATCAGCAGGTCGAGCTTGGTGATGAAGGCTTGGGCCATCTGCTGGCGTTCCCAGTCGACGAACAGCATGGCACCACACCGCCCGAGACCGAGCAGTAAAATGATGACCAGCATAACCGGTGCAAAACCTATAAGGGTTGTCAGCACGCTTGTTCGTCCCTCAGCCTGAATTAAGGCAAAATTGTGTCATATTCTTTTTAGCCGATAGCGGTGAAAGCGCAGCGCGTTCACATATCTTTAATATTTCTGCCGGATTTGCTTGGGTTTCCGACTGCGTCACTCTAGCGAACAGGTTTGAAAACGCAGAGCGTTTAGCAGGTCTGGTACGCCAAGTTGACGAAAAAATGCTGCGGTGAAGCATTACTGCCCGGCTGCCCAACTGAATTGCCCAACTATGGACGACCATATGATGCGGTCTGAACACTGGTCGGACGCGGATTTGCGCGACTGGTGGAAAGCAATAGCCCAAATCCGGGGGATATAGTTAGCTGTCATCAGAACGCGAAGTCGACAGAATCGGAGTGATGCAGAATGCAGACAAGTTTCGCAAAAAGACGCCAGTGGATTGGCCAATGGCTAATGATCTCACTGGTGCTTCTGGCAGCGCTGGTCATGACCGGTTGCACCAATGTCTCAACCCAGCCGACCTATATCTATGGTGAGCGGCCGGACAGCTTTTCCTATCCTCAGGCACCACAGCTGACACCCTTGCAGCAACTCGAGGGATATTTCACCGATCCGTTCCATTGGCCACACTCACTGGACCCTGCCACCTGATCTCCGACCGCGTGTTACCCGGGTGAATAACCAGGGTAATTGATTGTCGCGTAAACTGTTTTGTTCCCAACAAAGATGCGGCATTTGGATATTTTGCATTGTGGTATCTTGCGCGTGATGGCATGGTAAAGTGTATATCAAACGCATCTGTGGGGGATGCGATTGTATGTATGGCCTGTATCATCCTGTGCCATGGTCTGTGGGGACCGTCAGGATGATGAACGGGGGGATTTATGACCAATTATGCAAAGATGGTGCGTGCTATCCTGACTGAAGACGTCAAGGTGCTGTACTCGATTGTGTCCAAATCCGAGAATGTGGACGCTTTTGATGATACGGGCCGCACGCCACTGCATATTGCGGTCATGCATGCCCGCACACAGGCGATCGGCCCGCTGGTCGAGGCTGGTGCCGATGTGAACCTGCCATCCGGTGATCACAAAACCGCTGCCGAGATTGCCGAGAGCAAGGGTGGTCTGGTGCAGCAATGTCTGGCCGATGCCAAGGCCGGTTATGACGGCAATGCAGCTCAATCCGAGATCAGTGAATCCGGGGCGCCACCCGCCAAGAAGGCCGGTATTCCGATCGGTCGCAAGGCGGTCGAAGCCATGCGCCGCAAGCGTAACAACGGCAATCTGGTTGGCGATCTGGCAACCTGACCGGATCAATACGCGGCTCTTTTTCAATATGAATAATGCAAACCATACCTTTGCCCATGTCGGGTAAGGCGGAAATCTGGCATGTGGACTGGGGTACACGCCAAGACAAGCGCTGGCTGACCCGCATCCTGATCGACGGCAGTGCTTCGCCTGTTATGCAGGCGCCCGAACTGTTCGAGCCTTGGCATGAACGTCTGCTGACGCCGGATTATCTCGCTGACACGCAGATAATACTGGGGCTTGATCTGCCGATTGGCCTGCCTACACATTATGCGGTCCGTGTCGGCATTACCGACTTCCCACAATTTCTGTCTGGTGCGCAAGGGCCTGACTGGATTAAATTTTCCACGGTCTGCCGATCACTGACCGAGGTTTCGCTAGAGCGGCCATTCTTCCCCTATCACCTTGTTGATCAGACAGCGTTGCATGGTCTCACGCCACAACAGGCCTGGCTCAAAAAGCTGGGATTGACCAAGTCAGCGGTTTATCGCCTGTGTGATAGCGAAACCCCGCACCGGGAATCAGCAGCGAGCCTGTTCTGGACCAAGGGTGCCAATCAGGTTGGCAAAGCAGCGCTTGGCGGTTGGGGCGAGGTGATCAAACCCCTGATGGCACTCCACGGCACGGCTCTTGGCATCTGGCCTTTTGATGGGGATTTTGCCGAACTTTGTGCCACGAAAAGGCTGGTGATTGCAGAAACCTATCCGGGTGAGATTTACGGCTGGTTTGAGTGCAAGCCGATCTCGAAAACCAGACAGGCCGAGCGGTTAAAGGTCATACCGCAACTCTCCGATACCATTGCCGATCTGGGCATTGTCATGACCCCGTCAGCCCGCACCGCGCTGGAAACCGGGTTCGGGAATGATGCCCGCGGCGATGACCGGTTCGACAGCTTTGTCGGTGCGCTTGGCCTCTATGCGGTCCATAGTTGCAAGCGCCCGGCCCCGGTGCCGGGTGAGCCGATCTTCAGGACCATCGAGGGCTGGATATTGGGTCAGGCGCTGCCTTAATTGCTGCTGCTACTGCCCATTTCGCGGTCGGCATAGGCCTTGGGCGCAAAGACGGCCTGGGCAATCCGTTCCAGCGGGCGACCGAGTGCGGTCGAGGTGATCTGTACCGTGGTAAATAGCGGCAAATTCGGTGCCTGATCCATGAACTCGATGCGGACCAACTGACGGCGGTGGGTCGGCTCGAAACTGCGCTGGAATTCCTCGGCCAGCCGGGAGGCAACCGGGTAAACCCGGGTAATCCGACCGTCAAAGGTTTCAACCCCGGATTTGATCGCCACTTCCTCGCCCGGCTCAAGGTCATAGGCGGTACCGGTCGGTACCTGCGCCAGCACAAAGCGCTCGTCATAATACAGCTTCATCAGGCTGTCGCCGGGTTCAACCACGGCACCCTCAACCACATCGAGATTGGCAACGAGGCCATCCTCAGCGGCATATATCCGGCCCTCGTTATAGGCCTCTTCGAGTTGAATAAGGGTTGAATCCAGTTCCGCCAGGCTGACCGTCATCAGACGGATGGTTTCATCAATCACGCTGGCGTCGGCAATGACCTTTTGTGCCTCTTGCATGCCCTTGAATGCTTCATCAACCGCTTCCGACATACGCTCGGAGCGAACCAGCCCCTTGGCGCGGGCGGCGCGGGTGGTGTTGAGCGTATCCTGCAGGATTTTGGCACGCTCATTGGCAGCATCGCGGGTGGCGAGCAGGAACTCGCGTCTGGCAACCATGTCATTCAGATCGCGCTCCATTTCCAGCTTGCGGGCACGTAAGGTTGCCACCTGCTCCAGCACATCGCGCGAGCGGACCACAGCAATCAGCTGCCCGGCCTGAACCGCCGAGCCTTCCTCGACCAGTAAGTCGGTTACCGTGCCGCGATGTTCGGTGGCGACGTCATAATTGCGCTGCATCACCTGTCCGTCGGCATCGAGATAGACCAGATGACCGAAGGCAAGGTCGGCAATCGCGAGCACGATCACGGCCAGCAGACCGAGATAGATAATCCGGCCATAGCTCTTCTTCGGTTTCCGCTTTTCGCTGACCAGATTATCAACGCGGGTACGGGGTTTGATGCGGTGCATTACCATTGCTCGACGCTCCGTCGGACTTTAGTGGGGTAAAAACTGTCATTGTAGGAGCTGCGGAAGGCGAGCTCGGTAAAACAGGCGACAATCCGGATGCCGCGCAGGAAATAGCTGGCATAGAGGCTGTAGCCGGGCAGATAGATCCAGAGCCGATGCATGCCGCGCCGTGGTGTCACCAGCACACAGGTGAACATGGTGAAAGCCGACAGGATCGTGTAGACGCACCACAGGAACAGGAACACCGGCACGACCAGGCTTGGGAAGAAGATGATCACGTAAGGCAGATAGACCGCATAGCTGAACGGCAGCAAAACATTGAAGAACAGGGCATTGACGCTGGCCATGATATCGCGCCAGCGGAATTGCCGGGAGGTCGGGTCAAACACAGTGCGGAACTTGCGGAACCGGTTGCGGATCAGGCTGCGGTCCCAGCGAATTCGCTGGCGGATCAGGCCCTGATCGGAATTGGGCACATTGGTCAGGCACCAGGCATCCTCGGCAAAGGCCACCTTCCAACCGGCCCGGCGCAGCTTGATGGTCAGGTTGCTGTCATCGCCCGGACCCACATCCCAGCCACCAACGCGCTGGATGGCACTGCGGCGGAACGCACCGAAGGCACCGGAAACGATCATCAGCCAGCCCATGTAGTCGAGGAACTGGCGACCGAGGCTGATATTGTCGAAATACTCGATCGCCTGAAACCGGGTGATCAGGTTTTCGCGCGCGTTGCGGGCGGCGATATTGCCGGAAACCGCACCGATATCCGGATCGGACAGCAGCCGGGCAACGATCCGCTCGATCGCGTCATCATCGAAGCTGGTATCGATGTCGCAGGAGACCACAACCTCATGACGGCACAGGCTGAACCCGAGATTGAGGGCCGCTGCCTTGCCACCGCGCAGATCGGTGGAGATATAGTCATGGATCAGGCCGTTGCGCTTCAGCTCGCGGGCGACGGCGCGCATGTTGTCGGTCGAGCCGTCATCGACGACAACGATCTGCAGGTTGTTCTGGGTCTGGCGGTGCAGGGTGTGGATGCTCTCGGCCAGCCGGTCGCCCTCGTTATGGCCGACAAGCAGCACGCTGACCGGCTCATTGATCCGGCTCGGGGCCGGTTTCTGCGGCACCAGCGCCCAGGTCAGCCCGACCGCCAGTGTCGACAGGAAGAAACGCGGCAGATCGAACAGGAACAGGGGCCAGAACAGGTTGAATGCCGACTTCAGATCGAGCTGAGCCGCCAGCAAAAAGCCTTCCTTGAGCCAGTCAGAGAACATGAAAGATGGTCCTGATAAGAGTTGCCGCGATTACGCTGCTTCGCGCAGATCAAGCCAGCTGGCCTCGACCGTTGCACTGCGGTTGTCTTCGGTATTGAGGATGTTGAAGTCGGGCAGGATGCCGAAGATATCGGCAATCGCCCGGCCGAGCTTGTCGGCGACGATCACCGCATTCTCGGTCGGGGTGTCCGGCATCAGCATATAGACACGCGGCCCGCGCCAGGCGACGAGATCACTGTCGCGCAGGCGTTCAGCGGCAATGGTCGATGCCTGACGATACAGGCTGTTGAGGGAGGCGAGGCCGAGCTGATCGACCTTGTCACCATTGGCCTGCAGGGTCATGCGCATGACCACATGGGGGCGGTTGCTGCGTTTGGTGCGGCGACGCTCGATCACCACCAGACGGTCGAACTCCTCAACGCTGATGATGCGGGCCGGTTCGCCGTCATTGTTGAGCAGGCCGGGCATGGCACCGGACAGCACGGCCTGACGCCCATCAACGGTCAGGTCGTAATGGTGAATATCGCGGGTGCTGCAATCCTTGGCCTCGGTATGCTGGCCGCAATCCATGCAGGTAAAGCCTACTTCCACATCGCCGGACTGATGGCCGCAATCATGGCAATGGGTCAGCTCACCTGAAATATCGTAATCGACGCCATAATGGCGCAGGCGCTCATTACATTTCGGGCAGACCAGCCGCTCGCCCTGCACGAATTGTGGGCGCAGGCCCTGAAAACCGCAGCTGTAGTGATGGACCAGTGGCACCGGCTCGATATGGCTTGAATGGCAGCTTTCGCATTCTTCCTGCGCCAACAGGCGGGCAGACTGGCAATGGCTGCATTCATGGACCCGCTGGAAGAACCGGGTGCCGAGAAAACCGTCGGTCGCCAGATTGCGCAGTACGTCATTATTGACCGGAATGCCGGTAAGGCCCGGATAGGCGGCAACCTGTGCCCGGTTCGGTGCGAAGCGGGCATTAATTGCCGTATCGCGGGTGAAGGCCATGGCCAGCGCCAGAAACTGTTCGCGCTGTTCCTCTGGCACACCCGGAACATCGTCGAGGCGGTGGCAGATCGGGGTGATTTTGGTCAGTGCCTGTTTGATCTGGTCGGCGGTGGCAGCATTGATAACGGCATCGGCGCGGGGCAGGTCGCAACCGGCATCGATGATCGGCAGCAGAGCCTGATCATTGGCCCAGAGACCGCGATAGAGGCGCGCCGGATTGGTGCCGGGCAGGGCGAGCACTGCCATGGTGGCGATATTCACGCCTTTTTCAAAGGTCACATTCGGCATGGCAGGCAGTGCATCGGGTGCGCCGCCGATAACACAGATACGCCAGTCACGGATCGGCTTCACGACCGTACGCGGGGTAATACCGGACACAGCTTCGTTACGACCGGTTTTGGTCGTTAGAGCCTTGTTGCCGCTATTTTTAATGTTTTTGAAACCCAGCATCTGGTTACTCCTTTGGCGTACCTATGCGCACAGTCGATGGCAGCTATTTTCAAATTTGCTAAAATTTGAACTACATTTTTTATATCGATCGGACTACATACCCCGTCAACGCGGAAGGCGATCTTTCTTCTGCGTAAGAACCCTGTAATACGCATAACGATAGAAAGTTTGTCAGGTTTCAGCCCGCAGATTTTGCATGGCTGATGTGAGCGGTCTCCGGTGATCGATTGATCTGCACTTTCAATAATCGTGCCTAGGAAGCGAAACAACCGCGCTGTGGTTATTAAATATGGTTAACGCATCTGGAATTTGGACAGATGCCGATGGCCGGAACACAGTGCGCGACCTGAAACCGACAACAGTGAGTTAGTGCCATGTCCAGCCATTCATCCCAGACCAACAACATTCGCGGTACCGGTTGCAACGACCGCCTGTCCGGCAGCAATGGCAATGACCGGGTGGCAGCGCTCTCTGGTAATGACACGGTTACCACCGGCAATGGCGATGACGTGATCGCTCTTGGCGACGGCAATGATTCCGGTCATGGCGGTCATGGCAATGACCTGATTTCCGGTGGTGCCGGGCGTGACACTCTGGTCGGCGGCCAGCAGAATGACACCCTCAACGGTGGCGACGGCAATGACACGCTCTATGGCGATGGTCATGATGACAAGATCACCGGCGGTGACGGCGATGACTTTATCACCGGCGATAATGAGCGCGGTACCGAAACTCCGGGCTATGACACCGGCAGCGATACCCTGCATGGCGGCTATGGCAATGACACCATCCTCGGCGGCGGCAAGGCCGATACCATTTCCGGTGGTGCCGGCAATGACTCACTCGATGGCGGTACTGGTGATGACCGTCTCCATGGGGGCGAGGGCCGCGACACCATTCTGGCAGCAGCCGGTGCCGATACGGTTCATGCCGGTCACGGCGATGACTATGTCAACGGCGGTGAAGGCAATGATCGCCTGCACGGTGGTGACGGCAGCGATACGCTGTACGGTCAGACCGGTGACGACACCGTTCATGGCGGCAATGGCAGCGACCTCATTGATGGCGGTGCCGGTACTGACAGCCTCGCCGGTGGCAATGATGCTGATACCATCTATACCCGTGATGGCGACGATACCGCCCGTGGTGGCAATGGCGATGACTATATCGAGACCGGCACCGGTGACCACCTGCTGACTGGTGGTAATGGCAATGACGTGATTTATGCCGAGGCCGGTGCCGATACCATTCATGCCGGTAACGGCGATGATCTGGTGCAGGCCAATGGCGGTGATGATGTGCTGACCGGTGGTTCCGGTGCCGACAGCCTCTATGCCGGTGATGGCGATGATCTGCTGAATGGCGGCAATGGCAATGACTTCCTCGATGCCGGTGACGGTGCCGATACCATCAATGGTGGCGACGGCGACGACACCGTCTTTGCTGATGACGGCAACGATCTGGTACGCGGCGGCAATGGCAATGATAGTCTGCGCGGCTTCCACGGCGATGACACGATCCATGGTGGCAATGGCGATGACCGCATTTTCGGTGGTGTTGATCGCGCCGCGGATGCCTTTGATCCGACCGAGAGCGACAATGACAGCCTGATCGGTGGCAATGGTGATGACTACATCGCCGGTTATGTTGGTGCCGATACCATTCATGGTGGCAACGACGACGACACCATCGATGGCGGTGAGGACAATGACGTCCTGTTCGGCGGCAATGGCAATGACCAGATTGCGGCCGGTACCGGTGCTGACAGTGTTCTTGGCGGCAATGGCGATGACCTGATCCGCAGCTTCAGCGGCGATGATACGGTCGTTGGCGGTTATGGCGATGACACCATCATCGCCGGTGTCGGGACCGACGATCTGGCCAGCCTGATTGACGAGACCGATAATGATCTGGTGCGTGCCGGAGCCGGTAACGACTTCGTTGAAGGTCAGACCGGTGCGGATACCCTCTATGGCCAGACCGGCGATGATCGCCTCGATGGCAATGACGGCAATGACTATGTCCATGGCGGTGATGGCAATGACAGCCTCAACGGCAATGGCGATAACGATACCGTTATCGGTGGTCGTGGCTTCGATACCGTTCGCGGTGGTACCGGTGACGACCTGCTGCTCGGCGGTCGTGATGACGATACCCTCCAGGGCAGCAGCGGTTCTGACACCCTCAACGGTGAAACCGGCAATGATCTGCTCGAGGGCGGCAATGGCAGCGATGTCTTTATCCTGACCCGCAATGGCGGCTTCGACATCATCACCGATTTCGGTAATGGCAACGACGTTATGGATGTCAGCAATTTCCGGGTTCGTGACGGTTTCGACGGCCTGAACCTGCATGATGACGGTGCCGGTAACGCGGTTGTCGATTTCGGCAATGCGTCCTTTACCCTCGACGGTATCGATGTCAGCCAGCTGAGCGCCGAGGATTTCCTGTTCTAAACAGCACGCGATTTATCAACGCGTTTTCGATGGGCTCTCCCTTATAACCCGTCGCCACACAAGCCGGTCACGGAACTGCCATTCCCTCTCCCCCAAGTCAGGCAGTTTCGGGCCGGTTTGTCTGTTTTTGAGCTTGAGATGCCGCGCCTGGAGCGTGGTTTATTAGATGCCGGGAGCCGGGAAGGTCACGGTGATGCTGGTGCCTTCACCGGGCGTGCTGGTGATATCGAATGAGCCACCATGCAACTGCATCAACTCCCGCGCCAGTGGCAGACCGAGGCCGGTGCCCTCGCGGCGTGTGGAGAGATCGCTGTCAACCTGCTGGAACGGTTGCATGGCCTGCTCGACTTCCTTCTCGGTCATGCCGATACCGTTATCGGTGACCGTCACCTGAATACTGCCCTTGCCATCGGTGATCTCACCGGCGGGTTCGGCGGTAATGGTGACGAGGCGACCTTCCTCGGAATATTTGATCGCGTTCGAGACGAGGTTGACCAGAATCTGCTTGGCGGCCCGTACATCACTGTAGATCCCGTCGAGACCGTCGGCGATGCTCACATCGACCTGCATCTTGTATTCCTTGGCATAGCCTCTGGTCAGGGTCACGACCGCATCCAGCAGCGGCTTGAGCGACTGCCATTCGGGCGCGATCTGCATCTTGCCCGCCTCGATCTTCGACAGGTCGAGCAGGTCATTGATCATCGACAGCAGGTGCTGGGAACTCTGGCTGATATAGCCGGCATATTCCTTGTAAATTTCTGCGCCGAGCGGGCCGTGCATTTCTTCCCGGATCAGTTCGTTGAAGCCCACAATGCTGTTCAGTGGCGTACGCAGCTCGTGGCTCATCTGGGCCAGAAACTCGGATTTGTTGAGGTTGGCTGCCTCGGCGGCAAGCTTGGCCGCTTCCAGTTCGGTATTGAGGATCGCGAGGCGATCGGCCTGCCGGGCCTGTTCGTCACGGGCCTCCTGCAGCGCTTCCTGCGCTTCCTTCATATCGGTGATATCGATGATCTGGGAGATGAAATAGACCGGTACACCGTCATCATCGCGGATCAGATGGGTTTTCAGCATGCCCCAGACCATGCGCCCGTCTTTCCGGAAATAGCGTTTCTCCAGATGGCCGACCGAGGTCTTGCCGTCGAGGATGTCTTGCACCATCGCGCTGTCAGCTTCCACATCGTCGGGATGGGTGATCTGACGCCAGTGGATCGTGCCCAGTTCCTCAATGTCATAGCCGATGAAATCGGCCCATGCCTGATTGGCACGGATCAGCGTGCCGTCAGGCATGTTCATGCACCATGGTGTCGGTGCGCTGTGAAAGATGATGCTGTAATACTCATCGGCGAGCAGATGCTCGGGCGGAGTCTCCAGATGCAGGCTGCCGCCACCCTTGCCGATGCCTTTATTGGTATCCGGTTTGGTGATTTTCGCCGTTCTGGCCAGGTTTTCGATATCTGACAACCGGGAATTCCGTGAGTCGATTACATGGTCGGGTAAGACTATAACCCCTGTCGTCGCTAATGAGAACCGGCATTGGTGTTTCAGGTGCCAGTTTTGTCAATCCAGCCGGTTGATCCCGGTAATACCGGCACCATCGCTCTTCAGCGTCCATTGGGCAACGTCATCCGCCGGGTTGATGGTCACCGCCATATGGGTGGCATTGGCATGGATCATCAGGGTCTCGTCGAGCATGATGCCGATATGGCCGGGAAAGAAGGCGAGATCGCCGCGTTTGCGGGCCGTATCCGGCGGCAGGGCTGCCCCCAGTCCTGCCTTCTGGTCCGGCGTATCGCGCGGGCAATCAGCGATCCCGGCGAGGTTGAGCGCAAGCTGAACCAGTGCCGAGCAGTCAAGCCCGTCACAACTCCGCCCACCCCAGATATAGGGCAGTTCCAGAAACCGCCGCGCGGTCTCGACATAATCCGCAACGCGGGTATCGACCGGGGCGACATGGCGGCTGTATATCCATGCGCCGGTGGTGGTCTCGACAAACCGGTTCTTCTCTGCCCCGGTCAGGTCAAGCGTGCTGCCGAAGCTGCGATAGCCGATGATCGGGGTTTTCAGATCGCCTTCCGGAAACAGTGGCGCCCGGATCGCGGTGACCTTGTGCCCCGGCTGTTGTTCTCCTGCCTTCTCCGGTGTCAGGCAGCTTGCCGGGACATAGCCGACATAGCGGTCGGCCATATTCTGGCACCAGGCAAAGCCGTCGGCGATCTCGAACACGCTAACCCGCTCACCATGGATCAGCTCGCTGCCCCAGCGGCTGCCGGTGCCGGGTTTCTGCTGCATCGGGGCGGTGGCTGTCTGGACGAAATAGGTTGTGCCGGATGCGTAACGATCAGCCTTGACCTTGTCCTTCAGGGCAATATCGGCAAGGTCGTCGCGGTAGGCATTCAGGTGCGGGGCGAGAGCCATGGGGTTACCCGCTCCGTCGGAATGGATCGCCCCGCTCGGCGGCATAGTCCCAGTTGACCCGCTGCATCAGATCGGCGAATTCGCTGAGGAATACAGAACCGGGCACCGTGCGCTGGATCAGTACCGAGCGCCGGTCATCGGGATCGACCTTGCGCTTGATGAAGCCGAGGCCGGACAGTGTGTCGAGGGCACGTACCACGGCGGGTTTGGAGATATCGAGGCTGGTGGCAAGCCCGCGCACGGTATGGGGCGGATCGCTCATATAGATCGTCAGCAGGATCGAATATTGCCGGATTGTCAGGTCCGGGGCGTCCGATCGGACGATCTCCTGATGCACCCGCCGCCACAGCTCCAGCGGCTCAAGCCGCTGGGCCATGCTCATGCCGGTACCGGACAGGCTTACCGTTTCACTCATGTTCCCGTCTCTCCGTAACGCTGGTCGAGATAATGGAAGACAGCGCGCATGGCCTGCGCCTCACCGCCTTCCGGTTTGCCGGGCTTGCTTGCCGGGTTCCAGGCGAAGACGTCGAAATGCACCCAGGCAAGGGTGTTGGGCACAAATTTCTGCAGGAACAGCCCGGCGGTGATCGAACCGGCAAAACCACCAGTGGTCACGTTGCTGGTATCGGCGATCTTGCTGTCGAGACCGCTAGCATAGGGCTCCCAGAGTGGCAGACGCCAGACCGGATCACCGCAGGCGAGGCCACTGGTCGCGAGCGCATCGGCAAGGGTATCGTCATTGGTCATCATCGCGGGCAGATCGGGGCCAAGGGCAACCCGTGCAGCCCCGGTCAGGGTGGCGAAATCGACCAGCAGTTCGGGATTTTCCTTGTCCGCCACATCGAGGGCATCGGCGAGCACCAGCCGACCCTCGGCATCGGTATTGCCGATCTCGACCGACAGCCCGGCGCGGGTCTGGATGATGTCCTTGGGCCGGAAGGCGCGCCCGGAAACCGAGTTCTCGACCGCCGGGATCAGCACACGCAGCCGTACCGGCAATTCATTGGCCATGATCAGATAGGCAAGGCCCAGCGCCTGTGCACTGCCGCCCATATCCTTCTTCATGTTCAGCATGGCGCTGCTCGGCTTCAGGTCGAGACCGCCGGTATCGAAACAGACGCCCTTGCCGACGAGGGTGATCTTCGGCGCGTCTTCCTTGCCCCAGCTCATATCGATGAGGCGCGGGTTGTTCTCACTGCCCTTGCCGACGGCATAGATCGCCGGGTACTCGGCGGCAACTACGGCCTGATCGTCGGTGACGGTAATCGCGGCATCGAACTGTTCGGCAAGACCGCTGGCGGCGGCGGCGAGATCGGCCGGGCCCATGTGGTTGGTCGGCAAATTGACCAGATCGCGGGTCAGCCAGACCGCGCGGATCTGATTGGTGATCGCTTCGGCATCCACATTATCCGGTAGCGACAGGAAGGTTTCAGCCGGTTCCTTCTCGCTCTTCAACGCATCGAAGTTGTAGCTGGCGAGACCCCAGGCAATAGCGATGTCGGTGGCCGTCATGGCATCGATCCGCGCGCCATCCATATCGGCGAGGCGATAGTCACCGGCGGGCAGCTTCCGGGCCAGATAGGCGCTGGAATAGAGGGTGGGCATACCGATATAGGCGGCGAGCACGCATTCCGGCGTGCCATCGCTGGCCGGGACGATCAGCGCATGGTTCGGCGCGATCTGGAATTTATGGGTGTTGACCCAGTTCTTCAGGCTGTCCGGCTGGTCCGTGATCCAGCTCTCGAAGGCGGCTTCATCGGTGAAGAAATGAATTCTGGTTTCATCACCATTGGTGGCCTGACGGAATGGCAGGTCGCAGGTGAGGGCGTTAAGGGCGTTTGGCAATGGGTGCGGGGCGGGTGACATGATCTGTGCAGTCGGTTAAGGGGGCGCATATGCTTCCCGATAATCCTTCCGCTCCCGGAACGATACTTCAAGGGGGAATATCAGAACCCGCCAAATCCGGGGTCAGCGACCGATGGCAGTGATGCGCCGGGGTCGCTATCCCGACCTTTAACCGCTATTTGACGGCAGTTGTGGTGTCGGTTTCCATTGGCCCGATCACCTCGCCGGTAAGCGAGTCGTCGAGATAGGCCGGTGATTCCAGCCCGGCGGCACTGGCGGTCAGATAGACACCGGCAGCATCGCCGAGATCGAGGTCATACTGGTCTTCCTCAACCCGCGGATCGAAGGTGAAGGCCAGCGTGGTGGTCGGGCGCATGATCTGGAAGTCGGCCTTGTCATCCTCATGCACTGTATCGCCGACGATGCTCCGGTACAGACCGAAGCCGCCGAGCGCGATGCCGATCAGCAAGACCACGACAAAAATGCCCGGTCCGGTGCCGATCAGGTTGAGCAACTGACCGCCGATAATCGGGCCGATAACTGTGCCGATACCATAGATCATCAGCAATCCAGCACTCGCCGCGACCATGTCATTGAAGTCAATGAAGTCTGAAGTATGGGCAATACCGACCGAATAGAAAATCGGCACCAGTGCGCCGATCAGCAGGATGATGCATAGCAGCTTGCCTTGCGTGTCGACCGACATCAGCAGGGCGGCCAAGGAGGCTATAGCCAGCAATGAGGCACTGCCGATAATGACATAGCGACGGTCGATCTTGTCCGAGAGGCGACCGGCTGGCATCTGGAACAGGAAGCCGCTCAGGATAAAGGAGAGCATTATCGTTGCGATGAAGGTATTGTCCGGCTCTACCTCACGTCCGAGGATCGGCAGGAAGTTCGACAGCAGCGAGTTCAGAACACCGCTGGAAAACACCGCACAGAAACCGAGCGGTGAAATCCGGAACAGCTTGCGGATCGGGAACCGCGCGGTTTCAACCGGTGCCGGGGCCTGCACATTGGCCAGTGTCAGCGGCACGACCGAGACGCTGATCAGGATGGCGGCAACGATGAACAACAGGGCATCGGCCGGGTCAATCGCGGCAATCAGCCCCTGCCCCATGGTAATGCCGAAATAGTTCACGCTGATATAGATACTGAGCACTTGCCCGCGTACCGCATTGCTGGTGCTCTCGTTGATCCAGCCTTCGGTCATGATAAACACGCCAGCGATCGAGAACCCGGCGACCATGCGCAGGAAAGCCCAGCCGATGGGGCCGACATAGATGCTCTGCACCAGTACGCTGATCATCAGCAGTGAGGCAAAGGCGGCAAAGACCCGGATATGGCCGACCCGACCGATCATGCGTGGCACGACCAGCGTTCCAGCCATGAAGCCGACCGCATAGGCGGCACCGACCAGACCGATGACATTGGGTGAGAAGCCATCGAGGTCGAGGCGGATTGCCGTGCCGGTACCGACCAGACTGTGCCCGACCGTGATCAGCATCATGGTCAGGAGCAGCGGGGCGATCGACAGCATCAGGGCGCGCAGATCACTAATCATCAGCGATTGCTTTCGGGCGATTGCATAGAGCGTCTCTGCGGCCTGGCACGGAAATACATGGGCAGTATTGTCCGGTTTTATGACAGTTTATCAGGTGGTTATCGGTTTGCTGCCGTCAGCCGCCCTGGCCGGTATGGCTGGCGGTCACAACGTGCTGGCTCGCGGTTTCGCGCGTGCCGTAAACACAAGGCACACTTGCCACATGACCCCATGTAATGTCCAGCACGGCATCCCAGTCATAAACGTCATGCCTGAATTGCACAGTGCCATCGGGATCGACCCATGCCGTGCGATAGATCAGGTGTACCGGGATCGGGTTGTCGAGCTTGACGCTGCGGCTCTTGTAATGCTCGACCAGCGATTGCACCCGCTCCACGTCCCAGCCTTCCTGTTCCTGTGCCAGATAGGCGGAAATGTCGAGTGCGCCATCAACCCGGACACAGCCGGAGCTGAAGGTGCGGTTGGCCTGTTCGAACAGCGCCTCGTTCGAGGTGCCATGCAGATAGACCGAATGGCTGTTCTCGAACACGAACCGGACCGGGCCGAGCACATTCCATGGGCCGGGGTCCTGACGGAATTTGTAGGGCAGGTTTTCCTGACCATCGAACTGGTACCAGTCGATTTCTTCCGGCTGAATTTCGGTGCCGCTGCTGCTGAAGTCGGAGAATACGCGGATGCCGTTCTGCCAGAAATAATCCGGGTCGGTCTGGATCGCGGGCAGCAGGTCGCGGCGACCGATGCTGTCGGGGGCATACCAGTGCGGGTTGTAATCGATGCGGGTGATCTTGGAATGGATGATCGGCGTGGTGCGGTCGATCCGCCCGACAATGACCCGTGTATCGAAAACCGTCTTGCCCTTGTCGATCAGGTGCAGGCGGCTGGCGGCAATATTCACAGCGATAAAGCGGTCGCCGTAATCATCGGCCCATTGGCGGGTGCGCTCGATATTGATGACCAGTGTCGCCAGCCGGATATTGGCCGGGACATTGAGTTCCCGCAAGGTGGCCGGGCCAACCACGCCGTCCGCTTCCAGCCCGTGCCGGGCCTGAAACCGCGCCACGGCGTCCATGACCGCTTGTGTGTAGTGATCGGAGCCGTTGTCCTCGACGCTGGCGATGTCGCCGGTCATGCGCAGACGGCGGCGCAATACATAGACGGCGTCATTGCGCGTGTCGCGCTCAAGCATCTCGCCCGGCTCGGGAATGACCGGCCAGCCTCCGGCCTCGACAATGGCGCGGTAATGCTGGATCGCGCCGCACAGACCGGCGGTCAGTCCGCGCGGTGTCAGCTCAACCCGATCCGGTGGGTGACCCGAGGAAACCGCCTCAACGATGCTGTCCCCAAGCCATGGGTGCACATAGCCTTGGGTCGGTACTGCAGATTGCGGTGGAGCAATGTTTGCGGCCAGTTCCTGTGCCTGTGCCATGCCCGGCAGCAGGGCGGCAGCACCCATGGCACCGGCACAGGTCAGGCATGTGCGCCGGGTCATGCCCTCGGCACCGGTTGCTGCGGGTTTATCTGTCGGAACGGGCGTGTCCATGCAAAATATCGTGCGCTCAAACGCATGACAGTTCAATTCCCGGATGATCAAACGCCGGTAATTTCAGCTTTTCTGTCGGGTGATGTGGCCTCTGTGCAGCGTAGCGGCGCGGCGTCAGGGCTTTGCAATTCAGTGTCGCAATCTGTATTTAGCGGCGTCAGGGGTTGCGAAAGCGGGGACGCAACTCAATATGAGAAGACTTATTCTTCCCCAAAGATTTGCAAATACCGGATTTTTTATGATGGCGCCTGATGATGCGGCACAGAATTTGTCGCCTGATACCACCACTCAAGACAGCACCCTCGGTCAAGGCAGCGGCGTTGAGCTGGGCAGCCTTGCCCCGCGTCCGCTCGGTCGGGTCAACTGGATCGGTTTCTGGACCCTTTACAACAAAGAGGTAAAGCGGTTCATCAAGGTCTATTCCCAGACCATTCTGGCACCGATCATCACCACCCTGCTGTTCTATATGGTATTTGCTCTCGCCCTTGATGCGGGCAGCCGGTCGGTCGGTGATGTGCCCTATCTGGCATTCCTCGCCCCCGGCTTGATCATGATGGTGATCACCCAGAACGCCTTCGCCAATACCTCCTCCTCGGTGGTGATTGCCAAGGTTCAGGGCAATATCGTTGATATCCTCCTACCACCGCTCAATTCCGTCGAATTGGCCCTCGGCTGGGTGCTGGGTGGGGTTACCCGCGGAATTGTAGTCGGTTTCTTCACGTGGCTGGTGCTGGTGATGTTCGTCGATATCCCGGTGCATAGTCCCGGGCTGATCCTGTTCCATGCGATCAGCGGCTCGATGCTGCTCTCAACCCTCGGGGTCGTCGGCGGTATCTGGTCGGAAAAGTTCGATCATATCGCTGCCGTAACGAATTTTGTCGTCACGCCGCTGACCTTTCTGTCCGGCACCTTCTATTCCGTTGAGCGGCTGCCGGAGAACTGGCTGTTCATGGCGCATCTCAATCCGTTCTTCTACATGATTGACGGCTTCCGGGCCGGGTTCATCGGCCATGCCGATGGTGACATCATGATCGGGCTGGTTGTCGGCGTGGTGACCAATGCCGCACTGCTCGCGCTGGCGATCCGCATGCTGCAGACCGGGTACAGGCTGCGACCATGAGTGCCGAACCGCAGGGCGCATCGGACAGCACCGTTCCGGCGGCGCTGCGTATCTTCGACAACGCACCGTTGCTGCTGATCCTGACCATGACCTTCTGGGCCGGCAATGGTGTGCTCGGCAAATGGGTGGCGCTCAGCGATGAGTTGCCGCCGGTGGCGCTGGCGTTCTGGCGCTGGATCATTGCGCTGTGCCTGATCCTGCCCTTTGCCTGGCCCCATCTGAAACGCGACTGGCCTGCCCTGAAGCAGAAATGGCGGGTGGTGCTGATCATGTCGTTTTTCGGCATTACCATGTTCAACACGCTGATCTACTGGAGCCAGTATTTCACCTCGGCGGTCAACCTGTTCCTGCTCAACGCCACGCTGCCACTGCTGATCCCGGCCTTTTCCTTCCTGTTTTTCCGGGACCGGGTTACCAGAGTGCAGCTGGCCTCGATTGTGCTCGCCCTGACCGGGGCGGTGACCATTATCAGCGGTGGCGATATTTCCGTCCTGACCGGTCTTGCCGTCAATAATGGCGATCTGCTGATCGTGTTTGCCATGATCAGCTATGCCATCTATTCGGTCTGTCTGCGCCTCAAGCCGGTGGTGCATCCGATGACCATGCTGTTCGCCACCTTTACGGTCGGTATGCTGTTTCTGGTGCCGGTCTATATCTGGGAACACCTCTATGTGGCACAGGTCCAGATCACGGCGAAGACAGCGGTGGCGCTCGCCTATGTTGGCATCTTCCCGTCCTTTGCCGCCTATCTCTGCTATAACCGGGGGATTGAGCTGATCGGTGCGAACCGGGCCTCGCTCTATTTCCACCTGATGCCGGTGATCGGCACGATCTTTGCCGTGCTGCTGTTTGCCGAGCCGCTGCGCTGGTATCACGCCGTCGGGGCTGTTCTGATTGTCACAGGCATCATCATTACCACCCGCAAACCACGATGATATTGTGTCTTCACGGCAAATAATGCGCTATTTCGAGCGTCTTGGTCTTCGCAAGCGCTGCAAAACAGGTTACCTTAATTGCGGCAAAAACATGGCAGCCCGCAACCCGTTGTGGGAACCTGTAGCGCGCGGCACTTGGCGATACCGGTCTGTCATTCAAGGGTCTGAGAAACGCAGACCAACAAGTTAAGGGGATAACGCCGAACATGTCCGACCTGTCCGCCAAAAATCCCGCTGGCAAGGCCCCTGATGGCCGGATCATGAGCCAGCAGAAATTCCGCCTGATCACCCGAAGCGATTTTGACGGTCTGGTCTGTGCGGTCCTGCTCCGTGAAATGGATATGATCGAGGAGGTGCTGTTCGTGCACCCCAAGGACATGCAGGACGGCAAGATCCCGGTTACCCGCCACGACATCACTTGCAACCTGCCCTATCAGGAAGGTGTGCATCTCTGCTTCGATCACCATCTGAGCGAGTTCTACCGTAACGAGGACCGGAACAACCACATCCTCGATCCCCATGCCGACAGCGCGGCGCGGGTGGTCTATGAATATTACGGTGGTCGCACCCGGTTCCGGAATATCTCCGACGACATGATGCTGGCGGTGGACAAGGCGGACAGCGCCCAGTTCACCGAGGAGGAAATCCTCGACCCGCAGGGCTGGGTGCTGCTCAGCTTTATCATGGATGCCCGCACGGGCCTCGGCCGGTTCCGCAATTTCAGTGTTTCCAACTACCAGCTGATGCTGAACCTCGTGGACATCTGCCGCGAGTACAAGGACGTAAACGACATTCTGGCACTGCCCGATGTGGCCGAGCGTGTCGCCCTCTATGAGGAGCATGTGGAGCCATATATCAATCAGGTCCATGCCTGTTCCGAGAAATATGACAACCTGATCGTGCTCGATCTGCGGGAGGAGGATATCCTCTATGCTGGCAACCGGTTCATGATCTACGCCCTGTTCCCTGACTGCGATATGTCCATGCATGTGATGTGGGGTCGCCAGAAACAGAACACGGTCTTTGCCGTTGGCAAGTCGATCATCAATCGCGACAGCAAGGTCAATGTCGGCAAGCTGATGCTCGAATATGGCGGCGGCGGCCATGAAGCGGCGGGTACCTGTCAGATCGACAACGACAAGGCACCCGAAATCATGGTGGAATTGATTGACAAGCTGACCTCCTAGGGGCGATTGTCAAATCAGACAGCGTTACCGCATCTGGAAACGCTGGTGCCATTTCTAGATTATAAACAGGTATCAAGGCCATCATGGGCATCCTGACCAGACACCGCAATCGACGCCGACGTATGGCTGTGGCTGCCTTGGGTTTGGGGCTGGCTGGATTGCGCTGTGCCGTTGCACTGCGACGACGACGATCCTGATACCAGATTTTCCATTTGATCCGACAGCCGGTCAGCAAACCTGAACCGGCTGTTTTGTTTTTTCAGTCGAACGATCGCGCGAACCAACAAAACCGGTATTCGTTCCTGTATCAGAAAGTAGTATTTACCGATGAGCATCCAGTCCTCTGTATCGCAAGCCCCGGCCGATGCCGGTCAATCGAACACCGCGAATGACACCATGATCTCCCCTGCGATCCCACCCGTCATGCCCACCTATGCCCGCGCCAACCTGTCATTCAGCCATGGCGAGGGGGTTTACCTGTTCAGCGGTGATGGCCACCGCTATCTCGATTTTGCCGCCGGTATTGCCGTCAATGCCCTTGGCCACAGCCATCCGCATCTGGTCGAAACCCTGCAGGATCAGGGCGGTAAGCTCTGGCATATCTCCAATCTGTACCGGGTGCCGGAAGCGGAGCGACTGGCGGCACGGCTGGTGGAGCACAGTTTTGCCGACACCATGTTCTTCACCAATTCCGGTGCCGAGGCATGGGAATGCGGGGTCAAGCTGATCCGCAAGTATTTCGATCATATCGGTCAGCCTGATCGCTATCGGATCATCTGCCTCGACGGTGCGTTTCATGGCCGGACGCTGGGTGGTATCTCTGCCACCCGTCAGCCGAAGATGATCGGCGGCTTCGGGCCACTACTCGATGGCTTTGACGTGGTGCCGTTCGGTGATCTGGCGGCGATCGAGGCGGCAATCGGGCCGCGGACCGCTGCCATTCATCTGGAGCCGATCCAGGGCGAGGGCGGTATCCGCGCGGTTGATGCCGAGTTCCTGCGCGCGGTCCGGGCGCTCTGTGACCAAAACGGCTTGCTGCTCTATCTCGATGAAATTCAATGTGGCATGGGCCGCACCGGCAAGCTGTTTGCCCATGAATGGGCCGGGATCACCCCGGACGTGATGAGTGTTGCCAAGGGTATTGGCGGTGGTTTCCCGCTCGGTGCCTGTATGGCAACGGCCAAGGCCGCTGCCGGGATGGTGGCGGGCACCCATGGCTCCACCTATGGCGGCAACCCGCTGGCCACCGCCATCGGCAATGCCGTGCTCGACGTCATTCTGGAGCCCGGCTTCCTGTCGCATGTGGAACAGCAGGGCAAGGCGCTGGGTGCGGCGCTGGTGGCGCTGCAATCGCGCTATCCGGGTCTGGTGCAGCAAGTGCGCGGCATGGGGCTGATGCTTGGCTTGCGCCTTGTTGACGCTGTGGCAGCGGGCGATGTTGTGGCCCGTTTGCGTGAGCATAACCTGCTGACGGTACCGGCCAGCGATAATACCGTGCGTCTGCTGCCGCCGCTGATTATTGAACAACAGCATATCGATGAAGCCATTGCCGCGCTGGATGCGGTATTCGCCGCCATGGTGACGGAAGGAATGGGCCAATGACCGCACAAGCAACACAGATGACCGGACGGCATTTTCTCGACCTCAAGGATCTGACCGGTGCCCAACTGCGCCGCATCCTCGATCTGGCCGTTGCCTATAAGCGCGACCTGAAATCCGGCAAGCAAAGCACCAGCCTCGCCGGGCGCAGCCTCGGCCTGATTTTCGAGAAGCCATCGACCAGAACTCGCGTATCTTTTGATGTGGGTATGTCCCAGATGGGCGGCCATGCGGTTACCCTATCACCCCATGACATGCAGCTGGGGCGCGGCGAGACCATCCCTGACACCGCGCGGGTGCTGTCCCGCTATGTGGATGCGATCATGCTGCGCACCGATGCGGCGGCCAAGATGCATGAGTTGGCAGCCCATGCCACGGTGCCGGTGATCAACGGCCTGACCGATGACACCCATCCCTGCCAGATTATCGCCGATATCATGACCTTCGAGGAGCATCGCGGACCGATTGCCGGCAAGGTGCTGGCCTGGGTCGGCGATGCCAATAATGTGGCCGCCAGCATTGCCGAGGCAGCCATCAGACTCGGCTTCGAGTTTCGCATTGCCCACCCGGCGGAATTGCCGCCCGCACCCTGGCTGCTCGATTGGCTCGCCATGGAGCAGGACAAGGCCGCCAGCGGTGGCAAGGTCAGCTTCGGTCATGATGCGGCAGTGGCGGTTGCGGGGGCGGATTGCGTCATCACCGATACCTGGACCTCGATGCATCAGGAGAATGACGGCATCCCGCGCCACAAGATTTTCGCGCCATTTCAAGTGGATGAGGCTCTGATGGCCAAGGCGGATGATAATGCGCTGTTCATGCATTGCCTGCCCGCACACCGCGGTGAGGAAGTCACCGATGCGGTAATCGAGGGGCGACATTCAGTGGTCTTTGACGAAGCCGAAAACCGGTTGCACGCACAGAAAGGCATCTTGCACTGGTGCATTCTCGGTGATGCCTGATAGGCTGTTATCAGTTTCAATCCGATCTATCTGACGCTGTTGATATACACGATGGAATCACATCCCAGTTCTGAGCGGTTACAGGCATCCTTTGACCGCGATACCGATATCATCCAGCCATTCCAGCTCGAGGCGACCAATTTGCGCGGTCGCCTCGTGCGTATGGATGATGTTGTTGACGACATTCTGAGCCGCCACGACTATCCGGTTGTGGTCGCCGATCTGCTGGCTGAGGCCCTGACCCTGACGGTGATCCTCGCCTCCGCGCTAAAATATGACGGCATCTTCACGCTCCAGACCCGCAGTGACGGGCCGATCTCCATGGTGGTCATCGATATGACCAGCAGCGGGGCGATCCGTGGTTATGCCAAATTCGATGAGGAAAAGCTGGCGGCGGTGCAGGAAGATCTCGGCGATCTCGCCGGTATCGACCGGCCTTCCCATCAGGCGGGCCTCTCCACCATCCTTGGCGGTGGCTATCTGGCCTTTACCGTCGACCAGGGTGCCCATACCGAGCGGTATCAGGGCATTGTCGAGCTGACCGGCAGCAATATGGCCGATTGCGTGGTCAATTACTTCAAGCAGTCGGAGCAGCTCGATACCGGTGTCTCGATCAAGGTGGAGCAGCATGACGGCCATTGGCGCGCCGGTGGGTTGATGCTCCAGCGCATGCCCGAGGACCAGGAGCAGATCATCAACAAGCGTCTGGGCAATGACGAAGAAGACGGCTGGCGGCGGGCCATGGTCATGCTCGGGTCACTGACCACCCATGAGATGGTCGATCCGGCACTCCCGGCCAATGATCTGTTGTATCGCCTGTTCAACGAGGATGGTGTGCGGGTGTTCGAGCGTCACGGTGTTTCCCGTGACTGTCGCTGCAGCCGCGAGCGCATCATGAACATGCTCAACGGTCTGCCGACCGAGGCGATCGAGGATATGGCGGTTGATAATGCGCTCGAGGTGACTTGCGAATTTTGCAGCACCGTTTATAGCGTTGGTGTCCCTGAAGTTATGAAAAACCGAGAACAATAAAATGACTGAACAAGGGTCTGGCATGACATCGCGCCGTACACTCCTGCTTGGTGGTCTGGGTCTGAGTGCCCTGCCGTTTATCTCCGCCTGTACCTCATCGCCGCCGCCGCTCGATGTGCCGCGCATGACGTTCCAGCAGTTCCAGCCGATCCGCTTTGATGTGGCGCGGCTTGAGGTGCGGAACAATTATCAGCCGAAATTCTTTCCGCCGAATGTGGAGCACAAGCTGGCCCAGCCGCCCTATATCGCCCTGCAGGACTGGGCACGGCGGCGGATCGAGCCTGCGGCCAATAATGGCGAGGCACTGCTGGTGATCCATAATGCCAGCATAGTCGAGCGTCAGCTTGAGGCGGCGAAGAAGCTCGGCCCCTTCACCATGTCCCAGCCGACATTTGAATATGTGGCGAATTTCGCCGTGCGCCTTGATGCGGTCTCGCCCTATTGGGATATCAACGGTTTTGCAGAAGCGCGCGCCGAGGGGCGTCTGGTGCTCGATGACCAGAGCACGCTGGATCAGCGCGACCGGGCCTTGTTCGATCTGGTTGAGCGCACGATCAATGATCTGGACCGCGAGTTCGTCAGCCAGCTTCAGCGCAATCTCGGTGCCCTGATCTCACGCTAGCGGTGGCGCTTAACGGCGCCAGAATTGCGGCAGCAGCAGCACCAGTACGGTGAACAGCTCGAGGCGTCCCAGCAGCATGCCGAATGACAGCACCCATTTGGCGGCGTCCGGCAGCGGTTTGAAGTTGCCGGCCGGGCCAATGATATTGCCGAGGCCGGGGCCGACATTGGAAATTGCCGTGGCTGCCCCGGAAATCGCCGTCAGGAAGTCGAGACCCATCAGGCCGAGGGCAATGGCGAGGATGCCAAAGCTGAGGCCGAACATGGCAAAGAAGCTCATGACGGCGAGCGGCACGTCCTCGGGAACCGGGCGGCGGTTGTAGTAGGGAATAAAGACGCCGTGGGGTTGCAGCAATTTCTGCAGCTGGGTCTTGGTAACCGCATAGAGGATCTGGAACCGGAACACCTTGATCGCACAGGTGGTCGATCCGGCACAGCCACCGATAAACATCAGGAAGAAGAACACGGTCAGCGGAAATGCGCCCCATGTGCCGTAATCCGCCGAGGCATAACCGGTACCGGTCATGACCGAGGTGACATTGAAGGCGGAGTAGCGCAGCGCCTTGCCCAGATCCTGGTAGACATAGACCCAGGTATAGAGGGTCATGGTGCCGATGGCGCTGAACAGGATGCCGATGAACCATTGGACCTGACGATCCATGATCAGCTTCATCCAGCCGCCGCGAATGGCGACTATCATCAGCACAAAAGGCAGGCAGCCGAGGATCATGAAGGTGATGGTGATGGCATCGATGATGGCGCTGTCAAAGATGCCCATGGAGTTGTCGGATGTGGCAAACCCGCCGGTCGAGATGGTGGTCAGGGCATGGGTCACCGCATCGAATGTGCCCATCCCGGCGAGGCCGTAACAAATGATGCAGAGCAGGGTCAGGGCAATATAGAGCAGGCCGATCGAGGAGGCGAGCTGGGCGGTGCGCGGCAGTACCTTGTCACTCTCGAAGGCTTCCATCTGGAACAGCTGCATCCCGCCGATGGCCAGCATGGGCAGGACCGAGATCGCCATGACGATGATACCGATGCCGCCCAGCCATTGCAGGATCGAGCGCCAGAGCAGGATGCCCGGTGGTGCGTCATCGAGCCCGACCATGACCGTGGAACCGGTGGTGGTCAGTCCGGACACCGCCTCGAAGAAGGCGTCGGTATAGCTGAGATCGAGTTCGGAGAGATGCAGTGGCAGTGCGCCGAATATGGACAGCATCAGCCAGGCGAGGTTGGTCATCAGGACCGCTTCCCGTGCCCGCCATTGCCCGCCATTCGAGGTACGGTTGGTCAGCATCAGTGAGCCGCCGATAAATACCGTCACGGTGGCGGAGATGGTGAAGACCTGCCAGTCCTGATTGCCCAGCACAAGGTCGACCAGTGCCGGCAACAGCATGGTGCCGCCCAGCGTTACTACCATAATACCAACGATGTAGAGGACGAGACGAAGGTCAAACACGGGGCAGCATCTACGGGGACAGCATCGGGTTGATCGGTCGGGACCGGAAAAATCGTTGCTGAACCAACGCCAAACCGGCGGCGGTGTCCAGCATTGATTGCATCGGCAACCGCAAAAACCGGGATTGTTTCGGGTATGCGGTGCCTAGCCGCATGCGCCAGCCTTGTCGATCAGCGCCATGAACTCGCGGCGGGTTTCCGGCATATCGCGGAAGGCACCGAGCAGACGGCTGGTTTTCATCATACCGCCCGACTTCTTGATCCCACGCATGGACATGCACTGGTGATGGGCCTCGATCACCACGGCGACACCACGTGGTTTCAGCACTTCCTGCAGGGTATCGGCGATCTGTGCGGTCATCCGTTCCTGAATCTGCAGGCGGTTGGCATAGATATCGACCAGACGGGCGAGCTTGGACAGGCCGATGATCTGCTTGTTCGGCAGATAGGCAATATGGGCGCGACCGATAACCGGCAGCATGTGGTGTTCGCAATGAGAGGTGAATTCGATATTGGTCAGGGCAATCACCTCGTCATAGCCGCCCGCCTCATCGAAAGTGGTCTCCAGTACGCTGATCGGGTCCTGCTCATAGCCCTGAAACAGCTCCTGATAGGCCTTGACCACCCGTGACGGGGTATCAACCAGCCCTTCACGGTCCGGGTTCTCGCCCGCCCAGAGCAGCAGGGTGCGCACGGCCTCTTCGGCCTCGGCACGGCTGGGTTTTGATGCCTTGCCGAGTTCGGCGTGGGTCTTGTCACCCAGATGGGCAACCGGTTTGTCGGTCAGTGGCTGGTTCATGATGCGCCGTATCTCTGTTCTGCAAGATAAGCCATGGTTGATTTGTTGACTGTATATACTTGGGTCTGCGAGCACTTGGATCAATTTTTCCGCTGCGCTTTATACAGCAAAAACAGCAACTATCCTGTCATGTAACAGGGTTTTGACAGAAGGAGAGGCAAAAATCCAGCTTCGACCAACGGCTAGTTCAGCCTGACCGCCTGATGCGGACTGTCGAGGGAGAAGGCGGGTACGGCCACATCGAACTGTTCGCCATCCGCTTTCTCCATGCCGAATGACCCGGCCATGATGCCGCTCGGCGTACTCAGCGGACAGCCGGAGCTGTACTCATAGCTCTCGCCCGGATCGAGGATCGGTTCCTCGCCGACAACACCGGGGCCGCGTACTTCCTGTTCATGGCCATTGGCATCGGTAATGCGCCAATAGCGGGTGCGCAGCTGTACCCGGTCACTGCCGTTATTCTCGATACGGATGTGATAGGCCCAGACGAAGTGGTTCTCGATCGGCGAGGACCGGTCTTCCAGAAATTCCGGTTCGACCAGAACCGTGATGTCGCGCGTGGTAGCGGAGTAATTGCTCATAAAGGGTCTTTACGGGAATTTTCCCGGTCTGATCAATCCTGAAATAGCAAAAGGCCGACATAATGTCGGCCTTTCACAAAAGCTTGGTGCTGTCATCGACCGGACCTTACCGGTCCGGTGACCGCTTAGCGCAGGATGATTTCTGCGCGGCGGTTTGATGGCTCGCGGACACCGTCAGCGGTTTCGATGAGCAGCGCGCGCTCACCACGGCCGGAGGTGGTCATCTTGTCGATGGCGATACCGCGACCGCTCAGAGCTTGTTGAACGGCAGCTGCGCGACGCTCGGACAGGCCCTGGTTGTAGGTTGCATCACCAGAGGTATCAGCGTGACCGACGATGTCGACAACTGCGCCGTCCTTGCCTTCGATGGTGCGGGCGGCATTGGCGAGAATGCTGGCGGCACTGGCAGGAATTTCAACGCTGTCGAAACCGAAGAAGACGATGAAGCGCTCGGCACCTTCAGCGGCAACCGGCTGCGCATTCATTTTGCCTTCAAGAGCAGCAATGGCAGCGCGGAACTCTTCGCGGCAAGCGCGGATGTGGTCGAGCTGGAAGCCTTCTTCCTGTTGCTCCATCCAGCAGTCAAAGCGGGTCTGGGCAACGGCAGCCTCGTTCGGGAACAGGTTGCGGGCGTCTTTGTTGAAAGCAGACATCAGGCGGCCACGGGCAACCTGCAGCTCACCTACATGGGCGTCGTCGATATCACGCTCGCTCATTTCGGTCGGAAGAACGACTTCACCCTGAGCAGCCATCAGGCCCTTGTCAGCGTGGTATTTGGCATCGCGGTAATCGTACATTTCGAACTGCTCGAAATTGGCGAGTTCGCGATACTCGGTTGCCAGAGCGCGTGTGAATTCACTGCCGACAGCTGCGGTGTCGTTCAGTTTCTCAACGTCATTGATACTGGTAGCGGCAGCACAGCCACCCAGCAGAGCAAGGGCTGCAATGGCCCCGATGAAATTTTTGAAGTGCATGTTCTTCCCCGATTAAAAGTAGTTGGGTCCTGGTACGGACTGAATGAAGACCGCATGTGGGTGCGACCGAGATGATCATTCCGAACTTTAACTAACGCTGCATCCGGTCTGGGCAACTGACGCCGCGTCAAATTATACGTGCATGGCTATACACTAAATGTCAGCCATCAGCACTATATTCCCCGCAACTATGGCCAGAATGGGGGCGGTTTCCAGCGTAAATTAAGGGGTAGGCATATGTTGTGGCGCATTTGCCACTATTGTTGCCTATGGGCAACGGTGTTGGTCTGTGAAGTGCTCATATGACCCTGACGACACATGCGAATACTGAAAACTTGCCATGCACGGTTTGTTTGAAAATTGTCGTTTGTCTGTCATGGAAGCCTGCTAGGCTCCCAGCCTATGGTTAGCTTGCTTGAAGTCATTTCAGAACGTCCCGAACATGATGCCGCGATTGAGGCATTGACCGATCTTTCCTTCGGTCCCGGTCGTTTTGCCAAGACCGCTTACCGGTTCCGCGATGGCATTGACCAGATCCGTCAGCTCGGTTTTGTGATCGAGGATGAAGCGGGCAATCTCGTGGCTTCCTTACGCTTCTGGCCTGCCATTCTGCCCGATCAGACCGAAGTGGCCCTGCTCGGCCCGATCTCCGTCTCACCGGTGCTGCGCGGCCTCGGCTATGGTCGCCGTCTGATCAACCACGGTCTGATGCGCGCCCGTGCGCTCGGTTATCCGGCGGTGGTTCTGGTCGGTGACGAGCCGTATTACCGGCAGTTCGGTTTTGTGGGCGATATCATGCACGGGTTGAACCTGCCCGGCCCGGTTGATCGTAAACGGCTGCTAGGCCTCGAATTTACCCCCGGTGTACTCGATTATCAGGCCGGCATGATCCAGCCCGCAACCGGTTCGGCGCGTCAGGCGATCAAAGGGACTGGTTGGTAAGAAACGCCCGTAGCGCCAGTAGCGTATCGGTCGGTGCCTCTTCCGGCAGGAAATGCCCACAATTCAGTTCGTGACCGCGAATATCCGTGGCGTATTGCTGCCAGATATTCATGACATCGAAGCGCTGACCGAGGAAACCCCTGCCCCACAGCACCAGTGCCGGATTGGTCACCAGATTTTTGCCGAAATCCACGGTATCGTCGATCATATCGGCGGTCGCCCCGGCCCGGTAATCCTCGCAAGAGGCGTGGATTGCCTCGGGATCGGCGAAACAGCGTTCGTATTCTTCAATGGCGGCCGGGTTGAAGGCTTCAAAA
Source organism: Micavibrio sp. TMED2 (assembly GCA_002168225.1). Lineage (NCBI taxonomy): Bacteria > Pseudomonadati > Bdellovibrionota > Bdellovibrionia > Bdellovibrionales > Pseudobdellovibrionaceae > Micavibrio > Micavibrio sp. TMED2. Next base: position 504,476 of record NHBH01000001.1, read on the forward strand.
TTCATTGACCATGCGGCCAGTTTCGAGCGCAGCCACCAGCCGGGATCACGCCCGATGATGGTCTCCGGGAACGGCTCCGGCTGGATCAGGAAGAACCAGTGATAGAAGCGCATGGCGATGGACTGGTCAGTCTGCTGAAAGATCGCATGGGTCGGCACAATATCGAGGAAGGCCACGCGGTTGACCCGATTGCCGTGATCGAGGCACAGGCGATGGGCGACCCGGGCACCACGATCATGGCCGACGAGGTTGAAGGTGTTGATCTCCAGCGCGGTCATCAGCCCAATAATGTCTGTTGCCATCTGGCGCTTGGAATAGCGACGGTGATTGGGGTCATTATGGAGTGGCCCGCCCGCCGGTTTACTGCTGTCGCCATAGCCGCGGAGGTCAGGCAGATAGACCGTGAAATCGGCGGCCAGATAGGGCGCAATCTCGTGCCACATCAGATGGGTTTGCGGATAGCCGTGGAGCAGGACCAGCGGCGGGCCGGTGCCGCCCTTGCGATAATGCAGCTTCACATCGCCAACCTGCTGGTGGTGGCTTTCAAAATCAGCAAGCAGTCCGGTCATATAGCCTACATCAAAAACTGCGACGGCGTTGTTGCGCCATCCTAACACCTATTAAGGTGGCATCGCTTTGCGAATACGACAAGTGGTTGATGTGACAAAGAGTTTGTCAGGTCACGGCATCATTTGAACCCGGCATCGCGCAACCGGTTCTGGAAGGCACGTGTCGCAGCCTCGGCCATAGTCCGATCCTTGATCCCGCGCACGAAAATCTTGTCGAACCCTTCACGTTTGATCATCCGGCTGATCCGAACCCTGAGGCGTTGCAGTGCCTGACCGTCGGGCAACAGTCCTGACTGGACAAAATCGACCATACGGAAGGCCTGATCGCGGAAGCTGTCAGGATCGCCCGGCTTTTCCTTCAGGAAGTCCTGTTCCTCCAGATAGAGCAGCAGGGCCTCGTCGATCAGCTGCAGGGTGCCGCGCCGCCATTCCGGGGCAATCGCCATCCGGGCAATAGAGTGATAGGCGAGGGACATACGGGCAACCCGGGCATGGTGCCCCATATTGCCGGGTAACAGCACCATCATGTCGATGCTCTGTTCCAGCGTCTGCCGGATGCTGCTGATCAGATAGCGTCGAATCTCCTGATCGTCATAGAGCTTGTACAGTGTTGTCCAGTATATCAGTCCCAGTCCGGGTTGCTGTAGAATTGCCCCTACATGGCGGATAGCACCCATGGTGTCGTTCGCGGAAATGTCGCTGTGACGGCAGAACCTGCGGGTCAGGGCGAGGATGAAATCCGGTTCGGCCAGCAGGCGATAGCAGCGCCCGGCGGTCTCGACAATCATCCGGTAGAGCTGGTCATCAAGGTTCTGGTCGCGGGCTTCGAGGGCACCGCTGTATTCAAGGGCATCGCTGACGCAATCGACCAGATGCTGTCGCGTTACCGGTAATATCCGGTATTTCAGAGCATTCTGCAGCCGTGCGATGGCGATATTGGTTTCCTGATCCTTGGTCGGTGGCTTGTTGCCCTCATTCATGTCGATGCCTTCCGCCAGCCGCAGCAAACGGATCAGCACCTCACCCAGATTGCCAGCCAGACCGATCATGTCATGAGGCAGTTCGGTGGCGTAACAGAGATCAGCGAGGAACAGGTCGAGTTGCTGGTTGAGCAGCGGATGCCGGTTCTGCTCCAGCAGCTCCATGGCCCAGCAAAATTGCTTGTGTACGCTCTCCCGGCTCAACCCGGCGGCATAAACGGCGGCACCCAGCATGCGTTTCTGGTTGGCGAGCTCGGTGGCGGGCAGCTCGCTGCTGTCGCTCAGGGTGCGGATCAGGTTGTCCAGCGTATCATCGGCTTCCGACTGCCGGATACGATGGGGCAGGGCCTCGACGATTTCCGGCAGTGACTGGACCATCTTCATGATCGTCTGGCGCCGACGCTTGAGCAGTTCACCGCTCTTGGCCTGCAGCTTGGCCGTCCGGTTGATGGCCTGACCGATCAACCGGCTTTGCTTGAGCAGGCGGTTCATATGCAGGGAGCTGTGCAGAATCTGGCCAACCAGCAGCTGGTTGCGCTCACAGTAATCCCGGAACAGCCGGTTCAGGGTCAGCCGCGCCGATGGCTCATAAAGGTCATGGGGGTCGTGACAGATCGGTGGGCTGAATGGTGGGCAGCCGAGACCGCTCTCATAAAGGCTGTTGGGGTCTTCGGACTCGCGGTTGAAGATCACCCGTGGCTGGATGGTGTCCCGCTGGTTGGGCCAGATTTTCAGCACCCGTACCCGGTGCTGGTGATCCTCCATCAGGTCCTTCTGGGCCTGACCGATGGCGAGTTCTTCACTGTCAAAGCTCGCTATGACCTTCCAGTGGCCGTTGACCCAGGCCTGGTAGTCATAAACACATTCGGCAAAGGAGCTCTTGAACGGGTCCTGCCCGCCGCTGAGCCTGCTGGTGTTGGGATGTTTGTATGTGTTCGCTTCCATAGTGCTGACATGCTGCTACGGAAGCCCCTACCGAACTCTTAATGGCCGGTTGGAAACCATGAAGTTTTTTCAGGATTCAGGCAGAATTTGGCGGCAGTGGCCGAAATCAGCCGTTTTCACGTCGCTTGAGGCGGAACAGTACCGCGCCGGGCAGCGAGATCAGCAACAGGCCGACACCGAAAGCCAGCGACAGTGCGAGTGCCTGCGCGCTGTTGATGCCCTGACTGGCAAGGGCGGTGACCATGACGCCTTCCCGCAGGCCCCAACCGGCGAACGAGATCGGTACGACCGTCGCGAACAGGGCCAGTGGTGCCACGAGCAGGGCAGTGCCAGCACCTATATCGCCAGGCAGGGCAATACCAATCAGCATGATCGATAGCAGTGGTGGCAACTGGCCGAGCATGGACAGCAGCAGCAGCCAGAGGGCGGATTTCGGCTCCAGCGTTGTGGTGCGCAACTGCCGGATCAGATTGATCGGCAATTCCTTCTGCAAGCGGCCCTCGAGATGCTGACAGAGCCAGAGCAGCAGTTTGAAACCGACAACCAGACCGACAAGGGCAACCAGCAGCAGGCCGATGGCCAGTCCGGTTGGGGTAATCCCGTTCGGTAACAGGTCAGCCAGCAGGAATGGCAGGGTCGGCAGGATGAACAGGGTCACCGTAATCAGCCCCCAGACCCGCTCGATAAACACGCTGAGCGCCCCGGCGGTATAACCGAGGCCGAGACGTTTGGCACCGATGGTGCGGACCGCGTCGCCGCCGACCGGCGGTGGCAGTATCTGGTTGAAGAACAGGCCGATAAAGATCAGCTGGGTCAGGGTGCCAATGCCCGGTTTCTGCTGTTCGGGCCAGGCAGGATCGGTGGGCCAGACATACTGCCAGCGCCAGGCATTGGCCACAACATGCACCGGCAGGATCAGCACCGCGAGTGCCAGCAGCCAGTAATTCGCCCCGTGCAGGGCGGCCAGCACATTGGTGAAATCAACACCGCTCAGGACCCATATCAACAGGCCGAGGGAGACAACGACCTGCAGTGCCAGAAACAGATATTTGGCAAGGTTGCGTTGTTCGGCTTTCGCTTCCGGCAGGGGCGCGCTAGTCATGATGTACCGATGGTCCGGCGTCTGGCTGGGGTGTCTCGCCCGTTCACTATTTACTGACCGATTGGCCCGTGTCGATATTTGATCCGAAAACCACTATCGCGGCGTGTCTGGCGGGACATTATGGCCAGCCTTTGGGTGAGGGGCTGTGGGGCCGTACTTTCCGGCTTGACGATCAGGCAGTGCTGAAACTCGCCCGTGCCGATGGCGGTATCGGCGATGGCCGTGATCTGATCGAGCGCGAGGCACAGGCGCTTGCCGGTTTTACCGGTTATCGCGATCCGCAGCTGGCGCTGCCGCTTTATCTCGGCCACGGCCCGGTGCCGGAGATGCGGCAGGGTGCCGATGACAATTTCGCCTGCTGGCTGCGCATGGGCTGTATCGAGGGACAGGTGTTCAGTTCAGATGCCCATGCGGCGCTTGATAACGCTGGTCGTGAAGTGCTGGCGCGGCAACTGGGTGCGGCGCTGGCAATATTTCACCGGTTGAGCGACCGGCATCGCGATCAGGCCCCGGTCGGTGATGATCTGGTTAGCCTGAGCCGCCGGGACTGGATATTCGGGGCCATCATGGACGATCTGCCGGAAATGGAGCGGATACGCGCAAAGCGGCTGCGTGAGCGTTACCGCCAGTTATTGCTCGATTGCCCGCAACCGGTCTGGGCCCATGGCGATGTTAATCCGAGCAACGTCATCCGCTTGCCCGGCGGCGGGATCGGTCTGGTGGATTTTGCCGAAAACGGCTGGGACCTGCCAGCGGTCGATTTCGCCCATTGGCGCACATTGGGCTGGCTTGATGAGACATTGCTGGCCAGTTACCGCGACCATGGGGGTTTGGCGGTCAGTGACGAGAGCATCCATGTGGTCGGGGCGATCAACGCCTTTATCGGGCTGGTGCTCGACCGACGGTTGGGCGACCGTCAGGCGGTCATCAATGCCGAGGCGGCGCTCAATGACTGTCTGATGGCTGCACGTCTGATTGAATGACATTCTCTGCCGGTTTGCCGCCGATGCTGGGCATTGTGGCACTGCGTGGGGCGATGATCAGGGTGATGATAAAGCCGCTGACCAGACCCGAGATATGCAGCGGCGATGAGCCATCGAGATACATCCAGTCAAAACCGGTCTGGATCAGCAGGATGATCAGTATGCCGTTGATGTCCTGCCGGGCCTGAAACAGCCGGGTCCGGCGATATGTCAGGATCGCCAGCGCCAGCACCGCACCCAGCACGCCGAAGATCGAACCGGAAGCGCCCAATGCCAGCACCGGTTGTGACTGGTCACCGAACTGATAATTGATCAGGGCGGCCACCATCGAGCCGATGCCGCTCAACAGGTAAATGGTCAGGAACCGCCAGTGACCGACCCGGCGCTCGATGCCGATCCCGAACCATGTCAGGGCCAGCATGTTGAAGCCCACATGCAGGTAATTGTAGTGCAGGAAGGTCGCCGAGAGCAGTCGCCACCATTCGCCCTGCTCGGCGGTATAGGGCCAGATGAAGATGCCGAGCGGGCCGAGATTGGTGAAATACTGCCACCAGTCGCTGTTCGCATCGACATAATCGGCAAACAGCTGGTGGATCGCGGTTTCGTGGCCATAGAAGGCGAAGGTGCCATGCATGCCGGTGGTCAGCAGAAACACGATCAGGTTGATCACGATCAGGCCGATGGCTACGCGCGGCTTGTCGACTTTGTGCCGGAAATAGGCGCGGGTATCGCTCTGTTCACGGGTCAGCTGGTCGAGCTTCTCCCGGCCCTCGGGGCCAAGGGATGGCCGTGGCTGTGGGCCGCGCTGCAGCCAGTGCTCGATCCGATGGAGCATGGCACCGCCGGTCTTGTCCTTAAGGCGATGCAGGGCGGCGCTGAAATTCTCCCAGTCGCCGCTGGCAAAATATTGCGCGCGGGCCATGAGCAATTCCTGCTCCGCGGCCGGAAAGCTGCCGAGCGGGCCGTTGATCAGGTTGAGCACCGCCGCCGTATCGCCAGCATGGGTATAGAGGCTGGCCTTGGTCAGGGCCTGCTCCGGTACGCTGGTCATGGCGCGGAACTTTGGTTCTTCCTGACGATAGGCCTCGATAGCATCATCGAGGCGGCCAAGCTCGGCCAGCGCCCGGATGCCGAGCAGCCGGATGCTAGGGTTCTTCTCGCCCGCCGCCGATCCGGCAATATCCGCCACCTGCTGATAATCGCTGCGCATCAGTGCGGCCTGCGACCGGGCGATGGCGGCACTTTTGCCGTCAGTTGCGGCGATGCTGTCGAGCAGCGCCAGCCCTTCTGCCACATTGCCCTGCTGGATCATGGCAAAGGCCGTGGACAGGGCCCTGTGGGTGCGCATTTCCGGCACCGGGATCAGAATGCCGAGCCAGTTCTCGTAACGCTGTGCTGTATCATAGTCGCGTTTGATCACGGCCTGATAGGCAATGCCGTTCAGGCGCGGGGTAACAAAACCGTAGACGATCCAGAGAATGACCGATCCGGTCACGGCAAATGGCAGCTCAAGGCTGTGCCAGACCAGTACCGCAATCGCCAGCCCGGCATACCAGGCGGCAAGCTGCATGACCCGCATTTTGCTGTAGCGGAGCGCAAAGATGCCGAAGGTGATCAGCGGCACCCACATGAAGATGATATCAGGGGTCATTACAGGATTTAGTGTGGGGTGCCATGGCGGTGAAAACAAGCAGCAAAAAAGCCGGAATATGCTTGATACCCCGGCTTTCCGTAACTTTCAAACCTGTCGGCCTTATGATGCTGCGACCTGATACATATGCACATCGCGTTGTGGGAACGGGATCGAGATATCGTTCTTATCGAAGGCTTCCTTGACCGCTTTCGGCAGGGTGAAGCTCAGTGGCCAGAAATTGGCGGCATCACACCAGACCCGAATGGTGATATCGACTGAGCTGTCACCGAGATTGGAGACCGCAACGAATGGGGCCGGTTCAGCATGGATGCGCTCTTCGGCGCTGATGACGCCCTTGATCACCTCGATTGCCTTGTCCATGTCGTCACCATAGCCGATGCCGACGATCAGTTGAACCCGGCGGGTTGCATGGTGTGAGAAGTTCTTGATGGCGGTGCCCCAGATGTCGGAGTTAGGGGTGACAATCTGGACATTATCCGGGGTGGTCAGTTCGGTGGTGAACAGGGAAACGTCTGCAACCGTACCTGACAGGCCAGCTACTTCGACGTAATCGCCAACTTTGAACGGGCGGAACAGCAGCAGCATCACGCCGGCGGCCACATTCGACAGGGTGCCCTGCAGGGCGAGACCGATGGCGAGGCCGGCAGCACCGAGGACGGCAACGAAGCTGGTCGTCTCAACGCCGAAGCGCTCAAGTACCGCGATCAGCGTGATGGCGATGACGAAATATTTTGCCATGCTGGCGAAGAAACCGCGCAGCATGCTGTCGACGCTCTTGACCCGGCTGAGGCCGCTGCGGACAGCGCGGCTGACCCAGCCTGAGACGATAAGGCCAAGGACCAGAATGACGATGGCACCGACCACATCGAGGCCGTATTCGGTGATCAGGGTAATGGCCTGATCAATGGCGGTTTGCATTGTTTCACCAGCATTTTCCATGACTGGACTCTCTTTTGTTCATGAAAGGAATGGAATATGGCGCGACTATGTAGCAACTGAGGCTGGTGGTTGCGACCAAAAACTTGCCGTAGGCGTGGCGAGCTAGGCGGGTGTCTCGGCGGTTTGCTGATTTAGTACTGACAAATCAATGTCATCCGGTCGCTTGTTCCAGAACAGGACCTGATACAGCCCGCCCTGTCGCTGAATGCAGGACAGTGCCCCGGTTGCGGTCTTGAGCGACTGATCTCGCGCGCGCAGAGCAAAGGCACCGGGCACCAGATCGAGGAAAAACCGCAGAATACCGTTGGATGAGACCAGCAACACCGTGTCATCTGCGCCATGCTGCGCCTGCAGGTCATTGACCAGCAGTTTCAGGTCGCGGCGCAGGGTGCTGAGGTCGGGTTGCCAGTCGGCGCGATCCGGCCATTGGCCACGCTCGTTCCAGGCGGTAACCGCCGCTTCGCCATGGGTTTCGACAATCTGTTCGGTGGTCTTGCCGCCCCAGCTGCCGTAATCGATCTCGCGCAGGCGGTGGTCGATGCTGATCTCGCCGCCACCGGCAATGTCGCGGATAATGGTGGCATGTTCTGCCGTGCGTTTCAGGGGGCCGGCGACGATGGCGGCGGGAGTGATCCCGGCACTGGCCAGTGCCTGTCCCACGGCCTCGGCCTGTTCGCGGCCTTTTGGCACCAATGGCAGGTCCTGATCGGCACCGACCCAGACTGGTGTGTCATCCGGGCCGAATGTATTGCCGTGACGGGCAAGCAGCAGGTTCATCTCGGGGTATCTCCCATGCTTTTCGGTTTATCTATCAAGTGGTTTCAACCAGTTCGCCTTCCTCGGCGATCAGTTTCTCAACCATGGTTACGTCATCGGGCGCATCCACCGACCAGTGGGTGCGACCGCGATAATCCACGGTGACCACCTGTATCGGAATACCGTTTTCCAGCGCCCGGAGCTGTTCCAGCTGTTCCACGGTCTCCAGCGGGCCGGGCTGCAACTGACACAGGCGCTCAAGGGTCGCCTGGCGATAGGCATAGAGGCCGATATGGCGGTAAACCGGCGGTGCATCATGCGTACCCCGGATGAACGGGATCACCCGTTTCGAGAAATACAGCGCGCGACCGGTATAATCGAAGGTGACGGTGGTACCGCCGACCTGTCCGTCGGCTTTCGATGCGACGAGATCATCGACCTGCGCCGCGCTCATGCGGGTGGCCGGGGTGGCCATGGGCAGATCGGGATTGGCCAGCATGGCATTGACCAGCGCTTCCAGAATCCAGGGCGGGGTCAGCACGGCATCCCCCTGAAGGTTCAGAATAATATCCGGCTTGTCAGCCATCTGGTTGATGGCGGCCAGCGACCGTTCGGTGCCATTGCGGCAGCTCTCGGGGGTCATCACCGCATAGCCGCCGAAACCGGTGACCAGATCGACAATCCGCTGGTCATCGGTTGCCACGATCACCTGACCCACATGGGGCACGGCACGGGCGATGCGCCAGACCCGCTCCAGCATCGGCACACCAGCAATCGGTGCCATCGGCTTGCCGGGAAAACGGGATGAGCCATAACGGGCCGGGATAATGATAGCGACGGATGGTGCGATCTGTGAGGGGGGCTGGGTTGCTTGAAAATCAGTCATTTGGCGGCAGATGTGACATAAAGTGTTGAGACAAAGTCAACATGACGTAGTGTGTTTATACAAATTACAGGAAGCGATTGAACATTTGGCTTGTTTTGCCCCAATATCCGGGTTTGTAGGTTTCAAGTTTCTCAGCGCTGTTCGGGGCATCATGTGATCGGAACAGTGTTACTAACCGGTGCATGGCGGCTTGGCCATGACTTTCCGACCGGGCACAGGGTCGGAAAAACACAAGCTGTTCTGACCATGCGTCACCACTTTGCGGCATAAAATGATCCCGGCGATATTCAAGAAAACCAGCAAAGCGAGCAGCCCGGCTGCGGGTAATGGTGCATCTGCTGCACCTGCATCTGTTCCCTCTGCCGCCGCCAATGCTGCTGTGCCGCCGACCATGACGCCGCCCAAACCGACAAATCCCGGACCGAAACCGCGCCATAAGAAGGAAGCGATTGATTATTTCCGGGTCAAAAACTGGCCGTTTTTCATCAAGTTCTCGATCGCGCCGCTGATCGCCATGGCGTTTCTGGCTGGTATCACCACCATGGGCAGTCAGGCGATTGAATCCCAGCGTCTCAATGCGAATGAGGTGGTGGAGAAGAACCTGCGCGGTGGTCTGGAGCTGTCGGCCATCAACCAGCGGCTGTTTGCGGTCAATGGTGCGCTCTATCGGGTCACCAGCCTGCTGGCCAGTGAGGCCGATGTCGATCTGGTCAGTGAGTTCGAGGCAATCCGCGATACGGTGGACAGCCTGCTCAACCGGATCGAGCGTTATCAGGCTGAATTTGCCACCCCCGAACAGCGCCAGAAGTTGCAGGAAGTCTATGAGCGGCTGGATGAGTACAAGCTCAATGTGGATACGCTCTCGGTCCTGATCGAGATCGACCTTGCCGGTGGTGTGCGCAGCATCCGTGCCTTTGACGATACCTTTGCCCGGCTGGGACAGGCGCTGAACGAGAGTGTCGAGGAAATGCGCCTTGCCGGTCAGAAGCGGGTGCTGCAGGCATCGTCGGCAGCAGAGGAAACTAAACGTGATTTCATGGCGGCATCCGGTGTTGCCCTGCTGATCGTGCTGGTTGTGGCTATCACGCTTGGTCGCGCCACGGTACTGTCGATCCGGGAAATTGCCGGTGCCACCCGTGAGCTGGCCGAGGGCAACCAGCATGTAAATATCGACCGCTTGCGCCGGATGGATGAGTTGCGGGCAATTGTGACCTCGTTGCGCACCTTCCGGGACTACATCATTCAGGCCGATAATGCCGAACAGGCCCGTGTCCGGGCCCAGCGCGAGGCTGATGCCGTGCGCCATGCCGCGCTGAAGGAAATGGCCGAAAGCATCGATCGTGAGACCGAGAAGGTGGTCAGCATCGTTGGTGCCAAGGCCGGAGAGATGCAGTCGGCGGCGATTGATATGGATGCCACCTCCGGGCGGATGGCTTCCGAGGCTTCCGAGGCCACCGAAGTGGCACAGGATGCGCTGGAAACCGCCCAGACCGTTGCCGCCGCTGCCGGTCAGCTGTCACAGGCGATTGATACCATCGCCATGGAAGTGAACCAGTCGCATACCAAGACCGAAATCGCGGTCTCGCAAACCGGTGATGTGCAATCGGTGGTCAAGGGCCTCGCCGATACCGCAGCCCAGATCGGTTCGGTGGTCGAGATCATCTCCAGCATTGCCGACCAGACCAATATGCTGGCGCTCAACGCGACGATTGAGGCGGCGCGGGCCGGTGAGGCCGGTCGCGGTTTTGCCGTGGTTGCCTCCGAGGTCAAAGGCCTCGCCCAGCAGACTGCCGATGCGACGAGCGAGATCGCCGGGCAGGTTGAGGCAATTCAGGCCAGCAGTGAGAAGGCGGCCGCCACCTTCTCCGATGTCACCCAGACAATTCGCGACCTTGGTGAAATCTCGAATACCATTGCCGCCAGCATCAATGAGCAGATGGCGTCGACCCAGGAAATCGCCTCGGCCATTCGCCATTCTGCCAATGTCAGCCAGGACGTTGCCAACCGTATGCAGCGGCTGTTGCAGGAAGTCGGCGAAACCAGCCGTCTGGCCCAGTTCGTCAAGAGCAATGCCGATGAACTCAGCACCGAGACCAGCGAGCTTGGCAATATCCTGACCAGTATCGTTCGGGAAGCGACGATCAAGCAGGAACGCGGCACGCACGATCACGAATGATCCTGCCCCCGTACCGATCAGACCGGCATGACAGCGGCATCAATTACGTAAATTACCTCACAAGCACCCGGTCCGTTATCGCGCCGGGATAGTGAGCTCTGCCATCGCCAGCCATCATCGCGTTCAATCCGGATCAGATAGCCGCTGAGGCGCAGCAACTCATTGGCGCGAACGCCCAGCATAATGCGCCGGTTGTTACCGGTGGCCGGGACGATATGGCAGTTGCTAAAATTATCGAAGATTTGATGCTCGGCAACCGGCGGGGCACCGCGCCATGACACATAGCCGAAGCGCCAGTGCTGGCCGATCGACAGTTTCTCGATCACGGCGGTATCCGACATCGGCCCCCAGCCGAAGGCGATATCGAGGGGAGAATAGCGGGCGCTGGCATCCCAGCGATAGCGTTTGGTCGAGAGTACCCGCGCGGTTATATCAAAGCTGGCAAGCCCGGTAATAACCTCGCCGTCTTCATCCTTCAGCACCAGCGGTGGGATCTTCTGCTGCAAGGGCGGATCGGGAGCGATCTGCACACCCGGCGGCGGGGCCGGGGCCGCGCCCTGGCCACATGCGGTCAGGGTGGCGGGCAGGGCAAGCGTGGCAGTGGCCGCGGTCAGGCTACGGAGGAAGGATCGGCGGTGATGCGATGGTTCCTGCATTATTGATACATGCTGTATTTCCCGCAGCGCACAAATTTACCAGTTGCGAAGGTCGGCTTGTGCAACCACGTCAGTAATCAAACCCACCAACTGGGATTACTGCGGCATCGGCAGTCGCTGTCGCTTCGCCGCTTAATCCGGAACACAGGAACATTACCATGACTGACGCGCATAATTCTGTGCTTTTCGAGACTGTTGCCTTTGGCTCTATCAAATCTGCCAACCGGGTGCTGATGGCCCCATTGACCCGCAACCGGGCCAATCCCGACGGTACGCCCGGTGATCTCGCCGCCGAATATTACACCCAGCGGGCCGGGGCCGGTGTGATTATCACCGAGGCGACGCAGATCAGCCCTTTCGGTAAGGGATACCTCAATACGCCCGGTATTCATTCACCCGAACAGGTTGCCAAATGGCGCGAGACTACCGAGGCGGTCCATGCCGCCGGTGGCAAGATCGTGCTCCAGCTCTGGCATGTGGGCCGGATCAGCCATACCTCACTGCTGCCGAATGGTGAGCAACCGATGGCCCCCTCGGCTATTCGGGCCAAGTCCCAGACCTTTATCGAGACGGGCATGACCGATGTATCCGAACCGCGCGCCATGACCGTTGAGGATATCAAAACGACAATCGGGCAATATCGTCAGGCTGCCGAGAATGCCAAGGCGGCGGGGTTTGACGGCGTCGAGGTTCACGGTGCCAATGGTTATCTGCTCGATCAGTTCCTGCGTGATGGCAGCAACAAGCGCAGTGACAGCTATGGCGGTCCGGTTGAAAACCGCATCCGGTTGCTGGATGAGGTGGTCGAGGCCGTGGTTGATGTGCTTGGCGCTGACCGGGTCGGTGTCCGCCTGTCGCCGACCGGCGGTTTCAACGATATGAGTGACAGCAACCCGACCGAAACCTTTGTCGCCGCAGCCAAGGCGCTTGGTCGCTACGGCCTTGCCTATCTGCATGTGGTCGAGAAATTCCCCGGAGAGGAACAAACTGCTGAGAACAAGACGGTGATCAAGGCGGTGCGGGCGGCATGGTCCGGTGCCTATATCGCCAATGGCGATTATGATGCCGATGAGGCGGCAGCGGCGATCAGGGATGGTCATGCGACAGCCGTTGCTTTCGGTCGGCCGTTTATTGCTAACCCGGATCTGCCCAAACGCTTCAAACTGGCGGCTGACCTCAATGAACCGGATCAGCAGACCTTCTATGGTGGCAATGAGAAGGGCTATACCGATTATCCGGCACTGGCGGATGAACAGGCCGCATAAGCCACAATCCGTACCGATAAAGTGAAGGGGCGCTGTCAGCGCCTCTTTTCTTTTGTCCGCTCATCGGTATCTTCCGCCCTCATGAGTGATCACGAAACGCCCCCAGACGACAAGGCAGACAAAAACACAGGTGAAACCGGCCCGGAACCGCGCTGGCGCGAGGATGGTGCGCTGGTCTCCGACCGGTTTGGCGATGTCTATTTCTCCCGCGATGGCGGGCTGGACGAGACACGCCATGTGTTTCTGAAAGGCTGTGGCCTGCCCGAGCGGTGGCAGAACCGGGATCACTTCACCATTGCCGAGACCGGGTTTGGCACCGGTCTCAACATGCTGGCCACATGGCAGGCCTTTCGCGACAGCCCGGGTCAGTGCCGGCAACTGAACCTGATTTCGGTCGAGGCCTATCCGCTGACCAAGTCGGATATGACCCGTGCCCTTGATGAATGGCCCGAGCTGGGCGATCTGCGCGCCGGGCTGCTGACCCAGTATCCACCGCCGGAGCCGGGTGTGCACCGGCTGGTGTTTGACGGTGGGCGGGTGTGTCTGACCCTGCTGATCGGTGAGGCGGCGGCCATGTTTGGCCAGTTGCAGGCGCGTGTCGATGCGTGGTTTCTCGATGGTTTTTCGCCCTCGAAGAACCCGGAGATGTGGCGCGAGGAAGTCATGGATCAGGTGGCTCGGTTGAGTGCTCCGGATGCTGTGGCGGCGAGCTTTACCGTCGCCCGCGCGGTTCGCGACCGACTCTCGGCCCGCGGCTTTGCCTGTAACAAGGCTCCCGGTTTCGGGCGCAAGCGCGATATGCTGGTGGCGCACCGGGAAGCGCTGATCCGACCGGAGCCGCTGCCTGACCGGCGCTTTGCCATTATCGGTGCCGGGATTGCCGGATCGGCGATGGCGGCGGCACTGGCCGCGCGCGGACAGGCGGTAACGGTTATCGATCCGCATCCGGGGCTGGAGCGGGCGGCATCGGGCAATCCGGTGGGCATCGTTATGCCACGCCTGCATCTGGGTGATGATCCGGTCAGCGATTTCAACCGCAGCGCCTGGCGCTTTGCGACGGCGTGGTATGATCGCCTGCCGCTGGTTGATGGCGCGCCTGCTCTAACCGATTGCGGTGTCCTGCAACTGGCCCGTGACGGTGATGAGGCAGCGCGGTTCCAGCGTCTCGCCCGTCTGCCCAATGTGGCGAGCCGCAGCGGCACGGTGGTTGATGGCGAACAGGTGTGTTTCCTGACCGGTACAGGCAATGAGCATGGCGGACTGTGGCTGCCCGAGGCGGGCTGGGTCCGCCCCCATCGCCTGTGTCAGGCCCTGCGCCAGCATGAGGCGATTACTGTGATTGACAAGGCTGTTGCCCGGATTAGGCCAAGCGATAGTGGCTGGGACCTGTTCGATGCGACGGGTGAGGTGATGCTGAGTGCCGATGTGGTGATTGTCGCCAATGGGCTGGACAGTCGCCTTTATTCGCAACTGGACTGGCAGCCGCTGCGTCCGAAACGTGGCCAGATCACTGAACTGGCCGCCGAGGCGGGCCACGGTCCGAACTGCATCACCACCTTCGGACATTATCTCTCACCGGTCATTGATGGCCGCCGGATTGTCGGGGCGAGCTATGACCACTGGGATGACGCGATCCCGGCCAACTGGCCGGATGTGCGCGATGACAGCGATGAGGGCAACCGTGCGGCGCTGGCTGCCGCCATGCCGGCACTTGCCGGGATGCTCGGGCATGTGATCGACAGCCGGGCGGCGCTGCGTGCCACGACCCCGGACCATCTGCCGCTCGCCGGACCGGCCCCTGACCCGGAAAATATCGCTGCGGTCCTGCCGGGCCTTTATCTGCTCACCGGCCTCGGCTCAACCGGCCTCGTTACTGCCCCGATCTGTGCCGAAACCATCTGCGCCAGCCTGTTTGACGAACCCCTGTCCATGGCCGACACCACGGCAGCCGCCATCGCCCCCGCCCGATTTCTCGAGCGGGCCGCCAAGCGCGGACAGGTAACGGTTTAGGCCGGTTTACTCGTCGCCCATCTTGAGGGCGGCGATGAAGGCGCTTTGGGGGATTTCGACATTGCCGAACTGGCGCATCTTTTTCTTACCCGCCTTCTGTTTCTCCAGCAGCTTGCGCTTCCGGCTGATGTCGCCGCCATAGCATTTCGCGGTCACGTCCTTGCGCATGGCAGAGACGGTCTCACGGGCGATGACCTTGCCACCGATCGCGGCCTGAATGGCGATCTTGAACAGCTGTTTCGGGATCAGGTCCTTGAGGCGTTCGCACAGGTCGCGGCCACGCTTTTCGGCCACCGAGCGGTGCACCATCATGGCGAGCGCGTCCACCGGCTCCTGATTGACCATGATGTTCATCTTGACCAGATCATCGGCCCGGTAGTCATCCATCTGGTAGTCAAAGCTGGCATAGCCGCGGCTGATTGATTTCAGACGGTCATAGAAGTCGAAGACCACTTCCGACAGCGGCAGGCGATAGACCACCATGGCCCGGTTGCCGGCATAGGTCAGGTCGATCTGTTCACCGCGCCGGTCCTGACACAGTTTCAGGATGCCGCCGAGATAATCATCCGGGACGAGGATGGTGGCCTTGATCCACGGCTCCTCGATCTTGTCGATATGCACCACATCCGGCATATCGGCGGGGTTGTACATCTCGATCATTTTCCCGTCGGTCTTGTGGATGCGATAGACCACGGACGGGGCGGTAGCGATCATGTCGAGATTGAACTCGCGGTCGAGGCGCTCCTGAATGATTTCCATATGCAGCAGGCCGAGGAAGCCGCAGCGGAAACCGTAGCCGAGTGCTGCCGAGGTTTCGGCCTCGTAATGGAAGCTGGCATCGTTGAGGCGGAGTTTGCCAAGGCTGTCGCGCAGATGCTCGAACTCGGAGCTGTCAGCCGGGAACAGGGAGCAGAAGACGACCGGAATGGACGGTTGGAAGCCGGGCAGCATCTCACTGGCCGGTTTCTTGGCATCGGTGATGGTGTCACCGACCCGTGCATCCTGAATGTCCTTCATACCGGCGGTCAGGAAGCCCATCTCGCCGGGGCCGAGTTGGCCGATAATCTGTGGTTTGGGTGAGAACACGCCGACCCGGTCGAGCAGTCGCTCGGCACCCGTGGACATGAATTTCACGGTCTGGCCAGTTTTCAGTGTGCCCTGCATCATGCGGATCAGCATGACGACACCGAGATAGCTGTCATACCAGCTGTCGACGAGCAGCGCCTGCGGGCGGCTCTCCGGTTCATATTCCGGTGGATTCAGGCGCTTGACGATGGCTTCGAGCAGGTCATGGATGCCCTCGCCGGTCTTGGCCGAACACAGGATGGCGTCAGAGGCGTCGATGCCGATCACATCCTCGATCTGTTCGCGCACCCGGTCTGGTTCCGCGGCGGGCAGGTCGATCTTGTTGATCACCGGGATGATCTCGTGATCGTTCTCGATCGCCTTGTAGACATTGGCCAGCGTCTGGGCCTCAACGCCCTGACTGGCATCGACGATCAGCAGCGAGCCTTCGCAGGCCGCAAGCGACCGGCTGACCTCATAGGCGAAGTCGACATGGCCCGGGGTGTCCATCAGGTTGAGCTGGTATTCGATCCCGTCATCGGCCTTGTACAGCAGGCGCACGGATTGCGCCTTGATCGTGATGCCGCGTTCACGCTCGATATCCATGCTGTCGAGCACCTGCGAGCTCATCTCGCGTTCGTTCAGCCCGCCGCAGGTCTCGATCAGACGGTCGGCAAGGGTGGATTTGCCATGGTCGATATGGGCGATGATGGCAAAGTTGCGGATATGGTCACGTGTGGCCATGAACGGAATGCTCTTGCAAAAACGGGGTTGGGACAGGTTTGGCCGCATGTTTAGCGGCTAATGCGCCTTATCGCCATTAAATAGAGTGAAACCGGGGAAACAGCAATCACCGGACGTCGTTTCTGGCGGTTTCATCGCCGATCACACGGTTTTGATCCGATTGGGGCAGTGCAGAGGCGGCGAAAGGCCGTTCTATTGGCAACAATCTTTCAACAAAATGCTTGAGATAGGCAGAACCGCATTGCTCAATTCCCTGATGCCTCTAGTGTTTGATATGGTATCGAGGACTGTCTGCCAGCTTGCGTATGTTTGTTTGCTGTCTCAGGCAGGGTTACCGGTCCGGTTCACGGGGTATCTCCGGTTCATGTTTGGTGAGTTTTAGATGACGTCAGATTCCGATAACAAACAGGGTGGCAAGCCAGCCGGCAATAACGGCTCTGACGAATTCGATGACTTCGACGATTTCGACGATTTTGATGATTTCGACGAGGCTGCCGGGCTGGACCAGTTCGGTGATGATGATGACCCCTTCGCCGATGATGGCGAGATAGATGATGAACTCGAGGAAGTAGCAGCAGAGCTTGATGCCGAAGTCGATGCCATGGCCGATGATGACGGACCAGCGGCAGAGCCGCATATGGATGATGATTTCGACGATATTTCCGATGAAATCGCCGATGACATGAATGCACCGGCACCGGGCGAGCCTGAGGCTGCCGAACCGGCAGAGCCGCTCGCGGCGAGTGCTGATAACGATGATAGCGGTGACGATTTCGAGTCTGATGATTTCGAGGCTGATGACTTTGCCGCTGAGCCGGTTGCTGCAGCAGATGCAGATGATGGATCAGATGACGATGCCGGGTCAGATGATGATTTCGAGACTGACGAATTTGACGCCGATGAGTTTACGGCAGGCGCGGATGCCGATGCGGTATCGGGCACAGAGGCTGCCGACGATGATCATGATGATGAATTCGCGGCAGAGACTGACGATTTCGAAACGGCGGATGCCGCATTGGATAATGAGGTTCCGGCAGCAGCGGTTGATGAGCCGGAGCCTGTAACCCCTGACATCGACATTGAACCTGAAGCCGAGATTGAGGCCGCGGTTGAACAGGCAGCAGCGCCAGAAGCGTCGGCTGATAATGATCTGGATGCGATGCTCAGCGCCAAATCATCGCGAACCGATGGTTTTGATGATTTTGAAGAACCGGTACCGACACCGGCAGATGTGCCTGATGATATGGCCGCATCTGCGGATATGTCAGGTTTTGATAGCGGCGATAGTGCTGGGGATGATGATGATCTGATGCCGAGCAGTGATGCCGTTGCCGGTCTTGGTGATGATGATGGCATCAGCCCGTCTGAAACTACCGCTGACATAGCTGCGGAACCAGTTGTCGAGCAGGAAGCCGACGATGACGACATGGTCGCGGCCTCTGCAGATGCGGAGCCGGTGGATCTTGGTGATCAGGATGACGACGAGTTTGCCACGGCCGGTGCTGTGGCTGGTGCTGCAGCTGCTGCGGCTGTCATGGTTGATGAAACCGCCCGAGACTTTGATGACGAGGATGATGAAGACGAGGCCCCACCGCCGCCACCGCGCGCAAAGAAGAAAAAGCGTCAACGTGGACCGGGTGTACCGCTGATCGACATTGGTGAAGGCGGTTTCCACAAGCTCGCCGAGGCCTATCCAAAGCGGCTGCGGGCCGTTCATGACCTGGCTGTCCGCAAGCTGACCGAGAAGGGGCTGAAATTTGTCGATGGTGCCTGCAAGAAGTGGGCTGACAAGGCATCCGTACCCTATCGTCTGGAGATTGACGGTGTTTCCACGGCCCTGCAGGGCGATCCCGGCACCTATGTTATCAATCTGGCCTTTGAGATGGCCTGCACAACCGGCGCGGTCGAGGACCCCGAGGGCGGCAGCCGTCTGCTGCATACACTCGACTGGAAACTGGACGGACTTGGCCGACTTGCCGTTGCTGCTCGCCGACATGCGCCAGCCGGTATGTGGGTCAATGTCACCTGGCCCGGCTATGTCGGGTGTCTGCAGGGCGTGGCACCCGGACGGTTTGCCGCTGCCATCAACCATGCGCCGATCAATGGCAAGGGCCCTGGCTATCTCGCCTGGCCGATGAGCAAGCTGAAATGGTGGGGACAGAAGGGCGTGCCGCCGGGCCTGCTGTTGCGCAAGGTCTTTGATGAATGTGAGGACTTTGATTCTGCGGTTGAAATGATCGAGCGGACCCCGATTGCCTATCCGGCCATCTTCTCGGTTCTCGGCACGCAGGAGGGTGAGTTTTCGATCATTGAACGGACCGAAAATTCCAAGAGCACGCAAAAACGCGCGCCCGCTGTTACCAACCACTGGTTGAACAATGAGTTCCGCGGCACGGTTATGGCCTATCAGAGCAATGAGCGTCTGGTCGCCATGAAGAGTCGGATCAACAAGGGGATCGATGCCGATGAATGGCTGGTCCACCCGATCCTCAACCCCGAAACCCGGCTTGCGGTTGATCTGAACCCGACAACCGGACGGATGCGCATTCGCGGGTATCAGGGGCTGCAGCCGACCACCAGTCTGCTCGATATCTACGCCGACTGATCAGTTTACGGCATAACTGCCATGTAAATTGAGCGTGGAGCCTGCGCTCGACGCTTTCTGCCTGCTGGGCTAACAGGAGGCTGTGGCAGTTGTCATCGCGCGACGGGTATATTTTACGAAAAAAAGCTGTCGGCTTTCGTTAAAGCGTATCAATATCTGCATACGCAACTGTTCGGGCAATGGACTTTGCTGTCAGGCAAACACGAGGCTGCACATCGGGGCAGCAAATTGGGGATGAGAAATAATGTCAGATCTGCGCAACCGCATTGAACCAACCTTTGGTGATGAGTCAGCCAACAAGAGCACCATCACCGAGGACATGAATGTCTTTCCGGGCGGTGAACGCCGGGTGCCAATGACCGAACGTCCATTCATGCGCTTTTTGCAAGCCATCAAGCCAAAGCTGGTTCGCTGGGATGACCGTGTGATCAAGGCTCGGGAAGATCTTGAGGCACTTGAGGAAGAGCAGGTCGAACAGGCCGGGCTGGCCGCTGATGCTGCCTATGACGAAGCGATTAAGGAGCCGAAACAGAAGCTCGATGAGGCGCAGGCTGCTTTCGATGCTGCCAAGGCTGATTCACGGCAAGCGCGCAAACTTGCCAAGCAGGCTTATGACGAAGCTTACAGCGTTGCCCTCGACGACACCGTTGAGAACGAGCGCGCCCGTCTCCAGCAGGCGCTGCGCGACGCGCAGGAAGCCGCAAAAGACAACAAAGGCGTTGGCAAAAAGGCCGGTGCCGATCTTGCTGCCGAGACCGAGGGGCTCGAGGGTGATGATCTGCGTGAAAAACTGAAAGCACGCCGTGAAGCAATGCAGGCCGAGCTGAAGTCGAAATCCGCTGCCGTTATCAAGGCCGAGAACGAGTTGCAGGAATTTGAGGACGAGCACGCTCAGGACATCACCTTTGCCGAGCAGTTCGCCAAAGCCAAGGCCGAGGAAAAGCGCAAGGCAATCGCCGATGCCCGCAGCAAGGCCCAGGACGAACTGACCAGTGCCAAGCAGACATTCAAGACTGCCGAAGCAGATGCCGTGACGACTGCCGCAGAGGCAGGCCGGGCCAAGGCGGCTGAATATGATGCCTCTATTGCCAGCCTTTCCGACTCTGTCGATACGGTTAAGGAAATCGTCGCAGATGAAATGAAGGCCGAAACGGCTGCTGCTATCGAAGGCGTCAAGGCACCTGTTGCCGAGTGGTTCAGCATGAAACTGAGCCAGACCGCTCAACTCGCCGAGCGGGCTGTCAATGCCGCCAAGGGTGCGGTTGTTGGCATCGTTCGCGGTGCTGTTGATGGCGCTCTGGGTGAAACCTATTTCGGTCAGAAGAACAAGGCGGCCCGTGTTGCCAAGGTTTTTGACGAGGCACCGGGCGAAGTCGTCAACAAGTATGGTGAGTTTGACCGTCAGGCCGCTGCCGACATTCAGGGCAAGCTGCTGGCTGTCGCTGCTGCAGCACCCGACACTGATATTTCGGCAATCACCTCCTATCAGGACCTTCACCAGGCGATGCAGGATGTTGGCGTTACCCAGCGCGACCTCTACGCCGCCGGCAAGGCGCTGGATCGCGGTGATATGCCAGCAGGCTTCCCAAAAACCGGTGATATTGCGCTGCAATTCGGTCTGGTCGACAAGAACACCAGCGAAGCGCTGCTCGCTGCCCGTGCCGGTCAACAGGTGCGCAAGCTGGCTGACGATATTGATCACTGGGGCCGCGATGGTGCCGAGCCGCAGGATGCCCAATCGGTTATCGACAGCATCCCTGCCGAACCTTATGCACCAGAGAATTCAAGCTCTGTTCCGGCTGCCATTGAGATTTCTGACAACCGTACCGCAGCCGATGCTGCTGTCGGTCTTGCCAAGGTCGTCAAGGCTATGGCCGATATTGATCCGGGCCTGACCAAGAGCCTTGGCTTCAGCCAGATTGCGGCTGATCTGAAAGGCCTCGGCAATGAGGCGATCACCAATGCCCAGAACCATTTGTCGGTTACCGGCAGCGATGCCGCCCGCGATGTCGGTCGTCTCGCCGACCGCAAGCATAATGGTGTCAATGCGGGTGTTACCAACCGGTTGGAGCAATTCATCGCGGTGAACATCCAGACCATGGTCTATGATAACAAGATGACCAAGGAACAGGGCCAGTTGCTTGGCGGCTATGCGTACAGAAAGCTTGGCAAACTTGGCGAACTGGTGGAAGGTCGTCAGCGCAGAAAAGATATGGCGCGCGGTCCGGAGCAGGCACCAGCCCCGGCACCAACCAACTAGACAGGGCAGATCGGGAAACTGGTCTGGAGGCTTTAGACCATGAGCAACGTTTCCAATATCCGTGACGTGATCGATGTCGCTGAACATGACGTTGTCGAAAACAATCGCGGCGAGCTGATGCTGGTGCTGGACGGTCAGGAAGAACCGCCCGGCACGACGCCCCGATTGCAACTCTCCGGCAGTCGGAACGAGGCTATCCTGAACCGCGGTTCAGGTCAGTTGATGCGGATCAGCAAGATCAATCCGGAAGCCATGAAGCGCCTGCGCGAACAGGAAGAGATTATGGTCGCTGAACTGCCCAAGGCATCGAAAAAGGGTGGTCAGCAGGATGTGCTTCACGCCTATGGCGCCCTGATCGCACAGGACTAGCCAAACCATACTGATTACAGACATGAAAAAAGCCCCGGTGGATTGCTCCGCCGGGGCTTTTTCGTATTCAGGTTTCAGCCGGTTTTACGCGGCTGCCTTGGCGATGTTGCGCAGGACATAGTGCAGGATGCCGCCATTGCGGTAGTACTCCAGTTCGTCCAGCGTATCGATGCGGCACAGCAGGCTCACATCCTCGCTTGAACCATCGGTGCGATGGATGGTCAGGGTGACATCGCCGCGTGGCTTGAGGCCGTCGCCGATGCCGTTGACATCGAAGGTTTCGGTGCCGGTCAGTTTCAGGCTGTCGCGGGTGACGCCATCCTTGAACTGCAGTGGCAGCACGCCCATGCCGACGAGGTTGGAGCGGTGGATACGCTCGAAGCTCTCGGCGATCACGGCCTTGACGCCGAGCAGGCGGGTGCCTTTGGCAGCCCAGTCACGGGAAGAACCGGTGCCGTATTCCTTACCGGCCATGACGATCAGCGGCACATTCTCGGACTTGTAACGCATGGCGGCATCGAAGATCGGCAGCTGGTCACCAGATGGGTAGTGCTTGGTGTAACCACCCTCAACCCCGTCCAGCATCTCGTTCTTGATGCGGATATTAGCGAAGGTACCGCGGGTCATGATCTTGTCATTACCGCGACGCGCGCCGTAGGAGTTGAAGTCATGCGGGCGTACCTGATACTCGAGCAGGTATTCACCGGCAGGGCTGTCCTTCTTGATCGAACCGGCCGGTGAGATGTGGTCGGTGGTGACACTGTCGGCCAGCTTGGCCAGCATGCGTGCACCCTTCACATCGGCAACCGCTTCCGGTTCCGGGCTCATGCCCTGGAAGAACGGCGGGTTCTGCACATAGGTCGAGCTTTCGTCCCATGAATAGGTCAGACCGCCGCCGACCTTGATCGCCTGCCATTCTTCCGGTCCCTTGAAGACGTCGGAATAACGCTCGACGAACATGTCGCGGGTCAGGCTCCTGGACATGACTTCCTGAATCTCGGCGGTTGATGGCCAGATGTCTTTCAGGAACACGTCATTGCCGTCGCTGTCCTGACCGAGCGGGTCATTCATGATGTCGACATTCATGTTGCCGGCGAGGGCATAGGCGACGACCAGTGGTGGTGACGCCAGATAGTTGGCGCGCACATCCGGGCTGATCCGGCCTTCAAAGTTGCGGTTCCCGGACAGGACCGAGGTTGCAACCAGATTGCCTTCGCTGATCGCCTTGGAGATCGGCTCGGGCAGTGGACCGGAGTTACCGATACAGGTGGTGCAGCCATAACCGACAAGGTTAAAGCCCATGGCGTCGAGATCGTCCTGCAGCTCGGCTTTTGCCAGATAGTCGGTAACGACCTGGCTGCCCGGTGCCAGTGAGGTCTTGACCCATGGCTTGACCTTCATGCCCTTGGCGCGGGCATTGCGGGCAACCAGACCGGCGGCGAGCATGACGTTCGGGTTGGAGGTGTTGGTGCAGGAAGTGATCGCGGCGATCACCACGTCACCATGACCGATGCTGTAATCGGTACCGGCAACCGGCACTTCCCTGTTCACATCATCGACCGCGAACTGGCCGTTGAGTTCTTTCTTGAAGGATGCAGCGGCTTCGCTCAGCAGGATACGGTCCTGCGGGCGCTTCGGACCGGCGATTGACGGTACGACGTCGCCGAGATCGAGTTCGAGGGTATCGGTATAGACCGGCTCCGGTGCACTGGCATCGAGCCACATGCCCTGTTCCTTGGCATAGGCTTCAACCAGCTTGACCCGTGCTTCGTCACGACCGGTAAAGCGGAGGTAACGCAGGGTTTCGTCATCGATCGGGAAGAAGCCGCAGGTGGCGCCGTATTCAGGCGCCATGTTGCCGATGGTGGCACGGTCGGCGAGGCTCATCTGCGAGATGCCGGAACCGAAGAACTCGACGAACTTGCCAACCACACCGCGGGCGCGCAGCATCTGGGTCACGGTCAGCACGAGGTCGGTAGCGGTGGCACCCTCAGGCAGCTTGCCGGTCAGGCGGAAGCCGATGACTTCCGGGATCAGCATGGAGACCGGCTGGCCGAGCATGGCAGCCTCGGCCTCGATCCCGCCGACACCCCAGCCGAGAACGGCGAGGCCGTTGACCATAGTGGTGTGGCTGTCGGTACCGACGAGCGTGTCAGGGTAGGCGCAGTTGGCGGATGGATCAGCCGGATCCTTGCCGGTCCAGACGGTCTGGGCCAGATATTCGAGGTTCACCTGGTGGCAGATACCGGTGCCCGGTGGCACGACGCGGAAATTGTCGAATGCTTCCTGACCCCAGCGCAGGAACTCATAACGTTCGCCGTTGCGCTCGAACTCACGCTCAACATTGAGCTGGAAGGCTTTCGCTGAACCGAATTCGTCAACCATGACCGAGTGGTCGATGACGAGGTCAACAGCGGAGAGCGGGTTGATCTGGGTGGCATCACCGCCCATGCCGACCATCGCATCGCGCATGGCGGCGAGATCGACGACCGCCGGAACGCCGGTGAAATCCTGCATCAGAACCCGGGCCGGGCGATAGGCGATTTCCTTGGTGCTCTTCTTCTCTTTCAGCCATTCGGCAACCGCAGCCACATCCTCGGCATTGACGGTGCGACCGTCTTCATAGCGGAGCAGGTTCTCAAGCAGCACTTTCAGGGTGAAAGGCAGGCGGGAAATATCGCCCAGCTTTTCAGCTGCGGCCTTGAGGCTGTAGTAGCTGTAGGTTTCGCCATCGACCGTCAGTTCACGGCGGGCATTGTAGGTGGATTTCGTGGCGGCCAAGGTGGTCTCCTAGAGGTTAGGGCTGGTCCGAGACAGATATATACGCCGACGGCTGATCGGGTGGCTTGACCGGGGTGGCCATAAATTGCTCATGGCCCGTGCAAGACTGATCGACACCGTCTTTTAGAATCGCTCTAGGGTTTACCCCAGATATGCGTTTGCCGCAAACGGCAGTTGCGCAGTTTTGCGCTATAGCGACAAAATTCACTGCGGTGCAGCATAATTTATCAACAAAACCGATGGTTTACCGATTGGCAACTGCCGGATGATTACTGTTGTCATCCGCCCCGGATCAACATAGTGTTGCAGGCAAACAAATACGGGCCCGTCAAAAACCGGGTCTGAAAAAGTGCCGCCCGGACCAGCAAAGCTGGCAATTCAGGGCCGGTATATGGGAAGAACGTTCAGATAAGGGGCCGTGTCGTCGGTTAAGCGCGCACGCGGTAATGCATTGGCGAATTTTTTGTCTGTCGCGACCTGTTCTCGATTTTTATCCAGACAATATCCTGTTCATTCGAGCACTCGCTCAGTCCTGACCGTTATGGGAGATCACCATGCCTGACGGTGCTGCTGCTATTATCTCAACCGGTATTGATACCTTCCCGAAACTGTTGCTTGAGCATGCCGGCAAGCGCCCGAACGCCATTGCCATGCGGGAAAAGGAATTCGGCATCTGGCAGTCATGGAGCTGGGCGCAGGCGCTCGACGAAATCCGGTCAATGGCAAACGGTCTCGCTGCCATGGGGTTCAAGCATGGCGACCGGCTGGCGATCATTGGCGATAACCGCCCGCATCTCTACTGGGCGATGACGGCGGCACAGGCGCTCGGCGGCGTGCCGGTACCGATCTATCAGGACAGTGTGGTCGAGGAGATGGCCTATATCCTCAACCATGCCGAAGTGCGATTTGCGCTGGTCGAGGATCAGGAGCAGGTGGACAAGCTGCTGGCGATCCGTGAGGACGTGCCGATCGAGCAGATCATCTATGACGACCCGCGTGGCTTGCGGAACTATACCGAAGAGTTCCTGCAATCGCTGGACAGTGTGCAGGAACGTGGTCGCGCATGGCATAAGGAAAAGCCCGGTTTCTTTGAGGCCGAGTGCAAGAAGGGGCGCGGCTCCGATGTCTCGATCATGCTCTATACCTCCGGTACCACCGGGCGGCCGAAAGGCACCATGCTGACCTTCGACAATGTGCTGATCATGTCGAAGAATGCTGCCGAATACGAAAAACTGACGGCGGATGAGGATGTGCTCGCCTATCTGCCCATGGCCTGGGCCGGGGATCACCTGTTCTCCTATGGCCAGCAATTCGTCACCGGCTTCACGGTCAACTGCCCGGAGAGTGCGGAGACCGTGCTGCTCGACCTGCGCGAGCTGGGGCCGACCTATTTCTTCGCCCCGCCGCGGATTTTTGAGAATATCCTGACTACGGTTGCGATCCGGATGGAAGATGCCGGTCGCTTCAAGCGCTGGCTGTACAAGACCTTCATGGATCATGCCGCGCGGGTCGGTATCGACCTGCTCGAGGGCCGTCCCGTATCCGGCGCTGACCGGTTCAAATACTGGCTCGGCGAGAGGCTGGTCTATGGCCCGCTGAAAAACGTGCTCGGCTTTACCCGTATCCGTATCGCCTATACCGCCGGGGAAGCGATCGGGCCGGACATCTTCAACTTCTTCCGCGCGCTCGGGATCAACGTCAAACAGATCTACGGCATGACCGAGGGGGCGGTGTTCGTCACCATTCAGCCATCGGATCAGGTGCGGGCCGATACGGTCGGTGTGCCGGTTCCCGGCGTCGAGCTGAAAATTGCCGATAACGGTGAGGTGGTGTTCCGCTCGCCCGGGATCTTCAAGGAATATTTCAAGAATGCCGAGGCGACCGAGGAAGCCAAGGCGGGTGGCTGGTTCCATACCGGCGATGCCGGGGTAATGGAGCCCGATGGCCATTTGAAGATCATCGACCGGGCAAAGGATGTGGGCAAGCTGACCGACGGCTCGCTGTTCGCGCCGAAATATATCGAGAACAAGCTGAAATTCTTCCCGTTCATCAAGGAAGCGGTGGCGGTCGGTGACGGCCATGATTATGTGGCCGCGATGATCAATATCGATCTGGAGGCCGCCGGCAACTGGGCTGAGCGCCGCAATATCGCCTATTCCGGCTATACCGACCTCGCAGGCCGGAAAGAGATTTACGACCTGATCAAGGACAATGTGGAGCAGGTCAACCGCGACCTCGCCAATGATCCGAACCTGTCGGGCTGTCAGATCAAGCGGTTCCTGATCCTGCACAAGGAGCTGGACGCCGATGATGGCGAGCTGACCCGGACCCGCAAGGTGCGGCGCAAGCATGTGGGTGAGAAGTATGAGCCGCTGATTACCGCGCTCTTCTCCGATGCCAAATCGGCTTATATCGAGACCGAAGTCACCTTCGAGGATGGTCGCAAGGGCATGATCAAGGCCGATCTGGCGATTGAGGACACTGAAATCGTACTGGCCGGACAGCCGGTGGCAGCATAAGGGAGGGGTAATGTCGGAGCAATCGGTAACTGACGAGATGACCACAGGTGGTGGTGCAGCATCCGATGCCACCGTCCAGCCGGCGAACACCCCGCAGAGTCGGGTCGGTGAGACCCTGCTCGAGGTCAAGAATATTTCGCTGTCATTTGGTGGCGTGAAGGCGCTGACCAATATCAGCTTTGACATCAAGGCCCATGAAATCCGTGCCATCATCGGCCCGAACGGGGCGGGCAAGTCGTCGATGCTCAATGTTATCAACGGCTTCTATCACCCACAGGAAGGCGAGATCACCTATAAAGGCGTCACCCGCAAGAAGATGCGTCCGCATCAGGCGGCCAAGCAGGGCATTGCCCGGACCTTCCAGAACATCGCCCTGTTCAAGGGCATGTCCACCCTCGACAACATCATGACCGGTCGGGTGCTGAAGATGAAGCAACCGTGGCTGATGCAGGCGCTCTATTGGGGACCGGGCCAGAAGGAAGAGATCGAGCATCGCGAGTTCTGTGAACGCATCATCGACTTCCTCGAAATCCAGCATATCCGCAAGATCCCGGTCGGCAAACTGCCCTATGGCCTGCAAAAGCGGGTCGAGCTGGGCCGGGCGCTGGCCGCCGAGCCGGAACTGCTGCTGCTCGATGAACCCATGGCCGGGATGAATGTCGAAGAGAAGGAGGATATGTGCCGTTTTATCCTCGATGTGAATGACGAGTTCGGCACCACCATGGCCCTGATCGAACACGATATGGGCGTGGTCATGGATATTTCCGACCGGGTGGTGGTGCTCGATTACGGCTGCAAGCTGGCCGATGGCACACCCGATGAAGTGCGCTCGGATCAGGCGGTGATCGACGCCTATCTCGGCGTGGCACATGATTGAGGGAGCGATAGGGAACCATGTTTGAAGCCATCTTCATCACCCCCTTCACCGAGATTGCGGAATATCCGTATTTCTTCCTCGAAGTGCTGATCAGCGGGCTGCTGACCGGGGTCATGTACTCGCTGGTTGCCCTCGGTTTCGTGCTGATTTTCAAGGCGTCTGGCGTGTTCAACTTCTCGCAGGGGGTCATGGTGCTGTTTTCTGCCCTGACCATTGTCGGGCTGATGGAATATGGCATGCCGGTCTGGCTGGCGATCCTCTTGACCATGGTAGTGATGATCGGCCTCGCCTATTCGGTGGAACGGCTGGTCCTGCGCCCGCTGGTCAATCAGGAACATATCATCATGTTCATGGCGACCATCGGCCTGACCTATTTCCTCGACGGTTTCGGCCAGCTTGTCTGGGGGTCGGATGTGAAGAGCTTCGCCTTCCAGCTGCCCAACGGCAATTTCGAGCTGGGGCCGAATGGCGAAGTCTTCGTCAATCAGCTCGATGTGGTTGCCGGGGCGACCGCGGCCATTCTGGTGGCCGTGCTGGCGGTATTCTTCCAGAAAACCAAGATCGGTCGCGCCCTGCGCGCGGTGGCCGATGACCATCAGGCGGCCCTCAGCGTCGGTATTCCGCTCAATCATATCTGGGTGATCGTCTGGTCGGTTGCCGGTGTGGTGGCCATCGTGGCCGGGATCATGTGGGGAGCCAAGGTCACCGTGCAGTTCTCGCTCTCGCTGATCGCGCTGAAGGCGCTGCCGGTGCTCATCCTGGGCGGCTTTACCTCGATCCCCGGTGCCATTGTCGGCGGTCTGATCATCGGTGCGGGCGAGAAGATCGCGGAGAATTTCTGGGGCCCTGCCTTCGGCGGTGCCATCGAGGACTGGTTCGCCTATATGCTGGCGCTGGTATTCCTGCTGTTCCGGCCACAGGGCCTGTTCGGCGAAAAGATCATTGAGCGCGTCTAGGTCAGGGCAGGGAGAATAGATCATGTTTTACCGCGAGGCCGGACAGTTCAAATCCAGTTATCAGGCAGATCAGGCGATTTTCCCGATCCTGCAGGACAAGATCGGCATGGCGATTATCCTCGCCATTGCCTTCATCGCCATTCCGGTATTCGGCACCGAGTATTTCCTGACCTCGCTGATGCTGCCCTTCGTGGTGTTCTCCATGGCGGCCATCGGGCTCAATATCCTGACCGGTTATTGCGGCCAGTTGAGCCTCGGCACCGGTGGCTTCATGGCCTGTGGCGCGTTCTTTGCCTACAAGCTGACGACCGGCTTTCCAGAGATGAATATCCTGCTGGTGTTCATTCTGGCCGGGGTCGGTACGGCGATGGTCGGGGTGCTGTTCGGCCTGCCGAGCCTGCGGATCAAGGGGTTCTATCTGGCGGTGGCGACACTGGCGGCGCAGTTCTTCCTGATCTGGATGTTCAACAAGTTCGGCTGGTGGACCAATCACAGTGCCTCGGGCGTGATCTCGGCCCCGCCGCGCGAGTTATTCCCCGGCTTCAGTGTTACCGGTTCCAGCGCCTCTGCGGTTGACCGCTATCTGTTCGCACTTGGCATGGTCACGGTCATGGCCCTGTTGGCGAAGAACATGGTGCGTTCCCGGATCGGGCGGACATGGATGGCGATCCGCGACATGGATATCGCCGCCGAAATCATCGGCATCAAGCCGATTACCGCCAAGCTCTCGGCCTTTGCCATCAGCTCGTTCTATATCGGGATCGCCGGTGCGCTCTGGGCTTTTGTCTATACCTCGTCGGTCGAGGCACTGGCGTTCCAGATCGACCGCTCGTTCCAGGTGCTGTTCATGGTCATCATCGGCGGGCTGGGCAGCATTACCGGGTCATTCATGGGTGCGGCCTTCATCGTCATGCTGCCGATCCTGATCAGCCAGACCCCGGCCATGATCGGGCTGCATATCGACATCGCCACCATCGGTCACCTCGAATACATGATCCTCGGTGCGCTGATCATCATCATTCTCATCGCCGAGCCGCACGGGATGGCGCGGCTCTGGCAGATAGGCAAGGAGAAGCTCCGGCTCTGGCCATTCCCGCACTGATAAATGAACAAACAAAACACCCGCACATGGCCGCTGGGACCGTGGCCGCCGCAAAAGGGCAGTGTGGGCATAAATCCGGTCCCCCATAACTACCGTCTCGTCAACCAGGGAGGAAACGAGCATGAATTTCAAGCGTCTGACAGCGCTGGCCGTGGCTACCGTTATCGGTGCCGGTGCCTTTTGGGCAACCGAGCCAGCAACCGCACGGGCAGAGGGCGAAATCTTTGTTCCGCTGCTGGTTTTTCGTACCGGCCCATATGCACCGAACGGCATTCCGGTTGCCGATGCGTTTCAGGATTATATGAAAATGCTGAACGAGCGTGATGGCGGCATCAACGGCGTCAAGCTGACCTTCGAGGAATGCGAAACCCAGTACAACAACGACCGTGGCGTTGAATGCTACGAACGTCTGAAGAATAACGGCCCGACCGGCGGTGCGGCGGTATTCCCGTTCTCCACTGGCATCACCTATGCGCTGCTCGACCGCTCGGCGCAGGATAAAATTCCGATCCTGTCCATGGGCTATGGCCGCGCCGATGCATCCGATGGCCGGGTTTTCCCCTATGTCTTCACCCCGCCTGCGACCTATTGGGGTCAAGCCGATGCGATGATCCATTACATCGCGGATGAAGAGGGCGGCTATGACAACCTCAAGGGCAAGAAGATTGCGCTGGTCTATCACGACAGTGCCTATGGCAAGGAGCCGATCAAGACCCTCGAACTGCTGTCCAAGAAGTATGGTTTCGATTTCCACCTGTTCCCGGTTTCGCATCCGGGTCTGGAGCAGAAATCAACCTGGCTGCAGATCGGTCGTCGCCTGCGTCCCGACTGGACCCTGATGTGGGGCTGGGGTGTGATGAACTCCACCGCGATCAAGGAGGCCGCTGCTGTCGGCTATCCAATGGACAAGTTCATCGGTGTCTGGTGGTCCGGTTCCGAGCCTGATGTGCGCCCGGCCGGTGCTGCCGCCAAGGGCTATAAATCCGGTACCTTCAACGGTGTGGGGCAGGATTACCCGGTGGTTCAGGACATCCTGAAGCATGTCTATGACAAGGGTAACGGCACCGCCGAGAGCCGGGACAAGGTCGGTGAGGTCGGTTACAACCGCGGCCTGATCAACATGCTGTTCGTGACCGAGGCAATCCGTACCGCCATGGGCAAATACGGCAATCGTCCGCTGACCGGTGAGGAAATCCGCTGGGGCTTCGAGAACCTCGACCTCAGTGCCGATGTGCTCAAACAAGCCGGTTTTGAAGGCATGATGGAGCCGATTAAGCTCAGCTGTGAGGACCATGAGGGTGGCGGTAAACTGCGCATCCAGCAATGGGACGGCGAGAAGTGGGAGGCTGCTTCCGACTGGATCGAGCCGAACCAGGAGCTGATCCGTGAACTCTACAAGGAGTCTGCCGAGCAGTATGCTAAGGAAAAAGGCCTGCCGCTCGATCGCTGCGATTCCTGATAACACGACGGGTAACCGGCGGCGCAGCGATGCGCCGCCGGTACCATGCTGACCGCGCCGCCAGATACGGAGTTTCCAGATGTCCGATACCGCAGCAAACCGCCATGTAGGTCATTCCAACCCGGCTGATGTTGCGCCTGATGCCCTGCTGCAGGTGAACAATATCGAGGTCATCTATGACCATGTGATTCTGGTGCTGAAGGGCGTTTCACTGGCGGTCAACAAGGGCCAGATCGTCGCCTTGCTCGGCGGTAACGGTGCCGGCAAGACCACAACACTGAAAGCCATTTCCAATCTGCTGCGCGTTGAACGGGGTGAGGTGACCAAAGGGTCGATCACCTTCAGCGGCAGGCGTGTCGATACCTTGACCCCCAATGATCTCGTCAAGAGTGGTGTCATTCAGGTGATGGAAGGGCGGCACTGTTTTGAACATCTGACGGTTGAAGAAAACCTGCTTACCGGCGCCTATACCCGCGGGGTCGGGCGTGGTCAGATCAATGCCGATCTGGAGATGGTATATAACTATTTCCCGCGTCTGAAAGAGCGGCGCAAGAGCCAGGCGGGCTATACCTCGGGCGGTGAACAGCAGATGACCGCCATCGGTCGTGCCCTGATGGCCAAGCCGAATATCATCCTGCTGGATGAGCCCAGCATGGGCCTCGCGCCGCAGCTGGTGGAGCAGATTTTCGAGATAGTCAAAGCCCTGAATGAGAAGGAGGGCGTGACCTTCCTGCTCGCCGAACAGAACACCAATGTGGCGCTGAAATACGCTAAATACGGCTATATCCTCGAGAATGGCCGCGTCGTCATGGATGGCGAGGCGAAGGAATTACGCGAGAATGAGGATGTGAAGGAGTTCTATCTCGGCGTCTCCTCGGCGGGTAAGAAGAACTACCGCGATGTGAAGAACTACAAACGCCGCAAGCGCTGGCTGAGCTGATCTGATCTGTCAAACCTGCTGCCGAACGGAAGGGGTCCCATGACCACTGAACATTATGATGATCTGGAAACCCGCAGCCATGATGAGCGCGAGGCGGCGCTGTTTGCCGCGCTGACAACCCAGCTGACCCATGCACGGACCCATAGCGCGGCCTATGCCGAGTTGCTGGCCGATATTGATCCGACCGCGATTACCGACCGGGCAGCGCTGGCAACGGTGCCGGTAACCCGAAAATCGGAGCTGGTCGAGCGGCAATCGGCGAAACCGCCCTTCGGTGGGTTTGACGGGCAGCCGTTGGATGACATGGTGCATCTGTTCGTCTCCCCCGGCCCGATTTATGAGCCGCAGGGTGCGGGGGCTGATTTCTGGCGCTTTGGTCGTGCCTTGTTCGCTGCCGGGTTCCGCAAGGGCGACATGGTCCAAAACTGTTTCAGCTATCACTTCACGCCGGGCGGGTTCCTGTTTGATTCAGCCGCGCGGGCACTGGGCTGTCCGGTGTTTCCGGCCGGAACCGGCAACAGTGAGGGTCAGGCACAGGCCATGGCCCATCTCGGCTGTACCGCCTATACCGGCACGCCCGATTTCCTGAAAGTCATTCTGGAGAAGGCCGACAGCCTCGGACTCGATACCAGCCGCATGGTCAAGGCATCGGTCGGTGGTGGTGCGCTGATGCCCGATGCCAGGGCATGGTATGCCGATCGCGGCGTGGCGGTGTACCAGAATTACGGTACCGCCGATCTCGGCCTGATCGCCTATGAAACCCCGGCACGGGAAGGGCTGGTGGTGGATGAGAATGTGCTGGTCGAGATTGTCCGGCCCGGCACCGGCGATCCGGTCCCGGAGGGCGAGGTCGGCGAGGTACTGGTTACCCTGTTCAACCCGGCCTATCCGCTGGTTCGGTTTGCCACCGGTGATCTGTCCGCTGTCTTGGCCGGGGAAAGCCCCTGTGGTCGGCGCAATATGCGCCTCAAGGGCTGGATGGGCCGTGCCGATCAGGCGGCGAAGATAAAGGGCATGTTCGTGCGCCCGGAACAGCTCGCGGCCCTCGCCAAACGGCACCCCCAAATTGCGAAAAGCCGTCTGGTGGTTGATCGTGCCGATGGCGGCGACATCATGACCCTGAAGATCGAG
This sequence comes from Micavibrio sp. TMED2, assembly GCA_002168225.1. Classification (NCBI taxonomy): domain Bacteria; kingdom Pseudomonadati; phylum Bdellovibrionota; class Bdellovibrionia; order Bdellovibrionales; family Pseudobdellovibrionaceae; genus Micavibrio; species Micavibrio sp. TMED2. The sequence continues at coordinate 538,205 of NHBH01000001.1, forward strand.
GCAACCGACAGCAGCATTGCCGATGCGGTAGCGAGCAGCCTGCAGGATATCGTCAAGCTGCGCGGCAAGGTGGAGATCGTCGCACCCAACAGCCTGCCGAATGATGGCAAGGTGATCGACGACATCCGCAACTACGAGGCCTGAGCGATAGTGGCCCGGCCCGGTCAGTTGGCCGAGGCAGTACTGAGATTGTCCCGATAGCGATGCCAGATGCCCATTTGCTGCTGGCGGGCCTGATGCTCGGCAGCACGGTACAGATTATCAAAGCTCTGGCTCGGATTGTCGTCATCAAAGGCGGCACGCAATCTGGCGTCATTGTCATCACGTATCGGTTGTCGCGTTATCAGCCCTGCGGACAGCAACTGGAACCCGATGTCATGATTGAACGCTGATTGCGATTGCCCGACGTCAGTTGTTTCATCTGCATCGGGCGGCAGCCAGCAACGGCCCAAGGGGTTTGACTTGTCAGCATCAACGACATCACAAATCAGCTGAAAATGCTTGTCCTCAAGGATGGATGTCAGGCTTGTCACTAGCCATTGCGGATCAACGAAGGCGGGCTGCGTATCGACGCCTGCCAGTGTCAGGTCGATGATCTCCGGCACTTCATGAGGCATCTTGCCATTATGGCGTTCAACCACGAGACGCAGTGATATGCCGTTATAGCCTCCCGTAATCATGGGGCGGTGCAGCGGGGCGTAACCGAAGGATGGTGGGGCGTGGGTATTAATCGGTTGATCGCTCAAAACCTTGCCTTCGACACGGACCATGTTCACGACATCATCCGATGAGCGCACGGATCGGCTGGATCCCGGAAGCTTTATGGCCGGATTGATCCATATGTCCTGATAAATACTGACAGGCTTCATGCCCTGCGCATTGTTATAGGCTGTTACCTGATGATCGGCTCTTTTGAAGCCTGTATTCAACTCCCGGACGATCAGCGTGGCAGCTGCGATCCAGAACATGCCAGCCAAGACAATAAGGTGCTTTTGCATTACCGGGCTCCTGATTTGATTGCTGCATTGAGATACAGCCCGCTCAGGCTGATCGGTGGCTGTTCGGGCGCGAATGCCCATGTCGGCATTGGCTTGATACCGTCGGGACTGAAGAAACCGGCAAAGCCGTTCTCGATTATCTTCAGGGCAATATCGGTGCTCGGGTTATAGACCGGCATTTCGGCGGGCAGGGTTTGGCCGAGGCCGGAGCAGCTGAAGCTACCGGTGCTGCGTTCCCAACAGGCAACCCAAGGGCCATATTCATGCAGCAGATCAGTGACCGCAGCGCGGGCATACAGATCGTTGAGCGCATTATGCGTGGTGGAGATGCCCCAGATTTGCACAATATTTCTGTTGCCGTATCTCCGGCCTTCACCCTGAAAATCTGAGAGATACAGGCTGGATGGCGAGATCGCCTCGGCCCGGGCAACAATCATATCATCACGACACTGGTTCAGTGTCGTGGCGCACCAGGCATCTTTACGTGCGATATTGTCGGCGATCTTTTTCTCGAACCGGCGCAGCTCGAAAACAAACATGACATAGCCGACGACAAACAGTGCCGTGGCACCGATAGCCATGATGCCGAGCAATCGTCGAAAGCGCATCCCCTTGTCCCCCGTTCAACCATGGTTGAAGATCCTTGCTGTAGAGTGGGACGCCGCATCGGGGGATATTCTTGGGTGCGGATTATGCGGACTTGTTTTTGGGCGTCTCCACCTTGAGGTCATAGAGCCTGCCGCCGGTGGCCTGGGCCACAACATCGGTGCGCAGGAACATCCACATCCGGGGCGAGCCCGCCGGGAACCACGCGTTGTGGAACGTCATCATATCCTTGTCGATATAGGTTTTCAGCTTCTGGCGATGGCCGAAGGGCGGTACGCCATCGGCGTCATAACCGACCACTTGCCGCATGAACTTCTCGTCCGGGCGTTCCAGTTCCTCGCCGGTGATCTTGAGCAGTTTACGCAGGCTGACCTGATTTTTGCCGCTGATGATGATCAGGTGACCATCGCCGGTGCGCCGTCCTTTCAGAACCAGTGTGCGTCCGATCTGGCGAACCCCGGCCCGCAGTCTGAGCGCAACCTGTGTCGGGTCACGTACCGGGTCCGGGAATACCCGGTGTACCAGTGTCAGGCCAAGGCCCTTGAGAACCGATTCAATCACCCCGGTATCGGCGGGCAACTCCTCGGTCAGTGGTCTGCCCTCATAGACGAAATCATCGTTGGTTTCGTGACGGGCCGTATCTCGCATATCATTCATCGATCCATTCCCTTTCTGGGATCACACCGGCATTTCAAACAGGCCGGATCGCTGTTCTGATATGAAGCGTAGCGGACAATTATTGATGATCCGTTAGTGCCACGTCCGGGCGGAACGGACTTCGTTAAGCAATGGGATGCTTGCCTGTCCGGGCGAAGCACAATAAGAGCCTTGGGCATGACGGATATTCTGATCTCAACCGAGCAGCTTGTGGTTGGTCGTGGCGGCATGGCCCTGACCCAACCGCTCGACCTCAGCCTTGCCCGTGGCACGATCTGGCAACTGACCGGCCCGAACGGGGTTGGCAAGACCAGCCTGCTGCGTGTGCTGGCCGGGCTGCTGCCGGCCCTGCTCGGCGAGTTGCGCCACGGGTTCGGCGGACCGGCCGAGACGGTCAGGGCTTTTGATCCGTTCTGGATGGCACAGATCGGCTGGCTTGCCGTGCAGCCGGGGCTGAAGCCCGGCCCGACCGTCGCCGAACATCTGCGCCGGACCGCGCGGCTCGCCGGTTTACCGGCTGTTGCCGATGATGCGCTGCTGGCGCGCTGGGGGCTGACGCCCTTGCGCGACCGTCCGGTGCAGTATCTCTCGCAAGGCCAGCGCCGCCGGGTCGATCTCGCCCGGCTGTGTCAGCAGGACCGACCGATCTGGGTGCTTGATGAACCAACAGTGACGCTTGATGCCGATGCCCGCGATGCACTCATGACCGCGCTTGGCGAGCATCGGGAGCGCGGTGGCCTCACGGTTCTGGCGAGCCACGAGGTGCTGCCACTCGATGATATCCGCATGCTTGATCTGGCGGTGGCGGCATGAACCGGGAGCTTGGCATTGCATCTTTCGCCCCTTGGTGGCTGCTGCTGGTTCGGCTGATCGGGCGGGAAATGCGCACGCTCTGGCAGCGCCGGGGCGATGCCGCGACCGTATTTATCTTTTATTTTCTGGTGCTGGTGCTGGCGCCTCTCGGCCTCGGACCGGCCAGCGCGACGCTGCGCGGCGTCGCACCCGGTCTGGTCTGGATCGCCGCCCTGCTGGCGGTCACCATGGCGGTGGAGCGCGGTATCCGCAGCGATCACAGCGATGGCTCACTCGAACAGTTGCTGTTTACTGGTGCCAGTGCCGAATTGATCATCACGGCCAAGATCGTGACCTGCTGGATTGTCACCATCATGCCGCTGGTTCTGGTCTCGCCGGTGATTTTTGCGCTGCTTGCGGTGCCGCCTGCTGTTATGCTCCCCGGTGCGCTGGCGCTGTTGCTTGGCGGACCGGCGCTGGTCACCATTGGCATGGCCGGATCGGCACTGACCGCAGGTACCCGTCAGGGCGGGGCATTACTCGCCCTGCTGCTGTTCCCGCTGCAACTGCCGGTGCTGATATTCGGTGCCGCCGCGATCCAGCGCAGCCTGCTGGGTGAGGTGGCGGTTACCGAGCTGCAGATACTGGCGGCACTCTGCCTCGGCAGCCTGCCTGTCGCGATTGCTGCCGGTGGCGCGGCAATACGTGCCTTGATCCGGGACAGTGCTTGATGCTCAAAACACCGACCGCCATGTTCTTTTTGTGATTTGATGAGATAACCCGAGCCCATGCACCGCTTCGCCAACCCAGCACGGTTCCAGAAACTGACCGCACCGGTCCTGCCGGTTCTGTGGCTGCTGGCGGCTGGCCTGATTGCTGTGGGCCTCTATCTGTCGCTGTTCGGGTCACCGCCGGATTACCAACAGGGCGACAGTGTCCGCATCATGTATGTGCATGTGCCTGCCGCCTGGATGGCGCTGTTTGTCTATGCCACCATGGCCGGTGCGGCGATTTCTGGCTATGTCTGGCGGCACCCGCTGGCTGATCTCTATATGCGCGCTGCGGCACCGGTGGGGGCTTGCTTTACCGCCATCTGCCTGATTACCGGTGCGATCTGGGGCCAGCCGATCTGGGGCGTCTGGTGGGTATGGGATGCCCGGCTGACTTCGGTTCTGATCCTGTTTTTCCTCTATCTAGGGTTTCTGGCGCTGGTCGATGCCTTCGATCAGCCCCAGCGCGGCGATGCCGCCGGGCGGATACTGGTCCTGCTCGGCTCGATCAACCTGCCGATTATCAAGTTCTCGGTCGACTGGTGGAATACCCTGCATCAACCGGCCAGCATCACCCGGCTCGACAGCCCGGCGCTTCACAGCAGCATGATCTGGCCGCTGATGATCATGGCGCTCGGTTTCATGGCGCTGGGCGGTGCGCTGATCCTCATGCGGCTGAAGGGCGAACTTGCGCGCCGTCGCTGGCAGATGCGGATGCAGCGTCAGGCAATGCAGGGCGCGGCACAGGTGACGGTCGGGGCCGAAAATACCGGGCAGGCCTGATCAAGGTCACGACCCCGGATAACATGGCCTGATAACATGAATGCGATACAGGGTCGCAAAACCTAGCATTCTTGCCCGCCAGTCCCTAAGTTGCCGCCAGCAATATCGGGCACAACAGGTCAGGACACCTATTTCCGTGGATCAGTACGCAGCATATGTCTGGGCAGCCTATGCCATCACCGGCGTCGGTCTGGCCGGTCTGGTTGGGGTCAGCATCGCCTATACGCGGCGCTGGCGGCAGCGTCTTGTCGATCTCGAACAGTCACAGAACAGCAACTGAACCTGCCGTTATGACCCGCCCGGAACCGTCGCCCGCCCAACCATCTGCAAAACGACCATGGCAACCGAAGCACCGCCGTCTCGCATGGCTCTGTGTCGGTGCGGTGGTGGTCTGTGCCGCTGCCTTTCTGGTGCTGTCGGCGCTGCAGCAGAACCTGACCTTTTTCTACAGCCCGGCGGATCTGGCGGAACTTGAGGCGGCTGGCAAGCCCTTGCCGGTCAACCGCACCATCCGTCTCGGCGGCATGGTGGCCGAGAATTCGCTGACCCGTGCCGATGATGGCCTCACCGTAAACTTTGTCGTGACCGATTACAGTGCCGAAACACCGGTGCGCTTCTCCGGCATCTTGCCCGATCTGTTCCGCGAGGGGCAGGGCGTGGTGGCAATCGGTATTCTGGCCGAGAATGGCCATTTCACGGCTGAGGAAATTCTCGCCAAGCATGACGAGAACTACATGCCGCCGGAAGTGGCGGCGGCGCTGGAGCGTGGCCGCACCGAAGCCGGTCAGGGCCCGCAGCATCGCACCGATACACTGATTGAGGGCAATCGCTGATGATTGCCGAACTGAGCCATTTCGCCCTCGTGCTGGCACTGGCCACGGCTGTTGTACAGGCAGTGGCCGGGCTGTTGCTGCTGCGTGATGGTGTACAGCATGATCCGATCCGTCGGCAGGCGGCATCCACCGTGGCGCGCCGGGCCGCCGGGGTGCAGGCCGGGTTGATCGCTGCTGCCTTTCTCGGGCTGATCTATCTGTTTCTGACTTCGGATTTCTCGGTCATCACTGTGATGGAGAACAGCCATTCCGCCAAGCCCCTGCTGTACAAGATCGCTGGCAGCTGGGGTAATCACGAAGGCTCGCTTCTGCTCTGGGTCATGGTGCTCGCCATCTTCGGCGCGGCGGTTGCCCTGAGTGGTGGCGGTTTGGACAGCGAGGCTGATACGGGCCGTTTGCGCCTGCGCGATGTCACTCTCGGCGTGCATGGACTGCTTGGTATCGGCTTTCTGCTGCTGTTGCTCTGGACCTCCAACCCGTTCGGGCGTCTGGTCGATCCGCCGATCGATGGCAATGATCTCAACCCGTTGTTGCAGGACCCGGCGCTGGCCTTCCACCCGCCGCTGCTCTATCTCGGTTATGTGGGTTTCTCCAGCACCTTTGCCTTTGCGGTTGCCGGGTTGATGATCGGTCGCCTTGACCGGGATTGGGCACAGGCGACCGGGCGCTACGTGTTGATTGCGTGGTCGACCCTGACCCTCGGCATCATGCTTGGCTCATGGTGGGCCTATTACGAGCTTGGCTGGGGTGGCTGGTGGTTCTGGGACCCGGTGGAGAATGCCAGCCTGATGCCATGGCTGGCGGGCACTGCGCTGCTGCATTCCATTCATGTGATGGCCAAGCGGGAGGCACTGGCGAGCTGGACCGTGCTGCTCTCGATCATCACCTTCTCGCTCTCGCTGCTCGGCACCTTCCTTGTGCGCTCCGGTGTGCTGACCAGCGTGCATGCTTTTGCCCTCGATCCCGAGCGCGGTATGTTCATTCTGGCGCTGATCGGTACGACCGTTGCCGGTGCGTTGGCGCTCTATGGCTGGCGTGCCGGGCAAGCCGGACGCATGGCCCCGAACCCCGATTTCGCCGCTATCAGCCGTGAAGGCGCACTGGTGCTGAACAATGTGCTGCTGGCGCTCGCCTGCGCGGTGGTGCTGCTCGGCACGCTCTATCCACTAGGTTTGCAACTGCTGAACCTGCCGCCGGTATCGGTCGGCCCGCCCTATTTCGAGGCGACGGTTGCCCCGCTGCTGGCGCCGCTGCTGCCAGCGATAGCAATCGCGCCGTTCCTGCCATGGCGCAAGGCATCGGTTGCGCCGGTTATGCGCCGCTTGCGCTGGTCATTGCTGATCGCTGTCATTATCGCGCTTGCCGTCATCTGGCCGGACCAGCCGGGCCGGGCCTTTGCCAGTGCCGGGTTTGCCGCTGGCCTCTGGATACTGGCGGCGACCCTGATGCAATGGCTGGAACGGGCGCAATTCAGCCTGTCCCGCGCGATCCGCCTGCCTGCCTGGCAACACGGGATGAGTGTTGCGCATCTGGGGCTGGCGGTCATGGTACTCGGCATTGCCGGGTCGTCAGTCTGGAGTACGGACCGTATCTTGCGCATGGAGCCTAATGAGCGGGTCAGCCTCGCCGGTTACACCATCCGCTTCAAGGGTGTCGAGCGGGTCGATGGCGACAATTACCAGTCGGATATGGGACGCCTCGAGATCAATCGGGGACGGTTCACCCTGACACCGGAAAAGCGCTGGTACCCGGTTTCCCAGATGCGCACCACCGAGGCAGCGATCCGTTTTGACGGCTGGGGCAATCTCTATGTCACCCTTGGTCAGCCTGATGAGGCCAACCGTCCGCTTGATGCTGGTGAGGCAACAGGACAGGCTGGCAGCGGCTGGTCGCTGCATTTGCAGTACCATCCGATGATTGCGCTGATCTGGATCGGGGTTGCTATCATGGCGCTGGGCGGGTTGATCGCGGCCAGTGACCGCCTCTTCGCCACCCGTGGTCGCAAGGTCGAGGCTGTGGCGGCGACACCAGCACCAGAGGTGGCGTCATGACCGGTAAACGCCTGCTGATCTGGTTGCCACTGTTGTTTGTCCTGTTGTTGGCGGCGGCATTTGCCATTGCGCTCAACCGTCCCGATAGCGCACCTGCCACGGCAGAACCGGCGCTGCTTGATCAGCCCTTGCCGCAATTTGATACGGCGGGTGATGAGGCAGCGGACTTTCTGACCGGTCTGGCGCATGGCGATATTACGCCGGGTCCATCCGGTCTGGCGCTGGTCAATTTCTATGCCTCATGGTGTGCACCGTGCCGGATCGAGCATCCCTATCTGTTACGCCTTGCCCGGGATGGGCAGGTGGCGGTCTATGGCATCGCCTATCGTGACAAGGTGGCGGATACAGCCGGTTATCTTGAAGAATTCGGCAATCCCTTCGCCATGACCGGTCTCGATCCGAAGGGTGAGGCGGCGCTGGCCTTCGGCATCACCGGTGTGCCGGAAACATTTGTGATCGACGCCGATGGCCGCATCCGCTTCCGCATACAGGGGCCTATTTCGGCTACGCAGTTTGATACGTTGCAAGAGGTGTTCGAGCGCCTGCAGGCTGCGGGGGCTTCCTGATGCGCCTTATGCTGATTGCCCTGACCCTGCTGTTCGCCATGCCTGCCGTGGCTGCCACCATCTCGCCCGAAGATGTGCTCGACGATCCGCAGCAGGAAGCGCGTGCGCAGGCGATGGCCGAGCGATTGCGCTGTGTCGTCTGCGCCAACCAGTCGATTGCCGATAGCGAGGCATCGCTGGCGATTGACATGCAACGGTTGATCCGCCGCCGCATTGCCGCCGGGGACAGTGATCAGGCCATCCTCGACGATCTGATTGCCCGCTATGGCGAGCGTATCCTGCTCAACCCGCCGATGACCACGCGCACGATCATCCTGTGGTCGCTGCCGCCAGCCTTGCTGGTACTGGTCGGGCTGGTCCTGTTCCTGCGCAAGCGGGGCAATGAGGCAGCGGCGCTGGAAGCAATCGCGATTGATGACTGGCAGGAGCCGTCATCATGATGTTCTGGATTGTGGCAGCCACACTTTCCGCGCTGGTCTGTGCGATCATTGCGGCACCGCTGGTACGGTTCAACAGGCTGTCGGCGGCGGTGGTCATTGGCGTGCCCCTGCTAGCCATGGGCATGTATCTCTATCTCGGTAATCCGTCCATGCCGGACCAGCCGCTGGCCGGTCGTGACCAGTCGGCCTTGGCGCGCAACAGCAACGCGCTGGCCGCTGCCGACCGCTTGGCCCGGCAACTGGCCGCTGATCCCGACAACCTCGCCGGGTGGACCTTGCTCGGCCAGACATGGCGGCTGCTCGGTCGCCACGGCGATGCAGCACAGGCATTCAGCCGGGCGGCGATGCTCGAGCCGGATAATGTGACCCTGCAACTGGCCCGGCTTGAGGCAATGATTGCCGCCGATGATGGCCAGATAGGTGTCGAGGCAGGGCGGTTGATTGATCGGCTCGTCCGTGACTTCCCCGATTTGCCCGGCACGCGGTTTTATCATGGACTGCAGTTATGGCAGGCGGGTGATCTGGAGACCGCAGTGGCCGAGTGGCGGGCCTTGCGCGCCGATGCTGTGGGGGATGAGCCATGGTTGCCGACACTGGAACGGCGTCTCGCCACGGTCGAAACACTCGGTCAGGACTAGCCTGCTGCGCTAGAGGCAGGCCATGCTCATGCGCTCATATTCCTGAGGATTGTCGAGCGCCTGTTGCCGCCGGTCCCGTTCGGCATAGAGTTTGCGCATCTGTTGATCGACAAGCCCGCTGACCTGCCCGGTCAGATCCCGTTGCAGATCAGGGGCAAGCCTGAACGGCACCGGTCCTGCTGCACCTTGCTGCAGTAGTTCGCTTTCCAGATGCGCTTCAATCAATCGCCGATACTCATTCACAACATTCCGGTCGATTTGCACATGTTTTTGCTCATGCTCGAGCAGGATGCGATATTCGCAGGTTCCGCGCTGGAGTTCTTTTGCCACAAAAATTCTGGATTGCAGGCTCAGCTGTATCACCAGTGAATTGATCCAGAGGCAGGTGTTGCCGGTGAAGAAACCGGTGCTTTCGCCAAAACCGATCTGGGTCTGTGCCTGAATATCGCCGACGGTCAGGCCGCCCACATGGTGACCATCCATGATCCCCAGTCGGGTATTGTTGTCACGTCCGGTCAGTTGGGCCAGATTTTGCGTGGTGTTGGTATGGACCGGTGAAATCTCCACCGTGACCTGAACGCTCGGCAAGCCTTCGCGTGTGCAGCTGGCTGCCTTGGCATCATGGACAGCCACAGGCGTCGTGAACCCGATCAGGGCGATTATCAACGCCAGCGCGAACAGTTTGTTTCTCATCCGAACCTTCCCCATTCCAGTTATGTAGGGTGCCAGATCGACCCTGCCACTGCAAATCATGGATTGGTGAGGTCGGATGATTTGACGCCCGGCTTATCTGCGTGAGGGGCAGATGCTGGCGACCCGCTGATACTCTGCCGGGGTATCGATCAGTGCCTGTCGCTGGTTCCGCTGTTTTTCGATGCGGTCCATTTCCAGATTGAGCTGGTCGGTAATCTGCTGCTGCAACTGTTCGCGCGCCTGTGCCAGCTGGCTGGTCTGGGTCTGCAACGGCAGGCGCAGTGAGGAGATCGAGCGTTGCGCGGCAGCACGGAGCAGGGGCGCTGCCTGACGCAGAACCAGAAGGTCGGTATTGTGGTGTTTGTACTCGTGTTCCAGCGCCGCGTTGTATTCGCAGGAGCCGCGCGGTCGGTCGCTGGAGATATAGATGATCGGATCATAGACCAGCGTCATATCGAGGCTTTGCAGGCCGAGGCAGGCAGCTGACCCTTGTGTCGCCTGCAGCATGTTGAACTGGGTGCGCAAGGTAATTTCCCCGTGATGCAGTCCGCCGATGCTGTGATGGCTGGTCAGCCCGGCGGCCCGGCCCGGATTGTGCCGGGTATAGAGCTGGCGCATCCGGTTCTGATCGGCATTGGGAATGATCCGCACCGGGCGGTTGTCGACATTGAGATTGAAGATCGGCGCATCCATGGTCGGGCACTGGATGCGCGGTTGCGCCTGCGCTTCCGGGGCGAGGGCGAGAATGAACAGAATGATTGTGGCGGCAATAACTCTCACAATCAGCCGTCCTGCCCTCCGGTTGCCTGTCCACCGGGCAGCACCGGTGGCTGGTGCACAAAACGTCCGGCCCCGCGGCAGGCAGTCAGGGTTTCCAGATTTTCGATCGCGGAATCATGGGCTACCTGCAACTCTTCCTGTTCCTTGTTCAGGCGGTCGATTTCCGTCTGTACGGCGGCGGTGATGGCATCGCCGATCGGCTTGCCCTGCTGTTGCGCCTGTTCCGGCGGCATCGGGCCGAGCACGCCTATCTTGTCCACGACGGCCTTGGCTGCCTGTTGCACGGTTTTCAACTCGCGCAATACCAGTGCCTTGCCCTGGGTATAGTGTTCCATCTCATGCTCAGCGATGGCGTTGTGCATGCAGGTGCCCTCTTCATAGATCTGGTTGACGAAGAGGGTGCCGGCCAGCACCAGATCGATGGTGACCTTGGCAGGCCAGACGCAGGCACCGGAATTGTCCCGTGCGGTGGCACCGCCGAACTCGACATTGGTATTGGCGCTCATCTCAATCAGCATCAGCCCGCCAAGCGCCCGGGCGGTATGGGGAACGGGGACGGCAACCGGCTTGTTGGTCATCTGGTTGATGCCGACCGATGTTTTGGTGAAATCCCGTTGCAGCGGCTGCTCGATCGGGCGTACGACCACTACCTGATGATCAGGCAGGGGGCAGGCCTGACCGGCTACAGCCATACCGGCGCCGGTGACGATATTGGAAAGCCATTCAAGGGCAGACATCGGTTTTATGCCTTGTTCATCCGGGGTTGGGCCGGGATGTCGTCTCCGGGCCTGCCCCAAGGGTATCGAACCATATCCGGGCCAGTATGCCCCCATCGCCTGATCCTGGTCAAAGACTGCGGCCCCTGCCTGACGGGCATTTGACCGAAACAGATCGCTGCTATGCAAAAAAACCTTTGCAGCCTTGCATTTTGGGCTTAGCCTGCGCGCCATTCTGGTTCACACAGTTGATGACCGACGAGTTGATGCCCGCCGCTACCACTGCCGAAACCGCAGACGCTCCCAAGGCCGGAACGGCCGCTGTTCCTGCGCTCGAAATTGCCGACCTTCACAAACGCTTTGGTGGCCTTGAGGTGCTCAAGGGTATTTCGCTTGAGGCCCATGATGGCGATGTGATTTCGGTCATCGGATCGAGCGGTTCCGGCAAATCCACCATGCTGCGCTGTGTCAACCTGCTCGAAACCCCCGATCAGGGCGAAATCCGCGTTAATGGCGAACTGATCCGTATGCGCAAGCGGCGGGATGGTACGTCGGAGCCTGCCGACAAGCGGCAGGTGGAGCGCATCCGCGCCCGGCTCGGCATGGTGTTTCAGGGCTTTAACCTCTGGTCCCACAAAACCGCACTCGAGAATGTCATCGAGGCACCGATCTATGTGCAGGGTCGCAAGCGTGCCGAGGTGGTCGAGGAAGCCCATGAACTGCTGAACAAGGTTGGCGTTTCGGCCAAGGCGGGTGCCTATCCGTCCGAACTGTCCGGTGGTCAGCAGCAACGGGTGGCGATTGCCCGGGCACTGGCCATGAAGCCCAAGGTTATGCTGTTCGATGAGCCGACCTCCGCCCTCGACCCCGAACTTGTGGGCGAGGTGCTGCGCGTGATGCGCAAGTTGGCCGAGGAAGGCAATACCATGCTGATCGTGACCCATGAGATGGGCTTTGCCCGCGAGGTCTCGTCCGAGGTGGTGTTCCTGCATCAGGGCCGGGTCGAGGAACGCGGCCCGCCGTCACAGGTTTTCGATATGCCGACCAGTGAGCGCTGTCGGCAGTTTCTGGCGAGCCAGCTCTGACGCTGGTGGCCGGTTTGAATTTCCCCCTTTCCCTTCATCCATTTCAGGAGATTTCCAAGCGATGAAAAAACTTCTTACTCTGGCTGCTGCTGCCGTCATGGCAGTCACCATGGTTGGCGAAGCCGCCGCCCGTGACAAGATCACGATCGCCACCGAGGGCGCCTACCCTCCATTCAACATGACCGATACTGCCGGTAACCTGACCGGTTTCGACGTGGAGATCGCCAACGCTCTCTGTGACTACATGAAGGTCGAGTGTGAGATCGTTGCCCAGGACTGGGACGGCATCATTCCAGCCCTGCTGGCCCATAAATACGACGCCATCGTTGCCTCCATGTCGATCACGGAAGAGCGCAAGAAGAGCGTTGCCTTCACCGACAAATATTATGAGACCCCGGCCCGTTTCGTGGTTCCTGACGGTGCGATGGAAGAGTTCGACGTCGACGGTATGAAAGATGCGATGGACGGCAAGATTGTCGGCGTTCAGGCCTCCACCATTCACTCGAACTTCCTCGAGGACAATCTCGGTGATGCCATCGATATCCGTTATTACGACACCCAGGAACAGGCCAATCTCGACCTTGCTGCCGGTCGTGTCGATGCCCTGCTGGCTGACAGCATCGTGCTTGACGAGAGCTTCCTGAAAACCCCGGAAGGCGAGGGCTACGGCTTCGTCGGTCCGGCGCTTGACGGTTCTGTCTGGGCCGGTTTCGGTGAAGGCGTCGGTATCGCCGTGCGCAAGGAAGATGAAGATCTGGTCAAGATGTTCAATGAAGCGATCAAGGGCATTCGCGAGAATGGCGAGTACATGAACATCCAGCAGAAGTACTTTGACTTTGACATCTATGGCGGCTGATTGCCGTTGATAACATGACCGGGGGCGGCAGTCTGATGATCATCTGCCGCCCCCGCTCTTTTGATGAACACTTGTTTCACGTTGATTTGAGCAGACTGACCAGCGGCCAATGCAGGAAACCCTCGCACTTTTTGCCATCGGTGATACCGGATGGGGCGATGAGCTCCTTGACGGGCTGTGGCTAACCGTACGGCTGGCGCTGGTTTCCTATGCCATCGGTTTTGTCATCGGGCTGCTCGGTGCCGGGGCCAAGCTCTCGCCCTTTGCCCTGTTGCGCGGTGCCGCCGAGACCTACACCACGGTCATTCGCGGCGTGCCGGAAATCCTTGTGGTGTTCCTGATCTATTTTGGCGGCAGTGTCGCGCTCGGCGGTTTTCTCAACCTGATCGGTTATGAGGGCCGGGTCGAGATCAATGGCTTCATTGCCGGTGTCGTGGCGCTGGCGACCGTGTCCGGTGCCTATCAGACCGAGGTATTGCGCGCCGGTATTCTCGCCGTGCCATCGGGGCAGATTGAGGCGGCTGACGCAATCGGGATGCCGAAGCTGCTGCGGTTCCGGCGAATTGTTCTGCCGCAACTGTTGCGCTATGCGCTGCCTGCGCTCGGCAATCTCTGGCTGGTGATGCTGAAGGATACCGCGATTATCTCTGTGGTCGGACTTGATGAGTTGCTGCGTTCTGCCGATGTGGCCGGACGCTCAACCAGAATGCAATTCACTTTCTTCATGGCGGCAGCATTGCTGTATCTGGTGCTGACGGTCATCTCCATGGCGGTAATCCAGCTGATTGAGCGTGGCACCATGCGCGGCGTCAAGCGCGCGTCACGGGCGTAGGGGATCGCGGCGATGGAAACCCTGCATACCGTTCTCAACTTCTTGCTAGGCTGGGCGCTGGACGCCGATCTGATTATCCGCGCCATTCCCGGCCTGATTGACGGTGCCGCCGTGACCGGCACGATGATCGGTTTCAGCCTGCTGATCGGATTGGTATTGGCCATCGCGCTTGCGGCCATGCGCCTGTCGGGCAAGCCGTGGCTCAACGGCCCGGCCTATGCCTATATGTTCTTCTTTCGCGGTACGCCGCTGCTGGTGCAGATATTCCTGATCTACAACCTGCCGGGCCTGTTCGAGGATCTGCGCAAGAGTCCGATCTGGCCCCTGATCCGCGATCCGATCTACTGGGCCATTCTGGCGCTGGCGCTGAACACGGCGGCCTATACCGCCGAGATCATCCGGGGCGCCATTCTGGCAGTACCGGCAAACGAGATTGAGGCCGCCCGGGCCATGGGCATGTCGCGCTGGATGGTGCTGCGCCGGATCATGGTGCCCCATGCCTTGCGTATCTCAATCCCGGCCTATGCCAATGAAGTGATCCTGCTGCTCAAGGGCAGTGCACTGGTTTCCGCGATCTCGATCATGGATATTGCCGGGCAGGCACAGCGCCTCTATGCCCGCACCTATGCGCCGTTCGAGCCGCTGATCGCAGCGGGGCTGGTCTATCTGGCGATCACCTTCATCATCACCCGGCTGGCCCGTTTCGGTGAGTATATGACGACACCGGAAGGTCGGCGCTGGTGGCGGCGCATCCGCTATCTGCGCAGCAGGGAGCCGGAGCCGGGCCTCAACCCGTCATAGCCCCATCGACAGTGCTGCGGTCGAAACCGGGCCCGTCCTATTCCTGTTTGAATTTCTCGATGGCCATATCGAGGCCACGCACTAACTGGCTGCCGACCGGGCCGCCATCGCCGCGCATGTTATGGGCGAGCACGGCGGTCATGGCATCCACATGAGCCTGGATGACGGCAATGCGCTTGGGGCTGAGTTCGGTCATGCTGTCGGTGAAATTGAACAGACCATCACCGAAACGGGTCAGCAGCGGGAAGTTGAAGGTGCCTGCCTCACCCTTGATTTCGCGGGCGGCCATGGCGACCTTGCGGATCAACTCGGTATCGCCGGGGTTGGCGGATTTCAGGGACTGGGCCAGATTGCGCAGTTCGTTGAGATCGGTTTTGACCTTGGTTACATAGTCATCACCACGCGCCGAGACCGCCTTTTCGGTGCGCTCAATCACCTTGGCATTGAATTTCGCGTTCGGGCCGCCACCAACCTTGTTCTTCAACTTGGTTGAAGGCTTGATGATCTCGACCTTGTCGCTATCGTTTCCATCACTGGCCATGATGCGGCCTCCGCTCCTTCATTCAGCCGCGGTTGCGGCGGTCCGGGCCGTTGAATGTCGCATTTCTGCGCCGTCTGTCCGGTCCGAAGTAATTCGTTGATTTTACAAAAGCGCGTGGCTTTTCGATGATGCTTGTCAAACGCGACACCACTGATTTGACGGAAACCGGTTTGGTCAAGAACTCGTTCACCCCGTAATCACGGGCTTCGATAACCCAATCAAGAGTTGAATAGGCCGATACCATGACAAAGGGCATGTAGCGAACTTCAGGATTGGGATGGTCGCGCACCCATTTCAACAGTTTGAGCCCGTCCATCGGCTCCATCGCCCAGTCGGTAAAGACCACGTCAAACAAGCTGTCTTCCCTGCCATCCTCCACGGCTGTATTGATCTTGTCTATGGCATCCTTGCCGTCGGTTGCGGCAATCACAGTTTTGCAACCAAGACCTTCAAAAATTTCTATCAGCAGACCGAGCATGAAATCGCTGTCGTCAACGACCAGTATCTTCAGGTCCGACAGATCATACTCACCACTACTACTCATCTTTTAACTACATATTCTCAACAGCTGGTTACCTGAAACAGCCGGTCTGGATTGCTGCTATCTCAGGGCTATCTGTATGTTTCTCTTTCAGTTTGTCATACCTGATCCGCGACCAATCGCAAAAGGCCTAATCAAATTACAGAAATTACGATGGCGTTTGATGCAGACCACACACAATAATACCGAAAAATGTCTGGAAGACCGGGGGACTGTGATTGGCAAACCGATGATCCGGCAGGGTCAGGAAACCGCAACACGCTGGATCGCGCGGCGCAGTGAATTGGAGAGTTCCTCGCCCAGCTGACCGCCGGTCCCGGCGACATTCTGGCTGACGACCACATCAATCGCATCGATATGCGCCTTGATCAGGTCGAGTTGGCGATCATTTACTGTCACCATCTGACGGGTGAACTGGTACAGGCTGTCACCAAACCGACCAAGCAGGGCATAGCCGAAGGTTTCCGCCTGTCCCTTGATTTCGCGCCCGATCTGGCTCAATGCCTGGATGGCGGGTTCCGGTTTGCTTCGGCTGGCGCGCAATTCCTGATAGAGCTGGCGCAGCTGGTCACGATCCTTGCCGGCCTGTTCCAGATACTTTTCCTTGTGCTGTTCAACCGCGGCTTCGGCCCGCATGATCGCGGCCTCGGAGATGTGCCCGCCGCCGACCTCATGGCCACCGACCTTTTCCCTGAGGGTATTCTTGCGGTTGATCAGGTGATGATCACCGCCGGTCCGTGTGCCCATACCCTGCTGGCCCAAGCTGGATTGGTCCAAACCGGTTTGGCGTCTAGTGCCGTTGTTCATAAACCCGCCGAATTTGCGAATGCAGTAACCTGCCCCAAGGGTCGAAACCCTTCCCTCGGAACAATCTATCACAAAATCAAATAAAATTTGCCTGAAATTATCGCATCATGCGACGGCCAGACGCAGTGTCAGGTGCCCTTGCGCCGTTCGGTGCCGCCATAGGGCAGTTTCTGACGCCGCCGGTCGGGACCGAAATAGTTGCTGGTGCGGATGAAAGGGCGGGGTCGTTCGATAACCGTCAACAGCCGTTTGGCGACCGCCTGTGCCGATACCGGCTTGGTCAGGAATTCGGTGGCCCCCCAGTCACGGGCCTGGGTTACCCAGTCCATGGTGGAATAGGCGGTCAGCATGATGAACGGCATGAAGCGGATGGCTTCATTATCGTGAGTGCGGATCCATTTGAGCAGGTCGAGGCCGTTCATCGGCTTCATCGCCCAGTCGGAAATGACCACATCGTAATCCGAATGGCTGTCCATACCATTGCTGGTGGAGCGAAGCAGTTCCGAGATGGCATCCTCGCCATTGCTGATCGAGGTGATGTTGCCGACCTCAAGATTTTCCAGCAGCGCCATCATGATCTCGCGCATGAACGAGCTGTCCTCGACCAGAAGGATCGACAGTTTGCTCAGGTCATAAACAAGATTGGAAGTTGCCACAGTCGCAGGGTTTCTGAAGTTGTTTAACGGTTATTCATTCGACAAATCATATGGCGCGAACTCTCTGTTTATCAAAGCCATGTCATTTTTTCCACCTTAGTATCAGCAAGTCTCCCCCGCACAAATCGGGGGATGCCGGACGAACACAGGATGTTTTCCGGCATTTGCACCCGACTTTCCGATGTGATTTGGTCACGTGTGCAGGATAACCCGCAGTGACGATCAAAATGTTAATATATCAGGAACCTTGTGTTGTTCATGATCGGACACTAGGTTCCCGCTCGATAGGCGTTGTTCGACGTCCCACCCACTGATGAGAGAAGACAAGACATGTACGGTGCTGATCCGTTCCTGTGGCTGATCCTGACAGTCATTGGCATTTACAAGTTTATCGTATTCGTCGCCGTGATTGCGCATCTGCTGGTGCAATTCAATGTGATCAATACCGGCAATCGCTTTGTCTATCTGGTCTATGATTTTCTGATGCGGGCAACCGAACCCGCCTTGCGGAAAATCCGTCAGTATCTGCCGGCCATGGGTGGGATTGATCTGTCACCGCTGGTCTTGCTGATCGGACTTGAGTTCCTCAGCCGTCTTATCGTTTACGTCTGGCCGTTATAATGACTGCAACTCTGATTGATGGAAAAGCGACGGCGGCAACCGTTCGCGAACATGTCGCCAGTGCTGTTGCCGATCTGGTCGCAGCCGGTGTGCCGAAACCCGCACTGGCGGTCGTGCTGGTCGGCGAGGATCCGGCCAGTCAGGTCTATGTCGGCAGCAAGGGCAAGGCAACGGAAGCGGCAGGCATGACCAGTATCGAGCATCGCCTGCCTGCCGATGTGCCGGAGAGCGATTTGCTCAAACTGATTGCCGAGATGAATGCCGATCCGGTGGTCAATGGCATTCTGGTGCAACTGCCCCTGCCGAAACATATCGACGAGGACCGGGTCATTGCCGCCATTGATCCGATCAAGGATGTGGACGGTTTTCATCCGCTCAATGTCGGTGCGCTGGCCTCGGGTACCCGTGGTCTGGTGCCCTGCACGCCGCTCGGTTGCCGCCATCTGGTCAATACGGTCCATGGCAATGACCTGTCCGGTCTGACTGCCGTGATCATAGGTCGGTCGAATATTGTCGGCAAGCCGATGGCGCAGCTGCTGCTCGCGGCCAATGCCACGGTGACCATTGCCCATTCACGTACCGCCGACCTGCCTGCGCTCGCGGCCACGGCGGATATTCTGGTGGCGGCTGTTGGTCGCCCTGAAATGGTACGCGGTGACTGGGTCAAGCCCGGCGCCACGGTCATTGATGTGGGCATCAACCGTCTGGCACCCGATGACACCAGCCCGAAAGGCCGTCTGGTCGGTGATGTGGCCTTCGATGAGGCGAAGGCTGTCGCCGGTGCCATTACCCCGGTCCCGGGCGGTGTCGGTCCCATGACCATTGCCTGCCTGCTGGTCAATACCGTACTCGCCTGCTGTCAACAGCATGACAGGCCGGTCCCGGCGATCATCGATCACTTCTCTATTTAAGGATTTTGAGCCGAAACGGCGGGTCAGCGTCTGCCGCTGTCATTGCCACCGGCGGCGGCTTCACGTTCCTGCTGCTGGCGCAGTTGCGCCCGGCGGTCATGGGCCGGTGGCACGCAGGTATCGGCAGTGGCCTTCAGGCCGCGCACAAGGGCGCGTCCGGCAGAGCCGCCATCACCACGGATTTTCTGGTTGTAGACCAGAAAGATGGCGTCGCAATGGGCTTCGATGGTGGCCAGATATTTCGGATGATCCGGCGGGGCATGTTCAAGCACGCGCCCGGCGGAACCGGAGACGAATGAAATGATCTCGAAGCCGAATACACCGGCCTGACCTTCCATATCATGCACGAGACGCAGTAGCGGTTTCTGCCATGTCTCGACTGGTTGGGTTGAAATCTGGGAGGAAAGCTCGCGCAGCTGTTCGATGTCGTCCTTCAGGCGGGTGTCATACTCCTCAGCCAGATCGGCGACGCGGGCCTCGGCCTTCTCGATCGCTTCCTTGGGCGAGATACCTTCCTGACGGCTGGCCTTGTTCTTGAGGTTGTTGCGCACCTCAATAATGCGAAAAGGATGGCCTGTACTGCTGTTGTTCTCGGTCATCAATGACTATCCGCGGCCCTTGAAAATGGCTTCGACTTCTTCCTGTGTCAGGCCGATACCCTTGGAATCAACAGCATTTGGTGTACCACGTTTTTCCACGCCGCCAAATTCCGCACTGACACGTCGGCGGCGATCCGGGCCAAAATACTGGCCAGCCTGAATGAACGGTCGCTGATGTTCGATAACATAGGCGACACGTTCATATAACACAGCCGGGGCCACCGGTTTTACCAGAAATTCGGTGGCACCTGCATCGCGGGCCCTGAGGACCGAGTGCATATCGGCATGGCCGGTCAGGAAAATGATCGGCAGATAGCGGTTGGGCAGGTCGGGATTGTTGCGGATGGTGCGGGTCAGCTCATACCCGTCAACCGGTTCCATCATGCTGTCACAGATCAGCATGTCGACATCCATTTCGTCGAACAGCTTGATCGCTTTCTCGCCATTCTCGGCGGTAGCGATCCGTCCGACCCCGAAACCGGCAAGCATTTCCTGCAACAGACGACGCATAAATGCGCTCTGATCTGCAACTACGATAGAAACGTCACCGAGATGAAAAGCCATTGTCCAGATGTTACCAGCTTATTATCTATCAGGCATTATCCGGTCGCGGATGAAGCGCAAAAACACTGCATCGTAGTCGCCGCACCGCCTGCCGGGGTGCCCATGCCTGCCCTCAAGATAACGAAACAAGAATAGACTTCTTAAATCCTTAACCCTTTCCACATAAACCATTTTGCGGGTCAAGGCCACCCTCGGCTGCGTTTTCGCTGCCGGTTTTGTGCCGATGGTGGCAATTCATCGTCACCTGTTGTTTTAATCACTCTGTTGGCGCTGGCGCAAACGCAGGCGCAGCGCGTTCAGTTTGATGAACCCGGCGGCATCTACCTGATCGTAAACCGCATCTTCCTCGAAGGTCACATGCTCGAGGCTGTAGAGGCTCTTCGGTGATTTGCGGCCAACGATGCTGGCACTGCCCTTGTAGAGCTTCATCCGAACGGTACCGGTGACATTTTCCTGGGTCTGATCGATCAGCGCCTGCAGGGCCTCACGCTCGGGCGAGAACCAGAAGCCGTTATAGATCAGCTTGGCATAGCGGGGCATCAGCTCGTCCTTGAGGTGCCCTGCGTCACGGTCGAGGGTGATGCTCTCGATGCCACGGCGGGCAATCGACAGAAGCGTGCCACCGGGGGTCTCGTAAACGCCGCGGCTCTTCATGCCGACGAAACGGTTCTCGACCAGATCGAGGCGACCGATGCCGTGCTTGCCGGCCAGTTCGTTGAGCTTGGTCAGCATGGCAGCCGGGCCGAGTGCCTCGCCGTCAACCGCAACCGGGTCGCCGCGCTCAAAATCGATCTCGACATATTGCGGGGTGTCCGGTGCCTTTTCCGGGCTGATCGTGCGGGTGTACATGCTGTCATCAGCCTCGACCCATGGGTCCTCCAGCGCCTTGCCCTCATAGGAGATGTGGAGCAGGTTGGCATCGGTCGAATATGGTGGCTCGCCGCGTTTGTCCTTGGCGATTGGAATCTGGTGCTTCTCGGCATAGTCGAGCAGGCGGGTCCGTGAGGTCAGATCCCATTCGCGCCATGGCGCAATCACCTGAATATCGGGCTTGAGGGCATAATAGCCGAGCTCGAACCGCACTTGATCATTGCCCTTGCCGGTCGCGCCGTGGGCCACCGCATCGGCACCGGTCTGCCGGGCGATTTCGATCTGGCGCTTGGCGATCAGTGGCCGGGCAATCGAGGTGCCGAGCAGGTAGGTTCCTTCATAAAGCGCATTGGCCCGGAACATCGGGAAGACGAAGTCGCGGACAAATTCCTCACGCAGATCGTCGATGAAGATTTCCTTCACGCCCATCATTTCCGCTTTGGCACGGGCCGGTTCAACCTCTTCGCCCTGACCGAGATCGGCGGTGAAGGTGACAACCTCGCAGGCATAGGTTTCCTGCAGCCAGCGCAGGATGACGGAGGTATCGAGGCCGCCGGAATAGGCGAGGACGATTTTCTTGATCTTCTTGTCGGTATTGCTGCTCATCGGGACCGATTTTCCAGTGATGTCAGAGGGGGATCAGTCTGGAAGCGACTGACCTGTCAGGGAAACTTTGGCGGCAAATTAGGCGCTCTACGCGCCAAACGCAACCGGTGTCGCGCGGTTCTTTGTTTAGCCCGGTAATATCCATGTTTGCCACAGCTGTCGGCCCGATTATCGGGGAAGTGTTCGGCGGCTTTGCGTCATCAGGGGCAGATGGCGTAAAATATCCGTCAATGCACGCGAACGTTGCACCAATGATGAGAACCTGATCATGTCCTTGCAGCCCTTTGATTTCCCGGCCGATGCGAATGTAATCGTCGGCACCGAGCTTGATGACAGCCTGACCGGTACCTTCGCCGCCGATGGCATATTGGGGCAGGGCGGTGATGACCGGCTGATCGGCGGTGCCGGGGCCGATACGCTCGATGGCGGCGCGGGTGGTGATTATCTCAACAGTGGCGATGCCGCTGACCTGATCTATGGCAGAGCCGGGGCTGATACGGTCTATGCCGGCGCAGATCGCGATGTGATCTATGGCGGTGATGAGATCGACCGGGTGTTCGGTGAGGCCGGTAACGATACGCTCTATGGCGGTGCCGACAGCGATATCCTGTATGGCAATCTTGATACCGACCAGCTCTATGGCGATGACGGGGATGACGTTCTCTATGGCGGTCAGGGCATCGACTATGTCCGGGGATCGTTTGGCAATGATGTGCTCTATGGCAACCGTGACAATGACACGGTTTTCGGTGGGGATGGGGCTGATACGCTCTATGGCGGACAGGGCGATGACTGGCTCAGCGGTGGCGATGGCAGCAATGTGCTGTTCGGTGGCGATGGCGTTGATACGGCCGATTATAGCGGTTTCAATTTCTCTATCGTTGCCGGGATTGAGAGCGGCACGGTTCTGTTCGGAGCCGAGACCGACACTATCCTGAGCATCGAGAATATCGTCACCGGCTCAGGTGGCGATTATCTTACCGGCAGTGCCACCAACAACCGTCTCGATGGCGGGGCGGGCAATGACACCATCGATGGTCTGGGTAATCCGGATATTCTGATTGGCGGCTCCGGCAATGACTCAATTTTAGGGCGTGCCGACGGTGAAACCATTGATGGCGGAACCGGTGTCGATATCGTGAACTTCATCCATGTCGGCAATGCACCAATGCGGGTCGAGTTCGAGACCGGGCGTATTGAACTGCTCATTGATGGCCAACTGCACCTGCGCGGTCATATCTCCAATGTCGAGAACCTGATTGCGACCCCGGCTGCCGATACATTGGCCGGGAATACCGGCGACAATCTGCTGTTTGCCGGCGCAGGGCATGATCTGATAATCGCCACGATCGGTAACGATGTGTATACCGGCGATGTTGGCAACGATACGGTCGACTTCACCTATATCGATGTTGAGCTGGACATTGATCTGGCTGCGTCGACCGCTGATTTCATCGTTGATGAAACCACCCCCCAACAAATCGTACTCAGCTCCATCGAAGCGATTATCGGTGGCGGCATGGCCGATACCATATCCCTGACAGATGCCAATGATATTACCTTTGGCGGGTTCGGGGACGATATCATCTATGGCCTTGGCGGAAATGACCTGATCTATGGCAACCGCGATTCAGATATCATCCGCGGCGATGCCGGTAATGACACCATCTTTGGTGGGCAGGAAGCCGACACCATATCTGCCGGGACCGGGGATGATGTTGTCTTCGGCAATATGGGTGATGATATCATCCGTGGCGGGGCGGGCAGTGACACGCTCTATGGCGGGCAGGGCAATGACACGATCGAGACCGGTGGTGGCGCCGATGTCATCTACGGCAACCTCGGTGATGGCGATATCGTCGATTTTGCCGGTGACAACCTTTCCTACATCATTGATCTCGCCAATGACCGGGCCAACTATATCGATTTTCAGGCCAATCCCGCTGCCCTCTTCATCATCGGCATTGAAGGTGCCGTCGGTGGCAATGGTGATGACAGCGTTATCGGGGATTCCTTCAACAACCTGATCGGTGGCGGGCAGGGTACGGATACCCTTATCGGCGGGCTGGGTAATGATACCTTCCGGTTTGAAACCGGTGAGGAGAATGACCTGATCAGTGACTTTGCCGATATTGCCGATACCCTGCTGCTCGATATCCGGCTGGGTGTCAGCTCTGCCGCCGAGGCGATGGCGGTGGCAAGTGTTGCGGAAAACGGTACCGATACCGTGTTCAACTTCGTCAGCGGTGACACGCTGACGCTTGCCGGCATTTTGCCGACGGGCATCAGCGACGGCAGCTTTGTCTTCTACGACAGCCTGATGCCGTGATTGCCGGGTCCTAGCTGGCCGCTGCGTCTGCCTCAGCCTTGCGCTGGGCCTGAATGGCTTTCAGCTTGGCCGCCGCACGTTCGCGCTGGCTTTCCGATTTCAACTGACCACAGGCGGCGAGAATATCCTGCCCGCGGGTTGCGCGCACCGGGGCCGGATAACCGGCGGCGGCCACGATGTCACCGAAGGCAGTGATGGTCTTGGCTGACGAGCACTCATAGGGCGCGCCGGGCCACGGGTTGAACGGGATCAGGTTGACCTTGGCCGGAATGCCGCGCAGCAGGCGTACCAGCTGGCGGGCATCGGCCGGGGTATCGTTCACATCTTTCAGCATCACATATTCAAATGTGATGCGGCGGGCATTGCTGACGCCCGGATATTCACGGCAGGCGCGCAGCAGTTCGGCAATCGGATACTTTTTGTTGATCGGCACGATCTTGTCGCGCAGCTCATCGGTAACCGCATGCAGGGAAATCGCGAGGTTGACGTTCAGCTCGGCACCGCATTGGCGGATTTGCGGCACGACGCCGGAGGTAGAAAGCGTTATCCGGCGCTTGGACCAGGCGATGCCGTCGCCATCCATGACAATGCGCAGGGCATCAGCGACATTCTCGTAATTATACAGCGGCTCGCCCATGCCCATCATGACGATATTGGTCAGGCGGCGATCTTCCTTGCCCGATGGCCAGTCGCCAAGCGCATCGCGGGCGATCATGACCTGGCCGACGATCTCGGCAGGACCGAGGTTACGGACCAGCGGCTGGGTGCCGGTATGGCAGAATTTACAGGTGAGGGTACAGCCGACCTGACTTGAGACGCAGAGCGTGCCGCGATCATCCTCGGGGATATAGACCGTTTCCACTTCCTGCCCGTCGGGCATGCGCAGCAGCCATTTGCGAGTGCCGTCGACGCTCTCCTGATCCTGCACGATCTCCGGGCGTGTGATAGAGAACTCGGCCGCCATCTGCGCGCGCAGATCTTTGGCTAAGTTCGACATCTCGGCGAAATCGGTGACGCCGCGCTGATAGACCCATTTCCAGATCTGGTCGGCACGGAACCCGGCCACGCCGCGCTCTTTCAGGGCGGCTTTCAGGGCCTCGCGGGTTGGTCCGATAACCGGGGTCAGGCCGTCGCTGGCGGTAGGTGGCGCAAAGGCGCTGGCATGTGCGTTCAGGCCCATGACGTAATTCTCCGAGAAGTGGCTTCTCCCATAAACAAAACGCCGGGGCATCTCTGCCACACCGGCGTTTTGAATGGGTGTTACGCTGCAATCTGCCCGAAACGGACGAATTTGTCGAGATCAGCGCTTTCTTGTCAGCAGATAATTACCGCCGGGCAATTATGGCGAGACGCCGCAGGCCTTGCCGATGGCTTCATAGGCAGCTGACGAACCGGACAGGCTGTAGGTGTCGGTGGTCAGGGTGCCGCGGCTGGAGGTGCCACGGGTAACCATGCGGCTGCCCTTGCGGATCGAGCCGACCAGTGAGCGGTCGGTTTCGCCGTCGCGGGTCCAGGCGGTGTCGCCCTGGGTGAACAGGTCATAATTATCGCTGCCGATCTGGACCGACACATCGGAACCCGCTTTGTGGGTGTAACCGGCGATAAAGCTGACAACGTCGAAGCTGCGCTCTTCCGGGCGATGGGTGATGAGGGCATAGATTTCACCGCGGCGGGTGTAGTTGCCTTCGTCCTTGATCGGGCGTGAAGCCATGTAACAGACCTTGCCATTCGCATCCTGGAACTCATAGGCGCTCCAGTCACGGAAGGTGCCGATCAGCCGTGGTTCCGCCGCGCGGGCGTCAACGGGGGCACCGATTTGCCAGCAGGCATAGGCGGTCATGATGGCGAGTACGGAAAGCAGAATATGGCGCATGGGGGACTAGGTTCTCTTGAAGTTATATTTGGCGGCAGGTCGCACCAGTTGGATGCGCGAAAAAATCACCGTATTTGGTTACCGAAGATGGCTCCATATCGCAACCATCCTTAGGCAGGATGACAAAATGTATACCCATCGGATACCGAAATATGACGCCCAAAAGGAGTCAGAAAAGTGATAATCGGGTGATCCAATACGGTTTCCGCGTCGAAATATGCACATGAATACGGTGCATTCCATGATTTCGATTGTCGGCTCGACATTGCCGCCGGAAGCTAATATCTCCCTTGTACAAAGGGGTTTAGCACTTTTGAATGGCTCTATGTCAGGTACTGCCGCAAGCGAAAAGGACGACCAGCCGCGTCATGATCTGCTGATGCAGGCGATTGCCACGCATCGCGATCGTGAGGCATTTGCCGTGCTCTTCCACCACTTCGCGCCGCGCGTGAAAGGGTTTTTGCTGCGTCTTGGGCTACGCGAGTCGGCAGCTGAGGATCTGGCACAGGACGTCCTGCTGACGGTCTGGCGCAAGGCGGAAAGTTATGATCCGTCGCAGGCTGCGGTCAGCACATGGATATTCACAATTGCGCGGAACAAGCGGATCGATCATCTGCGGCGGGAAAACCGGCCACAGGTTGATCCGACTGATCCGGCACTGGTGCAGGATACGCCCGATCAGGCTGATGAGCTGGTTGCCATCAATGACCGGGCACAACGTATCGGCCGGGCGATTGATGAATTGCCAACGGAGCAGGCAGAGCTGGTCAGGCTCGCTTTCTATCGTGATCTCGCCCATGGCCAGATTGCGCTGGAGACGGGCCTGCCGCTCGGAACCGTCAAGTCGCGGCTGCGGCTGGCGCTGGAGAAATTGCGAAGGGCAGTCGGGCATGACGAATGATCTGCATGGCGGGCAGGGTAATACTGTCGGTGACCAGCCGGGGGCTGGTGTCGTGAGTGTGCGACATCACCCTGATGATGAGCTGCTGTTGGATTACGCCAGCGGTGCGCTGGGTGAGGCAGAGAGCCTTGTGATCGCCACCCATATGGCGCTGTGTCCGATATGTCGGCGCAAGGTTGCCGATTATGAAGCGATCGGTGGTGCCACGCTCGAGGCGGCAGAGGAGATCCCGGTTGCCGATGATGCTCTGGCCCGGATCATGGCCAGTATTGATGCGGGACTGTCCGACAAAAAATCATCAGAACAGATTGATTTTAAAACAGAGAGTTTTGATGCGAATATTCCGCAGCCATTGCGGGACTATCTGCCGTCAACGCTCGAAAACCTGCCCTGGCAGAGCGTTTTGCGCGGGCTGGATGAGGTGACGTTGCAGGTTGGTAGTAATGATATGGTGCGGACCAAGATGCTGCGTATCCAACCCGGTGCCGCCATGCCCCAGCATACCCATGAGGGCACTGAACTGACGCTGGTGCTGTGTGGGGCATTTCAGGATGAGCGCGGCCATTTCGCGCGCGGTGATCTGGCATTTACTGACAGTAACGTTGAGCACCGCCCGGTCGCCGATGAGGGCGAGGTCTGCTATTGCCTGGCTGTGACCACGGCACCGTTGCGCCTGACTGGCCCGGTTGGCCGGTTCTTCAACTCGTTCATCAAGTACTGAGGGGCTGGTCCGGCCTATTTGTTGGCGGTACGGATGATCTGACCGCCATGGCGGTGCCTGACCAACTCTTCTGTCGGCCCACCGGCACGCACCGGGCGTTCGGCAAAACGGCCCATGGACAGCATCCGGTCATACATCACAATCGCCCCGGCCACGCCGACATTGACGCAGAACTGCATCGGGATCTGGATCAGAAAATCGCAGCGTGCCTGTAATTCCGGTGACAGCTCGCCACGCTCGGGTCCAAGGACATAGGCGGCGCGGGTTGGATGGCGGAAACTCGGCAGCGGGATCGAGGCATCGACCAGTTCAATGCCGACCAGACGACAGCCGCGCGGCAGGTCGAGCTTTTCCGGCGTATCATACTGATAGAATGGCAGATGCTCGAAGGCATCCGAGGTATCGGAGGAGCGTACCTCGCCGAAATCCACATGGGGGGCGATGGCGAAAAAGCTGCTGGCCCCGAAGGAATGGGCGGTACGGATAAGGTTGCCGGCATTGCCGGGCTTGCTCATGCCCTCAACACCGACCGAGAAAAAACCACGCATCAGACAAAAACGATCCAGTTATCACTATCAAATTGGTCAAAGCCGATACCCTCGATCATGATCGACCCGGTATCGCCAATGAGTGTTACCGACTGGCTATTACCCTGAATGCTTACCCCACTTCCAGTCACAGCGACACGATCGCCCTCATTACCGTTGAAATCGGCAGCAATGTCGAAATCCTGTGAGATATAGAAATGATCGGCACCGCTGCCGCCGATCAGGGTGTCGTTGCCGCTGCCGCCAATCAGAAAGTCATCACCGAGATTGCCGCGCAGAATGTCGAAATCGCGGTTGCCGAGCAACGTGTCATTACCCTGTCCGCCATACATGATGTCAGCGCCCTGCCCGCCATACATCAGGTCCGCCTCGAGGTTGCCGTAGATGATATCATCCTCGAGATTTCCATAGACGATATCCTCCTGCCGACCGCCATAGATGGTATCGGTATCGCGGCCACCATAGAGGGTGTCCAGCCCGGTATTGCCATAGATCAGGTCGGTGCCGGTATTGCCGTAGATCAGGTCCGCACCGGCAAAGCCCCAGACAATGTCATTGCCGCCAAAGGCAAAGACCGTGTCATTGCCCTCGGTCATCTCCAGAATTTCACTGGCATCGGTTCCTTCGGTGCCGGTTGTCGGTGGCGGGGTGACCGGGGTTTCCGGTTCTGTCGGTGTGCTGCCGCCCACTGCATCAATGCCGTCAAAATCGCCGTCATCGCGGACCAGCAATACCTCGGTGTCGTCATTGCCGAGCAGTGCCAGATCGATTTTCCGGTTGGCACTGCCGACGGTGATCGTGGTGCTGATATCGCTGGTCAGCCCGCCGCCGCTGAAGGTCACGATATAGGTGCCGCCGCTCAGCAGTTCGATCTGATAGCCGCCGCTGGCCCAGCTGGTTGTACTGATGCCGTTCACGCTGACCGTAACGCCGCCCAGCCCCTCACCGGCGTCATAGAAGCCGTCGCCGTCGCTGTCATCAAAGGCGACACCGAGGATGAAGGGGCCAACATCGCTGGTGGTGATAAAATTCTGGGTTGAGGAGACTTCGCCGACCTGGGATGTACCGACGGCAATCCCGGCCATGTTGAAATCGCCACTGGTCATATTAAGCAGGTGTCCGGCCGGTTGCTGGATGCCGGTCGATGTGAAGCCCCAGTCGATCACATAGCCCGCATGGGAGTATTCGATGGACTCCCCATAAAGATAGACATTCTCGCCAACGGAGTTGATGAATTCTGGTGTGGTGTCCTGCACCCGCGTCAGTAATGAATTTTCGCCCGGCAGCTGGTGGCTCTGGGTATTCTGGCTGATCATCAGGTTGTTGTGACCTGTCGCGGCTTCATTGACGCCAGAGTTCCAGGCAAGGGCCTGTACGGCGGTCAGGGCGGCGAAATTCTGCTGCAGCGCTGTTGAATCCACACCGAAATAATCGAGTGCGGATTGCACCTCGGGATCGACCGCGGTGAGCGGGTTGAGGCTGGTCAGCAGGCGGCCAAGCTCCCCGTCAGGATCGACGCGGATGCGGTTGACCAGTTCGAGCATCCATTGTTCGTCAGCGCTTGGTAGAGCCATGAGTGTTAAGCCTTCGTTAACCTTGTTATGTCAGCCTCACTAGACTTTATGCCATAAAGCGCGGCATCGTGGAACGCAGCGTCGGGACCTGTCCTGAAAATTGACGCTCGGTACTTTCATTTCGTCCGCATATCGTAACTATGAAACACGAGCTTTGTTGGCCTGCGACACCTCGCGCCGACAGGGAGTGCGTTGCCAATGCCCGGTTTGTTTCGGCAAGCTCAGGTGCGCACTGGGGCAAGGGCTAGAGCGGTGACCTTAACGGGTCACCGCTCTAATTTTTGGTGTCTGCCAGATTGGCAATCAGTGCGGCAGATCGGCGTAAATCTTGAGCCGCTGCGCTGCGCCCGGCTGATTGCCCGCGACCACATGCCAGCTGCGAAGCCGCGATCCCGCAAGACAGTTGATCAGGGCATCATGGCGTCCGGTATGCTCAAGCAGTCCGGCATCCAGCAGTTGCTGGATCAGGGCCGCTGCGGGCGGTCCATCGGGGTTGAAGAACTGTACCCGGATATCATCGGGTCCGCCGGATGCGGTAAAGACGATATAGGCGATGCGGAAGCCGAGTGCGGCAAAGGCATCGATCTGTCGGCGCATATCTTGCTGTCGGTCACTGTCGCCGAAGAAGTCTTGCGCCAGCAGCGCCGGGTCCAGACCGTCATAATTCATACGGTAGAGCTTGGTTTCCGGCTTGTTGGCAAGGATATTGACGCCGAGCAAGTCACAGATACTGCTGTCCCGGATATGCCGATAGGCGGCGGTGCTGAATACGCTGTCCGCATCATCGACCGGCGCGCCCCGGATCGCGGTATCCAGTGCCTGCGCCAATGGTTCATGGATGCCTGCCGATACTGACGAGGCATCGATATAGCCCTTGAGAAAGCTGGCGTCAGGATTGCCCGGTACAGCACCAAAGGCGATATAGGCATCCCAGCGGGCACCGTCATGCAGGGTGAGCGCCTTGTTGAGGGCGGCAAGTTCGGTCGAAGCGCTGGTTGTCTCCGCCGCCTTGCCATAAATGATCCGGGTCAGACGATAATCGGCCTGTGATGGATACCAGGTAAAGGCAAGTCCGTTGACCTCTGCTGTCTCGGCAATCGTCAGGCCGAAGCTGTTGAGCGCCTCAATCTGGTCCAGCAGGGCAAAATGCCGGGTCAGACCAATTGGCATCAACTGTGCCGACAGTAATGCCGGACGCAGCATGCCCGCCTGATCGAGCAGTCCCGGGCGCTCCAGAATATCAGCCCCGCCATGTGTAAGCCTGCTGCTGCCTATGGCCATCAATGCTACCCGAATGTTCCGCTTTTCCCTTGCGGCAGCGGCGCTCTATATTCAAATTCAGCTCCAACCTACCATAAAAATAATTTTTCATAACAAGAGGAAATGCCCGATGACTGCCACCAGTGCCCAGTTCGATTTCACCGGTGCCAAGGTCTTTGTCTTTGGCGGGACCAGCGGCATCAATCTCGGCATTGCCGAGGCTTTTGCCAAACGGGGTGCGGTCATGGCCGTCGCCTCCCGCAACCCGGATAAGGTGGCGGCGGCGCAAGCCCAGCTGACAGCGGCGGGGGCAGAGGCGGTTGAGGGCTACCCGCTGGACGTGCGTGACCATGAGGGCGTGGCAGCAGCAGTGGCGGATTTTGCCGGCAAGCATGGCGAGATTGATGTGCTCGTCTCCGGCGCTGCCGGGAACTTCCCGGCCCCGGCGGTCGGCATCAGCCCCAACGGCTTCAAATCAGTCGTTGATATTGATCTGCTCGGCACCTTCCACGTCATGCGCGGTGCGTTCGAATATCTGAAGAAGCCGGGGGCCAGCGTGATCAATATCTCGGCCCCGCAGGCGGTCATTCCAATGGCGTTTCAGGCCCATGTCTGTGCCGCCAAGGCCGGTGTCGACATGGTTACCCAGACGTTGGCGATTGAGTGGGGGCCGTTGGGAATCCGCGTCAACTCGGTGATCCCCGGCCCGATTGATGGCACCGAGGGGATGAAGCGTCTGGCCCCTACCGATGAGATGCGTGATGCGGTGGTGAAATCGGTCCCGGCCCGTCGGATGGGCACGCCCGATGATGTTGCCCAGCTGTGCCTGTTTCTGGGCTCGGATGCCGCAGCCTATGTCAATGGCGCGATCATTCCGGCTGACGGCGGCTGGGCAGCCAATGGCGCGCGGATTGACTTTGAAACCCTGATCAAGGCTGCCGCCAAGGGTTAGCCGGGCTTAATGGGTATGTTCCGGTTGTTCGTGATCAGCCGGGGCTTCCATGCTGTGTTCGGGCATTGCTGATCCGGCGGCATTGTTTTCGGCATCGAACAGGCGGAAGCGATAGCGCACCTGACCGCTCGGGTAGCCGCGCGCTTCATAGAGATTGTCGCGCAGGGCGTGAACCGTGCGGCAATACTCCGTGACGATGTTCATTTCCGGGGAGCGGCAGAGCAGGCCAAAACTCTGGCCGTTCCGCGTGACTTCCTGAATCAGAAAATGGCCACCCCGATGCCCATTTCTAGGGTCAGAATAATCAATGGTGCCCTCGGGCTTGTGATTGTCGCTGAACCGGTAATTGATCCGATAGGTGGTGCCATTTTCGGCAAAGCCTTCACGGGCATCATTGATGATCCGGCCAATCTCTTTTGGATAATCATGCAGCAGTTCGGTCAGCTCGGCGCTGGTCAGTACCGTGCCTGACAAGGCCTTGTACGTGCTCGGAACCTTGGCAATCTCGCGCCGGAAATTGAACTCGGCGGCGTTTGCCAAAGGCAGAGCCATCAGCCATAGAAAAACAACGCATATGCTGCGAGTGAAGATCAGACGTGGCATGGTCACCGTGCTCTGGGGTTTATATGTATACCGGTAACATGCCTTGTATCGGCTATCGGTTCAAACACTTCGCAAGGCATGGCGGTTCCCGCCATTGATCCGATGGTAACGGTTTACTGATCATGAGTCATAACGCAGTGCCAGATATGAAAAATTTCAATGGACTTACCGGTTTTGGTGACAATCTCAATGTCGCGGTTTTCGGCGCGTCTGGCGGTATCGGCAAGGCATTCATCGAACACCTTGCCAATGATCCGTCGGTGGCGAAAATCTTTGCCCTGTCTCGATCTGCTGTGGTTGCCGGGCACCGCAAGGTAATCTCACGGCAGTATGATCCGTATAGTGATGACAGCCTGTCAAACATCGCCGAGATGATAGGTGATGTGGGGGGCTTGCATCTTGGTATTGCGGCAATCGGCATGCTGCACGACAAGGATCGCAATATTGGCCCTGAAAAGTCCTGGCGTGATCTGTCCCCGGATGATCTTGCCGCAACCTACAGCGCCAATACCATTGCACCGGTTATGGTGATGAAACATATGCTGCCACTTTTGCCGCGTGATCGAAGAGCCGGGTTTGCTGCTCTGTCAGCGCGTGTTGGCAGTATCAGCGATAACCGTATCGGGGGCTGGTATGGTTATCGGGCGGCCAAGGCGGCCTTGAACCAGCATATCCGCTGTGCTGCGATCGAACTGGCGCGCAAACACAGTCAGGCATTCTGTATCGGATTGCATCCGGGAACGGTTGATACGGCATTATCCGAACCGTTTCAGAAGAATGTGGCGGCGGAAAAGCTGTTTTCCACTGCCTATTCAACCGCTTGTATGCTGAATGTTCTGAATTGCACGACGCCGGCAAACAGCGGCAGGCTGTTTGCCTATGACGGCTCTGAAATCGAGCCCTGAACCTTCCGGATACTAGAACGAAATATCCAGCACGAAGCTGTCGTCGAATGTATCTATGCCGACGAGGATCACCTGTGAATCCGTACCAACCTGCTGGATCAGCAAACCATCCGGGTTCACGATGGTCTTCAGGCCACCGGAGACGGCAATGCGGTCACCCTCATCGGGGTTGAAGTCGAAGATGACACTGGTTTCCTGATGCCCGGCAATGACGAAAATGTCAGAGCCTTCACCACCGAACAGTGCATCGCTGCCACGATTGCCGAACAGCACGTCATCACCGTCGCCGCCATAAAGCACGTCGCCGCCCTGACCGCCATAGAGCGTATCCGACTTGTCGCCACCATAGAGCACATCAATACCGCGATTGCCGTAGAGCACATCGGTGCCGAGCCCGCCATACACCAGATCAGCATCCTGACCGCCATAGAGGTAGTCATTCTGGGCATCGCCATGGAGAATATCGCGGCCCTGATTGCCATAGAGGATGTCGGCCCCCCGGCCTCCGAGGATCGTGTCGTTGCCGATCATGCCGAAAATGCGATCATCGCCTTCCAGACCGTCAATCGTATCAACTGAATTGCGCCCGATGATGAAGTCGGAGCCGATGGTGGCGCTGGCGATCGTCTCGTTCAGCCCGCCATCTGCATCGTCCGGGAAGTCCGGCTGGCCGATGATCTCCAGTAGAAAGGTGCCTGCATCACCGCTGGTACCGTTGCGGACAAAGCCCTCGCCCTGCGCGACCGAATAATTGCCCTGGGCAAAGGCCAGTGAATAGGAATGGGTGATGACATAGGCTTCAGGCGTATAGCTGTCGCCGCGACTGTCGTTTTCCGGCTGATCGGTGATGACGACAAACAGTTCCTGTTCGCGGGGCGTTGTATAGGACACCTCGACCAGTCGATCATCAGTGCCGGCCTCATATGTGCGCAGGATGGTGAGGTCGCCATTATCATTGGCGCTGGCGAGCTGGACCTTCATCTCGGTCATCGGGCCGCCGACATAGAATTTCAGATCGATATCCCGTGGCAGGGTGCCGATCCTGTAGATGTCCACATCGACGAATTCGTCGGTCGGGCTGCCGATGATATTCAGATAGCCGAATTGCGGCTCGGCCAGCAGCGGTGCCGTGCTGGCGGAATTGGCGAGATCGAGATCTTCGTTGCGGCTGTCCTGAGGCATGGTCGTAAGGGAGTGTTTCTATGCGGTGAACTGGTGGGCAACAGTTTATCCGGGCCGGACCGGTGCCCCCAAGTTTTGCATGAAAAAACCGGCCCGCGGCGGTTGTGCCGGGGGCCGGTTCAGGTGATTTCAACCGGTCTGAGAAGCGATCAGATCGGGTCTGTTATCAGACGAAGGTGATCGGCAGGGCGCTCTCAAACGACGCTAAATCAACGCCTAACAGGGTCAGGCTGCCATCGCCATTGGTGGCTTCGAGCACGACATTGCCGTTGACTTCCGACTGGGTGAAGCTGGTGAAGGCCAGAACCCGGTCACCACCTGCAATATCGAAATCGGTGACAATATCTGCCCCCTGATTCGCCGATAGGACGAAGCTGTCGCTGCCCGCATTGCCGGTCAGGGTATCAGCCCCGAGATTGCCGAACAGGGTGTCGTTGCCGAGGTTGCCACGCAGGTTGTCATTGCCCTGGCCGCCGAACATGACGTCTTCGCCCTGACCGCCGAACATGGTGTCGTTACCGGCATTGCCATAGACGATATCGTTTTCGAGGTTGCCATAGAGCACGTCATCATGCTGACCGCCATAGACGACGTCGATCTGGCGACCGCCATACAGGATGTCATTATCGAGGTTGCCATAGACCACATCATCGCCGGTATTGCCGTAGATCACATCGTTTCCGGCACCACCAAACAGGATGTCATTGCCAGCAAAGCCGAAAATCTGCTCGGCCAGTTCCGCGCCCTGGATCAGCTCCGGGTCATCGCTACCGGCAATCTGCAGCAGCTCGGCAATACCTTCGCCGTCGCCGGGCGTGACATCAACACCACCGGTGCCGTCGATAATGAATGAGCCTTCAGCACCAGAAGTGCCGGTAAGCGCCATGGAGCCGCCCTGATAGGATGCGCTTTGAGCCTGTGCAATGGCCAAATCGCCAGTCAGGACATAGGGTGACGCTTGCTCTACCACACCGGTCATACCGTCTTGCTCGGTCTGATCGACTACGATGACGAAAATATGCGCATCTATGGTCGTGGTGAATGTAAGGCTCCAGGTCGTTGCATTCGGATCAGCCGTGAAGATGGCTTGGCCATCCAGGCCGTTACCGTTGGCAAGTATCGATGTGGAGGATTCGCTTTCGTATTGAGCGACGAATACTGAAATCTCGTCCAGTGCACCGCCCACATGAATGGTTCCTGTGGTGCCAGCTGATCGTTGACCGAGATTATAGTAGTCTCCATCAGGAATCCGAATGCCAAAAACGCCATTGACATTGGCGTAGCCGTATTGCGGTTCAGCAAGGCCAGCTGCGATAGTAAAGCTTACGGATCCTGTGACGTTATCTTGGGTAGCGGTATCTTGAGCCATTTTTTTCTCTGAAGTCAGTGTTTGAACAGATCGCAGGAATCCGCTGCAATGCCTGCGATAACAGGTATTGTTGCGGACAAGACAATCTGCGAATGCGCTGACCTATAGGGGTACGTCATGGAAATGCCAAGCGCATACGGGGGTGTAACCGGGTATATCTGTGAGAAAATTGTTTTGGTGCCAACAAAGTCGCGGCTTTATCTGGAATGTTGCGCTCACCGAAAGAATTTCAGTCCCGGCGTGTTTTTGAATTTGCCTTTTTGCGGAACGGGTTAATTTAAATGCGTACTTCATGATTTGATCTGGTTGATAACGCGGAAAATCCATGTCTGATACGATCCAACAGGGGCAGACGGCCCCGGCGGTACCCCCTGTCTCGGGACAGGCGCTTGTCTTT
Organism: Micavibrio sp. TMED2; assembly: GCA_002168225.1. Taxonomy (NCBI): domain Bacteria; kingdom Pseudomonadati; phylum Bdellovibrionota; class Bdellovibrionia; order Bdellovibrionales; family Pseudobdellovibrionaceae; genus Micavibrio; species Micavibrio sp. TMED2. The sequence goes on from NHBH01000001.1 coordinate 574,432, forward strand.
GGCCATGTTTTTGACGGCAAGGGCGGCAGCCGGATGCTCGCATGGGATGAGATCGCAGGCGGATTGCCTGCTGAAGGCCAGATTTGGCTGCATTTTGACCGTACCCATCCCGATGCCAGCAAATGGGTCGCCGAGCACCTGAAGCTGGAGCACTGGCAGATGGACGGGCTGTTCGACGAGGACACCCGCCCGCGCTGCAGTGTCGGTACCGCCAATGGCGTGTCCGGTCTTTTGCTCAACCTGCGCGGTATCAACCTGAATGAGGGCGCTGACCCCACAGACATGGTGGCCCTGCGCATGTGGGTATCGGAGCGTGTTGTCGTCACCCTGCGCCGTTTCAATGTCCGATCTGTGGCGGCGATCAGCGATGATTTGCAGCGCAATGACGGTCCTTCGGGGCCGGGCGAGCTGGTGGCGCTGATTACCGAGAAGCTCATGGACCTCATGGGACCGACGATCACGCGCTATGATGCCATCCTCGATGATGCCGAACTGGGGCTGGTACAGACCGACGAGATCAGGCCACCGGCAGAGTTGGCCGAGGCGCGGCGTGCGGTTGCCGCTCTCCGCCGGTATCTGAAGCCGCAGGCCGAGGCGCTGACCGAGCTGCTTGCTGTGCAACTGCCGATTTTCAGCCAGCATGACCATGCCGTCATCGCCAATGCGCGGCAGGATGTGCTGCGGTTTGTCGAACAGCTGGACGAGATGCGCGAGCAGTCGATTTTCGTCTATGACGAGATTAAGAAACGGCAGGATGACCGGATCAACCGGACCATGTACCGCCTGACCATCATCACGGCGGTATTCCTGCCGCTCGGCTTCATCACCGGTCTGCTCGGTATCAATGTCGGCGGGATGCCGGGCACCGACAGCAGCGCCGCATTCTGGGTCGTCTGCGGCATCCTCGCCGTGATCGGCATTGTCGTCTATGGCGGGTTTCGGATATTCGGCTATCTCGGCAAATCAGGCGACTGATCAACCGGGTCATCGGGCCTAGATATCAGGGCCTTAATATTAGGAGAGCGAGCCACCGACGGTGAAGTCGGCTTCCGTTTTCTCGCGGATTTCGTCGACGGTGACATCGGGTGCCAGTTCGATCAGGGTCATGCCCTTCTCATCGATGGTGAAGACGCCGAGATCGGTAATGATCATATCGACACAACCGGCACCGGTCAACGGCAGGTCACAGGCCTTGAGCAGTTTCGGTGAGCCGTCCTTGGCATTGTGATCCATGACCACAACCACACGTTTGACGCCGGCGACGAGGTCCATCGCGCCGCCCATGCCCTTGACCATCTTGCCGGGGATCATCCAGTTGGCAATATCGCCATTGCTGGCGACCTGCATGGCACCGAGGATCGACAGGTCGATATGGCCGCCGCGGATCATGCCGAAAGAGGTGGCGCTGTCGAAAAAGCTGCTCTCGGGCAGTTCGGTGATGGTTTGCTTGCCGGCATTGATCAGGTCGGCATCAACCTCGTCCTCATACGGGAACGGCCCCATGCCGAGCATGCCGTTCTCTGATTGCAGGCGGACATCGATGCCTTCGGGAATGTAGTTGGCGACGAGCGTCGGGATACCGATACCCAGATTTACGTAAAAACCGTCTTCGAGTTCTTTGGCGGCGCGCTCGGCAACCTGATCACGTGTCCAGGGCATTGGGGTCTCTCTCCATATACATACGGTCTAGGCCGGATTTGATGTGTCGGATTTAAGCGTTGGCGTAGCCAGTGTCAAATCATCCGGCAGGCCGCATGCCGGTTTGTCGCATCAATCTCCCATGAAACCGCCGATTTGGGTCTGACAGCCATGCGCCGGGCTATATCTGTTTGCGGTTTTCATGGCGATCGGGGATATGCACTTAAACAAGCGACTGACTATGCGATATCGACACAAAGGTACCGTTTATGGCCCAGGTAGTGCCGTCATACAGCAACAGCCTGCAAAGACAGGTGATTGCCGCCGCCGAAGCGGCCGGTTTCGAGATACCGGCCAATATCGCCGCCACCTATGCCGAGCATGGTGCTGCCCGGCGCAGCAACCAGTGGCATGTGGCGCTGGGGCTTGCCTCCGATGGAACTGCCGAGCGGGCAGCTGAACCGATCTCCGCCGCCCGCCGTCAGGCTGCCTATGACGGTCTCCTGCAATTCGCCGAGTGGGCCGAGGGCCTCCGTCAGCAACCGGAGATACAGGCATCCCTGCGCAGCGGTCGCCGGGCCGAGCGCAATGTCAGAACGGCTCAGGAAATGTCGCCGATGCTGAAGGTGCGGCAGTCGATGGCTGTTGATGATGCCCTGCAACTGCCCTTGCTGGCGCAGGTTTATCGTGACCCGGTGGATGCGCAGAAGCAGATCCGGGCGGTGTACAAGACCCTTGGCGATCCGCAGGCGCTGGCTGACCAACTGGAACTGACACCGGACAGCTTCGGTGATCTGGTTGGTACCCGTATGGCCATGGTCGACGGGCCGCAACGGCGTCATGCGATGAAGGTGCTGCGGACCCAGATCATCCCCGACCTGCGCAATGCCAATCTGCCATCGAGAATGGCCGCCCGCACGCTCGAGCAGCCATCAGCTGCGCCTGCCAGCTGCGGCGGTGCCGGGCAGGGCAACCGGAGCCTGCTCGCCTTCGATGATGCGGTTACCCGCTTTACCAAGGCGTTCCAGAAGCTGACCGATGGCGGTGTGCTGCCCGAAATCGACCGGCAGGCGGCAGCAGAGGAGCGCGCGGCCCGGTCATCCGGCAGCAACCGGCGGTCAAACGGCAAAGGAATGGGCCGCAGCGGGCCCAAAACCTGATTTTCTGAATTTTCTTCCGGGCGGTAAGCCCGCCAACCGGCTGCTTATGCGGCGTGGCGGTCGCGGGTGGTGCGTTGCTCGATCCGCTTCTCGTGCTCGCCCTGAATCATCCGTTGTACGAAAATGCCGGGGGTGTGGATGTGATCCGGGTCGATGGTACCAGGCTCGACCAGTTTCTCGACTTCGGCAACGCAGATTTTACCGGCAGTGGCCATTGGCGGGTTAAAGTTGCGGGCGGTCTTGCGATAAACGAGGTTGCCTTCGGTGTCGCCCATATAGGCCTTCACGATCGAGAGATCGGCAATCAGGCCGGTTTCCATGATGTATTTCTCACCATTGAACTCGCGCTCTTCCTTGCCTTCCGCGACTTTGGTGCCAACACCGGTTTTGGTGTAGAAGGCCGGGATACCGGCGCCACCGGCGCGGCAACGCTCGGCCAGCGTGCCCTGCGGGTTGAATTCAAGCTCCAGCTCACCACCGAGGTACAGTTCGGCGAACAGCTTGTTCTCACCAACATAGGAAGAGATCATCTTCTTGATCTGGCGGGTTTCCAGCAGCTTGCCGAGGCCGAAACCGTCAACACCGGCATTGTTGGAGATGACCGTCAGGCCCTTGACGCCGCTCTCAACAATCGCATCGATCAGGTTCTCCGGGATGCCGCAGAGGCCGAAGCCACCGGCCATGATGACCATGTCGTCATGCAGGATGCCTGCGAGTGCTTCCGTTGCGTTTGCATAAACCTTCTTAGCCATGTCGGATATTTCCTGATTGTTGGTTTGTGAACGTTGTTGTTTTTGGTCTTAGCGCTGAGTTTCGTGCCGGTCAATGTCACGGTTTCGGAAAATAAGTAAGCCTTGTTATCCAAGAATGCGGCATCTGTCAGCGTCATAAGGCAAGATGGCACTGTTTGAAACGGCATATCAGCGTGATGTGATTGTACCGGTCGTATTTGTGCCGGTTAGGGGTAGTTGCAACTTGGCAGATGGCATGGGCAGCCAGAAACCGCAGCTGGGCGATGACGGGACCGGGCAGCATCCGACAGGCGGTTTGCCCGATGAACGGCTCGTGGCGTCCGCGCTTGCCGGCAACCGGGATGCGTTCTCGATCCTGATCGAGCGGCATTATGACCGGATTTACAATCTGGCCTATGGCTGGCTCGGTGACCGGGCGGCGGCGGAGGATGCGGCGCAGGATGTGGTGGTAAAGCTGGCAACGGCGATTGCCAAGTTCGAGGGCCGGGCCAAGTTTACCACATGGCTGCACCGGCTGGTGCTGAACCATCTGCATGACAAGGCACGGGCGAAGAAACGGCGACGGATCGACCCCGGCGTGGTGTTTGAGGATTTACAGATAGCGAGCGAGGACGTGTCCGCTGATCGACAATATGAGGCCAAACAGGGCATGGCAGCGGTGAACGCCTTACCGACCAAGTTGCGGGCGGCGGTCATGCTCGTGCACTGGCAGGGGCTGACCCATGATGCCGCCGGGGAGGTGCTCGGCTGCAAGGGCGGTACCGTGTCCTGGCGCCTGAATGAGGCCAAAAAGCTGTTGGCAGCACAGTTGCGATCAGAAGCAGGGGAGGGCAGCGATCATGACTGATAAATTCGATCCGGACCGCCTCTTTGAGACCATGGGCAAGGCATCCGCGCCAACGCCGGACAAGCAGGCGAAAGCCGACGCCATGCGCAATGCCATGGCGGTGTTCGATGCCGTGATTTCAGAGGCCGATGCGTCGCTGGAGAAAAAAACTTCCCAAAGATTTGAGCGGCAAGCGCGTCAGACAATCCGAAAGCGAGGACCCGGCATTTTCCGCCGGTTCCGCATATGGCTGGAGGATTTTACCATGGAATATCGCAAACAACTGATGCTCACTACTGCTGCTTCGGTCAGCTTCATGCTGGTCGGTGTCACCCTGATGATGCTGGACAACGAGGTTCCCTCGCCTGGCGGCTCCTTGACAAGCATAACGTCACAGTCGGGTGTGCAGAATATGCCGGGAGAGCTTGCCTCACCTCATTATGAGAGTCTCCTGTCCGACTTCAATCAACGTGAGAGTCAGCGGGCGCTTGAGAAAAGTCAGGGTTTTGTACCTGTACTGCGGGAGCGTGAAGAACTTGATGCGGCAGATGCGTCAAGTGGTCTGGCTCAGCAATCAATGGTCATGCGCAGACAGGAAGGTGGCAACCTGACCGGTATTGCGGCACCTGCTGATACCAGGGTTATGGCTGATCGGATTGCCGGATCACCGCCGGTGCTGGCCGAGCCGGCGCCAGTGTTGCCGAAGGAAATGATCGGTCGCGACCGGTTCGATGATATCGAGATCAACCCGACCAAGCAGGTGAGCGCCGAGCCGGTCTCCACCTTCTCTATCGATGTGGATACAGCTGCCTACAGCTTCATCCGCCGTCAGCTCAATGAAGGCTATCTGCCGCAGAAGGATGCGGTGCGGATCGAGGAGATGATCAACTACTTCGATTACGACTATCCGCTGCCGGAAGAGGCCAATGTGCCGTTCGAGCCGAGCGTGGCCGTGTTCGATACGCCGTGGAACCCGAATACCCAACTCGTCCATATCGGCATCAAGGGCTATGACCTGCCCGCCGGTGAGCGCCCGCGCGCCAATTTGACCTTCCTCGTGGATACGTCAGGGTCGATGAGTGGCCCGGACCGTCTGCCGCTGCTGCAGCAATCCCTGCGGATGCTGGTGGAGGAGATGAACCCGGATGATACCATCGCGATTGCTGCCTATGCCGGGTCTGCCGGTGTCGTGCTCGAGCCGACCCCGGTCAGCGAGAAGCGCAAGATCCTGGCGGCGATCAACAACATGCAGTCTGGCGGCTCCACCGCCGGTGCCGCCGGTATCCGGCTCGCCTATGACCTGACCCGCCAGAATTTTGACAAGGACGCGGTCAACCGGGTGATCCTCGGCACCGATGGTGATTTCAATGTCGGTATCGCCAATAGCGAGGAGCTCAAGGGCTTTGTCGAACGTCAGCAGGAGAGCGGTATCTACCTCTCTGTGCTCGGGTTCGGTGAGGGCAATTACAACGACACCATGATGCAGGCGCTGGCCCAGAACGGTAATGGTGTCGCGACCTATATCGATACGCTACAGGAAGCGCGCAAGGTTCTGGTCGAGGAAGCCAACAGCACCCTGTTCACCATCGCCAAGGATGTGAAGATACAGGTCGAGTTCAATCCGGCGCAGGTCTCGGAATATCGCCTGATCGGGTATGAGAGCCGGATGCTGAACCGCGAGGACTTCAACAACGACAAGGTCGATGCCGGGGAGATCGGTGCCGGTCATGCGGTTACCGCGCTCTATGAAATCCTGCCGGTCAATGCCGTTGCCGGTAATCGCTACGATCCGCTGCGCTATGGCAATGCCGGTGAATCAGCCGCTGCCAGTGCCGAGCCGGTTGCTGGTGATGCAGGTGACAGCGCATCGACGGCCAGTAACGAGATCGCTTTCCTCAAGATGCGCTACAAGCTGCCGGATGAGGATACCTCGCGGCTGATCACCCGTCCGATCACTGCCGATGATGTGCAGTTAGCGGATGCGGTCTCCGATGACAGCCGCTTTGTCGCCGCCGTGGCCGGGTTCGGGCAGTTGCTGCGCGGCGGTCGGTTCCTCGGCAGCGATTATGATTACGATGCGGTGATCGAGATGGCGAATGGTGCCAAGGGCACGGATGAGTTCGGTCAGCGTGCGGAATTTGTCCAGCTGGTCCGTCAGGCCAAGACCGCAGCGGGTATGCGCTAGGGCAGCTCTGTTTTTACTCTCTGTGAAATAAAACGGGCCGGCATTGTCGGCCCGTTTGCGCGTTCGGTCGCTGGTGTGCCTAGCGCAGGTCGGTTTCGGGCGGCGGCGGCAAATCGGTGCCGGGTAGCGGTGTGCCATCACCCTGCTGGTAAAAACGGTCTATCCGTTTATCGGCGAAATCGCCGATTGCGGCCTCATCCGCCGGTGGTGGTGTCCCGAAGAAATAAACCAGTACCCTGTACACGCCGAACAGAATGCAGGCGACAATCATAAGCCTGAAGATAAAGGAGTTTCGAGTTTTTCGTGCTCGGTCCATATGCGGTTTTCTGTTTCTTGGTGTTGTCGGATTTCGGGATCTGGTCTGGTGATCTATGTGACGGTATTGTCTGCCGGGGGGCTCGGGCCGGGTTCCTGTTTTGCGTCCTCGCGTGCCTTCAGCTTCTCGGCATTCTTGTAGCGCATGGCGTATTTGTGGATGCGACCGCTTTCATGCAGGCTGATCAGCAAAAAGCCACCGATCAGCCAGGCCAGATGCGCGGCGGAAATCAACAGCGACGCATATATCGTATATTTGCGCGTCATGTCATCAAACCGCTTTTTATCAAAGATAAATATCCAGGTATCGCCCCGACGATCAATGTATCCCGATACGGTCTGATAGATGCCGAGCTGGAACTTATCCGGTGAGAGATAGTGGTGTATCTGTTTGGTGACCCGTTGCTGATCGCGCAATTCGAACATTTGCCATGAAACCAGATTGTCGATGGCATCCTGTACTTCCGGCGTGTCGCCGACAAAACTCTCGGGGTTCTCGGATATGCCGCACCAGAATTCCATGTCATCGCAGACCTTGAGGATCAGGTCTTCCGGGGCATCGTTGCGCAACATGGACATGACCATTTCATCGCGGGCGTAGCGCCCCTCGAACAGCCCGCCGCCGATCACGACATAATGGAACAGGCTGAAGGTGCCGATGGAAACGAAACAGATCAGGATCATGAAGCCCCTGAACACGGTCCGCGCATGTTTCGGTGCCACCATATAGCGACCGAGCAGGGCCAGATAGGTGCACAGATAGAGTGCCCAGAGGAAATTCAGCCGGTTGAAGATGTCGGCGCTCGCTTCCGTCAGCACGCCGGAAAAATCCACGATATCCCAGAGTATCGAGGTTGCCTGTAGGGCACCCCAGAGCAGGGCAATGACATAAAGGCCGAGGAACTGGAGCTTGTTGGGAGCTTTGGCCGAGAAATGCGCCCAGATCGCAAGCCAGAACACCAGATTGAACAGGCTGTCCTGCAGATGGAAAACCGCATCCACGGGGATGCTGTTGAACAGATCATACTGTTGGCTTTTCACCAGACTTTTCCTATCCGATCTTTACCCGGGAACCCATCGGCGCTACACACCCACTTCCATGCACAACTATAGTGAATTTCAGTCGCTTTCGATAGGCAACGCCGGTAAATGCGACGTTAGGCATCAAAGTGTTATCACGCCACAACGCCCAGTGACATGGGCGGGGCACCGGGAAGGAAACAGGATATGAGTGAGCAACAGCCAGCGAGCCGCGTAACGGATGAGGAAGCCCTCGATCTTCACGCCCATGGTCGTCCGGGCAAGCTTGAGATTAACGCGACCAAACCGCTGACCACCTCGCGCGATCTGTCGCTGGCCTATTCCCCCGGTGTGGCAGTGCCCTGCCTGAAGATCGCCGAAGACCCGTCCGATGCCTATAAATATACGGCCAAGGGCAATATGGTTGCCGTTATCTCCAACGGTACGGCTGTGCTCGGCCTCGGCAATCTTGGCGCACTGGCATCCAAGCCGGTGATGGAGGGCAAGGCCGTCCTGTTCAAGCGTTTCGCCGATATCGACGGCATCGATATCGAGGTCGATACCGAGGATACCGATGAATTTGTCAACTGCGTGCGCTTTCTCGGTAAGAGCTGGGGCGGCATCAATCTCGAGGATATCAAGGCACCCGATTGCTTTATCATTGAGCAGCGCCTGCGTGAGGTCATGGACATTCCGGTGTTCCATGACGACCAGCACGGCACCGCCATCATCGCCGCTGCCGGCCTGATCAATGCGCTGGAAATTACCGGTCGGGATATCAAGGAAACCCGCATGGTGATCAATGGCGCGGGTGCGGCGGCAATCGCCTGTGTCGAGTTGTTCAAGGCTATGGGCATGCCCCATGACAAGGTCATCCTCTGTGACACCAAGGGTGTGATCTATACCGGTCGTGAAGCCGGGATGAACCAGTGGAAGTCGGCTCATGCGGTCGATACCGAGTTGCGGACACTGGAAGAGGCGGTCGAGGGCGCCGATGTTTTCGTCGGTGTGTCGGTCAAGGGCGCGCTGACCAAAGACATGGTCAAGGCCATGGCACCACAGCCGATCATCTTCGCGCTGGCCAATCCCGATCCGGAAATCACGCCCGAGGAAGCGCGTGAGGCGCGGGCCGATGCCATTATCGCTACCGGTCGCTCGGATTACCCGAACCAGGTGAACAACGTTCTGGGCTTCCCCTATATCTTCCGCGGTGCTCTCGATGTGCAGGCGCGCGAGATCAACGATCAGATGAAAATCGCCGCTGCCAAGGCAATTGCCGATCTGGCCCGTGAGGATGTGCCGGAAGAGGTTGGTGCCGCCTATAGCGGTCGTCGTCTGCAATTCGGTCCCGACTACCTGATCCCCGTACCGTTCGACAACCGCCTGATCGTCAAGATCCCCGAGGCAGTGGCACAGGCCGCCATGGACAGCGGCGTGGCTGCCAAGCCGATCGAGAATATGTGGCACTATCGTCAGGAGCTGAAAAACCGCCTCGATCCGACCGCAGGTTCGCTCCAGCGCATCTTCGCCAAGCTCAAGGACAACCCGCGCACGGTCGTCTTCGCCGAGGGCGAGGAGGAACAGACCATCCGCGCGGCCATCGACTACACCCATGCCGGTTATGGCAAGGCGATCCTGATCGGTCGTGAGGACCGGGTCCGCAACAAGATGAAGGCCATGGGCGTGTCCCTGGACGGCGAACTGGTGACCATCGCCAATGCGGCACTCAGTCACGACAATGACCGCTACACCCAATTCATCTATCGTCGTCAGCAGCGGCGCGGTGCCCTGTATCGCGACTGTCAGCGCATGGTGAACCAGAACCGGAACGCCTTTGCCGCGGCCATGCTCGCCAATGGTGATGCCGATGCCATGGTGACCGGCCTGACCCGTGCCTTTGCGGTCTGCCTTGACGATATCCGACGTGCGGTCAGCCCCGTACCGGGCCAGACCACCTTCGGCCTGTCGGTCATGGTGCGGCGGAACCGGACCATCTTCATTGCCGATACGCTGGTCAATGAAACTCCGGATGCCGAAACCCTCGCACAGATTGCCATCCAGTCGGCACAGAAAGCCCGCGATCTGGGCCATGAGCCACGGGTGGCGCTGCTGTCCTTCTCCAATTTCGGCCAGCCGTTGCATGAGCGCGCGGATCGTATCCGCAATGCGGTCGCGATCCTCGGTGAGCGGGAAGTGGATTTCGAGTTCGACGGTGAAATGTCCGCCGATGTGGCGCTCGACTACGATCTGATGAAGCGGCTCTATCCGTTCTGCAATCTGACCGGTCCGGCCAATATCCTGATCATGCCGGGGCTGCATACCGCCAATATCAGTGCCAAACTGCTGCAGAAGATGAGCGCATCGACCCTGTTGGGGCCATTGCTGCTCGGTCTGGAGAAGCCGGCGCAGGTGGTGCAGATGGGCGCAACCGTGCCTGACATCGTCAATGCGGCGGCACTGGCGGCGTTCCAGTCGATTGACGCCAAGTAAGAACGCGCCAGCGGTTGCCCGTCATCCGGCGGGCGACTGTCATAGAACCGTTATTTGACCCGCTGATCTGACGCGGTAATCATGATGGGTCTATAGCAAGCCATCAGGCGGTGCCTATTGCTGCCGGGCGGTGTATCCGAGAGACCGATGAAGAAGCGTACGAGCTCATTATCCATTCTGCAGGGCCTGATGGCTGCCGGTTTGATGGCGCCATTGATGCTGGTCCTGCTCGTGCTCGTGGTGCGTGGTGAAATCGGCCTGACCCTTGCCGGGGTGATTATCGGTACGGTCGTGCCCGGCGTCATGCTGATGCTCTGGGTCTATGGCCGCCAACTGCAACGCCTGTCGGTGCACCTGACCCGGCTGGTCACGCCGGGCAGCGAGGATGATGCCGATCCGGAAGCGCCAACCCGGCTGGAAACGGATGAGAGCAACCCGTGGCTGCCACAGCTGCGCCGTCTCTATCGCCGGATCGCTGCCAATGACGTGATCTTCGATGCCATTCCCGACCCGGTCCTGCTGCTTGATGCCGAGCGGCGCATCACCCAGGGCAATGCCGCAGCGATTGCGCTGTTCGGCCATCCGACCATCGGGCGCGACATTACGGTCGCCCTGCGTAACCCGGAAGTGCTGCAGGCAATCGATGGCGCCATGGCGGAGGGCGGCCAGCGCAAGGTCGAGTTCTCCATCCCCGGTAATGTGCCCCAGATATTCGAGGCTAGGGTGACGCCGTTCGGTCACCGGATGCGGCACGTGGTTGATGCAGAAATCGCCGATCGCGAGGGCATGGCCAACCTTTATGGCGGCAGCTCACCCAAGCCGCTCGACAGCTATCAGCCTCAGCGTGATCCGTTTGGGTCAATCATGTTGACGTTGCACGACATCACCGCGGTGCGCCGCTCGGAACAGATGCGCGCAGACTTTGTTGCCAATGCCAGTCACGAGCTGCGCACGCCGCTGGCCTCGCTGCTCGGGTTTATCGAAACCCTTCAGGGCCCGGCACAGGATGACGGCGATGCCCGTGGCCGGTTCCTCGGGATCATGGCGGATCAGGCCAGCCGGATGGCCAAGCTGGTCGAGGAGCTGCTGTCCCTGTCCCGGATCGAGACCGATGAGCACCGCCCACCGACCGAACGGGTGGCCGTTCCGGATGTGTTGGAGCGGATTGTCAGGGGATCGGAACTGCGCGCGGCGGACCGGCAGATGACAATCCGGCTGGTCGGTGATCTCGACCTGCCCCCGGTTTCCGGTGATGCAGATCAGCTGACCCAGGTGTTTCAGAACCTGATCGATAATGCGATTACCTATGCCTATCCCGAAACCGAGATTACCGTCCGCCTGACCCATCATGATGCCGCCAGCTCTCTCGCCCAGAAAATGACCGGCAGTGATGCCGAACTGATCGAGGTCTCGGTGATTGATCGCGGTCCCGGTATTTCGCGCGAGCATCTGCCGCGTCTGACCGAACGCTTTTACCGGGTCGATCCGGCGCGCAGCCGGGCAGCGGGTGGCACCGGCCTCGGCCTCGCCATCGTCAAGCACATCATCAACCGCCACCGTGGCCGGTTTCTGGTCGATAGTCAGGTGGGTGAGGGCAGTACCTTCACAGTATTCCTGCCGGTTGCCACGGAGAAAGCAGTTGCTGCTGGCAAGCAACGCAAATCGAATACCGCGAGTGCCGCACCGGTTGCCGGTTCCTGAGCCGCAGAACAGCGCGGTCTGGTTGAAAAATCAATCTAGTTGACCAGTTTGTAATTTTCGCAGTTTTTCCTGTGGACGGCATAAGCCAGCGTTATCAGGCACTAATCACCGCTATTAGTGTATTAACAATTTAAAACGCGATTCTGTCATAAAACGGAAACATTACTTACATAAATTGGTAATGCCTAAGCGAGTAGGTTCCGCCCGCGCATCAAGGCCGGTCGCGTGATTTATGGTCACTGGTTGCAATCGCAACATTGGCCCCTACATCACTCGATATGGCGTTCATGCATTCCGGTTGTGTGTCATGCTTTGCCCCAACTAACACGCTGACACATAACAAAAAAATTTGGAGATTTTTCAAATGAACAAGCTACTTGTCTTTAGTGCCGCGCTCGCCGTGGCCGGTTCATTCGCTCTGGCTGATGCCGCTCAGGCACAAAGCCGTGACCGGATCAGCATTGTCGGTTCATCAACTGTGTTTCCTTTCTCAACCGCTGTGGCTGAAAACTTCGGCCGCGTAACCAGCTACCCGACCCCGAAGGTTGAGAGCACCGGTTCCGGTGGTGGTCTGAAGCTGTTCTGTGCCGGTGTCGGCACCCAGCACCCCGATATCACTAACGCTTCCCGCGCGATCAAGAGCTCGGAGATCGAGCGTTGCGCCAGCAATGGTGTCGAGAAAATCACCGAGATCAAGATCGGTTATGACGGTATCGTTCTCGCCAATTCCAACGAAGCGCCACGCTCAGAACTGACCCGTGAGCAGATCTTCCTCGCGCTGGCGAAAGAAGTGCCACAAAACGGCAAGCTGGTCCCTAACCCATACAAACACTGGTCGGACATCGACAAATCCCTGTCGAACAAGGAAATCGAGGTTCTCGGTCCACCACCAACCTCCGGCACCCGTGATGCCTTTGTTGAGCTGGTCATGGAAGAAGCTTGTGAGAACTTCCCTGAATATGAAGGCAATGGTGATGCCTGTGCTGCTGTCCGTGAGGATGGTGCCTATGTTGAGGCCGGTGAGAATGACAACCTGATCGTTCAGAAACTGCAAGCCAACCACAATGCCTATGGCATCTTCGGTTTCAGCTTCCTCGACCAGAACGCCGATGTGCTGCAGGGCTCTATTGTTGATGGGTCAGAGCCGACCTTTGACAACATTGCCGACGGCAACTATCCGGTTTCCCGCTCACTCTACTTCTACGTCAAGAATGCCCATGTCGGCGTTATTCCTGGCATCGAAGAGTACCTCGCCGAGTTTACCTCGGAGCGTGCGATGGGTCCGGACGGCTACCTCGCCGAGCGCGGCCTGATCCCGCTGCCAGCGGATATGCGTGAGCAGGAGCGTCTCGACGCCACCAACCTGCGCGCAATGAACTGAGCAGACAGTTGAAACAGCCGGGCGGGTCCAGTACCCGCCCGGCCCGTTTCCACGTTATGAACAACAGCGTTTGAGTGCCCCCTCATGTCTCTGACCATGCTGTGCCTTGTGCTGCTGATTATCGGCAGCTTTGCCTACCGCGCCGGGATAAGCCGGGCGCTGGTCGTCAGCGACGGGCATAAATCAACGCTCCATTCTCTTCCGGTTTACCATGGCGGCTATGTCGCGCTCTGGGCCATCCTGCCCGCGCTGGCTCTGCTCGTAATCTGGTCCCTCGGCCAGTCGCCGATTGTTGACCATTTGGTTCTCGATACCCTCGGCCCGACCTATACCGATCTGAGTGTCAGCCAGCGCAATATCACGCTGGCTGAAATCCACAATCTGGCCAGCGGCGATTTCAATATGGACAGCGCCGAACCGGCGATTGCGGCAGCGGCGATCCAGTACAACGAACTGATGACCATTGGCCGCTGGGCCATGACCGCGCTGGTGCTGGCACTCTCCGCCTATGGATTGAGCGCTGCCCGTGGTCGGCTCGTCAGCCGTTTCCGTGCCCGCGAACGGGTCGAAAAGGTGGTTGACGGTCTTCTGATTGCCTGTTCGGTCATTGCCATCCTGACCACGCTCGGCATCGTTATGTCTCTGCTGTTTGAGGCGCTGCGTTTCTTTGCCCGCGTACCGATGCATGAATTTCTGTTCGGCCTGCAATGGAGCCCGCAAACCGCTCTGCGTGCCGATCAGGTGGGTTCTTCCGGTGCCTTCGGTGCTGTGCCGCTGTTTGCCGGTACCCTGCTGATCAGCCTGATTGCCATGCTGGTCGCCGTGCCGATCGGCTTGTTCGCTGCCATCTATATGGCTGAATTTGCCAGCCGCCGGACTCGTGCCTGTGCCAAGCCGGTGCTGGAAGTGCTCGCCGGTATCCCGACCGTGGTCTACGGCTTTTTCGCTGCCCTGACTGTCGCGCCGCTGTTTCGCGGCTGGGGTGATGCGGTTGGTCTCGATGTCAGTTCGGAATCCGCTCTGGCTGCCGGTCTGGTCATGGGCGTGATGATCATCCCGTTCGTCTCTTCCCTGTCCGATGATGTGATCAATGCCGTGCCGCAATCCCTGCGCGATGGCGCGTACGGCCTTGGTGCCACCCGCGGCGAGACTGTGGTGCAGGTTGTGCTGCCTGCCGCCCTGCCGGGGATCGTCGGTGCCATTCTGCTGGCGGTCAGCCGGGCGATCGGTGAGACCATGATCGTTGTGATGGCCGCTGGCCTCGCCGCCAATCTCACCGCCAATCCATTCGAGGCTGTGACCACCGTTACGGTGCAGATCACCACCCTGCTGGTCGGTGATCAGGAATTTGACAGCGCAAAAACCCTGTCGGTCTTTGCCCTCGGGCTGGTGCTGTTCGTTGTCACCCTCTGTCTCAACGTCATCGCCTTGAAGATCGTCCAGCGTTACCGGGAGCGTTACGACTAATGGCTGCAAGCATTACAGATACCGCCGATGGCATTCTGATCGGTACCCAGGGTCAGGTGGCCGGTGTTGCCAATGGCTCGCGCGGACCGGGTTCCCCGGCCTTTGCCAAGGGGCTTGCGCGCCGGCGTGGGTATGAGCGCCGTCTGGTGCTGGCCGGACAGGTTGCCATCTTCATCGCCGTTGCCATGCTGCTGACCCTGATGGTCAGCATCGTCAGCCGGGGCTACAGTGCCTTTGCCCAGACGGAGCTTGTGCTCGACCTCAATTTGAGCGAGGAGCGGATTGATCCGCAGGGCACACGCGACCCGCAAACCCTGCTGCGTGCCAATTACCAAGCGATCATCCGGGATGCCCTGCAACAGCAGTTCCCCGATGTCAGCGGTCGCCGGGATCGCCGCGCCCTGACCGGCATTGTCAGCAATGCCGCACAGTTTGAACTGGCCCAGCAGGTGGCAGACAATCCTGACTGGATCGGCACCGTGCGCTCGGTCAGCCTGCCTGCCTCTGATGACATTGACCAGCTTATGAAGGGCAAGATCGACGCTGATCTGCCGGAAAACATGCGGCGGGTCAGTGACCGGGAAATTGGCTGGGTGCGGGCGCTGGAGAGCAATAGCCAGATCGGCCTCACCTTCAATACCCGGTTGTTCACCAATGCCGACAGCCGCGATCCCGAGGTCGCCGGTATTCTCGGCGCGGCCATGGGTTCACTGTTTGCCCTGCTGGTCTGTTTTTCCATCAGCTTCCCGCTCGGCGTCGGTGCGGCGGTCTATCTCGAGGAATTCGCACCCAAGAACAAATGGACCGATATGATCGAGGTGAACATCAACAATCTCGCGGCGGTGCCCTCGATCATTTTTGGCCTGCTCGGACTTGCGGTGTTCCTCAATACCTTCGGTCTGCCCCGGTCCGCGCCGCTGGTTGGCGGCATGGTGCTGGCGCTGATGACCCTGCCGACCATCATTATCGCCGCCCGTGCCGCACTGAAAGCGGTGCCGCCCTCGATCCGGGAAGCCGCCCTCGGCCTCGGCGCATCCAAGCATCAGGTGGTCTGGCACCATGTGTTGCCTCTGGCACTGCCTGGCATGCTGACCGGCACCATTATCGGCATGGCGCAGGCGCTTGGCGAAACCGCACCGCTGCTCATGATCGGCATGGTGGCATTCATCGCCGATGTGCCGACCGGCATGACCGATCCGGCAACCGCCCTGCCGGTTCAGATTTACCTCTGGGCCGACAGCCCGGAACGGGCCTTCACTGAGCGTACATCAGCCGCGATCATGGTGCTGCTGGCGTTCCTGATCACCATGAATGCACTTGCCGTCTGGCTGCGTCGCAAACTCGAACGCCGCTGGTAGAAAAGGATTACGGATCATGAGCAACCTTGCTTTTATAGAGCGGTCGGAAATGTCTGAACCTGAACATGAGCATGCCACTACCAAGATAAGCTGCCGCAATGTGCAGGTGCATTATGGCGAGGCCCATGCGCTCAAGGGCGTTGACCTCGATGTAAATGAGCGTGAGGTGCTGGCGCTGATCGGCCCGTCCGGTTGCGGCAAATCTACCTTCCTGCGCTGTCTGAACCGGATGAATGACACGATCATCGGTGCCCGGGTTTCCGGTCGCATCCTGCTCGATGGCAATGACATTCACAGCCCCGACCTCGATGTGGTCGAGCTGCGCGCCCGGGTCGGCATGGTATTCCAGAAACCGAACCCGTTCCCGAAATCGATCTATGACAATATCGCCTATGGCCCGCGCATCCACGGCCTGACGGATAGCAAGGCCGATCTCGATCAGGTAGTGGAAAGCAGCCTGACCCGTGCCGGTCTGTGGAACGAGGTCAAGGACCGGCTGCACCAGCCCGGCACCGGCCTGTCCGGCGGCCAGCAACAGCGCCTCTGCATCGCCCGTACCATTGCGGTCAGCCCACAGGTGATCCTGATGGATGAGCCATGCTCGGCGCTCGATCCGATCGCGACCGCCAAGATCGAGGAGCTGATCCACGAGTTGCGCTCGAACTTCACCATCGTGATTGTCACCCACAACATGCAGCAGGCACAGCGGGTGTCCCAGCGCACCGCCTTTTTCCACCTTGGCACCATGGCAGAACTGAAGCCAACCGGGGAGCTGTTCAACAACCCGCAGGATGAGCGTACACGCGGCTATATCACGGGTGATTACGGCTAAGTGCCGCTGCTGACTGGTATTTCAATGGTAGTCTTGCCGCGCGGCCGGTGCTAATCATGGCAATCATGGCCAAGTCACGAACCACCAGACCAAAACTGCGCAACTCCATCCTGCCGAAGGTCGGGGGCAAGAGTGCGCGCCGGGAGCCGGCAGAGGTGCTGGCACCACTGGTGATCCGTATGGCCGGCTATGCCGAAAGCCAGCTCGAACAGTCCATCACAGCGGCAGTCAGGCGCAATGCGGCCAAGGCAATCGCGGTCGCCGGTAATGATTCCGTGCTTGATGACCTGCAGACCCGGATCAACCGCGAGGCCCAGCAGCTGCTGATCGACCAGCGCCCGGATCAGGCGGATCTGAACCAGATACTGGGGGCGATGCGGATCGCCGGTGATCTCGAGCGGATCGGCGATTATGCCGCCAATATTGCCAAACGGGTGCGCCCGTTGGCGGAGTTTTCCGACCTGCCGCAGATCGGTGCGGTATCACGCATGGGGCGGCTGGTCCGGGACCTGTTGAGCAGCGTGGTCACCGCCTATAGCCGCAATGATCTGGCCGGTGCGATCGAGGCATGGCACCGGGATGAGGACCTCGACGACCTCTATACCAGCCTGCACCGTGAGGTCCTGACCTATATGATGGAAGACCCCCGGAATATCACAGGTTACATCCATATTCTGTTCATTGCGAAAAACGTCGAGCGTATTGGTGATCATGCAACCAATATTGCCGAGATGGTGCATCTGATCGTCACCGGCGAGCCTTTCAACAAGGTCCGTCCGACCGGTGATGATACGAGTGATCAACTGATCCGCCCTGCCGATAGGGACAAACCGGCCGGGGCAAATGACTAGACTGGCGATTTCCAAAGGGTAGGGGCCCGAGATATGAGTGATACGCTAAAGCCTATTGTGCTGATCGTTGAGGACGAAGCCGATATCGTCACGCTGCTGCAGTACAATATCGAGAAAGAGGGATTCCGTACGCTGGTGGCGACCGATGGCGAGGAAGCCCTGGTCACCATCAAGGAGACGACGCCCAATATCGTGCTGCTCGACTGGATGCTGCCCCATACCTCGGGTATCGAGGTATGCCGCCAGATGCGCCGCAATCCGCGCACCCGTGACGTGCCGATCATCATGCTGACCGCCCGTGGCGAGGAAGCGGACAAGGTGCGCGGGCTGAATGCCGGTGCCGATGACTATATCGCCAAGCCGTTCTCGGTTGCTGAACTGATCGCGCGGATGCGCGCCGTCATGCGCCGCGCCAGCCCGGCAACGGCGGATGAGAGCCTGACCTTCAGCGACATTGTCATGGACCTCGCCGCCTTCAAGGTGAAGCGCGGGGAGCGCGACGTCCATCTCGGCCCGACCGAATTCAAGCTGTTGCGTCATTTCATGAGCTATCCGGGCCGGGTATTCAGCCGTGAGCAACTGCTCGACATGGTCTGGGGCCAGGATGTTTATGTGGAACCGCGCACGGTCGATGTGCATATCCGTCGCCTGCGCAAATCCCTCAATGATGGCGGTGAAGCCGACATCATCCGCACTGTCCGCTCAGCGGGTTATGCCCTTGATGACAGCGGTAAGGTTGAATGATTTCAATCGCATACGAACGTAATATTTATAGTTAACAAAGCCTGTCCGTTTTGTTGCGCTTCAGCCCATGTGGTATAATCAACCTATGGTTGTATCATTGGGGAGGTGGTGCATGGATTATCTCAGGACATTGGCGCCTACGATTATTGATCGCCGATTTTATACAAGAGGGCAGGTGATTTGCCAGGCGGGAAACAGGGTGGATGCCATCTGGCTCATTCTGCGTGGCGACGCGGTACTGAAGACCGGTAAAGAGCAGCAGGCGACATTTTTCAAATCTGCTGGCAGCCTCTATGGCGATGTCGAGCATATCCTCGGGCTGCCCTATCAGGGCAATCTGATTGCCATCGACAAGGAGGGTGTGGAGCTCGCCCGCCTCTCACCGATAAAATTCGACAAGGCGGTGGCGGAAGCATCACCGTTCATGCAGGCGCTGACCCGGCTCAATGCCGCACGGGTGTTGAAGAGTGCCCGGTTCATCGAGGCGCGTGAAAGTCTGCTCGACAAGACCGAGCAGGAATTGCGGGCAATCGAGATGTCGATAACCGCACAGTTCTACCCGAACGATTACGATCCGCAGAATCCGCCCGAATATCAGATTGCTGCCGAATAACCGCTACTGAGTAATCGGCGTCAGTCACAGGCTGGTGCTGAACATCTCGCCATAGAGGCCGTCGAGATTCATGGTGCGACCGATGGTGATGCTGCCAGCACCGGTTATCAGCTTGATGGCTTCCATTGCCTGCCATGAGCCGATAATGCCCGCGACCGCGCCAAGAACGCCTGCCTCGGCACAGGCGGGCAGGGCATCGGCGGGCGGCAGGTCGGGAAAGAGGCTGCGGTAATCCGGGGCATCGGCCTCACGCGGATCAAACACGGCAACCTGCCCCTCGAACCGGATGACCGCTCCCATCACCCACGGGATACGCAGATTGCGGCAGGCGTCATTGATGACATAGCGTGTGGTTACAAGATCAGTGGCATCAATAATGACGTTGTGCCCAGTGAGCAGCGCGGTTGCGTTCTTTGCTGTGAGAGCTTCGTCAACCACGTTGATTGTGCATTGGCTGTTAAGGCTGTTGAGGCGTGCGCGGGCGATCGCCACCTTGCTCTGGCCGATATCGGTTTCGGTGAACAGGATTTGCCGCTGCAAATTGCTCGGTGTGACCCGGTCACCATCGATCAGGGTCAGGCTGCCGATCCCGGCGGCGGCAAGATACTGCGCTGCCGGGTTGCCGAGGCCGCCCATACCGACAATCGCAACGCTGGCTGCGGCCAGCTTCTGTTGGCCCTGTCCGCCGATTTCCGGCAGCACCAGATGCCGGGCATAGCGCACCGCCGGATCATGGATATCCGGCTGATCGCTCACTTGTCCGATGCTTTCTCGCGCGGCCATTCGGTTGGATGCTGGACCCCGGTTGAGCCGAAACCACCGGCACCGCGTTCGGTCGTGGGCAGTTCATTGACTTCAACCCATGTGACCGCGGTATAGATCGCGACGACCATCTGGGCGATGCGCATACCGCGCTCGACCACGAAGTCCTCATCGCCATGGTTGATCAGGATCACCCCGACCTCGCCGCGATAATCGCTGTCGATGGTGCCGGGGGTGTTGAGGGTGGTGATACCGTTGCGCAGTGCAAGGCCGGAGCGCGGGCGAACCTGCGCCTCATAACCGACCGGCAGGGCGAGGGAGATGCCGGTGGGGATCAGCGCGCGCTGACCGGGTGCCAGTACGACATTCTCTGCAATCGCTGCGACCAGATCCATACCGGCGGCACCGATGCTGGCATAGGCGGGCAGGTCGAGATCACGGGCGTGATCCAGACGGCGGATATGGATGTGCTGTGGCTGGGTTGGCCAGTTGATCGACATAGGCAGAAGGCTCCGGGTAACGGGATTGGGCGTGTCGGCTTTGATAACCGGATCAGGCAGATTGTGCAAAGTGCTGGGCTATACGATTGACCAGCTCATTGGCAACATCGGTTTTGCGCATATCCGGCCAATCTTCGGTCCGGCCATCGCGGGTCAGGAAGCGAATACGGTTGTTGTCGCCGCCGAAAGTTCCGGTATCGCCGCCCACATCATTGGCCAGCAGCCAGTCACAGCCCTTTTTCGCGATCTTGGCGCGGGCGTGCTCGATAATATTCTCGGTTTCGGCGGCAAAGCCGACCACCAGCGCCGGGCGACTGTCGTTACGGGTGCTGAGGCTCGCCAGAATGTCCGGATTCTCTGCCAGCGCGATGCTCGGCGGGCCATCACCGGTCTTCTTCAGCTTCTGCCCGGCCATATCGGCGGCGCGCCAGTCGGAAACCGCGGCGGCACAGACCGCGATATCGGCTGGCAGCATATTGACACAGGCATCGAGCATTTCCTGCGCGGTTTCGACGAAAATGGTTTTCACCCCCGGCGGCGGTGCCAAACCGGTCGGACCTGAAATCATGATGGTTTCGGCACCGGCACGCGCCAGTGAGGCGGCAATCGCCTGTCCCTGTTTGCCGGATGATCGGTTGGAGATAAACCGGACCGGATCGAGCGGCTCAACGGTCGGGCCGCTGGTGACAATCGCCCGTTTGCCGCGCAGGGGACCGTTGCCACGCAGCAGGTCGGTGGCGGCTGCCACGATCTCGAGCGGTTCGGCCATGCGACCGGAGCCGGTCTCGCCGCAGGCCATCTCGCCACTGCCGGGGCCAATCTGGTGCACGCCGCGCTGGCGCAGGGTGGCGATATTCGCCTGGGTCGCCGCATGGCCCCACATCATCTGGTTCATGGCCGGGGCGATCAGGATCGGCTTGTCGGCGGCCAGCAGGGTGGTGGTGGCAAGATCGCTGGCCAGCCCATTGGCCATCTGGGCCAGAATATTCGCACTCGCCGGGGCGATGATGATCAGGTCGCATTCGCGCGACAGGCGGATATGGCCCATCTCGCTCTCATCCTTCAGGGACCAGAGATCGGTATAGACCGGGGATTCCGACAGTGAGGCAACGGAAAGCGGGGTGATGAATTCGGCCCCGCCAGCGGTCAGGACGCAACGCAGCTCGGCCCCGCGTTCGCGCAGTCGGCGGATCAGATCGAGGGATTTATAGGCCGCAATGCCGCCGGAGATGATCAGCAGGATGCGGAACCCGCCGAGGGCGGTGCTGTCGATTGTCTGCGCGTTCATATCGCTCATAGGGCACCTGACTGGTATATGCCGATCAAGACATGATGCCTAACAGATAGGTCTTTGTCCCGCGCACGGGAAGCGGAAAACGGTATATCCGGCGATTATCCCGGTATTTCCGCCATTTCTGCTGGCCGGTTTCCATTCACTTATATATATTGGATTTTAGATAAACGTGATCGAACCAATTTGGGGCGAGAGAAATGGGCTTATCACCAACCATGATGGGACTGGCTGGCGACGTGAACAGCGTCAGTGGCGGTTCCCCGGAAAAGGGCGCAGAAATCAATGCGCCGCTCGACCTTGTCGACGTGAATGCTTTTCGGCTGGCGCGCAAGGGGCTCAATGCTCTGACCGATGCGCTCACCGGCACCAAGGCATTCGAACCGCACCGTCCGGGTATGTAGGTCTCGGCGATATAACATTGAATTAAGGCGATCAGTCAGATCGCCTTTTTTATTGCCTGAATTCTGGTTTGGCTGACTACAGCCGCCAGCCGCTGTGAATGGCGGCGATACCGGCAGACAGATTCTCATAGGTTGGACGATGGAGCCCGGCATCGCGCATCCGCTGAACGAGGGCTTTCTGCTCAGGGAACTTGCGGATGCTCTCCACCAGATACTGATAGCTGTCCCGGTCACCGGCGACCAGTTCGCCGAAGCGCGGGATCAGGGTGAAGGAATAGAGATCATAGAGGCGGTTCAGTATCGGCGCATGGACGCGGCTGAACTCGAGGCAATAGAACTTGCCGCCCGGTTTCAGTACCCGGCGTGCCTCACGCAGAGCAGCGTCGATGTCGGTGACGTTGCGCAGGCCGAAGGAAATGGTCACCCGGTCGAAGCTGCGGTCATCGAACGGCAGTTGCTCGGCATTGCCACAGGACCAGGTGACTTGATCGACAATCCCGCGATCCAGCGCCCGGTCGCGGCCAACCGCCAGCATGGCCGGATTGATGTCGCAGATATTGACCGGTGGTTGCTCGATGTCGAGGCTTTGCCGTTTGATCTGCCGTTCCAGCTTGCCTGCGATGGCAAAGCCGATATCGCCGGTGCCACCCGCCAGATCGAGCACCGACATGCCGGGCCGCAGTCCAAGCTGGGCGACGAAGCGGGCTTTCCAGATGCGGTGGACACCGGCGGACATGACATCATTCATAATGTCGTAATTGCTCGCCACGCTGGCAAAAACATCGCCGACCATTCTGGTCTTGTCCCGGGCGCTGACCGTGCGGAAGCCGAAATCGGCGGTGGCGTCAGTGCCAGTGCCAGTGCCAGCTTCAACATCGGTATCGTGATTTGGCCTGCTGTTCTCGCTCATGCTCTGGTGCCCGGATGATGGATAGGTCGGTCGCGGAAAATGCTGTTCGGCTTCCGATAGCATGAATATGGTGCCGGGTCAGCGGCTTTGCCGTCACTGATAGCGCTTATGCGACAATATAGGCGAGAGTAACCCATGCCCGAACTTCCCGAGGTTGAAACCGTTGGTCGCGGATTGGCCAATGCCGTGCTGGGGGCTGTTATTGAGACGGTGGATCAGCGCCGCCCGGATCTGCGTTGGCCGATGCCTGCGGATCTGCCCGCACGGCTCGCCGGTCGGCGCTGGGCCGAGATTACCCGGCGTGGCAAATATCTGCTGGTCAGCCTCGATGACGGGCAGGTGATGCTGCTGCATCTCGGCATGTCCGGGCGCATGGTGATCCTGAAGCCGGGTCACAACAATGCGCCGCCAGCCAAGCATGACCATGTGATTTTCGACTTCACCGACGGGCATCGGGTGATTTTCAGCGATCCGCGCCGGTTCGGTGCCCTGTTGATGGAGCCATCCGCCGCCGCCATGGCCGCGCATCCGCTGATTGTCGCGATGGGGCCGGAGCCGTTTGACCCGGCCTTTGATGCCGCTGCCCTGTCCGCCGCACTCAAAGGACGCAAGTCACCGATCAAGACCGTGTTGCTCGATCAGAAGGTGGTGGCCGGTCTCGGCAATATCTATGTCTGTGAGGCGCTGTATCTGGCTGGCATCAGCCCGACACGCCTCGCCCATACGGTTGCGGGCAAGCGGGCCGAGCGCCTCGTTCCAGCCATCCGCTCGGTGCTGGAGGATGCGATCAGGGCCGGTGGCTCAACCTTGCGGGATTATGTGCAGGCCAGCGGCGAGCTCGGTTATTTCCAGAAGCAGTTTTCGGTTTATGACCGCGAGGGGCATCCCTGTCCGCGCTGTTCTGTCGATGATCCCGACAATCCGCCGATGATTATGCGCATGGTGCAATCCAACCGCTCGACCTTCTATTGCGGCCGGTGCCAGCGCTGATCCTTGCCTTCGGTTATCGGGCGATTATGTATGTCATTGAATTGCCGCTCCAGTCGCGCTAAGCAGAGGCCATGAAATTTTCCACGCAGCATACCGCTCTGTCGACCGCCGCCCTTCTCGTCCTGGCGCTGGTTCTGGCCTTTCCGGTTACCGGTCGGGCCTTTGACTATATCGACGGGTTTGATGCGGTGCCGGTGATGGCCGGGATGGCTCAGACCGATGACGGCAGCCTGATCTTCGACAAGCCCGGTGGCCGGATTCTGGAGGCGACCATCGTTGGCCCTGTGGATCACCTGAGCGCTATGCGGTTTTATGATCAGACCCTGCGCTCGCTCGGCTGGGCACCGGTCGGCCCGGCTGCCATCGGCAAGGCCCAGTACGCCCGTGAGGATGAAGCGCTGCAGATCGAGCAGCTTGACGCCAATGGCGACACCACGCTGATATTCCGCCTGAACCCGGCGCCGTCCGACCGCTGAGTCGACCTGACCCGAAATCTCAAATCCGACAGAACCTCAAGGAAATCTCCATGGCCTACGAAAACATCCTGACCAGCACCGATCATGGTGTCGGGGTCATCACCCTCAACCGGCCAAAGGCGCTGAATGCGCTCTCCACCGGTTTGATGCGCGAGCTGGGCAAGGCGGCGCTGGAGTTCGATCAGGATGATACCATCGGCGTGATTGTCTTGGCCGGTAACGAAAAGGCGTTTGCTGCCGGTGCAGATATCAAGGAAATGGCCGAGCGCGATTTCATCGATGTCTATGGCAGCGATTTCATCACCTCCGAATGGGAGACCATCCTGCAGGTGCGCAAGCCGGTGATCGCTGCTGTTGGTGGCTATGCCCTCGGTGGCGGTTGTGAGCTTGCGATGATGGCCGATTTCATTATCGCCAGCGAGAACGCCAAATTCGGTCAGCCGGAAATCAATATCGGGGTTATTCCCGGTTCCGGTGGTACCCAGCGTCTGGCCCGTGCGGTTGGCAAGGCCAAGGCTATGGAAATGTGCCTGACCGGTCGTATGATCGATGCCGAGGAAGCCGAGCGTGCCGGGCTTGTCAGCCGTATCGTTCCGGCTGAAAAGCTGATGGATGAGGTTATGGCCGTGGCGCACAAGATCGCCAAGCTGTCCCGCCCATCGGTCATGATGTGCAAGGAGGCGGTGGATGCCGCTTTCGAGACCACGCTGCGTCAGGGCGTCATGTTTGAACGCCGTCTGTTCCATTCCCTGTTTGCGACAGAGGATCAGAAAGAGGGAATGGCGGCTTTTGTCGAAAAAAGACAACCGAATTTCAAACATCGGTGATAAAACGACCAAATGATTTCGGGGGCAACCGTTTGACGCAAAACCGGATAATGACAGTATCCACGTTATCCACGCTTTTCGTCACTTGACGCTGGGTTCCAGCTTGCATATAACCCCGGCTCTAGTGAATTCGGGGCCGCGATGCGGCCAGTGTTACGCTGAGGTCCAGAGAGAGTGCCGGGAAGGCTACAGGCGATCTGGATCAACGGGCAGTAGCCCGCGGCATTTGAAAATTTGGAGAGTAAACATGGCAAACCACAAGTCTGCCAAGAAACGCATTCGTCAGACCGCCCGCCGCACCGCTGTGCGCCGTGACCGGGTCAGCCGCATCCGCACCTTCATCAAGCGTGTGGAACTGGCTATTGCCGGTGGTAATCAGGAAGAGGCGCTGGCAGCCCTTAAAGCCGCCCAGCCACAGCTTCAGTCCGGTGTCACCAAGGGTGTCCTGCACAAAAATACGGTAGCCCGGAAAATTTCCCGGCTTTCAAAATCTATCAAGAAAATGGCTTGACCCTGGGGCCGCCCGTCGGTACTCTTAAGGTATCAAGTATAGATAAGTAAAAACAGCGCTCTGCACTCGCAGAGCGCTGTTTTTTATTTAAAAATTATTTTCAAAAATCTTTGAACAATTATTACTTTTTTCCATGTTCCGGTTTCGATCCCATTGCCTTTTTCCCGACAAGGCGCTTTACTCATAGCTGTCGACGAACGGCGTGTCCGACGCGACATACTTGGCCCGGCGGGAAGGCGGGGCCAATCATCCCACAATTTGAAAAGTAGCCGGAAAGTATAGATCAGCTAAGAAGTCGAAAATTATAAAGCTTTGATCGCTTTCTCTGGATTGCTTATTTGATACTGCTTTTAAAGTAGCGCTATTGCTGTGCCTATTACTTGCAGCTACGGTGCTCGTGACATAAACCACTGGGGAAGAAAGGAAAGATTGATGGGGCACTATAATCAATCGATCGAGTTCAATATCGCGTTGTCAGTCACATCTAGCGTTTACGGTCGGTCAGGCCTCGTCATCAGACGAAAACCTGTCTCCAAGGGATTTTAGCGATCCGCTTTTGATCGCCGGACGATGATCGGGACCGCCCAATCGGTCACTTTCCCCGTCCACACTGCTCAGTCTGTTTTTCAGGGCCGGCAGATACATTCAGACAGATGCCGTATAAGGCACCGAAATTGGCATGATCCGCCGTTCCATCCCATGCAGGAACAGGTATTGGACAGCCGGATTTTCTGTTCCCGAATGTTCTGGCCAGGCCGATTGCAGCACTGATCACTATGAACCGGCACAGGACAGCCCGGAAGTCGCCATCCGGCAATGTCCATATATGTGCCGCTCCCCCGCACGAATTACCGAAGAATGGTCTCAACATGATCGCCGCCCAAAACGCCCCCATCTCCACCACCCCCATCAGCAACGACCCGACTACCGAGACAGCCGCTGCCGCTGCCGCTGCCCAGCAAACCATCAATCCGATCCTGCATCGCCTGTATCACCAGTGGAATGCGGTTCAAGAACGCCTGCGCGTGGAAGTTGGCGATAATGCCTATAAAAACTGGCTGAAGCCGCTGGTGCCGACCGGTCAGGTTGACGGCGAAGTGCTGCTTGCCGTCCCGACCCGCTTTATGCGCGACTGGGTCAACCGTCATTATGTCGATCGTATCCGTCAGCTTTGGGCGGCTGAGGACGGGTCGGTTCTGCGGGTTGAGATCATCATCTCACCGAATGCGGCGGCCAATCTCGCCAAGGCGGTCAGCGAGGCGCCACCACCACCACCGGAACTGCTCAAACCATCCGATCCGGTTGAGCGCACCCGTCCGGTCAAGTTCCATGGCACCATTCGCCAGCCCGGCGATGCCGGCAATTTCAACGGCGGCTCACTGAATGACAGCGAAGAGGCTTTGCTGTCCCAGCTCGATCCACGCTTCACCTTCGACAATTTTGTTGTCGGCAAGCCGAACGAACTGGCCCATGCCGCTGCCCGCCGGGTGGCCGAAAGCGATAATGTGCCGTTCAACCCGCTGTTCCTCTATGGCGGTGTCGGCCTCGGTAAAACCCACCTGATGCACGCCATCGGCTGGGCAATCCATCAGAAGACCCCGGAACGCAAGGTGCTGTATCTCAGCGCCGAGAAGTTCATGTACCAGTTTATCCGCGCGCTCCGCTTCAAGGACACCATGGCGTTCAAGGAGCAGTTCCGCAGCGTCGATGTCCTGATGATCGATGATGTGCAGTTCATCAGCGGCAAGGAGAGCACCCAGGAAGAGTTCTTCCATACTTTCAATGCGCTGGTTGACCAGAACCGCCAGATCATCATTTCCGCCGACAAGAGCCCGTCCAGCCTCGAAGGTCTGGAAGAGCGTCTTCGTTCCCGCCTCGGCTGGGGTCTGGTGGCCGATATTCACCCGACCAGCTATGAGCTGCGCCTCGGCATCCTGCAGGCGAAGGCTGACCAACTGAAAGTCAACGTGCCGCAGAAGGTTACCGAGTTCCTCGCGCACAAGATCACCTCGAATGTCCGCGAGCTTGAGGGCGCGTTGAACCGCCTCGTTGCTCATGCCGATCTGGTCGGTCGCGACATCACCCTCGATACCGTGCAGGACGTGCTGCAGGATCTGCTCCGCGCCTCCGATCGCCGGGTCACCATCGATGAAATTCAGCGCCGGGTGGCCGAGCATTACAATATCCGGGTTGCCGACATGCACTCCGCCCGCCGGGCCCGTGCGGTTGCCCGCCCGCGTCAGGTCGCCATGTATCTGGCGAAACAGCTGACCTCCCGTTCCCTGCCGGAAATCGGCCGCAAGTTTGGTGGTCGCGATCACACCACGGTCATGCATGCCGTGCGCAAGATCGAGGAAATTTGCTCGACCGACAGCGCCTTCGCGGAAGATGTGGAACTGCTGAAGCGGATGCTGGCTGGTTGATACGGCGAGCCGCAGAGAGACACTGCTTTTCAGAAATGACGCGAACTGGTCAGATCAGTTCGCGTCATTTCTGTTTGTGGCGCGATCGATCATATTGTCGATCCGGTCCTTGAGGCCGGTAATACCGCTCGGACCCTTGGGCTCCTCATTGAGCAGGTTCGGGTCATTGGCATCGCTGTCAAAGACAAAGCCGAACCCGTCTTCATGCTCGGCAATGACCGGCTTCAGCCCGAAATCATTCTGATTGAATGCCAGGTGGCGGAGCGTGGCACCGGTCTCCTGCATATCGATAACCGTGCGCATGGCCCAATCGGACGGAATGCCGATGACCGGATTGGTCATGACCGCCGGTTGCAGAACCGGACCATAACCCGGGTAGCGGGCCACCCCCTTGCCGAGCACCACCGGTGAGGCGAGGGCCAGCACCAGCAGGATGCCGGAGGACAGGCGGAAAACCTTGTTGATCCTGAGTACGGTCGGTGCACCTAGCTTCAAGAGTTTGGCGACCATATGCCAAAGGGACAGCAGGAACAGAAAACTGCCGATAATTGTGCCCGACAATCCGGCAAATCCGGCGGCGAACATGATCAGCGGCAGGGCAAAGAGCAGTTTCAGGGACGTCTTGGCACCATCGGCGAGGCGACCGCCATTCTCGAAATCCTCCAGCGGCGCCTGCATGTCCCCAGCCAGCGCATCAACCGGGCGCCGCTCGATACGCGGATAATAATCGGTGGCGAAAGTTGCTTCATCGATGGCGGGATCGATCCGGAGTTCGCTGGGTAGCCGTAGCGAGTTGCGCAGGCGTTTCTGGATGCCTTCCTGGGCGATGAAATCGGGATATGTCAGGTCCGGGGCGAGCGAGGCGCCGAACCATTCATTGATCGAGGCATTGTAACGTTTCTCCGCCTCGGCCGGCAGGTCACGGATCGCGGCGGTCAGCAGAATATCCCGCCCCTCGGCACTCAGGGTCCAGTTTTCCGGCAGATTGACACCTTCCTTGGTGATTTCCTGCCGGAGGGTGGTCAGTACGCTTGGATGGGCGATGAACTGGGCTTCCGTCAGGTTAAGCGGCAGATTGCCGAAACGCTCGAGAAAGGCGTCGGAGAGGACATTGATACCAGTATTGGCAATGAACTCCTCGGAACCCGGACAGCCACTGCGTCCGCACCATATCTGTGGATCGACATATTTGCCGAACAGCTCGGTCGAGTATTCCTCATAGCGGCGATCGGCTTCTGCGGTGCCGCGCCCACGCTGATGTGCTGGAAAGTAGACATTGAGCAGGTCGCGAAAGTCGGGGATACGGGCATTCAGTTGCTGTATCGCCTGTTCGCGGCGTTGCAGGTAATTGTTCCAGCGGGCGGTGGCCGACTGGATCACGGCATTCCAGAGCTGGTCCGAACGCTGGTTCAGATTGGCCAGTGTTTGTCGATAGGTATTTGCAGCAATGGTGTAGCGCTCATAATCACGCTGGGTTTCGGCAACCGCTTCCTGAAATTTTCGCCAGGCCTCTGCCTCGTTCAGGCTGCGGGCTAGAATGGCGGTGGCCAGCTGGTCCAGATTGCTCTCGATACGCTCATAAACCCCCGGATCGGCAGAGGCGAGGGCACCGATCCCGGCAACAAAGGCGTGGGTTTCCATGTCCGTCGGATTATTGGGTAGGCCATTGGCCTGAAACGCGCTGGCGGCGATGCTCTGATGCAAGAACTGGGAACGGAATGCCGCCTGTCGCTGGGCCGGGCTGGTATTGTCGACCAACTGATCAATCAGGATCGGTGCGCTGACATAGCCGCCGGCGCTGGCTGCCCCAATAATGATGCCAGCGGTAATGATACCGGTGATCGCTTTCATACGGGTGGCAAGCAACCAGGCCAGTATCAGCCCGACACCGGCGCCCAGCATGATCCCGGCCAGCGTCCCGGCTGGCCCGGCCACGGCATCCCGGCCTCTGGCCACGGCAACCTGCAATGCCTGATCGGTAATGGCAAAGCCGTAGGCAGCCAGTGCCAGCCCGAACAGGCCGAGCAGCAGCGGCACACCGATCCGCAGTTGGTTGGCGGCGGGCAGTTTTTTCGCCGGTTTGGCGCTTTTTCCCGCTGTCTTGGCATGCGGTGGCGCTTTTCCGGGGCCCTTGCCTTTGCCCTTTAGCTTGCCGGTGCTGGCGGCGTGCGGTCCTGTGCCGGGTCTTTGGGCTGGCTTTTTCTTTTTTGTCGTCGGTGCCATGGATTTACATCAATTCGGGTTCAGGCGGCTGCGGATGTCCAGCACAAGGCCGTCGGCGGCAGCTTCTATCAGGTCCAGCACATGCTCGAAACCGCCTTCACTGCCATAATAGGGGTCCGGCACGTCAAGTCCCGTGCCAAAATCATGATCCGGCGGCAGGAAGGAAAGCATCAAGGCAATTTCCGCCCGGCTGTTATCGAGCTTCTGGCGGATCAGGCTGTCAAAATGCCCCTGATCCATCGCCAGTATCAGGTCAAAGCGGTCAAAGTCTGCGGCTTCCACCTGTCGGGCGCGCTGGCCGGTGAAATCATAGCCCCGGCTTTTGCCTGCCTGCTGGCTGCGCCGATCCGGGCCTGAGCCGATGTGATAGCCATGGGTGCCGGCACTGTCGATTGCCACATCCAGCCCGGCGGCATCAAAACGTTGCCGCAGCACGGCCTCGGCGGTCGGGGAACGACAGATATTGCCAGTGCAGACGCAGAGGATGCGAAAGGCCGGGGTGAGTGACTGAATGCTCATGCCGACACCTCGTGTTCCGACAGTTTTCTTTCCTGTTCGGCAATCCGGGCCTGTTCGGCCTCCTCAATCTCGCGCACTGCCTCTTCCGCCTTTTCGAACAACAGGGAATCATGATCCTGTCGGGTGATCCGCAGGACCGCCTGCCGCAGCTCATGATAGTTCTGGAACAGGTCGATGAAGTCATCGGCGGGCAGTTCCAGCAATCGGCAATCGGTCAGGGCGGTGGCGGTAAATTGCGGTGTCTGGCTATCCTTCTGCAGTTCGATCGCGCCGAATACCTGTCCGGGACCAAGGAACCGGGCCGGTTTCAGCGGCTCGATGATCTCGACCTGTCCGGTCTCGACAAAATACAGCGCATGGGGCTCCTCATCCCGCCTGATGATGGCATAGCGCGGTGGAATATGGCGCATGTGCAGGCGGTCGGTCACATCGGCGATGATGTTCGGGTCCAGATCCTCGAACAGCGGCACCTGTGAGACGACGCCGAAGGTGACGCGGAAATCCTGCCGGTTCAATTCCCTGATAAAGCCCGAGGCGAGAATGGCTGCGGGCAAGGCAAACATGGCAACTCCGGTCAGTCCTGCAATGCTGCCGACCACCTTGCCGAGCAGTGTGGTGGGTACCACATCGCCATACCCGATGGTGGTCAGGGTCGCCATGCCCCACCACATCGCGGCCGGTATTGAGCCAAAGGCTTCCGGTTGCGCCTTGCGCTCGATCATCCACATGACGGTGGAGAGGGAGACCAGAACCATGAGCATGATCAACAGCACCGCCAGCCCGGCACGCCGTTCGGTATAGAGTGCGGTTGCCAGTGTGCGCAGAGCCGGGGAATAGCGCATGATCTTGAGCATTCGGGCGAGCCGCAGCAGGCGCATGGCGAGCCAACTGGCCCCGGCATCGCTGAATACGGTGATCAGTGAGGGCAGGAAGGCGGCGAGGTCGATAAGCGCCATCGGCGTGAGCATGTAACGCAGCCGTCCCCAGAGCGGGTGCTGGTATCCGGGCGCACGTTCCTCGACCGAAACCCAGACCCTGGCCACATACTCGACCGTGAAAAAAGCGACCGCGATGATCTCAATTGTTACAAACACATAGCCGAATCGTGCGGCCAAAGCGGGCACGGTTTCGAGGATCACCGACCCGATACTGACCACAATCATGCCCATGATGAGCAGGCGCAGGGCAATCTGCAGTGGCCGGTTTGTCTGGGTATTCTCAAGCGCGATGTATAATTGGCGCCGAAAACGGTTGGTCGGTTTAGGCATGATTTCACAACTGGTTAGGGGGTCATCAGCCCGACAAACCCCGCAAGTTACGTCAGTATGTCGGGCATCCGACCGGTTTGGCTATGTATCCCACGCTTTTGCCCAATAAAACTGAGGGAACAGTTGCGCTGAAGCCCCGTCGGCGCTATGCCCGTATATGACGTGATGCAGGTGCTGGAAGGTGCCATGCAAGTCACCGAATTCCATGCGCCGATCGGTGTGTGAGCCCCCGTGTTAGAATTTTAATGATCTGAGACATCCGGTCCCATGAAACTGACCATCGAACGTGCCGTCCTTTTCCGTGCTCTTGGCCATGTGCAAAACGTTGTTGAGCGGCGGAATACCATTCCGATCCTGTCCAATGTCCTGATGCGCGCCGATGATGGCAAGCTGTCATTCACGGCGACCGACATGGACCTCGAAATGGTTGAATCCGTATCGGCAACCGTTGAGCGCGAGGGTGCCACCACTGCCCCGGCCCATACCTTGTTCGATATCGTCCGCAAGCTGCCCGATGGCGCGCAGGTCGAGCTGGAGGTTGCCGGTGACGGCTCCCTGCTCATGATCCGTGCCGGTCGTTCGGCCTTCCGTCTCGGCTGCCTGCCGACCGAGGACTTCCCGTTCATGGCATCCGGCGAGATGAAGGCCGAGTTTAACCTCTCCGCCAGCGATCTGCGCGGGTTGATCGACCGTACCCGTTTTGCCATTTCGACCGAGGAAACCCGCTACTATCTGAACGGTATCTTCCTGCACAAGGCCGAGGCCGAGGGCATTGACGTGCTGCGCGCGGTTGCCACGGACGGTCACCGCCTCGCACGGGTTGAAATGACCCTGCCCGATGGTGCAGCCGGTCTCGGTTCTACCGATGCCGATGGGCAGGCGGGTGTTATCATCCCGCGCAAGACCGTTGGCGAAATTCGCCGTCTGGTCGATGATGCCGATGAGGACATCAAGATCGGCGTTTCCGCCACCAAAATCCGCTTCAGCTTCGGCGAGGTTATCCTGACCTCGAAGCTGATCGACGGCACCTTCCCGGATTATGAGCGGGTCATTCCTTCCGGCAATGACAAGACGCTGGCGGTTGATGCCAAGGCGCTCGGCAGTGCGGTTGATCGTGTGGCCACCATCGCCACCGAGAAATCCCGTGCGGTCAAGCTCAGCATCAGTGGCAGCACCCTGACCCTGTCGGCCAATTCACCGGAAAACGGCAGTGCATCGGAAGAGGTCGAGGTCACCTATGACGGTGATGATATGGAGATCGGCTTCAACTCGAAGTACCTGCTCGATATCACCGGCCAGATCGAAGGCGATGGCTGCCAGCTGCTGATGGCTGATGGCGCATCCCCGACCCTGATCCGTGATCCATCGGATACTGAGGCGATCTACGTCCTCATGCCAATGCGGGTCTGATCGGGCGGCATCCATTGCTCGCCATTCATCGGCTGACGCTAACCCAATATCGCAATTATGAGCGGCTGGTGCTGGAACTTGATCCGGCACCGGCGGCTTTTGCTGTTGTGCTGACCGGCGATAATGGTGCCGGCAAGACCAATCTGCTGGAAGCGGTCAGTCTGTTGACCGCCGGGCGTGGGCTGCGCGGGGCACGGATTCAGGATCTGCCACGGGTCAACCGGCCGCAACCGGGCGGCTGGGGCATTGCCGCCGAAGCGGTTGGCCGCTTGGGCGAGGTGCGGCTCGGTACCGGGCAGGACAGCGCCGGTGACGGCAACAACCGGCGCATGGTGCGGATCAATGGCGAGGCGGTATCGGCCCAGACGGCCCTCGCCAACCATTTGCATATGGCCTGGCTGACCCCGGCGATGGACGGTTTGTTCCGTGAGGGGGCATCGGAGCGACGGCGGTTCATGGATCGCCTCGTCTTTGCCTTCGATGCCAGCCATGCCGGGCGGGTCACCCGTTATGAGCGCCTGTTGCGTGAGCGCGCCAAGCTGCTGCGCGATGCGGCAGAGACCGGGCGGCAGGCCGATCCGGTCTGGCTGGGCGGGCTCGAGGCCGGGATGGCCGAGACGGCTAGCGCCATTGCTGCCGGGCGACTGGCGCTGATCGAGCGCCTGAACCGCGTTGCCGCCACCGATCTGGCGCCGTTTCCTGCCGCCGATCTCACCCTTGATGGCCAGCCGGAGGGCTGGCTCGCCGAGGGGGCAAGCGCCGGCGATGTTGAAGATCGGCTCGCCGATGCCCTGAAACGCGCGCGGTCGGAGGATGCCCAGAGTGGCGGTGCCGGGATCGGTCCGCACCGCAGTGACCTCGTCGCCCGCCACCGGGAGCGCAATATGCCTGCCCATCTGTGCTCGACCGGCGAGCAGAAGGCGCTGTTGATTGCCATCACGCTCGCCCATGGACGGCTGGTTCGGGCCGAAACCGGACATGCGCCGATCCTGCTTTTGGATGAGGTCGCGGCTCATCTCGATGAGGCCCGCCGCCATGCATTATTCGACCGGCTGGCAGCCCATGGTGCACAAGTCTGGATGACCGGAACGGATGCCAATATTTTCAACCCGTTGGGCAGTTCGGCCACCCGTATAACGATTACTGGCGGAAATGCGCAAAAAGATGCTTGATTGGCGGTTTTCCGCTATAATGCAGATATTCGGGCAAATGCCCGCTCCGTAACTGTTTTGGCCCTATGAGCGATCCTAAAAAAGAAGAATCGGGTGCCGTTTCCGGCCCGGAAGGCACTGTTCCTGAAGCAGCCCCAGAAGCGTCTCCTGAAGCATCCAATGGCGATGCCTATGACGCCAGCTCGATCAGCGTCCTGCGCGGTCTTGAAGCGGTGCGCAAACGCCCGGGGATGTATATCGGCGATACCGATGACGGTTCCGGTCTGCACCACATGATCTACGAGGTCGTGGACAACGCGATCGATGAGGCGCTGGCCGGGCATTGTGATGTGGTCACCGTGACCCTGAACAGCGACGGTTCCGCCACCATCACCGATAATGGTCGCGGCATTCCGGTGGGCATTCACCCGGAAGAGGGTGTTTCCGCCGCCGAGGTCATCATGACCAAGCTCCATGCGGGCGGTAAGTTCAACCAGAACTCCTACAAGGTATCCGGCGGTCTGCACGGCGTTGGTGTTTCGGTTGTGAATGCCCTGTCCGACTGGCTCGAGCTGCGTATCTTCATCGATGGTCGTGAGCACAAGATGCGGTTCAGCCATGGTGAGCCCGATGCCCCACTCGTGGAAGTCGGCGCGGCCCCGGAGCTGGATGGCAAGACCCGGACCGGTACCGAGATCACCTTCCACCCCTCGGCTGAAACCTTCACCATGACCGAGTTCAAGTTCGAGACCCTCGAACACCGCCTGCGTGAGCTGGCGTTCCTGAACTCCGGTGTGCGTCTGGTGCTGACCGATGACCGTGAGGAAGAGCCGCGCGTCGTCGATATGAATTATGATGGCGGCCTGCAGGCATTTGTGACCTATCTGAACCGCTCGAAATCCGCACTGCACCCGGAACCGGTCCTGTTTACCGCCGAGAAAGACGGCCTGACTGTCGAGGCGGCGATGCAGTGGACCGACAGCTATGCCGAGATGATGCAGTGTTTCACCAACAATATCCCGCAGCGTGATGGTGGTACCCATCTGGCCGGTTTCCGTGGGGCGCTGACCCGTGTGATCAACGCCTATGCGGCGCAGAATGGCCTGCTCAAGCGTGAAAAGGTACAGCCGACCGGCGATGATATGCGCGAGGGCCTGACTTGTGTGCTGTCGGTCAAGATGCCCGATCCGCGCTTCTCGTCCCAGACCAAGGACAAGCTGGTTTCATCCGAAGCCCGTCCGGCCGTGGAAAATGCCGTTGGTGAGGCGCTGTCCACATGGCTTGAGGAGCACCCGAACGAGGGCAAGAAGATCGTGGCCAAGATTGTCGAGGCTGCCGCTGCCCGTGAAGCCGCACGCAAGGCGCGTGAGCTGACCCGGCGCAAGGGTGCGCTCGATATGGCGTCACTGCCTGGCAAGCTCGCCGATTGTCAGGAGCGCGACCCGACCCGCGCCGAACTGTTCATCGTTGAGGGTGACAGTGCGGGTGGTTCGGCAAAACAGGGCCGTAACCGGCGGTTTCAGGCAATCCTGCCCCTGCGCGGCAAGATCCTGAACGTCGAGCGGGCACGGTTTGACAAGATGCTGTCCAGTCAGGAGATCGGCACGCTGATCACCGCGCTTGGCACCGGCATCGGCCCCGACGAGTTCAACATCGAGAAGCTGCGTTATCACAAGATCATCATCATGACCGATGCTGATGTGGATGGCTCGCATATCCGGACCCTACTGCTGACCTTCTTCTTCCGTCAGATGCCGGAGCTGATCGAGCGCGGTTATCTCTATATCGCCCAGCCACCACTGTTCAAACTCAGCCGGGGCAAGTCGGCGCGCTACCTGAAGGATGAGCGCGAGCTGAACAACTACCTGATCGAGTTTGGCACCGATGCGGCGGCGATCACTCAATCCGATGGTACCCAGATTGCCGGTAATGACCTGGTTGCACTCGCCGAGCGTGCCCGTCAGGCCGCCTCAACCATCGAGAGCCTTGGCCGCAAGCTGGGCGACCCGTTCATCGTCGAGCAGATCGCACTGGCCGGTGGCTTCAATGTCGATCTGTTCAATGACCGTGCCGAGGCTGACCGTGTGCTCAAGGGCGTTGCCGATCGCCTCAATGCTGCCTTCGAGGAGAAGGAACGCGGTTGGTCTGCCGAGTTTGTTGATGGTGAGCCGGGTGCTGTTGGTCTGCTGGCCAAGCCACGGATGCAGATTGTCCGCACCCTGCAGGGTGTCCGTCAGGCCTATAACCTGACCGAAGAACTGCTCTCGACCGGTGAGGCGCGTCGCCTGCACCAGCTGTCAACCGCACTGGCGCCGGTCTTTGCTGGTTCTGCGACGCTTACGCATAAGGACCGTTCTATTGAGGGTATCCTTGGCCCGCTTGGCCTGTTCGGTGCCGTCAATGACATTGCCCGCAAGGGTTCCGCGCTCCAGCGCTATAAGGGGCTGGGTGAGATGAACCCGGATCAGCTCTGGGAAACCACGCTCGATCCGAATGTCCGCTCACTGCTGCAGGTCCGGGTTGCCGAGACCAAAGAGGCCGAGGACCTGTTCTCGACCCTGATGGGCGATGTGGTGGAACCGCGCCGCGAGTTTATCCAGCAGAATGCGCTGCGGGTGGTCAATCTCGACGCATAACCCCATACTATCGGGGCAGTTGGCGGTTTTCATGCCGCTTGCTGCCCCTTTTTTATGTCTGACTATCAACGGCTGATGCCTCTTGTCCGATACGCTTGATTTTGAAGGCTATTACAAAGCCCTGGGCATTCCGCCGACAGCCTCGGCGGATGAGGTCAAGCGAGCGTTCCGTGAGCGGGCGCGCGATCTGCACCCGGACCGCAACCGGACCCGGGATACAACCGCCGAATTTCAGAAGCTGAGCGCTGCCTATGAGGTTCTGAAAGACCCGAAAAAGCGCGCCGATTACAATGCCGAGGGTGCCCGGCGGATGCGTATGGGCTCGGGCAGTTCGGGCGGTACTGCCGCTACGGGTGCCCGTTCTGCAGAGACGGCAGCTCCGGGCAGTGGTGCCGGAAGCACCGGTTATACCGCCTATACCTATAGCCGTCCGACGAGGGCACAGGCGGAATTGCGCATGTGTGCCCGTTGCGGCTGTCTCTCGGCACAACCACGCGTGGCATATTTTCTCGCGGTTCGCGGCTTGATCACCCAGGTCAAGACCATCCGTAAGGGCGGCATATATTGCGCGCGCTGTGCCATGGTCGAGGGGCTGAAGAACAATCTGGCCAACTGGATGGTTGGCTGGTGGGCACTGCCCTATGGCCCGGTCAAGGTGGTCGAGGCAACGCTGATCAATCTGGTTGGCGGTGAGCGACCGAATGCCGAGAATGCCGAACTTCTGTATCGTCAGGCCATGGGGTTCCATTATGCCGGACATAACAAGATTGCGCTCGGCATCATTCAGGATGCGCTCCGGCTTGCGCCCTCGATTGTCATGCGCGACAAGCTGCTGGAACTGCGCAAGCATCTGGGTGGTGACGGACAGGTCAAGAAACTGCGCAACCAGTGGCGTATCATTGATGACCGGATATTCCTGGCCCAGGCGATACCGCTGGCGGTGATCATTCTGATTGTGCTGCAGAACCTGTTCAGCATGGTCAATCTGCAGCTGTTCAGTTTTGATGGTTTCAAGCGCAGTTTTGCCCGGATTGGCGAGATGGTGCCGTTTGGCCGGATGCTGGGGGTGGAGGATGCGCCACTGGCGGCCATGCTGGTTACTGCCGATCGGTTGACAATCTATGATGCGCCGAATACTGCCGCGGAAACATCCGGCTTTCTGCGCAAGGGCGAGCGGATACAGGCGGTGATGAATGGCGCGGTCGGTGGCTGGGCAGCGGTGAAACTGCCCGATGGCGGTCTCGGCTATGTGGCATCGAGCGGTCTGGCACCGGATACCGATCCGTGACGGGAATTGCGGACGGAATGGGGCAATCGCCGTGTCCGCAACTGCACAGCTGACGGCAAAAAAGCCATATTTCAGCGCCAGATTTCCGGCATTGATTGACATGGCAGGGTGCTGGACGGACCCTGAAGGCCAGTTGCGATCAAGTAGTGATCGATACCGTCCTATCCGAAGACATGACAGGCGTATATGGCACAGAAGAGTGCAGGCAAAAGCCCGGCAAAATCGGGCAAGACCGCCAAGCGTGGCAGTGGCAGTGGCAGCAAGAGCAAGGCCAGTAAAGCTGCCAAACCCGCCAAGGGCAAGCGCGGCGGCTGGTTCGGGCGCTCCCTGTGGTTTGTCACGCGCTGGTCGCTGGTGCTGGCGGTCTGGGGCGGTGTCGCCGGTGGTGCGGCCTTGCTCTATTTCGCCCATGACTTGCCGGATATCCGCGACCAGATGGTGCTCGAGCGCCGCAAGTCGGTGACCATTCTGGCAGCTGACGGTTCGGAAATCGGTCGCTATGGCGATCTGCATACCACACGGGTAACAGTCGAAAGCCTGCCCAAAAACCTGATCAATGCCGTCATTGCCATTGAGGATCGCCGTTTTTACTGGCATCCGGGCATTGATCCCATCGGTCTGGTGCGCGCTGCCGTTACCAATTATCGCGCCGGACGAGTGGTGCAGGGTGGCTCAACCCTGACCCAGCAGCTGGCCAAGAACCTGTTTCTGGAGCCTGAACGCTCGATGAAGCGCAAGGCACAGGAAGCCCTGCTCGCTCTCTGGCTCGAGATTTCCTACACCAAGGACGAGATACTGGCCGCTTACCTGAACCGGGTCTATCTCGGTGCCGGTACCTATGGCGTTGATGCCGCCGCGCGGACCTATTTCGGCAAGCCGGCACGAGCGGTGGATCTGCGGGAAAGCGCCCTGATTGCCGGGTTGTTGAAGGCGCCGTCACGCTATGCCCCGACCAATAATGCCAAGCTCGGCTGGCAGCGGGCGCGGGTGGTGCTGGCGGCCATGGCTGATGCTGGCTTCATTAGCGAGGCCGAGCGTGAGGCGGCGGCCAATGGGCGGCCCCGGACCCGCCCCCTGCCCGGATCGGGTGAGAAATACTTTGCCGATTGGGTGATGGAGCAGGTCGGCGGCTATGTCGGCAAGACCGACCGGGATCTGATCGTCCACACCAGTCTTGATCCGAAGATACAGCGCGCCGCCGAGAATGGCATTGCGGAGGCGATGAGCAAGGAAGGGCGCAAGCGCGGTGCCCGACAGGCGGCGGCGCTGGTGATGAGCCCCGATGGTGCTATCCGTGCCATGATTGGTGGCGTTGATTATGCGCAGAGCCAGTTCAACCGTGTAACCCAGGGGCAGCGGCAGCCGGGTTCGGCATTCAAGCCCTTTGTCTATCTGGCGGCAGTGGAGGCCGGATATTCGCCGTTTGATCGGATCAATGATGCGCCGTTGACCCTCGGCGACTGGTCACCGGAGAATTACAGCAACCGGTTCCACGGTGTGGTCAGTCTGCGTGAGGCTTTGGCGCATTCCTATAATGTCTCTGCCATCCGATTGCTGGATGCGGTTGGATTGGACCGGGTCAAGGGCGTTGCCCGTCGTCTCGGCATTACTAGCCCGCTCGGTCACAATCTGAGTTTGGCCCTCGGTACGTCCGAGGTATCCATGCTGGAACTGACGGCGGCCTATGCCTCGATCGCCAATGGCGGCATGGCGATCTGGCCCCATGCGATTACCGAAATCCGGGCCAAAGGCGGCAAGGTGATCTATCGCCACCAGCCAGCCAGCAGCAGTCGGGTGATCAAGCAGGATGATGCCCGTAACCTGACGGCGATGATGCGTGATGTGGTCAGTGAGGGCACCGGCAAGAAGGCGGCGTTTGATCACCCCGCAGCGGGCAAGACCGGCACCACCCAATCGTTCCGCGATGCCTGGTTCCTCGGCTTTACCGCCGATTATGTTGGCGCGGTCTGGTTCGGTAATGATGACAACACGCCGATGAACCGGATCAAGAAAGAGCCAATAACCGGTGGCTCTCTGCCTGCCGAAACCTGGGGTGAGATCATGAAGGCGGCCCATCGTGGCAAGCCTGTACGCGATCTGCCGTCGCTTGATGGCCGGGTCTGGGATCGCATTGCAGCCAGTCAGGTCAGTTCCGGCCCGGCGATCGGTGGTAGTGATCCTGCCGGTGGTGCAATCAGCAATGACGACAAATCAGCCTTCGAGCAACTGCTCGGTAGCCTGACCGGCAGTGGTCAGGAGGCGCCAAGCCAGATGCCGGAAGCCGCTGACGCGCCAAGTGGTCCGCGCTGGGATTGACGATAATAAACGCTGAAACTGTCAGTTGAAAACTAAAGGTATAATTTTTATTTGGCTTATTTTCAGTAAGACGGCGAGTACTTTTTTGCTTTCTTTAACATGTGTAGCAAGCTGTATTCCAAGGGATATTGCAGGTGCGTTCATGTGTTTTATGTATATTTTTCCCAGAAAAACTGCAAATTCATTAAAATTTTAGACAAAATTTTTGTTCAAGAACTTTCAAAACCTTGTCCTAGCATAAGAATTGTCGATGAATGGTTTGAAGAGTTGCAGGTCCGCTTGCACCGGAATAATCCTAAGCATCGCATTACGACCGTGGGGATTTTGGAATATGGAGCGGTCGATGATGGGACTTCCGGTTCCAGCCGAGGGGGCTCGGGTGGTTTGGTAAGTAACCAATATCATTGGGGATTTTGGTTACAAGTGGATTTGTTCAATTTTGGGTTTCTACTGGTCATGGGGGTCAGTGGCACCCAGCCATTCATCAGACGAGATGCCGGTCACGGTACTCTTCTCGTGACAGGGGCGCTTAAAAGGAGCGTTTATGTCTGCGGTAATGGCTATGCCTACAGTATTCGCAAAGACAAACTACATCGAAGACTTCGGTGATTATTTAGATAGATCAGCGACGCGGGTCGCAACACAAGGCCCGATCGGTTTTCTCGGCAAATTGTTCACCGGTAAACTCAATACATTCTCCCGTTTCAAGAATGCGCTGAAAACTACGGTTCACAGCGTTCTGCAAACCGTCAAGGAAGCAACGGCATGGGCCACGGTTGGCCTGTCGATCGCCAATGAACGTCTGGGCAAACTCGCCTGGGCCATGCTGCCACAAAGCTTCCGCGACCCACTCCCCAAAATCGTCAAGGAGCATATGGACAGCACGCTGGGCAAGCTGCTTGATGAATTGCGGGATCAGGTAAACCCACTGGCTGAAACGCCGAAGGAAGATATGCGCCGGAAGGTGCACCTGCGCCGGGCGATCCGCGACTGGCGGAATGCACGTCAGGAGCAGAATTTCGACGAAATCAAGAAGTGGGATACCAAGGCACCGCAGCCGCTCGCCGGTCTGCGCATGGGGCCTGCATGAATGCAGTAACCGGCCGGTTTGATCGCACAGCGCATCTGACAGGCTGGTAATTCCGAAATCGGGGTGGCAGATTGCATCTCATGCAACTCCATCCCGATAGCACAATCGTGATCCTGACCGGGGCCGGCATCTCGAAAGAGAGCGGCCTCGACACGTTTCGAGACCCCGACGGCATCTGGGCAAGGCACAGCCTTGATGAGGTGGCGACACCACAGGGCTTTGCCCGCAATCCGGCGCTGGTGCATGAGTTTTACAACAGCCGCCGCCGTGGCCTGCTCGATCCCGCCATTCAGCCCAACCCGGCCCATAAGGCGATTGCCCGGTTGCAACGGGACTGGCCGGGCAAGGTGGTGCTGGTCACCCAGAATATCGATGATCTGCATGAGCGCGGTGGCTCACCCGCCGTTATTCATATGCATGGTGAGTTGCTGAAGGCCGAGTGCCAGCATTGCGGTGCGGTGGTCGATTGGCGCGAAGACCTCTCGATAGAAACCGCCTGTCCCGATTGCGGTCTGCCCGCCGGTATGCGCCCGCATGTGGTCTGGTTCGGCGAGATGCCGCGCTTTATGGACCGGATTGTGTTGGCGCTGGCTGATGCCGATCTGTTCATCTCGATCGGCACATCCGGCAATGTCTATCCGGCGGCAGGTTTTGTCGCTGAGGCGCGCGAATACGGAGCGGCGACCATCGAGCTCAATCTGGAGCCATCGGAAGGGGCGACCCTGTTTGCCGAAACCCGCTACGGTCCCGCCTCGGTTCTGGTGCCCGACTATGTTGATGAGTTACTGGATCTCGCCGCCGCGCCATGAGTGCATCGCTCAACAGCCTGTTGTCGGAGATTGCTGGCTGCCGCCTCTGCGCCATGAGCAATGGCAACCCGTTGCCACATAATCCGCGCCCGGTGATACAGGCTGCGGCCAGTGCCGAGCTGTTGATTGTCGGTCAGGCACCGGGAACGCGGGTGCATGAAACCGGTATCCCGTGGAATGACGCCAGCGGCAATCGTTTGCGTGTCTGGCTGCAGATGGAGCGGGAACAGTTCTATGACCCGGCGCGGATTGCCATCATGCCTATGGGGTTGTGCTTTCCGGGGCAGAATGCGCGGGGTGCCGATTTACCGCCCCGCCCGGAATGCGCGCCGACATGGCACGACCGGGTGCTGGCCGAACTGCCGAATATCCGCACTGTCCTGCTGATCGGCCAATATGCGCAGGCGCGTTATCTGGGCAAGCGCCGCAAGTCGAGCATGACGGATACCGTTGCACATTGGCGTGACTACGCGCCACGATACTGGCCGATGCCGCATCCGAGCTGGCGCAACAATGGCTGGCTTAGAAAGCACGGCTGGTTTGAAGCCGACTTGCTGCCAGCGCTTCGTGCCCATATCGCCGGATAGGTAGTGTATAACGGTTCATATACTGGCAAGTTACTGACAGGGAATAAGAAATGCCTGAAAAACTGACGGGAAAAGCACGGGAAGAGGGGCTTGCGGCACTGCCCGGCTGGACGCTTGCGAGCGACCGGGATGCGATCGGTAAAACCTATCGGTTCAAAAACTTCATCGAGGCATGGGGCTTCATGAGTGCTGCGGCACTCCACGCGGAAAAGCTCAACCACCATCCCGAATGGTCGAATGTTTACGGCACGGTTGAGGTAACGCTTACCACCCATGATGCCGGTGGTCTGAGCGAACTCGATATCAAGCTGGCCAAGGCAATGGATCGTCTCGCCGGTGTAGCTGCCGGGGCTTAAAGGAAAGAATAGGGATCGATATCGATCTGTACCCGGGTCTGGCTTGGCAGCTTGACCGAGGCCAGCCATGGCTCGATCAGCCGTGCCAGCACCGCATTGCGCCCGGCCTTGATCAGAAACCGTTGACGGTGACGCCCCCGGATCATGGCCAGTGCCGCCGGTGCCGGGCCAAGCACCATGACGCCGTCAACTCTGGGCGCAGTATTGGCGAGGGCGTTGACCGCCTCATTCAGGCGGTTCTGGTCGGTGTCGGTGATGATCAGCGCGGCGAGGCGACCATAGGGCGGCATCGCGTGCATCCGCCGGTCGGCATCGACCGCAGCCATGAAGCCGTCACGGTCATGGGCCGCCAGCGCCTGCAGGACCGGTTCGTTCGGCAGGCGTGTCTGCACCATCACCGTACCCGGACTCTCGCCCCGTCCGGCCCGGCCTGCTACCTGTTGCAACAGCTGGAAGCTGCGCTCGGGTGCCCGAATATCACCGCCG
This sequence comes from Micavibrio sp. TMED2, assembly GCA_002168225.1. Taxonomy (NCBI): domain Bacteria; kingdom Pseudomonadati; phylum Bdellovibrionota; class Bdellovibrionia; order Bdellovibrionales; family Pseudobdellovibrionaceae; genus Micavibrio; species Micavibrio sp. TMED2. Next base: position 618,998 of record NHBH01000001.1, read on the forward strand.
CCGAGGCCCATATCGGCATCGACGATCCCCACAAGGGTCAGGAGCGGGAAATGGTGGCCCTTGGCCATGATCTGCGTGCCGATCACGATATCGATTTCCCGCGTATGCACCTTGGCCATGAACTCGCGCATGGCGAGTGGCCCGGTCAGCATGTCGGAGGTCAGCAACCCGATACGGGCCGCGGGAAAACGTGTCTGCACCTCTTCGGCCACCCGCTCGACGCCCGGACCGCAGGCGATGATGCTGTCCTCGGCACCGCAAGAGGGGCAGTGGGAAGGCAACGGCATCGCCAGTCCGCAATGGTGGCATTGCAGGCGATGGGCCAGCCGATGTTCAACCAGCCAGGCCGTACAGTTCGGGCACTGCCAGCGATGGCCGCAGGACTGGCACAGGGTCAGCGGCGCATAGCCCCGGCGGTTGAGGAACAGCAACGCCTGTTCCTGCTTTGCCAGCGTATCGGCCAGCGCCTCGACCAGTGGCGGCGCCAGCCAGGCGGGGCCAAGCGCTTCGAGGCCCGGTTGCTCCAGCTTATCCGGTGGATCTTTGGTCAGGTCGATCAGTTTGATGTCCGGCAGTTCGGCAGCGCCGTGCCGCTCTGGCAGGACCAGTTGCTCGAACCGGCCTTCCTGCATATTGACCACGGTTTCCATCGACGGGGTGGCGGAGACAAGCACGACCGGGTGATCGGCCAGCCGGGCCCGGACAATCGCCATGTCGCGGGCGTTATAGGCTACCCGGTCATCCTGTTTGTAGGAGGCATCATGCTCCTCATCGACAATGATCAGGCCGAGATTGTCGAACGGCAGGAACAGCGCCGAGCGGGCACCGACCACCACATCGACACGACCGAGCGCCACATTGCGCCAGGTATCGCGGCGCGCTGCCTGGGTCAGTTCCGAGTTCCAAATGGTCGGCGTTGAGCCGAATCGTGTGGCGAAGCGGTCGAGCCATTGGGCGCTGAGAGAGATTTCCGGCAGCAGCACCAGCACCTGCTTGCCCAGTTTCAGAGCGGCGGCGATGGCTTCCTGATACACCTCGGTCTTGCCGGCACCGGTGACGCCATCGATCACCGAGACATGGTTGCCGCCCAACTCGACCGCGGCGACCAGTGCCTCGGCGGCGACGGCCTGATCCGGTGACAGGGTCGGGCCGGGTAGCTCATGATCCGGGCGCGGCGGGCGCGGTGGCACACCCGGCAGGCTGACCCGCTCCAGCCCGCCCTGCTCGGCGAGCCCGGCCACGACCGAGGTGCCGCAACCGGCGGCCTTGGCCAGTTCCGGGCCGGTCATGATCGGTATGTCATGGAAACTGGCCAGCACACGCTTGCGTGCCGGGGTCATGCGCAGATCCGCTGGCAGTCGTGGCACGGGTTTGTAGGCGGTAATCTCCGGCGGGGTTTCCAGTGCCGATGGCGTGTTCAGGAACATCTTCAGCACCGTGCCGGGAGAGGCGGCATAATACTGCGCCATCCAGGTGATCAGCTTGCGGTTCATCTCCGGCATCGGCGGCAGGTCGAAAATCCGCGTTACCGGCTTCAGCGTCACCTTGCGGGTCGATTGTGCCGGTTCGGGTTCGGGATCAATCTCCCAGACAATCGCCGGGAGGTGCCGTTTGCCCACAGGTACCTCGATATAGGTGCCGATATCGATGTTGTGGCTGCCGCGCACCTGATTGCCGAGCCAGTAATCATACAGCCCGCCGGTTGAGGTGCCGATCGGCAGCGGTACCATCGCCCTGATCCGCACGCCATCGCCAAAATTGGCGCGTGCCTTGGCGTTCGCACTGTTTTCAGGTTCTGGAAGATCGATCAACATTGTCGGACAGTGGGTCAAATATGGGGCTATTACCTCCGGATTTCCAGAAGCTGTCGGCCTGCCCAATGGCTTAGCACAGCATGGCATGGGCGACTACTTAATGATCTGATGATTGTTGGGTGTTGCTCTCGCTGCTCTGGGCGCGTATCACACGGGGTAATGCCATCTGATAAGGCAACCAGTCACCAGCCAGCCGCGAAGGGGCCAGACATGAAGTTTTTTATCGATACCGCCGATCTGGATGAAATCCGTGATCTCGCCGCGACCGGCATGGTCGATGGCGTCACCACCAACCCGAGCCTGATCGCGAAAAGCGGTGCGGACTTCCTGACCCGGATCAAGGAAATCTGTGAAGTTATCGACGGCCCGGTAAGCGCCGAGGTTGCCGCAACCGATTTTGAGACCATGCTCGCCGAGGGCAAGCACATCGCCAAGATCGCTGACAATGTAGCGGTCAAGGTGCCGCTGACCGAAGCCGGTCTGAAGGTCTGTAAGATCCTCAGCGACGAGGGCACCATGGTTAATGTGACCCTGTGCTTCTCCGCCAATCAGGCGCTGCTCGCTGCCAAAGCCGGCGCGACCTTCATCTCGCCGTTCGTTGGCCGTCTCGACGATATCGGCCATGATGGCATGGGCCTGATCGCCGATATCATCGAGGTCTATTCGGTTTACCCGAACATCCATACGGAAGTGCTCGTCGCCTCAGTACGCGGCCCGAACCACGTCATGGAAGCCGCCAAGATGGGTGCCGATGTGGCCACCATCCCGCCATCGGTTCTGCGTGCGCTGTACAAGCACCCGCTGACTGACAAGGGCCTCGCCGCCTTTGTTGCCGATTGGGAGAAGACCGGCCAGACCATCCTGCCCGGCGGTGACAAGCGCAGCGTGGCATAAGCATAATGGCCGAGACCAGAGACGCTGCCAGCCTGTCCGAGCATGAGGTCCGCGCCTATCTGCGGGCCAATCCGGAGTTCCTCAAGGACAATCCGGACATGCTCAACGTGCTTGCCGTACCGGCCCGCGATGTCGGTGCGGAGGCGGGTGTAGGTGCCGGTATCGCCGATTTCCAGCGTTTCATGGTCGAGCGCCTGCGTCGAGAAGGCGAGGCGCTGAAGGCACAGCAGGGCGATCTGATCGCCAATGCCCGTGCCAACATGAATACCCAGTCGCGGGTGCATTCCGCGATCCTGTTTCTGCTCGATGCCCAGAGCTTCGAGCAGTTCATCAACGCCATTACCACCGATCTGGCGGTCATGCTCGATATGGATGCGGTGGTGCTGGCGGTTGAAACCAATGATCTCAGCCTGCCCGGTATCAATCAGCACGGCGTTCGGGTTGTGTCACAGGGCACTGTCGACAGCTGGATGAACAGCAGTCAGGCCGTACGCCTCGACAGCAATGTTATCGGTGATGACCAGCTGTTCGGTCCTGCTGCCTCACTGGTACAGAGCCAGGCACTGATCCGCCTCGATATTGATCCACGGATGCCGACCGGCCTGCTGGTCCTTGGCAGCCGTAACCCGGAAATGTTCGATCCCGGTCAGGGCACCGAACTTGCCCAGTTCCTCGGTCGGGTGATCGAACGCCAGCTGCGCCTCTGGCTTGAGGTCTGATGGTTGGATCATCTGCAGCAGGCGATGATGATCTGAGCTGGCAGTTGCTGCCAATCCGGGATGATCTGGCCGCTGCCCTGCAGGACTGGCGCGCATGGCTGCGTGATGAACGCCGCCTGTCGGTCCATACCTGCCGCGCCTATGAGGGCGATATTGCCGATTTTATGGGATTTATGGCGGGCCATCACGGTGGCCAGCTCGCCTTGACCCATCTTGCCGCCATTGATCTCGGCTCATTCCGCTCATGGCTGGCTGCCCGTGCCAGTGACGGTGCAACAGCGGCCACACGGGCACGCAATCTCTCAGCCCTGCGCAGCCTGTTCAACTGGCTCGACAAGACCGACCGGGCATTCAATCCATCAATCGGACAGTTGCAGGCACCGAAGCGCAAGCAACCGCTGCCGCGTGCGGTCAGTCGTCTGGATGCCAAAGATATACTCGACCGGGCCGAGGAGCTCGCGCCTGAACCATGGATCGCCAAGCGTGATCGGGCGCTCCTGACCCTGCTCTACGGTGCCGGATTGCGGATCGGTGAGGCGGTGGCGCTCAACCGGTCGGCAATGCCATCCAAGCCGGAGAACGCTGCCATTGTCGTTGATGGTAAGGGCAACAAGCAGCGACAGGTACCGTTATTACCCGTGGTGGTAGAGGCACTGGCCCGTTATCGCACCCTCTGCCCCTTCCCGGACACGCCGGATGCGCCGCTGTTCTATGGCGCCAAGGGCAAGCGGCTGAATGCCGATGCCGCGCGCAAGGTGATGCGGCAGGTCCGGCAATCCCTATCCCTGTCGGACAGCGTCACCCCGCACGCCCTGCGCCACAGCTTTGCCACCCATCTGCTGGGTGCCGATGTGGATCTGCGGGTAATTCAGGATCTGCTCGGCCATGCCAGCCTGACCTCGACCCAACGCTATCTCGATGCGGATATCGAGCGTTTGCGCGCGGTCTATGCCAAGGCACATCCGCGCGCCAAGGGCTAGGCATGGCAAAGCAAAAGCCCCGCAAACCGGTCAAGGTCGTGCGGGGCTTGCCAAGCTTATGTTGATTGCCGGATCAGATGTGCAGCGGGCGTCCGTCGACGGCGAGAGCTGCTTCCTTGACCACTTCCGACAATGTCGGGTGGGCGTGGCAGGTGCGCGCGATATCTTCAGCCGACGCACCGAATTCCATACCGACACCGATCTCGGCGATCAGGGTGCCAGCCTCAGGGCCGATGATGTGAACGCCCAGAACCCGGTCGGTTTTCTTGTCCGCAAGGATCTTGACGAAGCCGTTGGTGTCGCCCATGGCACGCGCACGGCCATTGGCCATGAACGGGAACTTGCCCTTGTTGAAGGCGACGCCTTCTTCTTTCAGTTGCTCCTCGGTCTTGCCGATCGAGGCAACCTCGGGCCAGGTGTAGACAACGCTCGGGATCGCATCGTAATTGACGTGGCCGCTCTCGCCGCCAAGGATTTCCGCGACGGCAACGCCCTCATCCTCGGCCTTGTGTGCCAGCATCGGGCCGGTAATCACATCGCCGATGGCATAGATGCCGGGCACAGAGGTCTCGAAATGCTCGTTGGTTTTCACACGGCCGCGGTCATCCATCTCGACACCGGCCTCTTTCAGGCCGAGGCTGTCGGTATATGGCTTGCGACCAATGGCCACCAGTACGATGTCGGCCTTGATCGTCTCGGCATCGCCGCCCTTGGCCGGTTCAACGGTCACATCGACGCCTGATTTGGTGTTCTTCACCTCGGTAACCTTGGTCGAGAGCTTGAATTCAAGGCCCTGTTTTTCGAGGATTTTCTTGGCTTCCTTGGAAACCTCGCCATCCATGGTCGGCAGGGCGCGGTCGAGGAACTCGACAACCGTGACCTTGGAGCCGAGACGGTTCCAGACGGTACCCATCTCAAGGCCGATCACACCGCCACCGATCACCACCAGATGCTTCGGCACCTTGGCGAGCTCAAGCGCGCCGGTGGAGGAGACTACCTTCTTCTCGTCAATGTCGACGCCGGGCAGGCCGGCAACGTCAGAGCCGGTGGCGATCACAACGGCGCTGGTCTTGTACTCGCTGTCCTTGCCCTTGGCGTCGGTGACAACAACGGTATCGGCTGACTTGACCTTGCCGGTGCCCTTGAGCCAGGTGATCTTGTTTTTCTTGAACAGGAAGTCGACGCCTTTGACATTGGCATCAACCACACCATTCTTGTGGCCCATCATGCCCTTGAGGTCGAGTTCGACGCCCTTGGTCTTGATGCCCATATCGGCGAAGTGGTGATTAACGGCGTTGAACTTCTCCGACGCGGCGAGCAGCGCCTTGGACGGGATACAGCCGACATTCAGGCAGGTACCGCCGAGGGTATCACGCTTTTCAACACAGGCGGTTTTGAGACCAAGCTGGGCACAACGGATGGCGCAGACATAGCCGCCGGGGCCACTGCCGATGACGATGACGTCGAAATTATCGGACATGGAATTTCCTTGAAGTCGGATGGGTTGAGAACAGATAGGCTCGGCACTGGCGCAAGGATTGATGCGCAAACCGGAATGCCTGATATATCAGGGCTGTGGCGTCAGGCAAAGACCTCTTGGACGGCTTTTCCGTGTTTCTGCCATGATCGCGCCGGGATGGTGGCAGGCAGCAAAAAACCGCGCCAACTTACCCAAGCTGACGCGGTTTGTCGCGAAACCGTTCTGTTATCGGTTACAGCAGGAAGATCGAGGTGCCGACCTCACCGGTGAAATCACCACCGGAAATGATGATGAAATTCTGGCCGGTGCTGGGTTGCTCGATGATCGTGCTGCCATCGGGCTGGCGCAGCAGCTGGCCCTGCTCGAATTGCGAGGTACTGACGATTACCGTGGCATCGGCCCCGGCATCATAGGTGATTATGGTGCCGGTATTGATGGCATCATTGACCGTAATCACATCCTCGGCGCTGTTGAAGTCGACAATGGTGTCTGTGCCCTGACCTTGCGAGAAGCCGAACACAAACTGGTCGGCACCGGCACCGCCGGTGATGACGTCGCTGCCGCGGTTGCCGATCAGCACGTCATTGCCGGTCTCACCGAACATCTGGTCATCGCCCTGACCGCCGTAAATGGTGTCATCGCCCGCGCCGCCATAGACCGCATCGGGATTGAAGTTGCCATAGACAACGTCGTTGCCGTTCTCACCGAAGACAAAATCGTTCTGCTGGCCACCATAGACGGTGTCATTGCCCTCACCACCGGCAACGAAGTCGTCGTTCTTGTTGCCATAGAGGATGTCATCGCCGCCGAGACCGTTCAGCGTGTCATTGCCGTCGAACCCGAACAGATTGTCGCGCTGGCCATCGGCACCGGTGATATTGTCCGCACCTGAATTCAGGAACGAGAAGAAGCTGAGGCCGAGATCGGGCACGAAATCAAGGTTGGTCGCCGCAGCAAAGGTGGATAACGGCATGGCCATACCGCTGACAGAAAACAGTGCGCCACCACCGCCATCGAAACGGGCCAGATCGGTAACAGTACCGGTCAGGGATGCATCATTATCGCTCTCGAACCCGCCAAAGCCGGAACCGGTAATATGGAATGTGCCGCCATCAAAGGTCGGCAGGATCAGGCTGGTGCTGCTGAATGCGAGTGGCTCTGCATCAAAGTTGACGCCAAGTGCATCGGCGACATTCATGTCCAGACCATAGGGGGAGAAGGCTTGAATTGTAGGCATGGGGGGCTCCTGTTTGGGGCAAAGGAGAAGGAGAGGCAAGTTATCCGAATAACCTTGCGGCTTCCGGTATAAAGGTTTTGGCCGTCGATGCGAAGTAACAAAACAAATAAAACAGGCCCGGTGATTGTCTCGCCGGGCCTGTCATCATAATCGATTATGTGTATTCGCGCGCCTTACAGTTCGAGCAGAACCCGGCGTGGGTCTTCGATACAGTCCTTGATACGAACGAGGAAGGACACGGCCTCACGACCGTCAATGATCCGGTGATCATAGGACAGCGCCAGATACATCATCGGGCGGGCCTCAATCTTGCCATCAACAACCATCGGGCGTTGCTTGATCGCGTGCATGCCGAGGATCGCGGATTGTGGTGGGTTCAGGATTGGCGTTGACATCAGGGAGCCGAAGACACCGCCATTGGTGATGGAGAAAGTGCCGCCTGACATCTCGTCGAGGCCAAGCTTGCCGTCACGGGCGCGTTTGCCCATGTCGTTGATCGAGGCTTCGATATCAGCGAAGTTCTTCTCGTCACAATCGCGGACAACCGGCACGACCAGACCGTTCGGGGTCGAAACAGCGACACCGATGTCATAGTAATTCTTGTAGACAACGTCATCGCCCTCGATCTCGGCATTGACGGCCGGGAACTCTTTCAGGGCAACGACAGCGGCCTTGACGAAGAATGACATGAAGCCGAGGCGCACGCCGAACTTCTTCTCGAAGGCATCTTTATACTCGGACCGGGCATTCATCATGTTGGTCATGTCCACCTCATTGAAGGTGGTCAGCATGGCCGCAGTGTTCTGGGCATCCTTCAGGCGCTCAGCGATACGCTGGCGCAGACGGGTCATGCGCACACGTTCCTCGCGGTCAGCGCGTGGGCGTGGACCGGATGGCACAGGAGTCTTCGCTGCCGGGCGGGCCGAGGAAGCCTTGCCACCGTTTTCCATGAAGGACAGAACGTCGGCTTTTGTCAGGCGGCCATCCTTGCCGGATGCCGGGATTTTGGCGGCATCGAGGTTGTTTTCCTCAGCCAGCTTGCGCACGGCCGGGGCCAGCGGGTAGTCGAGGTTGGCTGCAGCGGGTTTCGCGGCTGGCTTTTCTTCCTTGGCAGGCGCCGGGGCCGCTTTGGCCTCTTCCTTCGCCGGTTCAGTCTTTTTCTCTTCCTTGGCGGGTGCCGGAGCATCGCCGGAGCCTTCGCCGAGTTTGCCGATCAGGGCGCCCACTTCGACCTCATCGCCTTCATTGGCGAGGATTTCCTCAAGCACACCGGCCTGCGGTGCATTGACCTCCACGGTCACCTTGTCGGTTTCAAGCTCTACCAGAGGCTCGTCGAGCGCAACGGCTTCACCGGGTTTCTTCAGCCATTGGGCGATGGTGGCTTCGGTGACTGATTCACCGAGTGTAGGGACAACGATATCCATGGAACGAGTGGCCTATTGTCTGTGATGGTAAGGGTAATGATAAATCGGTTGGATCGGCTGTATTCTGGGTCATCGGCACCCGGATGATGCGCAAGCGCATCGGTCCGGCTGCCGCTTTGTAGCGCGATTAGCGCTTGATGGTAAGTGCTTCGTTGACCAGATCTGCCTGTTCTTTGTTGTGGCGCTTCAGAAGACCGGTTGCCGGTGAGGCGGCCGCAACGCGACCGGCATAGCGGACACGGGTATTCTTGTGGCCGATTTCCTCAAGCACCGCCTCAAGACGACGGTCGACGAAGAACCATGCACCCATATTGGCCGGTTCTTCCTGACACCAGATGAATTTGGCATTCGGGAAGCGGCCAAGCTGTTCTTTCAGCGAGTTGATCGGCCATGGATAGAGCTGTTCCATGCGCAGGATCTGGATGTCATCAATGCCGCGCTTGTCGCGTTCTTCGGCGAGGTCATAGAAGACCTTGCCGGAACACAGGACAACCTGCTTGATCTTGTCGTCAGCCTTCAGTCCCTCGTGATCTTCATAGAGGACGCGGTGGAAGGTTTCGTCGCCGGTGAACATGGACAGTGGTGAGACACAGGCCTTGTGACGCAGCAGCGATTTTGGCGTCATGACGATCAGCGGCTTGCGGAATACCCGGTGCACCTGACGACGCAGGGCATGGAAGTAGTTGGCCGGGGTCGTACAGTTGACCACCTGGATATTATCCTCGGCACAGGCCTGCAGGAACCGCTCGAGACGGGCGGAGGAGTGCTCCGGACCGTTGCCCTCATAGCCATGTGGCAAGAGCATGGTCAGGCCAGACATCCGCAGCCATTTGGATTCAGACGAGGTAATGAACTGGTCGATCATTACCTGTGCGCCATTGACGAAGTCGCCGAACTGGCCTTCCCACATAATCAGGGCATTCGGCTCGGCCATGGAGTAGCCGTATTCAAAACCAAGCACGGCAAATTCCGACAGCGGACTGTCGATAACCTCATAGGTCGCCTGATCCTTGCTGATGTTTTTCAGTGGCGTGTAGCGTTTTTCGGTCTTCTGATCATAGAGCACGGAATGGCGCTGGGAGAAGGTGCCCCGACCGCAATCCTGACCGGACAGGCGGACAATCACGCCCTCATCCACGAGGCTGCCGAATGCCAGTGCCTCGGCGGTAGCCCAGTCAATGGCCTTGCCCTCATCCAGCATTTTGGCTTTCGCCTTCATCTGCCGGACGATCTTGGAATGGGCGTTGAAGCCGTCGGGAATGGTGCTGAGCACCTTACCGATCTGTTTCAGCTTCTTCTCATCGACCGCTGTTGTTCCCTTGCGCTCATCAGAGGTGGCGGTGGTATAGCCCGACCACTTGCCTTCCAGCCAATCGGCCTTGTTCGGCTTGTAATTGGTGGCGGCGTCAAAATCCTTCTGCAACTGATCCATGAAGTCGTCGCGGACTTTCTCGGTCTCTTCCTTGGTCATCAGGCCTTCGTCAACCAGCTGTTTGGCCATGATTTCCCGGGTGGTCGGGTGATCCTTGATCTTCTGGTACATCAGCGGCTGGGTGAAGCTCGGCTCATCGCCCTCATTATGGCCATGGCGGCGATAGCAGACCATGTCGATGATCACGTCTTTGCCGAATTCCTGACGGAACTCGATCGCCATGCGCGCGACATGGGTCACCGCTTCCGGATCATCACCATTCACGTGGAAGATCGGGCATTGCAGCATCAGCGCGACATCGGTGGGGTGCGGGCCGGTGCGTGAGTAGTTCGGGTTGGTGGTGAAGCCGATCTGGTTGTTGATGACGAAATGCAGGCAACCGCCGGTGCGGTAGCCCTTCAGATCAGAAATCGCCATGGTTTCTGTTGCGGTACCCTGACCGGCAAAGGCGGCATCGCCATGGACGAGGAAGCCCATGACCTGTTTCCGCTCGGTATCACCGCGCTGGATCTGTTTGGCCCGGACCTTGCCGAGAACCACAGGGTTGACGGCTTCAAGGTGTGACGGGTTGGCGGTCAGCGACAGGTGAATGTTGTTGCCGTCGAAATCGCGGTCGGAGGAGGTACCGAGGTGGTACTTCACATCGCCGGAGCCCTGAACGTCATCCGGATGGGCAGCGTTGCCCTGAAACTCGGAGAAGACGGCGGTAAACGGCTTGCCCATCATGTTGGTCAGCATGTTGAGGCGGCCGCGGTGGGCCATGCCGACAACGATTTCCTTCAGGCCGAGCTGGCCGCCGCGTTTCATGATCTGCTCAACCGCCGGGATCATGGATTCCCCGCCTTCGAGGCCGAAACGCTTGGTACCGGTGTACTTGATCTGCAGGAACTGCTCGAATGCCTCGGCAGCGGTCAGGCGCTCATAGATCGCCTTCTTGCCCATGGTGGTGAATTCGGTGCGGTTCTGGGCGCCTTCAATGCGCTCCTGGAGCCAGGCTTTTTCAGCCGGATCCTGAATATGGATGAACTCGACGCCGATCTTGCCGCAATAGGTGTGCTGCAGGATATCGTTGATCTCGCGCATCGTGGCGTATTCGAGGCCAAGAACGTTGTCGAGGAAGATCGGGCGATCCATATCTGCTTCGGTGAAGCCGTAGGTGGCTGGCTCCAGCTCAGGGTGCTTGCCCTTCGGTGCCAGACCGAGCGGATCGAGATCGGCGGCGAGGTGACCGCGTACCCGATAGGCACGGATCAGCATGATGGCGCGCAGGCTGTCGAGCACTGCCTGACGGCTGTCGGCGCTGTCGCTGGTGGCGATGGCCTTGGCGGCCTTGGCTACGGTGGCTGCTTCGGCGGCAAAGTCGGGGAGGACGTCATATTCGTCCTTCTGCTGGCTGGTGATGCGGTCATCACGCCAGCTGGCACCCTGCAATTCCTCAAGGATGGCGCGGCTGTCTTCGTTCAGCTCACCGAAAAAGGCGGCCCAGCTGTCATCGACTGATTGCGGGTTCTCAAGGTATTTTGCGTAGATATTCGCAATGAAATCGGCATTAGCGCCGGACAGGAAGCTCAGTTGATCCGCGCCGTAAGGCAGCCGCCCCGCATGTGTCACTTGTTTTGCCATAGCGCCTTGCTGCTAAACGCCTTGTCAGGCCCGTTTCGGCGGTATGGTCCCTCGTTGGTGGTTAATGTGCCTGTTTCCGGACAGCTGATGCCGTCCGATCCCCTGTAACCGGCGCAATCCGCACCGATCGTCAATATAGTGTGCCTTCTACACCGTCCTTGCAAGTCAAGAACAGCATGATTTTTGTGAAAGCAGCCCGGCACTTAACGCATGTGACCGGGCTGCTCCAGATTCGATCTTGATCGAGTATAACGGTTGCGGGTTAACCCATTGCTTCAACCATGGTGGTGCCGAGCGATGCCGGTGATTTCGACACCAGGAACCCGGCGCTTTCCATCGCGGCCATCTTGGCTTCCGCGGTACCCTTGCCACCGGTGATGATCGCACCGGCATGGCCCATGCGCTTGCCCGGCGGGGCGGTGGTGCCGGCAATGAAGCCAACGATCGGCTTGCGGTTCGGCTGGGCTGCATAGAATTCGCAGGCCTCTTCCTCTGCGGTACCGCCGATTTCACCGATCATGATGATGCCTTCGGTCTGGTCGTCTTCGAGGAACAGCTTCAGCGCATCGGTGAAGTTGGTGCCGTTGACCGGGTCACCGCCGATACCGATACAGGTCGACTGGCCGAGACCGGCAGCGGTGGTCTGGGCCACGGCTTCATAGGTCAGGGTGCCGGAACGGGAGACGATACCGATCTTGCCGGGCTTGTGGATGTGGCCGGGCATGATGCCGATTTTGCACTCGCCGGGGGTGATGACACCCGGGCAGTTCGGTCCGATCAGGCGGGTCTTGGAACCATCAAGGGCGCGCTTGACCGCGATCATGTCCATGACCGGGATACCCTCGGTGATACAGATCGCCAGCTCGACCTCGGCGTCGATGGCCTCAAGGATCGCATCGGCGGCGAATGGCGGTGGCACATAGATCACGGAAGCATTACAGCCGGTTTCGGCCTTGGCTTCGGCAACCGTGTTGAACACCGGCAGGTCGAGGTGCTTGGTACCGCCCTTGCCGGGGGTAACGCCGCCGACCATCTTGGTGCCATAGGCAATCGCCTGTTCAGAGTGGAAGGTGCCTTGTGCACCGGTGAAGCCCTGACAGATGACTTTGGTTTCTGAATTGACAAGTACGGCCATGATTATGCGGCCTCCTTCACGGCCTTAACAACTTTTTCAGCAGCATCGGCGAGGTTGTCGGCCGCCAGGATCGGCAGGCCGCTTTCCGCCAGGATTTTCTTACCAAGCTCGACATTGGTGCCTTCCAGACGCACCACCAGCGGCACGTGCAGGGAGACTTCCTTGGCCGCTGCCACAACGCCTTCCGCGATCACGTCGCAGCGCATGATGCCACCAAAGATATTGACCAGAATGCCTTCAACGTTCGGATCGGAGAGGATCAACTTGAACGCGGTGGTAACGCGCTCACGGGTCGCGCCGCCGCCAACATCGAGGAAGTTGGCAGGCTCGCCGCCATAGAGCTTGATGATATCCATGGTCGCCATGGCCAGACCTGCACCGTTGACCATACAGCCGATGGCGCCGTCGAGTTTGACGTAGTTCAGCTCATGCTTGGTGGCTTCGAGCTCGATCGGGTCTTCCTCGGTCTCGTCACGCAGCTCGGCCACATCGGCGTGGCGGAACAGGGCGTTGTCGTCGAAGTTGATCTTGGCATCGAGAGCGATTACATCGCCGTCGCCGGTGACAACCAGCGGGTTGATCTCGACAATCGCGCAATCCAGTTCGGTGAAGGCCTTGTACATGGCCATCATGAAGCGAACCGCCTTGTTGACCTGCTTGCCCTCGAGGCCGAGTGCAAAGGCCAGCTTGCGAGCGTGGAACGGCTGGAGGCCGGTAGCAGGGTCAATCGCCACCTTCTTGATGGCATCGGGATTCTTCTCGGCGACTTCCTCGATCTCCATACCGCCCTCGGTTGAGGCCATGACGGTAACGCGGGAGGTTGCACGGTCTACGAGCATGCCGAGATAGAGTTCGCGAGCGATATCGGAACCGGCCTCAACATAGACGCGGCTGACTTCCTTGCCCTCTGGACCGGTCTGGTGGGTTACCAGCTGCATGCCGATCATCTTTTCCGCTTCGGTACGGACGTCATCGAGTGACTTGACCACTTTGACGCCGCCGCCCTTGCCGCGGCCACCGGCGTGGATCTGTGCCTTGACCACATAAACCGGACCACCGAGGTTTTCGGCTACTTTGACCGCTTCGTCGGCGGTATAGGCCACGCCGCCTTCCGGCACGGCAACGCCGTATTGCCGCAACAGCGATTTGGCTTGGTACTCATGAATATTCATGGCTGTTCCATTTGCTTTTCGGATTGGAATTGGAAAGTTGGATTGGACTGAAACCAAGAACGCCGACCTTTTGACGGGTCGGCGTATCCGGGTTGCTTACTTTTTCGCGCGAATATCGGCGACGGCCTGCTTGAGGCCCTCAACCGCCGCGACAGACTTGTCGAACATGGCCTGTTCTTCGGCATTCAGCTCGATTTCGACGATACGCTCGATGCCTTCGCCGCCGATGACGACCGGGACACCGATATACAGACCGTTGACGCCATACTCACCGTTGAGCAGGGCGGCACAGGGCAGAACGCGCTTCTTGTCGAGCAGGTAGCTCTCGGCCATGGAGATGGCGGAAGAGGCAGGCGCATAGAAGGCGGAACCGGTTTTCAGCAGGCCGACGATCTCGGCACCACCATCACGGGTGCGCTGGACGATCTGGTCCAGTTTTTCCTGTGTGGTCCAGCCCATCTTGACCAGATCAGGCAGCGGGATACCGGCAACGGTGGAATAGCGGGTTAGCGGGACCATGGTGTCGCCGTGGCCGCCGAGAACGAAGGCGGTGACGTCTTCAACGGAAACGTTGAATTCTTCGGCGAGGAACCAGCGGAAGCGGGCGCTGTCAAGAACACCGGCCATGCCGCAGATTTTCTTCGGATCGCCGCCAACGGCTTCCTGCATGACGGCAACCATGGCGTCGAGCGGGTTGGTGATGACGATGACGAAGGCGTCAGGGCAGTTTTCCTTAATGCCGGCACCGACCTGTTCGATGATGCCGGTATTGATACCGATCAGGTCATCGCGGCTCATGCCTGGTTTGCGTGGCACACCGGCGGTGACGATAACCACATCGGCCCCGGCGAGGGCGGTGTAGTCATTGGCACCGGTCATCAGGCTGTCAAAGCCTTCGACCGGGGATGCCTCGGCAATGTCCAGCGCCTTGCCTTGTGGAACACCTTCCGCGATATCGACGAGGGTGACGTCGCCGAGATTTTTGAGACCGGCGAGAAGGGCGAGGGTGCCGCCGATTTGGCCAGCACCGACAAGCGCGATTTTGTTACGCGCGGCTTTTGCACGGGACATGTGGATCATCAGACCTTTCGTTGCGTGTGGGGGGATCTTGCCACTGACTGCTTAACAAATGTTTGGCAGGCAGTCGGCACCCCACGGGAATGGTCGGTCTGGCTGGTGGGCAGGCATGCCACGGCGCACATCATTGCCGGGGCCGTCTGTACGCATTTGCTATGCGTGCCATCACGACCGGAATTTGACGGTCATGTTCGTAACCCGAACCGGTGCCCGGGGGCAAGGGTTGAGCATTGCATAAACCGCGTTTCTGGCCTGTTTTTATGGGGTGAATGCCTGTGGGCCGGTCAGGCAGCGGGCAGCGGGTCGTCTATACCGAAGAACTCAAGGTACCAGACCATCTCGGTATCCTGCAGCGGGAACCGGTAATTGTGATTGGCGCGGATCTGCTTGTTTTTCGGCAGATGGGCCACCTTTTCCATGATTTCCTCGGCCAGATTTGGCCGGAAACCGGCGCGCCAGACCAGTGCCGTGATCGCCTTGGCGCTCTCGCTTTTCAGGATACGTTTGACGATCAGCGGATGCACCCGCCCGCGGAACGCAAGCGAGCCGATCAACAGGGTCGGATCATTGGCATCAAGATACTTGATCAGGAACTCATCATCGAGCTGGCCGGAGCGGTCGAGGCGCGCAGCCTCGGCCACCGCATCTTCATAGGTGGCGATCCTCCGTACTCTTGCCAGTTCCCGGCTGGCAGTACGGGCCAGACGTCGGGCCTCGGACGGGTTTACCTTGTGCGCTGCCTTCAGCATCTCGAGAATACGCTCGCCGGAGAAATAGGCGAGGCGCAGCGCCTCTTCGCGTGGCAGATGCGGGTGCAACGCCAGCGGTTCCTGCAGCGACGGGTGCTCCTCGGCCATCTCGACCATGATGCCGAAGCTCTTCTGATCGATCACCGCGCCTTCGTTGTCGAGGATAATACCGGTGGCATCCGCATCCCGGTGCTCGACGATATCGTGGGTCAGTTGCGGGCCAAGCTGTTTGCGCTGGGCGATCGCCTTCAGCATCCATGGCGGCGGGTAATGCTCCAGCATCTTGTGCAGGAGGTCTTCGTCCAACTGCGGTGCGCCGGTCAGGATCGGCTCAGCGACGGCGCGGTCCAGATCCTGCGCCAGAATATTGGCGATTTCTGTGATCGGCTGGCCCTTTTCCAGCATGCTGGAGGTGACCTGACGGCGGACCGAGGCCAGCTCATCCTCAGCCAGTTTTTTCAGGCTGCCGATGATCTTCCTGTCGCCCATGGTTGGGCGGCTGTTGGCCTTGCCGCTCAACCGCGCGGTCAGGCCGGGCACGGTGGCGCCCCTAATCTTGGCTTCCTTGTCGTTGGCAAGGGAGATCAGGGTATCGGCGCTTGTCGAGGTATTGCGGGCAACGGCAAGCCGGACATCCGGGGCTTTGTGCCGGGCAATCAGGTTGAGTACCGGCCCGGGCACGTCGGAACGACCGACCATGGCAACAATGGTCTCGTGACGTCCCAGTTTCAGGATCGCCTCCATAAGGTCGGGCTGCAGGTTGATCGGCAGCTCGTCCGGGCGCATCTGACGCGGATCGGTTGTCATGCTAATAGTTTAGCGTATTCGCTCGTTCATCCAACAAAAACAATTCGCCATGAATTTGTATCACAGCTTATTGAATTATCGCAGGAACCGGGCCGATCAAGAGGCGGTGGCGTAGTTCGCGTATTTATCGCGCAACAGCACCTCATGCCACGGCACTGGACCACTTGGGCCGGATGGCGGCTGGATACCCTTGCTGCTCGGCAAAATCGCCGACAGTTTCTGGGATTGGCCGGGACGGCGCGGCACATGCAGGGTCGGCGGGATCAGTCCGCGTTCCTTGAGGGTGAACTCGATCTCGCGCTTGATGAAGGCGCTGTCGGTGGCGTCACCCAGGGCATTGATCTTGGTCACCAGCTCGAGACGTAGCTGCATCGGCAGCAGGTGCAGACGGTCGATGACCAGCAGCTTGACCCGGGCGCGAACCTTGTTGGACAGCAGGATTTTTACCAGCATGTCGCGGAAGGTATCGGTGCGCAGGTCGCAACTGAAGGCGAGGTTGAACACCTCGTCGACAAATTCCTCATCCACCACCCGGCTCTCGCTCAACAGGCGTACGCGCTCGACAAGGTCGGTCAGCGCGATCTGGCGGACATTGCTGATATGGTCAATCGCCTTGTGCCGCAGGGTGGTGACGATGCGCGGGTTGAACTCCTCACGCATGGCGGTATCGCAGGTTTCCTGAACGATCTCGTGCTTGCTCACCTCGCCGACGATACCGACGATGGCACCGACGATCATTTCCTCGCGGGCATTGGGCATCATGCGGACAGAAGCGGCGAGCGACATGCCCTCAAACGGGTCTTTCGCGGCCATAACGGCGAGAACCAGCGGCGTATCAATCGCGCCGAGTTCGCGTGACGGGTCCATCACGTCGTCGGTGCGCACAGGGTCGGCCCCCGGCTCCATCGTGATGACAGGAGTTTTGCTGGCGTATAAACGCCGAAGACCGCGCGCCAATTCCACGGCTTGATCGTTAAAGACGAATGACATGGTGCCCAATATGATTCACTTCCCACACTTGTTGTACACGATTCTTCGTGTAAGTGATAGGATTTATGCGATTTAACGCTGAATTGTTGCGGCGCTTTCTGCCCCTCGTTTTCGCTATTGAGTCAATAGGCCGCCAGAGATGATTGTGGCTTGCAATCATCACTTTTCAATATGGCTAGGTGAATTTTGCCGCCGTCACCAAAGAATCACACTTTTGCCCAAAACCAATGGTTTTCCGGCGAAAATTGCCGGTCCATGAATGGCAACGACTCCGAAAATTTCCGATTCTGACGGTAAAAATCAAAAACCGACGGTCGATTTGCCGGTGCTCAAAGCTCTTCGGCGACCTGATCCAGATAGTCGCGGCTCTGCATTTCCATCAGCCGTGAAACCGAGCGCTCAAACTCGAAGCTGTGGTCGCCGGTGTTGTAGAGCTGATCCACGGGTACGGCCGATGACAGCAGCAGGCGGCGTTTGGCCTCGTAGAGTGCATCAATCAGCAGGATCAGGCGTTTCGCCTCATTGCGGCTTTGCGGGGCTAGCGCCGGGACATGGTCGAGGATCACGGTGTGATAGGTTCTCGCGATGGCCAGATAATCAGCGCTGCCGAGCGGCTGACCGCACAGCTCGTCAAAGCTGAATCGGGCAACGCCCTTTGCCTGACGGGTCACCGGTAGCTGGCGGCCCTTGACGGTCAGAACCGTCGGGGTTGGTGCCGTGCCGCGGGTCAGGTCGTCAAAGGCCTGATCGAGCGTTGCGGTCGCGGCGGCATCATCCGGGGTCAGATAGGTCTGCATCCCGGCCAGTCGCGCCTGCCGGTAATCGGTCCCATGATCGAGGGGAATGACATCCAGCCTCTGCTTGATCATGGTGATGAATGGCAGGAACAGCTCGCGCTGCAGGCCCTTCTCATAGAGCCGGTCCGGTGGCCAGTTCGATGTGGCGACCACCACCACGCCGCGGGCGAACAGGGCCTCGAACAGTCGGCCGAGGATCATGGCGTCGGTAATGTCAGTGACGTGAAACTCGTCAAAGCACAGCAACCAGGTGCTGTCGGCGATCCAATCGGCCACATGGGTGATGACATTGGTGTCATCATCCTGGCGTGCGGTCTTGCGGTGCCGGTGCATCTCGTCATGCACTTCGAGCATGAAGGCGTGGAAATGCACGCGCCGCCGCTTCTGAACCGTTGATGTCTGGTGGAACAAATCCATCAGCATGCTCTTGCCGCGCCCGACCCCGCCATGGATGTAGAGACCTCTGGGCGGTTCCGGTTGGCTGTTACCATTAAGCTTGCTGCTGATCTTGCCAAGCCAGCCATTGACGGGTTGGGCAGGTGCATACCCTTCCAGCGCATCATGCAGCTGCTCGAGATCGCGAACCACCCGTGCCTGATCCGCATTCTCCCGAATGGCACCCATCCCGATCAGGGCCTGATAGGCGCCCAGCGGGGTCTTCTGACCACTTTGGGTAATCAACTCGGCCAGTGACAGGGGCGCTTGTGTGGGCGATGCCATTTCAGATTGGTTGTTCATAACCTTGGGCATGGGCTGTGTCGGGCTGCGGGCAGTGTGCAGATTGCGCATGACGGGTTTTGCCGGTAATTGCAAGTGCTCTTACAATAGCTGTATGGCTACCGACCCTGCCGGTTGAAGCCCTGAAGATACAATGCAGGAAACCGCCTTCTGCAGATGCAAAAGGCGGTTCAAGCCATCCGGGTGCCGCGGATAGTCGTTCGTCAATCAGACGTTGAATGTCAGGCTCGATCCTGATCCGGTCAGGCTGCCGATCAGGGAGTTCAGGGCGCGGAAGTCGCCGTCACGATAGGACAGCAGGGCTTCCTGCGTCTGACGCAGGCTGTTGATGATGTCATCAACTTCCGATGGCTGACGGGCCAGAACCGGGTTGGACTGTTCCTCAAGCGATGCGCTCCGGGTATACAGGCCGGTAACGAGGCCGGTCTGGGCCTCATTGCCACCGAGGCTGATGCGGCTGCCGCTCAGGCCGAAGAGCTGGACGCTGCTGGCGGACACGGTGTTTTCGGTCCGGGAAACAGCGCTTACCTCAAGGGCAAACTGGCGGGTTGAGCCGAACACTTTGCCGTTACCATCGGCAAACTGGGTTTCGACAGAGGCAAACCGGAACTGGATTGCCGAGAAATCGCCATTGGCCACGCCATCGATAAGGGATGCCAGCGAGCTTGATACCTTGTTGGTAATCTCGCGCTGCTGATCCTCGACCTTGTAGAAAATGCGATAAAACGCTGACAGCTGATCGTCGAGACGCTGCTTGATCTGGGCAACGCTGCCGGCAGGGACGCCGAATTCGACATTGATCACCGGGGTGGCTGCGCCATCCGCGGAGCGTTTTGCAACTGGTTGAAAGAGTGATGACTGTACGCTTGGCTGTACAGTTTTGACAGCACGGCTGCCTGCGACGCCGCTTTCGACATCTGTGCGTGGCTGGATTGTGCTGACACTACTGAGGTTATTATTCCCCAGTGAAGTTCCGACTTGAGACATGGCACCTTACCTCGATGTTCTCACCGTTTAAGGGATATGGCCTTTGGCAGCGCGGTTCTGCGCTGTTTTGACCATAGATATACATATCACATTTTTGGAAAATTCCACAATTCCTATTGCATCTGCCGAAAAAGGCTGAAACAGCCGTGCAATATCAGCCGTTTACAGGGTTACTTTGGGGTTCAGGCGCTTGCGGGGCGCCCGATCGCCACTGAGATAAATGCCACACAGGATCAATGCGCCACTGATCAGGGCGATCAGTGAGACCGCCTCATCCAGCAATGCCCAGGCGAGCATGGTGGCCCAGATCGGCTGGATCAGCACCGAGGCGGCGGCGAGACGACCGGGCAGATAGGCGACGGCATAGGTCATCAGCCCGTGGCCGATTACCTGACTGGTGACCGCAAGGCCGATCACCACCTCCCATTCAAACTGGGTTTCCGGCAAAATGCGTGCGCCACGCAGGCTGACACTCACCAGCATGACCAGCGTACAGGCAATGGCGCTGAGGGCGATGACCGGCATGGCCTGAAACCGCCGCCGCAATCTCGACAAGCCGATGAAATAGCCGCTGAGGGCAATCGCGGCGAAGACACAGAGTATATCGCCATGCAGGGAGTTGTCCGGGCTGGCGGTTGAGGCATAGGTCAGCCCGGCCATGCCGCTGATTGCCAGCAGCATGCCGAACCAGAAGCGCCTGCCGATCACCTCCCGGAATACCAGCCACAGGATAAGCGCAGCAATCAGCGGGGTTAGGCTCAGCAACAGGGTGGCATTGGCGACGCTGGTATATTCCAGCCCGAGGAACCAGAGCATCTGGGATACGGCAAAACTGGCGCCGGTGAACAGCACCAGCAGCCAGTCTTTCGCTGCCGTGGGATATTTGGCTGAGAGTTTGTCCGGCTTGGGCGGCAGGGCCAGCATGACGAGGGTCAGGAACGGTGTGGCAATGGCAAAGCGCCAGAAGGTGGTGATTACCGGGTCCATCGGGCTGATCCGGGCAAACAGCGCCGCCGATCCCGCGGCACAAGAGCCGATCAGCAGCAGACAGAAGGCGATGCCCGGCTGTTGCAGCAAGGGAACCGATAGCTGATTGTCGGACCGGGTTTGATGGGCGTCATGCATTCCTGCTGTTTAGCACGGCGGGGCCGGATTTCGGACAAAAAAAGAGGCCGGACTGGCCGACCTCTTTTTCGCTAAGTCATTGCTGATCAGTTATTATCCGGTTTCATCGGATCATCGACAGCGGATTCATAGCTGCCCTGATGGGTGTCACCATCATACTCGGGCATATGGGTTGTCTTGGAACCGAATGGCAGTTCGGAAACTTGATCAACTTTTTCGCGATCAAGGCTGCTTTGGGCTGCACCGGTTTGCGGGTTCACATCCTTCACGGTTGCTTCAGTACCCATATTCACATCGGTTCCACCACCAAAGGAAGCAGAGCCATCATTGGTGACATCACCGGCAAATGCTGGCGCAGAAAAGGCAATCATCGCGGCAACAGCAGTTGAGGTAGTAAGTAGGCGTTTCATTGTGTGTCTCCTGTCATTTGTAACACTCGCTGAAAAAACGAACTGTCGGTGCAAACGTTCCAATTTTTTCCGGATTTTTGCCGAATGGCCCGGAATTCTGCTAGGCTGACCGGCACTGGCAACGGTGAGGGCGGAATTACCGGGCATGACGCTGATCTGGAGTGTTGACCCATTGCGTGACGACCACCTGTTCAATCATCAGGTGGGGCCGTATCTGGCGGATTATTTCCGCGACCGCCCGCTGGTGTTCCAGCGCCTTTATGAACGCATGTGGCAGGAGAACTCGGTCTGGGTGCCGAGCCTCAGCCTTAGCGCCATGCTTGCCGGTCCGGCCTGGTTTGCCTTCCGGCGGCATTATCTCGCCATGGCGCTCAGTATGTTCCTGATCAATTCCATGTTGATGATCGGCTATTTCAGCGATCACGACGGCTTGCTTGCCCTTGCCATGTTCTCGGCCACGGCCACATGGGCCTTCTGTGGTCTGTTCGGCCGGTCCATGGTCATGGCCGCCGCCGCGCGGTTTATTTCCCGGACTATCGAGCGTTATACCGAACCCCTGCTCCAGCGCCGGGCGGTCTGGCGTGCCGGTGGGGTTGATTACGTCACCGGCACGGGCATGCTGGCCGGGCAGCTGACAATGATGTTCCCGCTGTTCTGGGAAGTGGTGCGCGGCCCGATCCTGCTCTGGCCGATTGCGTGAACGTGAGCGATCAATCCGGGGTTTCCGCTACCTGATTGTGCCGCTCGCCAAGGATTTGCTGACAGCTGACTTTGGTATCTTCGCCGATATGCTCCATTTCCAGCGGGGATTCCCCGCCAATGCCGATATTCGGATCATTGATTGGCCCGGTCAGGTTGATCGGGGCAGATATATCGAGCAGGGAGAAATCGCTGGCCCGTCCCTCGACCTGAATATCAAGGGTCTGTTGCGCGAGGTCGACCGAACCCTTGCCGACCACAAGGCTGTCATCGGTGCTCAGCATCATCTTCTCAATATCGATGCTGCCATGATCTGCTGTGAAGTTGAGCCCGGCGCAGGGCATGGGCAAGGGGACGTCACCCATCAGCAGGACGCCGAGCGATTCAACAACATCAAGGCCAACAGCCTCAACAATCAGGGCGCTGATCTTGCCATCACGGATAATCAGTTGTCCGCCGCCTTCTGCCGTCGCCGCGATTTGGTTGGGGGTATTGCCTGTACCGATCAGATAGAGCGCACCTGACAGGGTGCCGCCCATCTCCTGTGCGAAATCGGTATCGGTGAAGAAATCGCGCATTGAAATATCGGACAATGCGACATCAATATCGGCGCTTGGCGTTGCTTCACGGGCGTTTACCGCGATCTCTCCGGAAATAACGCCCTTGGCGATACCGATCATGAAGGGGCGCACCAGCAACCGGCCATCAGCAAGTTTTGCCGTGATCGACAGCTCCTCGACCCGTGATGTGGGGGCGATAATCTCGCGGGCATTGTAGCTCAGATCAAGCTCGGCATCGCGCAGCCGGTCGGTTGGAATGGCCGCATTGGAAAACAGGTTGGGGGAGGTGTTGTCGTCGACCGTTTCTGCTGTCTCACCAGTTTCAGCCGTTGTTGCAAAGCTGTCGGGATCATTACCGATCAGCCCGGCCAGATCCTTGAAATCAACCCGGTTTGAATAGAGATCGCCTGTCAGCTTCGGGATATCACGCGTCAGTTCAAGCGTAGCGGTGCCGGACAGGTCACTGCGACCGACCGTGCCGCTGAAATCCTGCAGCGTGTATCTGTCTTCCGCCGTCAGCAACTGGCCCTTGAGCGAGAAATTGGCCGTGGTTGGCAGGGGCACGTCAATAATGCGACCGATATCGGCAAGGCTCTCGCCGTTCAATTCCAGCAATATGTCGAGATTGCCGGATTTGGTCGCTGTGCCGTCGACGGCAAAATTCACCAGTCCGTCGCCATAGAGGGTGAAGTTATAGGGGCGGTCCTCATTGATCAGTGTCTCGAACTGCTCGCCATTGAATTGCAGTCTGGCATCGTGTTCGCGCCAGTCGAGATCGGCGGAAAGCCTGACGTTTTTGCCCTTCTCCAGCGTGCCCTCAATGCCCGTGATCGCCACTGTCTCACTGGCGGCGGTTTCAAGGTTGCGATAGGTGACATCGATACCGGTAATGGCGAGGTTCTCGATTGCCGGCATTTCCTGACGCTCTTCCGGCGCCGCCAACTCGCCCGCCGTTTCCGCGGATTGCCAGTTCACCCGGTCATCCGCGCCATAGGCAATATCGATGGTGCCGTTTTCCAGTTCCAGCCTGGGGATGCGCAGTTGCGGATCGAGCAGGCTGGACAGGTCGAGGGTTACGGCAAAGCGCTCGATCTCGGCCATGGGTTTGTCACCGGCCCAATCGGGATTGGCGATGACCAGATGGCTGGCTGTTATATCGGTGATCCAGCCCTTGTTGATCGTCAGCCGGTCAATCGTGACCTTGCGCCCGAGGGCGGCGCTGGCAAATCCCTGTGCCAGCGGTCGCACCTGCTCACCGGTCGCAAAGTAAACAAAAGCCGCCAGCCCGGTGACAATCACCAGTATGGCAGCCGTTACACCGGCGAGAATTTTCAGGATCACATGCATACGGATAACAACGCAGTGCGATGCCAATGGTTGCATTGCTCACGGATGTTGCCGTTCAAAACAGCAAGAAGCCGGTAGCCCCAAGCGGGTGGGCTACCGGCTCCTGATCACTGACAGGGAATGTTATCTGTCAGGTTAATCCAATGTCAGTACGGTGAGGTCGCGGACCTCGCCTTCCGCGCCATTGATCGCACCCTTGGCGGTTGCCTTGCCGGTATTCATATCGACGGTATAGAGAATGTTATCGGTCACCAGCCAGCCGGTATTGGTCATGTCGGCGGTGGTCTGCACGTCAAAGGCATAGTATTCGCCCGGATTGTTGATGCCGAGCTTGCCGATCGCGCCCAGCGTGCCGTCATTCGGTGAGGTCTGCTGGATCAGGGCGACAATGGTCTTGTCGATGTCATACATCGCGGTCTTGTCCGGCTTGCCATAGGAGTTGATATAGGCGGCGGCAACGATGTCGGGTGCTTCGCCCGCATGCATGTCCTTGCTCTCGAAGGCGAGGCTGCCATCGACCGTGACCTTGCCGCTGTCCACATCGACGCGGTGGTTGGTGGTGCC
Source organism: Micavibrio sp. TMED2 (assembly GCA_002168225.1). Taxonomy (NCBI): domain Bacteria; kingdom Pseudomonadati; phylum Bdellovibrionota; class Bdellovibrionia; order Bdellovibrionales; family Pseudobdellovibrionaceae; genus Micavibrio; species Micavibrio sp. TMED2. Next base: position 643,758 of record NHBH01000001.1, read on the forward strand.
GGTCATGAACCGCAGCTTGTCAGCAGCCGGGTTGAAATCGACGATCACCGGACCGCCATCCACGGGCAGCATGGTATCCATTTTGGATTTCATCATCGCCTTGCCGGTGGCGGGATTGATCTCGACGATATGGTGGTCATCTGTCACCCCGATCAGGGTCCGGTTGGATGGGCGCAGATCAATGCCGAGCAGGCTGTCGACGCCATCCACATCCATGGATTTGGACACGCTCGGATTGTCGGTATCGAACATCACCAGTGTCTTGTCGCCAACCAGTGCGAGGGCAGGCGCGGCCTCGGCGACTTGGCCGGCGACGGGGGCAGAGACGGCCAGCAGGCCAGCGGCGATGAGGGCTGAGGTAAGGTTTTTCATTGTTATTGCTCCAGATCAGTTGGGGGCATTTACGGACGGGGTGCTGTCACAGCGGTTTTCCGTCCTCTCAGTCTGTCGACACGCGAAACGCCGGTTTGGATGCAGTGAGCCAAAAAATTATTTTTAGCTGCATCCAAATCCCGGCTTTTTGTGTAGACCCACTATGGCCAGACAAGATTTTCCATATGGGTTAGCCGCTCAGATGAACACTTCGACGCATGCTGACGACAGTTCAGCCGCCGATACACTTGCCGATGCGCTTGCATCCTGTGCCGCGGGCGACCGTGCCGGGCTGAAAGTCATCTTTGATGCCGAGGCGGGGCGGCTGGTCGGTATGGCGCAACGCATCCTGCGTCGCCGGGACCTGGCGGAAGAGGTTGTGCAGGAAGCCTTTGTCATCATCTGGGAGAAGGCCGGTCAATATGCCGGTGATCGCGGCTCACCACGCGGCTGGATTTACACCATCGTCAGAAACCGGGCGCTGAACGTCATCCGTGACGGCGCGCGCGAGGATCTGGTCGATGCTAGTGATCTGGAGCAGATCCATGACCTGTCCGGCGCGGCTGATGAGGCATGGCGCGATCTGGCCTCGGAAAGCCAGTTGAAACAGTGCCTTGAGGCGCTGGATGAGCCGAAACGGCAGAGCATCCTGCTCGCCTATATCAACGGCTTCACCCATGGCGAGGTCGCGGGCCAGCTGAAAGTACCGCTCGGCACCGCCAAGTCATGGATCAAGCGTGGCCTGTCAATGTTGCGGGAGTGCCTCTCATGAGTGATGTGATTACAGATATTGACGGCTATCCCGGCGGTCGTGATGCGCTCGCCGATCAGTATGTGCTCGGCATCCTTGACGAGGCCACATCTGAACTTGTTGCGACAGCGGTCGAGGTCGACCCCGACTGGCGCCATGCCGTGGTTGCCAGTCAGGAACGGTTCCTGCCGCTGGCGCTGACCGCAGAGCCGCTCGACCTCGGGCCCGAGTTCTGGGCCGGGATCGAGGCGCGTCTCAATGGCGAACAGCCGACACGGGTGCGGAAGATAACTACTGCGCCAATCTCAGCCCCGTCCTCGGTTCCAACTTCAGCCAATGATAATGCTCAGACAGCTATCTGGCGTCGCCGGGCGATTGCCGCTTCGGTCGCCTGTCTGCTGGCGGTTGGCGGGCTGTTCTGGTCGGTGAGCCGGACACCGGAGCCGACGGTTATCGCCATCCTGCTCAATGACAGCAATGAGCCGCAGGTGATGATCGAGGATTTCGGCGGCGAGACGGCACGGGTGACGCTGCTTACCGATTACGACGTACCGGCTGACCGGAGTATTCAGGTATGGACCCTGCCCAACCGGGAAATGGGGCCGACCTCGCTCGGTCTCCTGACGCCGGGTGAGACGGTGACGCTCGATTTCGCCAAGCTGCCGATGCCGCTCGAGCAGCAGCTCTATGAAATCACGCTGGAGCAGCAGGGCGGATCACCGACCGGTCGCCCGACTGGCCCGATCCTCGCCAAGGGTTTCGCCAAACGGCCTCGCTAATCTGTCCCCCGCTGCCGGATTGCTTAACTGCAGCCGCGGGCGTCGATGGGCCATTGGGCGATTTCGGTGCCGTTTTCGGTCACGCTGATGCGGTCGGTGAGGTTGACCACCGGGCAGGAATGGTTGGGATAGATGACAAGGCGCGTGCCGAGCGGCAGGGGCTTGCCGTCATGGGCGATCCAGCCATGTTCCTCCGACAGCTTGGTGATGGTGCGGCCCGGATGCTCGCCCGGTATCTCATCGAGGGTGAAGGCGCGGCCATGGCCGGTGATCGAGTTATTGCCATGGGGGCCGAGATCCGAGGTCAGGGTCTTCGATCCGGCATCAATGATCAGATAGGTATCATTGGCGCTGACCACCGTGGCGGCGATGGTGAGGGCGAGTTGGTCCCAGCCGACCACACCGATACCGAGCTGGGTCAGGTCGTTGAACACGTAATTGCCCGGCTTGATCTCGGTAATGCCGGTGAAATCGCGCTGGGCCCAGATGCTCGGGGTTGAGCCGACACAGATTTCCCGCGCCGCGATACCGTTCTCCGCCAGCCTTTGTTTCGCCGCGAGCATGGTCAGGCGCTCTTCCTCGGCGATCCGCGCTGCCGCATCCCGGTCGGTGGCGGCATAGGCATGTCCGGCATGGGCGGTCAGGCCGAGGAAATCCAGATTGGGCGAGGCCGCCGCCTGTCCGGCGAGATTGACCAGCGCCGGGCCGTCCGGTGCCACGCCACAGCGATGCAGGCCCACATCAACCTCGAGATAGACCGGCACCACCGCACCGAACCCGGCAGCGATACCGTCCAGCACCTGCAGCCCGAGGGCGCTGTCGATGACGAAAATCAGCTCCGCCCCATGCTCACGGGCGAGGCTCAGCACCTGCCGGATCGCCTCCGCCTCGATCATGGGATAGCACAGCTTGACCGAGCGGATACCGGCGCGGATGAACACCGCAGCCTCGGCCGGTTTGGCCACGGTCAGCCCGACCGCTCCCACCGCTACCTGCCGCCGGGCAATCTCAACGCATTTATGGGTCTTGGCATGCGGCCGCAACCGCACCCCCGCCCCATCCGCAATCCGTTGCATCGCGGCGATATTGGCGCTCAGTGTCAGAATATTTGTTTTTATCATCTGCATCCATGTCGCAATTACGGTATAACGGTAATCGTAAGTTATATGATTTGCATATATTTGTATGTCTGGGTTTTTTCTTATGGATAATTTTTCTGCGGTTGAAAAAATTATTGATCTTCAATCAAGTGAACATACCAGATGGCGGCTTCATGATACGTTTTCAAAGATAAAAGCAAGCGGTGTATCATATATTGCCAGTTTTGAGGCTTGGCCATTTATATTAATTTTTATTTGGTTGTTCTACAGAAGGATTTATTGGGCTGGGTTTGTATTTTTAATTTCTGGCTATTTTATAACTGTTTTCACAACTTTTAATATGTCTGTTGATACACGTCTTCTGAACTCTGATTTGCCCAAAGATTCAGACTTATATGCACTATTATCCACATATCATATGATGGTGCCTACATTAAACAGCCTTATAATTATTTTGTTCAATGTATTGTGTTTCTGGGTTGCTTGCTATGCTAACAGTTTTGTCATTGCTAGATTTTCACGTTTGGCAAAAAAATACTCTTTTGGTGAAAGTAATGAAATATCACCAAAATTATTAAAAAAAGCTAAGGGTAGTATCGGTATGGCGATATTGTCTTTAGTGCTGATGTTCTTATTTGTGTTTTTGGGTGCTATGACTGCTTTTATATTGTCTTATATGTTGATTTAGAGGCTTTGGTTTTTGTTCACTCGAACGCTTCGTCCCAGGTGCCTTTGGTGGCGGCTTTGGAGTATTCGGTGGCGCGGTTTTCGAAGAAGTTGGTGTGCTCAATGCCGTTGAGGATCACGTCCATCCATGGCAGGGGGTTTTTGGCCACGCGATAGATCGGCTGCAGGCCGAGCTGGAGCAGGCGGCGGTCGCCGATCCAGCGGATATACTGCTTCACCTCTTCCGCCGTCAGGCCCTGTACCGGGCCGAGTTCAAAGGCGAGGTCGATGAAGGCATCCTCATGGGTGATGACCGTCTCGCATTCCTTGTAGATCGTTTTCTGCAGCTCATCGGTCCAGACATCCGGGTTCTCGGCGATGAAGGTGCGGAACAGGCGGATCACGGAATGGGTATGCAGGGTCTCGTCCCGCGCCGACCATGTCACGATCTGGCCCATGCCCTTCATCTTGTTGTGACGCGGGAAGTTGAGCAGCATGGCAAAGGAGGCGAACAGGGCGAGGCCCTCGGTAAACGCGCCGAACATGGCGAGCGTGCGGGCAATATCGCGCTTCGACTTGCAGTTGAAGTCCTGCAGATGCTCCCATTTATCCTTCATCGCCTGATACTCAAGGAAGGCGGAATACTCGACTTCCGGCATGCCGATGGTGTCGAGCAGGTGGGAATAGGCGGCGATATGCACGGTCTCGATATTGGAGAAGGCGGCGAGCATCATCTGCACTTCCGTCGGCTCGAACACCTGTGAGTAGTGCTTCATATAGACATTGTTCACTTCCACATCGGCCTGGGTGAAGAAGCGGAAAATCTGGGTCAGCAGGTTGCGCTCGGCCTCGGACAGGTCGTGCTTCCAGTTCTTCACATCATCGGCGAGCGGCACTTCCTCGGGCAACCAGTGGATGCGCTGCTGGGTCAGCCAGGCGTCATAGGCCCATGGGTAGGAGAAGGGCTTGAACACCGGGTTGGGGGTCAGAAGCTTGGACATGGGACGGCTCGTTGATGGGTTGTCTGCGTTTGTCGGTATGGCTGCGGTATTCGGTGCCTGCCTGCCCTGCCTTTTACTGGCAGGCGAGGCATTCCTCGTAATCGGTCGGGCCGTTCTCGTCGCTCTCGCTGCGTGACTGGTTCTGGCGTGCGGTCATGTTGGCGGCAAGTTCGGTGAGGCCGCCTGCCTCCTCGCTCGCCACCATCGGCGTGCTGCCGGCTTCCGCCGCGATCGCCTCGGCCAGAATGTTGTTGGCATCGGCAGCGGCATTGGCCGAGGTGTGGCTCTCGGCCCGCTGGATTGATTTCGAACGGCAGTAGTAAAGGGACTTTACGCCCTTCTTCCATGCCTGGAAATGCAGCTGGTGCAGGTCGCGTTTATGCACATCGGCGGGTAGGAACACGTTGAGCGAGGTCGCCTGACAGATATACGGCGTCCGGTCGGCGGCGAGGTCGATCAGCCAGCGCTGGTCAATCTCGAACGCGGTGCGGAAGACCGCCTTCTCGTCGTCGGTGAGGTCGTCGAGATGCTGGACCGAGCCTTCATGGGTGAAGATCGAGGACCAGACCTCATCGGTGTTCAGGCCCTTCTGCTCCAACAGTCTGGCGAGGTGGCGGTTGCGCACCTCGAACGACCCGGACAGGGTCTTGTGAGTGAAGGCATTGGCGGCAATCGGCTCGATGCCGGGCGAGGTGCCGCCACAGATGATCGAGATCGAGGCGGTGGGCGCGATGGCCATCTTGTTGGAGAACCGCTCCATGATGCCGTAATCGGCGGCATCGGGGCAGGCACCGCGCTCTTCCGCCAGCTGTTTTGAGGCGGCGTCGACGCCAGCCTTGATATGGCGGAACATGCGCAGGTTCCACGACTTGGCCATGACGCTGTCGAACGGCACCATATTGGCCTGCAGGAAGGAGTGGAAGCCCATGACGCCGAGGCCGACCGAGCGCTCACGCATCGCGGCATATTTCGCCCGCGCCATGCTGTCAGGGGCCTTGTTGATGAAGTCCTCAAGCACGTTGTCGAGGAAGCGCATGACATCAGTGATAAAGTCGGGATGGTTCTGCCATTCGAGGAAGGTCTCGACATTGAGCGAGGACAGGCAGCAAACCGCGGTCCGCTCATTGCCGAGGTGGTCCTTGCCGGTCGGCAGGGTGATTTCCGAGCACAGGTTGGAGGTCTTGACCTGCAGGCCAGCGAGCTTGTGATGCTCCGGGATCTGGCGGTTTACGGTGTCGGAATAGATGATATAGGGCTCGCCGGTCTCGATCCGTGCGGTCAGGATGCGTATCCACAGATCGCGGGCGCGGACCTTGCCGATCACGGTGCCGCCATGGGGGCTTTTCAGCTTCCATTCGCCGCCGCTCTCGACCGCGCGCATGAAATCGTCGGAAATCAGTACGCCATGGTGCAGGTTGAGCGCCTTGCGGTTCGGATCGCCACCGGTCGGGCGGCGCATCTCGATGAATTCCTCGATCTCCGGGTGGTCGATCGGCAGGTAGCAGGCAGCGGAGCCGCGACGGAGCGAGCCCTGGCTGATCGCCAGTGTCAGGCTGTCCATGACCCGGATGAACGGGATAACGCCCGAGGTCTTGCCATTGCCGCGCACGGTCTCGCCGATCGAGCGCAGATTGCCCCAGTATGAGCCGATGCCGCCGCCACGGGACGCGAGCCAGACATTCTCGTTCCACAGGCCGACGATGCCTTCGAGGCTGTCCTGACTCTCGTTCAGGAAGCAGGAGATCGGCAGGCCGCGATCGGTGCCGCCATTGGACAGGACCGGGGTTGCGGGCATGAACCACAGGTTCGAGATGTAGTCATAGAGCCGGTCGGCATGGGCCTTGTCGTCGGCGTAATAGGACGCAACGCGGGCAAACAGGTCCTGAAAGCTCTCGCCCGGCATCAGATAGCGGTCGGTCAGGGTGGCCTTGCCGAACGCGGTCAGCTTGTCATCACGCGCGGTATCGGTGGTGACCTGCGGACGTTCGCCCATCTGGATAGCGTCGTTCAGCATCTCGTTTTGCCCTTTGTGTGTCTCGGTGGAGCCGTGGATATCGGCCATCAACACCTGTCATATACTATATATAGTATGTTGCCGGTCCGGGCCAGCAACAACGGCTGTCTATGTTTCGATTAGGCCCATGGGCAACCGGCGCGCGATGTCCAACGGACTGTCGCGTGTGCCGGGCTGACATGTTTGTGGCTGGGCCGCATATTAGCGGGCGGGGTGTGAAACCGCTGCACCGAAAAGTGCAGCAAATGCACAAAAAGTGCCTCGGGAGGGCGTGGTTATGCACGTTATCCCGAAGTTACCAACACCGGCTATAGGGGTAAGGCAGTATACCGGACCGCACGGGCCATCAAAGACCCGTGCCGCGAGACCGGATAGATCAGATCAGCAGATTGACAATACCGCTGGCACCGCCGCTATCATCGCCACCAGCGCCGCCGCCAAACAAAAGCAGATACGGGTTGTTGGCGGATTGGGTTGCCTGATCATTCAGGGCCAGATAGCGCTGGATGAATTGCAGGGTAAAGGCGTTCGCGTCCTTGTACGGATTGGCGAAATCGCTGGTTTCGGTTGGATCGGTTTCCGGTGCATTGTCCTGAGCAATGAGGTTTAGTTCATTCAGCTTGGCAGTGATATGCCGAAGATCGGTTTTGAACTGATCGCGGAATGACAGGGCATTGTTCAGCGCCGTATCGATTGCCAGATCGGTGCCGGCACGATCGGTGGTCGCCAGTGAATTGGCAGCGGTAATGAAATCCTCAACCAGCAGGCCATAGGTATCGGCCCCGCGCATCACAAAGCTTTCGCCGGATGTGGTGTAGACACGCAGGTCAGTGGTGCCTTCGGCCAAGAGGTTGCGACCGCCATTGCCATCCTCATCAGCACCGATTTCGGTCTGGGCAGCGGCCTTCAGCTCTTCGAGCTGGTCGGTCAGCGCCTGCAATTCCGCATTGGGCTTGCCAAACGGATCGGACCGGGTCTCAAGCATGTTCAACTGATCGGTATCGGTCTGCAACTGCCGCTCAAGGGTCATCATGTCATGTCTGATGGCTTCCAGCGTGGTCGCAAGGCCAGCGGCATCGGCGGCATCGGCCGGTATCCGTGCCGGATCGATATCCGGGTACAGAGCGCCGTTATTGAAGTCGATACCGCGGGTGGTATAGGTGCTGAACCCGTTGAGCGCTAGCGTCGCCCCGCCATTGGTCAGATAGTTGTTGGGGGCGGGCGGGTTCAAAATGGCATCGAGGGCGACTTGCTGATCCGAAAACAGGGTTTCCAGCGCCGCACGCTCCGGGGCTGTCAGGGCCGGGTCGGAGAGTTGCTTGGCCAGATCCTCAAGCTGCGTCAGGATGTTGACGGCACGCCCGGCATCGGACAGTGATTGCTGGGCATCCACGCGGGCGGCGGTAATCGCCGTCATGTCCAGTGCGGTGGAGAAATACTCAACGGAATCAATGTCGGCCTGATAGGTGTCATTGACATCAATCAGGTCATTGCGCGCGGTGTACAGGCTGGTCCGGGTTGCGACGACCAGATTGTTGGCAGCAACATAGTTTCCGGCCTGAAAGTCCGTGGCTGCGGTTTGAATGTCGGCGAGAAAGCCGCTCAGATCATAGCCGGTCACATTGACGGCGGCTGAGGTGGATTCCAACTGATAGGTAACGGTTGACGGGCCGGGGCCTGGGATTGGCAACAGCAGGTTGGTCTCAACCCCGGTTTCGGGATCAATGATACTGGCACCCGCCAGCACGGCACCGATCTCCCCGGCAATCTCGCCGAACCGTTCCTGATTGGCTGCGATCTCCGCAGCATCCGCGACCGGATTAAGGTCCTTGGTGTCGAAGTAGAGCTTGCGCATCTCGGCGATCAGGTCGGTTGCTTCCTGACTGGCTTTCTGCGCGGCCTCAATGGCACCACCGGCGGTGATCAGTTCACCGATATTGTTTTCCTGAAAGGTAATCTCGGCAGCATTCGGGCCGAGAGGATCGGTCGCGTCGGTGATTGAGGTGAACTGGCCCTGAATGCTTCTCAGCTGCTCAATGATGGTTTCGATAGAGGTCAGCGCTGACTTTCCGGCCTGTTGTCCCGGGCTCAGATTGGCGATATTGGCTTTGGCATCATTATAGAGGAATGCTTCCTGTGTGCCTTCGCTGTCCTCAGTGAAGAAGTCCTCGACATCAAGGCGGTTCTCGATCACGCGGATCTGCTGGTCGAGATCGGCCTGGGCGAATTGTGCTGGCAGGCCGAGGCCGGTGTCGATTACGGCGCGGAGCGCCTTGCTGCTCAGAAGCTGGACAGTGCTGGTAAAATCGCCAACGCTGCGGGAGAAATAGGCAGCTTCCCGCAGGCCGGGATTGCTCTCGCCGAGTGATTTCTCAAATTCGTTGATGACGAACCGGTCGATGATCTCGTTCATGACCGGCGTACTGGCGAAAACCAGATCGCCACGACCGGCATAGCCGAAGGTCTCCGCCATATCCCGGTAGCGCTGGTCGATCAGGATATTGACGAGGCTGCCCTCTGCCCCTTCGCCTTGATAGGGTTCTTCGATGATCTTCTTGTTGCGCGCGGTATAGTTGATTTCTTCTTCGAGCTGGAAGGCAGAGAGCACCACATACATGGCCTCACGGTCATTCACCAGATCATCGAGAGTCTCGAATTCCGTGAACTTCTCGGTGAACTTGTCGATCTGACGCTGGATGTTCGGCGACTTCCGGAAATTCGAAAGCTGCGTTTCCGGGTCTTTGATAAATGCGTTCCAGGCGACGAGGCCGGACGCTCCTGGGATACCTGCTACCATCTCGATCTCTTTCTGTGATCTCGATCTATTCCGATTATCGCCACGCCATCATGGCCGGGCGATCAGTGTTACTCTGTTCCGCGTCTATTGCGCTCTGTCATTCAGATAGGTTTGCCATACGCATTTTCTATGCCAGCAACACCATCTTAAAACAACTGACCTAGATGCTCAAACCGGCTTCCCGGGTCGGTGTATCATCCAAACCATTGGCCACAGTATACACGGTTGCGGCCTGTCCGGAAATAGTCTGATTGTCATTCCCTTGCGCATTTTGCGGCCCGGTTTGGCCGGTATTGGCTCCATTATCAGCCGATGGGCCGGATTCCGGACCGGAAATGTCGTCCGCCGGGTCATTGTTGCCGGTCAGGCGGTCCTGAAACTCAGCCCGCTCCTCGGCGCGCAATTCGGCGCTGGCGGAGACGATTGTCTGGCGTGCGGAACTGGCAACCCGCATGTCCTGTGCCGATGGTTCAGCCGGGGCAAGCGCTGCACGGACCACGACCCGCATCTTGTCGATGGTGGCCTTCGGATCATCGGGGACCGGTGCGGTATCGATCGGTACCTCACCGGCAACGGCATACCGTCCGCCATCCGGCCCGGTTTCGTAGGTATAGGTTGCCTGTCCGGCATATTGGCCACCGGCGGTCATATGCGCCTGCTCATGGCGGCGCACCTCGGCGTCGACCTGCTGCAGCTCATCGACCAGTGCCTGTTCATCCTCGGTCAGGCCGAGCGGATTGTCCGGGGTTACCGCACCATCTTCTGGCTCACTTGCTGCGGTGCCTGCATCTATAGTATTTGCCGTGCTGTTGCCGGTTTCGGGCGTATTGCCGATGGCGGTGACCGCGCTCGGGCTGAGTGAGGCAACGGGTGCCAGTTGCCCGGCATTGCCAGCTGCCTGATTGCGGATGTCGGTTGCCACCTCGGCATCGGACGTGCCGCTCGCCGGAACAGCGACCGGTGCCGCCTGTCCGGCACTGGCGGATGTGCCGATGAAATTAAGACCCAGACCAATCATGGGGCATAATGCCTCGCTTCTCGTTCATGTATAACGGTTACCGTGCTGTCTCTCGTTGAAAAGCCCGGTGCCGCCGCTCCGTATGTTTTCTGCATACGATATACACAACAAAATACGCTATTTTACACGGGCTTTAAAGTGTGATTTTGATAGGAAGCCCCCTGTCGGTTCTGCCCGACTGACGCGTTTTGACAATGCGTTGTAAGGCTGACAAACCCGTAACCAGAGCCTTTATGTCAGATACCACACAATCGGAACCGTTCGGCGTCGCCGCACAGATCACCCGTGGCGTCCAGCGGTTCATGTTGCAGGCCGGTCTGGTCAGCCTGACCGAGGTTATACTCCCCGATGGTCATCGCGCCGACATTATGGCGCTGGATAAAAAGGGGCAGATCACAATCGTCGAGGTCAAATCATCGCTGGCGGATTTCCGCAGTGATCAGAAATGGCATGCCTACAAGGATTTCTGCGATCTGCTGTTCTTTGCCGTTGCTGATGGTTTCCCGGATGAGGTGATCCCGGCAGAATGCGGGCTGCTTCGGGCCGATGCCTATCAGGCGATTATCCTGCGGGCACCCACTGCCAGCCCTCCGCTGGCGGCAAGCAGGCGCAAATCGCTGGTGACGCGGTTTGGCCGTCTGGCGGCCCAGCGCCTGCAACTGCTCAATGATCCGGGGTGCTCGGGGATTCTGCGCGATCTGCCCAATCCGGTGAATTAGGCGCTTGAATCAGGTATCTTAATCAGGCGTCGGCTTTCTGGTCTTTCTCGCCCGCCTGCATCCGCTCGATGGTATTGGTGGTCGAGACGCCTGGCGTCAGTTCGGCCAGATGCACCCGACCGCCAGCGCTCAGCACGATATCGGCCCCGACCACGGTCTCGACCGTATAGTCAGCGCCCTTGGTCAACACATCTGGCTTGATCGCGGAGATCAGGTTGAGCGGCGTGTCCTCATCGAACACGATGAGCAGATCGACGCTTTCCAGCCCGGCGAGCACATCGGCGCGGTCCTCAACCCGATTGACCGGACGGGTTGGGCCCTTCAGGCGGCTGATCGAGGCATCGCTGTTGAGGCCGAGGATCAGCTTGTCGCATTGGGCACGGGCCTGCCGGAGCAGGGAGACGTGGCCCGGGTGCAGAATATCAAAACAGCCATTGGTAAAGCCGACCCGCAGGCCCTGACGCCGCCATTTGGTGATCTGGTCGAGGGCTTCCGGCAGGGTGACCATCTTCTGATGCCGGGCGGCGGTGCGGCTGTGCTGGGTCAGCGCGGCGCTCAACTCGTCACGGGTGCAGGTGGCGGTGCCGACCTTGCTGACCACAATCCCGCCCGCCATGTTGGCAATGGCGGCGGAGCGGGTCAGGCGCTCGTCAAATTCCAGTTCGGGATCAAGGCCGATGGCGGCAGCCAGATTGGCGACAACCGTGTCACCGGCACCGGAGACGTCCCAGATTTCCTTGGCCTCGGTCGGCATGTGCTTGATAACGCCGGTACCGCTGACGATCGACAGGCCTTCCTCGGAACGGGTCGCCACCACGGCCTCGATGCCGCAGGTGTCGATGATGTTCCATGAGGCGGCCTCGATCTGGTCATCGCCATCGGTGCCCATACCGGTCGCTTCCCAGAGTTCTTTGCGGTTCGGGGAGACGACGCTGGCACCGCGATAGCGGCTGAAATCGCGGACCATCGGGTCAACGATGATCGGGATATTCTTCTCCCGCGCGGCTTCGATGATCGCCTTTATGGTCTTGTCGTCCAGAACACCCTTGCCGTAATCGGACAGGACAACCGCGGTTGCCTGCTGCAGCTGTTTCAGCGCAATCTCGATCAGGGCGGCCTGTGCCTTGGGTGGCAGGGCTACCGTGCTTTCCTCATCGGCGCGCAGCAGCTGCTGGTTGCGGGCGAGATAGCGGGTTTTCTGGGTCGAAGGACGGTCGGTGCTGGTAATCAGCCCGTTGTCGTCGCCGAGCAGATCGGCGGTTTTCTGGCGGATGTCACGACCGGCAAAGTCCTCGCCCACTACCGCGGCAATCATCGCCTTGGCACCGAGCGAATGGACGTTCGCCGCCACGTTGCCGACGCCGCCGAGGCTGCTGGTTTCACGCTGTACGCGCATGACCGGGATCGGCGCTTCCGGGGAAATCCGGTCGACCGAGCCATAGACAAAGCGATCAAGCATGATGTCGCCGACACAGAGGACGGCGGCCTGATCGATGCGGGCGACAACGCCGGTGAGAATTTCGTTCAGATCACTCATAGCGGTGCGGGTTTAAACCGGTCATGGAAAAAAGGCCAGCGGCTTTACGCTTTCGAGAGGTGTATTTCCCGCATTACTGCAAAAAAGCACAAGCAAATTCGGTTTGTCATGCCCCTTCGCGCGGGGCGTGCTTGGCGAGGATGCGTTGCAGGGTCCGGCGGTGCATACGCAGGCGTCGCGCGGTTTCCGAGACATTGCGGTCGCATTGCTCATAGACCCGCAAGATGTGTTCCCAGCGGACCCGGTCGGCAGGCATCGGGTTTTCCGGCGGTTCCGGTAGCGCCTTGTCGCTGGTCGAGAGCAGCGCTGCCTCAATGGCATCGGCATCGGTCGGCTTGGACAGGTAATCAACGGCACCGGCCTTCACGGCGGCGACGGCGGTGGCGATATTGCCGTAGGCGGTGACCATGACGATCCGGCAATCCGGGCGCATGTCGCGGAGTGTGCCGACAATGTCCAGGCCATTACCATCGGTCAGGCGCAGATCGAGTACGGCGAATTGCGGGCGGACCCGGCGGGCGATCTCGATCCCGTCATCGACGCTTTCGGCCTGTTCCACGAGGAAGCCGCGTTTCTCCATCGCACGGACCAGCCGCTCGCGATAGGGGCGGTCGTCATCGACGATCAGCAGGTGCTGATTGTTATCGCCGCCATCTGCGGTGCGGTATCCCGTTGCCGGTTGTTGCTGGCTGCTGGCCATTGCCCTTCATCCCTTGTCGCTAATGTCTTCTCTGTCTCACTATATAATTATGTCGGGCGACGCATTTCAAAAGCCTTTCTTGGCCAGTGAATAATCACCTGTGCCCCGCCGCGTGGCGCGTTCCGGAACAGTATGTCAGCCCCGAGCCCTTCAAGCAGGGTCTGGGCAATGAACACGCCGAGGCCCATATTCTCGCCTTTCTGTACCCGCCCGGAGACATAGGGCTCGCCGAGGCGGTCGAGCAGGAATGGCGGAAAACCGGGGCCGTCATCATGAATGGTGACCGTGACCGACTGGGTATCCCAATGCAGCCTTGCGGTGACCTTGCGCCCGGCAAACTGCCCGGCATTCTGCAGGATATTGCCGAGGCCATGCTGAATTTCCGGGCCGAAATAGGTGCTCGGCGTGCTGACCTTGAAATCCGCATCGATCTCGACGGCAAAGCTGATGGTGCCCGGAATATGGATGCGGGCGATTTCCTCGACGATCATCGGCAGCGGCATAGTGTCGAACGGGTTGTCGCTCGCCGGTTCCGGGGTGCGGGACAGCTCGGTCAGGATGGTGCGGCAGCGGTCGCTCTCGCTGATCAGCAGGTCGATGTCCTCAGTAAGGTCGCTGTCCTTCGGAATATCCTTCGAGATTTCCTTGGCGATCATGCGGATCGTCGAGAGCGGGCTGCCGAGCTCATGGGCGGCGGCGGCGGCGAGCGCACCCAGCGCCGATACCTTCTGTTCGCGGATCAGCGCCATCTGGGTTGCGGTCAGGGCATCGGACATGCGCCGTGCCTCGCGCTCGATCATGTAGACATAGGCGCTGATGAAAAAGCAGGCGAGGGCGAGAGCAGTCCAGAACCCGGCGAGATAGACCGGTGGCATGACCCAGCTGATCCCTTCCGGTCCGGGCAATGGCCGATAGGCGACGGCGAGTGCGCTGAGGCAGGCAATGGCGAGACCGACGATAATCAGCACCGACTGGCGACCGAGCATGGTGGCGGCCACGGTTACCGGGGCCAGCATCAGCACGGCAAAGGGGTTCTGCAGCCCGCCGGTCAGATAGAGCAGGGCCGAAAGCTGCAGAATATCGAAGGACAGATAGACGGTTGCGGTGCGGTCATCGGCCTGATTGGGGCGACGCGGCTGGGCAATCACCAGCAGGTTGAGGGCAATCGAGGCGGCAATCAGGATCAGGGCAGGCAACAGGGGCAGATCATAGCTCAGCCCGTATTCCACCAGCAGCAGGGCGATGCACTGGCCGATAATGGCGATCCAGCGATGGAAAATCAGTAACCGCTGGCTGATCCGGCCGCGGCGTTTCGGGGCGCTTTGCTCGGGCGTATCACCGGGGTCGATCTGCAGGCCGGATCTGGGACGATCCTGAGCGTGTCTGTTCCCGTCCTCATCCCCGGCGATGTTTTCTGTGGTCGCTGACATGGGACTGGCATAATCCGATTTTGGCCAAAAAGCGAGCCTTCAGCGGCCGGCCTGTTATCCATGATTGCGGGGATATGAAATCGGGCCATAAAACAGGCTGGTCTTTCGCGTTCATGCCGCCCATATTGCCGCCACCATGCTTGATGATTCCAAACCGACCCTGCTGAAAAACGAGACATCATCTGCCGCGCTGAGGCTGTCCGCCGCCGAAAAAGCGCCCGATTGCACCTTGCCCGATTACATGAACCCGACCGTGCGGGTGCGTAATCTGGTCAAAATCTATGGCAGTGGTGACAAGGCCGAGCGTGCCGTCGATCACCTGTCATTCGATATCGCACCGGGCACGGCAACCGCCCTGCTCGGCGGCAACGGCGCGGGCAAGACCACCACCATGTCGATGCTGCTGGGGCTGCTCACACCGACCGCCGGTACCGCGAAGGTGCTTGGTGCCGATATGGCGCGCGACCGCTACAAGGTCGCGGCGCGCATGAACTTCTCATCGCCCTATGTTGAACTGCCTTATCGTCTGACTGTCCGACAAAATCTGACCGTTTTTGGCAAGCTTTACGGGGTGATACGTCTGGAGGGCAGAATTCGTGAGCTGGCGGATGAGCTTGACCTGACCCGCCTGCTTGACCGCCCCTCGGGGCAACTCTCTGCCGGTCAGAAGACCCGGTTGACCCTTGCCAAGGCGCTGATCAACCGACCGGAAGTATTGCTCCTCGATGAGCCGACGGCCTCGCTCGATCCCGACACTGGCGATTATGTGCGTCAGTATCTGGCCGATTATCTGAAGCAGACCGGCGCCACCATGCTGCTCGCCTCCCATAACATGCCGGAGGTGGAGCGGCTCTGCGAACAGGTGCTGATGATGAAGGACGGGCGGATTTACGATGCCGGGTCGCCGCGTCAGTTGATCGACCGCTATGGCCGCGAAAATCTTGAAGAGGTATTCCTCGATATCGCCCGCAGTGGTCGCGAGAATGACCGTAAAAATGACCGTGAAGCCGATCGGGAGAATGCGTGATGAGCAGTGATGTGAATGGTGAATTGTCACCGGCCACGCCGTTGCCTGCGCTCGGCAACCGTGATGGCTTCATGGCATCGCGCATATACGCCATGGTGCTGCGCCACTGGTATCTGCTGCGCGGATCATGGCCGCGCCTGCTTGAACTGGTCTACTGGCCGATGATCCAGTTGCTGATCTGGGGCTTCCTCAGCCAGTTTCTGGCCGGTAACAGCAGCTGGGTGGCGCAGGGCGCGGGCGTTCTTGTCGGTGCCGTGCTGATGTGGGAGGTCGTGCTGCGCAGTCAACTCGGGGTAACGCTCTCCTTCCTTGAGGAAATGTGGTCGCGCAATCTCGGTCACCTCTTTGTCAGTCCGCTGCATCCCGGCGAATGGGTCGGGTCATTGGTGCTGATGAGCGTTATCCGAAGCGCCATCGGGCTGATCCCGGCATTTATCATTGCCGGTCTGCTCGCCTGGTTCTCGCTGTTCAGCCTCGGCCTGCCACTGGTGGCGTTCTTTGCCAATCTGCTGATGATGGGCTGGTGGATCGGTATCCTGATCCTGGCGATCATCCTCCGACATGGTTTAGGGGCGGAGAGCATCGCCTGGATGTCGCTGTTCGTGCTGGCGCCCTTCTCCTGTGTTTACTACCCGCTCGAAACCCTGCCGGCATGGCTGCAGCCGTTCTGCATGCTGATCCCGGCAACCCATGTCTTTGAGGGCATGCGCTCTGTTCTGTTCGATGGCAGTGTCGATCTTGTGTCGCTGGCGATCGCCTTCGGTCTCAACCTCGGCTATCTGGTCATTGCCGTCTGCTTCCTGCTGAGTGCGTTCCGCAATGCGCGGGAAGAGGGCAAGCTGCTGCAAATGGGCGAGTAGCCCGCACGATACATTTTGAACAAAAGGCTTTTTACGATGCGACAGGACATAACCCGCTGGTGGTGGGTACGTCATGCACCGGTTATCAATCCCTCCGGCGCGATTTACGGGCAGGGGGATATTCACGCCGATACCAGCGATGACGCTGCCTATGATGCGCTTTCCGGTCTGCTGCCCGATGATCCGGTCTGGATGCATTCATCGCTGCTGCGTACCCGTCAGACGGCAGAGGCGGTTCTGGCCGCCCGCAAGCGGGCCAATCCGGATTTCCAGATGCCTGACTTCACCGTCGAACAGGACTTCATGGAGCAGAATTTCGGCAACTGGCAGGGCATGCAGCGCGCCGAGGTTCGTGAACAGCTGAAGCGCGAGCATCCGTTATGGCTCGCCCCTGCCCATTTGCGTCCACCAGAGGGCGAGAGCTTTTTCGACATGCTGGCGCGGGTTGGCCACGGCATCGAGCGGTATAACGCCCTTTATCCCGGTCGGGATATTGTTTGCTTCGCCCATGGTGGCACGATCCGGGCGGTGCTCGCCTATGTCATGGGGATTGCGCCGCAGACCGCGCTCGGCTTCCAGATCGACAATCTGGCGGTGACAGAGGTCAGCTATTTCCCGGAACGGTCAGGTGGTGCGGCTGCGCATTGGACCGTGGGCAGCGTGAACCTGCCGCCGATCCACGGCTTGCGTTTCGGTTTGCCTCAGGCCTGATTGTTTCGAGGCTGATCAGACACCAGCCGCCAGCGCGGCGGCAAAGCAGAGAACCAGTACCAGCAGCAACAGGATGCCGCCGGTCATCAGCGGCAGGCGGCTGCGGATGATCGCTTCCGGTTCCAGCTTGGCGGTGCCGGAGCCGATCCACGGACGATCCTTTTCCCCCTTTACCGGTCCGGCGAGGGCAA
Source organism: Micavibrio sp. TMED2 (assembly GCA_002168225.1). Taxonomy (NCBI): domain Bacteria; kingdom Pseudomonadati; phylum Bdellovibrionota; class Bdellovibrionia; order Bdellovibrionales; family Pseudobdellovibrionaceae; genus Micavibrio; species Micavibrio sp. TMED2. Next base: position 661,431 of record NHBH01000001.1, read on the forward strand.
AATCCAGTGCTCCGGCGACCGGTCCCCATACCCAGCGGCCATTGGTGGCGAAATCCGCCCTGGCGGCCTGACTGATTGCGGCAAAGGCAGCGCCGATCTTGCCGGGACGCAGGATCGCCAGCCCGGCGATCAGGAGCAGCCCGGCGAGGCGCGAGGCGGGCAGATGGAGGATGGTGTCGAGCCGGGTGATGACCATGCCGAAGGCCTCGAGCCGATGGTCGGCACGCCCTACCACTTCGTCTGCCGCCTGAATGACCAGCAGGATGAACAGGCCGGGCAGGCCGAAGATCAGGAACCAGAAGATTGGTGCCAGCAACCCGCGATCCCAGCCGCGACACTGCATCTGTATCGCCATGCGGACCAGCCCGTGATCATCGAGCGCTGCCGGATCGCCGCGTCCGTATCGGCGGATCAGGCGATTGGCAGTATCACGGTTTCCGGCACGGATCGCCTTGTGCAGGGCCCCGGCAAGCGCAATCGACAGGCCGAGGCGCAGGGAAAACGCCAGAATGATGGTGACGCCCAGCCCGGCAATGATCGGATGGCTGCTGACAAAGCCCATGGTGGCGATGGTGCCAAGTACCAGTGCCGGCAGGATCAGCACGAGGGCCGCCAGCAAGCCGCGAACCAGTCGTGTCTTGTCGCTGCGTTTCTGACGATTGAGCTTGCGCTCGATTGCCTGACACGGGGCCTGCAGGATCGTGTGCAGACGCCAGCGGGCGATGCCGGGCACGCGGCTGATCACGAGCTCAAGCAGAATGGCGGCGATGATGACGAGCAGGCTCGCACTCAGTTCATTGAGTGCCAGTATCTGTTCACCAAGATCGCTGACTTCCATGATCTGTTCCAGCCTTTGTTGGTGGCTCAGCCCTGAGCCATGCTGGCAGTTTCCTCGTCGGCATTATCGGCCTCGGGCTTGTCAGTGCAGAACCGCAGCAGGGCATAGCCGAGAATGCCGGACAGGATGGAACCGGCGAGCACACCGAGGCGCACATCGGTTGCATATACCGGATCGGAGAAGGCAAGGTTGCCGATAAACAGGCTCATGGTGAAGCCGATACCGGCGAGTAACGACGTGGCGTAGAACTGTATCCACTTGGCCCCTTCCGGCAGTTTGCAGAGTTTCAGCTTGATGGCGACGAAGCCAAAGCCGAACACGCCGACCTGTTTACCAATAAGCAAGCCAAGCATGATGCCGAGCGGCACCGGCTCGAACAACTCGCTGAAGCTGAGGCCCTTAAGGGAGACACCGGCATTGGCGAGGGCAAAGATCGGCAGCACGATAAAGGCGACAAAGCCATGCAGCGAATGCTCCAGATGCTCGAGTGGGCTGGAATATTTGGCGGTGGTGAAGGCATCCTCATCGCCGCGTAACGGGATGCACAGGGCAAGCGCGACACCGGCAAGGGTGGCATGGATACCGGACTTCAGCACGGCAACCCAGAGGATGAGGCCGAACAGGAAATACCAGGACAGCCGGCGCACACCCATGATGTTGAGCAGTATCAGTGCTGCCATGGCGCCACCGGCAATCGCCATGGCCTGCATCTTGACCTCGGCAGTATAGAAAAGGGCGATAATCACCACGGCGCCGAGATCATCAATGATCGCCAGTGCCAGCAGGAATATCTTCAGCGAAGGCGGCACGCGCTTGCCGAGCAGGGCCAGAATACCGAGGGCAAAGGCGATGTCGGTGGCCGCCGGGATCGCCCAGCCGCTAAGTGTTTCCGGCGTTCCCGAATTAATGCCGACATAGATCAGGGCCGGGATCGCCATGCCGCCGAGTGCAGTAATTGCAGGCAAGGCAGCGGTCTTGATATTGGACAACTCGCCGGTCAGCATCTCGCGTTTGATCTCAAGCCCGACAAGCAGGAAAAAGATCGCCATCAGCCCGTCATTGATCCAGTGGACCATGCTCTTGTCGATTTCCAGCCAGTCACCGATCGAGAAAGCAATGTGGACATGCAGGATTTCATCATAGAGGTGCGCTGCAGGTGAGTTGGACCATATCAGCGCAATCAGGGCGACAAACATCAGGATGATACCGCCCGATGCTTCGGTTCTCAGAAAGTCCTGGATGAAGGTAAGTGGCTTTTTAACAATGGCTGGGCGCATGTCGGGATGTGTCTCTTTGCTATGTCTCAAAGTCGGGGATGGCTTGAAGCGGATGCCGGATGAGTTGGCACGCTAATGGATTGAGCATAATGCGATATTGGATAAGGTGGCAGGTATACAAGCAATTCGCTTGATGGATGCTGCTGTTTTCGAAATTTGCTGTGGCCAATCTGTATAAGCGGGAGGCCAGAAGGTTAATTTTCTCTGCTTGCCGCACTGACTCGCGGTGCCCGATTCTGGCCATTTTTCGACATGTTTTGCGGGTATTCTGAAATTGCATACCAGATATGCGCAAATTAGTTATGTGGTCAAATAAAGCGCCCATACGAAAAATATGCAATTTATTTCAATGTGTTGCGAGTTGTGTGCGGTGCATGATCCATGTTGCGGCGCACGCTGGATGCAGTCTCAAACTGGAATCCCTCTAACCAGATCGGATCATTTGGGTTCATATTAACGTAATCGGAATGTCTAATCGGCCATGATGATAAGGCCCCATAAAAACAGACACCGGTCCGGGGAGTACATTCGGAAACATCGTGAGGTCGAGGCATTTGCTTTATCAAATCTACGATATGAACCAGGCAGCACTGGCACCAATGCGGTTTGCTGCTGAACTTACCCAGGCTGCATTCCAGAACCCGTTATTCCCGCTGTCCTATACGCGGTTTGGCCGTACGGTTGCTGCCGGCGCTGAAATGTTCGAGCGCACCACCAGACGTTTTGCCAAGCCGGAATTCGGTTTGCACCGTACCGAGATCGATGGTCGCGAGGTCACGGTTGAGGAAGAGACAATTGTGGAAAAGCCGTTCTGCCGGTTGCTCCGCTTCAAGCGCGATACCAAGCGCAATGATCCAAAGCTGCTGGTCGTGGCCCCGATGTCCGGGCACCATGCCACCCTGCTGCGTGGAACGGTAGAGGCACTGCTGCCGCATCATGATGTCTACATCACCGACTGGATCGATGCGCGCCACGTGCCGTTGAAGGACGGCAAGTTCAACCTCGATACCTATATCGACTATGTCATCGACTTCGTGAACGAACTTGGCCCCGAGACCCATTTGATGGCGGTTTGCCAGCCTGCGGTACCGGTACTCGCCGCCGCCGCTGTGATGGCCGAGAACGATATGCCCAACCAGCCGAAGTCAATGACGCTGATGGGTGGGCCGATCGATACCCGCGAAGCACCGACCAGTGTTACCAAATTCGCCGAGCAGCGCCCGATGAGCTGGTTCGAGCGGAATGTGATCGCGATTGTACCGCCTTATTACGGTGGTGGATCGCGGGCGGTTTATCCCGGCTTCCTGCAGCTCTCCGGCTTTATGTCGATGAATATGGACCGCCATATCGGCGCCCATATGAATATGTTCCAGCATCTGGGGAAGGGCGATGGCGAGAGTGCCGCCGCGCACCGCAAATTCTATGACGAATATCTGTCGGTCATGGATATGCCCGCCGAATTCTACCTCGAGACCGTGCAACGGGTGTTCAAGGAACATGCTCTGCCACGCGGCGCGCTGACCCATCACGGTCAACCGGTCAATCCTGCCGCGATCAAGAAAACCGCCCTGTTTACCGTCGAGGGTGAACTTGACGATATTTCAGCGGTTGGCCAGACCAAGGCTGCGCACAAGCTGTGCCGCAATATTCCCGAGAATATGCGTCGTGAGCATGTACAGTCTGCAGTTGGTCACTACGGCATCTTCAACGGTCGTCGCTGGCGTGAACAGATCATGCCACGGGTGCGTGACTTCATCCGCGACAATGACATCAAGCGCAGCCCGGCACCACGCTTCGGCAGTGCTGGGACCAAGGGTGATGTGGTCAAGCTGAAGCAGGCCAGCTGATAACGGCTGTTTTGGCTACGCTTCCGGCATTCCGGGGCTTATTCGGTCGCAAAGACCTGTTTGTCGTCCCGGAATGACTTGAACTCCAGCGCATTGCCGCTGGGATCGGTCACAAACATCGTGGCCTGTTCGCCCGGCTCGCCGACAAATCGGATCTTCGGTTCAATGATAAAGCGCGTTTCGCCACTGGCGACCGCGCTTTTCATCCGTTCGGCCAGGGCGTGCCAGGCGTCCCATGGCAGAATGCAGCCGAAATGCCGGGTCGGGACGGCATCGCCGTCGACTGCGTTGGTGACGGCGCTGTCCATTTCATCGACCAGATGGGCCGAAATCTGATGGCCATAGAAGTCAAAGTCGATCCAGCGTTCAGCCGAGCGCCCCTCACGGCAGCCCACATGCTGGCAATAGAAGGTGCGGGTTGCCTCCAGATCACTGACCGGAAAGGCCAGATGGAAGCGGGTATCGAGCTGCGGTGCCGACATGGGCTGTAATCCTTATGAGCTATGGGCCAGTTTACGATTGGTTTTACGGACATTGCGCGCCCCGAAGACGCCGCCACCAAGCAGGGTAACCGCTGCCAGCCCAAGACAGGTAATGGCAAATACCGGTCGTGCCGCCAGCCAGGCAAGGGCAATGGTGGTGGAGCCGAGGGTCAGGGCCACCATCAGCCCGGCCAGAAAGCCGATCCCGCCGACAAAGCCGCGGAAAAACGGTATGAAGCCAAGCAGGGAGCCGATGAAATGGAAAATCCCCTGCACCCCGATCAGCATCATCACGATACCGGCAGCGCGGATCAGCCAGGCCTTGATCTCCTCCTGATTGCGGCGGGTCTTGATCAATTCCCGAGCCGTTTGCTCGCCTTGCCCGACCAGCAGATAGCGCAGATCATTCGGTGTTGTTACCTCGGTCAGACGGTTGCCGTATTGGCGTGCGATAACACTGATCGGTTGTATCGGCACGTAATTGAACTGTACGCGCATGTCGCCGATAGCAGGATTGCCGTCTTCGCCCTTGCCAGCATAGAGGCGGGTATCGCTGACAGCCTGAAATTCATCCGGCGGCGATAAGGAATAATTGCCAAGCGGCAGTGTCTGGGTCTCGGTCAGGCGCTCGATAATGTTTTCTTCCAGTCGGAAAACTCCGAATTTTGCCTTACGGGCATCAAACCATTCGGATTTATAGCGCATCCGGGGGTTGTCGTAGCCATCCTTGGCAAAGCGTCGGCTGCTGATCGCTTCCTCATCCCAGACCTTGGAATAGGTGTACTCCCTGATTGTCTCCGAGCCGCCGCCGGGAGTATCGCGGGTATAGGTTTTTTCCTTCTCCTGCCATTGATACATCTCAACCTGTCGCTTGAGACGCAGCAGGCCATTGAGCGACAGGCCGAATTTCCTGTCATCAAGGCTTTCCGATGTTTCAGGGGTGCCAACCAGATATACCGGGCCGCCATCAGTTGCTGAGCCTGCTTCGCTCGGATCGACGGCAATGGCGTGCTGCAGCAACCAGTCCAGCCCTTCATGTTGCTTCAGCAATTGTCCTTCGTTCCACCACAGTAGGGGAAAGGCGGCAACAAACAGGATCAGGCCGATTATCATGCCAATAAAACGGCGTTTTATATTCCCGCCTAGCCCAGTGCTGCTGATAACTTCGGTGTAAACGTCGGGCATGTGCAGGGTATCGATATGCAGTTGGTTTTATTGTTGCGCCATTATCCATGAGTGGACGGGATCAAGCAAACTCGCCATGGCCTTATAGCGCTGCATATCCTGTGGCATTGTCGTCAGATTGTCATCCAGCGCCTGCCGCTTGTCGGTTGTATCCGCCGCCACGGCCAGCGGTGCGATCAGAGTGCGGATGGTGAACAGGATGGTATCGTCACCGGCACCCTCAATCCGGCGCAGGGTCTGGCGCTCGACCCGCATGAAGACGGTCTCACCGGCATTGCTTGCTGTCACCGACGCCACCGCCCGGTCGTGATCTTCGCTGCTGCTGGCCGGGTGGAACAAGATGCTGTCGGCATGGAGCGACCAGTTGTGGCGCATGGCAATCTTGCCGGACTTCAGATTGGTGAAGAACCGGTCGACCGGTTTCTGCAGCTTGTCGGTATAGGCCGGAACCGGTGTATGGATGCCCGCCATTGGCTGGCCCAGCTTGTCCGCCAGCCGCCAGCGGTTGGGGAAGCACAAGACCGCACCGGTCAGGCGATAGCTGTCTTCATTGGCAGGGCGCTGCATGATGCAGAAATCCTCCTGCACCAGATGCCCGAGTGCCCTGAGTGCCGCAATACCGTTTGCGCCTGCTGCATTCGGGTCAACCAGACGCAGAACGATACCGGCGGCCCGTTCCGCCGATGGCAGGCAGGCAAGCACGCTGTCAGGTTGTTCGCCCAGCAATCTTGCGCGCTCTGCCATCTGTTCCGCGCGGTCGGGGCCGGGCAACAGCCAGTCGGCTTCAGTGATATGCCGTAGGCCCATGGCGAGCCGAAAACCGCCTGCCTCGAGCGGGAAGGGGAAGGTGGCTTGGTCGATTGATGCTGGATTATCCGACATTGTTGCTCGCATGAGGCTGGTAATCTGCAGGGAATAGGGCATATCTAGCCCCATGAGCACGACAGATACCAGCCTGACAATCGAGACCTATTCCCCGCAGCATCCGATCCGCTTCCTTCTGGCAGCATTGATTGCGCTGGGGCCGTTCACCATGTCGCTTTACACGCCATCCATGCCGGCGATCAGGGAGGCCATGGCGACCAGCGAGTCACTGGTGCAGGCGTCAATCACGGTTTTCCTCGCTGCCGTGGCACTGGGGCAGTTGTTTTACGGACCGGTATCGGACCGCTATGGCCGCCGGGGTGTGCTGTTCTTCGGCTATGCCCTGTTCATCCTCGCCTCGATCGGTTGCGCACTGGCTACCGATATCAGTCATCTGCTGATCGCGCGGGTATTTCAGGGGTTGGGTGCATCCGCCGGTGCGGTGATGTCGCGCGCGATCATCCGGGATCTGTTCGACAAAAGCGATATTGCCCGGATGCTGTCCTTTGTCAGCATGGCCCTCGCTGTCGCCCCTGCTGTTGGTCCGCTGCTCGGTGGCCAACTGGAGACCGCCTTTGGCTGGCAGTCGAATTTTGTCGTGCTGGCCGCCGGTGGCTCTCTTCTCATGCTGCTGGTGTACGTCGTTTTGCCGGAAACCAATCGAAACGTACAGAAGCAATCCTTCCTCCGCTCATATGGCACGCTGCTCGGCAGCCGTCAGTTTCTCGGCTATGCTGGCCCGGTCGGTGCTGTACTCGGCGGCATCTTCTCATTCCATAGTGTTGCGCCGTTTATCCTGATCGATCTGCTCGAGGTGCCGCCGACCCGTTATGGTTTTTTCACTCTGATGAGTGTTAGCGGCTATTTCTTCGGTGCCTTTATCAGCAATCGGGCGGCTGGGCGGGTGCCCGGTGACCGGCTGATCGTGACCGGACTGGTGCTGGCTGCGCTCGGCGGCTCCGGCCTCTTGGTGCTCGGCTGGCTGGAATCGATTGAGTACCTGACGCTCAGTCCGCTGCTCTTCATGACTCCGTTCATCCTCTGGGCCTTCAGCGCCGGGCTGGTGATGCCCAATGGTGCTACCGGTGCCCTGCAGCCGTTTCCGCGAATCGCCGGGGCCGCATCCGCCCTGCTCGGTGCCATCCAGATCGGTTCCGGTGCCGCCATGTCGCTGGCGATCGGTGCTGTCGGTGGCTTTCTGCCGCTGACCTTCGGTTTGGCAACAATGGCACTGGTCGTCATCGGCGGTGGGCTGTACCTTTGGGGCGTGGCGTGCAATCCGGCATGCAACAGTTTCATGCAGCATCTTGAGCCCCGTGACGACCAGCCCCCTGTCAGTACGATTGAATGATGGCCGCATCCTGCCGGTGCATTTGCGCCAGCATGGGCGGACCCGCAGGCTGTCCGCTCGGCTCGATCCGTTGCAGGAGGCGCTGCGGGTAACCGTGCCGCCGGGCACCCGCCCGCGGGAGGTGCAGCGCTTTGTTGACCAGCACAGGGACTGGGTGGCAAAACAGCTCGACAAACGCGGTCAGCGTATCGCGCTGGTACCCGGTGCCGCTGTACCTGTGGACGGGATCGAGCGCCTGATTGTCGGGACCGGCAAGCTGCGCGGGTTGCCGGTACTGACGGATGATGAGTTGCAGGTGCCGGGCGATCCGGAGCACATACAGCGTCGGGTATTGGAATTCTGTAAAAAGCGGGCACGTACGCTTATCGTGCCTTTGGCCGAAATCAAGGCCGAGCGCATCGGCGAGAGCGTACGTCGCGTGACCGTACGCGACACGAGGAGCCGCTGGGGCTCCTGTACCCATGATGGCTGTCTGTCATTCTCATGGCGGCTGGTGCTGGCACCGTCTGCGGTGCTTGATTATGTCGTCGCCCATGAGGTCGCGCATTTACGCCATCTCGACCACAGCGATAATTTTTGGGCACTCAACGCCGAACTTTGCGATGACGATATGGCCACGCAACGGCGCTGGCTGCGTCGACATGGCCGTGACCTTTTTCACTACGGCTGATTTGTGCATGGCTGCCAGACATTTAATCTGCTGCCCAAAAAGGGTCAGCAGTGCTTAACTAAAAATCTATGTCATCCAATTACGATCTGATTACTACTTTTCGCGATAGCATCTCCCGCCGGGCGGCCAGCTTGCCGAACCCGACCAAGGGCATGTTGTGGATGCTCGCCGGTGGCGTCTGCATGACCACGGTCATCACCCTGATCCGCGCGATTTCCTCGGAAATGCACGCGCTCGAGGTGGCCTTCTTCCGTAATGTCTTCTCGCTGCTGTTCATGGTTCCCTGGATGCTCAAGCTGCCACGGGAAAAGTTGCGCACCAAGCGTCCGGTAATGCATGCCTTGCGGGCTATTTTCGGTCTGACAGCCATGTGTTCATGGTTCTATTCCGTCACTATCATGCCATTAGCCGAGGCCGTGACGCTGAGCTTCACCACGCCACTTTTCGCGACGGTACTGGCGGCGATTGTGCTGAAGGAGACTGTACGTGCCCGACGCTGGACCGCGACCATCATCGGGTTCGTCGGTGTGTTGATCGTGTTGCGTCCCGGGGTTGATGTCATCCAGCCCTCTGCCTTTATCGTGCTTGGTTCGGCTGGTTTTCTGGCTATCACCATGATGTATGTGAAGTCGCTTGCGCGAACCGAGGCGACCTCGACCATGCTGTTTTACACCATGTTCTGGATGACGCCGCTCTCACTGATCCCGGCGCTGTTCGTCTGGCAGATGCCGACGGTTGAGAATTTGCTCTGGATGGCCTTGATCGGATGTGTCGCAACGGGCGTTCAGGGCTGTCTCGCCCAGGCTTTCCATTACGGCGATGCCAGTTTTCTGGCACCTTTCGAGTATGCAAAGCTACCGCTGACCGCCTTGGTAGGGTGGCTTGCATTTGGTGAGGCGACGGATATGTGGACATGGATAGGTGCCGCGGTGATCGCCGGATCAACCGTCTATATCGCGCGCAGGGAGTCGCAACTGCACAAGCATCCGGTGGAAATGGAGCCGGAGGCACCCGAGCAATCAACCATAGCTGACGATCCGAAGCAGTGAGATGCCGAGACAGGCAACTGCGCTGAAGGTAAGGCGAAGGCGCAGCTTGCGGTACCAGACCGGGAAGCGACCGATGCGGATGCGCTTCAGGTCAATAAGCAGGCTGAGCAGCAGGCCGGCAATCAGCATGGCAACGGTCTGATCCAACGACAGCAGCGTGGCACCGGGTGGGTCCATCAGCGGGAATGACGAGATTGCCACCACTGCCCATGAAATCACTGCCGGGGTGACGCCCCAGACATAGGGCTCCCAGCTGCTGGTCGGTGCATCGAAATCCCGTTGCAGCGCCCAGCCCCAATGTACCGCGCCGAAAAAGCTGAGCGTAATTGCGGCATAATAAATCTGGGCACTGGCCATATAGGCGGCATAGGGCAGCGGCAAGAGCCATGTTCCGAGCGCGCCAATGACAAAGGGCACCAGTCCGACATAGCCGAGCACGGCTGCCGGGGCGGGGATCAGGTCCGAGGATAGCGGAGAGGTGCTTTGATCTGACATGAGGCTATACCTGAAAATAAAGCCGAAAATCGAGCGAGTGCCCGGTTCCGGTGTTACTGGTTTTCCTGTTCCGGCTGGCTTGCCTCATTCAGCGCAGCACTGGCCCGGGCACGATGCTCAGGCGTGATATGGACCATGACCACCTGCAGGGTTGCGGCAAGAGTGGCGGCATCATCAATGAAGCCGAAACCCGGGATGAAGTCCGCAATCGCATCGGTCGGGATAATAAAATAGACCAGTGCGCCGAGCAGGGCAGCCCGTACGCCCAGAGGTGTATTCCGATCAGTGGCGGCGTAATAGGCCGCGGTCAGGTCATTGGCAAATGGTAATTGCGCCAGATAACGCCGGATCTTTGGCCAGAACTGGTCGGCAACAAATCGCTCCTGACCGTTGAGGATGCGGGCATCCACATACTCGTCACCCTGTCGGACCAGTTCGATTATCTCATCTTGCATATGCTTTTTCATCGTGATGCGGATTATGCGTGCGGTTTCAACCTGTCACAAGTAACAGCTTGAAATAAGCGCAAGAAATTCATTGCTCGCCAAAAACACGCACAGTTGGGTATGTATTGGTTGCGACAGGAAATATCAGCGGCAGGGAGGGCTGCATGTCCGAATCTAAAATGAAAAATGTGAAGGAGTTCGAGGCATTCTCGCTCAACGGCTTTTTTGTCTTCTGCTTCTGGATATTGATGATTGGCACCATGCTCGGTGCCTTTGCCGTACGTCCGGGGCTGGGCATTCCGCTCGCCATCCTGAACTTCCTGATCATGACCGGCTTTACGGTGATCCAGCCGAATGAAGCCAAGACGGTGGTTTTCTTCGGTGACTTCAAGGGGTCGCTGCGGCGGGACGGGTTCCTGTGGACCTGGCCATTATCGGTGCGCCAGCGGGTTTCCCTGCGCCTGATCAACTTCGACAGCGAGAAGCTGAAGGTCAATGACGTGCGCGGCAATCCGGTCGAGATTGGTGCGATCATTGTCTGGCGGGTAGTCGATAGCGCCAAGGCGGTATTCAATGTCGACGACTATCATGAATTCGTGCAGACCCAGGCGGAGACGGCCATCCGCCATGTGGCCGCTGACTATCCCTATGATGCCCATGATGATGAGAAATCCCTGCGCGGCAGCAGCGACGAGGTGGCGGATGACCTGAAAAAGCAGCTCCAGCCACGCCTTGAGGTCGCCGGGATCGAGCTTGAGGAAACCCGGCTGTCGCACCTCGCCTATGCGCCGGAAATTGCCGCCGCCATGCTGCGTCGCCAGCAGGCCGAGGCGGTGATCTCCGCCCGTCGCTTCATCGTCGAGAATGCGGTCGGCATGGTCGATGACGTGCTTGAGCACTTCAACAAATCCGGCATGGTCAGCCTCGATGATGACCGCAAGGCGACACTGATCGGCAACCTCATGGTCGCACTGGTCTCGGATCGTGATGCGGAACCGGTGATCCGGGTTGGCTAAACCGGTTTTGCTCTGATACAACCGGCAGCCTCTCATTCTGTGATCACAGAACACATCAAACAGAACAATCAAGCAGGGGAAATCCGGACATGGATGTGCAGGGTAAAGCAGCGGTTGTCACCGGCGGCGGTTCCGGCCTTGGGGCCGCAACAGCACGGTTGCTGGCATCAAAAGGTGCCAAGGTAGCGGTTCTCGACGTCAATGAGGACGGCATCAAGGCAGTGGCCGGCGAAATCGGCGGTCTGGCAATCAAATGCGATGTTACCGATGAGGCCAGCGTGCGTTCAGCGCTTGAGACGGCAAAAGCCGCCCATGGCGCTGCCCGGATCGTGGTCAACTGTGCCGGTGTTGCGACCGGTGAGCGGATCGTCGGTCGTGAAGGCCCATCCGACCTTGCCCGCTTCCGCAAGGTGATCGAAATCAACCTCATCGGCAGCTATTCGGTCCTGAACCTCGCCGCCAATGACATGGCCAAGGAAGAGCCGGTCACTGAAGACGGCGAGCGCGGTGTCATTATCAATACGGCCTCGGTTGCCGCATTCGACGGCCAGATCGGTCAGGGTGCCTATAGCGCATCCAAGGGCGGCATCGCCGGCCTGACCCTGCCGGCAGCGCGCGAACTGGCGAAATTCGGTGTGCGGGTCGTGACCATCGCGCCGGGTCTGCTCGAAACCCCGATGCTGACCAGTATGCCGCCACAGGTTTACGAAAGCCTTGTCGCCACCACCCTGTTCCCGAAACGCCTCGGCAAGCCGGAGGAATATGCTGCACTGGCGGCGCATATCTGCGAGAACAGCCTGATCAATGGCGAGACCATCCGCCTCGACGGCTCGGTCCGTCTGGCACCGAAATAAGCAGCCTCAAGGGCTGATCGACTACCGGAAGGCGCGACCGGCATTTGCTGTCGCGCCTTTCGTGTGTCTGGTGCAGTATGTATCTCATGCACGATACTGTTGATGATCTTCAGGCACTGGGCCGCAAGCTGTACGAGGCGGTCAATACCGGTGACATTCCCTACGCCAATAACGGCTCCTATTGCCATGACCGGGCCTATGCCATGGCGCTGAAGGCCGAGCGTGCGGGCTTGCCGTTCGAGATGGCCTATTTCCTGCCCGGCTCGGTTGACGGGATGCAGGTTGATGGCGCGGTGCCATGGACCGCCCATGTGGTGATCGCAACGCCCGAGATGATGATTGATGGTGAGCCGCGCCGCCTGTTTATTGACCCGTCGCTGTTCGAGGGTGGGCCGGTGGGCTTGCAGCAGGTGCAGGATCGCCTCGGCACCACGGTCGAGCTTGAGACATTCCCCTTTGGTGAGTTCAAACCCAAGCAGCGCCCGCCGCATCAGCGTGAGGACTGGGAGCCCTATGAATATTTCGGCCCCGGCAACCGGATGCGCCCGACCGTCAACAAGGTGAAAAACAACCTGCGGCAGGCCTGGCGGGAATTGCGCGGTCAGGCGCCGATGCCGGGTGATGTCCTGCCCGCCGAGGCGGCAAGACCGAGCGATGGCTCCTTGCGCGTTGCCGCACCACAGCCGAAACAGCCACCGGCACCGGTTTCCGCCCTGTCACGGGTGCGGCAGGCGCTGTCCCACATTCCCGGCCTGCGCCACGCCTGATTAACCGGGTCTGATCAGCCCCGCAGTTCCTCGGTGGTGAGGCCAAGGGCATTATCATGTGCCGCGCTTGAGATGTTTTCGGCCAGATAATCAATAAACAGGCGAACCTTGGCCGAGAGATTGTGCCGCTCGGGATAGACCGCATTGACCGGCGCGGTCTGGCGATAGCGCGGCATGACCACGCGCAATCGGCCCGCACGCACATGCCGGGCGATATTCCATTCCGACCGCAGCATGATGCCATGTCCGCCCAGCACCCAGTCGAGGGCAACCTCGCCATCATTGGTGCTGAGATCACCGCGGATTTTCGCCGAGGGCACGCTGCCATCGCCGAGATCATCGAAGCGCCAGACATCATAGGCGGCATGTTCCTGCCGCAGGATGATGCTGTTGTGCCGCTGCAGATCGGCCAGTTGCTCCGGCGCGCCATGTCTTGCGAGGTAATCCGGTGCGGCGATGATAAAGCGGCGATTGCGCAGCAGCATCCGGGTGATCAGACCACCTGCAGCGGGCACGCCAAACCGGATGTTCAGATCAATGCCTGTCTCGACCAGATTGAGCGGTGCATCACTGAGCACCAGCTGTACCTCAAGTTCCGGGTGCCGACTGGTGAAGCCCGCGATGGCCGGGGCGATATACTCCCGACCGAAATTCAGCGTTGCATTGATCCGCAGCAGGCCGGTCGGCTGTTCGGCGGCTTTTTGCATGTTGTGTTCGAGGGTTTCGATCTCGCCCAGTATCCGCGCGGCATGGCGGAAATAGGCCTCGCCCTCGCTGGTCAGACTGACCCGCCGGGTAGTGCGGTTCATCAGGCGCACACCGAGGCGATCCTCGAGTTTGGCCAGACGGCGGCTGACGGCGGAGCCGGAAATGCCCAGCTCCCGTCCGGTGTCGACAAAGCTTTCCTGCCGCGCCAGCATAACGAAGAAACCGAGATCACCTTCCGACATAATTGAGAACCCAAACGCACTAATGAAATGAATTTTTTCAAATTATCATATTTTATGAATTGATCTACTGTGCCAGTCGACATCAGTTCATATCTTCGTCAAACAGAGCGCTTACTCATGAAAATCACTGCCATCCACGAGAAGACAGCCTCGATCGCCTCACCGATTGCCAATGCCTATATCGACTTCTCCAAAATGACCTGCTCGGTTGTGGCGGTGGTCACCGATGTTATCCGTGATGGCAAACCGGTGGTCGGCTATGGCTTCAACTCCAACGGTCGCTACGGGCAGGGCGCGCTGATGCGTGACCGGTTCATCGACCGGGTGATGGAGGCTGACCCCGATACGCTGGTGGATGAGCAAAATGACAACCTCGATCCATTCGCGATCTGGGACACGCTGATGAAGAACGAGAAACCGGGCGGTCATGGGGAGCGCTCGGTGGCCGTCGGCACCATAGACATGGCTGTCTGGGATGCGGTGGCGAAGATCGCTGGCGTGCCGCTCTGGCGGTTGCTGGCGGATCGCTACCGTGATGGGGATGCTGATGACAGCGTCTGGGTCTATGCCGCCGGCGGCTATTATTATCCGGGCAAGGATCACGCCAAGCTGCAGGATGAGATGAAGGGCTATCTCGATCTCGGCTATGAGGTGGTCAAGATGAAGATCGGCGGCGTGCCGCTGGCCGATGATCTGAAGCGGATCGAGGCGGTGATTGATGTGGTTGGCGATGGCAAGAACCTCGCCGTCGATGCCAATGGCCGGTTCGATCTCGACACCACGCTCGCCTATGGTGAGGCGATGAAGCCCTATAACCTGTTCTGGTATGAGGAGGCGGGCGACCCGCTCGATTACGAGATACAGGCGCGGCTGGCGGAGAATTACGGTCGGCCAATTGCTACCGGTGAAAACCTGTTCAGCCATCAGGATGCCCGCAACCTGCTGCGCTATGGTGGCATGCGGCCTGACCGGGACTGGCTGCAATTCGATTGCGCCCTGTCCTATGGTCTTGTCGAATATATGCGCACGCTGGCGGTGATGAAGGAGCTGGGCTGGTCACCGTGCCGGGTGGTGCCTCATGGCGGACACCAGATGTCGCTCAATATCGCTGCCGGTCTCGGCCTTGGTGGGAACGAGAGCTATCCGGGCGTATTCCAGCCCTTCGGTGGATTTGCCGATGGTATCGAGGTGCAGGGTGGCCGGGTCGGCCTGCCGCAGATCCCCGGCGTCGGCTTCGAGGCTAAATCCGCGCTCTACAAGGTGATGCAGGAACTGGCCTGATCCCTGAAATCTATTTGGCGGTTTACTTGGCGGCGGCCTCAACCGCCGCCTCGCTCAGGGGCGAAATCAGGATGCGGAACTCCTGATGATCAGCGAGCCAGAAGGCCAGCACGCCGAAGATGACCAGATGGATGGTGTAGAACTCCAGCGTATAGCGCCCGGTCAGCCGCGCGAGGCTGGAGAGGACTGGAATATCGGCGGTGTTCGGGATCGGCTGGTTGCGGAACCGTAACAGTCCCAGCATCAGGGCCAGCGTGCCGATCCCGACAATCCATGTCTGCAGCGTATTGAAGTCGAAGGCCAGCTGCTGCCATAGGGCATAGACCAGCACGGTAACGCCGATCACCGAGCCGAGCTGGACGTAATTCGCCGTACCCTGCCGGACCTGATAGCCGAACAGCGCGAACAGGAAGGCGATAGTACCGTATTCAAAGCTGAACCATGTGGGCACGCCGAGACAGGCGAGCAGCAGCAGGACGACCAGTATATTATCCTGTTGCAGCAGCGCGGGCCGGGTCAGGATCGGCAGTGCCAGCCGGGTCAGGATAATGGTGAGCAGGATGTTGATCGGCAGCAGCGGTTGCATGGTCGCGGCATCGACCAGCACCAGCAGGACAGCACAGGCGATGAGGCGCATGGGGATGTCGCGGCTGCGGGCATAGCCGATCAGAAACAGCCAGAGGGGTGCGCTGAAGCGTCCCACCATCCGCCACCAGTCGCTGTCGGCGATGAAGTAATAGCCGATATGGTCGACAACCATGGTCAGGATGGCGACCGCCTTCAACAGGTCGATGGTGGTGATTTCAGCCCCCATATCGCGGCAAAACCAGTGTTTTTTCGCTGGCAGTGCAGCCATATCATCGGTGCCGGTCATGGGCTTTTCTGTTGCTTTCAAAGGGGGCGACCTCGACTAAAACTAACCGGCAAAAGCTCCGGATGCGAATAAATGCCAAAATCGGACGAAAACCCGTCTTCTGCGTGTTGCAAGCGGGTAGACCCTATGCTATTCACACGCCGCGTTAGGACGGCTGGTGTGGTCGTGTGCGGGTCTAACCCTCTGCACCCTGCACCTAATCGGGATAACGACGACCCAAACCACCCGACATATTCCATCCGGGATATGATGGGCAGGTGGGTTGAATACCGTAACTGCCGGTTGTTTGCTGCAATGGCAAGCGGCCGGTGTCACCGATTTTAACCACTGACTGACCGAGGTTCACTGTGGCCACGCGCAGCCCGGGTTTTTCCGATCTTGCCAAGCGGTACGCCGCTGCCCTGTTCGAGTTGGCTGAAGAAGCCAAGGCTATTGACGCCGTCGAAGCTGACCTGCGTTCCCTCAAGGAAATGCTGGGTGAGAGCGATGATCTGCGCCATGTCGTCCGGTCTCCGGTCATGACCCGTGCCGATCAGTCAAAGGCCATGGCGGCACTGCTGGATGCGGCCAAAGCCCACGAAATCACACAAAAGTTTGTCGGCGTCGTCGCGGCCAATCGCCGCCTCTATGCGCTGCAATCGATCATCGACACGTTTCTCGCCGATCTCGCCGATCGTCGCGGTGAAATGACGGCAGCCGTGACCTCTGCGGTCAAGCTGTCCGATGAACAGCTCAATTCACTCACCGATACGCTGAAACAGACATTCGGTGCAAAAGTCTCCGTCAATCCGACCGTTGATCCTGCGATCCTCGGCGGGTTGATCGTTCAAGTTGGTTCAAAGCTCGTGGATGACAGCATCCGCAGCAAGTTGCAACGGCTACAACTAGCCATGAAAGGTGTTGGATAATGGAAATCCGGGCTGCGGAAATCTCCTCCATTCTAAAACAGCAGATTGCCAATTTTGGTGCCGAGGCCGATGTGGCCGAGGTCGGAACCGTTCTGTCCGTCGGTGACGGCGTTGCGCGCGTTCATGGCCTCGACAGCGTCCAGGCTGGCGAAATGGTCGAATTCCCGGGTGGCATCAAGGGCATGGCCCTGAACCTGGAAAGCGACAATGTCGGTATCGTGATCTTCGGCGAAGACCGTGACATCAAGGAAGGCGATCTGGTCAAGCGTACCGGTGCCATCGTTGAGGTGCCGGTTGGCAAGGGCCTGCTCGGTCGTGTCGTTGATGCGCTCGGTAACCCGATCGATGGCAAAGGCCCGATCGAAGGTGCCGAAATGCGCCGTGTCGAAGTCAAGGCACCGGGCATTATTCCACGGAAATCCGTTCACGAGCCAATGCAGTCCGGCCTCAAGGCCATTGACGCACTGGTGCCGGTCGGTCGTGGCCAGCGTGAGCTGATCATTGGTGACCGTCAGACCGGTAAGACCGCCGTGGCGATCGACACCATTCTGAACCAGAAATCAATCAACGAGGGCGATGACGAGAGCAAGAAGCTCTACTGCGTCTATGTCGCTGTCGGTCAGAAGCGTTCAACCGTTGCCCAGATCGTGAAAACGCTCGAGGCCAATGGTGCGCTCGAATACTCAATCGTCGTTGCGGCCACCGCATCGGAAGCGGCTCCGCTGCAGTTCCTTGCGCCTTATGCCGGTTGCGCGATGGCTGAATTCTTCCGTGACAACGGCATGCACAGCCTGATCGTTTATGATGATCTGTCGAAACAGGCTGTTGCCTATCGCCAGATGTCCCTGCTGCTGCGTCGCCCACCGGGCCGTGAAGCCTATCCTGGTGACGTTTTCTACATTCACTCCCGTCTGCTCGAGCGTGCGGCGAAGATGAATGAGGAGCACGGTGCCGGTTCCATGACCGCACTGCCGATCATTGAGACCCAGGCCGGTGACGTTTCCGCCTATATCCCGACCAACGTGATTTCCATTACCGATGGTCAGATCTTCCTTGAAACCGGCCTGTTCTATAAGGGTATCCGCCCTGCGATCAACGTCGGTCTGTCGGTCAGCCGAGTTGGCTCTGCCGCACAGATCAAGGCGATGAAACAGGTTGCCGGTTCGATCAAACTCGAACTCGCCCAGTATCGTGAGATGGAAGCCTTCGCCCAGTTCGCTTCCGATCTCGATGCCTCGACCCAGAAACTGCTGGCCCGTGGTGCCCGCCTGACCGAGCTGCTCAAGCAGGGTCAGTACAGCCCGCTCAAGGTTGAAGAGCAGGTTGCGGTTATCTATGCCGGTGTGAATGGCTTCATCGACGGCGTCGACGTTCGCCGGGTCGGTGAATTCGAAACCGGTCTGCTCCGTGAGCTGCGCGCTGGTGGCAAGGGCATCCTCGACAAGATCGCGAAAGAGCAGAAGCTCACCGACGAGATCGAGACCGAGCTGAAAGACTTCATTGGTAATTACGCCAAGAATTTCGCCTGATCATCAGACATCTTGGAACCAACGAGTAGCAGCAGATGCCAAGCTTAAAGGACTTACGTAACCGGATCGACAGCGTGAAATCCACGCGCAAGATCACCTCGGCCATGAAGATGGTTGCGGCGTCAAAACTGCGCCGTGCCCAGGATCAGGCCGAGGCCGGTAAGCCCTATGCCGAGCGTATGGGCGGTATCCTGTCATCTCTGGCGGGTCGGGTGACCTTTGAAAACGGCGCGCCCAAGCTGCTCGCCGGTACCGGCAAGGAAGATACCTACCTGATCGTAGCGATTACCGCTGATCGGGGCCTCTGCGGTGGTTTCAACACCCAGATCGTCCGTCTCGCGCGCAAGCGTGTCGCGGAGCTGCAGGCACAGGGCAAGACGGTCCGTCTGCTCTGCCTCGGTCGCAAGGCGGTCCAGCAACTGCGCCGGACAGCCAATGTCGACCAGCTGAAAGCGCCCGGTGAGTTCAGCACCTCGAATGTAAGTTTCGAGGAGGCAAAGGCCGTTACCGATATGATCATGGCCGAGTTCGAGACCGGTGGTTTCGATATCTGCGAGCTGATCTTCAACGATTTCAAATCCGTCATCAGTCAGGTGCCGACCGACCTGCAGGTTATTCCTGCGGCTCTGGAAGCGGCAGCGGCCAATGATGATGCGCCTGTAGATGAAGCTGGCGCGTCAAAGCAATATGAGTTTGAGCCGGATGAGGAAGCGATCCTTGCGGATCTGCTGCCCCGCAATCTGGCGGTTCAGATTTACTCTGCCCTGCTGTCGAGTGCTGCCGGTGAACAGGCGGCACGGATGACGGCTATGGACAACGCAACACGCAATGCGGGTGACATGATCAACCGCTTGACACTGGTCTACAACCGCAGCCGTCAGGCTCAGATCACCAAGGAGCTGATCGAGATCATCTCCGGTGCGGAAGCGGTTTAACAGCACTCAAAATTCGTAACACGACGATTTTTCAAACGAAGGCACAGGAAAAATGGCAAAGGCAAGCAACGTAACCGGACGGATTTCCCAGGTTCTGGGCGCCGTGGTGGATGTGCAGTTTGACGGCGATCTGCCAGCAATCATGAACGCACTGACCACCCAGATCGGTGATGTCACTCTGGTTCTCGAAGTCGCACAGCATCTTGGTGAAAACACCGTCCGGGCAATCGCCATGGACACCACCGACGGTCTGATCCGCGGTCAGGAAGTTACCGATACCGGTTCTGCGATCAACGTGCCGGTCGGTACCGCTACCCTCGGCCGTATCATGAACGTTATCGGTGAGCCGATTGACGAGAAAGGCCCGGTCAAGGCTGATGAGACCCTGCCAATTCACCGTCCGGCCCCTGAATTCATCGATCAGGCCACCGAGGCTGAAGTCCTCGTCACCGGCATCAAGGTCGTTGACCTGCTGGCACCATATGCCAAGGGCGGCAAGATCGGCCTGTTCGGCGGTGCCGGTGTCGGCAAGACCGTTCTGATTCAGGAACTGATCAACAACATCGCAAAAGGCCACGGCGGTGTGTCTGTTTTCGCCGGTGTTGGTGAGCGTACCCGTGAAGGTAACGACCTTTATTATGAAATGGTCGATAGCGGCGTCATCAAGCTCGATGGCGAAGGCTCCAAGGTGGCACTGGTTTATGGCCAGATGAACGAGCCACCGGGTGCCCGTGCCCGTGTTGCGCTTAGCGGTCTGACCATGGCGGAATATTTCCGTGACAAGGAAGGTCAGGACGTTCTGTTCTTCGTCGACAACATCTTCCGCTTCACCCAGGCAGGCGCCGAAGTGTCGGCTCTGCTCGGTCGTATTCCATCAGCGGTTGGTTATCAGCCGACGCTGGCAACCGATATGGGTGCGCTGCAGGAGCGGATTACCTCAACCAAGAACGGTTCGATCACCTCGGTTCAGGCGATTTACGTCCCTGCCGATGACTTGACCGATCCGGCCCCTGCCACCTCGTTCAGCCACCTTGACGCGACCACCGTTCTGTCCCGTCAGATCGCCGAGCTCGGCATCTATCCTGCGGTTGATCCACTGGACTCCACCAGCCGTATTCTCGACCCACAGGTTGTCGGTGACGAGCATTATGGCGTTGCCCGTGAGGTGCAGCGTATCCTGCAGACCTACAAGTCCCTGCAGGACATCATCGCCATTCTCGGCATGGATGAGCTATCCGAGGAAGATAAACTGGTCGTGGCCCGCGCCCGCAAGATCCAGCGCTTCCTGTCACAGCCATTCCATGTTGCCGAAATCTTCACCGGCTTCCCTGGCGTGTTTGTCCAGCTCGAAGACACCATCAAGGGCTTCAAGGGCATCTGTGCCGGTGAATATGATCACTTGCCTGAAGCTGCCTTCTACATGGTTGGCACCATTGAGGAAGCGGTTGAGAAGGCCAAGAAAATGGCTGCCGAGGCTGCCTGATAAGCGCGCGACTGTTTAAAGGACCACCCTGATGGCTACTGATGCCAACGCCAAGAAAATTCGCCTGGAGCTGGTTTCCCCCGAGAAACTGCTCCTGGCCGAAGATGTCACCATGGTTGTGATGCCGGGCACCGAAGGTCAATTCGGTGTTCTGGCCGATCACATCCCGCTGGTGTCGACCTTGGAACCCGGTGCCATTGATGTCTATCAGGGCAATTCCGTCGACCACCGCATCTTTGTGGCCGGCGGTTTTGTCGAGGTCGATGGCGAGCGTTGCATCGTCCTCGCAGAAGATGCGATGCCGGTTGATAAGCTCGATGTCGATAAGGTCCGTCAGGAATGCCGGGATCTGAAAGAGGATATCAGCGACGCCTCCAGCGACGCTACACGCCTGCTGGCCCAGAAAAAACTGGCGGTGGCAGAGGCCAAACTGGTGACCGTGACCGGCGATATTCTGCCGCAGTATTGATCCGCTGGGCCGCCCGTATCTCGCGGTTTCTCGCGTCATCGTGGCGTTTTATTAGTTGTCAACAAGACTTAAGAGAAATTCCGGCATCGTCCGCGTTGTATAACGCTGCATTCGGGACTATGCTGTTTGGCAGTCTTACTTATTTTCACTGGGACACAGCACGAGACTTGTGACCGATCATAACAGTCGAAACGATAGAGACAGGTTCCTTGCATTTGCCTTCGCAACTGCGGACCTTCTGATTGAGCTTACCCCTGATGGTGAGCACATGCAGTTTGTCGCCGGTGCATGTCAGACTATTCTCAATTACAAGCCGAAAGACCTTGTGGACCGGCGCCTCGTTGATGTGATTGCCGTCAGTGATCGTCCACGCCTGCATTCGGCTATTCGCTCGATCAAGGCCGGTCGCCGGATGCAGCCGATGAAGCTGCAGTTCCTCAACCGTGATGGCAAGACAATTGATGCCATGATTGCCGGTTTCCGGATGCCCGATGGCGATGAAACC
The DNA here is from genome assembly GCA_002168225.1 of Micavibrio sp. TMED2. Lineage (NCBI taxonomy): Bacteria > Pseudomonadati > Bdellovibrionota > Bdellovibrionia > Bdellovibrionales > Pseudobdellovibrionaceae > Micavibrio > Micavibrio sp. TMED2. The sequence continues at coordinate 683,506 of NHBH01000001.1, forward strand.
AAGGCTGCAATCCATCTTTCTGCCAACTTCCCGCGCGGCAACCAGATTTCCTTCGTCGGCTCACTGGGTGATGATCGTGGCTCTGATTTTGTCGATATGAAGGACATGATCGCGCTGGCGACCGGGGAGACCACGGCCTCCGAGGGCCTGTCCCTGACCCTGCTCGACCTTGATGGCCTGTCGGATATCGATGATCCCGAGGCTTCGGCGGAGATTACCGACAGCCTGTTGAACCTGCTGCAATCTGATCAGGTCGGCTCGAAGGCGATTGGCAAGCTTGGCGATGACCGTTTCGGTGTCTTGCACCCGGAATGGATGAAGGCCGATGACCTGAAGAGCAAGGTAACCAGCACGGTTCAGGCCAGCCACCCGGCGGCGGCCAATATCAAGGCGACGACCAAAGCGGTTGACCTCGATCAGGATAATCTGTCGAAATCCGATGCCCAGCGCGCCCTGCAATATGCCATGGAGCAGTTTGCCCAGGCGGAAACGGCGGAAGAGTTCGATATCGACAGTCTTTATGAGAGCGTCACCGAACTCACCAAATCAACCGCCCAGCGGATGACGGAGCTGCGCTCGGTCATCAATTCCAACGGTTTCAAGCTGGTTTACCAGCCGATCGTCGACCTCAAATCCCGCCGGGTCAGCCATGTGGAGGCGTTGAGCCGCCTCGCTGACGGGTCATCTGCCCATGAGGCGCTGGCACTGGCCGAGAGCACCGGGGTGATTGAGGATTTCGACCTCGCGGTGATGAAACAGGCGATCGAGAAGGTGCAGGAAGCCAATGGCACCGGCATTCGCCCGCTGGTGGCGGTGAACATTTCCGGCCGGTCCCTGCAGAGCAATATGTTCGTGCAGGCACTGACCGATCTGCTCGACAGCCATAACGATATTCGCGAGCAGCTGGTTCTGGAAGTGACCGAGACCTCGGAAATCAAGGACCTTGGGGTTGTCAACGAAATCCTGCAGGAGTTCCGCAGCAAGCGGAACAAGGTCTGCATCGATGATTTCGGCTCCGGTGCCGCCGCATTCCAGTATCTGCGCACCCTTGATGTGGATGTGGTCAAGATCGACGGCTCCTATATCGACCGTATTCTCTGGGCCGACCGCGACCGGGCACTGGTGCTGGCGATCCAGCGTCTGTGTTCCGAACTGGGTATCCAGACCGTGGCCGAGAAGGTGGAAATGCCGGATCAGGCACAGGTTCTGCGCACCATCGGCATCGACAAGGGGCAGGGCTGGCTGTTTGGCAAGCCGGATGAGAATATCGATCAGTTCTTCCGCAAGAAGAAGGACAGCATCGATCACAAGGAACTGATGGATGAGGGCAAGGGCGATCAGGTGCCCGCTGCCGCCGGTACGCCCTAAGGCTCTACAGTCCGAATAAATCCACCACTTATGCGCCGGGTGACCAGCCTGTAGGTGCCATTTCAAAGCCATCGAAGACAAAGGCCGGGCTGACGGTACAGCCGACCAGCGTCCACGCGCCTTCACTCCGGGCTGATTGCCAGCAGTTGATCGGCACGATGCCCTGCGGCTGCTGGCCCTCTGACAAGGCGGGGCCAAGGGTGAGGGTTTCGGTTGTCCTGCCATTGGCGGACAGCATCAGGGACAGTGGTGCGCCTGCATACCAATGCCAGATTTCAACCGCATCGACCCGGTGCCAGGCCGATACCTCCCCGGCGCTCAGCAGGTAATATATCGCTGTGCCGGAACCACGCGCGCCGTCATCTCCGGCATCACGCCATGTTTCCCGGTAGTGTCCGCCCTCCGGATGGGGCTGTAACCCCAACCGGCTGATGATCTCGGCGGCACTGATATTGTCCGGGAGCATTTGGTCTTATGCCCCTTCCGGTGGCGCGGTTTCAGCGTAGCTGTCGTGTTTGGCGAATTTTGCGTGCCAGCTGGCCAGTTTCGGGAACCGTTCACGCCACTGATCGGCGCCATGTCGCAGGTCGAGATATCCGAGCGCAACCGCGAGGCTGATCGTGCCGATGGTGATCTCTGGGCTGATCGAGGCTGCGGTGTCCTCGAGATGGGCCAGCGTACGGTCAATGGCGCTTTTCTGGCGCGATGACCAGTTCTCCGAGCGCTGTGCCGCCTCACGCTTGGCTTCGAGTACCCGCAGCACGGCGGCGTCCATGATGCCATCGGCCAGTGCCTGCAGGCGCAGATCCTGCCAGCGCGCCATACCGCTTTCCGGCAGCAGCGGGGCCTTGTTGCCGAGGCTGTCGAGATACTCGCAAATCACCGGGCTGTCGAACAGGGTGGTGCCATCTTCGAGCACGAGGCACGGAACCTTGGACAGCGGGTTGTTTTTCAGCAGTGCGTCACCGGACTCCCACGGGTTGGTAACCACCTTGTTGATACGATCCTCAACGCCCTTTTCGATGGCGACCATCATCACTTTACGGACATAGGGCGATGTATGGCTGAAATGCAGTGTCAGCATGATTTGTGCCTCTGTTGGTATGGCAGGGAAGGAAGGTCAGTTCTGTTGACTTCTTCGGATGTTGTCAGCTTTTGCATGAATGCCGGGAATGGTGAGGTAACGCATCCGCTTGGCCTCCCGGCGGCCATAGGAAACAGTATCGAGGATCAGGCCGCTGACCAGACTGAGGGATGCCAGCAGCATCAGCCCGGTGGCGAGGATCGCGGTGGGGAAACGCGGCACGAGGCCGGTTTCGAAATAGGTGATGAACAGCGGATAGGCGATGATGATCGACAGTAGCGCCAGAAAACCGGCCACCGCCCCGAAGATGCGGAACGGCTTCTCCTGACGCAGCAGGTTGATCATGGTCCAGAGGATGCGGGTGCCGTCACTATAGGTGCGCAGCTTGCTCTCCGAGCCGGAGGGGCGGTCGCGGAAATCCGTCTCGATCTCATCGAACGGCATCTCCAGCTCAAGAGCATGTACCGTCAGTTCGGTTTCAATCTCGAAGCCGCGCGACATGACCGGGAATGACTTGACGAAACGGCGGGAGAATATCCGGTAGCCGGAGAAGATATCGGAGAAGCCCTTGCCGAACAGGCGGCGCATGATCTCGGTCAGCACCTTGTTGCCCATGGCGTGACCGGGGCGGTAGGCCTCTTCCACCACGGCCTTGCGGGCACCGTTAACCATATCGAGGCCGTCATCGACCAGTGTCTGGATCAGCTTTGGTGCCGCGTCGATGTCATAGGTGTTGTCGCCATCGACCATCATATAGATGTCAGCATCGATATCAGCGAACATCCGGCGCACGACAAAGCCCTTTCCCTGACGTTTCTCCCGGCGCACGATCGCACCGGCACGCTCAGCCTCGCCGACCGTATCATCGGTGGAGTTGTTGTCGTAAACAAAGATCCGTGAATGGGGCAGCAACTCGCGCAGCTTGCGCACCATGCCGCCAATGGCGATCTCTTCATTCATGCAGGGAATGATGACGGCAATATCGAGGTCATCGAGACTGATCTGCTTTGCCGCAGCAGCACTGGCAAGGGCACCATCGGCCATGAAACTTATCCGCTGTTATTGCTGTTGTTATCTGTATCTGTTGCCGGTGCTTCCGCATCGTCCGGATCAGCCTGCTTTATGACGGGTGCCCAGTCATCTAGCAACTCCCGTCGTGCGAGAATGACCCATTCACCGGGGATTTCGAGGGCAACGCCGAACCGGTCATCGCCGCCGTTGAGTGCCCAGTCATAAACCCCGGGCCGTTCTAGCTCCGGCTGGTCGATCACCGGTTTGACGCAGACGGCGGCAACCGCAATGTGCCGACGGTCGATTACCTCGTTCATATAGTCCGTGCCCGGCGTGCCGAAAAACCGGCGCTCATCGAGAATGCCGTCAGTATTCCGGTGATAGGGCGCACTGATGATGTTGAAATCCGTATGGAACAGGATTGCCGGGCCGGGATTTTGCGAGGCCATCACGATCATCGGGTCAGGGCTGTGCCATTTGGCTTCCAGCTTTGGCGCGATCTCCTTGAGATAGGTCACCATCGGGTAATTTGTGCAGACGGCCTGTCCGATGGGATGTGACATCGGTATGATCCGGTTGTCGGCGGTGTAAGTAGGCTGCAATGCCTTGTTTTCCGGGGCATTGGTCGGCACAGCGAACAGCCGATAATTGATCGTGCCCGATTCCTCCAATGCGCCCATGATATGGGTGACGAGCAATGGCAGGCCGATGATGATCGGCACGAGTATGTCGGGTTTCAGAAAGGCTACCTGCATCCGCTCAAGCCGGATCAGCAGCAGTGCTGCAAAGGGTCCGGCGGCGGCAACCGCGAAATAGGCGAAACGGAAATACAATGTGCCAACCATGGTCAGCAGTGTCAGGGTAACCATGGCGCCGAGGGTCAGCAGTTTCTGCCGTTCGGTCAGCTCTGCCCGGTATTCCCAGACCAGCAGCAGGCCAAAGATGCCGAGAAGCGGCGCGCCGATATTGACCAGCAACTGATCCGGCGTAATCGACGGCTGCATTTCCTGAATATTGGCAATCCAGGTTTTCAGTTCGGGGGCCACATGGTTCATGGCACCGGCATAGGCATGGGGGAACAGGGCAATAAACCCGGCGACCACGAGCAGGCCCAGAATGCCGAGGCCGATGGTCTGCATGATCAGCCGATTATGCCTGATCCGGTCCAATGGCGGCATGATCAGCGTGCGTCCGATAATCAACATGCCGGTAAAGCCGGCAAAGCATATATGGACGATTGAGGCGCGGTCATGCACTGCCGCCCATCGGCCCTCATAGGGCGGATCAATGATGATCGCACCAAGCAGGAGGACAACCCATGACAGGGCAAACAGCATGTCACCACCGATGCAGGTCCGTATCGGATGGGGTAACCGGCCATCGATATGGTCGACAATCCGTGCCCATGACTGCAACGCAATGCCAAGCACCAGCCCGGCCATGGTTTCCGGCGTTGTCCATATGGCAAGCGCTGCGCAGGCTCCTGCCATCAGGGAATGGGAGTAGCGTTTCCCCCGATCCATGCCGATCAATGCCCACCAGAACACACAGACCAGCAGCACCGCGAGCAGATGGTGGTCCGGGCGTCCGATGGTGCCATAATTCAGTATGGGCCGCGCCGACATGACAATCAGCGCCGCGATACAAGCCCAGCCGGGTGTGGTCAGATACCGTGTCAGTCTATAGATAACCAGACCGATCGCGAGATAGAACAGTGGTGCGCAGAGTGATCCGGCATAGATCAGGGCATCCTGCCACGGCATGAACAGCTGGAGTGGTAATGCCAATGCCGTGATCAGCAGCATCAGCGGGTAGGTCCAGTGTAGCACGATGCCGTCAGGGGCATTGATCTGATTGAACCAGCCATGGTCTTCCCACCACCTGCTCTCGAGCAATCGGACCATATAGGTGTGATTGTCGGTAGAAAAACCGACTAACTCGCCTGGCCATACCTGTGCGATGAACAGCTGCTGGATAATGCCAAACACAATGATCGCCGTGATGCAGAAGGCAGGCGATGAAAAATTGATCCTGATATGAATGGGCTTGGTGGTGCTGGTCATTATCGGTGATGTTCCGGCTGCACTATACCCACCGTCATGGCTTAGGCGGCATGGGCGGCTGCATCCTGTGTCAGACGCCAGTCGAGTATGTCGAGCCGGTCCTGCCCCCAGAACGGCTCGCCCTTGAAGACATAGCCGGGGGCGCCGACGACCCCGGCAGCGAAGGCCTCTGCCGTATCGCGCTGGATGCGGTCATTGGCTTCCTGATCCTCTGCTGCGGCATCGACCCAGTCGGGATCACAGCCGTTTTCGGTCATAATCGCGCGCAGGGTATCGGCATCGGTGATATCCCGGTCCTCTACCCAGACAGCCCGGAAAATCGCCAGCATCAGTGCACCGACATCGGCGAACCGGTCCTCGGCATAATTCAGCAGGCAGCTTGCCGGTATCTCGGCCACCGGGAAATGCTTTGGCTCGAGATTAAGCTCGATATCGAGAAACTCGCGCCAGCGCTTCATCTCATGGATGCGATAGGCCTGCCGGATCGGCGGACGCTTGGCCAGTGGCAGGCCACCTGTCTGCGGGAACAGTGTCGGCAGGTGCATGGGTTTGAAATCAACCGCGAGGTCGTGTTTCTCAACCAGCGTCATGAACCGTTGATGGCCCATATAGCTCCACGGGGAAATGACCGAGAAATAGTAATCGATGGTTCTGGACATGATAGCTCAGGGGATAGAGAGAACAGTTAAGGAGTGCCCTATGCCGCATCCTTGCGGCGGCGGATTTCGGCAAAGACCCGTGCGGCAGGGGCGCCGCTCAGGTTGAGGTTGGCCTGCAGGTCGGGATCATCGGCGCGCAGGAACGGATTGGTCTGGCGCTCCTCGCCGATGGTGCTCGGAATGGTGGCGAGGCCACGACCGCGCAGGCCCTCGACGATGCGCATACGCTCGGCGAGGGCCGTATTATCAGGGTCGATGGAGCGGGCAAAGCGGGCGTTGCTGAGGGTATATTCATGGCCGCAGTAAATCGCGGTCTGCTCCGGCAGGTCACGCAGCTTGCACAGGCTGTCCCACATCTGCTCGGCATCGCCCTCGAACAGGCGGCCACAGCCCATGACGAACAGGGTATCGCCGACAAAGGCGATCCCGGCATCCGGGAAATAGAAGCAGATATGGCCGCTGGTATGGCCGGGGGTGGCAATCACCTCGACACGGTTGCCGCCGAAATCCAGCACATCGCCTTCCTGAACTGTCTGGTCGAGGTCCGGGATGCGGCTTGCTTCGGCAGCCGGGCCGATCACCGGCGTATTATAGCGCTCTTTGAGCGCGTGATTGCCAGCGGTGTGATCGCTGTGGTGATGGGTGTTGAAGATATGGGTCGGCTGCAGCTTGCCGTGCTCCAGCGCCTTCAGCACCGCGGCACCGTCACCGGGATCGACAACCCCCACATGCTCGCCATCATCGGCAATCAGCAGATAGATGTAGTTGTCGCTCAACGCGGGAATAATCTGGACTTTAAGGGACATGGAGATAGTACCGGTCGGGCTGTGGGCACGGAGATTTGGCACTGGCTGTCGGGACGGGCAATGTCAGTCGCCATCAGACTGCCGGGTTTGGGTTGGCGGCGCAACCACATCCTGTGTTTTGTGCTCGGTCGTGCCCAGCGCATCGGCCAAGCGGGTACCGGCAGTGCCGGGGCGCAGCGGCTTCGGCTGGCTCGCATCCGGGCACCATCCGGCCATAAACACCAGATCGAAACTGGCCGGGACGCGGCCATCGCTGCCACCAAACCGGGTCTGGTACAGCTCCATGGCCCGAAACAGCACATCGCGGCGCAGCGGCTTGCGTGAGCGGTCATGGCGGAGGTTGCTCTCTCCCATCGCCCTGAGCTCGGCCAGCAGCCGCATCGGCTCGGCATAGCGCACGGCCAGCCGTTCGTGATCGGCAACCGGCAGGGCAAAGCCCGCCCGCTGCAGCAGCCCGGCAATCTGGCGTAGATCGGCGAGCGGCGAGAAGCGCGGATAGGCACCGCCGGTAATCTCGGTCTCGGCCTCGACGAGGCAGGCGCGCAGTTCGTTCAGGGTTTCGCCACCGAACATGACCGCCTGAAAGAATCCGTCTGGCTGCAGGACCTGCTGGATCTGCCAGAGCGTGCCGGGCAGGTCATTGACGTGATGCAGGTTGAGATTGGCCAGCACGAGGTCGAAGCTGTCGGCGGCAAAGGGCAGGGCCTCGTCATCGGCCACCACGCCATATTCATGATGGGCGGCGAAGGTGAAGGCGGCATCGCTCGCCACATACAGGCGGTCGGGATTGCGCGGCAGGGCATTGGCCAGTGCGGCCCGGCGTGCACCCAGTTCCAGAACGCGGTTAAAATCACGGCGAACATCGGTGAGGCGTTCGGCCATCCGATGGGCCGCTTCCTCAAACAGAAAATCGGCATCGGCATAGAGGGTGGCTGCCGCCCGCGCCCGGCGCTGGCGCAGCAAACTGCGGTCGAATGGCAGGTGCGGATCACTCATCTGGCTGGCAGGGCCGGTTGTGGCTGGTCTTTGGTCATTCATCTGCGGCACTATAGCGGCGGTTTTGCAATTCGTAATCGGGGCAAGGGCTTGTCATACACCGATCAGGCAGCAGTTGGATACCGGCTATTGACCGGATTGCGCCAGCAGGTGATGCGCGCGGTTGACCTGCTGTTGCCGCCACGCTGTGCCGGTTGCGGCTGCGATATCGAGGCTCAGGGGCTGCTCTGCGGTGACTGCTGGAACGATCTGCGGATACTGGAGCCGCCCTGGTGCATCTGTTGCGGCCAGCCCTTCGCCTATGAGCAGGCAAATGCCGGAGAGCGCTGCGGCAGCTGTCTGAACGAGCCGCCGATCTATGACCATGCCCGTGCCGCCTTCGCCTATGACGGTGTCGCCCGGCAGCTGGTTCTCGGGCTGAAACATGCGGACAAGCTCTATTTCGCACCGCTGCTGGCGGGATGGCTGCAACGGCTGGTGCGTGGACTGCCGGACCTTGATCCGGGTGGTCAGGTGCTGGTGGTGCCGGTGCCGCTGCATTGGCGGCGCTTGCTGCTCCGGCGGCACAATCAGTCGGCGGAACTCGCCCGGTATCTGGTCCGTGAGGTGGGCAGCAGTCACGGCACCGACCTGCCGGAACTGGTATTCGAGCCGCAGCTGGTGACCCGCAACCGGGCGACGCCGCCCCAGGGATCGGATCAGGCGCCCTCGCGTCATGTGAATGTGCGCGGTGCCTTTACCGTGACGAATCCCGCCCGCGTTAAGGACGCCCATGTGCTGCTGGTCGATGATGTGATCACCACCGGTGCGACGGTGAACGAGATTGCCAAACTGCTCAAACGGGCCGGTGCACGGCGGGTTGATGTACTGACGGTCACAAGAGTTGTGCGCGACTGATTGTACTGCGGCCTTGTCAAACCGCGCTTTGAACCGCAAATTTAGAGACAGATATGTATTCAACCTGTGCCGAGGCATCAAAGGTATGACCGCTAACGTTGAACTCTATGTGAAAATGACCTGCCCCTATTGCCACCGCGCGATTGCGCTGCTGGACAAGAAAGGCGTGCCATTCACCAAAACCGATATTTCCGCTGAACCCGACAAGCGTTCGGAGATGATTGAGCGTGCCGATGGCCGCCGCACCGTGCCGCAAATCTTCATCAATGGTGAGGGGATCGGCGGCTGTGACGACCTCTATGCGCTTGAGGCGGCGGGTAAACTCGACGCCAAGCTGGAAGTGGCCAGCGCGTGAGCATGATTGATGTCGCCTGCGTTCAGTTGAATGTGGGCGAAGAGCTTGGGCCCAATCTCGATCATGCAAGCGAACTGATTGCCGCTGCGGCCTCGACCTTGCCTGCATCCGACAACCGCCTGATCGCGACGCCGGAGATGACCAGTGGCATCGTCAAGGGGCGGGAGCGTGCCTTGGCGGCTGCCCTGCCCATGGCCGAACACCCGGCGATTATCCGGTTTTCCGAGCAGGCGGCATCATGCCGCTCATGGCTGCTGATCGGTTCGATCTCTGTGAAGCTTGAGAATGACGAACGGTTGGCAAATCGCAGCCTGCTGTTCAATCCCGACGGTGAACTGGTCGCGCAATATGACAAGCAGCATATGTTCGATGTGGATGTAACCGGCGATCAGGTCTATTGCGAGAGCAATACCTACCGCCCCGGTGACAAGACCGTATCGGCGGATATCGGGGCCGCAACGCTCGGGCTGTCGATCTGTTATGACGTGCGCTTTCCGGCGCTGTACCGCGCACTGGCCCGTGCCGGTGCCGGGGTCATTGCGGTACCTGCCGCCTTTACCGTACCGACCGGCAAGGCGCATTGGTCGGTTCTGCTGCGCGCTCGCGCTATTGAGACCGGCTCTTTTATTGTCGCACCGGGGCAAACCGGGGAGCATCATCCGGGCCGTGTCACCTATGGCCACTCCATGATTATCAGCCCCTGGGGCGAGGTTTTGGCCGAGGCTGACGACCAGCCGGGCGTGATTTCCGCCACCCTCGATCTGGCGCTGGTGGATAAAGCGCGAAAAGCTGTGCCCGCATGGCAATTTGATTGATGCGTTTTCTTGGCGTTTGCGTATCATGTATCAACAACATGATAGATGGGGCGCCACATGGCCGATAAATACCCTGACGGGGAACCAAATACCTACGACAGCAGCAAAAGCAGCCGCACGCGTGACGATTTTGAACTGCTGCAGGATATCGCCTTCACGGCAACCGAGAAGCAGTTACCGGCACTGATGCAGGCCATCGGCAAGCCGCAATATGCCTCGAAGAAAATCCGGGTTGAGCCGATCGACCAGCAATCGCTTGATGCGGCCTCCGCTTGGGATCAGCCGGATCGTAAGCAATGGGTCGATGATTACGACTGGCACCGCATCTGGGAAAACTATGCCGAAAAGCCGAACCGCTTCGGTCTCGCGATCTGGGTTGACCAGCCCGATGGCAAATCGGTACTGGCCGGTATGGCTGCCGGCTCAGTCTATGATGACCGTGAGCCGGGCCGTATTGACCTCGATTATATCGAAAGCCCGAAAAAGTCGGACAATCCGATTCCGGGGCGGCCCGTTTCATCACGGTTGCTGCCGGTATCAATGCGGTTCAGGGCGGCGATTTCAAGGAACTGCGCTTCGTTGACACCAACCCCGGTTCCGAGGCCCTGTTCAAGGCCATGGGCTTTGAGAAGACCCCGGGCGAAACCGACGAGCTGGGTTACGAGTTCGTGCGCATGCGGGTAGAGCCGAAGGTCGATCCGCATCTGCAGATCCGCAATGACAAGCCCGACTTCACCAATATTCCGAAGGTCTGAGCCGATGACCAATACTACTTCCGAACCGATTATCGCACGGCTGAAAACCAAGGCAGAGCGCATCGCCGCCGCCGACCCGCAGAAGGTGGCGGAGATTGAGGCGCGGCTGGAGAATGTCCGCCCGCTGGCCGAGCGCATCGACAAGCGTGCCCTGTTGAAGGCCGGGCGGCTGGACCAGTTCGATGGCCCGAACCGGCGCTCAGGCAAGAAGGCCCATTAGACCGATATCTGTTGTGGTTACAGATGAACCGCGACGCTGTGATTGATGCCGTCGGTGGTCATCGGTATCTGCAGCCAGTCGATTTCCGGTTCACTGCCGTAATTGGCCAATAACCGCTCCATCCACGGGCCCTGATGGAAGGCGCGTGCCTTCTGTTCATCATCCCAGAGATACATCCCGCCACCGATATCGGTTTCCGGATTGTAGTGATAATCCTTGCGCAGCAGGCCGTCGATATCCGTGTAGAGCACGGTTGTTTCTTTATATTTTGCGTACAATGTCTCCGCATCCCAACCCTCGGGTCTGGGAAAGCGGACAAAGACCAGAACGTGCATGAGGTTCCTCCCGTCAGACGTTTTCGTCACCGAAATCATAGGGTTTCGGTAGGCAGGCAGCCAGCAGTTTCGATTGCAACAACAGGCGGTGCTGTACAGCGGTCATGAAGCTGTCTACATCACCGGTCCAGTGCAGCGGGCGACCAACCCAGCCCTGACAGGCAAGCGGCACCGGCACCCCGGCGCCGCGCGGCCAGGCACGACCGAGATTGGTCAGCCAGACCGGTACGACCGGCACGGCAGGCGCAGCGGCAACGAGATGGCCAAGCCCCTTCTTGATCTCACCGAAAACTTCCGGCTCACCGCGCGTGCCTTCGGGAAAGAACACGAGGATCGCGCCGTTCTCCAGCGCATCGCAGGCTGGTTGCAGCGGGTTGTCATCCGGGCTTTTGCGCTGGCGGGAGATCGGCACACCACCGAGGATGCCGAGCACGATGATCCGGCCCCACCATGTGGTCTCGAAATAATCACCGGCGACAATCGGGCGGACCCGCAGGATGCCGCGCCATGGCAGGGCAGCGATCAGCACCAACGCATCCAGATGGCTGTTGTGATTGGCGATCAGGATCGCCGGGCCGGAGCCATCGGGCAGCCGGTGCCGTCCGCGAATGCCGTTACCGGTAACCAGAAACAGCAGCGGTCGCAGCACACAGAGAATGATCGTGAGGCGAAGCCAGCGCATCGGGTGCCCGTTCCTTGAAGCCTAGACGTAGAAGAAGTAACGGCAGATGTGGAACATCAGCGGTGCTGTAAACACCGTGCTGTCGAGCCGGTCGAGCAAACCGCCATGGCCCGGCAGGACGGTGCCGCTGTCCTTGACCCCGAGGTCGCGCTTGACCGCTGAGACGGTAACATCGCCGAGGAAACCGGCAACCGCCAGTCCGGCCCCGAGCATCGCCGCCATGGTGCCATGGAACGGTGACAGGAACGGCCCGATCAGCAGGGCCAGCGTTGCCGTTGTGGCAATGCCGCCGATGAAGCCTTCCCATGTCTTGTTCGGGCTGATGCTCGGGATGATCTTGGTCTTGCCGAGCAGTTTGCCCCAGCAATATTGCGCCACATCATTGCCGCCGGTCAGGATGAACAGCAGCAACAGCAGGCCAAGCCCTTCGCCCGGTTTGGCCACATCGCCGAAATGCTGGATCGGCAACACCAGCAGAAAGGCGGCGTGTCCGAGGGCATAGACCGCCATCATGACGCCCCAGTGCAGGGTACCGAGCGAGATAATGAAGCGTTTGGTATCCCCGGCGAGGACGAGGGCGACTGGCAGGATCATGAACAGATAGACCGGTACCAGAATGATGAAAAACCCGTACTGCATTTTCAGGATGAACCAGGTCTGCACCGGCACCGCCAGATAGGCGAGCATCAGCGCCCAACGATCCGACGGGCGCAGCGGCACGAGGCTGGCATATTCGCGCAATGCCAGAAACGCGATCAGCGCCAGTACCAGCACACCCATGAACGGTGTGCCGAACAGCAGCGGGGCCAGAAACCCGAAAATCAGCCACCAGCCGACCATGCGGGCATTCAGCTCCTGCGTCCGGGCCTTGCCGCGCTTCCGCTGCAGCAGCTTGGCCGCGATGGTGGCCGCACCCAAGACTGCGACGGCACCGGCGATCACCCAGAGCAGATGCGGCGGCGGCAGTTCCAGCCCGATACGGGAGATGATGCGGAGAATATCATTCATGGCGGGATCATTCCGGTCGTGTCGGGGGCTCTAGGCGCCCGGCGGAGGTGTCAGACGGGCGACAGAGCGGTTGATGATGGTCACCAGATGCAGGGCGATGAACAGGCCCAGAGCACCGCTGAGCCAGCCCGGTGGTGTCCCGAAACTGACCATAACCGTTAATACCACAACCGCTGCCGCCCGATCACTCTTGCCGAGCGGTCCGTGATAGGCGCGCTGGCCATTGCGGATCAGGCGCAACAGGCCGGCCAGCTCGGCGAACACGCCGGTAGCGACAAAGCCGATCAGCAGGGACGGGTTGATCGTGGGCACGATCAGCAGGGGCAGATACATCACGAGGTCGCTCAGAATATCGGCTGTCTCGTTGAAGATCATGCCGCCCTTGGTGCTGGTGCCGGTCCTGCGGGCCACCAGCCCGTCGAGGGCATTGAGTGCCATGCGTACCAGCATCAGCGGCGGATAGAGCAGCAGCGCCCATAACGCCGCATCGGAGAACAGGATCGCGGCCCCGCCGAGTGCCGAAAGCGCGAGGGCGAGGGCGGTCAGGGCATTGGCGCTGATACCGCGGGTCAGGCAGAAGTCCAGTACCGGTAACAACAGGCGCTGAAATGCCGGCTTGATCTGATAGAGGCTGGGCAGTTGCGGCATCGGGTTGCTCCATCGACGGTGATACTGAGTGATTGCTCACTCACCCACATGATAGTCGCTTGTGCCCGGCTGCGAAGCGGGTTGTGGCGAGTGGCACTCACATGCCCGGCCGCTGTGCCATTTATCCGAGGTGATCAGCCGAATTTGGGCGCCCGGATCAGCTTGCGCTCGGCCCAGAAGCTGCGGGCCATGGGCGACATTTTAGCCTTGGCCTGCTCGAACGGGATTGCCGCCGGGGCGGTTATGTTGAGCATGTCCGCCGCCCGCGCCACCCATGCTGCTTGGGTCATCGGCTGGCCGTCGGCGAGGTTATCAATGGTCAGCGGGGCAGGATTGGCAATCCGGTACAGCACCGCGCGGGTAATGTCTTCCACATGGATGCGATTGAAAACATGGCCGGGCTTGTCGACCACCTTCGCCTTCCCGCTCTGCAACTGCATGATGATATTGCGCTCGGGCCCATAGATACCGGCGAGGCGGAACAGGCTCAGCGGCAATCCGACCGGTTGCATCAACCCCTGCCATGCCTGTTCGATCGCCAGCCGTTTTTGCCCGCGCTCGGTTGCCGGTGCCGGGTCGGTGGTCTGCTCGATCCAGTCATCACCGCTGTCGCCATAGACCGATGTAGCCGAGAAATAGCCGGTCCAGCGAAACCGCCGGTCAAGCATGGCGGGGCCATAGGTGGTGAGCGCCGGATCGTGCCCATCCTCGCGGTCCGGGCCAATGGTGCTCAACAACTGGTCATAGCCGTCGGGGATCGCATCGCCGAACGCGACGGTTTCCAGCCCGGCGGCAGACAGACGCTCGCGGGTCTCTGCATTGCGGCTGGTGCCGCCAACGCGCCAGCCACAGGCGGTCAGGGCGGTAGCGATATATTGGCCGGTATAGCCGAGGCCGAGGATGAACAGGTTGCGCCGTTCCGCCGGAATGGCGGCGGTCAGTTGCTCAACCGTTTGGTCAATAATACGTGGTGCCAGCGCGAGGCTTGGATCGTTGGACATAGCTTGAGGGTGGTTTAGCGGGGTTGCAGGATGGACTGAACGGCGCTGCTCGTGCGCTCGGTCTGTTCGATGACCGAGGCCCCGGCCATGCGTGGATCGGCGGTCAGGGTGATCTGGGCTGTAAGGGTGACATGGGTTGCCTCCCCCGGTCGGCGGGTCGCGGCACTGCCATGGGGATAGGCAGTGGCATCGCCCAGTATCTGTGACAGCGGCACGCTGCTGTAATCAAACTGTTGGCCGAAGGTGATGCTGGCGATGCGGTATATCTTATCCGGGAAGGCCAGTTGCAACTGGCGGATTTCCCGTGCGGCCTGATGATAGGCCTGCGCACGCAGGCTGGCGCGGACCGCCTGTATCTCAGCCAGTGTCGGCGCGAAGTCAACCCGCTCGATGCTGAAGCTGGCGTCATTGCCATTGCCGGTATAGGCGGCAACCGCACGTTCCAGCCGCCCGAGATCATCAGGGGTCATGCGGGTCTCCAGCATGGCCTGCCAGAGGGCGGCACCGCGGGCACCGGCTGCGGGGGTTATTTGGGCGATCCGCCAGTCCATATGATCGGAGGCGTCCTCGGCAATGCCCTTCATCCGGGCCTGAATCAGGCCTGATTGGGTCTGGTCGGTCACCACGCCGACACGCACCGTTACCAGCGCGGTCTTGGGTTCGGCCCAGTCCTCGAATTGCAGGTTTAGAACAATGGTGTCGTTATATCCGGGAAGGCCCGGTTCGGCGGCAAGCGCAGCCAGTGGCGGCGTGCCGATCAGCAGCAGGCCAGCGACGATGGCGGTTGATAGTGTAGTGCCGAGCCATTTTCTCATGGCACAAGCCTGTCCCGGTTGAATGGTCCCCCAGTCACCGGACAGTGTAGCAGCCTCGCCCAAAAACGCGATGGGCTTTATCGTCAGGGGCTGGAAAGCGGCTTAGAAATCGAGGTTTGAGTAATGCTTCGGCGGTGGCGCGCCGGGGATCAGATCGGTCAGTATCTCGCGCATCGAGGGACGTGACTTGACCCGTGCGTACCAGTCCTTGGCTTCCTTATGCTCGTCCCATGGCACATCGCCGAGATAGTCCACGGTCGACAGGTGCGCGGCAGCGGCAATATCAGCGAGGGAGAAATCGTTCCCGGCAAGCCAGCGGCGTCGCTCGGTCAGATAGCCGATATAGTCGAGATGATAGTGGATATTGGCATGACCGGCGCGGATCGACGGGGCGTGTGGTTCGCCCAGCTTGAGGAACCGTTTCATCAGCTTTTCGCCGACGAGGTTGTCGGTGACTTCCTTGCCGAACTTCTGGTCAAACCATGTGGTCAGACGGCGGGTCTCGGCCCGTTGCAGTGGCCCATTGCCGAGCAGTGGCGTCTCCGCACCATAGACTTCGTCTAGATATTCGCAGATCACCTGACTGTCGGTCAGGGTGGTGCCGTCCGGCTCAATCAGCACCGGCACATCGCCCGCCGGGTTCATGGCGAGAAACTCCGTGCGCCGTTCCCAGATCTTCTCGACCTTCAGGTCAAATTCCAGACCTTTCTCGGCCAGAAAGATGCGCACCTTTCGGGAGGAAGCGGATAGCCAGAGATGATAAATCAGTCGCATGAAGGGCTGGGACAGTAGCGGATGGATCGGATCGGCGGCGACCTTAGACAAATCCGTCTGTCTGTCCTAGCCCTAAACATCGAATCGGTTGGTTATTGATGCAAGGCGACACTCAGGCTGTTGCCGGTTTGGCAGCATAGCGCCCCTTGCAATCGGGCAGTTTTGGGCGCATCGCATCGCTGGCCTTGCTCACATGGCCGCCTTTGAACAGTTCCATGAACGCATTGGCCCGCAGGCGTCTTGCATTGCGCATGTAGAGTTCAAGGCATTCCGGCTTGATGTCGCTCGGCCGACCGTAAAGGTGGTCGCCAACCCAGTTACCATTGGTTTTGCCATCTGTGTGATTGTTCGAGGTCATGTCGTCCTCCTGACTTTCTGCAGCCTGTTTCGATTTGCGGTGGCTGTAATCCCGTGTTACTTCCAATATAAGTGTTTTCATAAAATCAATAATACGGTATAAAAACGATAGTCTTTTGCGATTTGCGCAATAATAAGGCTGGGTGTTCAGGGCGGAAATTCCTAAGAGAGTTCGGGGCAAAGAATATGGATCGGCTTTATGGCTTGGGCGTTTATGTCCATGTGATCGAACAGCACGGTTTTTCCGCTGCTGCCCGGCGTCTTGGCGTTTCCCCCTCGGCGGTCAGCCGCCAGATCAGCCAGCTTGAGGAGCGCCTTGGCACCCGCCTGCTGAACCGGACCACACGCTCGATCCAGCCAACCGAGATCGGCATGATGCTGTATGAGCGCGCCCGCGACATCGTGCAGTCGCTCGATGATGCCGAAAACACCATCATGAGCATGGGCAGCCAGCCCCGTGGCCGGTTGCGTATCTCGACCCCGCCGACATTCGGTGAGCGGGTGCTGGCCCCGATGTTCGCCGATTTTCAGAAGGCGTTCCCCGATATTCAGCTCGAGCTGGTGTTGAGTTCGCGCCGGGTCGATGTGGTGGCGGAAGGTTTCGATGTCACCCTGCGGGTCGGTGAGATGCCCGACAGTGCCCTGATTGCCCGGCGGCTGCTGACCCAGACATGGGTGATCTGTGCCGCGCCGGAATACCTCGAAAACCACGGCACGCCGAAGCGCCCCAATGATCTGGCAACCCATGAGTGCCTGACCTTCAGCGAGGTTAGTCAGCGGGTCAGCTGGCGGTTCCGTAATGATGGCAGTGAAGTCGAAGTGCCGGTAAATGGTCCACTCCAGTGCAATAGCCTCAGCATGTTGCGCACGGCGGCGCTGGCCGGTCTCGGCATCGCACGCCTGCCGACCTATGTGATCGATCCCGATCTGCGCAGCGGCGCGCTGACCCAGATCCTGTCCGACATGCACATGGATGCGGTGCCGGTATATGCGGTTTTCCCGACCAGCCAGCAGATGTCGCCCAAGGTACGGGTGTTCCTCGACTTCATGATTGAGGCGCTGGGCGCTGTCGATGCGGAAATCTGACTTTCGCTGAACGCTCAGCATGCTTGAGCAAATCGCCCCCAGTTGCTAAGCAGCATGGGGCAGGAAATGGTCTGTTATGATGACCATCAGCTTTAGGCATGCACCATGAACAAGATCGATACCGTTATGATTGAAACCAAACGCCGCCAGACCGGTTCCACGATTGCGCCGTCACTGCTGGCTGCCGACTTCTCCCATCTGGCCGATGAGGCAAGGGCGGTTGAGGAAGCCGGTGCCGACTGGCTGCATCTGGATGTTATGGATGGCCACTTTGTTCCGAACATCACGTTCGGCCCACAGCTGATCAAGCAGCTGCGCCCGCATACCGCGCTGCCCTTTGATGTGCATCTGATGATCTCGCCGGTGGACCAGTATCTCGATGATTTCGCCGCTGCCGGAGCGGGCATGATTACCATCCACCCGGAAGCCGGACCCCATGCGCACCGCACCGTACAGCATATCAAATCCCTCGGCTGTCAGGCCGGGATAGCGCTCAACCCGGCCACCCCGATCGAGGTGGTGGACAACCTGATCGGCGATATCGATCTGATCTGCATCATGACCGTCAATCCCGGTTTCGGCGGCCAGAAATTCATTATGAGCCAGCTCGACAAGATCCGTGCCGCCCGCAGCCGGATTACCGCCAGCGGTCGCGAGATCGCGCTGGAGATCGATGGCGGCGTCAATGCCGAAACCGCCCTGCTCTGCCGTGAGGCCGGTGCCGATGTGCTGGTGGCTGGCAGTGCGGTATTCGGCCAGCCCGATTATGCGGCGGCCATCGAGGTTCTGAGGTGACACGGGGGCCCCACGGCCGGGACACTACCTCGACACTCGACCGGCTGAAGCAACGGGGGCGGCAATTTGCCTTCACCAACCCGCTGTATGAGCGCGGGTTGCGGGGCCATGTGCCGACCCGGTTTGCCCTCATTCCGCCTGATCCCTGGCCTGGGCGCACCGATTACGGTCAGGCAATGCTGAGCGGCATTTACACCATCTGCGGCGCGCCGAAGCATCTGGGCGACCGGATTTTCAGCGGTTACGCCGAGCGCGCCCCGGCTGGCTGGCTGCGTGCCCTGCACGGCTTTCACTGGCTCCGGCACCTGCGGGCCTGTGGCGGTGATCAGGCCCGACGACGCGCGGCGAGCGGGGTCATGCAATGGATCAATACCTATCCGCGCTGGGAGCCTGATGCCTGGGCCATGGATGCCACCGGCGCCCGGCTGTCCCATTGGCTCAGCCAGTATGAGTTCTTTGCCCCCGGCCTGAGCGAGGATGAACAGACGGCATTGCTCGAGAGTGCTGCGATGCAGGCCCGCCACCTGATCCGCAATGTCGGCAAGAATGCCGGCAGGTATGACGGTCCCGAGGGGGCCGGTGAGGTGCTGGCGATCAAGGGCTGGTTGTTGTTTGCGCTTTGCACCGATGCCCATGAATTCAAACTGCCACTGGCGCTTGATACGCTCGCTGCCGTCCTTCGGGAACAGATTGCCGGGGATGGCGGGCATGTAACCCGCAACCCGGAAGAGCATTTCGGCGTGCTGCGCGACCTGATCGACATTCGCGCAGCACTGGTTGCGGCACAACAGCCGGTGCCGGTCTATCTGCAGGATGGCATTGACCGGATGGTGCCTGCCCTGCGGTTGTTCCGCCATGCCGATGGTGGGCTTGCCACCATGAATGGCAGCCGGGTGCTCGACCCGCTGGTCATCGATACGGCACTGGCACAGGCCGATGCCCGTGGCCGTCCGATCAAGTCACTGCCGCAGAGCGGTTACGAGCGGGTTGCGGTCGGGCGCACCACCATCATCGTCGATACCGGCAGTGCCGCCACCAAACCCTATGACCACAATGCCCATGCCGGGTTGTTCGGCTTCGAGCTCAGCCATGGCCGTGAGCGGATCATCATCTCCTGCGGCCATGATGCGGGTGAGGGCGCGCTGTTCGATCCGCTGCGCTCCACCGCGGCATCCTCGACGCTGGTTGTGGCCGATACCAATGCCTGTGAGGTGCAGCCCGGCGGCGGCATCGGTCGCAGCCCGACGAAACTCGCCAGCCTGCGGGAATCCGGCAGTTACGGCACCCGGGTTATCATGAACCACAATGGCTGGCAGGAGCGTTTCAACCTCATCTATGACCGCACCATCACCGTTTCCGACAGCGGTGAGGCGATTTTCGGTGAAGAAAAGCTCACCGGCACGGCGGGGCATCGCTTTACCGTCCGGTTCCATCTGTCGCCCGATGTGCAGGTCTCGCCGGTACAGGGCGGTGCGCTGATCAAACCGTTGAGCGGCACCGGCTGGCGGTTTCAGGCTCAGGGCGCGGAACTGGACGTGGAAGAGAGCATCTATCTCGGTGATGGTGCCCCCCGGCGTTGCTATCAGCTTGTGCTCAAGGGCGAGACCGAGGACCGCAGCGCCCTTGCCCTGCGCGGGGATCGCCGGATCGGGGCCATGATTGGCTGGTCCCTGACCCGTGAACGCAAACCGGCCAGAAGTCCCGATACCAGCGAGATACTGCATCTATAGGTATGATCCGGGTCAGAATCGCTGACATATAAAAAGGCTTTTTTGCCCTCGGATTGCCCCATTTCATCTGCATGATGTTTTTAGGTTACAGGGTATCAAGTACTCGGTATCAAATAATCAGGGGCGATTTGCTATGATGGTTGAGGTTGGACTGATCGGCGTTTCCATTGCCTGCCTCACCGTTATTGCCCTGGTTCGCAAGCCGATTACCTGGCGCACCATCAAAACCCGTATCGAACATGAATGGGACCAGCTTGCCAGCGAGGGGGCGATTGCTCTCACCAGCAGCAAGGATGACTTCGTTCACCACTTCAAGCGTGAGATTGTCCGGGTTCTGTGCCTGCACAGCGCGGCGATTGCCTTGCCCGCGCTATTTGCTGTCTGGATCTGCTCCATGGCTTATCTGGTAATCTTGCCCATGACCGTGATTGATCTTGCGGCCTGGTGCATGGTCTCGATAACCGGCGTGCTGCTCATGGCCTTCATGATGCGGCCCCGCTATTTCCTGGATGAGGAGAATTATTATTTCGAGTATGCGCGCGTGCGTGTGCTCAACCGGCTGGATGCCTAGTCATTTACGTTTAGTCATTCAGCCGCCATCGCGAGTTTGCCATCACCCGACAGGTCCGTTTTGTCGCTATTCCTGCCGCGGGTTCTGTCAGCCGCCTGCCGCCACCCCATCAACAGGCGGTAGGCGGCGGGGGTGAAGTAAAAGGATACGATGGTCGCCAGCGCCGTACCGCCGGCAATCGCCACCGCAAAGGGTGGCCAGAAGCTGCCACCTGCCATAATCAACGGAAAGAAGCCGCCAACCGTGGTAACGGTCGTCGACAGGATGTGACGGCTGGTATCACGGATGATGACCTCGCGCATGGCGACGGGATCGCCGCTGCGGGCAACCGGATCATCCTTGATCGCGGCGATGATGACGATGGTGGCGTTGATCGCCAGACCGACCAGCCCCATAACCCCGACAATGACGACAAACCCGAGCGGATAGCCACCGATGGTCAGGCTGAGCAGGCCCAGCCCCATGGCCTGAAACGCGACCATGAAAATGATGCCTGCCTGCCGGAATGAATTGAAGGACAGCACCACGGTGGCAATCATCAGGATCACCAGCAGGGCGACGGATGACAACAGGTTGCCGATGGCATCGCCGCGCTTCTCGCTCTCACCACCAAACTCCAGCCGGTAGCCCGGCGGCAGGCTGAAATCGCTGGCCTCAAGCCGGTGGCGGAAATCTGCGAGCACGGCGGCGGGCAGGGTATCGGCATAGATATAGCCCTTGATCTCCTGCATCCGCTCGCCATTGCGGTGCGGGATTGCAGTCAGGCTCGGCACCATGGTGATCTCGCCGAGGGCGGAGACCGGAATACCGATCGCATTGGGGTTTGGCTCTGCCGCCCGGTCGATATTGGTGGCGCCGGGCACCAGTGTCAGTTCGCGTATCTCGCCCAGCGTGCTGCGCTTGTCCTGTGACAGGCGGACAATCACCGGCAGTTGCTCGGTTGCCTCGAGAATGGAGCCGCCGCGACGGCCATCGAGTGCATCGCTCAACTGGCTGGCGATCTGGGTCAGGGTCAGCCCGGCCAGATTGACCTGATCCTCATCGGCATGGACGGTAATCTTCGGCTCACCGGCATCGAGGGTATTGCGGATATGGACCACATTCGGGGTGGTGAACAGCACCTGTTTCACCTGATCGCCGAGCGTGCGCAGCATCTTCAGATCGGGGCCATAGATACGGACCTCAATCGGCGCATCGAATGGCGGGCCCTGCTCGAGCTTGCGGACAATGATCTGACTGCCGGGAAATTCCCGATCGAGCCGATCCTGCAACTCGAGGACAAGGGCATTGGTCCGCTGCCAGCTGTCGCTGGTAATCATGGCCTGAGCGTATGACGGGTTGCGATCCTGATTTTGCAGCAGATTGTAATAGAAGGACGGGGCACTGCCGCCGACAAACCAGTTTGTTTCCAGAATGCCCTCGGTCCCGCGCAGCACGGCGTCCACCGCCTCGGCGATTTGCTGGGTGCCGCGGATCGAGTTCTGCTCCGGGGCATAAATCTCGATATGGAACTGGTCGCGGTCAGCGGGCGGGAAGAACTGTTCGCTCAGGGTGCCCGCGCCGATGAAGCCGAGCATGGGCAGGCACATGGCAGCAATGATCGACACCGCCGGGCGTTTCAGGCTCTGGTCAATGCTCCAGCCGAACCATTTGGTGACCGAAGGCACAACCAGACCATCGCGCCAGCGTGAGGGCGGTGGTGGCTCCTTGGGTGAGATCAGCCCGGCCAGCGCCGGCACAATGGTCATGGCGATGGCATAGGAACTGAGCAGCGAGCTGATCACGGCAAGGCTGATCGGGCCGACAAACTCACCGGCGGCACCGGGCATCAGCACGATCGGCATGAAGGCAATGACCGTGGTGATGGTCGAGGCCAGCAGCGGCACGGCGAAGCGGTGGACGTTGCGGGCAACGGCGTCCCGGCGATCCATGCCATCCTGCACATCCGCCCGGATGCCGTTCGACATGACGATGGCGTTATCCACCATCAGGCCGAGGGCAACGATGATGCCGGTTACCGACATCTGGTGAATATTGACGCCAAGCAACTGGAAACTGCCGAGCGCCAACAGGGCGGTCAGTGGCAGGGCAAGGCCGACAATAATCGCCGAGCGCCAGCCCATGGTAATCAGCAGGACCAGCAGCACAATCACCAGACCGGCGCGCAGATTACCCATCAGGCCACTCAGGCGATCCTCGGTATAGGTGCTCTGATCGAACAGGGTTCGGAGTTCAATGCCCTGCGGCAGGGTGGCTTCAAATTCGGCCACCACCGTGCGGGTTGCGGCGGCCCAGACATCGACGCGGATATCTGGCAACTGGCGGCTGGCGATGGCAATGCCGGGGCGGCCATCAATGGTGGCGATAACTTCCGGCGGGTCCTGTACGCTGCGCTTGACCGTGGCCACATCGGTCAGGCGCAGGCCGCCTGCCTCATCGGCAACCAGCGGGATTCTGCCGATACGCTCGGTGGTCTTGAACTGGCCGTCGACCTCGACCGTCAGCCCGGTCAAGCCGCCATCGAGGGCACCGGCGGATGCCTTGGCATCGGCATTGACGAGGGCACCGGCGACGCTGTTGAGGGACAATCCGGCGGCGGCCAGTGTCTCGGCATCGACGATCACCTCGATCTGCTCATCCGGTGCGCCGGAAATCCGCACGATATCGGTACCGGCAACATTGCGCATCCGATCCTGCAGCGCCTCGGCAAACCGCTTCATCAGCCGGAAGTTGGGCGGCGTGTCAGCGGTCCATTGCAATCCTGCAATCAGCGTGAAGGCATAGCTGCGATCATCATCGAGGTCCGGTGTGCCCGCATCCGGTGGCAGGGTCGGTGCCACCGCATTGACCTCGTCACGCAGCAGCGACCAGACCGGCTCGGAATTGGTGACCGCATCTTTCAGTTCGATATTGATGACCGAGACCCCGGCGCGTGAGGTCGAGGTGATGTGCTTGATCTCCGACTGGGTGCGCAGGGCATCTTCGAGCGGTTCCGTCACCAGTGCCTCAACGCGTGCGGCATCGGCACCGGGATAGGGCGTGACCACAATCGCATTGCGGTTGCTGATGCGCGGGTCTTCCAGCCGCGGGACGGTGAAGATCGAGCCCAGCCCGGCGGCAATCAGGATGCCGATGGTCAGGACCAGCAGCCGCGGATAGTCGAGATACAGCGTTTTCAGGGAGCCTGTTTCCGGGGCAGCCATGGCATCTAACCCTCGGGCTGCGTTGCTGACGGGTCGGCCTTGACTGTCTGGCCAGCGGTCAGGCGGTGGGCACCGTGCCAGACGACATGATCGCCATCATTGAGTGTGCCGGCGACAAAGCTGCGGTCGGCCTCGGCATAGAGTATCTCGACCTCGGCCCGGCTGGTTCTGTACAGCCCGTCACTGTCAGGCTCCGGTTGCAGGGTATAGACGCTCCATAGGCCGCGCAGCCCCTCGGTCAGGGCATCATTAGGCAGCCAGAAACCGCTTTCCTGCACATTGTCCTTCAGCACCAGTTCGATCAACTCGCCATCCTGTGCCGCGATGTTGCTCGGTAGGTCGATGACGGCGGTGAGGGTGCGTGAGCTGCGCCCGACGCTGGGCAGGATGGTGCGGAGCACGCCCTGACGGCGCGTATCGCGCCAGTCGAAATCCAGTCTACTGCCGATGGTGAGGTCCGCTGCAATCCGTGGCGGCAGTCCGATCTTTGCCTCAAGGGCAGTGGTTTCGATCAGCCGCATGACCGGGGCACCTGCCGTGACCACGGCACCCTCATCGAGCAGACGGCGGGTAATGGTGCCGGAGAAAGGGGCAACCAGTGCGGCATCGGCCAGATCCACATCGAGCCGGTCAATCCGTGCCTGGGTGGCGGCGATAGCGGCTGTGGCGCGCTCCAGCTCGCTTTCGGCCTCATCAAGGGTCTGGTCACTGGCATGGCCCTTGGCATTGAGGTCGCGCTGGCGATTGCGGGTCTGGCGCGCGAGCTTGACGCTGGCCCGGTTCTCCGCCAGTGCCGCGACCAGTTGCGCCCGGTCGGCCTGCAGTCGGTCGGTGTCGATGCTGGCCAGCACATCGCCCTTGGCAACGCTGTCGCCCTCATCGGCTGAAAATGCCGCAATCATGCCATTGATCTGGAAGCCGAGATCGACGCTGCGGCGGGCGGCAATCAGACCGGGGAAATGACGGGTGCGCTCGTAGCTGTCCTCGATGCGCACGATGCTGGCCTCAACCGGCAGGATACGGGCAGCGGCGCTGGCTTCCTTGCTGGCGTTCTGGGCACTGGCACTGCCGGTGATCCACCCGGCAATCAGCGCCGTGCCACCGATCAGGGCGACAATCATACCGGCGGAAATCAGGAACTGACGGGGATTGCCGGACAGGTGCTTGATCGTTGATAGGCGATTTGCCATGGTCATCTCTCACCATTTCCGTGATAGCCAGATCAGGTTCTGGTGCTATATCGGTATATGAAGGTGCTGACCGAACCGTTCGGTCAGGTCGTCTGGCCGGTATCTTTACAGGCTTGTTGACTGTTATACAATTGCTGACCGAACGGTTCGGTCATTTTTGTGTGATGGCTGTTTGGGATGGTTGCGCTGACGGGCGCATTATTGCTTGGGAATATTTATGACACTCGATAATGCCGGGGCTGATGTGGTCGATGCCGAACCCGATGCGGTTGATCTGAACAGTCCGAAGGCACTGCAAATCCTCGATGCGGCCGGTTGCCTGTTCTTCGAGCAGGGGTTCGGGGCTACCAGCATGGGCCAGATTGCCAGCCATGCCGGGGTGTCCAAAGGCACGCTCTACAACTATTTCAAGGACAAGGATGCGCTGTTCGGCGCGGTGGTCCGTTCCGCCTGTCGCCTGCAGAATGCCGATCTGTTTTCCCTCGAAGCCGGTGACGGCAACATTGACGGTGTGCTGCGTCACGTTGCCTCCCAATTCGTGCAGTTCATTACCAGCGAGCATCCGATTGCCGCCTATCGGATCGTGATTGCCGAGGCGCCACGTTTTCCCGATCTGGGCCGGATATTTTTCGAGAGCGGCCCGAAGGCAGGGATCGAGCGGCTCGCCAATTATCTGGGCTGGGCGGCAAATCAGGGGCTGATACGGATCGACGACCCGGTAACGGCTGCGCGCGAGTTTCTGGAATTCTCGAAAATCTCTGTCCACATGCAGTGCATGTTAAGCCTGCGCGGACCGGTCGGGCCGGAAGAGGCGGAGAAAATGGCAGCAGGTGCTGTGGGGAAATTCTTCAAACTTTACCCGCTGACATAGCAAACATACG
This sequence comes from Micavibrio sp. TMED2, assembly GCA_002168225.1. NCBI lineage: Bacteria > Pseudomonadati > Bdellovibrionota > Bdellovibrionia > Bdellovibrionales > Pseudobdellovibrionaceae > Micavibrio > Micavibrio sp. TMED2. Next base: position 709,611 of record NHBH01000001.1, read on the forward strand.
CCATGGCCCCCTTGACCTTTGGCGGCCATGGCAGCAAAAGACCCGGCATCATCCTTTTTCATCCTGCCGAAACAGAATTGCCCTGCCATGTCAGAACTGCCCAAAGCCGATCTTGTGCGTATCAAGCGTGCCCTGATTTCCGTCTCCGACAAGCGTGATGTTGTGACCCTCGCGCGCAAGCTCGCCGATTATGGCGTTGAGCTGCTGTCCACCGGTGGCACCCACAAGGTGCTGGTTGAGGCCGGTCTGACGGTCCGTGAGGTTTCCGAGCACACCGGCTTCCCGGAAATGATGGGCGGGCGTCTGAAGACCCTGCACCCGGTGGTGCATGGCGGCCTGCTGGCGCTGCGTGATAACCCGGAGCACCTGAAGTCGATGGAAAGCCATGCCATCGCACCGATCGACCTGCTGGTGGTCAATCTCTATCCGTTCGAGGAAACCGTCGCCAAGGGTGCGGATGACGCGACCTGTGTCGAGAATATCGACATCGGCGGCCCGGCCATGATCCGGGCGGCGGCCAAGAACCATTCCCATGTGGCTGTCCTGACCGATCCCGAGGATTACGAGGCATTCCTGTCCGAGCTGGATGCCAATGACGGTGGCGTCACCTTCAACCTGCGCCGTCGTCTTGCCGGTTATGCCTATGCCCGCACCGCCTCCTATGATGCAGCGATTTCCGGCTGGTTTGCCAATCGCGGATTCCTCGGTGAGGAAGACAAGGTCACGCCGCCACGGATCAGCGTTGCCGGCAAGCGTGCGGCGATCCTGCGCTATGGCGAGAACCCGCACCAGTCTGCCGCCCTCTATATGGATGGCAGCAACCGTCCGGGCGTTGCCAGTGCCACCCAGCTTCAGGGCAAGGAGCTGTCCTACAACAACCTGAACGACACCAATGCCGCATTCGAGCTGGTCTCCGAATTCGATCAGCCGACCATTGCGATCATCAAGCACGCCAATCCTTGCGGCGTCTGCTCTGCCGACAGCCTGGCCGCAGCCTATGCCGATGCGCTGCGCTGTGATCCGGTCAGTGCCTTTGGCGGCATCATCGCGGCCAACCAGACCATTGATGAGGCCACCGCCAAACAGATCATCGAGGTATTTTCCGAAGTCGTGATCGCACCCGAGATCGACGAGGCTGCCCGTGCCGTCTTTGCGGCCAAGAAGAACCTGCGCGTGCTGACCACCGGCTCCATGCCTGATCCACGTGCGGCAACGCTGGCGGTCAAGACCATTGCCGGTGGTTTTCTGGTACAGGAACGCGACAATGCCGGGACGGTCGAGAGCGACCTCAAGGTTGTCACCAAGCGTCAGCCGACCCCGGCTGAACTGGCCGACATGCTCTTCGCTTTCCGCGTCGCCAAGCATGTGAAGTCAAACGCCATCGTCTATGCCAAGGATCTGGCCACTGTCGGTGTCGGTGCCGGTCAGATGAGCCGGGTTGACAGCTCCCGCATCGCCGCCTGGAAAGCCAAGGAAGCCGCCGAGCAAGCTGGTCTCGATCAGTCTCTGGCAATCGGCTCCGTGGTTGCCTCTGATGCCTTCTTCCCGTTTGCCGATGGCCTGCTGACCGCGGCTGAAGCAGGTGCCACCGCTGTGATCCAGCCGGGCGGATCAATGCGTGACGAGGAAGTCATCGCCGCTGCCGATGAGGCAGGTCTGGCCATGGTCTTCACCGGTCGTCGCCACTTCAACCACTGATACCGGGCTGATTGGCCTGATGTCTGGAATGCTGGACCGTCAGCCGCGTCGGCTGACGGTTAGGTCAGGTGATTTGACAGCCTGATCCATGGTGATGATGGCATCACGCAGGCTGGTCAGGTTGTCCTGCACCTGCTGTACCCCGTCACGGGTAATCATGTTCTGGGCCACGACACCGATAATGGTGACTGCGTCCTTGGCTGCCATCAGCGGGCGGTTATCGCCATCACCATCGGCGAGGGCTTCATCACTCTCGGCCCCGATACTGTCGGCAAAGCGCTGGAAGCTGTCTTTCAGGCGGGGATGCAGCCGGGCAATCTCGGCCATATTGACGGCGAGTACCCTCGGACCGTCATGGCGGGCCTCATCGGCGAGGGCGACCATACGGTCGGTTACGCCGAGGATGGTTGCTGTTTCGGACCGGCCGGTTTGCCAGCCCTGACCGGAAAATGCCTGATTGTTCAGGTTGAATGGATCGCTCACGCCAGTAACATCGTCAGAATGCAGTGGTTGCCATATAGCAGGTTTTTACGCGGCTGGCGGTGCCGGTGGGGTAGCGCCCGGTGCAGCGGGTCGTGGTGCTGCAGCGGTATTTTTCGCGCCCATGCTGGCCAGCTTTGCAGTTAAACCCTGCTCCAGTTCCGGCTTGCGTGCAATGATTTCCGCCATGCTGTCGACCAGCATCGTGGCACCGGCATCCATGAGTTTCTTCGCATGTTGGGCCTTGGCGGTCGGGTCGATGTGATCCGCACCGAGATAGCCGACAACGGTAATACCGGCATTAACCCCTGCCTTGACGCCGGAAACGCTGTCCTCAATGGTCAGGCAACGCTCGGGATCAACGCCGAGCTTTTCTGCAATGAGCAGATAGCTGGCCGGATCGGGTTTGGGCGCATTGCAGTCATCGGCAGCGCTGACCACATTGTCATGGCGCATCCGGTCCAGAATCCGGCGGGAACCGGTGGCATGCAGCACGGCATCGAGGCGCGCATGAGGGCTGGATGAGGCCATGCCGATCGAGGCACCGCTCTGCTTGAAGGTATCGATGAGCTTGAACAGCGACGGGTCGATCTTGGTATCGGTCTTGAGCTTCACCACGATATCGCGGGTGATCTCGTCATCCATGCTGTCCGGGATGCGGATGCCGGTATCGGCCTCGACGCCATCCTGAATATTGCTGAAATGCTTGCCGGCATAATCGCGCATCATATTGATAGGATCATAGCTGGGGCCGCCGCGCACTTCGAGAAAACGGTTCACATGTTCCGTTACGACTTCAAAGGCCAGGTTTTCCGAATTCTTGGCATAGACACCGTCGCAATCAAAGATGAGTGCGTCGAAGCGGGTGCCCGGCAGACCGTCATTTGCTGGCTTGTTCTGCATCGGATTATGTTCCTCTGTTTTTGGTGCGCCCGATATGTTTTGGGCGTCGTTCTTGGTGTTTTAACTATACACTATCGATAAGAAAGTGTTCGGCCTGTCTCCTGATTAGAGTGCTGCAACGGCACTTCTGATGCCTTGATCTTCAATGTTTCCGAGCGCTTGTTCAACCCCATGAACGAAAGTTTCGTTGGCCGCGAGGTCTGCGCCAAACACATGGGTAAGGTTGAGGAATGGGCGCGGATCACGGCCACCTGCCTGTGCTGCACGGCGCAACTCATTGGCCAGCGGGTCCTTGATCTCGATCGGCTTGCCCTTTTCGTCAATACCGCGGCAGAAGCGGATAAAGGCGGCGATTGAGAAGCAAAGCATGCGAATCGATCCGCCATCGGCCAGTCGCTCACGCACGATGGGTAGCATCTGGTTGCCGATCTTCTGGCTGCCATCCATGCAGATGCGTGGCAGGCCGTCACAGATTTCCGGATTGGCAAAACGCTCGATCAGCTTGTTCTTGTAGGATGGCAGGTCCATGCCCGGTGCATGCGGCAGGGTCGGGGTGATTTCCTCATCCATCAGGCGGCGCACGAAACGCTGGATATCGGTATCCATGATTGCCTCATGGACGAAATCGTAATCAGCGAGATAGCCGGGATAGCAGAATGCCGAATGCACCACATTGAGCAGGCGCAGCTTGGTCAGCTCATAGGGATAGACATCGGGCACGATCTGCGCGCCGACCGCTTCCCATTCGGGGCGGCCATTGCAGAAATTGTCTTCCAGCACCCATTGCTTGAATGGTTCACAGACAATCGGTGCCGCATCGTCGATGCCGAAATGGCTCTTGATGTGGTCGATATCGGTCTGGGTGGTGCCGGGGGTGATGCGGTCGACCATGCTGTTCGGGAACGCGCCGTTCTTGGCAATCCAGTTGCCAAGGCTCGGGTCGCGGCGATTGGCGAACTCGATGGTCAGGTCGCGGGTCAGCTCGCCATTTTTCTGCAGGTTGTCGCAGGACATGACGGTGAATGCCGGCAAGCCTTCTTCCCGACGACGGGCGAGGGCCTCGACGACGTAGCCGATGGCGGTTTTCGGACGCTTCGGCATCATCAGGTCGGCGGCAACATCGCTGCGTTCGACATCGAGCTTGCCGGTCGCCGGATCATGGCCATAGCCACGCTCGGTCACGGTTAGAGAGACAATTTTGGTCGCCTTGTCCGCCATCCGGGTCAGGACGCCACCCGGATCGGCCGGGGCGTGCATGACCTTGGCGATAGAGCCAATGACGCGGGCAGACATGCCGCCTTCATCGCGTGTCACGACGGTATAGAGATTGTCCTGTCCATTCAGACGGCGGCAGAGGGTTTCGTCATTGGGCAGCGCGCCAACACTGCACAGAGCCCAGTTCTTGGCCTTCTCGCCCTGTTCTGCCAGCAATTCGTCAGTGTAGACGCATTGATGGGCGCGGTGGAATGCGCCGAGGCTGATATGCACAATGCCGGGGCTGATCGCCGTGCGGTCATAAGTGGGGACGGCGATGTTATCGCTGAGCTTCGCCAGATTGGCGGTTTTGAGTTTGACGCTGGACACCGTCAGGCCTTGGGTTACGTGAGGGGCGGGCAGGAAGCCCGAACAGTCGCGTGGCGCTTATGCCATGACCGGCACCTTATGGGAAGAGGTTGCCGATCCCGGCAGGGGATATATGCCATTGACGCGTGGCTTGAAACTCAGCTGCCCGGACGTGGCTGCGGACGGTTGTCCGGCCCGGCCTTTGGTGCATCGACACCGCGATCCGCTTCCGGCACAACCGGCACCGGCAACTGGTCGAGACGCATGGTGACCGAACGGATAGCGGACAATGAGCTGTCCTTGTTCATGGTCTCAAGCGCGGTCACGATCTTGCGGCGCATAGCCTTGCCCTCGGCACCATAATCGCCAAGGTTCAGCCCGACCGCCTCGAACAGCTTGTCCGGGTTGCCGGGATTGGCGCGGGCGGCAGCCTGTAATTTTTCGGCAATCGGATCATTGACGACATAGGCGCGGCCCTTGTCTGTCATGCCGACAACATCACCGTCGGATTTCGGGGTCGCATGGCCCGGTGCCTCACCGGAGACGAAGCGCACCCAGCCTGCAGCGGCAACCGCCAGCGCATCATTCGGGGTGCCTTTCTTGAGGGAGTCGGTCAGGGCATCAAACAGTCGTGGATGCACTTTCTTCGAGGTATCATTGGCGAGGCGGTCCACATCGTCGCTCATCCGTGGATTGCTGAACCGGTCGGCCAGATCATCGGCATAGACCTGCATATTGGTGCCGGGGATCGGGTCGATGGTGGCGGCAACCTCGGACATGAAGCGTTTGGCAAAGGCACCCATGTCCTCATCAGCCATGCACTCATCAACGGTCATGAACCCGGCAACACGCCCGGTTGCACCCATCATCATATGGGCACCGTTCAGCATCTTGATCTTGGCGGCTTCAAACGGCTTGACGTCGTCGACGATCTTGACGCCGGCAACATCGCCGAGCGGTGGCATCGCGACGCTGTCCGGGGTCTTCTCGATAACCAACTGGCGATATGGTTCGGCAGCGACGGCGGCTTCATCACGTACGCCGATGCGATCAGCGAGCACGTCGAGATCATCGGATTTCGGCTTTGGCGTAATCCGGTCGACCATGGTGTTCGGGAAGGCGACATTCTGCTCGATATAGCTGGCCAGTTCCGGATCGGTCTGGGCAGCATAATCAACCAGCGTCTTCTTGGTGAAGTCGCCATTGCTCTGGATATTGTCGAGGCAGACGACGGCCAGTGGGGCAACGCCAGCTTCCTTGCGGCGCTTGATCGCCTCGGTGACCATGCTGTGCATGGTGGCATCGGCACCCGGCTCCTGCGTGATATAGCCCTTCTGGGTGATGGTCATGGAGACCATCTTGGTATCCGGATTGGCAAGGCGGGCAACAACGCGCTCACGCTCTTCCGGTGCAACCATGGTCTCCTTGACCACATCGACGACCTGGGTCTTGTCACCCTCGGCGCGGCGCTCGGTGACGGTATAGAGGCCGTCCTGCGGTGCCAGCTGGTCGCGGATCGTCGGGGAACGCATGGAAATAGCGGAAACGCCCCATTCCTGTTTCGCTGCCGCTGGCAGGTCATTCAGGATGGTGCCGATATGCGCGCGGGCAAAGCCGCCCCAGCCCAGATGGACAATGCCAATCTTGCTGTCGGCTGAACTCGCGGCGCTGTTATCGGTGTCGCCAACGATTTGTGGAAGGGTGTCTCGTGATAGACGCGGTGCCATAAATGCTCACTTGGTCTCTATTGCTAGGCGGATCGATTGTCTCGATCACTGATTGTTTCCTCGGGTGGCCGCCGTGGTGTTTATGGTGGCCGATGGCGTATTATTATTGTTATGCGCCATTCATATAATTGAAAGCGTATTGTCCCGGTTCACCGCGAAAGGTGCCAGTCAAAAATTTGTTTGTATGCTGCTGCAGGCAGTTTCAGAGCAGATATATATAGGCGAGCAGTGCGGCGCCGAGCAGCAGGCGATAGATGACAAAGGGCATGAAACTGGCCTTGTCCAGTATGCGCATCATGACGGCAATCGCGGCAAAGGCCGAGACACAGGACAGCAGCGCGGCAATAGCAAGATCAAGGCCGAACCGCAGAGAACCGGCTTCGATAACATCGAGCAGGCCGAGCAGGGCCGCCCCGGCAATCGCCGGAATTGACAGCAAGAGCGAGAATCGTGCGGCCTCGGCACGGGAATAGCCGATGAAACGGGCCATGGTCATGGTGATGCCGGACCGGCTGGTGCCGGGGATCAGGGCCAGTATCTGTGCCAGACCGATCAGGATGGCGTCTAGGCGGTCCATGCTGCCGAGGGATTTGCGCTTGGCTCCGATCCAGTCGGCGATGCCGAGCAAGATGCCAAAAACAATTGTCGCAATCGCGATCATCTCGATCGAGCGCAGCCCGGCGGGTACCAGTTCGTGCAGGAACAGCCCGGCGATAATCACCGGGATCGAGCCGAGGATCACATGCAGGGCGAGTTTCGCCTGTGCCGAGCCACGCCGCTTGCCGAGCAGGTGGATGGCGCCGACCGGCAGTTGCAGGCTCTCGCGCCAGAAATAGAGGCAGACCGCGATCAGTGTGCCGAAATGCACGGCAATATCGAACAGCAGCCCCTGATCGGCGGTGCCGAGCACGACCGGTGCCAGCACCAGATGGGCGCTGGAGCTGACCGGCAGAAATTCCGTGATGCCCTGAACCAGAGCGAGGATTGCGATATGCCAGAGGGGCATCGTCTGTAACCTTGAGGATAGCGGGTGAGCCGTATCGGGTTGATATGGCCGGGCTCGGTCATGCCAAGCGTCGCCCGATCTGTCCAGCCATCTATATGGCTTTCTGTGGACCAGATCAGCTATGCATTCAATGCATGGCGATTATTTGTCTCGTTTCGGAACTATATTGTGGTTTTGTCGTGCGTTTTTAGAATGGTTCTGGTTTCCTAAGAGGTGAGAGATCAATAAATGGTCACTAACTGTGACCTAATGATAAAAAAGATCGCTGCCGACGCGCTCCAATATCGCTTTATTACCCATGTGGCGTCTGAAAAGACGCATCAGGAAATGGCGTGCTGTCGGTAACGGAGAAGGCAAGTAACCATGACACGACGCATGCTGGGCTTTACCGAGACGGAGCAGGAGACCCCGGTCAAGCGCCCCTCCGATGAGCGGGCCCGGGATTTCGGCGAAATCTATCGTGAATATGCCGCCGACAAGGCTGAGGAACAGGCCAATCGCTGTTCCCAGTGCGGCGTGCCGTTCTGTCAGGTTCACTGCCCCCTGCAGAACAATATTCCCGACTGGCTGATGTTGACAGCCAACGACCGTATGCAGGAAGCCTATGAGGTTTCCGCCGCCACCAACACTTTCCCGGAAATCTGTGGTCGCATCTGCCCGCAGGATCGTCTGTGTGAGGGTAATTGCGTTATTGAGCAATCAACCCACGGTGCCGTTACCATCGGCGCGGTCGAGAAATACATTACCGAAACCGCCTGGGAGAATGGCTGGGTCAAGCCACGGATGCCGCTGCGCGAAATCAGCCAGAGCATCGGCATCATCGGTGCCGGTCCCGCCGGTCTCGCCGCCGCCGAGATGCTGCGCGCCAAGGGCTATGCGGTGCATGTCTATGACCGTTATGACCGGGTCGGTGGTCTGCTGATCTATGGCATCCCGAATTTCAAGCTGGAAAAATCTGTCGTTAATCGCCGGACCGATCAACTGGTCCAGCAGGGCATCGAGTTTCACCTGAATTGTGAAATCGGTCGCGACGTTACCTTTGAGGAACTGCGTGCCCGCCATGATGCCGTGCTGATTGCCACCGGTGTCTATAAGGCGCGTGAAGCACCGATGCCGGGCATCGGCCTCACCGGTGTCACCCTGGCGCTCGATTTCCTGACGGCCTCCAACCGCAAGGGACTGGGCGATACGGTCGATGGCTTCGAGGACGGTACCCTGAATGCCGAGGGCAAGAACGTTGTCGTGATCGGTGGCGGCGATACCGCGATGGACTGTCTGCGCACGGCGATCCGGCAGGGGGCCAAGGCGGTTACCTGTCTCTATCGTCGCAACCGCGCCAATATGCCCGGCTCCATGCGTGAGGTTAAGAACGCCGAGGAAGAGGGCGTGATCTTTGAATGGCTGGCGGCACCCGAGGCGATCCTCGGTGATGATCGGGTTTCTGCGGTTCGTGCCCAGCGCATGCATCTGGGGATGCCGGATGCCACCGGGCGTCAGACACCGGAGCCGGTGCCGGACAGCAGCTTCAACATTGATGCCGATCTCGCCATCATGGCGCTCGGCTTCGATCCCGAGGATCTGCCGGGCATGTTCGGCATGGATGGTCTGCCGGTCAGTCGCTGGGGCACGGTTTCCGTCTCATGGTCGACCATGATGACCAAGCTGGATGGCGTGTTTGCTGCCGGTGACATCGTGCGCGGTGCTTCACTGGTGGTCTGGGGCATCCGCGATGGCCGCGATGCCGCCGCCTCGATCCACGACTATCTGAAACAGAAGGCGCGCACGGGCGATACGGCCATGGTTGCCGCCGAATAGTTTTCATCAACCGCTTACAACACAGATAACAAACCGGAGGTGCGATTAACGGAACAATAACCACTGATGATCTACCCTGAGCCATCAATCACAGAATGTGTGGATCGGGGATAGAAGATGACCGGTGCAATTGAACGCTACGACTTACGGCCCTTGAAGATTTTGGTCATTGATGACGAACCGGCAATGACCGAGGTTCTGAAAGGCATTTTGACCCGCTGCGGTGTCGGCGAGGTCAAGACCAGTGGCGATGCTGCCATGGCATTTGAACAGATGCGTTACGGCGTGCCGGACATTATCATTGTCGATTGGGAAATGGAGCCGCTGGATGGTGGCGATTTCCTGAGACTGGTGCGCAATGACAATCGTTTTGTCGAGCGCGAGATCGGCCTGTTCATTATCACCGGGTTCCCGGAGGAGTGGCGGGTCAATCAGGCCATACGGGCGGGTGCTGATGATTTCATCGCCAAGCCGGTATCGACAACAGGGGTTAAGACCAAGCTGTTCCGTTACATCGACCGCAAACGTAAGGATTTGCAGACCCGATGTCTCAACCCGAAATACGCCAGACTGAACTCGCTGGAAGCGCACGGCTGACCGAAGCGGCGGCGCAGAAATCCGCCCCCTGGACCAATGAGACATGGGCGGCGGAAACCGCGCGCCTGCAGGCGGCCCATGTCTATAATCCCGATGACGAGCATTCATCCTGCGGTGTCGGCTTTGTCGCCTCGCTTGATGGTACACCGCGTCGTGATGTGGTGGTTGCCGGGATTGAGGCGCTCAAGGTGCTCTATCACCGCGGGGCTGTGGATGCCGATGGCAAGACCGGCGATGGTGCCGGTATCCATGTTCAGGTGCCACAATCCTTTTTCCATGAGCAGGTGGCCCGTTCCGGCCAGAAGCCGACCGATGACGATCTCGCCGTCGGCATGATCTTCCTGCCGCGTACCGATTACGATGCGCAGGAGCTGTGCCGGACGCTGGTTGAGACCGAGATTCTCGAATTCGGTTACCGCATCTATGGCTGGCGTCAGGTGCCGGTGAATAACGAGGTGATCGGCGAGAAGGCCAAGGCAACCCGGCCCGAGATTGAACAGATCATGATCGGTAACCGTGAAGGGGTCAGCACCGATGATTTCGAGCGCGATCTCTATATCATTCGTCGGAAGATCGAGGATGCGGTCACCCGCGCCGGTGTCGGTGAGTTCTATATCTGCTCCCTGTCCTGCCGGTCGATCATCTACAAGGGCATGTTTCTGGCCGAGCAGCTGACCTCTTATTACCCGGATCTGCTTGATGACCGGTTTGAGAGCAATTTCGCGCTCTATCACCAGCGCTATTCAACCAATACCTTCCCCACATGGTCACTGGCCCAGCCGTTCCGCATTCTGGCCCATAACGGCGAGATCAATACGCTCAAGGGCAACGCCAACTGGATGCGGGCGCATGAAACCCGCATGGCCCATGATCGCTTTGCCGGCAATATCAAGGCGCTGAAGCCCGTGATCCGGCCGGGCAGTTCCGACAGTGCTGCGCTCGATGCCGTGTTTGAGCTTATGTGCCGCGCCGGTCGCGATGCGCCGATGGTCAAGACCATGCTCGTGCCCGAAGCCTATTCCGGTAAGGATTCCGTGCCGGAAGAGCATCTCTCACTGTACAGCTATTGCAATGCCGTGATGGAGCCATGGGACGGCCCGGCGGCGATTGCCGCCTATGACGGGCGCTGGATTCTGGGCGGCATGGACCGTAACGGCCTGCGCCCGATGCGCTATACCATCACCGGCGATGGCCTGCTGATTATCGGCTCCGAGACCGGCATGGTCAAAGTGGATGAAACCCAGGTCAAGGAGAAGGGCCGCATCGGTCCCGGCCAGATGATCGCGGTCGACCTCGCCGAAGGCAAACTCTGGTACGACCGGGAGCTGAAGGACCAGCTTGCTGCCCGCCAGCCCTATGGTGAATGGGTCAAGAGCGTTACCGAACTCGATAACCTCGTCGCCAAGGCGGCAAAACTCGATGTGCAGGAAATGGACCGCGCTGAACTGCGTCGGCGCCAGACCGCCTATGGCCAGACCATGGAGGATATGGAGCTGATCCTGCATCCGATGGTCGAGGATGCCAAGGAAGCGGTTGGCTCCATGGGCGACGACACGCCGATTGCCGTGCTGTCCGATCATTATCGCGGGCTGCACCACTTCTTCCGGCAGAATTTCAGTCAGGTGACCAACCCGCCGATCGACAGTCTGCGCGAACGCCGGGTGATGAGCCTGCGCACCCGTTTGGGTAACCTCGGCAACATTTTGGACGAGGACGAGAGCCAGTGCCACCTGCTGCAGCTGGAAACCCCGGTGCTGACCAATGCCGAATTTGCCGCCATGCAGGAATATATGGGCGATACGGCAGCGACCATCGATTGTACCTTCCCGACCAAGGGCGGTGAGAACGCTCTCAAGGATGCGCTCCATCGTATCCGGGTCGAGGCCGAGGATGCCGTGCGTCGCGGTGCGACCCATATCATCCTGAGTGATGAGGATATGAGCGCTGAGCGGGCACCGATCCCGATGATCCTCGCCACCGGTGCCGTGCATACCTATCTGATCCGCCAGTCGCTGCGCACCTTTACTTCGCTTAATGTGCGCTCCGGTGAATGTATGGATGTGCAGTATTTTGCCGTGCTGATCGCTTGCGGTGCGACCACGGTAAATGCCTATCTGGCGCAGGAAGCAATCGCCGACCGTCAGGCCCGTGGCCTGTTCGGCGATATGAGCCTGAGCGAATGCCTGAAACGCTACAAGAAGGGCATTGATGATGGCTTGCTGAAAGTCATGTCCAAGATGGGCATTTCGATCATCTCTTCCTATCGTGGTGGCTGTAATTTTGAGGCGGTGGGTCTGTCCCGTGCGCTGGTTGCCGAATATCTGCCCGGTTGTACCAGCCGTCTGTCCGGCATCGGTCTCGCCGGTATCATGCGCAAGGTGCTGGACCAGCATGACAAGGCGTTTGATGAGGAAGTGATTGCCCTGCCGGTCGGCGGTTTCTACCGCTATCGCCGTGGCGGTGAGCGCCATGCCTGGGAAGGTGGCCTGATCCACACCCTGCAGGCTGCCGTGACCAAGGACAGCTATCATACCTACAAGAAATACGCCCAGCAGCAGCATGAGCGGCCACCGACCAATCTGCGTGACCTGCTCGACTTCCGCCCGACCAGCGAGCCGATTTCAATCGATGAGGTCGAGAGCATCACGGAACTGCGCAAACGTTTCATCACCCCAGCGATGAGCCTTGGTGCGCTCAGCCCGGAAGCCCATGGCACCCTGAACGTGGCCATGAACCGGATCGGGGCGAAATCCGACAGTGGTGAGGGCGGCGAGCTGCCCGAACGCTTCAAGCCCGATGCCAATGGCGACAACTGGAACTCCGCGATCAAGCAGGTGGCATCAGGCCGCTTCGGTGTGACGGCGGAATACCTGAACCAGTGTCGCGAGATTGAAATCAAGGTGGCGCAAGGGGCCAAGCCCGGTGAAGGCGGCCAGCTGCCCGGCTTCAAGGTCACGGCCATGATCGCCAAGCTGCGCCATGCGACCGAGGGGGTGACCCTGATCTCGCCACCGCCGCATCACGATATCTATTCGATCGAGGATCTGGCACAGCTGATCTATGACCTGAAACAGATCAATCCCGATGCCAAGGTCTGTGTGAAGCTGGTGGCGCGTTCCGGTATCGGTACGATTGCCGCCGGTGTCGCCAAGGCCAATGCCGATGTGATCCTCGTCTCCGGCAATACTGGTGGTACCGGTGCCAGCCCGCAGACCTCGCTTAAATTCGCCGGTATCCCGTGGGAAATGGGCCTGTCGGAAGTGCACCAGATGCTGACCCTCAACCGTTTGCGGCACCGGGTCACCCTGCGCACCGATGGCGGTATCAAGACCGGTCGCGATGTGGTCATCGCCGCCATGATGGGGGCCGAGGAATTCGGCATCGGCACCGGCAGCCTGATCGCCATGGGCTGTATCATGGTGCGCCAGTGCCATTCGAATACCTGTCCGGTCGGCGTCTGTACCCAGGATGAGAAACTGCGCGCCAAATTTGTCGGTACGCCGGAGAAGGTGGTCAATATGTTCACCTTCATCGCCGAGGAAGTGCGCGAAATTCTGGCCACCCTCGGCATGTCGAGCCTGAATGAGGTGATCGGTCGTACCGATCTCTTGCATCAGGTCAGCCGGGGTGCGCCGCATCTGGACGATCTCGATCTCAACCCGCTGCTGGTCCGTCCCGATCCGGGCGAGGATGCCATGTATTGCACCCTTGAGGGCCGGAACGAGGTGCCGGATACGCTCGACGCCCAGATTGTCGAGGATGCCCAGCCGCTGTTCCGCGATGGCGAGAAGCTGCAACTGGCCTATACCGTGCGCAATGTGCATCGGGCCGTGGGCACGCGACTGTCTTCCCTCATTACCCGCCAGTTTGGCCAAACCGGGCTGAAACCCGGGCATATTACGGTGAAGCTTCGTGGGACTGCCGGACAAAGTCTCGGTGCCTTTGCGGTACAGGGCGTGCGGATCGAGGTGCTCGGCGATGCCAATGACTATGTGGGCAAGGGGCTGTCCGGTGGCACCATCGTGGTGCGGCCGCTGAACTCCAGCCCGCTGGAAAGTCACGAGAACACGATCATCGGCAATACCGTGCTGTACGGTGCCACGGCGGGGCAGCTCTATGCTGCCGGGCAGGCCGGTGAACGCTTCTGTGTGCGCAATTCCGGTGCCCGCGCCGTGGTCGAGGGCTGTGGCTCCAACGGTTGTGAATACATGACCGGTGGTGAGGTGGCGATCCTCGGTCCGGTGGGCGATAACTTCGGGGCTGGCATGACCGGCGGCATGGCCTTCATCTATGATCCCGACAACAACCTCGAAGCGATCATGAACCATGAGAGTGTCATCATGATGCGGATCGAGGTGCCGTATTACGAGCAGAAGCTGCTCAATCTGCTGAAGGAACATGCCAAGGCAACCCATTCCCGCCTGTCCGCACGACTGGTCAATGACTGGGAGCGCGAGCGCGGTTCATTCTGGCAGATCGTGCCGCGCGAACTGCTCGACAAGCTGGAGGTGCCGGTAACGGAGACCGTGGCTGTGCCAGCGGAATAGCCCGATAGTTACAATTTTACCGATTTGGCGTGACTTCATTCAGCGTTGCCGATATGCTTAACGCGAATGGAGGGGTGATATGCCTGTACATCCAAGTGCTTTCGGAGCCAGTCTGCTGAATAATTCAGAGCAGCAGCCTGCGCCGACGCAACAGCATGATACCAGCTGGACCAAGGCTGCGGTGGCAACAGTTGCAACCGGTGGTGCCTATGCGGTGGTGAAGGCTGGCGGTGCCGCTGAGCGTGCAACCCATCCGCAGGGCCTCAATTCAAGCGAAGCCAGCCATATGCAACAGGATATGGCTACTTGGGCGGCGGCAAACGGCATCAGCCCGGAACGCCTCAATCAGGCCGGTGGTGTGCAACAGGCGCAGATGATGGCCTCAACACAAGCGCCGCAGGCCGGTGATTACCGTAAGAACCCAAATCCGCCCGCCCCGCGTTTCCCGGGTGCCGGGGGACCGTAGTGGTTCGTAACGCATAGCTTATACAAGTAACGGAGCGCTGATCGATGGATTGGCGCTTTTTTATGCCGAATGGTTGCCGGGTACTTTCTTGATTTGGGACTATGGTTGGCCTGAGATTGTTTTGCAAAAACAGGCCTCTTTTATGTCTACCGATTTCCCAAAAGTGAATGAACAGGCGCTCGCCGATGATCAGGCGGCGGGGGAATTGCTCTGGTCGCCCTCGGGGGGCAATCAGGACGACAGCATCGGCGGCAACGCCCACCTGTATTCCTACCGGTTTCAGGATGATGCCGGACGCTGGCGGGCGGAGACCATACTGGTCGATATTGGTCTGCTGCACCTCTCCAAATTCTACGGCAATGACGAAGAGCGTATCGATACGCCCGACCATAGCCACATGATGCCGACCGCCGAGGCTGCGGAAGGCATGGTGCGATCACAGGTCGACAAGCCGGTGATCGGCGCGATCCTGATCACCCATGGTCATTCGGACCATATCGCCGGGCTGGCAGCACATATCCAGTCGGGTGCAGTGACGCCGCCGATCTATGCCAGCAAATATTCCGCCTTTCTGATCCGCTCGCATCTCGCCTCCAATGGCGTTGACAAGGATCACTGGCCGGAAATCCATGAGATCAAGCCCGGTGACAGGTTGAAGCTGTCGGACCG
The DNA here is from genome assembly GCA_002168225.1 of Micavibrio sp. TMED2. Lineage (NCBI taxonomy): Bacteria > Pseudomonadati > Bdellovibrionota > Bdellovibrionia > Bdellovibrionales > Pseudobdellovibrionaceae > Micavibrio > Micavibrio sp. TMED2. The sequence continues at coordinate 725,082 of NHBH01000001.1, forward strand.
GCTTAATGTCGAGGTCACCGGTGCTACCCACTCGATCCCGCAGGCGCTGAGCTTCCTGATCGAAACCCCGACCGCGCGGCACTTCCATTCCGGTGATATCAAGGTTGATGAAGGCTCGCTGGTTGCCGGTGGCACCGACCTGAAGACCCTCCGGGAATGGGGCGAGCGCGGTATCGACAGCGCCCTGATCGACAGCACCGGCGCACCCAAGGATGGCTGGGCCAAGCGTGAGCAGGAAGTGCGCGAGGATGCGTTCCGGGAAGTCTCAAAACATCCGTCCAAACGCGTGACCTATGCCGTGCTCGGCTCCTATGTGGAACAGCTCGCTGGCCTCGGCGAGGTCGCGGCTCGCACCGGACGGGCGCTGGTTTATGGCGGCAAGTCGGTGGAAACCCATCTGACCGCACTGCGTGTCAGTGGCATTGATCTGCCGAAGCTGGTTGAGGAACGCACGGGCAAGAAACTGCGCATTTTCGACATCGACAGTGACGAGGCGCGGGCGCTGAAACCGTCACAGGCATTACAACTTGTCACCGGTGTTGACGGTGACGACAGAACCGTTCTGGCCCAGGCGGCCAAGGGCAAGCACGACAGCTGGTGTCCCTCCGCCGATGATGTGGTGGTCTGGCCCGATGGCTATCGCACGGCAGCACCGGAACAGGCCAATGCCATGGACCGCGCCCTGCGCCAGCGCCGGGTCAATGTCCGCCGCATCGGCAAGCGTTCGGATTTTGGTGAAGGTCATGGACGGCGTGAGGATTTGAAGGAAATCCTGTCGGCGCTCAAGCCCAAGGTGCTGATCCCGACCCATGGTGTGCCATTCATGCGCAAGGCACTGATGGACCTCGGCGTGCAATATGGTGCCAAGGGGCAGGATGCCCTGAACGGTGATATTTTCCGTCTGGCCCGCAACGGCGTGAAGCTGATTGCCAAGCGCGTTGCTAACTGGATGCCAGCCAACAAGACCCATTACCCGGATCAACCGCGCTTCAATTCTGTCAAAACGACCTTCGATGCTGGCAAGGGGCCGGAAGATGGGACGCGGCCCGGCCCGCCGCCGAAACCGGCTGCTTAACAAGCTGAACAGCTGTTAACTTTATTCAGGTTGATCGGGCAAGCGCTCGAGACGCACGGCAAAAAAGCCGTCGATGCCGCCATGCTCGGCCCAATGGCTTGGCAATATCCTGAGCCAGCCCTCATCCGTAATCATATCGGCATCAATGCCCAACTCGTCCGCCGTGACCGGCATCACCCGGATCGGGGCACCGAGGCTGAGCAGGCGCTCGATCTGGGCCTCGCCCTCGGCGGGTTCGAGTGAACAGGTGCAATAGACCAGCGTGCCGCCCGGCTTAACCATATCAATGGCTTCGGCCAGCAGCTCGGCCTGGGTTTCGGCAAGGCTATCCACATCGTCCGGGGTCTTCAGCCATGGCACGTCAGGATGGCGGCGGATGGTGCCGGTGGCACTGCATGGCGCATCGAGCAGGACACCGTCGAGCAGTTGCTCGGGTTTCCAGTGCCGGGCATTGGCGGTGATCGGCTTGATCCCGTCAAGGCCGAGGCGCTGCAGGTTCTCGCTCAGGCGTTTGAGGCGTTCAGCAGAGCGGTCAACGGCAATGACCTCCGCGCCAGCGCTCGCCAATTGCATGGTCTTGCCACCCGGTGCGGCGCAGAGATCGGCGATTACCTTGCCTGCTAGTTCAGGCCCGAACAGCCGGGCCGGGATCGAGGCAGCGGCATCCTGTACCCACCATGCGCCCTCATCGAAGCCGGGCAGCTTGTCGATGGCACCGCCGGTGGCGCGCCGCAGGCTGCCATTGGGCAGGATTGTCGCCTCAAGTTGTTCGGCCCAATGTTCGCGGGTGGCGGGATCGCGCACGGTTATGTCGAGTTGCGGCTCAATCTGATGGGCGGCGGCGATGGCGGCGGCCTTGTCCTTGCCGTAATGCTCGTCCCAGGCCATCCACAGCCAGTCGGGCGTGTTGAGTTGCGGCTTGTCGGTACTGGCGAGCAGTTCCTTGCCATCGCGGGAAATCTTGCGCAGGACGGCATTCACCAGTCCCTTGGCACGGGTCAGGCGGCGGGCATCGGCCACATGCAGGCAGGTGTCGATCGCGGCATGGGGCGGTGTCTCAAGATACAGCAACTGGGCGGCACCCAGACGCAGCAGCTGTCGCAAATCATGCTGCCGCAGGTCCTTGGGTCGGTCGAGGCATTGCTCGATCACCGCATCAAGCGTGCCGCAGTGGCGCAGAACGGTCAGCACCAGATGATAGGCAAAGGCCCGGTCGCGCGGGCTGAGCTTGGCAAATGCCTTGTCCTCATCAAGGCGCTCGTCGAGCGGCGTCAGCTTGATCAGGACCGTGCCAAGCAGGTCGAGGGCAACCATACGGGCATCGACGCCAGCCGGGCGCTCGCGGCGTTTGGCCGGTCCACGCCGGTTGCCGGCAGGGCTGCCGGGCTTGCCGCCACGGTTCGGGCGCGGGCGGTCACTACCGCCGGTATTCAGGCGGCGATTATATTCTCGGGTGCGGTCATCGTTTTTCATAAGCGCGCTACATAGAGGCTTTTGCCGAGCCAGTCACGCAGCAATTACCCTGAATTGTACGCCTGAGCTGCGCCTAGCCCCATGGCCCGACACGTTGCAGCCGGGCGCGCAGCTGTCCGCCGCTTGGTGCCAGCTTCCGGCGTTTCTGCACGGTGGTTGCGGCTGGGGATGCGTCCATCTCCATCAACCGGCGGATGCGCTCCTCGGTTTTCGGGTGGGTTGAGAACAGGCCGTCAATCGAATGAACATGGAGCGGATTGATGATGAACATATGCGCGGTGGCCGGGTTTGCCTCGGCGCGCGGATAGTCGATCTTCTGGGCCGCGTCATGGATGCTGTGCAGGGCCGAGGCGAGCCATCGCGGCTGGCCGCAGATTTCCGCACCGATCCGGTCGGCCTCATACTCCCGCGAGCGGCTGATCGCCATCTGTACGATCATGGCGGCGAACGGTGCCAGAATGGCGACCGCCAGTGCGCCGATCGGACCGAGCGGGCTGTTCCGGTCGCGTCCACCAAAAAACAGGGCGAAATTCGCCAGCATCGAGATGGCACCGGCAATGGTCGCCGTTACGGTCATGATCAGGGTGTCGCGGTTGGCGATATGCGCCAGTTCATGGGCCATGACACCGGCGATCTCCTCCTGAGAGAGGCGCTTCAGCAGCCCGGTCGTGGCGGCAACGGCGGCATTCTCCGGGTTGCGACCGGTGGCAAAGGCATTGGGCTGGCTGTTTTCAATAATGAACACCTTTGGCATCGGCAGATCGGCTCGGAGCGCCATATCGCGGATCATATTGTAGAATTGCGGTGCGGTCTGTTCATCCACCTGCCGGGCGTTGTACATCCGCAAGACAATCTTGTCGGCGTTCCAATAGGCAAACAGGTTGGTGGCAATGGCGATACCGAAGGCGATCACCATGCCCGCTTCACCGCCGAGCAGATAGCCGACCACCAGAAACAGGGCGGTCATCCCCGCCAGTAAAAGAGCCGTCCTTGCGTAACCCATGTGCCTATAATCCTGTGCTGATACAAAGCTGATGGATCATGTGGTGCCGCGCACATCCCTGCTCAAGACCTATCATATGAAGGTTTTATGCATTTCGGGGTGACATTACGGACTGATAATCCATATAGAGCGTAACGCAGGATTACGGTCCACGGTTTCAGGGCAGGTTGAGTATGAGTGACAAAAGCAGCGAGAAAACGGTCGAAACGGGTGTTGATGCAGACACCGACAGCAAGAATCGCAAGCCCAAGGAAATAGGTGGGCCGAAAGGCCCAGAGCCTACCCGTTACGGCGATTGGGAGCACAAGGGGCGCTGCTCAGACTTTTGAGCCATATGCTGCCCGGTTATACCTTCAACCGCTCGAGATATTGTTTGGTGATGCGCTGCAGCTCGTCGGAGCGTGTCGTCAGCAGGGTTGCGGCATCGGTCAGCTCGTTGGCCGAGCTGCTGGTGCTGACCATGGCGCTGTTGGCGTCGTCTAGGCTTTCCGTCACCCGCCGCATGTTATCCGATGAATAGCTGACCGACCGGGCGATCTCGCTGGTGGCGGCGGATTGCTCCTCAACCGCTGCGGCAATCGAGGTGGCGATCTGGTCGATTTCCTCAATCCGTTTGGAAATCTCGCTGATGGCGCCGACCGTTTCGTCGGTGGCACCGAGAATGGCATCAACCTGGGTCTGGATATCCTCGGTCGCCTGTGCGGTCTGGTTGGCGAGATCCTTGACCTCGGCGGCAACCACGGCGAAGCCGCGCCCGGCATCACCGGCGCGGGCCGCCTCGATCATGGCGTTGAGGGCAAGCAGGTTGGTCTGCCCTGCGATTTCATTGATCAGCTTTACAACCGCATCGATCTTGCCGGTGGCATCGGTCAGGCGGCCAACCACCTCACGGGTCTTGTCGGCCTGATCCACGGCCCCGGCAACGAGACGGGTCGAGGTGTGGAACTGCGAGCTCATCGACTGGATGGAGGCGGTCAGTTCCTCTGCGGCGACGGCGGCGGATTGGGCATTGCCATGGGCATCCTGTGCCGAACTGCCGGCATCGCTGCTACGGTCCTTGGCAATATTGGCATCCCGATTGACGCCCTCGGCTGTGGTCAGCAGGAAGCTGGCGGATTGGGCAACCGCATCGACGATCTGGCTGATATTGGCCTCGAACTCGTTGGTGCGTTTGACGTTGTTGGTGATCATCGCCCAGGTCATGAGATAGGCCATGGTCTTCCCGCTGCCATCGACAATGGTCGACAGCCGCAGGCCGAGCCACTCATCGCCCACATTGGCACGGTCGGAAATCGGCAGATAGTCCGGCTCGCCCAGATGCGGCAGATGCTTGTCAAAGTCGGGATACAGCAGCTTCAATGGCTGGCCGATCAGGTTTGATGAACCGATCGGCAGCTTATCGATGAAACCATCAATAATGCGGTGTGCCTGTTTGTTAAGATAGGCGATGGTCAGCGTTTCGGCATCGATAACGGCAATATTGCTTGGCAGCTGCTCCAGCGCCTGAAACCGCATGTCATTTTCAATATCCGCGATCCCATTGGTCACGGGCTGGCTGTTGCGCCCGCGAAATCCATCGAACAGACCACTCATGGCTGTGCCTGCCTTGCAATTCGGAAAATTGGCGGGATGAACATAATCTCTGGGATACTCAAGCTTAGCAGACGCAATGACTTACCGGAAAAACAGATGTAGCAAAATCAGGGAGAAAGCGCGAGTTGCAGGCGGGAAGTTGCGGTGTGTAGCGGAAACTGGTGTTGCGGCAGTGCACTTATTATCAGTCGCGCATAAGGTGTGTGATTACTGTTCCTTTATACTCAGTAATCGATGTGGAACGCCAATATTTAGCATGTTTTCTATCGTCGCATCATCCAGGGTCAGCCCGCGATGTTTTGCCTGCCATGCGGCATGCTCGGCCAGTTGGTCAAAATCCGTAATGCCGCTTTCGAGCACGAGCCGCTGTCGTCCCTGTCCCCTGAGTACCAGTTGAAACCAGCCATTACTCCGGTCGCGCCGGGTTGAATAGTAACGCATGCGCACATCACTCAGCGCTGCCCAGTCAAGTTGCCGCTGTCGCCAGCCATGGATTGACAGGGCCGTTTCTGTGACGCTGATCCGGGTGAACAGACGCTCGACAATGCGCAGCAGGAACCAGAAAAACAGCAGGCTTGTGCCGCCGAGCAGGATCTGCAGTACGGGATGCAGCGCCAGAAACACCAGCGGCAGGCCGGTGACGGCCAATGCCAGCACGGCCCGGATCAGATCGCCGATCAGGCCTGGACCGTGATAGCGGCGGTCGATCAGCGGCGCTGGAGCGCTATCAGATCCGGCTCCAGCCCCAACCTCACCAGGCATAGCCCGAGCGATCATCGCTGAGCGGGATGTTGATCCGGTCAACCTCGATCCCGCCACCGGGCAGAACCCGCATCAGGTGGCAGCAGCCATCGCCGAGCCGTTCTTCAGGCTCTTCCTGCATGTCCCAGCCGGTTGCGAGGCTGTAGAAGGCGCGGATGATGCCCTTGTGGCAGACAACGATGGTATCGGTGCCAGCAGCGTGGAAATCCTTCAGGAAGTCCTTGAGACGTTCCTGCACGATGCGCGGGCTTTCGCCATTGGGTGGATGGAAGTCGAGGCCGGCGGCTTCCATTTTTGCCATGCGCTCGGGGAACGTCGCGCGAATATCGGCGAGTTTCCAGCCGTCCCAGTCGCCCCAGCTGGTCTCGGCCAGCCGCATATCGGTCTTGAGATTGACCGCGCCGAGGCGATTGGCGGTTTCCTGTGCCCGGATCAACGGGCTCGCCGTCCAGGCAAAATCCTTGCACTGTTCCGGGATACGCCACTTTCGGACCAGTTGACGTCCGGCATCGGACAGCGGCACATCGGTCTGGCCCTGAACCCGGCCGGCCTTGTTCCAGGTGGTTGGGCCATGGCGGCAGAGCAGCATGGAAACAGTATTCTGGTGATCAGTCATAATCGATAAGCAGCTTGGTTAAGGCGGTAAGATAAACGGGGGAGCATCAAAAGGCGAGGTCGACGAAAACCGGGCAGTGGTCCGATGGTTTCGGCTCCCAGCCACGTGCCGGTTTGATGACCTCGGCATGTTTGACATTGGCGGCCAGTGGTTGCGTCACCCAGATATGATCGAGGCGGCGGCCCCGGTCTGCGGCTTCCCAGTCGCGAGCACGATAGCTCCACCAGGTATAGACCTTCTCCTCCGGCGGGATGATGGCGCGGACCGCGTCGAACCAGTCGAAGGCCGATTGCAGCTCGTTCAGATGGTCAACCTCGATCGGGGTGTGGCTGACAACCTTGAGCAGTTGTTTGTGCGACCAGACATCGGTTTCCAGCGGCGCGATATTGAAGTCACCGACCGCGACCAGAGCATCGTCCTTTTTGCGGTTTTTGGCGAACCAGTCCTGCAACTCGGTCACGAAGTCGAGCTTGTGGGCGAATTTGTCGTTCTCGACCGGGTCGGGAATGTCGCCGCCTGCCGGGATATAGATCGAGTGCACCTCAGCACCACCAGCCAGACGAGCTGCCACATGACGGCAATCCTGACGACCGCAATGATCGACGATCTCGGTGGATTCAAACGGGTGTTTTGAGATGACCGCAACGCCGTTATAGCCCTTCATGCCGATCTTGTGGATATGGCCATATCCGGCATCCTCGAACGCTTTGGTCGGGAAATTGCCGTCCGGTGACTTGGTTTCCTGCAGGCAGAGGACATCGGGATTATGCTCGGCCAGAAACCGCAGCACCATGTCGATGCGGAGCCGGACAGAGTTGATATTCCAGGTGGCGATGCGGAGATTGCTCAGTGACATCCGATAGTTCCTAGCCAATCGTCAGGGTGATTGATGGCAGGCCGTCAACGCTGACGTTGAGCCGGTTGCCCTTGACCACCGGGCCGACCCCTGCCGGTGTGCCGGTGAAGATAATATCGCCGGGTTTCAGCGCAACGAACCGGGACAGGGTGCTGATGATTTCCGGCAGTTTCCAGATCATGTCACTCAGCGGTGCATCCTGTTTTGTCTCGCCATCAACGCTGAGGCTGATGCGGCCCTCGGTATAGTCCTGACCGGGCAGGGGCTTGATCGGGCCGACAATACCGGACTGGTCAAACCCCTTGGCCATATCCCACGGGTGCCCGGCCTTGGACATGGCACGCTGAATATCGCGGCGGGTGAAGTCGATGCCGACGCCATAGCCGTAAACGCAGCCCAGCGCATCGGCGACAGCAATGTCGCGGCCACCGGATTGCAGGGCGACCACGAGTTCGGCCTCGTAATGCAGGTCTTCGGTCATCGGTGGATAGGCGATGACATGGCTGCCGCTGTCATCGGCCGGGATCGCGGCATCGGCAGGTTTGGTGAAGAATACCGGCGGCGTGTCCTTCGGGTCGCCGCCCATTTCACGGACATGATCGGCGTAATTCTTGCCGACACAGAATACCCGGCGTACCGGAAAGGCATCGGTGGAGCCATCGACGGTCAGGGCGGTGACCGGTGGCGGGGCAATGACGAATGATTGTGACATGGTACCTGCACGGGATTGGTGATCGGAACGATCAGGACGGGCCAATCTGCGCGGGCAATCCACTTGCCGTCAAGGGGGTGGGTACAATATCCCGTGATCCACGGGTCAGGCGCTGACGGCCATGCTTTCCGGTGTCGCGATCTTGTTCAACTGACGCGCGCGGCAGGCGTCAAGGAAGCTGGTGAAAATCGCCTTTGACGTTTCGCTGGTGTCATATCCCCATTCCGGGTGCCACTGTACGCCAAGGGCAAAGTTTTTCGCGTCCCGCACGGTAACGGCCTCAATCGTGCCGTCCGGTGCGCTGCTTTCCGCCTGCAGCCGTGACGACAGATGATTGATCGCCTGTGCGTGATAGGAGTTCACGAGGCTTTCATCGCAATCCATCAGCTGCTGGAAGAAGCCGCCGGGGCGGTGCTGGACCATATGCGCCGCACCGAACTGTTCGGCAATCGGCAGTGACTTGTCCGGCAGGTGGTTGAAATGCCCGGGCACCTCGTGAATTTTCTGATGCAGTGAGCCGCCGAGAGCGACATTCAGTTCCTGATGGCCGCGACAGATGGCGAGCAGGGGCACGCCAAGCTCAATGGCCCGTCGGATGAGCGGCAAGGTATAGCTGTCACGGGCCGGGTCGTGCAGGGTGCCTGTCTCGCTGGCATCGCCTTTGTAGTGATGTGGCTCCACATTCGAGGGGCTGCCGGTGACCAGCAGGCCGTCGATGGTGCCGAGCCATGTGTCGATAACCGCCGGACGCATGGCCTCGGTGGCACCGCCGGGCAGGATCATCGGGGCGGCATTCATGGCCCCGAGAACCGCCTGAATATAGGGCATCTTCACCTGCCAGCGGGGCAGGTCCTTGTCAGGATTGGCTGCGGGTTCATAACAGCCGGTGACACCGATGACGGGCATAGCCATTTTATCGCACTCTCTTCACATCACAGTTTTGTTGGTCGATCTTGGTGATCTCGATACAGGATCACATAATGTCGGCCATGGACCAAAGCACATTGTTTCTGATCATCAAGATTGCTGCTGTCGGTGGCTGGCTCGCCCTGCTATTCACGCTTGAGCGCTGGCGACCACGGGCGCTTGATGCCATGCGCCACCCTCCGCCACCCGATGAGGGGTGGTTCGGCTGGCGTCGCCTGATGCGTAACGGCGTGCTCTGGGCTGGCAATATCCTGATCTCGCCACTGATCGTGCTGCCGATCACCCTGCTGGCGGCCGAGGCATCGCCGGTTGCCCGCCCGGATTTTCTGCAGGGCTGGTTCGGGCTGGTGCTGGATATTCTGGTGCTCGATCTGGCGATCTACTGGTGGCACCGGCTGAACCATGAAATCCAGTTCCTCTGGCGCTTCCATGAAATCCACCACATGGATGAGCGGCTCGATACCACGAGCGCCGTGCGGTTTCATGTGGGTGAGGTGGTTTTGTCCGCCGCCGTGCGGGTAATCCCTATACTGGCCCTCGGCATACCCATGTCGAGTGTGCTGGCCTTCGAGTTGCTGGTGCTGCTCTCGGCGATCTTTCATCACTCCAATATCGCGCTGCCGGACCGGGTGGAACGGGCGTTATCCCGGATCATTATCACCCCGTCGATCCATTGGGTGCATCATCACGCGATCCGCTCTGATACCGACAGCAATTACGGCACGATCCTGTCGATCTGGGACCCGATTTTCGGCACAAGAAGCAAAACCGCGCGTCTCCCGGATATGCGGATCGGGGTCGAGGGCTTGCGCGACCAGTCCCTGTCCCGCCTGCTGGTCCGTCCGTTTCGGCGGCGTTTAAAAAATAATTGATTCCACTATCGAATTTTCTTGCTGGAAAGCCGGTTTATACCTCATACACACCCACACACATGAAGCACCGGTGCGCCGGTGCGGTCTACTGGTTGGGGAGAACCGACATGGCAAAGCAAGCCGGTCTCTTCCAATTGGGGATCGACTTGGCCGGTCAGCCAAGCAGCGCCCAAACGGAAGCAGCACAAGTTACCTACAGCGAAAGCACCGAGGAACAACGCGATAATAACGTTGTCCATATCTCGACTGTGCCTGGCGACAGTTCGGCGCAGGAGCATTGGCCTGCATCCGATCACGATAACGATCACTTCATCACGCGAAACGGCAAGGTTTTCGCCGGTGAGCACCTGATCATTGATCTCTGGGATGCATCACGCCTTGATGACATCGAGCATATCGAAGCGGCGCTGACCACGGCCGTTCATGCTGCCAAGGCGACCCTGCTGCACATCCACCTGCACCACTTCACCCCCAATGGCGGTGTCTCCGGTGTGGCGGTACTGGCAGAATCCCATATCAGCATTCACACCTGGCCCGAGCGCAACTATGCGGCACTGGACGTGTTCATGTGCGGTGACAGCGAGCCCGCCAAAACCATTCCGATCCTGCGTCAGGCATTTCAGCCCGGTCGTGTCGTGGTCAATGAGCTGCTGCGCGGCGATGTGGATATGGATAGTTGATCCGGCATGGTTCAGTGGTTTGAAGAACGTCTCTACGACGATTTCAGTGCGCTCTATCGCGTCGGTTCCGTGGTTTATCAGGACAAGTCCGAGCATCAGGATCTGATCATCTTCGATCATGACCGGTTCGGACGGATTCTGGCGCTGGACAGTATTGTCCAGCTAACCACCTCCGACGAATTTATCTATCACGAGATGATGTCGCATCTGCCGATCCTCGCCCATGGCGCTGCCAGACGGGTGCTGATTATCGGCGGCGGCGATGGCGGCGTGCTGCGCCACTGTCTGATGCACAAATCCGTGGAGCAGGTCACGCTGGTTGAAATCGACCAGAGCGTGATTGACCTGTCCCTTGAATACCTGCCGATGATCAGTGCCGGTGCCTATGACGATCCGCGCGCTAATGTGATCATCACGGATGGTGCCAAATTTGTCGCCGAGACCGATGAGAAATTTGATGTGATCATTATCGACAGCACCGACCCGGTTGGTCCGGGCCGGGTGCTGTTTGATCCATCCTTCTACAAATCCGTTGTCGGCTGCCTGACCGAACAGGGCGTTGTTGTGACCCAGTCGGGTGTGCCGCTCTGGGAGCCGGAGAGTTCAAAGCTGACCCATGATGGTCTCAAGCCACTGGTGGCCGATTTCGGCTTCACCCGTGCGCCGGTGCCGACCTATGTTGGCGGTGATATGCTGCTCGGTTGGGGTTGTAAAAGTCCGGCAGTCCGACAAACGCCGGTTGAAGAACTGCGAAAACGCTATGCTGACAGCGGTATCGTGACAAAGTTCTACACGCCTGACGTGCATGTCGGTGCCTTTGCCCTGCCGCCATCCTATCTGACGCATCTGGGCTGATAGGCTACATCAGCCTGGCATCACTGGCTCTTGTCCACGCCACCAAAGCCGGGGCGGGAGAAGTAGAACAGATCGCGTGAGAGCGGTACGCCCTCATGCCAGTCTTCCATCTCGACAATGGTTTTGAAGCCCTGGGCATCGAGTACGGTCCAGCGCTTGAGCATCAGCGGCTCTTCCTGAAACGCGACGGTCAACTGGCCCTGACCCGGATCATGGGCCAGCTCAAGTGCCAGTACGATTTCGTTGTCATCGACCAGCAGGCCACGCACTGCTACTGCACCGGGATCGTTCGGGTCCGGGTTGTTCAACTCGATCTCGTCCTGCAGCAGCACATAGGCGAGGGTCTGGCCGATTGTGGTCTGCGAGACCTGTTCCAGCTCGGCATCCCAGAAATAGATGAAGGTGCCGTCGGCGACGACAAAGCTGTCATTCGGTGTCTCATAGGCAAAGCGCAGTTTGCCCGGCCGGGACAGGTAGAACGTGCCGGTGGCGGTCTCCCCGTTGTCATGGCGCTGGACAAATCGCGCGGTCGCGGTGCTGACCCCGCTCATATAATCCTCGATCCGCTCGACAATCGCCTGATCAGCCTCATTCAGCGGTATCGGTGAGGGCAGCAGATCGGTAGCCCGGGCCATATCCGGCATAAGGACTGTCAGGGCCAGCAGCAAGGCGGCGAGAAGGCGGGCGGGCCAAGTGAACCCGGTAGTATGGCGGTGCGGTGTTTTGAACATAGTGGTCAACAATATGTGATCAGGGGCTGAACCTGTTGAGGTCATGGGGATGCCATAGTGCATACAGAAGATGGCGGCAATATGTGGCTGGTAAGATGCTGGTCTTTATGACCATAGCCCGGTAATCTGATTATCTGATCCGGTTTGTATGGACTTGAGCATGGGGGCTCGTTCTTTGGTGCCTTTGAAATCTAAAACTAGCGGGACCGTTATCAAGGGCTCTTGGCTGACGACTTCTGCTCTGGCTGCCGTCTTGGCCCTAACAACGGCAGTACTGCCCTCCCATGTCCTGGCGCAATCAGGTGTGCTCAGCGGGGATACCGGGCTGACGACCAAGGAAAGCTATTATTCTGACCAGATCGATGTGTCCGGCTGTCCGCATCCGGTGGCGATCCGCCTGCCGGAGCCGTTCCTGCCGGTCAGCAAGTCGATGACCCTGACCAATTTCCTCAATGAACAGCTGCCGAACCAGACCTTTTCGGCGGTTTACCAGAGCAGCTTCTATGTCCATGAACAATGGGCCGTGCCGTCGACGGTCAGTGTCGGCATCATGAACCGGAATGAGGAGATGCAGGGATCATTCACCGTGAATGATTTCCAGAGCATCAACAACCGGGTCAAGGAAGGGCTGATCGAGCGTTCGGCCAAGGTGCGTAACTATCTGGGCTATATCGAGAAGACCCGCCCGACCGAGCTTGCCGCTGCCCAATACATGTTCGGCAACACCTTCTATCTTAACCCCGAACACTTCGTTTATTATGATGTCAGCACGGTCAATGTTGGCGGCATCTACAATATCCAGAAGCTGAATGCCGCCAATTTCATCTATGTCAACGGCTGCATTCTGTTTGCTTCGGTCGAGGTGATCGACAATCTCACCAGCTTCCATGAATTCCATGCGATGAATGCCCAGCTCAGCGCCGGGATGCCGCAACCTAGCACGCCGCGCTTTGGCTTTTCTGATCGACCCGGTCAATAAGTCGTCTTTGTGGTCCTGATCACCCTGACGGTACTGTGAACGGTTGCTACTGGATATTGCTGCCGGGCGTCACGATCTGGAAGTGCAGGAACAAGAATAAAGTCTGGAGAAAACATCATGGCTGATACTGAAATTGCCGTCCTCGCCGGTGGGTGCTTCTGGGGCATGCAGGATCTGATCCGCAAGGTGCCCGGCGTACAGGCAACCCGCGTCGGCTACACCGGCGGCAACGTGCCGAATGCGACCTATGACCTCGTCAAGAAGGGCGATACCGGTCATGCCGAGGCAATCGAGATCAGTTTCGACCCATCGGTCCTGACCTATCGCCGCCTGCTGGAGTTTTTCTTCCAGCAGCATGACCCGACCACGGTGGATCGGCAGGGCAATGATCGCGGCTCGCAATACCGCTCGGCGATTTTTTATGCCGATGAGGCCCAGAAGCAGGTGGCAGAAAGCGTTATCCATGCCGTTGAGGCGTCGGGCAAATGGCCGGGCAAGGTGGTGACCGAGCTCGCCCCTGTCGGTGATTTCTGGGAAGCCGAAGCGGTGCATCAGGATTATCTGGTCCAGCACCCGAACGGCTATACCTGTCACTGGGTTCGTCCCGACTGGGTGCTGTCGGATGAGAGTATTGCCAGCTGATCGGGCGGGTTGATGACGGTTCTGACTATTCTGACCGAGGCCGGTCTGGCATTTGATCCAACCGGCCTGTCGGCGCTCGACAGCCCGGATGTGGAGCTGCTGCTCTCCAGCGAAACACAGGTCTCGATCCTCAAGGCAAACGGCTATATCGAAACCGTAATCGGTCATGACCTGTTGCAGGCAACCGGCACCATCACCGGCTATGAGCTGGTCAGTTCGGCCGATCAATCAACGGTATTTACCATTACCGACATGGCCCTGCCGGTACAGGACTGGGCCGATAGCAATGCTGACCTTGTTTATTTGGCGCTGCAGGGGGCGGAACAGATGCGTGGCAGTCCGGCGCCCGACCGCAGCTTCGGCTTCACCGGCGCGGATACGCTCTGGGGCCAGGGCGGTGGTGATATTCTCTATGGCAATGCCGGGCAGGACATCATCTATGGCAACCAGGGCGCGGACTTCCTGTTTGGTGGCCGCGATACCGACACGTTGTTTGGTGGCCGGGACAATGATGTTGTCTACGGCAATCTCGAGGCCGATACGGTTTTTGGCAATCTGCAGGATGACATTCTGTTCGGTGGACAGGGCAATGATGTCCTCTATGGCGGGCAGGATCAGGACACACTGTTCGGTAACCGCGATGATGACTGGCTGTTCGGCAATCTCGGCGATGATGTGCTGGTCGGCGGGGCCGGGGCCGATACGCTGGTCGGTGGTGCCGGCAGCGATGCCTATCTGTTCGAGCGCAATGACGGCAATGATGTGATTGTTGATTTCGATCCTGCAATGGACGTGATCGCGATACAGGAAACGCCCTCGCTGTTCGTCGATATCGCCGGTGGCACGGTGATTGAGTTCGGCGCGACGCAAATCTATGTACTGGGCGTTACCGCTGATCTGGTTGAGGCGCGTCTGACGTTTCTCTAGTGCTCGTTGCCTTACAGCTGAAGAAGCTGTCCCGGCTGTTGGCCAGTTCCAGCTTGTTCTCCAGCGTGCGGTTACGGGTGGCATCATGGGTCAGGATGAACCCGGCGGCATAGGTGACCGGTGGCTGTAATGGCTCACTCGCGCTGATCGTGCCGATGGCACCGGACGGCAGCTGGTGCTCGACCTCGCGTTTGCCCGCGGCGTCCTCAATCTGGAACTTGATCAGGCTGTCGGCCTTGTAGGTCGGTGTAACGGTGAGCGACAGCCTGTCCTCGTCGATAGCCCCTTCTATCGGGACAAAGGCGGCCCCGGTTGCTGTGGTTGCCCGTGGTGGCAGTGCCTTGCGGTAATAGCCAGCCTGATAACGCTTGCTCTCCCCGGTTTCATCGGCATCCGTGCCGAGTGTCAGGATAATATCGCGCTGATAATCCGCTGCCGGGGCCAGTTCATTGGCGTAGTAAATAATGCTGAATGCGCAATTGCCGTCCTGGCAGTATGGGCGCCACTGCTCCTCATGCCCGGCTTTGCCGAACAGTTGCGGGTAACGATAACTGCCTGGCGCGCCATCGGCTTGTGATGGCTCGATCTGCAGCCGCAGCGGTTCCGTCAGCGCCGGGTCGGCAATCTCGATCCATCGGGCCTCGGTAACAATGCCTGCTGGCGCAGCAGCGCGCAGCAGCATGGTGGCATGTTGGGTGCTACGCTGGTCGCCACAGGTGTTGCGCTGGGTGAACTGTTCGAATTGCGGGATGGCGGCGACTGGATATGCATGCTCCGGTGCACCCGCATGCCACAGCCATGTGAGGCCCGCGCCAATGATGATGGCGGCCAGTGCAAGGATCGGTTTCGGAAGACGCATATCAGCCATTCGGGCACTTTAGCTTGCAATCGAATCGAGGCAATCCAAATGGTTGAATATGCTGTATATTGGGTGAAATTGGCGTCACCTTGCCGCACTGCCCGTTAGTTTCACATGTATCCATACATCGGAAACCACCGGATTGTGCGACATATGGTTTATACGCATACGGGGCACCCGATTTACCTGATTGACTGAAAGCTGGTTTGCCACCATTTTCCAGTCATCGATAAAACAGTCCTCTGATTGTCAGATCCCGAACCGGGATGACCGGGTTTGCGAACAGCGACGCCGTTATGACGTGTCGCCAAGACATTCGCGCACTTTGCGTCACGCATAGAACTGGACAGGCCCACCCCGCTGGGCTGCAAAGGTCCGGCACCGCGCATGCATACAGGCAGACATCAGAAGCCTTGATTGATATGTCGCTTCACTGTGGCCCGCTTCCCTACAGCTGGTGCCGCGATCGGGGCGAATTACTGACAACAATGCACAATGCAGGAGATTTCCATGACAGATAAAGTTCTCAACGGTCGCCAAATTGCGGTTCTGGTTGCTAACGGTTTTGAAGAAGTTCATTTCACCGAAGTTCAACGTCGGTTTGCTGGCACCGGTGCCCAAGTTACGGTCATCAGCCCGGAGAACGGTCTGGTCAATGGCTGGCACGAGAGCTCCTGGGGCCACTATTTCCCGATTGATAAGCAGTTGGGCGATGTTCTTGCCGCTGACTTCACCGCTCTGGTTGTTCCAGGTGGCAAGCGCAGCATCGACAAGCTGGCCGCCAATCCTCACGCCCGCCGCATCATGACCGGTTTCGTTGATGCTGAAAAACCAATGGTTCTGTTCGGCCATGCGCCTGAGCTGCTCGCCAAATTCGAGCGCGCTGCCGGTCGCAAGGTCAGCGCAGCTGCCGATGTTGCCGAGGCTCTGACCACTGCCGGTGCCACCGTCTCTGACGATGCCACCACCGTCAGCGGTTCCATGATGACCTCGACCATCACCGATGCTGAAGAGCTGAAAGCACTGCTCGATCAGGCGATCGACATGATCGGCGACATGGGCGAAGTCGCCAACGCCGCCTAAGCGATAAAAAGCTTTCAAAAAATTGCAAAAAGGGCTGCGTACATCGCAGCCCTTTTTTTATGCCCGTTACTTGGATTCAGGAATTGAGCTGTCGCGGCAGCAGGGTCAGGAGGCTGACCAGCAGGGCGAGCAGGGTCAGGGCACCGGCCTGATGCAGGGCGGCGAGCGGGATCATTACCTGACTCAGCAGTGTGGCGATGCCGAGGCCGGTCTGGACCAGCGCCATGGCACCGACCAGCAGCGCCAGCCGACGGGCGGCAAGCGGCAGTGTCAGGGTGCGCCAGCCGCGGATCGCGAGGATTGCCAGTACCAGCGCCGTAAACATCGCCAGATAGCGGTGGGTGAATTGTACCAGCGCCGGATTGTCGATCAGGCCGAGCCACAAGGGGCGAACATCGTAAATCTCGGTCGGCAGCCAGCTGTCATTCATCAGCGGAAACGTATTGTAGAACAGCCCGGCATCGAGCCCGGCAACAAAAGCCCCCCAGGCGATGGTCATGGCCACCAGCGCCAGCCCGAACCAGCCATGGGCGACCAGACTGGGCGGCGCGATGGTAGTGGGCAGGGGCTTGCCGATCTGGCCGATCCGCACCGCCGTATGCACCAGCAGGGCAAAGATCAGCGTTGCGGCACCCAGATGCAGGGCCAGACGGTAATGGCTGACCGATGGCCGGTCGACGAGACCACTCATCACCATATACCAGCCGATGACCCCTTGCAGTCCGCCAAGCGCCAGCAACAGCCACAGCCGACCGTGGTAGCCGGTCGGGATCTGGCGACGCAGGAGAAACCAGAAGAACGGCAGGCCATAAACGAGGCCAATCGTTCTGCCCCAGAGGCGGTGAAACCACTCCCAGAAAAAGATGCTCTTGAACTGCTCGAGCGCCATGCCGCTGTTTTTCAGCTGGTATTCCGGGGATTGGCGGTAGAGGTCGAATACCCGCTGCCATTCGGTTTCGGTCATCGGCGGCAGGGCACCAATCAGCGGTCGCCATTCGACCATGGAGAGCCCGGACTCGGTCAGTCGGGTAATCGCACCGATCACCGCCATGGCAAACACCATGAAGGCGCTGACCCACAGCCACAGCGTGATGGCACGGTTGGATGCGTGCGGTGCAGCTGCCGTGGTGGTAACGGGGACGGTTTCTGTTGCTGATAGCTCGGTCATGGCTGCTCAGGGCGGTTTGGTGGCTGTTGATTGCGACTATCGGTCGATATAGAGGCTGCCTGTTCGTCTGGCCAGTATCCCGCGCGTCTGCGCCGCAGGCAGGTATGTTGGAAACTTGCGCACAAAAAACTTCCGATTGGTTTTCAAATATGACTTGCGCTTTCTGGTCGGTTGGGTAACGTGTACTTACTCCCCTTCCTTCGTCCGGTAAAAAACTCTCAGGTGAAGGCTCTCCCGCCTAAAAGACAGGCTCTCCCGCCTCTTTTGTATTATGGTAAGGAATGTCACGAAGGTATTTTGAGGGATTATGAACGCCACCGATCTTCTGGATCGTCCGCAAACCTCCGGTCAGATGACCAGCGGTACGTTCCGTGACCCACTTTACACCCATACGCTGAAGGAAGGCCCGGATGGCCTTGCGGTAACAACACGCACTGCTGTTGATGGTGTGGGTGGTGCCAAAACCATTGCCACGACGCCGGTTGCCGATCCGACCGAGGCGCAGGCCTATGTCAACGCGTTTGACCGGGCTGTGCTGAACTATGCGTCTGCTCAGCATATCCAGACCTATAAGTTCCGGTATGATGCCGATACCGGTCAGGCCGTCCTGACCGACAGCGTTCCCGGCAGGGGTGGTGATCCGGTTGCCGGCTCCAATGATTTCAGCCTCGCATCTTCAAAGACAAATACACTCGGTGAAGCGAAGCCGACAACGGTTCTGCGCCGTGCTGACGGTGAGGTCTCTTATGAAGAGGGGCGGCACTTTGAAGGCGTTGGCAAGCTGGCCAACCGTGCGGCCCGCGATCATCTCGCCCATCGCGCCGAGGCGAAGGTTGCTCAAGATACTGGCCATGCTGCCCTGCCGCTGGGTCATGCCGAAACAGTGTTGGCCGAGTTCAATCAGCGTGAGCGTGGCAGCACCTTCCGTATGCGGGGTACCGACAGCAATCCGGTTCCGGAAAATGGGGCACGGTTCAGGGCCCTTCACGGACATATCGATGTTGTCTCCGATCCGGCGGATCCCGCCGGTGCACGTTGGACCCATATGGTGCCCAAGCATGAGCGGGGCCGCGACAAACCGATTTTGGTCGAGA
The DNA here is from genome assembly GCA_002168225.1 of Micavibrio sp. TMED2. Taxonomy (NCBI): domain Bacteria; kingdom Pseudomonadati; phylum Bdellovibrionota; class Bdellovibrionia; order Bdellovibrionales; family Pseudobdellovibrionaceae; genus Micavibrio; species Micavibrio sp. TMED2. The sequence continues at coordinate 743,989 of NHBH01000001.1, forward strand.
AGGCCAGTGGCCCGCTGACCCTTGCGTCGCTGGAAGGCTATATGTCTGAACAAAGCGAGAGTAACCGTAATGGTGGTATGGCAATGGAAAGGCGCGCCAAGTCCATGCGCCGGGCCACCTTTGTTGAGGACAGCAAAAAACTGATGGGTAAGGCACCCATGCCGGACATGCCATCAACCATGGATGCACCGGCGGCGGTTTCTACGCCGGCGAGCGATGCAGCGGGCAAGCTGTCCGGCTGGCGTAAAGCCCATGCCCATGATGCGGCACCGGCAGCCCCGAAGGCCGAACAGCGAGACGTTGCCAAGCCACGCATGTAATTTTAGGGACTGCCTGATATGCCACGTACTATCCAAATCGATTTCACACCTGGAAAATCCCATCTCGGCGGCTTTGTAATCAAGGCCTATGGTGAAGACGAGCAGCGCAATCATGGTGCGCCGGACAGTATTCAACTGGTTCAGGGGGGCATGCCGAAGGAGCATTTCTGGGAAGTGGCGAAGAAGCTTAACCAGTCGCTTAACCAGACGCCGGATTATGCCAATGTTCGTTCGGCGGAAACCGATACGTCATTCAGGGTTTCCAGTTCCTTCCATGACCCTAAAGGGAAGGAGCAAGAGTGGAATTACCCCAATACCAAGGGGCGGCACAATCTGTCCGGCGGCACCAATGCGACGATCGACACGATCCGTCGGGACAATATCGCGACCGTTGCCGCCAAATCCTTGCGCGAATTGCGGGCTATGGGCGCGATTGACGACAGCGATTACAAGGCCGGGCTGACCCAGGTTGCCATGTCCGGCATCGGTGAAATCAGCCCTCCGGAGCATGATCGCAAATACCAAGCGGGCGCCGAACGGCTGCCTAGTCATCAAACCCATGGCTACGGTATGGCGCGCGCAACGCGGCAATATCTGGAAACCGCACCGCCTTCGCCGAAACCGACAGAAGAACCTCGCCGCGCGCTGGCAATGTAAGCCTGAGCCCGATCTGCCCTTCTCCTAGTGCAGCGCGTATTCGCTGTCGCGCAGTCCGAGGTCGTTGGCGCTGATGATGCCCTTGCTGGAGATATTGACGGAATGCAGCTTGCCGTCGATCTCGCGGGCCCAGAAATCCAGAAACTTTTTCAAAACCGGGAATTTCGGGGCCATATCATATTCCTGCCAGATGTAGCTCTGCAGCAGGTCCGGATGATCCGGCATATGGTAGAGAATTTCCGCCGTGGTCAGGCGGTAGTTGTCCAGTTGTTTAATCAAGCTCATCGGTCACCTCACAACTAGTTTGGCCGTTTCTCGGCTCAGGGACGCGATCCCCGGTTCAGGGATCACCCAATAAGTGTGTGGTGTATTGTGTATATAGACAATAAAAAATTGCTTTATATCAGGGCTTTAGCACTCGGCGCCCGAGAGTGCTGCTAATTTTGTGTCGTTATATGGGCAAAAAAAGCAATATTTGCACAAACATTATGCAAAGACTCCCTCTTGATATCCGGGCCGCGATCTCATACCTGTTTGGCACTCCTCCGGGCTGAGTGCTAACAACTGATTTTCCGGTCGAGTCGTTCCTGTTTTTCAACCCAAGGATCGCCCGGGTCATCAAACCGACCGGCATCCAAACAAATGAGGGAGAACCATCAATGAGCTTCCGCCCATTGCATGACCGTGTTCTTGTCCGCCGCATCGAAAGCGAAGATAAAACCGCTGGCGGCATCATCATTCCTGACAATGCCAAGGAAAAGCCATCCGAGGGCGAAGTTGTCGCCGTTGGTTCCGGCGCCCGCGACGAAACCGGCAAGGTCCAGCCTCTGGACGTCAAGCCGGGCGACCGCGTCCTGTTCGGCAAATGGTCAGGCACCGAAGTCCGCATCGATGGCGAAGATCTGCTCGTCATGAAGGAAAGCGACATCATGGGTGTGATCGACGGTAAGGCTGCTGCGAAAGCTGCCTGATCTCTTTGATCCCCAGTTCCATTATCAACGCATAATATTCAAGAGGAGCCAATTCCATGGCTGCAAAAGAAGTCAAATTTGATGCCGATGCCCGTCAGCGTATGCTGAAAGGTGTCGACATTCTCGCCAATGCCGTAAAAGTCACCCTCGGTCCAAAAGGCCGTAACGTCGTTATCGACAAATCTTTCGGCGCACCACGCATCACCAAGGACGGTGTCAGCGTTGCCAAGGAAATCGAACTGAAAGACAAGTTCGAGAACATGGGCGCGCAAATGGTCCGTGAAGTTGCCAGCAAGACCAATGATCTTGCCGGTGATGGCACCACCACCGCTACCGTTCTCGCTCAGGCGATCGTTCGTGAAGGTGTGAAGTCGGTTGCTGCCGGCATGAACCCGATGGACCTCAAGCGCGGTATCGACATGGCTGTTGAAGCCGTTGTCGCCGACCTCAAGGGTCGCGCCAGCAAGGTGAACGCCAATTCCGAAATCGCTCAGGTCGGTACCATTTCCGCCAATGGCGATGAAGAAATCGGCAAGATGATCGCTGAAGCCATGGAAAAAGTCGGCCATGAAGGCGTCATCACCGTTGAGGAAGCCAAGTCACTGGAAACCGAACTCGAAGTCGTTGAAGGCATGCAGTTCGACCGTGGCTATCTCTCTCCATACTTCGTCACCAATGCTGACAAGATGGTTTGCGAGCTGGAAAATCCATTCATCCTGTATCACGAGAAAAAACTCTCTAACCTGCAGGCCATGCTGCCAATCCTCGAAGCTGTTGTTCAGTCCAGCCGTCCGCTGCTGATCATCGCTGAGGACGTTGAAGGCGAAGCGCTTGCTACCCTCGTGGTCAACAAACTGCGTGGCGGCCTCAAGGTTGCTGCCGTCAAGGCTCCAGGCTTCGGTGATCGTCGCAAGGCGATGATGGAAGACATGGCGATCCTGACCAATGGTGAGTTGGTTTCCGAAGACCTCGGCATCAAGCTCGAGAATGTCACCCTCGACATGCTCGGCACCGCCAAGAAAGTCCGCATTACCAAGGACGAGACCACCATCGTTGACGGTGCTGGCGAGAAAGCCGACATCGAAGCCCGCGTTGGCCAGATCAAGCAACAAATCGAAAACACCACCTCTGATTACGACCGTGAGAAACTGCAAGAGCGTCTGGCCAAGCTGGCTGGCGGTGTTGCCGTGATCCGTGTCGGTGGTGCGACCGAAGTTGAAGTGAAAGAGAAGAAAGACCGCGTTGATGACGCCATGCACGCTACCCGCGCTGCTGTTGAAGAAGGCGTTGTTGCTGGTGGTGGTTCTGCTCTGCTGTTCGGTATCAAGGCTCTCGATACCTGTGCACCAGTCAATGCTGATCAGAAAACCGGCATTGAAATCGTTCGTCGTGCACTGCAGGCACCAATTCGCCAGATCGCTTCAAATGCAGGCGTTGATGCCTCTATCGTTGCTGGCAAGGTGCGCGATGCAAACGATGCAAAATTCGGTTACAACGCTGCAACCGGTGAATATGGCGACATGTTCTCATTCGGCGTGATCGATCCTGCGAAAGTTGTGCGTGTTGCCCTGCAGGACGCTGCTTCCATCGCTGGTCTGCTGATCACCACCGAAGCCATGGTTGCCGAGCTGCCAGAGAAAAAAGAATCTGCCGGTGTCCCTGATATGGGTGGCATGGGTGGTATGGGTGGCATGGACTTCTAAGTCCGGGCTTTCCCGCTATATGAATGCGATGAGGGTCGGTGCCATGCGCCGGCCCTTTTTGCATATGGGAATATGTGTTTGCTGACGCCGGTGTGCCCATGAGTTCGCATCTGCCATGGAAATCAGTCGACACGGCATATTTCTGATGTTTCCCGAATGCTTATCTACTAGGCTAGATTGTGCAGATACCCGTTTCCGGGTCTGACTCATACACAGGTTACCGCTTAATGGTCGTTTCCGCCCGCAACTCCAAAGGCTCCAGCCGCGCTGATAAATTTTTGCGTTATACGCTCGATTCAGGTTCCGCGCGGGTCTTCAACTGTCTGAAGATTTCCAACAAGATCAAGGCGGCGGCGGCAAAGGCACAGGCAGAGGGCGAGGATGTAAAACCCGAACTACTGTTCCGGTTTCAGGACCTCAATAACGTCATCTATATCAAGGAAGCAGCCGAGACCGAGCTGATGGCTCAACCAGGTCAGGTAACCTACCGCGTCAGCACCAAGCTGTATTTCCCCTATGACGAGCGGAATATCTACAGCGGCGGGCAGTCGATCTATTTCAATCAGGAAACCTTCCTCGATACCCTGCGTGAGCATATTGGCTGGGATGCCAATCTTAACCCCGATGATTATGCCGCTGATCTGAAAATTCTTGAGATCATCAACAGCATGCCGACCCTCGATCCGTTCCTTGTGCGGGACAAGATGGAGAAAGAGGGCATTGAATGCGATCCGGCCTATTTCGCCATTCAGCCAGAGGAATGGGCAGAAATTCAGCTGCATATCCGCACAAAGCTTGAGCCGATGATCCTGCTCGCCCTGCAGGGGCAGAAGGGTGGTCGCGATCAGGTGAAGAAATTTGTCGACAAGATCTGGCACGCCGATGATCTCTCCGATCTTGTCCCGCTGATTCAGGCTTTCCGTCTGCCGGTCGACAAGACCCACGAGATTTTCTACGCGTGGAAGGGCCTTGCTTATTACGAGTTCCAGTATGCCCGTAATCAGGACCGTATCCGTCGTCTCGCAGAATGGCTGGCGACAGCTGCCGAGCCGCTTGATTATGCCAAACCCGAGCAGAAACAGCTGTTGAAAGAGTACAAGCAGCTGATCAAGGACAAGATCAAGAAGGGCTGGTCCAAATCAGCCAAGATATTTGCCGAGTACAATAACTCGTATGACGAGCTGTTTGTCCGACAGGGCAGCCCTGTTCCTTTCGCCACCTTCATGGGGCAGGCGCCACAATATTTCTGGTCGCTGGGCGATGGGATCACCAAGCTGTATCAGTCTGTGGAAATCTGGGACAAATTGACCTGCCGGGCCCCAGGGCGTCGTCTGAAATCTGAGCCTTTGCTTGATCTCTACATGGTTCTCGACGATCTGCTCTGATCCGCCGGTGGTGTTTCAGCCACTGTATCAACAGGAAAACCGATCTTTTTACTGCGCCGCAGCACGTCCAATCGTTGAGATTGATGCGCCATGGGTGCATGTTGTGCCTGCCTGTCCACTACCCCCGGTCATGTCTCACGGATATAACGGGTTATTGCCGAGACACTCACCGGCCGGGGTTTCAAGCCTGAGAGAGTATTGCCATGTCGTCGCGTGATGATGGGTTGAAAACCGCGCTGCTGGATCGTGTCATTGATGTGCAGAAGGATCTGGTGGCGGAGGCAAGTCGTGACAGCATTGCCAGCTTTACCCGCCAGATTTATGCCCATGTGGCACCCGAGGATCTGGGCCGTCGCTCGGTTGCGCATCTTGCCCATGCTGCTCTGTCGCTCTGGGAGTTTTCTCAGAACCGCACGCCGGGCCAGCCGGGTATCCGCATCTTCAATCCCGATACCGATGAACAGGGCTGGAACGCCCATGGCACGCTGCTGCAGATCGTCAATGACGACATGCCGTTTCTGGTCGACAGCGTCACCGCTGCCCTGCAGCGTTTTGGTATTACTATCAAGCTGGTCGTACACCCGGTTCTGCGGGTCGAGCGCGATGAGGATGGCAAGCTGACCTCATTTGGCGCCGCCGCTGCAGACAGCGAGCCGGATGATGACGCGTCGAGCACCCCCGGTCTCGAATCCATTATGCATATCGAGGTCAGCCGCCTTGCCGACAAGGAGCGGCAATCAACCCTGCACCGCCGTCTCAAAACAGTACTGGATGATGTGCGCTCCGCCGTGCGCGACTGGGCGGCGATGCGGGACAAATGCCGGAGCCAGGCAACGGCCCTGCAAGCCAAGGCGGACAAGACCAGCGGCGATGAGCATGATGCGATTGCCGAGGCTGTGGCCTTCCTGCAATGGGTTGGCGATGATCACTTCACCTTCCTCGGCTATCGCCATTACCGGTTTTCCGGCGAGGGCGATGATCTGAGCCTTGAGATCGAGCATGATGACGGTCTTGGTATCCTCGTCGATCAGGCCTATTCGGTTTTCGACGGGTTGCGGAACTTCCAGCAACTGCCGGTCAGCGCACAGGATCTGTTCCTGCGCCAGAGCCCGCTGTTCCTGACCAAATCCAACCGCCCGGCGACGGTACACCGTGCCGTACCCATGGATGCGATCATCCTGCGCGAGCATGATGAGAACGGCAAGGCGATTGGCGAACACCTGTTCCTCGGCCTGTTCACCTCCATCGCCTACAGCCGCAGCGCCCGCGATATTCCCTATCTCCGTACCAAGGTCCAGCGCGCCATCTCTGCCGCCGGACTACCGGAGCAGAGCCATACCGGCAAGGCCCTTGCCCATATCCTCGATACCTATCCGCGTGACGAGCTGTTCCAGATGACGGAGCAGGAGCTGCTGGATATCTCCACCGGCGTTCTGCACCTGACCGAGCGGCCGCGGGTCGCCCTGTTCGTCCGCCGCGATCCGTTTGACCGTTTTGTCTCGTGCATGGTCTATGTGCCGCGCGACCGTTACGACACCAATCTGCGCCAGCGCATGCAGCGTCTGCTGGAAAATGAGATGTCGGCGGAAGTCTCCAGCTTCTATGTCACACTCGACGCCACGATGCTGGCGCGTATCCAGTTTATCATGACCCCGCAAGGCGATGTCGACGGCTATGATATCGAGGAGATCGAGCGCAAGCTGGCCGACGCCGCGCGCCTGTGGGAGGATCGCCTCTCCGACGCCCTGATCGAAGCCCATGGCGAGGATCAGGCCGAGGCGCTGCTCGACCAGTTCGGCAGCAGTTTCCCCGCCGGGTATCGCGAGCGCGAAACCGCCCGTCAGGCAATCATCGATATTGCCCGTCTGCAGGCCTTACTGCATGGCAACGAGCTGGGCATGCTGCTCTACCGTCCGGTTGAGGGGGAGGCCAAGCAACTGCATTTCCGCCTGTTCCACCCGAAAAAGGCGCTGCCTTTGTCGCGGGTTCTGCCAACCCTTGAGAATCTCGGGCTGCAGGTATTGACCGAGCGGCCATATGAGCTGCGCCCGAACGGTTATGAGGGCAGCGTCTGGCTGCATGATTTCGAGGCGCGTCTCGCCACCGATCTCAACGGTGATTTGGAAGATGCCAAGGACCGGTTCCACGATGCCTTCGCCAAGGTCTGGAGCGGGCAGGCCGAGAATGACAGTCTCAACCGGCTGATCCTGTCCGCCGGTCTCAGTTGGCGTGAGGTTTCGCTGCTGCGGGCCTATTGTCGCTATTTGCGTCAGATTCAATTCCCGCTCGGTCCTGAGGCGCTTGCCGATATTCTGGTCTCACAACCGAAGATTACGAGACGGCTGGTACAGCTGTTCCATGCCATGCATGATCCGAAGGCCAGCGACAGCCATGCCGATCGCGACAGCAAGGTTGGCGGTCATGTGGTGGCGCTTGATCATGATCTGGAAAATGTCAGCAGCCTTGATGATGACCGGGCGCTCCGTGCCCTGATCAGTCTGGTGCGTGAGACGCTGCGGACCAATTTCTATCAGCAGGACATGGATGGCAAGCACCGGCCATGGATTGCCTTCAAGCTAAATTCGGAGGCCATTGACGAACTGCCGCTGCCACGTCCGAAGCGGGAGATTTTTGTCTACAGCCCGCGGGTTGAGGGCGTGCATCTGCGCGGTGGTCTGGTTGCCCGTGGCGGTATTCGCTGGTCGGACCGCCGGGATGATTTCCGCACCGAGATTCTGGGGCTGATGAAGGCTCAGATGGTCAAGAACGCGGTCATCGTGCCGGTCGGGGCCAAGGGCGGATTTGTGCTCAAACAGCCGCCAGTGGGCGGCGAGCGGGATGCGCTGCAGGCCGAGGGCGTTGCCTGCTACAAGATATTCATCCGCGCATTGCTCGAGATCACCGACAATATCGTCGATGGCGGTGTCGTACCGCCGGAACAGATCATCCGCTATGACGGTGATGATCCGTATATGGTGGTGGCTGCCGACAAGGGCACAGCGACGTTCTCCGACACGGCCAATGCGCTGTCGACCGAATACGGCTTCTGGCTCGATGACGCCTTCGCTTCCGGTGGCTCAGCCGGTTACGACCACAAGGGCATGGGCATTACCGCCAAGGGTGCCTGGGAAGGCGTCAAGCGCCACTTCCGGGAGATGGGCAAGGATATCCAGTCCGAGCCGTTCACCTGTGTCGGTGTCGGCGATATGTCCGGTGACGTGTTCGGCAATGGCATGCTGTTGAGCGAGCAGACCAAACTGCTCGCCGCCTTCAACCATCTGCATATCTTCGTCGATCCCGATCCTGACCCTGCCGTCAGCCATGCCGAGCGCAAACGTCTGTTCGAGATGCCGCGCAGTGCCTGGAGCGATTATGATCCGGCCAAGCTGTCCAAAGGCGGCATGGTGTTCGAGCGCAGTGCCAAATCCCTGTCCCTGACGCCGGAAATCCGCGAGGCGCTGTCCATCGACCGGGAACGGGTAACGCCTAACGAGCTGATGGAAGCCATCCTGCGCGCCCATGTAGAGCTGCTCTGGTTCGGTGGTATCGGTACCTATATCAAGGGCGATACCGAGAGCCATGGGGAAGTCGGCGACAAGGCCAATGACTATATCCGCATCAATGGCCGCGATGTCCGGGCCAAGGTGGTCGGCGAGGGCGCCAATCTCGGTGTGACCCAGGCCGGTCGTATCGAGGCCGCGGAATTCGGTGTGCGCCTCAATACCGACTTTATCGACAACTCCGCCGGGGTTGATTGCTCGGATCACGAGGTCAATATCAAGATCCTGCTCGCCGGTGTTGCGGCGGCGGGTGAGCTTGAGCGTAAGGATCGTGATGCGCTGCTGGTCGAAATGACCGACGAGGTCGGCGAATTGGTGCTGGCCGATAACTACCTGCAGACACAGGCCATTTCCGCAGCGCTGGCAGAAGCGCCGAAACGGTTCGAGGATCATGCCCGCCTGATGCGGCAGCTTGAACGCGATGGCGTTCTGAACCGCGAGATCGAGGGCTTGCCGAACGAGGAAGCGGTGGCCGATCGCCAGCGTGACGGTCGCGGCATGACCCGGCCGGAATTCTCTGTCCTGCTCGCCTATAGCAAGATCAAGCTCTATGACGATCTGCTGGCGAGTGATCTGCCGGATGACGAATACCTTGCCAGCAGTCTGGTGAAATACTTCCCGCGCGCGCTGCGCAAGCGTTACCGGGAATACATCATGAACCACCAGCTGCGGCGGGAAATCATCGCTACTGTGATGGCCAATTCCATCGTCAACCGTGCCGGCCCGGTCTTTGCCAAGGACCTGACCGACAAAACCGGCATGGGAGCGGCGGAAATCACCCGTGCCTATGCTGTTGTGCGTGAATGTTTCGGTCTGATCCCGCTCTGGGGGCAAATTCAGTCCGGTGATAACAAGATAGAGGCGGCAATCCAGCTCGATATGATGCGCTGGACCATCCGCCTGCTGGAACGCTGCAGTGCCTGGTTCCTCAATAACCTGCCACAGCCGATTGATATTGCCGAGACGGTCGAGCGCTTCAAACAGCCGCTGCAGCAGGCGATTGCCAGCCTTGAAACCATGGTGCCGGAGCCGGAGCGTGAGGGCATTGCCCAGCGTTGCGATACCTATATCAAGGCGGGGGCCGAGGCTGATCTGGCCATGCGGATTGCCCGTCTGCCGGTACTCTTCGGTGCCTGTGATATTGCCCGGACTGCGGAAATGGCAGAGGTACCGGTACCGGTTGCGGCCAAGGCCTATACCGAAATTTCCGACTATTTCAGCATTTCCTGGCTGCATATGAAGGCGGTTGATCTGCCGCGCACCACCCATTGGCGCAAACAGGCGGTGATTGCGATCATTGATGATCTCTATGCCATCCGCTCGCGGCTTGCCTATGAGGTGCTGCGGTCGGTTGATGGCAAATATGATCCGGATGGCAGCAACACGGCCCTGATCGAGAACTGGTGCGAGGGTCGTTCCCAGCAGGTTGGTCGCCTCATGCGGCTGATTACGGAGTTCCGCTCGGCAGCCGAGGTTGATCTGTCCATGCTGGCCATTGCCAACCGTCAGTTGCGGACATTGACTGAAGTCTGATCGGCAGCCGAACCGAAAACAAAAAGGGCCGGACCATGACCGGAACTGCACATCGACGGTCATCGATCGTGGGCTGGTGCCTGTATGACTGGGCCAATTCCGCCTATAGCACGGTGATGTTGACCTTTGTTTTCAGCGTCTATTTCGCCAAGGGCGTTGTTGGCGATGAGGCGGAAGGTTCCGGCATGTGGGGCTTTGCCATTGGGGCTGCCGGTCTCGCTGTTGCCCTGCTGGCACCAATACTCGGTGCCATTGCCGATCATGCTGGACCGCGCAAACCGTGGATTGGCGCGCTTACCCTGATCGCTGTACTGGCCACGGCAGGGCTATGGTTTGCCGAGCCGGACCGGGCGTTTATCCCGCTAGTCATAACCCTTGTCGTGATTTCGAGTATAACGTTCGAGATCGGGCAGGTATTCTACAACGCCATGCTGCCGACCGTGGCGCCACGTCATATGCTGGGGCGCATGTCCGGCTGGGGCTGGGGCATCGGCTATATCGGCGGGCTGGCCTGTCTGGCGCTGGCGCTGGCCTTGCTGATCAAGCCCGATCCGGCGCTATTCGGCCTCGACCGGGGCAATCAGGAGCATGTACGGGCAACGGCCATTCTTGTGGCTCTGTGGTACGGGTTGTTTTCCGTGCCCCTGTTTCTCTGGACCGATGACAAGCCATGGGGCGAGAGCAGACCGCTTGGTGCCGCCATCGCCGCCGGATTGAAACAGCTGAAGCATTCTCTGCGCTCCCTGCCGGGCAAGCCGACGCTCATGCGCTTCCTGATCGCCTCGGCGCTGTATCGGGATGGCCTTGGTACCCTGTTTGCCGTTGGCGGGCTTTATGCGGCTGGCAGCTTCGGCATGGACTTCGATGAAATCCTGATTTTTGCCATTGGCCTTAACCTCACCGCCGGGATTGGTGCCATTGCCTTCTCATGGGTTGATGACCGGGTTGGGGCCAAGCCGACAATCCTGATTTCCCTTGCCGGGTTGATCGGTTTCAGTACGACAATCCTGTTCATTACCGACAAGACGCTGTTTATCGGCCTGGCGCTAGCGCTCGGCATCTTTGTTGGTCCGACGCAATCGGCCAGCCGGTCCCTGCTGGCCCGGATCAGCCCACCGGAGCTGACAACCGAGATGTTTGGCCTCTATGCCCTGACCGGTAAATCCATTGCGTTTCTGGGGCCGATCCTGTTCGGTTGGGTGACCCTGTGGACCGACAGCCAGCGCTGGGGACTGGCAACGGTTATCTGCTTCTTTCTGGCTGGTGCCCTGATCCTGCTGACGGTTCGCCCGACGACTGCCGGTGATGATCCATCCCCGTAATCTTTTGCCGGATGCTTGCGCCCTGCCGGGCTAATCGTTATCGAAACAGCAGTATCAAACCGATTTGGTGAGTTTTGCCCATGTCCAGTCAGCCATCCGATCAGCAAAGCCAGGCAGATACGCCGCAATCACCGCGCGACCTGTTCCATAAAGCTGTGGCGATGGAGCAGGAAGGCAACATCGATGGGGCCACCGCCTATTACCGGTTCTGCATCGCCGTTGATCCAACCCAGGCGCAGGCGCTGTTCCGCCTCGGCAATCTGTTGGTCAATCAGGGCAAGGCACGCGAAAGCCTGCCCTATTTCAAGGTTCTGACCCTGCTCAACCCGGAATATGTCCCGGCGCGGATCAACTTCGCCATCGCCTACAAAAAGCTGGGCAAGCTGACCGAGGCGCTCGAGCAGTTACAGGCAGGCAGCGAGTATGAACCTGATCATCTGACCATCTGGCAGCAACTGGCCGATGGCTATCGTACCGCAGGACAGCTAGAAGAAGCGCTCGCCGCCTATCAGAAATGGGTAAGTCTGGCCCCTGATGATGCCAAGGCGATCCATATGGTCGATGCCCTGAAGGCGAAACTCGATGGCGATTACAAGGCACCGGAGCGGGCTTCTGACGCCTATGTGGCGTCCTATTTTGACCAGTATGCCAAGAGCTTCGACAGCCATACCGCCAGCGTCTTGCGCTATCAGGTGCCGCTGATGCTGAAAAATCTGGCCGAGCGGTCAGGGCTGATGGGAGGCGAGAACCTCTCGGTTCTCGATCTCGGTTGCGGTACCGGCCAGTGCGGTGCCTTCATGGCACCTGTCGCGGCAAGGCTCGACGGTATTGACCTGTCACCGGCAATGCTCGCCGAAGCGCGCAAGAAGAATATCTATACCGGACTGATGCAAGGTGATCTTGTCACCGAAATGCAGAAGCTCAACGCCCATGACTATCATGTGGTCATTGCCGGTGATGTCTTCTGCTATATCGGTGATCTGGCTGCGATTTTCGAGCAGGTTGACCGCCTGCTCGGCCCCGGTGGGGTGTTTTTGTTCACCTCGGAAGCGCTGACCTATAACGAGCAGGACGCCGGGCACAGCGATTATGTGCTGCGCGACAGCGGGCGTTATGCCCAGCACCGCCATTACCTTGAAGGGCTGGCGGAAAAGCACGGGTTTGAGGCCGAGTTTTTCGGGCAGGAAACCATCCGGCTCGAATACGGCAAGCCGCTTGCCGGATGGGTTGTGGTGCTGCGTAAGTCGGGCGACTAGGCCGCGACGCCGCGGCTTTCGGTGGCGCTGGCGCTTTTCGGGTCGCCCTTGCCGGCAAAGCGCCCGCCCTTCCGGAACCGGTAGAGATAGCGCGGGGCAATCGCTTCCATTGTGGTCGGTTCGATACCGAGATCGCCAAGGCGCTTGGCGCTGTCACTGACGATATTATCGGATTTCAGCAGGGTTACCTGATCACGGGTCAGGATCTGGCCCGGCAGTTTCTCAAGGAACGCAGCCTTGAAGCTGGCGAGGCAGAACGGCACGTTGACCAGCTTGCGGTCACGACCGGTAACCTCATTGATGTATTCGAGGATCTGCTTGAACGTATAGCGACGGGGGCCGCCGAGTTCATAAATCTGGCCGCGTGCGTCCTTCGAGGCTAGGGCCACATGAATGGCTTCTGCCACATCGGCGACATAGACCGGCTGGAACCGTGACTGGCCACCGCCGATGAGCGGCAATACCGGTGACAGCATGCACATCTCGCCGAACCGGTTGAGGAAGTCGTCTTCCGGGCCGAACACCACGCTCGGGCGCATGATGGTTGCCTGCGGGAAGTTCTTCAGCAGGTTCTCTTCACCCTCGGCCTTGCTGCGGGCATAGGCGGATGCGGATGATTTGTCGGCACCGATAGCCGAGACATGGACCAGCGACTTGACCCCGGCCTTGGTACAGGCAGCGGCGATCCGGCCCGGCAGCTCGGCGTGCAGGGCGCTGAATTTCTGTTTCCGGTTCTCGGCCAGAATCCCGACCAGATTGATGACCCAGTCGGCACCATCGACCACACGCTCGATCGCGGCATCGTTTTTCAGGCTCATGCGCACCGGGACCACCTGACCGACAACGCCACTGACGCGCAGCCGGTTTGCTTCTGCCGCGTGACGGGTTGGAACCCGGACGGAATAGCCATCACGGGCGAGGCGCTGTACCAGATAGCGTCCGATAAAACCTGTTCCGCCGAATACGGTTGCGACCTTGCCGGGTTGGTTCAATGTCATGGGATGCAATGCCTTGAAATGAGTGCTGGGAAATGGGTGCTCGAATGGTTGGATATCCTGCTCAGATAGCAGTGAATAATTAAAAACGCCATATAAGCGCGACAATAAATTGACAAGTGCCTCCGAGGGAATTAGATCATGGCCCGCCCTGCCCAGGTGGCGGAATTGGTAGACGCGCAGGTTTCAGGTACCTGTGGCTTAACGGCCGTGGAAGTTCGAGTCTTCTCCTGGGCACCATTTCTTTCAAGAAATATCATCCTCGATGGCTATCTATCTGCACGACCATGACCTGCCGGAAAGCTTCGACCCCGGCACGGCGGTCGCCATCGATTGCGAGACCATGGGGCTGCTCCCGGCCCGCGACCGGCTTTGTCTGGTACAGGTGTCTGCCGGTGACGGCGACGCCCATCTGGTCAAGATCGCCAAGGATGTGCAACCGGCACCGCGCCTCTCGGCAATTTTGACCGATCCCAAGATTACCAAGCTGTATCATTACGGGCGTTTCGACATTGCCGTGATGTATTACACCTTCGGGGCGATGAGCGCGCCGAACTACTGCACCAAGATCGCTTCCCGCCTGATCCGCACCTATACCGACCGCCATTCGCTCAAGGAGCTGTGCCGGGAAGTGCTCGGCATCAGTCTGTCGAAAGAGCAGCAAAGTTCCGATTGGGGCGGCGACTCGCTGAGCGAAGATCAGCAGCATTACGCTGCGTCCGACGTTCTGTACCTGCACCAGCTCAAGGCCGAACTGGACCGTCGACTGGAGCGTGAGGGCCGTATGGCCATGGCGCAGTCATGCTTTGATTTCCTGCCAACCCGCTGTCAGCTTGATCTGGCAGGCTGGCCGGAAACGGATATTTTCTCGCACTAGAAACAGCTTGAAATCCGGTGCCCTCGCACCCATTTCAGGCCCTCGCTTGACGCATTGGTGAGCTTGGCTGCATACTGCGTTGGCATAATTTCTGCATGAAAATAATCAGGGACCACCCATTTCGTGACCGGAACTACCGCTACCGTGGCCAAAACGGTCGATGCCAACTCTGCATCGGGCACGACTGCCCCCACTGCTGACAAGCCTGTTGATGTGAAGGAAGTCGGTCGTCGGGTTCTGGCACTTGAAGCCGATGGTCTCAACGCCCTTGCCGCCAGCCTTGATGACAGTTTTGTCCGTGCCGTCGATCTGATTTTCGTCACCACCGGCGGGGCCGATTACAAGCCTGCCGACGGTGCGCCGCCGACCGGTCGCGTGGTTGTCACCGGTATTGGCAAGAGTGGTCATGTGGGCCGCAAAATCGCCGCCACGCTTGCCTCCACCGGCACGCCTGCGATGTTCGTGCACCCGGCAGAGGCGGTGCATGGCGATCTCGGCATGATTACCCGCAATGATGTGGTGCTGGCGATTTCCTATTCCGGTCGTATGGCCGAGCTTGCTGCTCTCGCTCCCTATGCCAAGCGGTTCAGTATCCCGATGATCGGCATTACCCGCGATATTGCCTCGCCGCTCGGTGAGCAGTCGGATATTGCCCTGCTGCTGCCCAAGGTGGATGAGGCCTGCCCGCTGCATCTGGCGCCCACCACCTCGACCACGATGACGCTGGCGCTCGGCGATGCGCTGGCCATGGCGCTGCTTGAGAAGCGCGGCTTCTCGGCTGACGAATTCCGTATTTTCCATCCGGGCGGTGCACTGGGCCAGAAGCTGCTCCGCGTCCACGATCTGATGCACAAGGGCGATGCCCTGCCGCTGGTCGGTGCCGATACCTCAATGGGTGACACGCTGGTCTGTATCAGCGAAAAGAGCTTCGGCTGTGCCGGCGTAGTGGATGGCGATGGCCGTTTGCTCGGCATCGTGACCGATGGTGACCTGCGGCGCCATATGTCGCCCGATCTGCTGACCACGCCGACCGGCGAGATCATGACCGCATCACCGAAAACCATCCGTCCGACCGCTCTGGCGGCGGAGGCGGTGGCGATCATGAACGAGAAATCGATCACCAGCCTGTTTGTTGTTGAGGATGAGCGACCTGTCGGCCTCATCCATATCCATGATCTGTTGCGCGCCGGGGTTGCCTGATAACCCATGAGCGACCAACGCCCCCCACATGATGACTGGCAGAGTGGCCCGGCAAGACCGGCCTATCTGTCTGCGCCTGCAGAACAGTCGAGCGCGGATGACGGGCAAGGCTATCGCAGTGTCGGTGCCGCCGGGCAGTCGAGTGACTGGTACCGCCGCCGGGAAACCGCGCGGATCAATCCGCGCCGGTCACGCATCATTCGCGGTCTGCGGATCATTGTGCCGTCACTGGCGGCTGTCCTGCTGGTTGGTACCCTGATCTGGCCGCTGCTCAATGCTGGCAGCGACGGTTTGCGCCGCCTCGGACGTGGTGAGAGCGCCATGCTCAATGCCCGGTTCGAGGGCTATGACGATGCCGATCGGCTGGTCTCCATCACGGCGGATCAGGTCACCCGTTCGCAAGGGGCCAACAACCTGATCGACCTGACCCAGCCACTCGCCGATGTCACCTATGATGACGGCACGCAGGTGGCCATTCGCGCCAATGCCGGGCGCTATGATGAAGACAGTCAGCAACTGCTGCTGCAGGGCGATGTGAACATGTTCCAGCCCGATGGTTTCGAGTTCACCACCTCTGCACTGCAGGTGGATACGGCAGCACGGGCCGCATGGTCCGACAAGCCGGTCACCGGTACCGGACCGGGCGGCACCATTGCCGGCAGCGGTGTGCGAATTTTCGAGAATGGTCGCTATCTGGTGTTCCCCGGACGTGGTCGCCTGACGCTGCGCAGTCTGGCCGGTGACGGAGGTGCCTCGTGAGCCGTATCCTGTCTGCCCCGCTGCTTGTGCTGATGGTCGCCCTGTTTTCTGGCGGGTTATCTCTGTCGTCGGTACAAGCACAGCAACCGGCGCTGACCCTTGGCGATGAGAGCGGTGGGCCGCTGGAGATCGAGGCGGAAAACGGCCTTGAATGGCAGCGCGATGCCCAGGCCTATGTGGCGCGCGGCAATGCGGTTGCCTCCCGCGATGGCCTGACCGTCGCTGCCGATGTGCTGATTGCCTATTACCGCGATACGGCTGCAGGCGGGACCGAAATCTATCGGCTTGATGCCAAGGGCAAGGTAAGGCTGATTTCCGCCGACGCCACTGTGACCGGTGATCAGGCGGTTTATGATGTAGCACAACAGGTGGCGGTGATTACCGGCAAGGATCTGGCGCTGACCACCGCGACCGACCGGATTACCGCGAAGAAGAGCCTCGAGTTCTGGCAGGCGCGGCAACTCGCCGTGGCGCGTGGTGATGCCACCGCCAGCCGGGAAGAGAACGAGTTGCGCTCCGATGTTCTGATGGCCCGGTTTGCCGAGGATGCGGCGGGCGAGATGGTCATGCGGGTGGTTGATGCCACCGGCGGGGTCGTGATCGAGACACCGACCGAGCTGGTGCGCGGCAGTCAGGGGCGTTTTGACGTCAAGGCCAATGTGGCGACTCTGACCGGCGATGTGCGCCTGACCCGTGGCTCCACCCAGCTCAATGGTGATCGGGCGGAAGTGAATATGGATACGGGCGTATCGCGCCTGTTCACCACCAAGGACGGACAGCGCCGGGTGCGCGGGGTGATTACACCGGACGATGTATCGGGTGAAGAGGGCGAGGGGTAATGGTTTTACGACGACGCAAGATACGGCGCACACCGCCCGGCGAGGAAATGGGTCAGGGCCATCAGGTCGGCTATGGCCATGGCCCGCGTCTGGTCCATAGCAACAGCGGTCTTGAGGCATCCCACCTCGGCAAGCGCTACAAGGGTCGCCCGGTGCTCCGCGATGTCTCGCTCACCGTACAGCGCGGTGAGGCGGTTGGCCTGCTCGGCCCCAACGGTGCAGGCAAGACAACCTCGTTCTACATCATTACCGGTCTGATCCGGCCTGATTACGGTCAGGTGCTGCTCGATGGCGATGACATAACCACCCAGCCGATCTACCGCCGGGCCCGGCTCGGCATCGGCTATCTGCCACAGGAAGCCTCGATCTTCCGCGGGCTGACGGTCGAGGGCAATATCCGCGCGGTGCTGGAAGTGGTCGAGGGCGATGCCTCGATCCGCGAGCTGATGCTTGATGAACTACTGGCCGAGTTCTCGATCAGCCATTTGCGCCATACGCCGACCATCGCCCTGTCCGGTGGTGAGCGCCGACGGGTGGAGATCGCCCGGGCGCTTGCATCCCAGCCGCATTTTGTCCTGCTTGACGAACCTCTGGCCGGGATCGATCCGATTGCCGTTGCGGAAATCCGTGACCTGATCGCGCATCTGAAGGACCGGGGCATTGGCGTGCTGATTACCGATCACAATGTCCGCGATACCCTCGGGATCGTCGACCGCGCCTATATCCTCCATGACGGCAAGGTGCTGATGGAAGGCACGCCACATGACATTGTCGATAATGACGATGTTCGCCGGGTCTATCTCGGCGAGAAGTTCCGGCTGTAGGTGATCCAGATGGGCAAGAGGCAATAACCGATGTCATCGCCGGGACAACGCCTGGAACTCAGGATTGGCACATCGCTGGTCATGACGCCGCAACTGCAGCAGGCGATCAAACTGCTGCAGCTGTCATCGGTGGAGTTGCAGGAATATGTCGAGCAGGAACTGGAGCAGAACCCGCTGCTCGAACGCGACGACAACAGCCGCGACAATGAGGCTGCCAGCGTCAATGAGCCGAACACGGAAGCGCCCGACCCCACTGGCGGCAATGACAGCGATGGCAGCGACAGGGTTGCAGAACGGAGCGACGAGTCTGCCGATCTGATCGACCGGCAGAACAGCACAGAGGCCTTCGACGACGCCTTTGACAGCGATTACGACAATGTCTGGACCAACAGCGATGCGGAAATGCCGGCACCGAGCCTGCCGAGCATGGATGGCGGCAGCCTAGGCCTCGGCGCTGGTGGTGGCAGCGGCCATCTGAGCGATGACGAGCTGGAACTGGAGGCGCGCTACAGCCGTCCGCCGAATTTGCGTGAGCATCTGGCAGCACAGATACCGCTCGAGATCACCGATGCCACCGAGCGGATCATCGCCTTTGCCCTGCTCGACAGCCTCAACGGCTCCGGCTATGTCGAGGCGGATTTCGGTGAGTTGAGCGAACAGCTCGGCTGCAGCCCGGATATGGTCGATGCGGTGCTGGTGAAGTTGCAGCGGCTCGATCCGCCCGGCATCTTCGCCCGCAACCTGACCGAGTGCCTGCGTCTGCAGCTGGTTGATCGCAACCGGTTTGATCCGGCGATGGAGGCCCTGCTCGACAATCTCGACCTGCTCGCGGCCTGTGAGTTTACCAAGCTGCGCAAGATCTGCGGCGTCGATGAGGAAGACCTCAGCGACATGATCGCCGATCTGCGCTCGCTTGATCCGAAACCGGCGGCCAGCTTCGACATGCCGACCGCCGAGCCGGTGATCCCGGATATCTTCGTCCGGCCCAATCCGCGCGGTGGCTGGCTGGTTGAACTGAACCCCGACGCCCTGCCCAAGGTGCTGGTCAATCAGGCCTATCACGCCATGGTGACATCGAAGGTCACCAACAAGGACGACAAGAACTATATCAGCGAGCAGTTCCAGTCGGCCAACTGGCTGGTCAAATCCCTGCACCAGCGGGCAACCACGATCCTCAAGGTGTCAATCGAGCTGGTGCGTCAGCAGGACCAGTTCTTCCGTCACGGGGTACAGGCGCTGAAACCTCTCGTACTGCGCGACATCGCCGAGGCGGTGGAGATGCATGAGAGCACGATCAGCCGGGTAACGACCAACAAGTTCATCGCCTGCCCGCGCGGGATCTTCGAGCTGAAATACTTCTTCACCGCCGCGATTGCCGGGGCGGACGGGGAGAGCAGCCATTCCGCCGAGGCGGTCAAGCACCGCATCCGCACCATGATCGACGCCGAGCCACCGGCGAAGATATTGTCAGACGACAAGATCGTCAGTCTGCTCCGGGCCGACGGGGTCGATATTGCCCGGCGGACGGTGGCGAAGTACCGGGAGGCCATGCGGATTCCGTCATCGGTGCAGCGCCGCCGGGAAAAAAGACTGAACAAATAACTGCTATTTATCCGCAGTTTGACGCGGTAGTGAAAATTAACTCACCTTCAAGCCTTGATTGGCGGGCCGTCTGCGCGCAGACTTATTGCTGTATGTGACACACGAAAAAGAACGGATGCAAAAAGCCCATGAAACTTAACATCATCGGTAAGAATATGGATGTGGGTGATAGTTTACGGGAGTATGTCGAGGAGCATTTAAACGCGCTGACAGTAAAGTATTTTCCGAACCCGATCGAGGGTAAGGTTATCGTGTCCAAGGATGCGTATCTGTATCAGGTGGACATTTCCGTCCATGTGGGCCGCAACATCCTGCTGCAGGCCAATGGATCGGCACCGGAGCCATATCCGGCCTTTGATGCCGCCGCCGAACGCATCGAAAAGCGCTTGCGCCGTTACAAGCGCAAGCTGCGCGATCACAACCAGAAAGCGTCCGAGGAAATGCGGGCCAACCAGTATGTGATTGATCATGCAGAGCAACCGGCAGTCGAGCCGGATGACAGTGACGATGGCGAGCCAACCATTGTCGCCGAACTGCCGATTACAATTGAGGAACTGACGGTTTCCGAGGCGGTCATGCGCCTTGATCTGGGTGAGTTGCCCGCACTGATGTTCCGAAATCGTGCCCATGGCGGGCTGAATATGATATACCGTCGTCCAGACGGGCATATCGGGTGGGTAGACCCGGAAACAATCGAAGCTAATCAGAAAACGCCTGAGATGGCGTGATCATGATAACGGGATAGCGGCAGGTCATGGGGCTTTCATGATTTGCCGTTAGACCCGTGATGAAACCGGAGGCGGGCAGGTTGCCTCTGGTATATATCGTAAACTGGCAGGGGGCAGAAACGACGATATGGCTGCGCCAGAACTGAATTCGAAAATGATTTGTGAGTCGCTCAAGGCGACGAGCAAGAAACAGGCCCTGCAGGAAATCGCCGCGATCTTTGCCTCGGTGTATGACCTGCCGGAACGCGATGTGTTCGACACGCTGCTTGAGCGTGAGCGCCTCGGCACGACCGGTGTCGGCAAGGGCATCGCAATCCCCCATGGGAAGATTGCCGGTATCCGCAATGTGGTCGGGGTTTTTGCCCGGCTTGATCGACCGATTGATTTTGATGCGATGGATGATCAGCCGGTTGATCTGATCTTCGCCATGCTGGCCCCGGAAGGTGCCGGTGCTGATCACCTGAAATCACTGGCGAAGGTATCTCGTCTGCTGAAAGAGCAGTCGTTGTGTGAGAAGTTGCGCGGTGCCGATGGCGCGGCCGCGATTGAGGCGCTGCTGGTGCAGCATGCGGACAGCCGCGCCGCCTGATTGCCTACAATTGATTAGTGGACGCTGGCGACTTCCAGTTCGTTGTGCTGGATCGTGGCGATTGCCTGGCCCAGATGGTCAATCACTGCCAGTTCGGTACCGTCAGCCGCATGTACGGCATATTTCTCGGCACCATCTTCCATGATCGTACGGATATAGGCCACGTCATTGATGCCGAAGGTCAGGAAATCCTGTGTTGTCAGAGCAGATTCGCTGATCTGTGATGGGGTGTTTGCTGTCATGGTTCCTACTCCTTTGCATTCTGCTGTTGCCCGAGCTCCTGCTCCGGGACCGGTTGGCTCTCGCCTTCGATTGCGACCGCCTCATTGGTATTGGCCGAGTTGTCGCCGGCGTTGATCTGTATCGTCCTGACCGTGGTTGCCGGTGGTGGCAGGCGCAGATCAATATGCAACAACCCGTGTCGCAGATTGGCCCCTGCAACCTCGATGCCATCGGCCAGCAGAAAGGCGCGCTGGAACTGCCGGGAGGCAATGCCGCGATGCAGATAGATGCTCTCGTCCCCGGTTTTCTTCGATGACTGACGACCGCGGATGACCAGTTGCGCATCCTCGACCTGAATGGACAGATCATCGAGGGTGAAGCCGGCCACGGCCACCGTGATGCGAAGATTGCCGTCGGCAAATTGTTCGATATTGTAGGGCGGATAGCTGTCGCCTGCGCTCTTGGTCAGCCGGTCGAGCGTTTGCTCAATCTGGTCGAACCCGAGCAGAAACGGGCTGTTAAAAGCGGACAAACGTCCTGACATGGTGCACTCCTAAAATCCAAGCGAGTGGGCCATCGGCAAAGCTGCCGGGTAATTCTCAATCGTGCCAACCCTGATATAGCGGCATTGACACTTGGATATTATGTGGTCAGCACCTGCCCAAAGATCAAGTGGTGACGGTTTTTATGCGTGGATAACGGGTTACGCGGCAGGGGGTGTCGATTTGGGGCATCTGACAGGTGCCCTTGGCGTCGAAAGGTGGTACGCTGCTGCCTGTGCCGTGAACTAGCTTCACTTTTCGCCGGATTGACTGAGTAGCAGCCCATCCGGCACCGTCGCATAACGATACGGGGATGGTGGGCGTCAAGCCATGTCGATGCTTGAGCATAAAACGGTCAGTTCGGTCGATGAACTGAATGCGTTCCTCAGCAAACAATGGGGGTATGGCCGCAATCTGGTGGTCGGCTGGTCATTGATGCGGGTCGGCCTCAAACTCCTGATGGCCCCGCGTTCGCGCATCTTCCATGTAGCGACATCCGATCCGCGTATTGTTCGCGGCGAACGCCTGATGAGCCAGGATGAACTGAACCGCCGGGCGCGCCAGTTGAATGTCGAAACCATCAGCCTGTCGGTCTCCAAACAGTTTGGTGAGGGCCCCGGTCGGATAAGTCTGTCCGCCGTTGAAGTCCTCATGCGCCGCTATTCGATTATCGAGACCGAGCATCGGGCGGTTCTGCTGTTCGATATCACCGGCTTCGGTCGCCTGCCGCCGCTCAGTCAGGTGGCGCAGCTCAGCTATCTGGATCATGCAATCAATGTGGCCCAGCGGGTTGTGTCGGATGCCCAGATCTATGTCGAGGTCAACCGCTCGACCACCGGGGACGGTTTCTATTGCTGG
This sequence comes from Micavibrio sp. TMED2, assembly GCA_002168225.1. NCBI lineage: Bacteria > Pseudomonadati > Bdellovibrionota > Bdellovibrionia > Bdellovibrionales > Pseudobdellovibrionaceae > Micavibrio > Micavibrio sp. TMED2. The sequence goes on from NHBH01000001.1 coordinate 766,731, forward strand.
AACCGTCGTGAGGGGTTTGATGCGGATGCCAACCTGTTTGCCTTCAAGGCGATCACGCTGGCGCTGGTCAATTACATGATGCGCCATGAGGCCAAGCATTACATCCCGACCACCAAGACCTGCGCCTCAATCGGTTCCCACTACACTTACTTCTCTGTTGAGCGGCTGAACCCGCGCGGGTCGAACTATATCGTCGGGGATGTCACCATCGAGCTGGCCCGCCTGATGGAAGCAGCTGATCCGAACCAGATACTGGTCGGCAATTTCGTGCGTCCGACCCCGGCGGGTGAGGTCTTCACGCCCAAGGATTTCGCCGGGATCGTCAATGAGAAGCTGCGCGCGTTCTGTAACCGCCGCCTGTTCGGTACCAAGCTGCGTGAGGCCAAATTCTATCTGACCGGACGACAGGTGGACCGTACCTATATGGTCGACCGGTTCACGATCGAGGACAAGCACGGCTTCAAGCACGTGGCCTTCAATGCCAAGATCAACTTCCATTTCGAGGATGGCACCTCGGTCTATCTCGGCCTGCCTGCGGTTGAAGCGCGCAAGGACCGTGCCTTCGACGAAGTGCCGCTTAACGAAATCTAGCGCACGCGAAAGCAGTAGGGCATTCAGCCAAAACCTGTAATCGGAACAACCGACCAGCCTGATGAAAAGAGGGGGGCGGACCGCCGGGCTGGTGAAGCCTGGGTAGGGGGGCAAGGGACTTCAGCCAATTTCCCAATATGTGGGAAGGGGGGACATCCCGACGATCCGTAAGATAGATATAAAAACCAAAAATAAGGTCACAATAGGGCGGCGGTAAAAAAAGTGTATTCGCCGCCGATTATTTTTACATCAGTGGTTTCTAATTGATATATATTGCTAAAAAACAGTCGGTTAACCATACAACCATATGTGGGTTGTATCGTTTATTATTGCGAAATAATCGGTTAACACTCCGTCAGTGCCGATTTTTCGCCATTTTTTGTTCAAATAGCGCGATGGGCCACAAGGGTCGTATTCCGGATGTGCTGAAGTGGCACACCGGACTGGTGCAGGGCGTTAAGCGTGTCCCAGACACCGGTCATGCTCGGCGTATAGTCATGCCAGAGCAGCAAACCGCCGGGTGCGAGCATGGCCAGCGCTTTTTCGCTGTCAGACCTGACATAGGAAGCCGCATGGCCGCCATCAATGAAAATCAGGTCAAAACGCCCGCGATAGGGCTCGTGATCGAATTCCTTGCTGTCACCGAACAGCTGGGTGATTTTCCGGCCTTCCGGCGTGTTCGCGTAATAGAACTCACTGACTTGGCTTTCCTTCTGCGCGGTTTCCAGGGCGGCCATATCATCGCCAGCAGCACGGTTACCGGCGGCATTGCCATCGGGTGGCAGGGTGATTGTGACGATCTCCGCCTCATTCGGTGCATTGGCGGCGAACAGATAGGTGGTCTTGCCGGTACAGGTGCCGAGCTCAAATATCTGTCGGGCCGATTTGGCAAAACCAGCCAGCAGCCATGCCTCGGTATCAGTCGTGCCGCCCAGCGTGCCGCCCGCACCGATAAACCGCACTTCACTGTCGAGGCTGGGGGCCTGCGCCCGGCTGAGGGCGAAGCGCGGATCAATCGCACCCGGTTCAACCAGCGGTATCGGATTGCTGCCGATGGATTTCCGCCCCCGGCGCCGGTCGCGCTGGCGGAGATAGTTTTTGCCCAGCCACAGCAGGGCGATCAGGAGCAGCAGGTTGGAGAGGATCAGCAGGGCAATCAGCATGGTGCGGTCCAGTCGGATATTCGGCAGGAGGGCCCACAAAAAACAAAACCCGGCATGAGAGCCGGGTCAAGCCTTGGTCTGATTGGTGGAGCTAAGCGGGATCGAACCGCTGACCTCTACAATGCCATTGTAGCGCTCTCCCAGCTGAGCTATAGCCCCGTCACCAATCTGAGACCGCGTATTTAGGCCGTTAAAACCGCGCTGGCAAGGGTCTTTTTCAAGAAAATCCGTGAAAAGTACCGGATCAGAATTTGTAGGAGACGCTGAACGCACCGAATTGCTGCTGGCTGCCCTGCGTCTGGTATTCCTCGGTCCGGGTGACATAGGTCCAGGCGATCTGGACATCGTGGAACTGCATCGCCAATCCGACCTGAAAGTCCGCAACCAGCGGGCGGCGATCGACGCTTGGCCCACCGCTGCGCAGCAGGTTGCCATCAAGGAACATGTTGTAGGCGACAGCCCGACCGGCAACACCGGCGAAGACGTACCAGCTGAAATCACTGTCAGGGTCGAAGAAGCCGCCGCCGGCCACTGCCGGGCGTACCCGTGGCGGGCCGAAATCCTGTCGCAGATCCTGCCCGAAGCGGAAGGTAAGGCCGACCTGCGCCTGGGTCAGCACATTGCCGAGACTGGCCCCGATGCTTGGCGTTACGTCAAAGCCGTAGCCATCGAAGAAATCGCCCTCATCCCCCTGCCAGTCATAGAGGCTGCGGAAACTGCGGTCATAGCTGATCAGCAGGGCCGGTTCGTTTTTAAGCTGGTTGTCCCAGCCATTTGCCTCATCAACACCGGTCAGGCGGTGATAATTGTTCTGTACGAACTCACCCCCGGCCAGTTCACCAACCACGCCCAGTTGCAGGCTGAGTGTCTCCAGCAGCTGCGGGCTTTCCACCTGCAGGGCGGCCTCACCATAGAGATAGCCGGCATAGGGATGCTGGTTCGGGCGCGGCGCCGTGGTCTGGGTATCTTCCGGGGTGAAGATGCTCTGGCCGATCGAAACGCCATAGCGGACGTTGTCAGAGCCATCGGCACCGAGCAGCGTGCGTGCTGCCTTCGCGGTAAAGCTGCCGACCGACTGGGTCGGCGAGAGATAGGATATGCGGTTGCCGTTGGTGTAGTTGCGGTCGGTGCCGCCAAAGCGGTCATTTTCCCAGATGAAGGTGATGGTACCGTCATCATCCTGTTTCAGCAGGCGTGGATCGTCGGCGTCGAGTTCCTCACGCGCCGTCTTGTCGATCTGCAGTTCCGGCTCCACCGGCTTTGACTCATCGGCCAGCGCGGTTGAGAGCGGTACCACTGGCGCCATCAGCAGGGGCGATAGCGCAAAAACAAACATCCGGCAGAGGGTTGCGCTTTGCCGGATGTTCGATCGTGTCATTTTATGGTGTCCAGTTGATAGGGGCGGGGTAACAGTGACCCCTTATATATCGCCTGAGCCGCCTTTTGGTTTCACGTCGCCCAGGTCGTCATCGTCGAGATCGTCATCATCGACGAGTACGTCATCACCAAGGTCATCGCCCAGATCGTCGTCGTCAAGGTCGGTGTCGATGTCGTCATCATCATCGTCATCGTCCGTGTCATCATCGTCATCTTTCAACAGGCTGGCATCGGCTTCACCGTCCAGCTCATCGATTTCCGCGATGTCGTCCTCTTCTTCCTCGAGATCATCATCATCGTCATCTGATGCCGTGGTTTCGAGGTCATCTTCATCCTCGTCCTCATCATCATCGTAATCGGCCTCGGTCTTCTTCGATGCCTTTTTCGGAGATGGCTTCTTCACGTCATCGGATTGTGGTGCACGGGTGCGGCGTGACTTCAGCATCGCCTCGGGATCGTATTCTGTGCTGCATGACGGGCAAACCGGTGGGTTCTTGCCGAGGTCATAGTAACGGGTTGCGCAGTTTGGGCAGATGCGCTTGGTGCCGAGTGATGTCTTGCTCACGGGAGGGTATCCTTAGAGGTCACGGTCAATGTACAAAATGGGTCTGCAAATATGAGGTGTACTGGCGGCCATGGCCAGATATAACCGGCCCCCAATTCCGTTTCGCGTTTGCCATGAGGCGAGCGGGTTGTCAAAGTCAAATTGACCGGGTATTTCCGCATCCGGCTTATCAATCATTGGCGCTGGCATCGGGATCGGCTGTAAACTCGCCCGACCCCGTGGATTTCACCCGGCGGCAAACATAACGAAAACAAGCAGAAAACAAATGGCCCACGGCGAAACGCAACACCCAATGGTCGCGCGGCGCAGCGATGCGCTGACGGGTACAATCCGGGTTCCCGGTGACAAATCGATCTCACACCGCTCGCTGATTTTCGGCACCCTCGCGGTTGGCCGGACTGAAGTTGAAGGGCTGCTCGAAGCCGAGGATGTGCTCAACACCATGGCTGCCATGCGCGCGCTGGGAGCCACCATTACCCATCACGCCGGGCCGGGTGGCCGGGTCAGCATTGATGGTGTCGGTGTCGGTGCGCTCAGCGAACCTGATCGGGTGCTTGATATGGGCAACAGCGGTACCGCGGCCCGCCTGCTGGTTGGCCTCGTCGCAACCCATCCGATCACCACCTTCTTTACCGGTGATGCCTCGCTGGTGAAGCGGCCTATGGCACGGGTCACCGATCCGCTGTCCCGTATGGGCGCGAGCTTCCACAGCCGTCGCGGTGAGCTTGGTACTGGTCGCCTGCCGATGATGGTCGAGGGGGCAGAGCTTGCCGTGCCGATTGAATACCGCCTGCCGGTTGCCTCGGCGCAGGTGAAGTCGGCGATCATGTTGGCCGGGCTGAACACGCCGGGCGAGACCACGGTGATCGAGGCCGTGCCGACCCGCGACCATACCGAAAACATGTTGCGCCATTTCGGTGCCGCCCCGACCATCACTACCGACAGTGATGGTGCCACCCGCATTACCGTGACTGGTCAGCAGGAACTGGTCGCCGCCGATATCAAGGTGCCGACCGATCCGAGTTCGGCTGCCTTCCCGATTGTCGCGGCACTGATCCGTCCCGGCTCCGATGTCACCATCGAGGCGGTTGGCATGAATGCCCGTCGCACCGGGCTGATCCTGACCCTTAAAGAGATGGGTGGCCAGATCGATATTCTGAACGAGCGCATCGAGGCAGGCGAACCAGTGGCCGATCTGCGGGTTCGTGGCAGTGTGCTCGAAGGCATTGAAGTACCGGCCAGCCGGGCGGCCGACATGATCGACGAATATCCGGTTCTGTCAGTGGCCGCATCCTGCGCCAAGGGCACGACCTATATGCCCGGCCTGCACGAATTGCGGGTCAAGGAGAGCGACCGTCTGGCCATGATGGCGACTGGGCTTGCCGCTTGTGGGGTCGATCTCGATGAGGGAGAGGACAGCCTGACCATCCGTGGCACCGGTCAGCCGCCGAAGGGCGGGGCGACGGTAGCCACCGCACTGGATCACCGCATCGCTATGAGCTTCCTCGTCCTCGGCCTCGCCAGTGACGAGCCGGTCACGGTCGATGATGCCACCCCGATCGCCACCAGTTTCCCGAGCTTTGCCAAGCTGATGATCCAGCTCGGCGCCAAGCTGCAGCATAATCCGGTCTGATCGGCGGGCTATTTGCTGGCAGGTCCGAGCAGCTCGTCGAGCAGTGCCTTGGTATCGGCGGTGAAATCCGCCAGATCGCCATGGTTGTGGATGTAGTGATCGGCAATCGCGATCGGGCCGCCCTTCTCCAGATTCTCGATCTCGGCAATATCGCGGTTGCGGGCCTCGGTATAGGTGAGGGGGCGGATTTCCCGTTCGGCCAGCCGCTGATGGCGCAGGCCCTTGGGCGCAACAATGCCAACCAGCACCAACTGATCGCCAAATGCCTCTTTCAGGGTCTTGTACTCTGAAAAACTGTACAGCCCGTCGATCCCGCAATGTTTGCTGCCATCGCCGGTCTTGGCCTTCAGCTGCGGCAGGGCGAGCTGGGCCATGGCATCCATGCCGAACTGCTCACGCAGCTCCTCGCGCACCAGCTTCTCATTGTCCGGAGTCCCAGGCAAACCGCGCTCTTTCACCTCTTTCAGCACCAGCCCGCCAAAATAGATCAGGGGCAGGCCACGACGGCGCAATTCCTCAGCGAAAACGGATTTGCCCGATCCGGGCATGCCAACAGCGGTAATAATCATGGAAGGTATCGTCGGTTACGATTGTCAGAATCTTATGCGAGACGCTTGCATCCGTGGTTTTCCGGCACTATAACGCGCGCGTCCAGTGGTTTGGTTGACACATCCTGATCCATGCGTGGCGCACGCGGCGTTGAAGCCTGCGGGCGTTTTTGCATTTCAAGGGATGGGGCAACCGCTACGGGCACTTGATAACCCGCTGAAGAGTGGTTGTCGACCGCTGACACGACCGGTCGCACAGACATTCTTCGCATCAGGTTCTTATCCATAACCCTTAACCCCGTGTCGTGTGCATAACTGGAGTTTCCATGGCTGAAGCAGCTGCTAAACAGCAACAAGATAAAATGTCCTTTGCCGATATGCTTGATGAGTCGCTCGGCGCCTCAGAAGGTTTTGAAGGTAGCGTCGTCAGCGGTGTTGTCATCGCCCTCGACAGTGATGCTGCCCTCATCGATGTCGGCCTCAAGTCCGAAGGTCGCGTTCCCCTGCGGGAATTTGCTGCACCCGGACAAAAGCCCGAACTGACCGTTGGCGATACCGTTGAGGTTTACGTCGAGCGTATGGAAGACAAGAACGGCGAAGCTGTTCTGTCCCGCGAGAAAGCCCGCCGCGAAGAGGCTTGGCAGCAACTCGAAACCGCCTTCAACGAAAGCCGTCGCGTTACCGGTACCATCTTCGGTCGCGTCAAGGGTGGCTTTACCGTTGATCTCAACGGCGCGGTTGCGTTCCTGCCGGGCAGCCAAGTCGATATTCGCCCTGTCCGCGACGTTTCCCCGCTCATGGGTACCCCACAGCCATTCCAGATCCTGAAAATGGACCGTTCACGTGGCAACATCGTTGTGTCACGTCGTGCCGTTCTCGAAGAGAGCCGCGCGGAAGCACGTTCCGAGCTGGTTTCCAGCCTGCAGGAAGGTCAGGTTCTTCAGGGTGTCGTCAAAAACATCACCGATTACGGCGCGTTCGTCGATCTCGGCGGTGTCGATGGCCTGCTGCACGTTACCGACATCTCATGGCGTCGTATCAACCACCCATCGGAAGCCCTGCAAATCGGCCAGTCTGTCGAAGTTCAGGTCGTTCGCTTCAATGCTGAAACCCAGCGTATCTCTCTCGGCATGAAACAGCTCGAGACCGATCCATGGGAAGGCGTCGAAGCCAAGTATCCGGTCGGTGCCAAGTTCTCTGGCCGCGTTACCAACATCACCGACTACGGTGCGTTTGTTGAGCTCGAGCCCGGCATCGAAGGTCTGGTTCACGTTTCCGAAATGTCCTGGACCAAGAAAAACGTCCACCCCGGTAAAATCGTCTCTACCAGCCAGGAAGTTGACGTTGCCGTTCTCGACGTTGATCCGAACAAACGCCGTATCTCTCTCGGCCTGAAGCAGACCATGGAAAACCCATGGGACAGCTTCTCTGCCAACTATCAGGTTGGTGCCGAGATCGATGGCGATGTCCGCAACATCACCGAATTCGGCCTGTTTGTCGGCCTGCCAGGTGACATCGAGGGCATGGTTCACATCTCTGATCTGGATTGGGAAAAATCCGGTGAGGAAGCGATCAAGGAATACACCAAGGGCGATGCCATCAAGGTCAAAGTCCTTGAGGTCGACACCGAGAAAGAGCGTATCTCCCTCGGCGTCAAGCAACTGTCCGACGATCCATATGAAGGTGCCGCAGGCTCCGTCAAAAAGGGTCAGATCGTTACCTGTACCGTTACCAAACTTGAAGATAACGGTGTTGAAGTTGAGGTCACCGAAGGTGTCACCGGCTTCATCCGCAAGGGTGAACTGTCCCGTGATCGTTCCGAGCAGCGTCCTGACCGTTTCGCCGTTGGTGAAAAGGTCGACGCTATCGTCACCACCGTTGACCGCAGCGGTCGCAAGGTGAACCTGTCGATCAAACAACGCGAAGTTGCTGAAGAGAAGAAAGCAATGGCTGAATTCGGTTCTACCGACAGCGGTGCGTCTCTCGGTGACATCCTTGGCGCGGCCATGAAAAAAGCCGAAGCCGGTAGCGACGAAGACAAGTAAGAACTGGCCAAAACGGTCAGTTTTTGCAAAAACACACAAAAATGTCGGCGGGGAACCCTCTTCGCCGGCATTTTTCTTAAGCGTTCCTTGACGGCTTGCGTTATGCTTTGGCACTCTCACAAGCGCATGATTTAGAAATAAAATTAGATATATGCGTAATCGTGATGACCAATGGTTGTTCGATGGTTGTAATGTGAACGATAACGCATGTAGAAAAAAACCGGATGTTGTGACGGGCGTTTTGGTGAGAGCCGTTAGCCAGGCAACTAACCGCGTTGTTTTTGGAGGTTTAACTTTTCTATGACCAAGTCTGAGTTGATTTTACGACTGTCAGAACAGAATCCGCACCTGTATCAGCGCGATGTTGAACGGCTGGTTGCCTGCGTCTTTGACGAGATCACGGCGGCCCTTGCCCGTGGTGACCGGGTTGAACTGCGCGGTTTCGGTGCCTTCTCCGTCAAACAGCGTGATGCCCGTGTCGGTCGCAACCCGCGTACCGGTGAGAGCGTTCAGGTTGATGCGAAGAGTGTTCCGTTCTTCAAAACCGGCAAGCAGCTGCGTGAGCGCCTCAACGGCGACGCATAAAACAGGTACCTGATGTTGCGCCTTTTCACATGGCCGATCATGGCCGTTGTAAGTCTTGTTCTTGTTTCCTTTGCGCTGAGCAATCGCAATCCGGTCGAGATTGCCCTGTTCCCGCTGCCGGGAACGCTGACCCTACCGTTATTCCTGTTGGTTCTGGTCGTTGCATTTGTGGCGATGCTGGTTGGCGGCTTTGTCATCTGGTGCAATGCCGCCCCGCGCCGCAAGGCCGGTCGTGCCGCAGAGAAGCAGGCTGCCGCGCTTGAAAAAGAACTTGCCGGGGTCAAGGCCGAACTGGCCAAGCGCCCGCCATCCCCGGTGCCACAGACATTGCTGTCACCGCCGAACCCGCTGGTTGTCCCCGAACAGCCCAAAACCATCGACGCTGCAGATGCGGACAAGGTGGACCGGGTCGCCTCTTGATTTGCCTCTTTGACTTGATCGGGGCGGCAGACCGGCAATCAGGCCGGGTCTGACAAACAAGCAGGGACGTACCATATGCGCGTTATCTCTGCCGCCGAGGTCGATGCGGCCCTTGATTACAAACATCTGGTTGAGCGTCTGAGGCAGGCATTCCGCAGCGGTGCCGAGGTGCCATTGCGCCAGCACCTGACCATCCCCACCCATACGGAACACCCCGGCAATCTGCTGATCATGCCCGCCTGGCAGACCGGCAAGCATCTGGGGGTCAAGCTGGTCACGGTTTTTCCCGACAACGCGAAACAGAGCATTCCGGCGGTCATTGGCAGCTATCTGCTGATGGATGCCAGAACCGGTAAGCCCAAGGCGCTGATCGATGGGTCGGCGCTGACCGTGCGCCGGACCGCCTGTGCCTCGGCGCTGGCGTCGGGTTACCTGTCGCGCAGTGATGCCAGCCGCCTGCTCATGGTCGGCACTGGTGCGCTCGCGCCGCATCTGATCCTCGCCCATGCGGCGGTGCGGCCGATTTCTGAAGTGCTGATCTGGGGACGTAACAAGGCCAAGGCCGAGAAGCTGGCCAAAAACCTCGCCCGCTATACCAACCGGCGGTTGACGATCAATGCCACGGATGAGTTAGATGCCGCGATTGAGGGGGCGGATATCGTCTCCTGTGCCACGCTGGCGGAACAGCCGCTGATCAAGGGCGAGTTGCTCAAGCCCGGTGCCCATCTCGATCTGGTCGGTGCTTTCCGCCCGGATATGCGTGAGGCCGATGACAGCGCCTTCAAGCGCGGGCTGGTCTTCGTCGATACCCGCGAGGGTGCGCTGAAAGAGGCCGGTGACATCATTCAGGCGATCAATAACGGTGCCATGACCGAACAGGACATCATCGGCGATCTGTTCGGCCTGACCCGCGGTGAGTCCAGTGCCCGCTGGCGCTATAATGATATTACGGTGTTCAAATCGGTCGGCACGGCGCTGGAAGACCTCGCCGCTGCCGAACTGACCTTTGAGCGTGTTTAGCCCGCAGTACCTCTAGGCATCCTGAAACCGGCTGCTGACCACACGCCAGTTGATGCTCTTCTCCAGCAAGGCGCGGACATGATCCTTCCGGCGGTTCTGGTAGTCGAGGTAATAGGCGTGTTCCCACAGGTCCAGATTAAGCACCGGGCTGCCGCCTTCCGCGATCGGCGTATTGCCATTGCGGGTCTTCACGATCGACAGCTTGTTTTCCGGTGTCCTAACCAGCCAGATCCAGCCGCTGCCGAACAGGCTGCCGGATTGTTCGACAATCTGATTAACCATGACGTCAAACCGACCAAAACTCTCGTCGATTGCAGCCTTCAAAATGTCATCCGGTTCTGCCGGTCCGCCAGGTACCAGCGTTTCCCAGTACTGCACATGGTTGAGCGCCTGACCGGCATTGTTGAAAATGTCCTGATGCAGATCCTGCTGTTTCGATTGTCGCACTACCTCCACAAGGCTCATCGCCTCATAGGGTGTGCCCTGCACCAGCTTGTTCAGCTTGTTGTAATAACCGGCATGGTGCTTTTCGTAATGGAGTACCATGGTCTGTGATGAAATCACCGGGTCGAGTGCGGTGGTCTCGAACCCCAGTTCCGGTTGCACAAATGGACCCTTTACCACTTCTGTCGACTGGTCGAGGGCGTGTACATCCTCATCGCCCTGCGCGAAGGCGGGGCTGATCCCGATGGTTGTTGTGGCTGCGGCAAAACCGATCCCGGCGGCCAGCAGCGCTCTGCGATCCAAATTATCTGCCATCAATAAAATCCATAATCTAATATTACGGACACAACGCTGAAGCTGTGGCAGGGTTCAGCGGCAAGGCGAGATTCCATAATATTGCCATTATTCAGCAGGGTTCAGATCGGGTGTGGGCATGAGTGACAAGCCAGCGATTGCAGTGATCGGCGCCGGTATTATGGGGCTGTCGACCGCATGGGCGCTGTATCGGGCCGGGGCGCGGGTTTCGGTATTCGAGCAGGCGCATATTCCCAATCCCGATGGCAGCTCGGTGGATGAAAGCCGCCTGATCCGCCACCCCTATGGCAATGCCATGGGCTATACGGCGATGGTCGATCCGGCCTTTGCCGCTTGGGACCGGCTGTTTGCCGACCTGACGAAATTTGCCGGTGATGAGCCGCTCTATCATGAGACCGGGACGCTGGTGATGGATACCGGCGGGGCCGAGGGCCGTGACGCGGCGACCGACCGCAGCTGGATGCCCGAACGCAAGGACTGGATCGCCGGATCGCGGCGCTGTCTGGAGCAGCTCTCTGTTGCCTATCGTGATCTGGACGGGGCGGGTTGTGCCGCACTGGTGCCGGGCCTACGTGGTGAGATCGTGCTCGATGCCTTCCATGTGGCGACCGGCGGTGTGCTTCATGCCGGACGGATTGTCGAGCTGACCGCCCATTACCTGTCGCGCAGCGGCGTGCATATCCATCCCAACCGCCCGGTGCACGGTCTTGATCTGGAAACCGGCATACTGGATTTCGGTGATGGCACGACGGAGCAGTTCGACGCTGTCGTGGTGGCTGCCGGTGCCTGGGTCACCAAATTGCTGCCGGAACTCGGTACGCGGGTGACGCCCTCACGGCAGATGGTGGTTTATATCAACCTCACCGATGATGAGCTGGCGGCATGGCGGATGGCGCCAATGCTGCTCGATATTGATCCGGCCAACGGCTTTTATGCCGTGCCGCCAGTGTTCGGCAACCGGCTGAAGATCGGCGATCACAAGTTCAGCCTGAGCGGTGATCCCGATGATGACCGCGATGTGGCCCGTGATGCGGCGCACAATGTTGTCGACTGGGCCGCAGCGCGCCTCGGCAATCTCGACCGCAGCCGTCTGGAGAGCGCCAGAGCCTGCTTCTATACCGTGCAGCCGGAAGAGCGCTTCCTGCTCGAGCCAATGGGGCGCAAGGGCTTTGTAATGTCAGGGTTTTCCGGCCACGGTTTCAAGTTCGGCGCGCTGATGGGCGAGGCCATGGCCGATATGGTTCTGGGCCAGCGGGACAAAGATGTGGTGACACCATGGGCTGCCGGGTTGGCATCCGTCGCATAAGCAGGTAAACCGGCGCGATCCGAGTTTATTCTTCTGACTGTTAAGAGCCCTGTTATGACCCTGGTTTTGCAGCCGCATGAACGCATCCTTTGCGCCCTTGATACCAATGACCTGAACGCCGCCAAGGCAACGGTCCGTTCGCTCGCCCCCAATGGCAAGCCGCTGATTGGCGGGGTCAAGCTGGGGCTGGAGTTCTTCTGCTCGCTCGGTCCACCGGCGGTGAACCATATTCGTGCCCTCGGCCTGCCGCTGTTCCTCGACCTTAAATTTCACGACATTCCGAATACCGTTGCCGGTGCCGTGCGCTCGGCCATGAGTGTCGCGCCGACCTTCCTGACCATACACGCCAGCGGTGGCCGGACCATGATTGCCGCTGCTGCCGATGCGGCGAAGCAAGGGGCGGAAGCTCAGGGCGTCCAGCCGCCGATACTGCTGGCGGTTACGGTGCTGACCAGCCTCGATGCCGATGACCTCTCCAGCGTCGGACAGGATCGCAGCGTTGCCGATCAGGTGCGTCGTCTCGGTGAGCTGGCGGTCCAGTCCGGTGCCAATGGTCTGGTCTGTGCGCCGTTCGAGGTGAAGTTCCTGCGTGAGGCGCTGGGCGATGACGTGGTGCTGGTGGTGCCCGGCGTGCGTCCCGAATGGTCGGCCAAGAATGATCAGAAACGGGTGATGACCCCGGCACAGGCGATTGATGCCGGTGCCGATTACCTCGTCATTGGTCGCCCGATTACCGCCAGCCCCGATCCGGTTGAGGCGGCGGGCAAGATCGTTGCTGAAATTGAGGCTGGCGTTTAGGCCGATTTGCCCTAACTCTAGGGTCTGGGTTTTCACCAAGCGGGGCAGCCGTCATGTCAGTCGATGCAAAAATCTGCGGGATCAATGAGCCGAAGGCCCTGCAGGCTGCGGTGTCCCACGGTGCGCGCTATATCGGCTTTGTGTTTTATGAGCGCTCGCCGCGCTATCTGCCGCCACCGATGGCAGCCCAACTGGCAGCACAGGCCGGGACCAGCTCACGGGTGGTTGGCCTGTTCGTTGACCCGAGTGATGATTTCCTCGCTGATGTCATCAGCCAGACCCCGCTCAACATGCTCCAGCTCCACGGCGACGAGACGCCGGGCCGGGTGCGGGAAATCCGTGAGCGCTATTCGATCCCGGTGATGAAGGCATTTCGGATCGGTGATGCCAGCGACCTGAAAACGATCAGGGATTACGAGCCGGTGGCCGACTGGCTGCTGTTCGATGCCCGGCCACCGAGCAATGTGGCCTCTCTGCCCGGCGGTAACGGCCTGTCCTTCGACTGGCGTTTGCTGGCCAATCAGGAGTTCGGGCGGCCATGGATGCTGTCCGGTGGCCTCAATCCGGGCAATCTGGCCGAGGCGGTGGCCGAAACCAATGCCCATACGGTCGATGTTTCCTCCGGTGTCGAGGAACGTCCGGGCAAGAAGGACCCGGCGAAAATCATCGAATTTGTCGAACTGGCCAACAGCCTGCCATCGCCGGAACGGAATAAAGCGCAGAAAAAAGCACAAGCGCTTGGCTTGCTGCTGCCCGAGGGCTAATGTCCCGCGCAGACGGTTTCCGATGTCTCCCTGACGAGAGCAATTACATGAATGTGAATTCCTACAGAGCCGGCCCGGACGAAAACGGGCATTTTGGCATTTTCGGTGGCCGCTATGTGGCCGAGACCCTGATGCCGCTGATTTTGGCGGTGGAGGAGGCCTATAACGCTGCCAAGGCCGATCCGAAATTCGATGAAGAGTTCCAGTACTACCTGAAACATTATGTCGGTCGTCCAAGCCCGCTGTTTTATGCCGAACGACTGACCGAGCATTTCCGCGCGCAGGCGGAGCCGGGCAAGGGTGCCAAAATCTATTTCAAGCGCGACGAGCTGAACCACACCGGCGCGCACAAGATCAACAACTGTGTCGGCCAGATACTGCTCGCCCAGCGCATGGGCAAGACCCGGATCATCGCCGAGACCGGTGCCGGTCAGCACGGCGTTGCCACCGCTACCGTCTGCGCCCTGTTCGGCCTGCCCTGCGTTGTCTATATGGGCAAGACCGATATCGAGCGACAGGCTCCCAACGTGTTCCGTATGAAGCTGCTCGGCGCGGAGGTCCGCCCGGTGACCAGTGGGTCGGCAACCCTGAAGGATGCCATGAACGAGGCGCTGCGTGACTGGGTCACCAATGTCGAGGATACCTTCTACCTGATCGGTACCGCTGCCGGTCCGCACCCCTATCCCGAGATGGTTCGTGATTTCCAGTCAGTGATCGGTATCGAGACCCGTGAGCAGATGCTCGAGGCCGAGGGCCGCCTGCCTGACAGCCTGATCGCCAGCATCGGCGGTGGCTCGAACGCCATCGGCCTGTTCCACCCGTTCCTTGATGACCGTGAGGTGAGCATGGTCGGGGTTGAGGCCGGTGGTCATGGTCTCGACAGCGGCGAACATGCGGCGTCCCTGACCGGCGGGCTGCCCGGTGTGCTCCATGGCAACCGCACCTTCCTGCTGCAGGATGATGACGGCCAGATCACCGAGGCCCATTCGATCTCTGCCGGTCTCGATTATCCCGGCATCGGCCCGGAACATGCCTGGCTGCATGAGCAGAAGCGCGTGGAATATGTGCCGATCACTGATGCCGAAGCGCTAGAAGCTTTCAAGCTCTGTGCGGCCAAGGAGGGCATCCTGCCTGCGCTTGAGCCGTCCCATGCGCTCGCCGAAGTCATGAAACGGGCACCGAAACTGCCTGCCGACCATCTGATGGTCATGAACATGTGTGGCCGGGGGGATAAGGATATCTTCACCGTCGCCGAGGCTCTGGGAGTCGAGATGTAATGAGCAATGTTGTTAATTTTGCCGCTGCCGGTGAAACCCTGTTCGGCAAGCATCGCCTCGAGGCACGGTTTGCGGCACTGAAAGCCGAAGGCAAGACCGGGCTGGTTACCTTTATCACCGCCGGTGACCCCGAGCCGGGTATCAGCCAGCAGGTGCTGAACGGTCTGCCCGCTGCAGGGGCCGATGTGATCGAGATCGGTATGCCCTTCACCGATCCGATGGCCGATGGTCCGGCGATTCAGGCTTCAAGCCAGCGTGCGCTTGCCGCCGGAATGACGCTCGCCAAGACGCTGGCCATGGTTGCCAATTTCCGCGAGCAGGACAAGACCACGCCGATCGTGCTCATGGGCTATTACAACCCGATCTATCGCTACGGCGTTGATCGCTTCATCACCGATGCGCTTGCTGCCGGTGTCGACGGTCTGATCGTGGTCGATCTGCCGCCAGAGGAAGATGCCGAGCTGTGCCAGCCTGCCGTCGAGGCGGGGATGAGCTTCATCCGCCTGATCACCCCGACCACCGATGCGGCGCGGCTGCCGGCGGTGCTGCGCAATACGTCGGGCTTCCTCTACTATGTATCGATCACCGGTATCACCGGTACGGCCTCGGCCAATCTCGTCAAGGTACAGGCCGCTATTGATGACCTGAAAGCACATACGGAACTGCCGGTCGCGGTCGGGTTCGGCATCAAAACCCCGGAACAGGCGAAAGAGATGTCCACATTGTCCGATGCGGTTGTGGTCGGTTCTGCTATTGTGGAAACGCTTAAAAACGCCTATCAAGGCGGGTCTGATGACGCGGTTTCAACCACGCTTGGCTTCGTTGCCGAGCTGTCGGCCGCTGTACGCTCCTGATAACAAACGTACGCATTGATATGGCGTACGCCTGCTAGGGTGCAGGTTTGCTTGGGTTTTTTGTACGATGAATTGGCTTACCAACTATGTTCGTCCGCGCATTCGCGCGCTGGTTGCTCCACGGGAAGTCCCCGATGATCTGTGGAAGAAGTGCCAGGCTTGTGGGTCCATGATCTACAACAAGGATCTGGTGGCCAATAATATGGTGTGCCCGGAATGCTCGCACCATATGCGCCTGAATGCGAAACAGCGCCTCGAACTGATGTTCGATAATGGTGCCTATGAACTGGTCGAGTTGCCGAAGACACCAGCCGATCCGCTCAAGTTCCGTGACAGCAAGCGCTATGCCGACCGTCTGCGCGATGCCAAGTCGAAGACCGGTCGCGATGATGCGATCATGGTTGCCCATGGCAGCATCGACGGGGTCAAAACCGTGATTGCCGCTTTTGACTTCTCCTTCATGGGTGGGTCCATGGGTATTGCGGTTGGTGAAGGGATCGTCACGGCGGCACGGCTGGCCGTGGCACAGGAAGCAGCGCTGATCGTCGTACCTGCTTCCGGCGGTGCCCGGATGCAGGAAGGTATCCTGTCCCTGATGCAGATGCCGCGCACAGTCATTGCCTCGCAGCAGGTGCGTGAGGCTGGCCTGCCCTATATCGTGGTGTTCACCGATCCGACCACCGGCGGCGTCAGCGCCAGTTTTGCCATGCTGGGTGATGTGCATATTGCCGAAACCGGTGCCCAGATTGGTTTTGCCGGTGCCCGGGTGATCGAGGAAACCATGCGCCAGACCCTGCCTGACGGGTTCCAGCGCGCTGAGTTCCTGCATTCTCACGGCATGGTTGATCTGGTCGTGCATCGCAAGGACCTGAAAGCGACTCTTGGCCGAATTCTGAACCTGCTGACCAAGCCATATGCCGAAGCCCAAAAGCCTGCGCCGAAAGCCGCCACCAACGGTGCCAATGGCAATGGTGCTGCTGCGAGCAAGGCCAATGGCTCCGACCATATCAAGGGCGGTCTGGCCGAAGACGGCGCCGAGGATGCGGATGACGGTCTGGAAATGGCCGCACCGGACAGCCTTAAAAAGCCGGACGGCAAGGCGAAGAACTAGGATCACCGGCAGCCATGATCGCGGCGGACAGCAACCATCCCGTTGATGTTGTGCTGGCGCGACTGTTGCGCCTGCATCCGAAGCTCATTGATCTGTCGCTTGATCGTATCGAGCGATTGCTGGCTGCACTCGATAATCCGCACCACCACCTGCCGCCGGTCATTCATGTGGCCGGTACCAATGGCAAGGGCTCGACCATTGCCATGATTACCGCGCTGGCGGCCAGTCAGGGCTTGCGGGTGCATCGCTATACCTCACCGCATCTGGTGCGCTTCAACGAGCGCATTGCCCTGTCATGCGGGCCGGGACAGTTGCCGCAGCCGATTGATGACCAATCCCTGCTTGCCTTGCTGGATAGGGTTGAGGCCGCAAATGGCGGCGTGCCGATCACGTTTTTTGAGGTAACGACCGCGGCGGCCATGCTGGCCTTTGCCGAAGCCCCGGCCGATCTGGTTGTGCTCGAGACCGGGCTTGGGGGTCGGGTCGATGCCACCAATGTGCTGGCGGCACCAGCGCTCAGTGTCATTACCGCCATCGGCCTCGACCATATGGGCTTTCTCGGTGATACCGTGGCAGCGATTGCTGGAGAAAAGGCCGGGATCATCAAGCATGGGCGTCCGGTAGTACTGGCGGCGCAGGCCCATGATGCCGCGGTTCAGGTGGTTGAGGAGCGTGCGCGCCAGCTTACTGCACCGATCCTGCCTCTGTCCGAGCATCCGATTGGCAGGCTGGGTCTGGTCGGCAGCCATCAACCGGCCAATGCCCGCGCAGCACTCACTGCTTTCGAGGCCTTTATGGCCCAGCGAGGCGAGGCGATTGACTGGCCAACGGCAGAACAGGCGCTGGCCAGCGTGCAATGGACTGCCCGCCTGCAGCGCCTTGCGGATACCGCCTTCGTTGCCGAGTTCGGCCAGCGCCGCGAAATATGGCTCGATGGTGCCCATAACCCCGAAGGTATGGCGGCGCTGATGCATAGCTGGCAGCAGATGCATGGAACTGGTGCGGCAGGTCTGGTGATCGGGGTGATGGCGAACAAGGATTTCACCACCATGGCGCATTATCTGGCGGACCGGTTCAGCCATATTGTCACCGTGCCAGTGCCGGGTACCGAAGCCGGCATGCCGCCAGCCGATCTCGCTGCCGTTATCGATGGCTGCGATGACGTTACCGCCAATGTCTTGGTCGCGAGTGACATCGTCGAGGCCATGGGAAAACTGGCGGAAACTCTGCCCTCTGACGCGCCGATACTGATTGCCGGTTCGCTCTATCTCGCCGGTGCCGTGCTGCGCCATCTTGAGGGTGAGGCCGGGCGTCTGGCGCTGGTTGGCGTCTGATATTTCGCCACAGGCTCACATCAGTGTGACCGAACGTGGCTTGTCATCTGCCCGTATTGCGCTTTTTCTGGTAGTAAGGAAGCACAACAGAGTTGAAAAACGGCAGAACGGCCATGACACATAAAATCGCATCGCGGATTGCATCGGGTTTTCTCGGGCTTGGCCTGCTGGTCGGGCTGATGATCCCACAGCTGGCGAACGCGCAGTCAAAGCCTGTGGTGGTGGAGCTATTCACCTCGCAGGGCTGTTCATCCTGCCCGCCCGCCGATGCGCTGCTTGGTGATCTCGCCCGCCGCGACGATGTGATTGCCGTTGCCTATCACGTGGATTACTGGAACCGGCTCGGCTGGGTGGATCGTTATTCTTCGAAATGGGCGACTGAGTTGCAATCGGCCTATAGCCGCGCCCATGGACGGCGCAACAATTATACCCCGCAGATGGTGATACAGGGTGAGACCGATGAGATCGGGTCGCGCCGCAATGATGTCCTCGAAACAATCGCGACCTATCAGAAGAGTTCACGACCGAATGTGCCGGTCCGCATCCTGAAAAAACCGGATAACCAGCTGCAGGTGGGCGTTGATGGCATGGATCACGGGGTTGAGGCGGAAATTATCCTGCTGCGCTTCAAGCGTCATGAGCGACAGCCCATCGGCAGCGGTGAGAATGCCGGTCGGACCCTTAATCACTACAATGTGGTGTATGAGCGCCGTATTCTTGGCCGCTGGCGTGGTGAGCCGGTGAGTTTCGACGTTGCAGCACCACAGGAAACTGACAACAGCGGTCTCGCCGTACTGGTTCAGGCCCGTAATCACGGGCCGATCCTTGGGGCCGGGAAGTTTGTGTCGGCATCCCTTAACTAGCTATCAGGTCTGATCCGAGGCCGAGGCATCGCGCGCGGCCCGGGCGAGCTGGGTGAACACCGCACGCGCACCGGCCGGATTGCGCAAGGGTATCTCGAACCGGTGGCGTGCCCAGCCAAGATTGCTGTCCATCACGTCAAAGCCTTCACAATCGATGCCGGTCATACGCCAGCGTCCTTTCGGCATGCCGGTGACGTTGTGACAGATATCGCGCAGCGCATCCTCATGATCCGCATTCATATGGTCGATGATGTCGGGCTCCGCATGGGCCATGGCCTCGGCGCGCTCATGGGCAATCAGCAACTGGTCGGGATTGATGTCGTGAATGGCACCGAACCCGGCAACCATATGACTGTCCTCGACGAGCAGGCGATAGACCCGGAAATCGCTGAACTGGGTATAGCGTCCGGCATCGGGGTGGCGGGCCAGAAACCGCTCCATCAGTGCCGGGCGGTCGACATTGTCGACCAGTTCGATGCGACCGGTAACGGTCAGGCGGCCCTGGGTCATGGGATCGCCGCGATCCTCGGTCGCGCCATCGGTGCCATGGGCCTGTCTGGCCCTCACCACGCTCGGCTGCGCTTCTTCCACCATTACCGAGGCCCGTGCATCCTGTGCGATGTTTTGCGTATGTCGGGCAAGGTCCGAAAGCAGCATCACCGGCTGTCCCTGCTGGTCGGTTGCAACCGAGACCAGTGAGACATGGGGTACGCCGTGACTGACCGTGCCCAGTGCGCCGAACCGGGCGCGGCGCAAAAGGCCACGGGCGGTAATGGCCGGGGTCAGCGAGGGGCGGTTGCTGCTCATGTCGGTCTCTCGATCGTGTGCATACCGGTGGAACTTATCAACAGACAGGACAACAGATAAGGCCATTTGCCCATAAATGACCACCGGGTTTGCCGGATAAGGCACAAGTTTCTGCCGAATTGGCGCCATATTCATGACGGATCGTGTGAAAGACGGCATAATGATGGTTGGTGGCAGGGAACCCGGGTGCAAGCGGGGCAAATCTGGGCCAATCCGGGTTATTTGATGCCAATCTGGTTTATTTGATGAAAGTATGTTCCATGACCAATTCGATCGTTCTGGTTGATGATGACCGCAATATCCTGACTTCTGTGTCCATGGCGCTTGAGGCAGAGGGCTTTAATGTCCGCACCTATGGCGATGGCGATGAGGCATTGCGCGGACTTCAGGACAACATGCCCGATCTGGTTGTGCTCGATATCAAGATGCCACGGCTGGACGGTATGGAAACCCTCGCCAGATTGCGCCAGACCAGTCAGGTGCCGGTAATTTTCCTGACCTCCAAGGATGATGAGGTCGATGAGCTGCTCGGCCTGCGCATGGGCGCCGATGATTATATCAAGAAGCCGTTTTCCCAACGCCTGCTGATCGAGCGTATCCGCTCACTGCTACGGCGTGAGAGTGCCCGCAGCCAGGCCGGTAAATCCGATGAGAACATCATGGATCGCGGTGACCTGATCCTTGATATGGATCGCCACTTCTGCACCTGGCAAGGTAAGGAAGTACCGCTGACCGTCACCGAGTTCCTGCTGATCAAGACCCTGGCGCAACGTCCGGGCCATGTGAAAACCCGTAATCAGCTTATGGATGCCGCCTATGGCGAGCACATCTATGTGGATGATCGCACCATCGACAGCCATGTGAAGCGGGTGCGCAAGAAGTTCAAATCGGTCGATGACGACTTCTCCGGCATCGAAACCCTCTATGGCGTTGGCTATCGCTACCGCGAGCATGGCGACGGTCTCGAGGATGGCAAGGCTGCCGATGCGCCGGAGCCGACCGACGCCTGATCCGGCGCTATTTGGCCACTGCCCTTTTTTCAGTGTATCCTTTGCTGTATTGACCATTGTCATGCAGGCGATTGCTGACGGCTTCGGCAATGCAAGGTTACTGGTGGTATTTTGAACGAGATAAAGCGTCCATCGAGTGCTGGCGACAATGACCGGCTGATCCCCGGTGATGCCTATGCATCGCCGAAGATGGCGCGTCCGCTCATCAACCACCATGCGCAGGCGACCGGACATGACCCGGCCCAATCCCGTGCCGGTGGTCAGGTCGAGCATGATGAGCCAGAAGCCAAGCGGGCACTCGGACAGCGTCCGTTCTCAACGCTCACCTTGCGTATTCTCGCCGTAAACCTGGTCGCGCTGCTGATTCTGGTGGCTGGTGTCATGTTCCTTGATCAGTACCGCAAGCAACTGGTTGAGCGCGAACTGGCAACATTGCTGGTCGAGGCACGGGTTTTCGCCGCACTGGTGTCTGAAGGCGCGGTGATCGAGCAGGTGGAAGGCGAGCGCGATATTGCCCTGTCGCCGCAACTGGCCCGCCAGATGGTGCGTCGCCTGACCGAGACGACGCAGGTTCGCTCCCGGCTGTATAATGCCAATGGCGAGTTGCTTGCCGACAGCCATTTGCTGCGCAGTGGCCTTGGGCTGGTGGAAATCGAGGAACTGGCCCCGCTGGACGAACAGAGTCCAGAGAGCTGGAAAGGGGTCGGGTCACTGTTCGATGACCTGTTTGCCCTGCTTAGCATCAGCGATCCGCCACGTATCTACTCCAATCCGGAAGAGCATGGGCTGATGCTGATCGGTCCGGCAACCCAGTATGTGGGCCGTGCACTTGCCGGTAATGTCAGCGCCAACAGCTGGGGCAATCGCGAGCAGGGCATTATCCTGACCGCTGCCGCGCCGGTCCAGCAGTTCAAGAAGGTTCTGGGCGCGGTGCTGCTGATCCGTGATGGCAGCGGCGTTGATGCGGCCATGGTCGAGGTCCGACGCTCAATCCTCTATATGTCGATGATCGCGCTGTCGGTCACCGTGCTGTTATCGCTCTATCTGGCCGGCACGATCGAGCGACCCTTGCGTCGGCTGGCGCGGGCCGCTGATCTCGTGCGTAACAGCCCCGGTCGCACTGTCGCTGCGATTCCTGATTTCACCGCCCGCAATGACGAGATCGGCGATCTGTCACTGGCCCTGCGGGAGATGATGGAATCGCTCTGGCAGCGGATGGATTCCATTGAGGCCTTTGCCGCCGATGTGGCCCATGAGATCAAGAACCCGTTGACTTCCCTGCGCTCGGCGGTCGAAACCGCAGCCCGGCTCAGTGATCCCGATCAGCAGCGCAAGCTGATGGGCATCATTCAGGATGATGTTCGCCGCCTTGACCGGCTGATCAGCGATATTTCTGATGCGTCCCGCCTTGATGCCGAGTTGTCGCGGGCGGATTCCGAAAGCATTGACCTCAATATTATGCTGTCGACCCTCGCCGATATTCACCGGCATACGGTGCAGGCACAGGAAGACAAGGCGCCATCGGTTGTGCTGGCCTTGCCCGATACGGTGCTGAAGGTGCGGGCGCTCGAGGGGCGGCTGGTGCAGGTGTTGCAGAACCTGATTGGCAATGCCATTTCCTTCTCCCCGGCGAATGGCCGTATCTGGCTCAGTGCCGAACAGCAGGGAAATCAGGTTGTGATCTGTGTCGCCGATGAGGGGCCGGGCATCCCAGAGGGCAAGCTGGATGCCATATTCAGCCGTTTCTACTCTGAGCGACCAAAGACGGAGAAGTTCGGTACCCATTCCGGTCTGGGGCTGTCGATCTCGAAACAAATTGTTGAGGCGCTGAACGGCAGCATTCATGCCGAAAACCGTTATGAAGGCAGCCAGATTGTCGGTGCGCGCTTTATCATCAGACTGCCGATCGAGCGATCGACACGGGAGAGCCGCCGCGAGGATGGCAGCCGTCGTGGTGGTGCATGACAGGTGCCGAGCGAGGTAAGGCATTGACCGGCAAGCCCCTGACCATCCGACGCCATGCCAGCACCGTTTCAATCGCCGGGCTTGGCTCGATCCTGATAGAGGGACCGTCCGGTAGCGGCAAATCCATGCTCGCCCTGCATCTGATCGAACGCTATGGTGCTGAACTGGTATCTGATGACCAAACCCTTCTAAATCAGCTTGATAGTGGCGATTATATGCCCGACTGTCCGACAGAAATCAGGGGCCGTATCGAGGTGCGCGGGGTCGGGCTCGTGCCCTATCCGGTCGCTGGGGAGCCTGAACCTGTGCGGCTGGTCGCCCGGCTTGGTGACCGGGATGCGGCGCAGGCGCTGGAGCGGCTGCCGGAGGTATTGCCGGTTACGGTCATCGGTGATCGGTCCGTGCCCATGTTGCCGCTGACCATGCTCGAATTCGGCGTTCCGGAACGTGTGCTTGCAGCTTTGCGTTTAGCTGTGCATATGCATTCAGAGGGATAATTGCCCCGTGACCGGCAAGCAGCGTATTGCAATGAGAAACCGTCTGATACTCGTCACCGGCATGTCGGGTGCCGGGTTGTCCAGTGGCCTGAAGGCGCTGGAGGATCTCGGCTTCGAGGCCGTGGACAATCTGCCCCTGCCGCTGCTGGAAACACTCGTGGCGCAGGGTGATCTGTTGCGTCGGCACATGGCGGTCGGCATCGACACCCGGACCCGCGGTTTCGCCGCCGACAGCCTGATTGCCCAGCGGGATCAGCTTGCGGCTTCAACCCATGGCGATGTGCAGATACTGTTCCTCGATTGCAGTGACGAGGTGCTGGCCCGCCGCTTCACCGAAACCCGACGGCGGCATCCGCTGGCGCTTGACCGACCGGTGGCGGATGGCATCGCCAAGGAACGGCAGGTGCTGCAGCCGCTGAAGGAACAGGCCGATCTGGTGATCGACACCACGGACCTCAATATCCACGATCTGCGGCGTCTGATGACCGGGCATTACGAGATCGGCGGTCGCAACCGGCTCGAGGGCTTTGTCACCTCGTTTTCATTCAAGAAGGGCGTGCCGCGCGATGCCGATCTGGTCTTCGATGTGCGCTTTCTCGCCAATCCCCATTATGATGAAAAGTTGCGCCCGCTGACCGGGCTGGATAAGCCGGTGGGTGAGGCGATCATGCAGGACCCGGATTTCGCGGCATTCGAGCAGAACCTGCTCAGTCTGCTGAAACCGCTGCTGCCGCGCTACCGGACCGAGGGCAAGCGTTATCTGACCATTGCCATCGGCTGTACCGGCGGCAAGCACCGCTCGGTGTTCATGGCTGAACGGATCGCGGCGGCATTGACCGATGACCAGTTCAAACCGCAGGTGCTGCATCGGGATTTACCGGCTAATATTCCCCAGTAAAACAGGCAGGATAACGATTCCTGTACCGCCAAATTTGCGGGAAGCTCAAGGCCAGGCAGTGTCCGGTGGCAGGCTCATCAGGATCGCCTCGATATTGCCGCCGGTCTTCAGGCCAAACAGTGTGCCGCGATCATAGAGCAGGTTGAATTCCACATAGCGCCCGCGTTTTTCACGCAGGGCCTGTCGCTGCTCGTCGGTCCAAGGCTGATCCATATGGCGGCGGACAATCTGCGGATAGATATCGAGAAACGCCTTGCCAACATCCTGCGTGAAGGCGAAATCCGCCTCCCAGTTACCGCTGTCGAGGGTGTCATAGAAAATGCCACCGATGCCGCGCGGTTCCTGTCGGTGCGGCAGGTAAAAGTAACGGTCGCACCACGCCTTGTATTCCGGATAGTAGCGCGGATCATGGGCATCGCATGCCTGTTTCAGCGCGTTGTGGAAGGCATCGGTATCGGCGGCTTCGGGAAAGGTCGGGGTCATATCCGCGCCGCCGCCGAACCAGCCGACCCGGGTTACGATATGGCGCGTATTCATATGAACCGCAGGGACCAGCGGCGAGTGCATATGTGCCACCAGACTGATCCCGGCTGCCCAGAACGCGCCATCCTCACCGGCCCCGGTCATGCGTTCGCGAAACTCAGGCGAGAAATGGCCGTGGACGGTGGAAATATTCACCCCGACCTTCTCGAACACCCGCCCGCGCATGGTCGACATGGTGCCACCGCCGCCGACAGCGCCGGTCACCTGATCGGTGCGTTGCCAATCCTTGCGGGTGAAACGGCCCAGCGGCTGGTCACTGTTGGTGCCGGCAAGGTCATCCTCGATCGCCTCGAATGCCGCACAGATACGGTCGCGCAGCTCGGCAAACCAGTCGACAGCACGCTGCTTCTGCGTTGCCGTCGGTACGGTTGTCGGCTTTTGGCTGGAGAGTTCGTCAGTGTGCATGAAACTAATCCTGTGCGGCGGTTATCGCCGTCTCGGTGTGGTAATTTGCGGCCATTGCCCGGTCTGGCGCAGGGCCTCGGCCAGGGTGATGGTGGCTGATTGTGCCAGATTGAGGGAGCGGACCTCGGCGCGCATGGGAATGATGACACGGGCATCGGCGCTGTCATGCACCACTTGCGGTACCCCCGCACCCTCGCGCCCGAACAGCAGCAGGTCATCGGCCTGAAAGCGGAAGTCATGCAGCGGAGTCGCCCCCTTGGTCGTCAGGAGCACGAGCCGACCGGCATTTTCACCGGTGCGCCAGTCGTTAAAGGCATCCCAGCCGGTGTGGTAGCGATATGTCACATGCTCGATATAATCCATGGCCGATCGGCGCAATCGGGCATCATCGAAGGGAAAGCCGCATGGCCCGATAATCTCGCAATCGGTACCGAGACAGGCCCCGAGCCTAAGGATACTGCCCATATTTGCAGCGATATCCGGTTGATAGAGACAGAGGCGGGGCATCGAAATCGGTCTTCAAACAGTGTCAGAAACAAGGGGTTGGCGTGAAACCGGCAGTGCTGCTATGACACGCCGGATCATGATAAGTGTCGCATGGCTCTAGGCAAGCGGCCTCAGCTTTTGTATAGACCCTGCTGGCATGTTGTTTAGAATTTTTCCAAACAATGTGAAAATGATTATCACGATGCGACTGCCGGTCGCATTTCTATGAATGGTCAAGGCTTTAACCATAGTGCGCCCGTAAGGGTCGGGTAACCACCCGCTGCTATAGATGAGCCATGATCGCCTTGAAATTTCTAGTGGATGACCTTGCGATGACTGATCAGACAGTGGACGCCAAATCACATCATACCGAGGGAACGCGCCGCGATTTCCTGTTTCTGACCACGGGTGCCATGGGTGCGGTTGCCGTTGGTGCCGTTGCCTGGCCGGTAATTGACAGCATGAACCCGGCGGCCGATACGCTGGCGCTGGCGTCAATTCAGGTCAGCATCGCCAATATCGCAGTCGGGCAGGCGGTCACTGTCACCTGGCGCGGTAAGCCGGTCTTTATCCGTCACCGGACGGAAGCGGAGATCGACGAGGCACGCGCTGTGAACGTGGATGATCTGCGTGACCCACAGACGGATGAAGAGCGCGCCGAGAAGCCTGAATGGCTGGTGATGGTTGGTGTCTGTACCCACCTCGGCTGTGTGCCGCTGGGTCAGAAGCCTGCTGACAACAAGGGTGATTTCGGTGGCTGGTTCTGCCCATGCCACGGCTCGCACTATGATACCGCAGGTCGTATCCGCAAGGGCCCGGCCCCGGCCAACCTGCTGGTTCCCCCATATGAGTTTGTCGACGATACAACCGTGAAAATCGGCTGATCGCCCGAACGCGCATTCCGATACCGAACAAAACACTGATACTGACAAGCCAAATCACTGAACGGCTTTGATATAACCGATAGAGGTCACAAGATGGCTGGTGGCGAAAGAACCAAATTTGAGAACCCGGTGGTAGAGTGGATCGACAGCCGCCTGCCGGTAGTCACGATGCTGTATAAGGAATACGGCGTTTTCCCGACGCCCCGGAATTTCAACTATTTCTGGAATTTCGGTGCGCTCGCGATGGTAGTTCTCGTTACCATGATCCTGACCGGCATCATGCTGGCCATGAACTATACCGCCCATGCCGATTATGCCTTCCAGAGCGTCGAGCGCATCATGCGTGACGTCAATCACGGCTGGCTGCTGCGCTATGTCCATGCCAATGGCGCCAGCATGTTCTTCATCGTGGTCTATATCCACATGTTCCGAGGTCTCTACTACGGTTCATACAAGGCACCGCGCGAGCTGCTCTGGATGCTTGGTGTTGTGATCCTGCTGCTGATGATGGCCACCGCGTTCATGGGCTATGTCCTGCCATGGGGCCAGATGAGCTTCTGGGGTGCCACGGTTATTACCAACCTGTTCTCGGCGATACCGCTGGTCGGTGACTATATCGTCACCTGGCTCTGGGGTGGTTTCTCGGTCGATAACCCGACCCTTAACCGCTTCTTTGCCCTGCATTACCTGCTGCCATTCGTCATTGTCGGCGTTGTGGTCCTGCATATCGCAGCCCTGCATATTACCGGGTCCAACAACCCGCTCGGCATTGAGCCGAAGTCCAAGAAAGACACCCTGCCATTCCATCCTTATTACACCTCCAAGGATGCATTCGGCATTGGCGTCTTCCTGATCTTCTTCTCTGCCTTCGTGTTCTTTGCGCCAAACTATCTGGGCCACCCGGACAACTATATTCCGGCCAACCCTCTGGTTACCCCGGCGCATATCGTGCCTGAATGGTACTTCCTGCCGTTTTACGCGATCCTGCGGGCCGTGCCGGACAAGCTCGGCGGCGTCATCCTGATGTTCTCGGCGATTGCTGTTCTGTTCGTGCTGCCCTGGCTTGATACCTCAAAAGTGCGCTCGACCAATTTCCGGCCGATCTATCGCATCTTCTTCTGGGTGCTGGCTGTGGATTGCGTTGTCCTCGGCTATGTCGGTGCCAAGCCACCGGAAGGCTGGTATGTGATCACCGGTCAGATTGCGACCCTGTATTACTTCCTGCACTTCCTCGTGATCCTGCCTGTTCTGGGCAAAATCGAGAAACCACTGCCGCTTCCAGCCAGCATCAGCGAGGCTGTCCTGAAGGGTGGTGGTAGTTCAACGACTGCTGGTGCCGCACCGGCAAGCAACCCGATGGAGAAGCCGTAATGCGGTTTACCACAACTTTAGCCGCGGCCTTTGCCGTTACCCTCGGTCTGTCCGGTATGTTCATGGCTGCGCCTGCCAGCGCTGCTGGTGAGGAGGTGCACGCACCTGAGGTGGATTTCTCCTTCGACGGTCCGTTCGGTACCTATGACATGATTCAGTTGCAGCGCGGTTTTCAGGTCTACCGCGATGTCTGCTCTGGCTGTCACTCGATGAGCCTGCTGTCCTACCGCAACCTTGGCCAACTTGGCTTTACCGAGGAAGAGGTACGGGCGATTGCGTCGAATTACACCGTCACCGACGGCCCGAATGACGAAGGCGAGATGTTCGAGCGCGCAGCCGAGCCAAAGGATCGCTTCGTCAGCCCGTTTGCCAATGAAGCGGCTGCCCGCTACGCCAATGGCGGTGCCCTGCCACCGGATATGTCCCTGCTCGCCAAGGCACGCCCTATGGGCCCGGAATATATCCATGGTGTACTGATCGGTTATCATGACGCACCGGCAGGTGTGACCGTTCCAGAGGGCATGTACTATAACGAGTACTTCCCCGGTCACATGATCGCGATGGCGCCACCGCTGCTTGAAGGTGCCATCACTTACAAGGGCCTTGATGGTGAGGAAGACTATGCGCCATCCGTCGAGGAAATGGCCGAGGACGTCTCTGCCTTCCTGATGTGGGCCGCCGAACCGAACCTTAATGAGCGCAAGCAGACCGGGGTCAAGGTGATCCTGTTCCTGATCGTGTTCACCTGTCTCATGTATGCCGTCAAACGGCGCATCTGGGCTGACGCGCACTAAAGGCGCAATACAAATGACACAGTTTGAGACTGTACAAGACGACAGCGCCCGCGGGTTGCTGTCGTTTTGGTTTGAGGAACTGGCATTTGACGACTGGTTCATCCAGAAGGACGATGTTGATGCCCGGTTGCAGAGCCGTTTCGGCCATCTGGTCGATGAGGCAGAGGCTGGCAAGCTGGACTACTGGCGCGATCATCCCCTGCCCATGCTGGCGCTCATACTGGTGCTCGATCAGCTGCCGCGTAATCTGTTTCGTGGTTCGGCACGGGCATTTGTCCTTGATGACCGGGCGCTGGCCGCCGCCCGGCAGTATCTCGACCAGTTCCATGATGCCTTTATGGGGCTGAGCGCCCAGCAGAAGCTGTTTGTCCTGCTGCCTTTCGAACATGCCGAGGATATGGCAGCTCAGGAAACCTGTGTCGGTATGTTCGAGCAACTGGCGCCAAGCATCGACCCGGCAGATGCC
This sequence comes from Micavibrio sp. TMED2, assembly GCA_002168225.1. NCBI lineage: Bacteria > Pseudomonadati > Bdellovibrionota > Bdellovibrionia > Bdellovibrionales > Pseudobdellovibrionaceae > Micavibrio > Micavibrio sp. TMED2. The sequence continues at coordinate 795,870 of NHBH01000001.1, forward strand.
GAGTTCTGGGCCAATACCACCGAGTATGCCCGGCGGCATCTTGAACCGATCAGCCTGTTTGGTCGTTTCCCGCATCGCAATCAGGTGCTGGGGCGGGAGACCACGGCGGCAGAGGCGGCATGGCTGGCACAGCATCCGGACGGGTTCTGAGACCATGATTACCGGCATTGACCATACGTTGAGTGTCGCTGCCGATCTTGAGGCAACGGCAGCGCTCTACCGCAAGCTCGGTTTCACCCTGACCCCGCGCGGTCGGCATATCGGCTGGGGCACGGCCAATTACTGCATCATGTTTGCCGATGATTATCTGGAACTGCTCGGCATTGTCGATGCGTCCCAGTTCGTCAATGGCCTTAACACACAGCTGGACAGCCGTGGACCGGGTGTCAGCGGTCTCGCCTTTGCCACCGATAATGCAGCGCAGGCCCATGCCATGCTCGAAGCTCATGGGCTTGCCGACCGTCTGGCCGATCTGTCGCGGCTGGTCGAACTCGATAGCGGCGATACCGAACTGCATTTCCGTCTCGCCTATCCGAAACCGGGCAGCGTACCTGCCCTGTCCGGCTTTATCGTTGAGCATCTGAGCAAGGATATTATCCGGCAAGCGGCATGGCTTGAGCATCCCAATGGCACGGTCGGTGTCGAGGGCATGACCATCATCCATGATGACCCGGCCAGCCTTGAGGCGGGTTACGTGACCTTTCTGAGCGCGCTGGAACAGCCGCTGGATCGCCTGCATCGCGGTGAGGGGCGGCTGGATGTGCCGATTGGTGCGCGCCAGAGCCTGCGTTTCCTGACACCGACGCGGGCGGCGCGGCGCTATCCCGGTATCGATGCGGCATTGCTCAATCGGCCGGGGCCGCTGGTGATTACCCTTGCTGTCGCATCCCTTGATGATACCGCGCATTATCTGGCACAGGCGGATATTCCGATCCTGTCAGTACCCGGTGAACGGCTGGTTATTGATCCGGCCTATACTGACGGCACTATTATTGAGTTTGCAGCATCCTAGTGTTGTGCACGTGGCGGATTGTCTCATCCACTGCATGGTGGCATGCTCCGTCTCCCTTTACGTTTCTTGAAAGCCGGTTCCATGACTGCTCGACTTTGGCTGATGATTGCCTGTGGCGCGACGATTGTTTCGATTGCCATGGGGATCCGACAGAGCATGGGCCTGTTCGTCCAGCCTGTCGGTATTGATCTTGAGGTCGGCCGCGATGTCATGGGGCTGGCGATTGCCATTTCCAACCTGTTATTCGGCTTGGCGCAGCCCTTTGTCGGCGCGATTGCCGATCGCTATGGCGCAGGCCGGGTAATCTTTGGCGGCACCGTGGTCTATGTCCTCGGCCTGCTGCTGATGATCGTGGCCAAGGACCCGCTGGGTCTGCACCTCACCCTTGGCGTCATGACCGGTCTCGGCCTTGCCGGTACCACCTATGTTGTCGTGTTGGGTGCCGTAGGCCGGGCGGTGCCGCCCGCCTACCGCTCACGGGCCTTTGGCATTACCACGGCGGCGGGCAGTTTCGGCATGTTTGCCATCGTGCCCGGGACGCAAGGCATGATCAGTTGGTTTGACTGGCAGGGCGCGCTGGTTGGGCTGGCCATCCTGACCTCGATCATGGCCGTGCTCGGGCTGGCGCTGGCCGGCAAGCCAAAGGAGCCGGAGGGAGAGATCAGCACTGGTTCACTGGGCGAGACGGTCAAGCAGGCGTTCCGGTACCGCGATTACTGGCTGCTCAATCTCGGCTTTTTCGTCTGCGGGTTCCAATTGGCCTTTATCGGTGTGCATTACCCGTCATACCTGCTTGATCGCGGGGTTGATGCCGGGTCAGCCTCGATCGGTCTGGCGATGATCGGGCTGTTCAATATGGTCGGCTCCTACTTCTCCGGTTATCTCGGTGACAAGTTTAGCAAAAAGTATCTCCTCAGCCTGATTTATCTGCTGCGTGCTGTGGTGATCGCGCTGTTTCTGGTCATTCCGCTCAATTCCGTCACCGCAATTATGTTCGGTGCGGCCATGGGCTTCCTGTGGCTCGCCACGGTGCCTCTGACCAGCGGTCTGGTCGGGTTGATGTTTGGTACCCGCTATCTCTCAACCCTCTACGGCGTGGTCTTCCTCTGGCATCAGGTGGGCAGCTTCCTCGGTGCCTGGCTCGGCGGTGAGGCGTTCGAGCGCTATGGCAGCTATGATCCGATCTGGTATGCCAGCATCGCCTTCGGGGTGATGGCCGCGATCCTGCATTTGCCAATTCGCGAAATGTCGGCGAAAATTGCTCTCGGAAGAGAGCAGATGGCATGATCGAAGCCCACCGCAAATTTTTTTTTAAACTGACGGCAGGGCTGGTCGGCATGGGCATGGTCGCCGGCGGGCTAGCCCTGTGGTGGCAATACGGTCTCGACATCCTGATCATGGACGCCATACGCTATTGTTTTTAAAGCGATTTTTATCTGATCAATAGTGGCTAATATTGAGAAGAATTTTACCTAAATATACCCGGTTCTTGATGCGAAATTGGGCCGTTTTTGGCCTTAGTATTCGCTAAATAAAATTTGTTGCGGGCCTGTTGAAACCCGCCAATCATGAGCTTGTCAGGACATCGGACGGGCCCCAACACCCCACATAACCTGCCCGATACTGACCATGATCTTCGAAGCGAACTGGCTGATAGAGTAGGCCAATGCGTGGAACGAGATCGGGACTTGGGTAACCTGACTTCATCGGCTTCCTGCCTCAACTTGGCCGATGATCCTGCCCGACCCCCGGAAGCCCGGGTCCCGAAACAAAACGGGAGTGTCTGAAAAGCAGACACTCCCGTTTCTTGTTTCATTTATCGGCAGAGATTAACCGAAGCGCTTGCCGGGACCGCCCGGTGTAAACAGCTTGCGGTCGTTGCCGTTGACCGGCTGACGTGTATCACCCTCACGGCGCTTTCTGAGGCGCATCAGGGTATCGTTTGGCAGGTCACCCGGCTTGACGATCCGTTTCGGATTGACGATCAGATCGTCGCCCTTGCCCTTGGAAACAGTGAAGTTCTCGCCGACTTCCTCGACCGTAACGGTCATGCCGGAACGGGTGTTCTGGTCGCCGTTCTTCATCAGCCATTTGGCCAGCGGCTTACCGACCAGACGATCGATCGCCTGTTTCAGCGGGCGGGCACCGAGCTTCGGATTGAAGCCCTGCTCCATCAGGGTGTCGCGGGCCTTGTCACTAATCTCAAGGTTGATGCCCCAGGATTCCTTGGCACGACCGATGAGTTTTTTGACCTGACCCTTGAGGATCAGCTTGGCCACATCCTTGTCCAACTCGTTAAAGCGGATGATGCCATCGAGACGGCCACGGAACTCAGGTGCGAAGAAGGCTTCGACCTCTTTCTCCATTATCTCGCCGCGATCAACCTTCTTCTCTTCGCTCTGGAAGCCGATGGTGCGCTTGGTGGCTTCCATGTCAGCTTTCGCTGCACCGAGGTTGGAGGTCATGATCAGGGTAGCGTTCTGGAAGTTGATCTCCCGACCACGGCCATCCTTCATCTTGCCGTCATCCATGACACCGAGCAGCAGCTTTTGGACGTCAGGGTGGGCTTTCTCGATCTCATCGAGCACGATAACAGCGTTTGGCTGGCGGCGGATTGCGCCGGTCAGGACACCTTCCTCACCATAACCGACATAGCCTGGAGGGGCGCCTACCAGTTTACCGATCGTGTGTTTCTCCATGTATTCGGACATATCGATACGGATGAGGTTGTCTTCCGAACCGGTGGTGCGTTTTGCGAGGCTTTTCGCCAGTTCGGTCTTACCGACACCGGTTGGACCAACGAACAGATAGCTGCCCACAGGTTTGTTCGGCTCACGCAGACCGGCCTTGGCATAGGCAACGGCATCGGCGAGTTCCTCAACCGCCTGATCCTGACCGAAGACATCTTCCTTCAGGCTGTCAGCCAGTTCGGCATAACGCTGGTTGTCTTCCTGACCGAGATAGGATTTCCGCAGTTTGGCCATCCGGGCGACGACCTCGATAACCGCATCACGGTCAACGGTGTCCTTGCCCTTTTTGAAGGCAACGGCACCCGCACCATCGAGCAGGTCGATCGCCTTGTCAGGGAAGTTGCGGTTGTTCACGTATTTCGCTGCCAGACCGACGATGTCCTCAAGGGCTTCATCAGGAATGGTGATGTCGTAGTGATCCTCGAACTTGCCACGCAGACCCATGAGGATCTTGACGGTATCCTCCGGTGAAGGCTCTTCAACCTTCAGGGTCTGGGTACGACGCTCGAGGGCACCGTCACCTTCGATGTGCTTGGTGAACTCGTCCTCGGTGGTGAACATGATGGTCCACAGATTACCTTCCTGCAGAGCAGGCTTGATGAACTGGGACGCGCCTTGTGCCTGACCACTGGCAGTGCCGAGGCCGACAAGGGTGTGAGCTTCGTCGATGCCGAGGATGATCGGCGGGCGATCACCACGCTCGTTGCGCTCGGCGATACCGTCAATGATGTTGCGCAGGCGCTCTTCAAACTGGCCGCGATACTGGGTGCCGGCGATCAGCGCCTGAACGTCGAGTTCGAGAACCCGTGCGCCCTTCTGGTTATCAGGGACATCGCCCTTGACTACATCCTGAGCATAACCATGCAGCAGTGCGGTTTTACCAACGCCCGGCTCACCGATGACCATCGGATTTTTCTTCTTCCGGTGGGTCATGATGGTTTTCATCTGCTCGAGCTCATCGGCACGACCGATGATCGGGTCGAGCTTGCCATCATTGGCCATCTCGGTGATGTCACGGGTGAATTCTTTGATCGCCTCTTTGAAGACGTGATCGGAAATCTTGAACGGCTTGTGGTTGACCGGCTTGATTTCCTTGCCGGCGATTTCTGACCAGCGCTCGAAACGGCGTGGGGTGAAACCGGCCTCGCTGAGGGTTGCAGAGATTTCGGGATACTCTTCCAGCATCTTCTGCACGGCCTTGGAGGCAGCGAACTTGCCATTGCTTTCGTGGAACTCGGGACCGACCAGCGCCAGTGCCGCATTGAAGTCTGCACTCGCCTGCGGGTTGTCGGCACTTGCCTTCGAGGTGTCAGCGGTGGTGAAGGCCCAGCGAAGTTCACCGATCTCAACCTTGCGAGCGCTGCGGTTGAGGCTGTTCAGCTCGGCTTTGACCTTTTCATCGTCCAGCAGGGCGAGGAACAAGTGCTTCGGCTGCAGCTCATCATCACCCAGGGTTCTGGCTTCTGTCTGGGCACGGAGGATGAATTTGGTCAGTTCATTAGAAGGCATAGAAGACTCCGGTACTGCACTTGAGTTGGCGAGTTGCGTGTTGTTGCGTGTGGTGATGAGTTCGAAAAACTTCGGATCGAGCGCGCGCAGGAAGTTGCGTACTCTGAGTGGCCGCATTTCCGGTGTCCGACCCTCGATGACAAACAGGGTGTCAACCGGATTGCGGGTGGCGCTGTTGAACGTGTTGGAAATTTCTTTTTCCGTTTCAGCATCGATGGTCAGTGGGCCATCGAGTTTGCGTGCTGCACGGCGATTGGTCTGGGTCGCATTAACAATGTTGCGCAGCAGATATTCGGCCATGCTGTGAACGCTGATTGGCGAGGTGCGATTGAAGTCGCGCTCAGCCTTGTCACGATACTGGTCCTGTGCGTGATCGAGTGCTTCCTTGGTATATTGGGAATGCTCATCATCAAGCTGCTCAGTAACAGCTGCCATTCCTTCCTGATATTCCTTCAGGATTTGAGGGGCGAGCTCACTGTAAGCTTTCTTGAACTGGGCAAATGGCTCCTGACGCTCAAAACCCTCTGGCCGTCCAAACTGCTGAACATAGCGGATGTCGTTGAGCACGCCGAACGCATTCAGGTTGCGAGGGGCGGCAAGGAACTGGCCTTCATCAATCAGGGTAATACCGTAGAGAAGGTCATCAAAATTTGGTGCTGTGCCGTTACGCTCTTCGATGCTGGCTTCCATATAGACGCCAAGTTCATCAAAAAATTCGCGCGTGCTGATCGGACCATCAGACATAAAAAACCGTCTTTCATGTGAAAGGGGGGGGAGTAGTTATCTGGTCAGCGCATGGCTGGCCTGACGCATTTGCGACCCTTCTAGGCGTAAGGGTCAGTTTTGAAAGAACAAAGACGGTTTGTTACGGTTTTGAGAAATAAAATGTAACGGCATGGATAAAAAGTATAACAAACACGATATGCGCATCGTTTTGGGCTGCTTTGCGTGTAATGCATAGCGAATAAGCAAGCAAGTTGACGGTAAAACCAATTGTCTTTTGGGCCAATTTGGGACGCGAAATAAAAAAATCGCCGTCGACAGTTTCCTGTCACGGCGATTTTGAAAGCTGTTTGATCCGGAGTCTGGTGGCGCTAATTCGTGCCCGGATGGTGACCCCGTTCGGAGTGGATCAAACGTTGAATTTGAAGTGGAAAACATCCCCGTCCTGAGTGATGTATTCCTTGCCCTCCTGACGGAGTTTGCCCGCCTCGCGCGCGGCACTCTCGCCGCCAAGGCCGACAAAATCATCATAGGCAATGGTTTCCGCCTTGATGAAACCGCGCTGGAAATCGGTATGGATAGCGCCGGCCGCTTCCGGTGCCGTCGCATTGCGGCGGACGGTCCAAGCCCGTGCTTCCTTTGGCCCGACGGTAAAGAAGGTGACGAGGTTGAGCAGCTTGTAACCGGCGCGGATGATCTTGTTCAATCCGGGTTCGCTGAGGCCAAGGGTTTCGAGGAATTCGGCCTTTTCCTCTGCATCATCGATGAGGGCAATCTCGCTCTCGATCTTGGCTGAGATGACAACGGATTCTGCACCTTTCTCTGCTGCCATCGCCGCGACCTTGGCAGAATACTCATTGCCATCGGCGGCATTGTCTTCCTCGACATTGCAGACATACAGCACAGGCTTTGAGGTCAGCAGTTGCAGCTGGCGGAAGGTCTCACGCTCATCGGCAGACAACTCAACCATGCGGGCCGGTTTGCCGTCCTCGAGCAGCGGGACGATGCGTTCCATCAGCGCCACCTGTTCCTTGGCTTCCTTGTCATTGCCACGCGCCTTCTTGACCGCATTCTGGATCCGGCGCTCGAGGCTCTCGAGATCAGCCAGCATCAGTTCTGTTTCAATGATTTCGGCATCACGCAGGGGATCGACCGAGCCTTCCACATGGGTAACGTCGCCATCCTCGAAACAGCGAAGCACATAAACAATGGCATCGGTTTCGCGGATATTGCCGAGGAACTGGTTGCCGAGACCCTCGCCCTTGGAGGCACCGCGCACCAGACCGGCAATATCGACAAATTCGAGCTGGGTCGGGATGATCTTTGCTGACTGACCGATTTTGGCGATCTTGTCGAGACGCTCATCGGGCACGGCGACCCTACCGATATTGGGCTCGATGGTGCAGAATGGAAAATTCTCCGCCTGGGCTGCCGCGGTGGCGGTCAGGGCGTTGAACAATGTCGACTTGCCCACGTTAGGAAGTCCGACAATCCCACATTTAAATCCCATAATATGCTCTTTTCTCTGGTATAATCAGCGCGGAGTTAAAAATTCTTCATAGTCCGGTCGGCGCGGGCGCGCATCTCCGGACGCAGCAGGGCCGGGACCGCATCCCCATCATGGATCAGGGGATACTGGTTCGGATCGGGAAGGTTATAGTGCCACCACTCGGGCGCGTGAATAATAAATCCTGCCGCTTCCATATAACCGCGCAAACGGTGCCGGTTGGCGATCACCTCATCGGGCAAGTCGCCATAGTCGTGATGGGCGACAATGGTGAAATCATCGAATTCAGTGCCCATCGGCAGGGGCATTTTCTGCTCATCGATCAGGGTCAGATCAACCGCAATCCCGCGCCCATGGGTAGAGCCGAGCCGGGGATCGGCGACGAAATCGGGATCGGGTGTGTGGTCCCAGAAGACATATTGTGCCTCAACCGGGCGATAGGCATCGAAAACCCGTAAAGACAGCCCGTCCTCCTTCGCCAGACTGGCGGCAAGGGCCAGCGCATTGGCCGCTACCGGTCGCAGGTAACAGTCGAGACGATTATAGAGCGGGTGGGCCAGAACATTATGGGCCGAGGCATAGACCGGCTGACAGTCGACCGCAACTGCGGGCGGATTGATCCGCACCAGCGTCTCGCTGTTGTCGAACAGGGGCAACATGGTTGAGAGATCAGGCATCGTCGCTGCTGTCCTGTTTCGGTTTGGCTGGCTCTGACGGTTTGGTTTCCGCATTCACATGCATGGCAACCCGGCTCATGAAGGATGCCTGATTATCATCGACGATATAGTGGATTTCCTGTGCGATGGCGGCAATCAGCGGCACCAGCCATGTCTGTTCATCCTTCGAGAAATCACCAAGCACGTGGCCGAGAACCCGGGATTTCTCCCCCGGATGGCCGATGCCGAGGCGTATTCGCCAGTAATTCGGTCCCAGATGGCTGTCGATGGAGCGCAAACCGTTATGTCCGGCATGGCCACCGCCACGCTTGACCCGCAGCTTGCCGGGGGCGAGGTCAAGCTCGTCATAACAGACCACCAGCTTGTCCATAGGCACCTTATAGAAGCGCATGGCGCCGGCAATTGCCGCCCCGGAATTGTTCATGAAAGTCTGGGGTTTGACCAGCAGCACCTTCTTGCCATTGATCCGGCCTTGCGCGGTCAGTGCCTGAAACTGGCTGCGCCAGCTGTCAAAACCATGCAATGCGGCAATCGCATCGACCGCCATGAAGCCGATATTGTGCCGTTGTTTCGCATGTTTCTGCCCGGGATTGCCGAGGCCAGCAATGATCATCATCGGGGATCAGCCATTTATCTGAGAAGTCATCATAAAGAAACCGGCGGTATCGCTCGGGAAACCGCCGGTTCTTGTCTTTAGCAGAGTGCTGGAGAAGCAGCGGTTTATTCCGCGCTTTCTTCCTCGCCCTCGGCATCAGCTTCGGTCGCTTCTGCTTCGCCCTCTTCGCCTTCTTCCTCGGCATCTGCTTCAGAACGCAGAGCAGATGGAGCGGCGATGGTGGCGATGGTGAAGTCGCGGTCATCAATGGTCGGGGTTGCACCATCGGGCAGGTTGATGTCGCTGATTTTCAGCGCATCGCCCAGTTCCATGGAGCCGACATCAGCTTCGATGCTGTCAGGGATGTTACCGGCACGGACATTGAGCTCGACAGAGTAGCGAACCACGTTGAGGGTGCCACCGCTGGTCAGGCCAGGAGAGGTTTCCTCGTTGATGAAGTGCACAGGCACTTCAACCGTGATCTTGGTTCTGTCGGTAACGCGCAGGAAGTCGATATGGACCGGGAAGTCCATGACCGGGTCCAGTTGAACGTCACGGGCGAGAACGCGATGCTTGTCCTTGCCGATTTCGATGTCCCACAGGGTGGTCATGAAGCCAGGCTTGGTCAGGAACATGCGGATGGTGTGATCATCAAGGGTAATCGACACCGGATCTTTTTTATCGCCATAGATAACGGCTGGAATACGGCCTGCACGACGTGCTGCACGGGCGGTCCCCTTACCGACCCGGTCGCGTGCTTCGCCTTCGAGTTTGCGAACTTCAGTCATGTTAATCTCCAATAACCCGTTGATGCGGATGGTAAAAAATCCGCAAGAGACAGGTGTTTGATGTTTTTGATAGCAGTCGAACGCTATACCGCCGCCTCCAAGGGTGCAGGTACGGGTCGCAATCGACGTGCGGGGTTTATCGCAGATGGCAGGAAAGTGCCAGTTTTTTGTTTGACCGGTTGGCGGTGGACGGATGCGGCCTGCATCCGCTCACAACAGCTAGCTCAGGCCAATCAGTCAAACAGGCTGGATACTGAGCGCTCTTCCGAAATCCGGCTGATCGCCTCGGCCATGATCGGCGCGATGGACAACTGGCGGACATTGGTGGCCACGCGGACCGCCTCGGTTGCGGTGATGCTATCGGTAGTCACCAGCTCAACCAGCGGTGAGGAGCTGACGCGGGCAACGGCACCGCCACTCAGAACACCATGGGTGACATAGGCGCGGACAGATTTGGCACCGGCCTCACTGAGGGCGACACCGGCATTGCAGAGCGTGCCGGCACTATCGACAATGTCATCGAGCAGGATACAGTCACGGCCCTTGACGTCGCCGATGATGTTCATGACCTCGGAGACACCGGCGCGCTCACGACGCTTGTCGATAATCGCGAGATCGGCATCGAGGCGGCGGGCAACAGCGCGGGCGCGCACAACGCCACCAACATCAGGAGAGACGATAACGATGTCCTTACCGCGACCGACCTGATCTTCAATGTCTTTCACGAAGACGGGCGCGCCGAGCAGGTTGTCGAGCGGAATGTCGAAGAAGCCCTGGATCTGACCGGCATGGAGATCCATGGTCAGTACCCGGTCGGCACCGGCTACGGTGATCAGATTGGCAACCAGCTTGGCGGAAATCGGGGTCCGTGGGCCGGTCTTGCGATCCTGACGGGCATAGCCGTAATAGGGGATAACAGCCGTTATCCGGCGGGCCGAACCGCGCCGCAGGGCATCGAGCGTGACCAGCAGTTCCATCAGGTTGTCATTGGCCGGGAACGAGGTAGATTGCAGGACGAAAACATCCTCGCCACGCACATTCTCCAGAATTTCAACGAACACCTCCATATCGGAAAACCGGCGGATGCTGGCTTTGGTCAGCGGGGTGTTGAGAGCGGCGGCAATCGCTTCCGAGAGGGTGCGGTTGCTGTTACAGGCGAGCAGTTTCATGGGATGTCTGGCGTGGTTGGCTGGCCAGTCGAATGCTGGCAATGAAAACGCGGAACAAGGGATAGCGTCGAAAACTGTTTCTTACAAGCGCTGACCTGCTCTTTCGTGCGGTTATCACCCTTGCGCATCCAGCATGATGACCGAAATCTGCCGTCCGTAATCGGGTTCATTGAGGTGGCAACTGCGACGGTAGCTGTAGAAACGATCAGGATCGGTCAGGGTGTCGTGGCGCGTAGCGGTTACCCGGGCGAGCCCCAATTCGGTGAGCTTGGCCCGCAGATAACCGGGATTGTCAAAATACAGCCGATCACCATTGCCGGGCCGGAAGAAACGATCGTTATCCAGTGACTGGGCCAGAAACGGTGCCGGAAACTCCGGCCCGACCTCATAGGAGATGGCGGAGATGCAGGGGCCGATACAGGCATGGATGTCATCCCGGTTGGCACCCAGCTGCTCCATCGCCTCGACGGTCGCCTGTGCCACCCCGTGCAGGGCACCTTTCCAACCGGCATGACAGGCACCGATAATCCGCGCCTCGGGATCGGCGAACAGGATCGGCGCGCAATCGGCGGCGAGGGCGCCAAGAATAATGCCGGGCCGGTCGGTGACGATGCCGTCAACCTCCGGTGCCTTGTCCGGTGCCCATGGCTCGGTTACCGTCGCGACCTTTGCGCTGTGGATCTGGAACATGGTGACGAGCTTGTCCGGCGTCTGGCCGAAGCGGTCGGCAACGATGCGCCGGTTCTCGAGGATGGCGGCCCGGTCATCATCCGAGCCCCAACCGCAGTTCAGCCCTTGATAAACGCCGGTGCTGACGCCGCCCGCGCGGGTGCAGAAGCCATGGGCGATGCCGGGGTGGTCGAGTACGTCGCTGGTAATCATGGCGCTACCTTACAGATTCTCCAGTGCGGGCATAGGGGGCTGTCCCTGTTGACAGAAGCCCAGCACCTTGAACAGATCGCCCATCTGCTGCGGATCAACCAGCCGGATGGCGGCGGTTTCGATCTCGCGCGCCTGTTCTGCTGAGGCGGCAGTTGCGAGCAACTGGCCGAGGCGGTGGGCGAGGCCGAGATGCTGCAGAAACAGGCTCTGGGTCGTGATCGGTGCCACACGGGTATCGGCTGCGGCGGTATCCGCCAGCGCGGTAAAATCCACATGGGCGGTGATATCGGCCTGTCCCGGATCGGCCAGCACCGGCCATGGCGTATGGGCGCGAAGCGCCTGCAGTGTCTCGCCGAACCTGCCATCCGCAGGCAACTGGTCCGCGTGGTAGCTATAATCAATGAACAGCGCGGCGCCGCCATTGCGCGCGATATGGGCGGCTATATCGCGGGTGGCGATCAGTGATTGCGGAGAGATTTCGACGATGGCACCGGTTGCGGCCCGCGCTGCATGGGCGGGCAGGCCGGTTTCCCGGTTACCGGGCAGGGGCGTCTGGCAGAAGGCCAGCATGTTGTCTGCCGGATCGATAGTGATGCGCCGTTCTTGCCAGCCGGTGTCAGTGCGGATGAATTGCCGGATCGGCAGGGCGTCGAAAAATTCATTGGCGACAACCAGCGAGAAACCCTCGGGCAGGTCGCTGACATCATCCAGATGCGTGATCGGGCGGCCAAGGGTCTTGGCCTGTATGGCGCGCAGGCGCTGTGAGGTCTCGACCATATAAATCCGGGCGGCACTGATAAAGGCCGGATCAATCGCGGCAGCACGCAGGGTGTCGGCCATCAGCGTGCCGCGACCGGGGCCGAGTTCGATCAGATTGACCGGATCGGGGCTGCCGCAATCGCGCCAGTACTGCACCAGCCACAACCCGATCAACTCGCCGAAACACTGGGAGATTTCGGGTGCGGTGGTGAAGTCGCCCTTGCCGCCGAAGGGTTCTGCCTGCTGGTAATAGCCATGCTCGGGGTGCCCAAGCGCAAGGGCCATGAAATCGGCGACTGAAATCGGGCCGTCGCGTTCGATCCGTGTCCGCATCAGGTCGAGCAGCGGATTGGTCTCATCCGGCTTGTCTGCGCTATCGACGCTCATATCAGGATTTGGCTGTTTCGGTGCCGGATTGTGGCACTGACGTTACCGGTGCCGGTTCCCCCAGCCGCTCGCCCCGTCGCCATGCCCAGATGGCGAGACCAAGGCCGATAACGATCATCGGCAGAGAGAGTATCTGGCCCATGGTGATACCGCCGAACAGGAAGCCGAGCTGCGGGTCGGGCTGGCGGAACAGCTCGCCGATGATCCGGGCGATGCCATAGCCGGTGAGGAACGATCCGGCGAGCATGCCGGGGCGTTTCAGTACGGCGGGTATATAGGCGAGTATCGCCAGAATGATGAACAGGGCGATGCCTTCCATCCCGGCCTGATAGAGCTGGCTCGGATGACGCGGAACGCCATCACTGTTCGGGAACACCATGGCCCAGGGCACATCGCTCGCCCGGCCATAGAGCTCGCCATTGATGAAATTGGCGATCCGACCCAGGCAGAGCCCGATCGGGGCGGCGGCGGCAACAAAATCGCCGAGCACCAGTACCGGCTGTTTGTGACGGCGGGCGAACAGGGCGATGGCCGCGACGGCGCCGAGAAAGCCGCCATGGAACGACATGCCGCCATGCCATACCTGCACAATCTCCAGCGGGTGCTGGATGAAATGGCCGGGCTGGTAGAACAGCACGTAACCAAGCCGTCCGCCGAGGATTACGCCGATGATCATCCAACTGACCAGATCGGCAATATGATCGGCTGACGGGCGCATGCGGGCCTTATCGTCAGCGGCCTTTGGATAAAGCCCCATAAGCCGGGCGCGACGGTTGGCGAGGCTGACCACATAGCGCCAGCCGATCAGAAAGCCGGCGATATAGGCGAGCGCATACCAGCGGACCTGCAGGATGCCGAGGTCGAGGGCGACCGGGTCGATTGTCGGGTATTCTAGAGCCATAGATGGGGGCTATCCGGGGCTGTAACAGAATTGATGTCAGGGGCGGTATCCTAGCGCGGATTGCCGCTTACAGGAACGGGTCTTCCTTGCTGAGGTGATTTGCCACGTAATCCTGCATGCCCTGTTCCACGGTACGGAACTGGCCATTATATCCGGCGTCGCGCAGCTTACCCATCTCGGCCTGGGTGAAATACTGGTACTTGCCCTTGAGCTGTTCGGGCATCGGGATGTACTCGATATTGGATGGCAGGCCCATGGCACTATAGGTGGCTTCCGCCAATTCGCGGAAGCTGGTGGCGCGACCGGTGCCGCAGTTGAACAGCCCGCTGACCGAGGGGTTTTTGAGTGCCCAGAGAATGACCTCGACACAGTCCTTTACATAGACGAAGTCGCGGCGCTGACCGCCATCCTCGTATTCCGGGCGGTCGGAGGCGAACAGGCGGAACGGCTCGCCGGATTTGAGTTCCGGATAGCGTTTGCAGGGCACGCTCATCATGTCGCCCTTGTGAAACTCGTTCGGGCCATAGACGTTGAAGAACTTCAGCCCGACCCATTGCGGCGGATGCGGGCGACCGGCATCGAGGTCATCCTGAATCCGCCGGTCGACCATATGCTTGGACCAACCATAGGCATTGAGCGGGTTGAGGCTGGAGAGGCCATCCGCATTGCGGCGGTCGTCAAAGCTCTCATTGCCATCACCGTAAGTGGCGGCAGAAGACGCATATATAAATGGTACCCGCGCGCGGGTACACCATGTCCAGAGGTCGAGCGACAGGCGGATATTGTTGCTGACGATTTCATCGGCGTCGCGGTGGGTGGTCGAGGAAATCGCACCCATATGGATCACGCCGCTGATCTCGCCCGCATGGCTGTTCAGAAAATCGGCCAGCTGCTCCGGTGCGATCACATCGAACAGCTTGCGCTTGGAGATATTGCGCCACTTCATCTCGGTGCCGAGCCAGTCACAGACCACGATCGGGCCCATGTCTGCCTGCTCAAGCCCTGCCACGATATTGGAACCGATGAAGCCGGCACCGCCGGTGACGATATACATATGCGTAAAATCCCGTCGCTGATCTTGCGTTGTTCTCCGTGTGGACGCTTATAGGCGCGGGGCTTGTCTGATCGCAAACTATTCCCGTGCTTGGCCTTTATACCGCGCGCGCCTATACTGCGGGTAATGCTAGGGATGTTGGCGGACAGCGCCCGTAAACGGCATCGGGTAATTGATACAGGGACAAGACTATGCAGACCGATAACAAGTTCTTTGACGATATGGCGCGGCTCGCGAGCGGTGCCATGGGTACGGTTTTCGGCCTGCGTGAAGAGTTTGACGCACAGGTGCGCCAGCAGGTCGAGAAGATCCTGCAGCGCTTCGACTTCGTGACCCGTGAGGAATTCGACACAATGTCGGCGATCGCACAGGACGCGAAAATCGAGGTCGAGGAATTGCAGGAACGGCTCGCCAAGCTGGAAAAACAGCTCGCCGATGCCAAACCGGCAGCGAAGAAGACCGCGTCAAAACCCGCCGCAAACAAGGCATCCGGGACGGGTGTTGCCAAAAAGACCGCGGCGAAAACGACACGCAAAACAACTGCAACCGGCAAAACCGGCAAAGGCAGCACGACAAAGAAAAACTGATCGCGTAGTCTTTTCCTCAAGTCATAAGACGCTGGCCGGGTGGTATCGATTTGGGAAGATCGAGGTCACGGGCTAAAGGTCAGGGTCGTGGACGGATAAGGGGAAGGTTCCATGCGCTTGTTTAGTGCCAGGGCACAGTCATGTGCCAATATCGGTGGCGTGGCTGGCCATCAGTCATCTGCAGGTCAGGCCCGGCGTTTTGCCGGTTTCATGCGCACCGGTGTGATTGCCGGTGTGGCTCTGCTCGCCACCGCCTGTGCGTCACCGCATCCATATTACGGCTCCGGTTATTACCATCCGGGCCCATCCGGCACCGAGGTCGGTGGCACCCTGCTGGGCGCTGCGGCGGGCGGTCTGATCGGCTCGACCATCGGTAGTGGTTCCGGGCGGCTGGCAGCGACAGCAGCCGGTACCCTGATCGGTGCGGCCGTTGGCGGCAGTATCGGCCATCAGGCGAATTACTCCGGTTTTGCCGGTACCGGTTTCGAGCGCGGCCCATCGCGCATCGGCAACAACTATTACACCTATCACAACCGCGCGGCCTATTATCAGTCCGGTGAAATCCCGTCCTATACGCCGGGCGGCTATATCTATCGCGGTGATCCGGGCAACAGCGCCTATCTAATCGGTCAGGGCCCTGTGGTGCCGAACACGATCCAGAACAATGTCTTCTCCGTACCCGCGGTCCAGTACCAGTACCCCGCTTACCGCGAGGTGGTCTGGCAGCCGGTGTCTGACGTGACGGTTTACCGTCAGGGCACGGCGCCGCTCAGCCAGCACGGCTGCTCACAGGTCAACAATCCCGGTGGCCGTGTGCTCCATTACTGCCCGGATCGGTTTGGCGGTTGGAGTCTGCGTCCGTGATTTACCCCGGCAGCAATGTCCCTTTTCGTGTCATGGGCGTCACAGGCCCGAGTGCCGATTGCTTTATTGATCGGTGTGGCGCAACGGTATCGCTGTCTAATTGCTTGAAAAACAATGTGTTTATGCGTGCTGTTGCGTGTCTGCGCCAGTTACGTTCCAAACCCCGATTTGCTCAGCCGAAAAGGCTCTGGCACGGTCACTATGACGTTTCGATGACGATGCTGAAGGCCATCGTCGCCAACCCAGTCATTGCAGTGATGCGCCATCCCTTTGCCGGTGCGCTAGAAGGAGTCTAACCGGTATGTCAATTCAATGGCATGAAACAACCGAACAGCCCCACGTCAATCCTCTCGATCTGGTTGAGGAGATCGTGGTTGCCAATGACTGGCGCTTCGAGCGTCAGGACAGCGACGAACTGGCGGTCGAGGTTGCGGGTACCTGGTGCAATTACCGCCTGCTGTTCATCTGGCAGGATGATTTCAGCTCGCTGCAGTTCTTCTGTCAATACTGCATCGCCGTCCCGGACCCGATCCGTGACAAACTTTATCCGCTGCTGGGCAAGGTGAATGAGCGGCTGTGGCTCGGCCATTTCATCTTCCCGAGCGACGAGGTCTCACCGGTGTTCCGTCATACCCTGCTGATGCGCGGTACCAGCGGTGCCAGCCTTGAGCAGATCGAGGATCTGGTTGATTTCGGCCTGTCCGAGGCCGAGCGTTTCTATCCGGCATTCCAGTATGTCATCATGGGTGGTGGCGATGCCGATCAGGCACTGAAAGCCGCCATCGTCGATATTCTCGGCGAAGCGTAATCAACAACAACTCTACCGCTGACAGGGCGAGGGCTCATGGCTGACCATATCCGCATTCTGCAGATCGGGTGTGGGAATATGGGTGGTGCCCTGCTCAATGCCTGGCTGCAGGCCGGGCTGCTCGATCAATCCTACATTGTTGACCCGAAGGCCGTGCTGGCCGATGCGCCCGATAATGTGCGAGTTGTGCTCGATATCAGCGCCGTGCCGGATGATTTTGCGCCGGACCTGATGATACTGGCGATCAAGCCGCAGATGGTGGCAAGCGTCGTGCCGGGGCTGGTCGGTTATCGCCGCGGCGGTACCTTGGTCTCGATCATGGCCGGTACATCGATTGCCACGCTCGGCAATTATTTCGGCACCGATGCCCCGATTATCCGCACCATGCCCAATACCCCGGCGGCAGTCTTGCGCGGAGTAACCGCGGCGCTCGCCACCGCGAATGTCACCGCTGAGCAGAAACAGGCGGTGAGTGCGCTGTTCGAGGCGGCGGGTGCGCTGGTCTGGCTCGACCGTGAAGATGATTTCGACGCCGTAACCGGTCTGGCCGGCAGTGGCCCCGCCTATGTGTTTCATCTGGTGGAAGCGCTGGCCGCCGCCGGTGAGGCCGAGGGTCTCGCCCCTGATCTCGCCATGACGCTGGCACGCAAGACCGTCGAGGGGGCCGGTGCCCTGCTGTTTGACAGCGACAAGAGTGCGGCCACCCTGCGTGAGAATGTGACCAGTCCCAAGGGCACGACCGAGGCCGGGTTGCAGGTGCTGATGGATGCCGAAGGCGGCCTGCCATCACTGGTGATCCGTACGGTCCGCGCCGCCGCTGCCCGCTCTCGCGCGCTTAAAGTCGAGTAACGGCACGGGTTTTTCGGCGCCCGTTACTGGTTTTAATGGTAAATAACCCTACATAGTGGCTAAACAATAAGCGCTTCGTTTGAGGGAGTTGAGGTCATCATGGCTGCCAAGGGTAATGGCTCCGGCACAGCAATTGATGCGCCGCGTCAGGTGATTGATGCGGCGATGGAACTGGCTGCTGCCGGATCGTGGCACGGGCTGTCCATGGATGACATCATCGATGCCAGCAAGCTGCCCCGTGCCGAGGTGCAGCGCTATTTCCTCGCCAAACATGAAATCCTGATTGCGCTGGCCCGGCAGACTGATGCCGATGTTCTGAGCGGTGACCTGTCCGATCTCGCCGACGAGACGCCGCGCGATGCCCTGTTCGATATTCTGATGCAGCGCTTCGATGCGCTCGATGCCTACAAGCCCGGCCTGAAGGTGGTGCTGGGTGAGGCCCGGTCGCGGCCCCAGCATATCCTGCCGGTTCTGCCCCAGCTGGGGCGCTCCATGGCGGCGATGATGACAGCCGTTGGCATTGATCCCAAAACCAATGGCGGACCACCACGGGTTGCCGCCCTGTCACTGATCTGGTTATCGGTCATGCGCAAATGGCTCGATGATGACAGCGCCGATCAGGCAAAGACCATGGCAGCGCTCGACAAGGCCCTGCTGAATGCGGAAAGTCTGGCCAATTCGCTCAATGACGGTCCTGTGTCGTTTATTCGCACCTTGCTGTCCGAATTGCGCCCGTCACGTGATGTCGAGAAACCGGCTGAGCCAAGCGATTGATGTGTAAAGTGTTTTGCGCCGCAGCATGCGTTTGTATGTGCGCAAATGATTGAAACAGAATAACTTTTTCGCTTGAAAGTTTATTGTGCAGTGCACAATTTCCTTGACGGCGTAACTGTGTGTTTTGTAAACGCACAGTGCCGGACAGGCAGGCAAAGAGCCATTTGGCCTGTCCCAAGCCAACTAGAATAATCACGCGGAGTACAGCCCCATGAATGCGCGGAACCCAATGAACTTCTTTGAAACCGATTTCACCAAAGTTATGGCTGATTTCAAAATGCCAGGCGTGGACATGGACAATGTCATCAACAGCCAGCGCCGTAACATCGATGCGCTGACCCAGGCCAACCGTCTGGCGTTTGAGGGCATGCAGACGGTTATGCGTCGTCAGCAGGAAGTGCTCCAGACCATGCTCGCGGAAATGCAGGGCTCCATGAACGAACTGATGACCCAGTCCGCACCGGAAGAGAAGGTCGCCAAGCAGACCGAACTGCTGCAGCAAAACTTCGAGAAACTGCTCGAGAATATGCGCGAGATGACCGAACTGATGGCGAAGTCGAACAACGAATGCGCCGATGTGCTGTCCAAGCGTTTCTCGGAAAGCCTCGCCGAGCTGAAATCACAGGTTGAATCGCTGAAAAAGTAAGCGTCCCTGATGCTGAAATGAAAAGGCCCGCCCTATCGGCGGGCTTTTTTATTGCCTTGTGCGGTCAGGTGGCATTCCAGTGCCGATTATGGTTTATCTCTTCCTTCCCTTCTGTCGGGGCCATGGTTGTCATCACGGCAGGAGAGAAAAGGTGTTTTTCGAATGATGTGAGTATACGAGATGGCCAGCAGCGAATTGGTACCGGAAATCGGGTTCGATGATTTCCTGAAGGTGGATGTGCGGGTTGGGACGATTGTAAAGGCTGAGCCCTATCCTGAAGCGCGACGTCCGGCGATCAAGATCTGGGTGGATTTCGGCCCGGAGATCGGTGAGCGCAAAAGCTCGGCCCAGATCACCAAGCATTACGACCCTGAAACCCTGCCGGGTCGCAAGGTTGTGGCGGTTGTGAATTTTCCGGCCAAGCAGATCGGTAAATTCATGTCCGAGTTTCTGGTACTTGGTGTACCTGATGATGAGGGTGAGGTTGTGCTGCTGCAGCCCAGTCTCGATGTGCCCAATGGCGGGCGGATGTATTGAACGCACCCGCATTCTCTTACATATGATCCAGTATGATTGACATACGACCGGTTCTCTATATCGCGGCATGGTTCGTGCTGGTGCTTGCCGCTGCGATGCTTGTTCCTCTGTTGGTGTCCCTGCACCTTCATGACGGGGAGGCGGGGCATTTTACCGTGTCGTTCTTCCTCTCGGCCTTTCTGGGTGGGCTGTTTCTGCTCGCTATGCGTCATGACAATCCGGGACTGAACCGGCGGCAGGCATTTCTGCTGATTATCGTCACCTGGATCATCGGCTCTTTCGTTGCTGCCCTGCCGCTGTATTTCTCCAGCTTTGTCGAGACCATCACCGATGCGGTGTTCGAGAGCGTGTCCGGGCTGACCACAACCGGCTCGACCATCCTCACCAATCTCGACAGCAAACCGGCCAGCCTGCTGCTCTGGCGCTCCATGACCCAGTGGCTCGGCGGGATCGGGATTATCGTCATGGGGCTGGTGATCCTGCCCTTCCTGAAAATCGGTGGTATGGAGCTGTTCAGGATTGAGTCCTCGGATACCTATGACAAGGTGGTGCCGAAATCGGCCAGCTTTATCAGTGCCTTTGCCATGGTCTATGTGGTGCTGACCGCGGCCTGTGCCGTGCTCTACGGCATGACCGGGATGAGCGGGTTCGAGGCGGTCAACCATGCCATGACTACGCTGTCGACCGGTGGCTATTCAACCTCTGACGCCTCCATGGGGCATTTCACCAATCCGGCGACCGAATGGGTCAGTGTTGTCTTCATGACCTGTGGCGGTATTCCCTTTGTCCTGTTCATCCGCTTCATGCAGGGCAAATACCGGGTGTTTTTCACCGATGAACAGGTGCGGTTCTATATCGCCTTTCTGGTGATCACCTCGTTCGCCATGGCTTTCTATATCTACGAGATCAACGATGTCGGTTTCCTTGATGCCCTGCGGCTCTCGGCCTTCCATATCTCATCGGTCATGACCACCACCGGCTATGCCAGCACTGATTATCTGATGTGGGGTGCCGGGGCGATCTGCTTCTTCTTCTTCCTGACCTTCATGGGTGGCTGTGCCGGTTCCACCGCTGGCGGGTTCAAGGTCTATCGGCTGATCGTCATGGTGCGCATGTTCATCGCCCGGACCGAGCAGATGATCACGCCGCACAAGGTTATCCGGAAAAGCTATAACGGCCAGCCGATCAATGATGAGACCGAGGCAGCGATTATCTCCTTCACCATTATCTTCGTGATGACGGTATTCGCGCTGGTCTGTGCCCTGACCTTTATCGGGCTGGACTTCATCACCGCCTTCAGTGGTGCCGCAACGGCAGTTGCCAATGTAGGGCCGGGGATCGGGCCGATCATCGGTCCGGCGGGCAATTTCTCCTCTCTGCCGGATGTCGCCAAATGGCTGCTGATTTTCGGTATGCTGCTCGGGCGGCTTGAGCTGATGGCGGTGGCGGTTGTCCTGTTGCCCGGTTTCTGGCGCGGTTAGAACCCTGCCCAAACTATCAACAGCCTGCCCCCAGAAGATAGCGGGGTGCGTCGGTCAGCCAGCTTGACTCGGGCGCATCAATCCGCCATCCAGACGGTCCCGAACAATCCTCTTGCGCCTATGGAGTGTGCACCATGTCAGAAGCCGCTATTGACCAGAGCAACGAACCCCAGACCTCAAATGTTGGTGGCGTCGCTGGTGACCGGCTGAAATCCTTTATCGAGCGCATTGAGCGTCTAGAGGAGGAAAAGGCCGCGATTGGCGCTGATGTGCGCGAAATCTATGCCGAGGCAAAAGCCGTCGGTTTCGACACCAAGGTCATGCGTCAGGTAGTAAAACTGCGCAAAATGGACCGCCAGGATCGCGAAGAGCAGGAACAACTGCTCGATCTCTACCTGGCGGCCATCGGTATGCAGCCGGCATAACAAGCGTTATCGCGCTTGAGTTTCTGCCGGTTCGACCCAGTACAGATTGGCGTAACGAACGTTATCCCCCAATGGTCCGCCGACCGGCTGGCCCAGTTCGAGGTTGCGTGCCTGACGGCGTGCGCGTTCGGCGTCATCGGCAAACCGTCGCAGCATGAAGTCGGGCTTGGCGATCCTGAACCGGTAATCATGCCGGTCCA
Source organism: Micavibrio sp. TMED2 (assembly GCA_002168225.1). NCBI lineage: Bacteria > Pseudomonadati > Bdellovibrionota > Bdellovibrionia > Bdellovibrionales > Pseudobdellovibrionaceae > Micavibrio > Micavibrio sp. TMED2. The sequence goes on from NHBH01000001.1 coordinate 817,754, forward strand.
GCACTTCGGCAATCGGCTGGAAATCGAAGTCACGGGCAACGCTGAGGATCAGCGGCGGACGCCGGGCCGGATTGGCAGCACCAAGCAGCCCATCAATGATCGGGGCGGAAATCTCGTGATGGCCGCCGGATTCAATGATGATGTCGGCATTATGTACGGCTTGCGCCAATGCCGCTGATGGCGGCCCTTCCAGCAGATTATCGTCAAACACCTGCTGATAGACATTGGTTGCCTTGGCATAGGCCAGCGCATTGGGCGCGATGTCGAGACCATACAGCTCCACCTGATCCGGCCCGATCGGCTGTTCGGCAAAGAACGCCCGGTGTTTGGCAAAATCATGGGTCGACAGCTCGCCCTCGGCATAGAGGGTGCTGATCTCCGGGATCGAATAGCCGGTGCGCAGCATCAGGCCATTGGCACCATAGCCGGAGAAGAAATCCAGAATACGGATCGGTCGGTCAGTGATGACCTTCTGCTGCTCACGCAGCCATGGGCGCAGCAAGCCCATGGTCTCGTCGGGCGCCCGATAACCGAGAGGTGCCAGAAAACCGAAATAATCATGGGGTAGGGTGTAGTTGTAAAAGCCCTGAAACGGACTGGCCGAACGGGCTTGGGGTTGCCGGGATGCAGGCGCATCTGTGGCAATGAGGGTCTCTGCAGTCATGATAACACCTTGTAACGTAGGGTAAAAACGCTTGCGTTACAGGTTGGTATGCTGAGCAGTCATTGCAAGCAGGGGCTTGTTCACACCTGCTTGATCGATCCATGAGTGGTGGTTATTCGGCGCCTATTCGGCGGCAGTGCGCTGTGGCTCCGGATTGCTGTAACTGGCCAGCAATTCAGCCTCCCGCGCCTTGGCCTGCTTGAGATGCCGCTCCTTCACATGGCCGAAGCCGCGGATATGTTCCGGCACCCGGGCAATGTCGACCGCGATATGATGGTTGGCTGCATCCAGTGTCGCCAGCAAGCCATCGATGGTCGTGAAGTAGTCGGCGATCAGCTTGCGCTCCAGCTTGCGTTCCTCGGTGCGCCCGAATGGATCGAGTGCGGTGCCGCGGAACTTGCGGAAATGCTTGAGCAGGCCGAAGGCTTTTAGCATCCAAGGGCCGAACTCCTGTTTCTTCAGTTCGCCAGTACGTTCATCCCGATCCGCCAGCATCGGCGGGGCGAGGTGGAAGGTGAGTTTGATATCGCCCTCAAAGCGCTCCTTGAGCTGGCTCAGGAACCGGCCATCGGTATAGAGCCGTGCCACCTCATATTCGTCCTTATAGGCCATCAGCTTGTAGGCATAGCGGGCGACAGCTTCGGTCAACTGGGTGAAATCGGCACCGAGCTTGGCCTCGGCTTTCTGTACCCGTTCGGTCAGAGCCTTGTAGCGTTTGGCATAGGCGGCATCCTGATAGGCGGTGAGTTCTTCGACCCGGCGCGCGATGATCTCGTCCGTGGAGGTTGAGAGCACGCGGTGGCGCGGTTTGTTGGCGGTAACGCCGAGTTGCGCCCGGGCGGCGGCCCGGCGCTGCTCCATGACCTTGCGGATCGCATCCGGGTCCTGTGCCGCGCGACGGCCCCACATGAAGGCATCGGTATTCATGCCGACCGCAACGCCGTTCAGCTTGATCGCCTGCAGGATTGCCTCGGAGGATACCGGCACCAGCCCCTTCTGATAGGCGATGCCGAGCATGAACAGATTGGTGGCGATGGAGTTGCCCATCATTCGGGTGGCGATTTCGGTGCCGTCGATCGAGAACAGCTTGCCGTCACCGACCAGTGCGGCAATGTCGCCGAGCATGGCCTCACCCGGAATTTTCAGGTCCGGGTTCTTGGTGAACTGGCCGGTGATGGTCCGGTGGGCGTTGACAACCGCATGGGTGCGGCCCGGATCGACCTTGGCCCGTGCCTCGCCACCGGCAGCAACCAGCAGGTCACAGCCGAGGATCAGATCGGCCCCGGCACTCGGGATACGTGAGCCAAGGACATGGTCCGGCGATTTGGAAAACCGCAGATGGCTGATCACCGGGCCACCCTTCTGGGCGAGACCGGCCTGATCGAGCACAGATACGCCCTTGCCCTCGATATGGGCGGCCATGCCGAGCAGCGCGCCGACGGTCACGATCCCGGTACCACCAACGCCGGTAACCAGAATGGAATAGTCGCGCTCCAGATTGGGCAGGGTTGGCTCCGGCAGATCAATGACCGGTTGCGGGCCAGTGGTTCCGGTAATGCCGCTGTTCGGCTTGCGCAGCTGTGCGCCGCTGACGCTGACGAAGCTCGGGCAGAAGCCGTTGACGCAGGAATAATCCTTGTTACAGGTCGACTGGTCGATCTTGCGCTTGCGTCCGTATTCGGTTTCCACCGGCACGACCGACAGGCAGTTCGATTTCTCACTACAATCGCCACAGCCCTCACAGACAAGCTCATTGATGATCACCCGTTTGTCTGGATCGGGCATCAGGCCACGCTTGCGACGGCGGCGTTTCTCACTGGCGCAGGTCTGGTCGTAGAGCAGGATCGAGACGCCGCCGGTTTCACGCAACTCGCGCTGGACCTTGTCCAGATCATTGCGGTGATGCAGGCCGGTGAAGTTCGGCAGGCTGACACCATTATAGCGGTCGAGATCTTCGGTCACCACGTCAATGCGGTCAACGCCTTCGGCCATCAGCATTTTCAGGATCTGCGACACGGTAATGCTCTGGTCGCGGGCATCGACCGGCTGACCGCCGGTCATGGCAACCGCATCATTGTAGAGCAGTTTGTAAGTGATATTGACCTTCGCCGCGATCGCTGCCCGGATGGCGAGCGAGCCGGAGTGATAGAAGGTGCCATCGCCGAGATTGGCAAAGACATGCTGTGTATCGGTGAAGGCTGCCTGGCCGATCCATGGCACGCCCTCGCCACCCATCTGGGTGAAGGTATCGGTGCGCCGATCCATCCAGACCGCCATATAGTGACAGCCGATACCGGCCATGGCGCGGCTGCCTTCCGGCACATTGGTCGAGGTATTGTGCGGGCAGCCGGAACAGAAATACGGCACGCGCTCCAGCTTGGCCGGGTTTTTGCGCATGTTCTCCTGTTTCTGCATATTGGCCAGCCGTTCGCGGGCATCGGCCGGGGCGGTATCGCCAAGGCGGTTCAGGATTGCACTCGCCAGCTCGACCTGACTCAGCTCGTAAGTGGACTTGATCAGTGGTTTGCCGGTCTCATCCTTTTTGCCGACAATGCGCGGGCGCTGATCGGCAGGCAGGTGATAGAGCGCTTCCTTGATCTGTGGCTCAATGATGCCGCGCTTTTCCTCGATCAGCAGCAGCTCCTCGTGCTTTGCGGCAAAGGCCTTGACGCCCTCGGTTTCCAGCGGCCAGACCATGCCGACCTTGTAAAGCGACAGGCCGAGAGATTTGGCCCGGTCCTCGTCGATATTCAGGTCATTCAGGGCTTGGCGGATTTCCACCACCGACTTGCCGGTCGAGACAATACCGATCCGTGGTTTGTCTGATTGGAAAACCACCTTGTCGATCTTGTTGGCACGGGCGAAGGCGAGGGCGGCTGGCAGCTTGTAGTCGATCAGACGCACTTCCTGTCCCGGTGGCGGATCGGGCCAGCGGATATTGAGGCCGCCCGGCGGCAGATCGAAATCGAGCGGGGCATTGATCTCTACCGCGCGCGGATCAATCAGCACCGAGGCAGAGCTGTCCACGGTATCGGCAAGGGTCTTGAAACCGACCCACAAACCGGCATAGCGCGACATGGCGATACCCATCAGGCCGAGATCGATGAACTCCTGCACGCTGGCCGGGTTCAGCACCGGGATCATCGCGGCCATGAAGGCCTGTTCCGACTGGTGCGGGAAGGTCGAGGATTTGCAGGCATGGTCGTCGCCAGCAAGGGCCAGCACGCCGCCATGTTTGGCGGTTCCGGCGGCATTGGCGTGTTTCAGTACATCGCCGGAGCGGTCAACCCCCGGCCCTTTGCCGTACCAGATGCCGAATACGCCGTCGTGCTTCGCGCCGGGGAACAGTCCGACCTGCTGGCTGCCCCAGACCGAAGTGGCGGCGAGGTCTTCATTCAGCCCCGGCTGGAAGTGGATGTGGTTATGGGCCAGATGCTTGCCCGCCTGCCAGAGCTGCTGGTCGAGCGCGCCGAGCGGGGAGCCGCGATAGCCGGAGATAAAACAGGCGGTATCAAGCCCGGCTGCCGCATCGCGTTGCCGCTGCAGCATCGGCAGGCGCACCAGTGCCTGTGTGCCGGTCATATAGGCACGACCGGTATCGAGCGTATATTTATCGTCGAGGCTGATTGTCCGGTTTAACACCAAATCGGCCATAAATTTTCTCCCAAAAACGACGTCTGCACCCTTGTTCAGGTGTCTTTGCTGTCTGATTTCGCATGCAACTCATGAATGTCACATCTGCATTAAGGTAATGGGTGCTGACCTTTTTGGCGAGAAAACCGGTTGGGCTTTATGCAAAACGCAATAATTCCATCGAAGCAGTGCAGCATTTGGAAAAAAAATTGCGAAGTCGAAAGCTGAAACATTTCCGTCATAAATCTTTCGCACTGCAATATGTTTCCTTTTTCATCGAACAGGCGCAGGGTGTGAATGTGCTGACGGGACGATGCGACTGCCCCGGTGAGCGTTCCGGAACCGCCCGATGAGAATAAACGGGCTGAAGTATGGACGGACACTGTACTGGGCGCGGCCACACCGCCTCCGCCAACGGACCGAACAGCAACAACCGAAGTTCATCTGACATGAAAGTTCTATTGACCGGTGCAAGCGGCTTTATTGGCCGCGAGCTCATGCGTGAGCTATTGAAACGTGGCCATGACGTTGTCGCCACTTCCTCCCGAACCCGCAAATCCGATGATCCACGCGTCAGCTGGATCAAGGCGGATTTTACCGACCCGAAGGTCAACCGTCCGAATTTCTGGCGCGCTGTCATCCGGGCCCATGAGGTCGATGCCGTCATCAACAATGCCGGTATCTTTGAAGAAAACCTCGAACGCAAATCCAGCTTCGAGACGGTAAACTTCCATGCCGCCGTTGCCCTCGCCGAGGGTGCCGGGAAGGCAGGAGTTGGCCGCTTTATCCAGATGTCATCCGCCGTTGCCGGCAAGTCCTATGCCGGCAAGGTCGGTTATGGCTCGTCCAAGCGTCAGGCCGATGACTACATCCAGGGCAAGCGCGATCTGAACTGGACCATTGTTCGCCCGGATATTGTCTATTCTGCCGAGAGCTGGGGCCACAAGATGTCCATGGATGACATCGCCGCCATGCCGATCGTACCGATCCTCGGGAAGGGCCAGACCCGGATGCAGCCGATCCATGTCCGTGACGTGGCCAAGGCCGCCCGGCTGGTCGAGAGCGATGCTGCAAAGCATCAGGTACTCGATGCCTCCGGTCCTGAATCAATCAAGATGATCGACCTGCTGCGCACCCTGAAAGAGGCACGGGGCGAAACCTTCCGCACCATGCCAATGTCATTGCGTGCCGCCGAAGCATTTGTGAAATCCTATCCGGCCGGTGCTGCCAATCAGGATTTCATCAAGATGCTGCGGGAAGAAATTCAGGTGGTTCACCCGCATCACAATCCCGAACCCTTTGCCAAGGCAGTTGGTGCCAAGCGTCTGCGTACGGTTGCCGACACCTATGCCAAAGCCGGTGACATCAAGTTCCGCAAGGCACCGCTTGGTGAGTTGATCGGTATGGTTATCAAGCGTCCAGGCGCTCTCTGCCACGTTGTTCGTGACCTGATCATGGGTGTGCGGGATAACATGAAAGAGCGTGGTGAACGTCTGAAGGCCGCATTCCGCCACGATGCCCATGCCACGCAACGGGCCATGGGGCTGCGTGACAATGATGCCGTCAGCCGCGATGATCTGCATGCCTATGGCGCGGCACCACCTGCACCGCCCAAGCAGGATGGTGATGCACCACGGAAGACAGCCAAGCTCGGCTAAGGTTCTGTTATGAAACTGACGATCCGCCAGAAGATTGTCGCCCGCGATGACCGGACGGTTTTCATCCTGTCCGGTCATGATCTGGCGGGGTCGGAAATCTATTGCGTACTCAGTGTCGCCATCGACCGTCTGGAGCCGTGCCTCGAGGCACTGGACCGTGACGGGTTTGAACCGGCGGCATGGGGCGAAGTGTTGGTTCACGGCATCGGCCGCCCCAGTGATTTTCAACTGAACGGCATAAAGGAACGTTTCGGACTGGTAGAATGACTGTTGAGCGCCTAGGTGTTTACAGTATGGTTTTATCAACCATGTCTGATTAACACCTGCCGATTGAGATCATCCGATGCTTCTGCCGAACAGCGCTTCCCTTGCCCGCCGCCATTCGATCCCCAACACCCCTGACGGCATTGCCGCCGCCCCCAAGGGCGATCAGGACCTGCCCGTCTGGGATCTGGCTGATCTCTACCCCTCCACCGATGGCCCGGAACTCAAGAAAGATCTTGAGGCCATGGATGCAGCAGCGAAGGCATTCCACGAGCAGTACAAGGGCCGGATCGACAAGCTGACCGGTGCCGAACTGGCCGAAGCGATCCGCGAATATGAGCGCATCGACGAGGTGCTGTCCCGGATCATGAGCTTTGCCCATCTGACCTATGCCGGTGACATGAGCGATCCGGAAATCGGTCGTTTCTTCTCCTCCATGCAGGACCGGATCACCAAAATATCGACGCCGCTGCTGTTCTTTACGCTGGAGATCAACAAGATCAGTGATGACAGCATGGGCAAGAAACTGGCCGATGCCGATCTCAAGGCCTATGAGAGCTGGCTGCGCGATGTCCGCGTGTTCCGCCCGCACCAGCTCGATGATGAGCTGGAGCGCCTGCTGCATGAGCGCCATGTGGTTGGCCGCTCTGCCTGGAACCGTCTGTTTGATGAGACTGTTGCCGGTCTGCGCTTCCCGTTCCGCGGCGAGGAGCTGACCTCGAGCGAAATTCTCAACCTGATGAGCGATACCGACGGTGCGAAGCGCAAGGATGCGGCGAAGTCGGTGGGCAAGGTGTTTGGCGACAACATCAAGACCTTTACCCTGATCACCAATGTTCTGGCCAAGGACAAACAGATCGACGACAGCTGGCGCAACTATCCGACACCGGTATCGGCGCGCAATCTCGGCAACTATGTTGAGGATGAGGTAGTTGAGGCGCTCAATGATGCTGTCACGGCCTCATATCCGCGCCTGTCGCACCGCTATTACGCGATGAAGGCGAAATGGCTCGGTGGCGACAAGCTGAATTACTGGGACCGCAACGCGCCGCTGCCCGATGACATCGACCGCAAGATCAGCTGGCCGGAAGCCAAGAAGATCGTGCTCGACGCCTATGGCCGGTTTTCACCCGATCTCGCCAGTGTCGGCCAGAAGTTCTTCGATAACGACTGGATCGATGTGCCACCGCGCGCGGGCAAGTCTCCCGGTGCCTTTGCGCACCCGACCGTGCCGAGCGCCCACCCGTATCTGCTGCTGAACTATCATGGCAAGGTGCGTGATGTGATGACGCTGGCCCATGAGCTGGGTCACGGCGTGCATCAGGTGCTGGCGGGTGGTCAGGGGCATCTGCAGGCCTCAACACCACTGACACTGGCTGAAACCGCCAGCGTCTTCGGTGAGATGCTGACCTTCCGCTCACTGCTCGATGCCGAAACCGACCCGAAGGCGCGCCGCATCCTGCTGGCGGGCAAGGTCGAGGACATGCTCAATACCGTCGTGCGCCAGATCGCCTTCTTCAATTTCGAGAAGCGTGTGCATGAGGCACGGCGCGAGCAGGAACTGACTGCTGACGAGCTCGGCAAAATCTGGATGGATGTGCAGACCGAGAGCCTCGGCCCGGCGATGCATTTCGAGGATGAGTACAAGCACTTCTGGTCCTACATCCCGCACTTCATCCACTCACCGTTCTATGTCTACGCCTATGCCTTCGGTGACTGTCTGGTGAATGCGCTCTATGCCGTCTATCAGGATGCCAATGACGGCTTTGCCGAGCGGTATCTGGAGATGCTTGCCGCCGGTGGTACCAAGCGCCACAAGGAATTGCTGGCACCGTTCGGGCTTGATGCCACGGACCCGGCGTTCTGGACGCGCGGTCTCGACATCATTTCCGGCATGATTGATGAGTTGGAAGAAGTCGCCTGATTTAACTGGCAGCCTGATTAACCGGCCAGCCAGATTAGCCGGACACAGCGGCGGTTAGGGCGTTGCGCGTCGATCGAGCGGGCGGTCGGCAAGGCTGGCCGCCGCCGGTGTCTGGGCATCGATATTGCTGCGCAGGGCCACCTGATTGCGCTCAAGCGTGGTGGCAATCTCGGCCATGCGGTCGGCAACCGTGCCGGTTGGGCGCATGAAGTCGCGGGTCGTGGCGCGGGCCAGATCGGCAGCACTCGCATCCGGGTCACGGACCAGCGTATTCAACCCGGCATAATCGGGGGCTTCGGCCAGTAGCTGTGCTGTGGCATCAGCCGCATTGCGAATGGCGGTGGCGCTGTCAGCGCCTGTGAAATCTGCCGGTCCCCAGTTGCGATCAGCACCCGGCTTGGCAAGGGCGGCAATTTCCGCGCCGACACCATTGCCATCCCATTTGGAGAACTGGAAATAGCCGACGGAATCACCGGTGCCGTTCAGGGTGGTACCGGCGAGGCTCTCATCCACGCCCTGCAGGGTGAAGGCGAGGGAAGCCTGCTCGGTAAAGCCGTGGCTGCGGAACTGGGTGAAAGCGATATTCATGTTTTCGGCCATTGCCCCGGTCAACACCGGATTGTTGTTGAAGCCGGTCCGCATGCCCTGACGGAACGGACCATTTTCGGCATCTGCCAGTACAGGCGGGGGCGCGATCACTGGCAGGTCGCGGTTGATCTCAGCCGGTTCAGCGAGCAGTGGTGCGACGCGCGGGGCACGGAGGGTGCGGTCCTCGGTAACGGTCTCGATACCGGCCAGACCATCACCGGCGACAACTTCCGGCGTGCGCAGCTGGGTGCCAATATTGGTTTCGATGCCGGTTTCGATGGCTGGGCCTTCCTCGCGCTTCGGACCATTGAAGGCAAAGAAGCTGGCGACACCGGCAATGGCAAGGCCAACACCGGCGCGGCGGCCATTTTTCTGGGCGAAGCGGCCAAGACTTTCAGCCGGTGATGGCGCAATCAGATCAGGGCCACTCATGAACACACGGGTGGTGCGACCATCGTGACGGGTGAATGAAAAGCTGCGTTTTGCCATTGGTCCGGTTCCTCTGGATCAGCCCTTTGAATTGCTTGCTGACTGTATCATTGTCGGATCATCAAGAAAGTGTATACGCCATATCTTGCGCTATGTCAGCGCGGCATGGCTGGCCCGCGTTCGGCAGGATGCTTGCCGGTGGAAACCAGCGCTTCCACTGATGCTTCAGCGAGATTGTCCGGGCGACGCACCGGTATCGGCACCGGTATGGCACCGGGCAACAGGGCATCGCGCTGCCGCTCCGCCTCGAAGCTGGCGATATTGGCTTCAATCGCCTTTTTGTTCTGGTCATAGGTCTTGGTGATGCCGTTGCTCCGACCGCTCCATGACACGCCGGGGCGGATGAAGCTGCCGGTGGACAGTTTAGCCAGCCGGGAAATGGTGGTCTGGTGACGACCGGAAGCACGATAAAGCGACTGGTAATGTTGCTGGGCGTGCAGGCTCTGCACCAGCGCATCGACGGAACTGATAATCGCGCTGGCTCGGTCGGGGGCGGTGCCGCCCTCATCCACGGTCATGAAGTCGCCGCGTTCCCAGTTGCGATCCGTGCCGCGCTTCGGCAGTTCGCTGATCTCGCTGCCGGCGCCATTGCCATTCCAGATCGAGAACTGAAAAAAGCCGACGCCATCGCCCTTGCCCTTCTCGCGCAGGATCGTGCCGCCCTGACTCTCATGCAGTCCGTGCAGGGTCCAGGCGATGGCGGCATTCTTGGTGATCGGATAGCTGCGCAGTCGGTCATAGGCGATGTTCATCGCCTCGGCCATTTCCTCGGTAATCACTGGCGCATTACTGAAGCTGGTCTTCATGCCGTCCCGGAACGGCCCGGCGGTGGCTGAAGGGGCGCCCGTCTCAACGGCATCGATTACCTCAACCACCTCAACGGGTTCGATCACTTCCGGTACAACCGGTTTGATGGTTTCGGGCTCGTTCAGGACGGCTTCAACCGGGACTGTCTCGGTCTTCACCGCCGGGGCGAAAGTCAGCGGTTTGCCACCTGCGGTCAGCTCGTGGGCGATGCGAATGCGGTCGTCGGGCGGGCTGGCATTGCCGCCGGTTTCCGGCTCCGGCTTGTGGATCGGCAATTCTCGGTCGCGGATCGTCGATTTCAGCGCGGTCGGCGTGGTGCTGCCGACCAGTATCATGCCGCTCAGCCCGAGCTGGAACACATGTGTGCGCGCATCGCCGCGACGGAAGAAACCCATCATACGGTCCATGGGTGAGGGCTGGTGCAGCCGATGGCCGCTCGGAAAGACCTGACGCATGATCCTGTTACCCGCAACGCCTCACCATGCGGTGAGGGTAGCCAATATCTGAGACACCTTCAGTTTGTCGCGGTTCCGGGCGAAAGCCAAGAATGAGTTTACTGCATGACTGTCCTGCCGATCCGGCATTTCGCCTAGCATCGCACCCAATCGGTCACGATCAAAGTATCTCGTTGTCCCTGCGACAAAATTTTGCCATCTGGAACTGGTTGTTGGGTGACCAGTACCCTATGTTGTGAAGAACACCTCCCCGGCCTGTCTGGATGGCTGGGAATACCGTGATTGTGAGCGCTGCCGGAATGAGTGACCGCGAAGACAATAACCTGGCCGGACGATTATCCCGATACGCAAAGGTATCCGGCGCCATGGGCGGTATCGCCGCGCGCGCGGCTGGTGAGCGTTATCTCGGCATCAAGGTCGAGCGCGAGAAGGCGGCCGAGGATCTGCGGGCAGCCCTTGGCGGGTTGAAGGGCCCGTTGATGAAGGTGGCGCAACTGCTGGCGACCATCCCGGATGCCGTGCCGAAGGAATATGTGAAGGAGCTGTCACAGCTGCAGTCGAACGCCCCGTCGATGGGCTGGCCCTTCGTCAAGCGCCGTATGGCGAGCGAACTCGGTCCCGGCTGGCAGAAGCGGTTCGAGAGTTTCGAGAAAGAGGCCTGTGCCGCCGCATCGCTCGGACAGGTGCATCGCGCGATTTCCCTCGACGGTGCGCAGCTGGCCTGCAAGCTCCAGTACCCGGATATGCAATCGGCAATCGAGGCGGATTTGCGCCAGTTGAAGTTGATCATGAACCTGTTCGAGCGCTCGGATAAGGCGATTTCGACCAAGCAGATCCATGCGGAGATTTCCGAGCGCTTGCGTGAAGAGCTGGATTACGAACGCGAGGCCAAGCATATGGCCATGTACCGCGATATCTTCACCGGCGATGATCGGGTGCACGTACCGGCGGTTGATAATGACCTGACCACCAAACGGCTGCTGACGATGAGCTGGCTCGAGGGTGAAGGCATCCTCAACTATGTCGACAGTCATGAGGAACATCGCAATCTGCTGGCGATGAACATGTTCTACACCTGGTACACGCCGTTTTATAATTACGGCCTGATCCATGGTGACCCGCATCTGGGCAATTATCAGGTGCGCGAGGACGGCTCGATCAACCTGCTCGATTTCGGCTGTGTCCGTGTGTTCCCGTCACATTTCGTGCGCGGTGTCATTGATCTCTACAATGCCCTGCGCACCGACGATCAGGCGCTGGCGGTCCATGCCTATGAGACATGGGGCTTCAACAATCTGAGCAAGGACCTGATCGACGTTCTCAATATCTGGGCCAACTTCATCTATGCCCCGATCCTTGAGGACCGCACCCGGCTGATCGAGGAAACCAATTCCGGCATGTATGGCCGGGAGACCGCGCGCAAGGTGCATATGGCCCTGCGTGAGGTCGGCGGGGTTGAGGTGCCACGGGAATTCGTCTTCATGGACCGTGCCGCCATTGGCCTCGGCTCGGTGTTCCTGCACCTGCGCGCCAATATCAACTGGTACGAGCTGTTCCAGACTGTCATCGCCGATTTCGATGAGGACAAGCTGAAGCAGCGTCAGACCGAGTTGCTTGCCCGCAATGACCTGCCGCCGGTTCAGGCTGCCTGATCGGCTGCGATTTTGCCGTTTGCGGCTGCGATTTTGCTATTTGTGTATGTGTACGTCTCTGGCGTACGCCTGTCTTCCCCGATTTTATTGATTGATCCCGAAAGCGTTGTTGCCATGGGGGCTGTCTTGTGCGAATCACCATGGGGCATGGGTGCGACCCCTCGTGGGGTTCGTACACCTGACAAATAATCAATGGTACCGCGTCGTCCGGCGTGGTGGTCATTCAAGCAACCGGGAGATGACCAAGATGAAATTGGTAGTGCCGTTGGAACGGCGCCCATTCGAGCGGCGTGTGGCTGCGTCGCCCGATACGGTGAAAAAACTGGTCGGCAAGGGGCTCGATGTTGTGATCGAGACCGGTGCCGGTCTGAAGGCGTCGGTGACCGATGCCCAGTATGAAGCCGCAGGCGCGAAGATCGAGAAGGACCCGAAAGCCCTCTACAAGGGTGCTGATATTGTCCTCAAGGTACAGAAGCCGCTCCGCGACGGTGATCTGGATGAACTGGCGCTGATCCCCAAGGGGGCGCTGCTGATCGCCACGATCAACCCCTATCAGTCCCCTGATGACATTGCTGCCTATGCCAAGGCCGGTGTGACCGCCATGGCGCTGGAACTGGTGCCACGGATTACCCGGGCGCAGTCCATGGATGTGCTGTCATCCCAGTCAAACCTCGCCGGTTACAAGGCCGTGCTTGATGCCGCAGCCGAATATGGCCGTGCGTTCCCGATGATGATGACCGCTGCGGGCACCGTTGCCCCGGCCCGCGTTCTGATCATGGGTGCCGGTGTTGCCGGTCTGCAGGCGATCGCCACCGCGCGCCGTCTGGGCGCTGTCGTTACCGCTTCTGACGTTCGCATGGCGGCAAAGGAGCAGGTGGAGAGCCTTGGTGCCAGCTTCCTGATGGTCGACGGCATGGAGGATATGGAAACCGCTGGCGGTTACGCCAAGGAAGCGGGCGAGGACTTCAAGAAGCGTCAGGCCGAGAAGGTCCATGAAACGCTGAAGAAGACCGATATTGCCATCTGTACCGCCCTGATCCCGGGCCGTGCGGCCCCGACCCTGATCACCAAGGCGATGGTTGATGATATGAAGCCGGGTTCGGTGATTATCGATCTGGCGGTTGAACAGGGCGGCAACTGTGAGGGCTCCAAGCCCGGTGAGATTGTCGAGACGGCCAATGGCGTCAAGATTGTCGGCCACAACAACGTGCCGTCACGCCTTGCTGCCGATGCGTCAAACCTGTTTGCCAAGAACCTGCTCAACCTGCTGTCGCTGCTGCTGTCGGAAGACGGCAAGTCGCTGAACATCAATCGTGAGGACGAGATCGTTGCGGGCACATTGCTGACCCTCGACGGGGCCGTTGTCCATGAGCAGTTCAAGGATGCCAAAGCCGCCAAGCCAGCAGCCAAAGCTGCTGCCGCACCGGCCAAGAAGCCCGCGGCACGCAAGCCTGCGGCCAAAAAACCGGCGGCCAAGCCTGCTGCAAAACCAGCAGATACGGCGACTGATAAACCCGCTGACGGGGAGACGAAATAATGAGCCAACAACAGAATATTCCATCAGGCCTCGGCGAAAACGGGTTTGATACCACCGGTGAGCTCGAGATCGTGCGCAATGCGCTGGAGGCGGCTCAGGCGCGCCTCATGGATATCGAGGCCCATGTCAGTTCCATGGCCCATAGCGGCCTTGACGCTGCCGCCGCCGGTCATGGTGACGGGTTCTTCATCACCGCCCTGACGGTACTCGTACTGGCCTGTTTCGTCGGCTATTACGTGGTCTGGTCGGTTACCCCGGCACTGCACTCGCCATTGATGGCCGTCACCAACGCCATTTCCTCGGTCATCATCGTCGGCGCACTGATCGCTGCCGGTCCCGAGGGCATGAGCTTTGCCAAGGTCATGGGGTTCTTTGCGGTCATTCTGGCCTCGATCAACATCTTCGGCGGGTTCATCGTGACCCAGCGAATGCTGTCGATGTTCAAGAAAAAACAGCGATAGGGTAGGGCAGCACTCATGGATACTTTTGCAGGCTTTGCCTATATCGTCGCGTCGGTCCTGTTCATTCTGGCCATTCGCGGCTTGTCCCACCCGGAAACTGCCCGTCGCGGTAACCAGTTCGGTATCGCCGGTATGGTTGTGGCGATTGTCACGACCCTCATGCTGCCGGGCGTTCTGTCCTATTGGATGATCATTCTCGGCATCGCTATTGGTGGCGCCATTGGTACCCTGATCGCCAAGAAGATCGACATGACCGCCCTGCCGCAGCTGGTGGCCGGGTTCCACTCTCTCGTCGGTCTGGCCGCGGTCTGCGTTGCCATGGCCGCATTCTATGCACCCGAAGCCTATGGTATCGGTACGCGCGGCGACATTGCCGGGTCGAGCCTGATCGAAATGGCGCTCGGTACCGCAATCGGTGCGATTACCTTCACCGGCTCGATCATTGCCTTCGGCAAATTGCAGGGCATCGTCTCCGGCAAGCCGGTCAGCTTCCCGATGCAGCACCCGCTCAACGCCGCGCTTGGTGTTCTGCTGGCCCTGCTGATTATCTGGATGGCGGGCAGCAATTCCACCGCTGCTTTCTGGCTGATCATTCTGGTCTCGCTGGCGCTTGGCATCCTGCTGATCATTCCGATCGGTGGTGCCGATATGCCGGTGGTGGTCTCCATGCTGAACAGCTATTCCGGCTGGGCAGCAGCGGGTATCGGCTTCACCCTCGGCAATACCCTGCTGATTATCGTCGGGGCGCTGGTCGGGTCATCCGGTGCGATCCTGTCTTATATCATGTGTAAGGGCATGAACCGGTCGTTCTTCAACGTCATTCTCGGTGGCTTCGGCGGTGATGCCGCTGGTGGCGCCGCCGCTGACATGGGTGAGCGCAGCTTCAAGGCCGGGTCGGCCGATGATGCCGCTTTCATCATGAAGAATGCCGGCAAGGTCATCATCGTGCCTGGTTACGGCATGGCGGTGGCACAGGCCCAGCACACCCTGCGGGAAATGGCCGATATGCTGAAGGCCGAGGGCGTTGACGTGTCCTACGCCATTCACCCGGTTGCCGGTCGTATGCCTGGTCACATGAACGTGCTGCTGGCGGAAGCCAACGTGCCGTATGACGAGGTGTTCGAGCTGGAAGACATCAACCGCGACTTTGCGCAGGCCGATGTGGCCTTTGTGATCGGCGCTAATGACGTCACCAACCCGGCGGCGAAAACCGATACTTCTTCACCGATCTACGGTATGCCCGTACTGGATGTGGAGAAGGCCAAGACCGTGCTGTTCGTCAAGCGGTCCATGGGTTCCGGTTATGCCGGGGTCGATAACCCGCTGTTCTTTGCCGACAACACCATGATGCTTCTGGCCGATGCCAAGAAGATGTGTGAGGACATCGTCAAGGCGATGGAATAACGCCGGACGTAACGATTATCCGAAACGGGGCAGAATCATTCTGCCCCGTTTCGCATTTGTAGGGGGGCAAGACGGCTCGTGAGTGAGTGCCGCTCGCCGCCCCGCCATTGATTGCCGGGCCATTGGTGCACAGAGTGTCATGGCTTTTTGTCTGAGGGTTGGTTTGTCGCATGGAAGCCTTGGCCGTTCTCGCCGTTATCGGCGGCTTTATCTATCTGCTGGTACAGGTCAATCGCCTGAGTGCGAAAACCCGTGAACTGGAAGATACCGTAAGCAATCTGCGCCGGTTTGTGGTCTCCGGCGATGATCTCTGGGGGCCAAAGCCATGGTCACAAACCCCGTCTGCCGGTGAACGGAAGGCGGAATCCGACAGTGTTCCGAACAGCGTTGATGACTTGCCGGAAACCGTAGCTGACGCCGTACGGGATGAACCGCTGGATATTCCGGCACCGGCGCAAGCTGCCTATGAGCAGGCCCCGGTAACGACTTCTCCGGTTACAACGGCACCTGATCTGTCCGAACGGTTTGGTGACTGGCTGCGTGAGAACTGGTTTTACGCGGTATCAGCCATCTGTCTGTCGCTTGCCGGTATCTTCCTGATCCATTACGGCATCGAGCGCGGGTTGCTGACCCCTGAAATGCGCGTGGCCTGTGCGGTTGCGCTCGGTCTGGCGCTGATTGGCGCAGGTGATTTCCTGCGCCGCCGGGTTGGTGATGATGCGCCGAGCCATACCGCCTATCTGCCATCGACCCTGTCGGGGGCGGGAATCGTTGTCATCTTTGTCGCCATTCTCGGCGCGCGGCATCTCTATGGCCTGATCGGGGCCGAGATGGCCTTCACGCTGCTCGCCGGATTGTCGGTTGCGACGGTGGTGATGGGCTGGCTCTATGGTCCGGTTCTGACCGTCATCGGCCTGCTGGGCGCGACCCTCGCCCCCTTCATCGTCGGTGGCGAGAGCGAGAGCGTCGACCAGTTCTTCTATTACTTTGCCCTGATCGCCCTGACCGGGCTGCTGGTTGATACGGTCAAGCAGTGGCT
Source organism: Micavibrio sp. TMED2 (assembly GCA_002168225.1). Taxonomy (NCBI): domain Bacteria; kingdom Pseudomonadati; phylum Bdellovibrionota; class Bdellovibrionia; order Bdellovibrionales; family Pseudobdellovibrionaceae; genus Micavibrio; species Micavibrio sp. TMED2. The sequence goes on from NHBH01000001.1 coordinate 834,329, forward strand.
CTGGCCATCGGCTCTGGCGCTGGCTTTTACCTATGCTGCCGCCAGCATGCTGTTTCTGGCCCATGACGCTGACGTTCATTTCATCGCCTTTGCCCTGATTGTGGCGCTCGGCGCGATCATTATCCCGAACCGCAAGCTCTGGCCGGATCATGCCGGGATCATGTTGAGCGAGGCGCTGTGGGGTAAAAACCGTTCCATGCCGCACGCCACCACCCTGATTGCCGCCGTTGCGACCGTTGCCAGCTATGGCGTGGTGTTGGCCGTCGCTCTGGTCGATCGCGGGCTGACCGAAATGGTAACGGTGCTGGTTGTTCTCGGATTGATGCAGCTGGCTTCTGTTGTCTGGCTTAGGGACGCGCGGGCGCTGACGGATATGAACCTGATCCCGCCGCTGCTGTTCTTCGCTATTCTGGTGATGCAGGCGGTATCGGGTGGCTCGCTCCATGACTATATCGAGGACAACACGGGCGTTGCCATGTCATCGGATGCGCTGGTGGCCCTGCTCGCCCTCGTTGCCTTCGGTGTTGCCGGGTCGGTACTGGCATTTTACCGGGCGCGTATTCGCGGCTCGTTCGATGTGCATTGGGGATTTGGTCTGGCGCTTTATGCACCGGTTACGCTGGTCCTGCTCGAAATATTCTGGGAGCCACAGCAGGTGCTGGGCGCAGAGGGCTGGGGGCTGGTCGGCATTGCGATTGCGGCCATGATGACCCTGTTTGCCGAACGCCTCGCGCGGATTGACGGCGCGGACAAGATGCGCGTCTCGCTTGCAGCGCTGGCGGCACTCACCATGCTCGGTTTCGCGCTGGTTGTGACCCTGACATCGGTGGCCCTGACCATTGCCATGGCGCTGATGGTGCTGGTTGCCGTCCTGATCGACCGTCGGTTCGACCTTCCTCTGCTGACAATCTTTGTTCAGGTCGGCGTGGTGCTGGTCTCCAGCCGCCTCATCATCACGCCGGGCGTTCTCTGGGCGCTGGATGCGCCGCTGGTTGAGCTGCTGGCTGTCTATGGCGGATCAATCGGGTTGCTCGCCGCCTCATGGCATTATATCCGGGGGCGTGAGCGGATTGCCGCCCGGACCATGATCGACTCTGCAGTGCTCAGCCTGCCATTCGTGCTCGGCATCATCCTGCTGCTGCGCGCTTTGGATAACGATATTGCCAGCCATTGGGGCGCATCGCTCTTGGCGATGATCTGTCTGCTCTCGGCAGCAGTGCAGTATTACCGCCTGCAGGTCTCGACCGGGTTTGTCCGTCAGGTGCGGGTCGGTCTTTGCGGTATATTCGGTGTGGCCAGCGCTTTGGCGTTCACGGTGGCCATGCTGGTGCTCAGCCCGCTCCGGGATCCGGATGAGATTGTGTTCGGCCCGCTGGTTGCCGATACCCTGCTTGTTGCCTATGGCCTGCCAGCACTGCTGTTCGGGGGCCTGCTGTACCTGTTCGGGCGGCAGTCATCGGCCCTGAAGCCCGAAGCGAAATTACTTTTGGCATGGTTGATGGCCGCGTTTGGCGGGTTGTATGTGGTGCTGGAAATCCGGCGTTTCTGGCGCGGCGATATCCTGTCGGTACCGGGTACCACCAATCCGGAACTCTACAGCTATACCCTGCTGATGATCCTCACCTCAGCGGTTTTGCTGCTGCTGACCTTTTTCCGTCGCTCGCCGGAACTTTACAGGATCGCCGTGGTTGGCGTCGGCCTGACCCTTGCCAAGGCATTCCTGATCGACATGGCGGGATTGGATGGCCTGTTGCGGGTGGTTTCCTTCCTCGGCCTCGGCCTGATACTGGCCGCCCTCGCCTGGCTCAACGTTCAGGTGAGACAACGTATTTCAGTATCCGCTGCGGTAAAGGCCGTGGAATAGAGACTTACAGACCGGCGCGGCGTAGGGGCGGTGCCGGTTTTGTGCCCGGTGCCGGTTTGGCGTCATTGGTGGGGACAAGTGCCTGCCGCGCCTGTGCCGCGAGTGTTTCAATCCGCGGCTGGGCGGCATCCACCGCCTTGGCGATCGGGTTGCGGCGCAGGTTTAGCCGGGCCAGCGTCAGGCTGGATGCCTCATACCGGTCGGCGGGGACAAGCGCGGCAACCGCCTCGACATAATCGCGGGCCAGTTCATAAACCGCCGGGTCGGGCGTGCTCTCCCCGATGCCGCTGACCGTGGCGAGGGCTGTCTCGGCGGAGAAGGTGTCGCCGGGCATGATCGCCCGGTTGAGGCTGGCAAGGCTCTCCATATTGTCGGCGGTAAAGCTGATCTCCGGCAGGTCCTGCATCAGCGCCTGTGCCCCGGCCTGCCCAGGTTTCTGCCATGCTTCCAGCTCCTGATGTCTGGCAAGGCGGCCAACCACCGTGCGGAAACCGCGGGTGGTCAGATGCTCGGTATCGCCGTGATGGATGGCGGCGATGCTGCGCAGATGCGCGAGCCGCCGCATGGTTTCGATCGCATCCGCTGCCGGCAGCTCATGGATCAGGCCGAGGCTGCCACGAATATCGGCAAAGGTCTCGCTCTGCAGTGCCTTCAGTGCGGTTGTCGTTGCCGTATGCCGTGATGGGCGCTTACTCAGCATTTTCGGCAGGCTGTGCTCAATCGCATGGCCGGTTTCGTGATGGAAAGTATACACCCCATAGGCGTGGTCGAGTGCCTCGAATGCCTGCATGTCCGGGCGTGCCCAGTGTTGTTCGCGGTAATCGCTCACCTGCCGCTCGACCCGATCCGCCCATGTCAGCGGGTAACAGACCGGATTGATGATATTCGCGGCGAGGCGCTTATCCCGGAGGCCGGGTACGCCATAATAATGGGGGACGCCCTCACGGATATGCCGATGCGTGCCGCTCCAGACCCGCTGCATGGCGCGGCCATCGAGGCCCTCATCCTTCAGCCGCGTGCTGATCCAGCGGTTTGCTGCCTCGAATGCGCCCTTGCGGGTCGGGTTGATGATATGCGTGGTCGGCTTCAGGGCAGGAAACTCCCTGAAGAAATCGGCAATCATCTGGTCGAGCGGCTTGGTCATTATGGTTGCTGGTGCTACCGCACCCACTGCATATCGTCAATCAACAGGACGACAGGCTAGACCGCTTTCAGGAAAGAATAACCGGTTAATCAGAATTCCCGGACCAGAACACCGGCCACATCGGGCATCGGCAGGCCGGTAATCGCCGAGACCTGCTGGGCGTATTTATTGCGCAGATGGGTCATGTCGAGGCGACGCTGGCTGTCTAGACGGCGGATCAGTTCCTTCTGGTCCTCGGACAACCGGCGATGGCGCTTGGCCTCGACGAAGGGGAACAGCACGGTCTGGTCGACCGATACGGTCTGGGTATCAAACTGCTGGCGCAGTGGCTCCAGCTTTTGCTTCTCGACGCCGGTGATGATCGAGAGGTCGTGGAGATAGGCGAGCGAGATGCGGTTGAAGCTGTCGGACAGCGCGGCATCGATCTTGACCAGTTCTTCCAGCTGGAAATCATAGAGCTTGGCCCCGGTCAGGGTCTGGATCGAGGCGACCAGACGGCTTGGCGTGCTGTAGATTTCTTCATTCAGTTTCTCGCCGGTCGGATCCTTGTCCGAGACGATGCGCGCGCGTTCGCCGATTGCGCTTCCGGTATCCGGTTCGCAGGCTGCCAGAAACGGCATGGCGATGAGCAGCCCGAACAGGATAGGCAGGCGGCAGATGGCAGTGAGGGGGCGCGTGTCTTGGGTCATGCGTATTCCAGCAGCGATCATGAGAACTGTTGCCATACGATACCGGACCAGTTCAGCAACACACCAGCGCGGACAAGTATGGCAAATCAAGAGCACTGGAAAATCAGGCTGTTATTGAAATTGACGGCACGGAACGCGGTCTGATGGATAGGGAAACTGCGCGAATTTGGCTGAAACCGATAAACGATTCGCCGGAGATGGGGAGAGTGGTTTGGGAACCTTTGGCTGCTGAGGCGGTTGTGCAGATGCATGAGATATTACGGCTGACATCACCCGTATGCCCCATTCGCCCTGACAACCATGTCCCCGGCAAAAAGGAAATCCCCCCACATGTCTATTCAAGGAACCACCTCCGCTGACCTGATTACCAATACCGTTATTGGCACGGCTGATACGATCTATGGCTATGCCGGGGCGGATACCCTCATCGGTAGTAACGATACCCTCTATGGTGGGGCTGATGGCGACGTGTTGGTTGGCTATGGCGCAGCGCTGGTATTGGGTGAGGATGGCGATGACACGCTGCAGGGCGGTCCCGGATCAGATGAGATGCTGTTTGGCGGTACGGGTGCCGATGTCTTCCTGTTCACCCCGACCTCGGGTTCGCTCGATACAATCGGTGACTTTGAAGTTGGCATTGACCGGATTGATGTTTCCAATCTCGGCATTACCGATCTCAGCCAACTGGTCATCAGCACCAGCGGTGCCAATGCGGTTACCATCATGGCCAATGATGCGCAGGCGCTGACAGTGAATGGCGCAAGCGTGGCGACGCTGAGTGCCGGTGACTTCATCTTCAGTGGGGATGCCTCTGCAACTGCCACCATTGCCTTTGTGCCCGGTTTGGTCGGTACAACGCCGGGTCCTGTGCCATTGCCCGGTGTCATACTTGGCACGGCTGGCAACGACATGATCGAAGGGACGGTTGGGGATGATCAGATTCTTGCTGATGCCGGTGAGGATCTGGTTACTGCTTTTGCCGGTAATGACACAATTTTCGGTGGCAGCGGGCTGGATACCATCTATGGCGGCAGCGGTACCGATGTGATCTATGGCAACCAGAATCAGGACCAGCTGTTCGGTAATGATGACAATGACACGCTCTATGGTGGCCAGCAGGATGATACGGTTCTGGGGCAGGACGGCGATGACGTTCTCTACGGCAACATGTCCACTGACGTTATCAATGGCGGCAATGGTGCCGATACCCTGTTCGGTGGGCAGGCAACCGACTACCTCTCCGGTGGTGCCGGTGATGATGTGCTGTTCGGCAATGTCGGCTCTGATGTGCTGTCCGGTGACATTGGCAATGACCTGCTGATCGGTGGCAATGGGCCGGATCAGTTCGTTTTCGGTCTCGGCTTCGGTGCGGATACGATCTCCGATTTCAGCAATCCTGACAGCCTGTCACTCATGAACCTGACGCTGGATACAGCCGTTGCGACAGAGATTAATGGCAGTCTGGTGCTCGACTTCGGTGGTGGCGACAGCCTGACCTTGATTGGTGTCACATCAATCGATGCCGTTTCTTCGGCTGTGATTGCCTGAGCCTGCCAATAACCGCTAACCGCTGGCCAAGGCCTGCCAATCGGCTTCGCTCAATACCGTGACGCCGAGATCGCGGGCCTTGGTCAGTTTTGATCCGGCATCGGCACCGGCGACCACGTAATCGGTTTTCTTGGAGACCGAGCCTGCCACCTTGGCTCCCAGCTTCTCCGCCTGCACCTTGGCTTCTGCCCGTGACATGGTTTCGAGCGTGCCGGTAAATACCACGGTCTTGCCGGAAACGGCGGAGCTGTCATCGACCTCCAGCGTAAATTCCTGCACCTGCAGTTCGGCCAGCAGGGCGTCGAGCAGTTGCTCGTTCTGTTCCTCGGCGAAAAATCCGATCAGGTCATCGGCCATGGATTGACCGATCTTGTCGATATTGATCAGGTCGTTATAGGCATCGCTCTCGCGGTCCTGTGCCTCGATCATCGCCTGTCGCAAGGCATCGAAGCGACCGAAATGCCGGGCCAGCAGCCGGGATGTGGTCTGGCCAATCTGGCGAATGCCGAGGGCATAGATAAACCGGTCCAGCTCGATATTCCGGCGCTCATCAATGGCATCGAACAGCTTGGTGGCCGAGGTGGCGCCCCAGCCTTCCTTGTTGCGCAGTGGCGTCAGGCTCTGGCTGTCCTTATCCCGTAGCTTGAAGATGTCGACCGGGCTGCGCACCAGTTCATCGTCCCAGAACTGCTGGACGATCTTGGCACCAAAACCCTCGATATCGAAGGCATCACGGCTGACGAAGTGGCGGATGCGCTCAACCGCCTGTGCCGCACAGATCAGGCCGCCGGTGCAGCGGCGTACGACCTCACTGGCCTCACGAATGGCATGGCTGCCGCAGATCGGGCAGGTATCGGGAAAGACGAATGGCTGGCTGTCAGCCGGGCGCTTCTCCGGGATCGCATGCAGTACCTGCGGGATGACATCCCCGGCACGCTGGATCACCACCGTATCGCCGACCCGCACATCCTTGCGCTCAATCTCGTCCTCATTATGCAGGGTGGCACGGGACACCACGACCCCGCCGACGGTGACCGGCTGCAGATGGGCGACCGGTGTCAGGGCGCCGGTGCGCCCCACCTGAATATCGATCTTTTCCAATATGGTCTGGGCCTGTTCGGCAGGCAGCTTGTGGGCGATGGCCCAGCGCGGTGCGCGGCTGACAAAGCCCATGCGGTCCTGATAATCAAGGCTGTCCAGCTTGTAGACAATGCCGTCAATGTCGAAGGGCAGGCCGGGCCGTTCCGCCTGCACATGTTCGTAGAAGGCCATCAGCTCCGTAACCGTGCGGCAGAGCCGTTCGGGCCGGTTCAGCGGAAAGCCCCAGCCCGCAATCCGTTCGCGGGCACCGGTCTGGGTGCCGAACAACTCCTTTGCCGGTTCGCTGATCACGCCCCAGCCATAGCCGAAGAAGCGGAGTTTGCGCTCGGCGGTGATTTTCGGGTCAAGCTGGCGCAGAGATCCGGCAGCGGCATTGCGCGGATTGGCAAAGGGCGGCTCACCGGCCTCTTCCCGGCGCTGGTTGAGGGCCAGAAACTCGCTGCGGTCCATATAGACCTCGCCGCGGATTTCCAGAATATCCGGGTAATCGCCCTGCAGCGTCTTGGGAATATAGGCATCATCAATGGTGCGGACATTGGCGGTAATATCCTCTCCCTCCTGCCCATCACCACGGGTGGCAGCCTGTACCAGCTTGCCCTGCTCATAGCGCAGGGAGCAGGAGAGGCCGTCGATCTTGACCTCCGCCAGTACCGGCACCTCGGCATCCTCGGGCAGGTCAAAGAACCGGCGCACGGTTTTGAGGAAGTCGGCCACATCCTCTTCGCTGAAGGCATTGGCCAGCGACAGCATGGAGACCTGATGCCGGACCTTTTTGAAGCCGGAAGCCGGTTTTGCCCCGACGCTGCGTGACGGGCTGTCCGCCCGGACCAGCAGCGGGAATGCCTGTTCGATCGCCTCGTTCCGACGACGCAGCAGATCGTAATCGGCGTCGCTGATGGTCGGCGCATCCTCCTGATGATAGGCGCGGTCATGCTCCGCAATGGTCTTGGCCAATGCTTCAAGCGCCGCTGCCGCTTCATCGGCGGTCAGGTTGTCAGTGCTGAAATCCTTAGTTGGATCAACGACATCATGTTTCATAATTGTCGGACAGTCGGTTCAGTGTGGTGTGTTATGTAGGACTGACAAGCAGCTTTTCAGCGGCGGCGCGGGCTTCATCGGAAATCTCGGCGCCGGACAGCATCCGGGCAATCTCCTCCCGCCGTGCCTTGTCGTCAAGCCGGGTGATGGCGGTGGCGGGCAGGCCGTCGGCGGCTTCCGATTTGGCGATCTGCCAGTGATGACCGGCGCGCGCGGCAACCTGCGGTGAGTGGGTGACCACCAGAACCTGTACATCCTGACCGAGCCGGGCAAGCCGTTCGCCTACCGCATCGGCCACCGCCCCGCCGATACCGGCATCAACCTCGTCGAACACCAGTGTCGGCACGGCATTGACCCGGCGCAGCGCCACCTTCAGCGCCAGCATGAAGCGGGCAAGCTCACCGCCCGAGGCAATTTTGTCGATCGGCCCCGGTGTCTGGCCGGGGTTGGTGGCGACGGTAAAGCGGACGCGTTCGGTGCCGGTAGAGGTCCAGTTGTCTTCTTCCAGCCGGGTCAGGTTGGTGACAAAGACCGCGCGGCCCAGCTTCAGCGGCGTTAGCTCGGTCATTACGGCCTGATCGAGGCTCTCCGCCGCATGTTCCCGGCCCTCGCGCAGGATCGCTGCGGCGTCGATATAGGCCTGCCGGGCAGCGGTCGAGGCGCGGGCGGCCTTGTCCAGATGGGCGCTCTGGTCGTCGATCATCGACAGTTTCTCGGCAAAACCGTTGCGCAGGGCGGCGAGATCATCCGGCGAGACATTGTGCTTGCGCGCCAGTTGGCGGAGCGAAAACAGCCGGTCCTCGATTTCCTCAAGCCCGCGCGGGTCATGGTCAAGTTCTGCCAGCACAGTCTCCAGAATGGCGACGGCTTCATCGAGTTCCGACTGTGCCCGGTCGAGCGGCTCCAGTATCCTGTCATAGGCATCGCCCATCTTGTCGGCGATGCGCTCAAGGGTGCGTCGGCCCGATGACAGCAGCCTGACGCCACCCTGTTCGCCGCCGAGTTCGCTGGCGGCGGTAGCAAGGGCCGACATCACCTTCTCGCGGTGCATGAGCTGGGTGCGGCGCGCGGCGAGGGCATCCTCTTCACCGGCTTCCGGGTTCAGCTCATCCAGCTCGCCAAGGGCATGGCGGAGATAGTCTTCCTCGGCGCGGGCGCGGTCGATCTCCTCGGCGAGGCTCTGGCGGGCTTTTTCGGCCTGTTGCCAGTTATCCCAGGCGTCGGCAACCGCCTTGCGGGTATCAAGCAGGCCGCCGAAGCTGTCGAGCAGCTGGGCATGGGCAGCGGTATCGAGCAGCCCCTGTGTCTCGAACTGGCCGTGTATCTCGACCAGATGCGCGCCGATATCCTTCAGGGTACCGATACTGACCGGCTGGTCGTTGACGAAGGCGCGGCTGCGCCCGTCACGGGTGATGACCCGGCGCAGGATCAGATCCTCGCCAGTGTCGATTTCAAGCTCGCTGAGGGATTGCTGCAGACCGGGCAGGGCCGAGGCATCAATAACCGCGCTGACCGATGCCTGTGCCTCTCCTGCGCGGATCAGACCGGCATTGGCGCGGGCACCGAGGGCGAGGCCAAGGGCATCAAGCAGGATCGACTTGCCCGCCCCGGTCTCCCCGGTCAGCGCGCAGAGGCCACCCGCCAACTCGATGGTCAGCTTGTCGATCAGAACGATATTCTGAATGGTCAGGGAGACGAGCATTGCGGCGTCGCGGGTTCGGGGAAACTGTCCCGGAATTATAGCGGTATTTGTCCGGCGGGGCCGATCAAAATGCGTTGGCGACCTTGTCCATCATACGGGCCATCCAGCCCTTCTCCGGGCGAACCGGCTCATAGCCTTCCTCGGCGAGCAATGCGTAGCTGTCCTCATACCAGTCGCTGCCCGGGAAATTGTAGCCAAGTACGGCGGCAGCGGCCTGCGCCTCGGGAACAACGCCCAAAGCCAGGTATGATTCGGTCAGGCGGTGCAGCGCTTCGGGCACGTGGCTGGTGGTCTGGAACTCATCGACCACCCGGCGATAGCGATTGATCGCAGCCTGATATTGGCCACGCTTCTGGTAATAGCGACCGATGCTCATTTCCTTGCCGGCGAGGTGATCCTCGGTCAGCTCGAATTTCAAGCGGGCATCGCGGGCGTATTTGCTCTCCGGGAAGCGGGTGAACACCTGACGTAGGCCGTCCATGGCTTGCTGAGTCACGGCCTGATCACGCTTAACATCGGTGATCTGTTCGTAATAGGACAGCGCGCGCAGGTAATAGGCATAGGCGATATCCTTATGCCCCGGCTGCAGCTGGATAAAGCGCTCCAGCGCCAGGATCGCCTGATCGTAGTCGAGGTCCTGATAATAGGCGTAACCGGCCATCAGCTGGGCGCGTGTCGCCCATTCGGAATAGGGGTGCTGGCGTTCCACCTCGTCGAATTGCTGTGCGGCTTCCTGATAGCGTCCGGAATCGAGCGCATTGGCGGCGGTGTTGTAGATTTCCTCGGCCGGGCGCTCGACATAGGCGACGCCCTCGTCATCACTCGAACAGGCGGCCAGAGACAGGACAAGAGCCAGACCCAGCAGTATGGGACGAAAACGGTTGCCGGAACAGGAGCCGATAGGGGCAGTCATGATGCGCGTACTCTTCACAGGAATATAGCGTTGCCGCGCATTCTAAGCGTTTTGATGCCCGGCGCAATGCGCGAGATCACCACACGGCAATATATGATTATCGGCTATCGTCCGAAGGCCACGCCTGACCCTTAAATCAGTGCCTGAGCGGCAATCAGGCGATGCGGGCAACCTGTGACTGACCCTGCCAACCGGCTAGGTCGGCACTGGCGGCATCAAGGCCGAGATCGACGGTGCTGGTTTTGATCCAGGCGGTCGGATCGGCGAACATGGCGTGCAGCAGGTTGTTGTTCATGGCGTGACCGGCCTTGAACCCTTCATAGCGGCCAATGATCGGCGCGCCGGCAAGGTAGAGGTCGCCAACGGCATCCAGAACCTTGTGACGGACCAACTCGTCGGTGTAGCGCAGGCCGCCCTTGTTCATGATCTTGTCGCCGCTGATGACGACAGCATTTTCGAGCGAGCCACCGCGGGCGAGGCCCATGGCGCGCAGCTTGTCCACATCCTCAAGGAAGCCGAAGGTGCGGGCGCGGCTGATAAAGCGCTTGAACGCGCTGGCGTCGAGGTCGAGCTCATAGGTCTGCTGGACGTCAAGGCGCGGTGCAAAATCGATCTCGAAGCTGAACTGGCAGCCATCGGCTGGCAGCAGACGGGCAATTTTGTCGCCATCGACGAATTCGATCGGCTTCAGAACCTTGATAACGTCGCGCGGGGTGTCGAGAACCTCGATACCGGCGCAGTCGATGAGGAAGACGAATGGTTCGGCGCTGCCATCCATGATCGGCACTTCCGGGCCATCAAGCTCGATGGTCAGGTTGTCGATACCGCAACCGCGCAGGGCGGCCATGACGTGCTCAACGGTGCTGACGGAAACGCCGGCATCATTGGTGACAACGGTGCAGAGCTGGGTGTCGGTGACCGCGTCCCAGATAGCCGGGACGACATTGTCACGATCGGTGACATCGGTACGGATGAAGCGGATACCGCTATTGGCGGGGGCAGGCAGGAACCGCAGGGCGGTCTTCTTGCCGGAATGGACCCCGACACCAGTGCAGTGAATGCTGGTTTTCAGGGTGCGTTGAAGAACGGCTTCGACGGTATCGTTTGCGTAATGCACTAGACTGGCTCCATCGGCTTTGTTGCTGCCAACAATCTTCCAAGATGTTCTCATCTTCGGTTGTTTCCTGCGGATCAGCTGCGTGCTGCCTTGTAGGGGGGCTTGTAAGCTGTGGCGCTTCGCTGGGCCTGATCCGTAACCGGTTGGAAAATTGCCTTTATTCAGTTTTGGTGTTCAGTTCGGTTTCTTGACGATCACCGATTTAGCAAGTGCAGCACAAGGGAACAAATCAACGTTTGTTACCAAATGTAACATGTTGAAAAACCTGTGAATGGTTGTGCCATTGCCTATTCGCAGCCGCACAGAAAAACACCCCGGTCTGGCAACCGGGGTGTTTCAGTGGGTTCAGGCTTCTGCATCAGATGCAGTCTGGCCCGTTGATTAGTTCGCCTGGCGGCGCAAAAATGCTGGAATATCAAGCATTTCCTCGTCCGTCTCTGCGCTTTCGGCAGGTGAGGTCGGGGCGATATTCAGGCTCGGCTGGGCAACTGCAGCTGCCGTGCGACCGGCTGGTGCGCTGCGTACCGGACGGGATGCAGGGGCCTGTTGTGGCCGCTCACCGGCACCGCGGCTCAGTGATGGAGAACCACCAGCTGTGCGTTTATTGGATGCCGCCGTTGCATTTTCGTCATGGTTTTCAGCGTGGTTAGCGCTGTCTGAGTCGAAACCGACGAGGCCGGTTACGCGGTCCAGCAGAGAGCGGCGACGGGTCTTTTCCTCACCCCGGCCACCATTGGCGAGTGCCGCAGCGGCAAACGGGTCTGGCTTGGCCTCACGGGCGATTTCCGGCTTGTAGCCGGGATCGATCGGGGCTGGTGGAATAAAGGCATCGTCGCGGCGTTGTGGCAGCGGGCGTTGCTCTGCTGCAGGCTGTGCCTGTGGTGCAGGGCGGGCAGTTGGCTGTTGTGGTGCAGCCTGTTGTGGTGCCATGGCCGGACGTGGCTGCATGACCGGGCGGGCAGCCGGTGCGCGGGCTGCCGGACGCTCCGGTTGTGGCGCTGGCATACCGAGCAGATCATGTACCGGTGCCTCAGCAGCAGTCAAATCCTCAAGATCAACCTGCTCCGGCTCGATATAGACTTCCTCGTCCTCAAGTTCCGGCTCCATGTCAAAAGCGGCAGGGGCGCTGGCAGCGATCTCTTCTTCCTCGATCACCGGCTCCTGTTCCGGCTCAGGCATTGGCTCTGGTTCAGCCATAACGACCGGCTTGCTGGCGACCGCTTCGGTGCGGCGCTCCGGCAGTGGAACCGGTTGCTGGCCTTCGGCAGCGTCGATACCGGTGGCGACAACGGAAACCCGCATGACGCCTTCCATGTGCTCATCGAAGGTGGAACCGAAGATGATGTTGGCGTCCGGATCAACTTCCTGACGGATACGGTTGGCAGCTTCATCGACCTCGAACAGGGTCATGTCCATGCCACCGGTGATGTTGATCAGGATACCGCGGGCACCCTGCATTGAGGTATCTTCGAGCAGCGGGTTGGAGATCGCGGCTTCGGCGGCTTCGGTAGCACGACGCTCGCCGGAGGCTTCGCCGGTACCCATCATCGCCTTGCCCATCTCCTGCATCACGGTCTTGATATCCGCGAAGTCGAGGTTGATCAGGCCCGGCATGACCATCAGGTCGGTAACACCGCGAACACCGGCATGCAGGACGTCATCCGCCATCTTGAACGCATCGGCGAAGGTGGTTTTCTCATTCGCAACGCGGAACAGGTTCTGGTTTGGAATGATGATCAGCGTATCGACATAGGCCTGCAGTTCCTTGATGCCCGCCTCGGCGGTGCGCATGCGGTGTGCGCCTTCGAACTGGAATGGCTTGGTAACAACGCCGACCGTCAGGATACCGGCCTCGCGGCAGGCCTTGGCGATCACCGGACCGGCACCGGTGCCGGTGCCACCGCCCATACCGGCGGTGATGAACACCATGTTCGCACCTTCGAGGTGCTCCATGATCTCGGGCATTGCTTCTTCAGCAGCGGCTTCACCGACTTCCGGGCGGGAGCCTGCGCCGAGGCCCTTGGTGGTGGTTGGGCCAAGCTGGACTTTGATCTCGGCATCATTGCCCTGAAGGGCCTGTGCGTCCGTGTTGCCAACGAGGAAGTTCACGCCTTCCAGGTTGGAGTGGATCATGTTGTTGACGGCGTTGCCGCCCGCACCACCAACGCCGATGACGAAAATCTTGGGCGTCAGTTGCGCGCCGTTATCGTCAGGTACTGCTACATTGATCATAAAAGCCTCCGCTTGGCTGCTGCGGGTTTAAGTTGTCTGGCTGCGACCATGCTCATCATGGTGGCAAGTATATATGGTCGGATGGATTACAGTCATGTCTGGCCATGTCTCTGGAATCACAGACCGAATCCTGTCCAACCTACCGATGCCCGCCCGCGCGGGGCATGGGAAAACCACAGGTTTTGTAAGGCTGTGGGATTGCTGCATCGGTTGCCGGGTCATAAGTTTTCCCGCAACCAATGGCTAACGCGTTGATACCATGTCGTTTCCGGCTCTACGGCCGTCATTTCCGGTACCGTTTCAATCCGGTGCTCAAGGCCGTAATGGAGCAACCCGGCAGCCGTGGCGAAGCCCGGACCAGTGGTTGCAGGAGCCAAACCGAGCAGTCGATTCGGGCGACCGAGGCGTACCTGTTTGTCGAGCATGGTGCTGGCCAGCTCACGGATACCGGTGATCTGGCTGGAACCGCCGGTAAGGACCACACGGCGACCGCCAAACCGGTCAGCGCCGGAGCGTTCAAGGCGCACACGCACCAGTTCGAATATCTCTTCCAGCCGTGGCCGCATCATGCCGACGACAAGCGAGCGTGAGACCTGCTCCTGACCTGAGAGCTCGTCATCATCGCCGAGGCGCGGCACGTCGATCAGTTCCTCATCATCGCCGATCGCGGGCAGGGCGCTGCCATGCAGGGTCTTGATCCGCTCGGCATGGCCGACAGCGGTGCCGAGGCCTTGCGCCAGATCATTGGTGATATGCAGGCCGCCAACCGGCAGGCAATCGGTATGGACCGTGCTCATATCCTCGAACACGGCAATGTCCGTGGTCCCGCCGCCGATATCGATCAGGGTGACGCCGAGGCGCATTTCATCCTCGGTCAGGCTGGCAAAACCTGCGGCATAGGCACCGAGGCAGAAGGCATCGACATTGAGTTGCGAGCGTTCGATACAGGCGGTCAGGTTGCGCATCGGGCCGGTGGCACCGCTGACCAGATGGATATGGACACCGAGCAGCTTGCCATACATGCCGAGCGGGTCTTCGATACCGCGCTGACCGTCGAGCGCATAGCCGACCGGCATGGCATGAACCAGTTCCTGATCGTCGCCGAGGTCAACCGCGCGGGCCTGACCGATGGCACGGTAGATTTCGGCCTCGGTGACCTGATCACCGGCAATGGCAATATCCACCTCGGCGCGGTGCGACTTCGCATGGGGGCCGGACAGGTTGACCAGCACGTTGTCGATGGCGAGACCGGCCATACGCTCGGCCTGATGCACCGCGTGACCGATCGCGATGGCGGCGGCTTCCATATCGACGACCGCACCAGCTTTCACGCCCGCTGAGGCATGGTGTCCGATGCCGATGATGCGCAGATGGCCTGCTTCCTCAACCCGCGCGATAAAGCAGCAGATTTTGGTCGAGCCTACATCGAGGGCGGTAATGATACTGCCTGCCGGACGCCGACGGTTTTGTCTGATACTGGAAAACCCCATGGTTTTAAGCTTTCTGCCTGCCTGATTTTCTAAATGCCTTCCTGCGGGTTGATCGCCTCGGCCACTTCAGCCGAAGGCGTTTCGACAACCAGTCGGTCATCAACACGCAGATCAATACTGACGATGTCCTGGGTCAGGAGATCGTGGTCGTTATTTACTCGCATCAGCCGGGTCAATGCACCTGCTGGATCGTCTTCCGGCAACCGGACCACAACTTCGTTGTCGAGTGTGATATCCCAGCGTCTATCGGCGATCCAGGCAGCGGCTACCATCCGCTCCGCAATCTCCGGCGCGCTGGCCAGTACGCCGAACAGGTCACGGGTTTTTTTGGCCGCGCCGGTACCGGCAAGCAGTGGCAGATGGCGGTAGTCGCGCACATCGGCGGTGTCGAGCACATTGCCATCGGCATCGATCAGCGAAATCTCGCCCTGCCGCTGCCAGAGGGCAGCCGGGGTGCGCTCAACCAGCCGGATCTGGATCAGGTCCGGCAGTTCGCGCCGGACGGTAACCGCACCAACCCAGCTCAGGCGTTCAAGCTGCGAACGAGCCTCATCCGGATCAAAACCGAGGATCGGGTCGCCGGGGCGGACATTCAGGATCGCGAGGATGGTCTCGCTCGATACCTCACTGCGCCCGACAACCCGGACATCAGCTACGGCAAAACCCATATCGGCGGTCCAGTTCAGCACCGTATGCGTGACGGCATTCTGGGTGCGTGCGGCCCAGCCGCTGGCAACTGCCCAGTATCCGGCTCCGGCAACAGCGCCGAGCACGGGCAGGCAGAAGGCGGTAATGGTCAGCGGACGACGCCAGCGGGCGATCTGGCCGCGATACCAGTTGCCCAGATTCTGTTTCCAGATGGATGCTTGCTTGCCGTCACCCTGTTTCGCTTTGGATTTGGTCTTGGCTACACGCGGCATAGGGCATCCTCCAATATCCATTCGCACAGCTCACCGAACGGGATGCCGATATGATCGGCCTGTTCCGGGACGAGGCTGACAGGGGTAAAACCGGGCTGGGTATTGATCTCGAGGAAGATCAGCCCCTCGGTGCCGGGCTTGGTATCATCCCAGCGGAAATCGGTCCGGCTGATCCCGCGGCAATCGAGGGCGCGGTGGATTGCCAGCGCGTGTTCCATGGCGGCGGTCTCGATCTCTTTCGGGATTTGGGCCGGGATCACGTGTGTTGCTTTGCCCGCGGTATATTTCGCCAGATAGTCGAAGAAGCCTTCCTCGTGGAAAATCTCGGTCACGGTAAGGGCGCGGTCACCCATCACACCGACGGTCAGTTCATGACCGGGGATGAACTTCTCGACCAGATACATGGTGTCATCATCGCCATGCGCCAGTTTGAGGTCGTTCTGTCCCGGCTTGATGATCGACACGCCGACGCTTGACCCTTCGGCTGCCGGTTTGATGACGTAAGGTGCCTCGAGTGTGATCTCACCGGCCATGATCTCGGCCTTGGTCAGCACCTGTGCTTCCGCCACATTGAGACCGGCGGCAGAGGCGATGCGCTTGCTGTCAGGCTTCTTCATGGCGATGGCCGAGGCGGCAATACCGGAATGGGTATAGGGAATGTCTAGCATTTCCAATACGCCCTGAATAACGCCATCCTCGCCGCCCTGACCGTGGAGCGCGTTGAAGGCAACATCGGGTTTCGGCGTCAGATCGGCGAGCAGCTTTTCGAGATCACGGGTCACATCGACACGGCGCACCTTATGGCCACGTGCCTCAAGTGCATCGGCAATCGCCTTGCCGCTGACCAGCGATACTTCACGTTCGGCAGACCAGCCACCGAGCAAGACAACGATATCCTTGTTTTGCGGCATAGATTTCATGCGCTTTCTCCTGACCGGATCGGATTGCCGATCCGTTTGATTTCCCAGCGGAGCTCAATCCCTGATGTTTCCCTGACCCGGCGACGAACTTCCTCGCCCAGCGCCTCGATATCGGCAGCCGTGGCGTCGCCCGTATTGATCAGGAAGTTGCAGTGCTGTTCGGATACCTGTGCCCCGCCGACCTTGAGACCGCGGCACCCGGCCTGATCGACCAGTTGCCATGCCTTGTGCCCATCCGGGTTGGCGAAGGTGGAGCCGCCGGTACGGGACTTGATCGGCTGGGTCTGTGCACGTGCCGACTGAATTTCACTGATCCGGGCGGCGATGGCGTCCTTGTCACCCGCCGTGGCACGGAACCAAGCGCGGGTGTAAATCCAGTCCGCCGGGGCATCGCTGTGACGATAGGCAAGGCCAAGCTCGGCTGCCGGTACGCGGATGATCTCGCCAGTGCGGGTTACGGCCTCGACCTCGATCAGGTGATCTTTCGTCTCGCCGCCATAGGCACCGGCATTCATCCGCAGGGCACCGCCGATGGTGCCGGGAATGCCAGCCAGAAACTCAAGGCCGGTCAGCCCGGCGTCACGGCTGGTCAGCGCCACATTGAGGTCAAGGGCACCGGCACCGGCCTCGACCACATCGCCGTCGACGGTGATGTTGGCAAAACCGCCACCGAGCCGGATTGCCGCGCCGTCAATGCCGCCATCGCGCACCAGCAGGTTCGAGGCGACACCGATCACGGTAACCGGGACTTCCGAGGGCACGGCGCGGATGAAGGCGGCGAGATCATCGGTATCCGCCGGGCGGAACAGCAACTCGGCTGGACCGCCGACCCGGAACCAGGTCATCGCACCGATCGGGGCATCATATTTAACCCGACCGCGCAGTTCCGGCAGGGTATCGCGCCAATCCGCCTGTTGTGTTTGTTGGGCTGCCATCATGAGGCACTCCCCTGAGCGTTCGGCTCATCAAACAGGGTTTCGAGCTGGCTTGGCAGATCATTGGCCCATGCAGTGATATTACCGGCACCGAGGCAGACCACGAGATCACCCGGCTTGGCCATCCCGGCAATCACCTGCGGCAGGGCGGCGGCATCTTTAAGCGGTTGCACATCGCGGTGACCGTGCATGCGCAGGCCCTCGACCATGCTGTTCTTGTCAGCGCCCTTGATCGGGTCTTCACCGGCGGCATAGACGTCGGCGACGATCACCGCATCGGCATCGTTGAAGCAGGTGCAGAATTCCTCGAACAGATCGGCGAGGCGGGTATAGCGGTGCGGCTGCACCACGGCGATGACATTGCCAGCGCCGACCGCCTGACGCGCTGCTTTCAGTACGGCGGCGATTTCGACCGGATGATGGCCGTAATCATCGATTACGCGAATGCCGTTGACGATTCCGGTGGTGGTAAAGCGGCGCTTGACCCCGCCAAAGCCGGTAAAGGCCTTGCGGATCGCATTGGCGTCGATCCCCATCTCATGGGCAATGGTAACGGCGGCGAGGGCATTCTGGACGTTATGGTCGCCATACATCGGCAGGAACAGGTCGCGGATTTCGCCTTCCTCACCGTCACGACCGGCGCGCTCGCTGATCTGGACAGTAAAACGGGTGCCATTGGCATCACTGCGCAGATCAATGCCGCGAATATCGGCCTGTGGCGAGAAGCCATAGGTGACAACCCAGCGGTCAGCCACGCGCGGGATCATCGCCTGCACTTCCGGGTGGTCGATACAGACGGCGGCAAAACCATAGAAGGGCAGGTTCAGGATAAACCGGTCAAAGGCATGGCGCAGCGTATCGAAATCGCCGTAGTGATCCATGTGTTCCGGATCAATATTGGTGACAACCGCAGCGGTGGCGGGCAGCCGGATAAAGGTGCCATCGCTCTCATCCGCCTCGACCACCATCCAGTCGCCATCACCAAGCCGGGTATTGGTGCCATAGGCATTGATGATGCCGCCATTGATGACAGTCGGGTCAAGATCGGCTGCTTCCAGGACCGCTGCGACCAGTGATGTGGTCGTGGTCTTGCCATGGGTGCCGCCGATGGCGACCGACCATTTCAGGCGCATCAGCTCGGCCAGCATCTCGGCGCGGCGTACCACGGGCACGCGGGCGCGACGGGCGGCAACCACTTCCGGGTTGTCAGCCTTCACGGCAGAGGAAATGACACAGGCAATGGCATCGCCGAGGTTTTCCGCCCGGTGACCCACATTGATTTCGATGCCCAGATTGCGCAGCCGTTTGACATTGGCGCTGTCGGCAATATCCGACCCCTGAACCGTGTAGCCGAGGTTGTGCAGGACTTCGGCAATACCGGACATACCGATACCGCCGATACCGACGAAGTGCAGGGCACCTATATTGGATGGAATAGCTCTCATGATGCCATCTCCATTAGTGCCTGATCAGGTTGATCCTTTGACGGCTTTGCGGCGGTTTCTTGACTATTTTCCGCAGCACCGATCCCGGCAGTGGCCAGCACCAGATCGGCCAGCCGGTCGGCGGCATCGATACGGGCTGCGGCACGGGCATTGGCTGAAGTTTCGGCCAGCTTCTGCGGATTGGTCAGCAGTGCCTCAAGCCGGGCCGAGAGCGCATCGGCGGTAAAGCCGTCCTGCGGCATCAGCCAGGCGGCACCCTGCTCGACCATCTGGGTCGCGTTCTTGTGCTGGTGGTCGTCCATTGCGTGCGGATAGGGGACCAGAATGGCCGGACGTCCGGCAGCGGTCAGCTCCGATACCGTGGAAGCACCGGCCCTTGCAATGACCAGATGTGCGGCGGCAAGGCGCTGCGGCATATCGGTGAAGAAGGTCTGCAGCTCGACACGCTGGTTGATCTGCGCATAGGCGAAGCGTGCTTCCTCAATATCCGCCGGGCGAGCCTGCTGGGTGATATGCAGGCGGCGGCGCAGATGATCGGGCAGTTTGGCAACCGCTGCGGGCAGAATTTCGCTGAACACGGTGGCACCCTGACTGCCGCCGATCACCAGCACCTCCAGCGGGTCATCCTCGCCCGGTGCGGTATATGGCTCGTCGTGCAGGCTGGCGATATTGGCGCGTACCGGATTGCCGGTCTGGGTCAGCGCTGCCGCATCTTTCGGCAACAGTTCCAGACGCGGGAAGGCAGTGGCGATGGCCTTGGCCTTGCTGGCAAACATGCGGTTGACCCGACCGAGGACAGCATTCTGTTCATGCAGCATGACAGACCGGCCCTGATGCAGGGCGGCCAGAACCGTTGGCATGGATGGATAACCGCCGAAGCCGACGATGATCGCCGGATCGGTCTTCATCAGCATGGCATGGGCCTGTGCATAGCCGAGGCCCATTTTCACTACCATGCGGAGCAACCCTTTGAGGCCCGGCTTGCGCCCGGCGGCCTGAACATGGCGGACCTCGATCGCGGCCAGATTATCACCGAAATTGAGGCCGCGACGGTCGGTGACCATGATCACGCGATAGCCACGTTTGATAAGGGTTTCGGCCAGCGCCTGAGCCGGGAACAGGTGTCCCCCAGTGCCACCGGCGGCCAGCATGATCGGTTGTTGCTGCACATTCCTGCTCATGAGCGCACCTCCGAACGGTCGGTGGTGGCTGCATCCCAGTCGCTGTCATTTGGCTGGAACCGGATGTTCAGCGGGATGGCCCGTTTGGTGCGGGTCAGGGCCAGCATGAAGCCCATGGCGATACCGAGGCTGATGAGCGAGGAACCGCCATAGCTGATGAATGGCAGGGTCATACCCTTGGTCGGCATCAGGTGCAGGGCAGAACCCATATGGATCAGCGCCTGCATACCGAACTGGGTCAGGATGCCGGAGGTGGCCAGCAGCACGAACAGGTCGGGCTGTTTGCTGGCCCGGTAGAAGCCGCGCATGACGATGAAGGCGAAAACCATCAGCAACAGCATGCAGGCGATCAGCCCCATTTCCTCGCCAAGTACGGAGAAGGCGAAATCGGCATGGGCATCGGGCAACTGATGCTTGACCTCGCCTTGCGCCGGGCCGGTACCGAACCAGCTGCCGTGACGGAAGGCGGCGAGGGAGCGCTCGACCTGAAAGGTGTCGCCGCTCGACGGATCAAGGAACCGGTCAACCCGGCTCTGCACATGCGGGAAGGTGAAATAGGCACCGACAAGGCCGCCAAGCCCGAGCACGCCGAGGCAGACAACCAGCAGAATCGGCAGTCCGGCGAGGAAGAACTGCACGCCGAAAATGCTCATCAGCACAAAGGTCTGGCCGAGATCTGGCTGAACCAGCAGCAGGGAGGCCACCACAACACAGATGCCCATGGCCACAATATTGCCCGGGAAGCCCTCGCCCTTCTGCTGCATCGAAAACATCCAGGCGACCACGATGGCAAAGGCCGGCTTCATGAATTCGGATGCCTGCAGCGAGAACCCGGCAATCCGTACCCAGCGGGTTGCACCCTTGATCGCATCACCGGTGAAGGGGGTGATGATCAGCATGGCGAGCGCGCCGAAAAACAGCAGCAGCCCGGCGCGTCGAACTCCGCGCGGGCTGAGGAAGGACAGGCCGATCATGATCGCCATGGTCGGCAGCAGCAGGATCAGGTGGCGCTTCAGGAAATGGGTGCTGGCAAGGCCGATGCGCTCGGCAACCGCCGGGCTGGCGGCGGCAATCACCAGAACCCCGAACAGGGCGAGGCCGATCAGGGCGCTCAGCAGCCAGCGGTCGATGGTCAACCACCACATGGAGAGCTGTGAATTGACCGGCTGCCGGTTGGACGGGATGCCGTGGGTGTGGCTCATGCTGGTGGCGCTCATTGCTGGGCCTCCATCATTTGCTGGCGGGTGCGGATGACACTGGTCACCGTCGCGGCAAAGACATCGCCGCGATGCTCGAAGCTGTCGAACTGGTCAAAACTGGCACAGGCCGGGGACAACAGAACTACGCTTTCCTTGCGCTCATTTACGGCCAGCGCGGTCGCCTCGGCCACGGCCTTGTCCATGGTCTTGCAGATGGTGTAGGCGCATTTGCCCTCACACCATGCACCGAAATCATTGGCGGCATCGCCGATCAGATAGGCATGGCGTACCCGGTCCATAAGGCCCTCAAGCCCGCTCAATCCGCCATCCTTGGCCTTGCCACCGGCAATCCAGAAAATACGCGGGTATGAGCCGAGCGCCTTGGACGCGGCATCGGCATTGGTCGCCTTGCTGTCATTGACGAAGCTGATCCGCTTGTAGCGCGCAACGATCTGCTGGCGATGGGCCAGACCGGGAAAACTGGCGAGACCGGTTGCGATTGTTTCGGCATCAAGGCCGAGGCGCTTGCAGCAGGCATAGGCCGCAGCGGCATTCTGCCAGTTGTGTCGACCGGGCAGGGTTTCGATCGGCATCAGGTCGCAGACCGCCTCATCCAGCCCGTCAATATCGTCATACAACACGCCGTTGAGCACATAGACACCGCCCTCGACCCGGCCTTCGCTGCTGATGCGGGTAACCCGCCAGTGTCCGGCTTTCTCAAGCTCGCTGGCGATGGTGACGGTCGGTGCGCTGTCGATGCCGATCACCGCATCCTGCGGCATGGCACCGCGACGGAAGATGCGTTTCTTGGCGGCGATATAGCCCTCCATATCGCCATGCCGGTCGAGATGGTCCGGGGTGACATTGAGCAGGCAGGCAATCGAAAACACGGCGTTACGGGTCAGGTCGAGCTGATACGAGGACAGCTCGAGCACCACCGGATCGCGCGGTTCGGGCAGGTTGAAATCGAGCACCGGCATACCGATATTGCCGCCGACTTGTACGTGCTTTCCAGCCTCGGCCTGCTGGTTCAGGATATGACCGATCAGGGCGGTTGTGGTGGATTTGCCGTTGGTACCGGTGATGCCCACATGGCGTGCCGCCGGTTGGGCGCGGTACAGAAGCTCAATATCGCCGATCACCTCGGTATTCGCGGCCTCTGCCTTCACTACCACCGGATGCGGCGCCGGGTGGGTCAGCGGAATGCCGGGGGCGAGGATCAGGCTCTCTACCTCGGTAAAATCGGTTTCGAGCAGATCGCGGATATTGGCACCGAGTGCCTCTGCCTCGGCCCGCCGGTCGGCATTGTCATCCCAGGCAATAACATCGCTGCCGCCGCGTTTCAGCGCCCGGATGGTGGCGAGGCCGGAACGCGCAAGCCCCATCACGGCGACGGGGCGGTTGCTGCTGATGGCGATATGGTTGTCTGGTGCTGTTGTCATCATTCGATCACCGCAGCTTCAGGGTCGAGAGGCCGATCAAGGCCAGAATGGTGGCAATGATCCAGAACCGGATAACGATGGTTGGCTCGTGCCAGCCCTTCTTCTCGAAATGGTGGTGCAGCGGGGCCATGCGGAATACCCGCTTGCCGGTCAGCTTGAACGAGGCGACCTGCACGATCACGGAGACGGTTTCGAGCACGAACAGTCCGCCGATGATCGCCAGTACCAGCTCATGCTTGGTGATCACGGCGATGGAACCGAGCGCGCCGCCAATGGCGAGTGAGCCGGTATCGCCCATGAACACCATGGCTGGTGGTGCGTTGAACCAGAGGAAGCCGAGACCGGCACCGATCAGCGCGCCGCAGAAGATCGCCAGTTCGCCGACGCCGGGAACGTGGTGGATCTGCAGATAGTCGGCAAACAGCGCGTTACCAGTGAGATAGGCGATCAGGCCGAAGCACATGGCGGCGATGATCGCCGGGACGATGGCTAGGCCGTCGAGGCCGTCGGTCAGGTTGACGGCGTTGGACGATCCGACAATCACGAACATGGCAAAGGGCACGAACAGGATGCCGAGATTGAGCAGGAAGTCCTTGACGAATGGAATGGCCAGACCGGTATCGAGCGGCGCTTCGGTAACCATGGTGAAGATCAGCGCGGCAATGAAGGCTATGGAGAACTGACCGAGCAGCTTGACCTTGCCGGGCATGCCCTTGGTGTTGCGCTTGGTCAGTTTCAGATAGTCATCGACGAAGCCGAGCATGCCGTAACCGATGGTCACGCCGAGCACGACCCAGGCATAGATATTGGTCAGATCAACCCAAAGCAGGGTGGAGACCGCAATCCCGAGCAGGATCATGGTCCCGCCCATGGTGGGGGTGCCTTTTTTGACAAAATGGGTTTCCGGGCCGTCCTCGCGGATCGGCTGGCCTTCGCCCTGTTTCGAGCGCAGCCAGCGGATAATCGCCGGTCCGAAAACAAAGCTGATCACGAGTGCGGTCATAATCGCGCCACCGGTCCGGAAAGTCAGATACCGAAACAGGTTGGCTAATGGAATATCACCCGCAAAAGGCGTGATCAGGTTGTATAGCATGGCGTCTCTGGGTCTCCTTTAGACACCATCAAGCATCATTGACGGCAATTGCCGTCGAGGTGTGGAACATCGGCTGTTCATCCGACATGGCGGTCAGTTCTTCGACTACAGCCTTCATCCGGCTGCCGAACGAGCCTTTGACCAGCACCACATCGCCACTCATCACGTCATTGGCAACGAGCGGGGCGAGGGTTGCACTGTCAGGCGCATAATGGCCGCGCATATGGGGTGGCAGTGCCTCATAGAGGTGGTGCATCAGCGGGCCGCAGCAATGGACGGTCTCGATCCCGGCGCGTTTCAGGTCGCGGGCGAGGCCAGCATGAGCCGCTGGACCGGTATCACCCAGTTCCAGCATGTCGCCGAGCACGGCCATGCGGCGACCGCCGGGCTGTGGATCGGTGCGGTCCAGAACATTGATCGCGGCACGGACCGCGATCGGGCTGGCGTTGTAGCTCTCGTCGATCAGGGTGAAGGCGCCGAACGGGGTGGCGACGCGGCTGCGTGATCCACGGCCCTTGATCGGCTTCAGATAGCTGAGTGCCCGTGCCGCGGTCGGCAGGTCGGCACCGGCAGCAGAGGCGGCCAGCAGCACCGCGAGGCTGTTCATGACAAGGTGCATGCCCGGCACGGACAGGCTGTAGATCAGGCGTTCGCCATTGACCACGGCGGATACCGCGCTGGAGGTGGCATGGGACTGGGCATCAACGACATAGGCGTCGCAGCTGCGGTCAGAGCCGAAGGTCAGGATGTTTTTGATGCCGCGGGTTTTGGCATGGGCCAGAAGGCGGGCGTAATGCTGGTTATCGGCATTGATGATGGCAGTACCGTTCGGGCCGAGACCGGCAAAGATTTCGGCCTTGGCATCGGCGATGCCCTCTTCATTCTCGAAATATTCGATATGCACATCATGGACGTTGGTGATGATGGCGATATCCGGCTGGACCATCTTCGACAGCGGCTCGATCTCGCCCGCATGATTCATACCCAGCTCGAAGACATTGTAGAAGGTGTCTTCCGGCATCCGGGTCAGGCTGAGCGGTGCGCCGATGTGGTTGTTCAGGTTGCCTTCATTGGCATAGGCCGGTGCCTGTGCGCCGAGGCAGAGGCGCAGCGCCTCCTTGGTACCGGTTTTGCCAACGGAACCGGTCAGCGCAATCATCTTCCCCTGATTGCGGTGGCGTGAGATGTGGGCAAGGTCCTCAAGCGCCTGATAGGTGTCCTCGACAACCACCAGCGGCCAGTCTTCAGGCACATCATCCGGGATATGGCTGACGATGGCAGCGGATGCGCCCTTGACGAAGGCATCGGCAACGAAGTCGTGACCGTCGAAATTCTCGCCATCGAGGGCGATGAACAGGTCGCCACGCTTGGTTGTGCGACTGTCGATGGAAACGCCGGTGGCTTCCCAATAGATTTCACAGATGCCGCGAACAGCCTGTGCTACTTCGTTGGACGTCCAGAGGACGACTGGTCTTGGCGCTTTGCGCATCATTGTCTTTGCTCCCCGGCCAGTTCTTGGGCGGTTGTTGTGTCGTTGAAAGGTAGAATCTCGTCTCCGATCTTTTGTCCGGTCTCGTGACCCTTTCCGGCAATAACCAGAATGTCCCCTGCCGAAAGATCGCGAATCGCTGTTGCGATTGCCGCACGCCGGTCGCCGATTTCCGTTGCATTTCTGCACTTTTCGAGGATTTCGCGGCGAATTGTTGCCGGGTCCTCACCGCGTGGATTGTCGTCGGTGACAAAAACCCGGTCTGCGAGCCGTTCGGCAATCTCGCCCATCACCGGACGCTTGCCCTTGTCCCGGTCGCCGCCACAGCCGAACACCACAACCAGCCGGTTTTCGGTGTGCGGGCGAAGCGCTTTCAGCACGGCCTCGAGGGCATCGGGCTTATGGGCATAATCGACAAAGATCGGGGCGCCGCTCGTATGGGTCGCCACATGGTCCATACGACCGGGCGCGCCCTTGAGTTTGGTGCAGGCATCCAGTGCCGCCGCGATCCGCACGCTCGGATCGAGCGCCATGGCCATGCCGAGGGCGCACAGGACGTTATGGGCTTGAAACGCGCCAACTAGCGGTACGGAAATGGTCCGCTCGGTGCCATTGATCGACAGGTCCAGCTCGATGCTGGTGGTGTGCGGCGTTGCTTTCAGGAGTTTCAGGTTGCGGGCGGCAAAGCCGTAATCAACCACGCTGATGCCGCGCTTGGCAGCAATCTCGCGCAAGGCCGGGGCATAGCTGCTGTCGGCATTGATAACCGCGGTGCCGTCCTTGGCCAGAAGGTCACTGAACAGGCGTGCCTTGGCAGCGAAATATTCCGCCTCATCGGCGTGGTAGTCGAGATGGTCGCGGCCCAGATTGGTGAAGCCCGCCGCCTGAATCTGCACGCCGTCGAGGCGATACTGGTCGAGGCCGTGGCTCGATGCTTCCATCGCGCAGTAATCGATACCGGCATCGGCGACCTCAGCCAGCAGCTTGTGCAAATCTTCCGGTGCCGGGGTGGTCAGTGCCTCGGTTTCCGGGAATCCGTCAGCGCGCAGGCCGAGCGTGCCGAGGCTGCCGCTTTTGTGTCCGAACAGGCTGAGCAGCTGCTGGGTGAACAGCGCGGTTGAAGTCTTGCCGCTGGTGCCGGTAACGGCAGCCATGTGTTTCGGTTGGCGGCCATAGAAGGCGGCGGTGGCCAGCGCCAGAACCCGGCGTGGCTGGTCGGTTTCCAGACGGGTGACACGCTGGTCGAGGCTGGGCCAGTCGGTGCCGGTCGGGGCAAGAATGGTGCTGGCGCCTTTTTCGGCGGCCTGGGTGATAAAGTTGCGGCCATCGGTCAGGGTGCCCGGAATGGCACAAAAAAGCGCGCCGGGGGTTACCCGGCGGCTGTCACTTGTGACGCTCTCGATGGTAATTCTTCCGGTGGTGTTTTCGGGCAAACTATCCCCGCTTTCCACAGAAAAATCCTGACCGTCGATACGACGTATGTAATCCACAATTGCTGTCATCACATCAGTAGGACGCAAGCCTGGTTCCTCTAAGTGGAGTCGGCTCCGGCTCGTTCTCGATGACCGGACCGTCGAAACGGATATCAAGTGCGCGACGGACCTTCGGGTCGTCGGCGTTGACACGCGGCAAGCCAAGGATCGGTGCCATTTCGGCAATCACCTGGGACACGACCGGGGCGGCAACCCAGCCACCTGTCGCGTAGCCATATGTGTCTTTGGTTCCCTTGGGTTCATCCAGGGTCGCCAACACGACGTATTTTGGGTCATTCATCGGGAAGGCCGCAACGAAAGAAGAGATCAGCGAACGCTCGGCATAGCGGCCATTGACGGCTTTCTCGGCAGTGCCGGTCTTGCCGCCAACCAGATAGCCGTCGGCATCGGCGCGGCCACCGGTGCCGTGCTCGACCACCAGACGCATCAGCTGACGCACCTGAGCCGAGGTTTGCTCGGAAATGACACGATGTGATGGCAGCTTGTGGGTGTTGTCGGGGCTGTTTGCGGCCAGAATTGTGGGCGCATTCCAGACACCGCCATTGACCATGGCGCTGACCGCGCTGGTCAGGTGCATCGGGGTGACCGCAATACCGTGGCCGTAGGAAATGGTCATGGTGCTGACATCGCGCCATGTCTTCGGCACGATCGGGTTGGCCGCTTCCGGCAGTTCAACCGACAGGCGCTGGGTCAGGCCGAGGTTGTTGAGGAACTTCTGCTGGCCTTCGGTGCCGACCGCCATGGCGAGGCGCGCGGTACCGATATTGGACGAGTACATGAAGATTTCCGGCACCGACAGCCAGCGTGATTGCGGGTGGAAATCGGAAATGGTGAACCGGCCGACGCGGATCGGGTCGGTGGTGTCGACGCCGTCGCGCATGGTGACGCGACCGCTGTCGAGCGCCATGGCCGAGGTGAAAATCTTGAAGGTCGAGCCAAGCTCATAAACACCCTGAACCGCCCGGTTGAAACGGTGGTCGGCAGGGGCTTCGGCTGGACGCATCGGATCGTAATCGGGCAGGGAGGCCATGGCCACCACCTCACCGGTGCGCACATCCATGACCAGACCGGTGGCACCCACCGCCTGATGCTTCAGCATGGCATCGCCGAGCTTGCGGCGGAGAATATCCTGAACCCGTGTATCGACCGACAGTTTCAACGGCTCGCTCTCACTGGTCAGGCGGGTATCGAATTCCTGTTCGATCCCGGCAAGGCCTTCATTGTCGATCGAGGTGAAGCCGAGCAGGTGGGAAAAGCTGTTGCCCTGCGGATAGAACCGGCGGGTTTCCTCGCGGGTATCAATGCCGGGCAGACCGAGACGGTGCACCGCGGCGTGCTGTTCCGGGGTCAGGTGGCGCTTGATCCAGGTAAAGCGACCATCGCTGGACAGGCGCTTGGTCAGGCGCTCTGCGTTCAGGTCGGGCAGGACGCGCACCAGCTGTGCCGCGGTATCCGCCGGGTCGAGCACTTTGGCCGGATCGGCGAACAGGGAAGCGGTCTGAACCTGCGTTGCCATCAGCACGCCGTTGCGATCCACAATATCGGCGCGGAAATCACCATGCAGCGGGGAGGCGATGTGGTTGCCTTCCGCGTTCTTGGTCAGGGCCACATCCACGAGGCGACCGGCGATAATGGCCATGGCGCAGGCAAAGGCGGTCCCGGCCAGCATCAGGCGCTTGCGGGCCCGTTGCAGTGCCGGACGGTCGGTGCCGTCGATGCGGTGGCAGGACAGGGTTTTTTGACCGGCAAAATCGGCGATGCCGGAGATGGCAGGCTTGGCCTGCACATTGGCGCTCTTTGCTTGGGCGCTGGCACGCTGTGGCAATAGCTGTGGTTTGTTGAGCTGGTCCTCAGCATGGTGCTGGGCGCCGTAATGTCGGCGCATGGCGTCCAGTTTCATGCTGTTATGGCCATTCTGGCAGATGGTCGCGCTCATATGGGATCCCCTCCTAACCCATAGGTGACAAGCAGGATGCCGTTGCTGTCCACGGTCGGTTTGCGGGCCGGTGGCTCCAGACCCGCGCAATGTGGTGCAGTCGGCGTGTGTTCGATTTCCTCAAGCGTTTCTGCGAGTGAGGTAACCGACACGAGCTGCGCCGGCTCAAGCGGGCGCAGATCGGTAACGGCAAGTGCCAGATCGCGCAGGCGCTCCGGCTGGTTGAGATGCGCCCATTCGGCGTGCAGCATGTGCAGCGCCCGGCGTTCGCGTTCGATATCCTTGGTCAGTGATGCCTGCTGGTCGCGCAGTTTCTCGACCCGCTGGGCGACGGTCATCATGGTGCTGGCGGCAATGACGATCAGGCCGGCGAGGATCAGGCTGGTGCACATGGTGGTGCTGAACCGGATATTGTTCTGGTTGCTCATGCTGCCATCTCCCGTGCCGGGGCATCGGTGCGGATCGCCGCGCGCAGCCGGGCGGACCGGGCGCGCGGGTTGTGCTCGAGCTCTGCATCATTGGCGGTGATCCCGCGGGAGCCGCCGAGATCCTTGTCGAACCGGAATGTCTGGAGAAAGTTGACATCTCCCTGCCCCTTGAGGGGGGGCGTGCCCATGGGGGGATGGGCGATTGGAGCAGGGAGATGTCGAGAGCCGCTGCCTTGGGGCGTGGAGCGGTTTCTGAAAAATTGTTTCACCAGCCTGTCTTCGAGGCTGTGAAATGACACAACCGCCAGAACGCCGTTTGGTTGCAAAATTTTTTCAGCAGCGCTCAGCGCCCGCTCCACTTCACCCAACTCGTCATTCACATAGAGACGCAGGGCCATGAAGGTGCGGGTGGCGGGATCGATCTTTTCGGCGGCCTTCCGGCTGGCGCCCTTGCGCACGACCGGACGGATGATTTCAGCCAGTTCAAAGGTGGTCTCGATACGTTTTTCAGCGCGGGCGCGGACGATGGCGCTGGCGACCTGACGGGAGCGACGCTCTTCGCCGAGGTTGTAGATGATGTTGGCCAGTTCGGTTTCTTCGAGATCATTGACGATATCGGCGGCGGTCGGGCCGGTATCGCCCATGCGCATGTCGAGCGGACCGTCGAAGCGGAATGAAAAGCCGCGCTCCGGCTGATCGAGCTGCATCGAGGACACGCCTAGATCGAGGACGATGCCGTCCACCTTCTCGACCTGTTCGGCAGCGAGCAGGCTTTCCATGTCGCTGAACGGTCCCTGCAGCAGGGTGAAGCGATCCTTGTACTGTTCGGCAAGCGGTGCGGCGAAGGTCTGAACGCTCGGGTCACGGTCGATGCCATAAAGTTTGCCGACACCGGCGGCCAGCATGGCGCGGCTGTAACCGCCTGCGCCGAAGGTGCCGTCAACAACGACTTTATCAGCGGCACAGGGCATCACACTCAGGACGGCATCAAGCAGAACCGGGATGTGTGGCGCATCTGTGCTCATTGACCACCATCCTGACTTTTTGATTGGGGGACGGTCTGTCCGGCCTTGCGCATCCGCTCCTGTGCGGCGGCCTGATGTCTGGCAAAGGCTTCCGGCTCCCAGATCTGGAACTTTTTGCCAAGACCGACAAAGGCAACGGCATCGGTGATGCCGGCATGGGCACATAATTCTTTCGGCAGGACGATCCGGCCCTCGCCGTCGAATGGCAGCGGCACGGAGCTGCCGAACATGGTGGTGGCGAGATCGTCATGAGCGTCGGAGAACAGGTCGAAGCTGTCGATGCTTGAGGACAGCTGTTCCATCTGGCCCATGGAGAAACCCTCCAGCGCGGTCGCCTTGTGCGACGGGAACACGACGATGCCCTGAAAACTCTGGCCAGCAATGGCCGTGCGGAACTGGGCCGGGACCGATACACGACCCTTCTTATCTACCCGATTGTGGTGTGTGGCCAAAAAGAGGGCCATCAGCCCGTTCCCCACCAAAAAGCCGCTATGGCTGGTTGCTCCGCATTCTGTCCCGTTGCTGCGATCCGGATGTTGCCCAGTTAAGGGCTGCCTTCCCCTGCCATCCGTTTCGCCGGGATATCTTGGGATATCATGGGAAATTATGGGTCGTCAACTTATCTGATAGTAAATACGGCAGTTTTTCTGCGGTTTTGAAGTAGATATTCAAACACTTTGAATAGAACAAAACGGGTTTTGAAATGATTGAATGCATATTTATTCAGATTATAACCGGTATTGTTCGCTTAATGTTCCTATTTTGATCTCATAAGAGCGCGATGGGATCGGGTCTGCCCATAAAATCCCATGGTGGTGATGTGCGGGTGGAAGGCAAGGCCGCCAGATGGCCTGTAAGCCGGGTTCTGTCCAAGGCATTGCTGCCTCTGGATGATCATTCATCTAGCACAGCCATTACTGACTGCGTCGAGCAACCAACCCGGATAGCGACGCGAAAACCCGTCCGATGGCAGCGCCGAGGCGCCCCATCCGGCCATCCCTATTCGGTTTTGCTCCCGGTGGGGTTTACCATGCCGACCGCATTGCTGAAGTCGCGGTGCGCTCTTACCGCACCTTTTCACCCTGACCCGCACGAGGCAGGCGGTTTGTTTTCTGTGGCACTTTCCCTAGGGTTGCCCCCGCCGGGTGTTACCCGGCACCGTGTTTCCGTGGAGCCCGGACTTTCCTCAGGACCGGCAACAAGGCCGATCATGCGATCATCCAGCCATCTGGCGGTGGCGCACCATAGCGATGTTTTCAGGCAGCGTCGATCCCGCAAAGCGCAGCATAGGCATGGATCAGGCCGGTGGTTTCCGGGTCGGCAATGCCATTCAACAGCGCAGGCCGGAACCGGCGCTGAAAGGCGGTAATCGCCAGTTCCGTGCTTGACGGTTCCATGGTCAGATAGCCGATCGAGGTCAGTGCCTCGATCGCATCCATGCCTTCTGCCGATGCCCCTGTCCCCGGCCAGAGGCCGATGCTGGCAGCGGCGAAGCTGGCCCATGGAAACAGTTCGCCGGGGTCTTCCTTGCGCCATGGTGCTATGTCAGAGTGTCCGACAATATTGCGAGCCGGAATGTCATGGTGGGCAAGGATGTCCCGGCACAGCTCGATGACGGCGCTGATCTGCTCTGCCGGGAACGGTCGGTAGCCATGTTCATGGCCCGGATTGACGATTTCAATGCCGATGGAGCGGGCATTGATATTGCGGGCACCGCGCCAACTGGCGACACCGGCATGCCAGGCGCGTTTGGCCTCATCGACCATCTGGAATATCTGGCCATCCTCCTCAACGAGGTAATGGGCCGAAACCTTGGCGTCAGGATCGCACAGGCGCTCCAGTGCCGCCGCGCCGGTCTTCATACCGGTATAGTGCAGCACCAGATGGTCGATTGCCGTGCCATCCGGGCGGTCATCCAGATTGGGCGAGGGATGGGATATATAGTCGCTTGGGGGCACCGTCGGGCGCTTGCCTATCGGCGCTTCTGGTTACGGGCGCGCCATGCCTCGCGTTCGGCCTCATCGGCATAACGGGGGTCCTTGCCGACGCCAAAGCCCTTGAACCCGGCATTGGCAATCGGGAATACCCGTTCGAAATAGGCGGTTGGTGTCTCGCCTTCGGCCATGCCGCTCACATCCCGCTCGGTCAGTATGCGCTCCATCGCCTCGGTCAGCAGTTCCATGCGCAGGGCCGCCAGTTCGGCAAAGGCATTGGGCAGGCCCTGACGGGTCAGCTCATCAGGGCTGTAACGGGCCATCTGGCGCTGGTACTCGTCCTGAATTTCCACGGTGCTCTGTACCTTGCGGACACCGAGAACCATGTAGGGATCGGTGGTTTTCCGGGCATCATTAAGTGCGCAAAGCTGATCGAACTCGACCTTGTTCAGCCCGAAGCCGGTGGCGATCGAGCGCAGAAATTCAAGCTCCGAACTGGTCAGCACATGATCGGCATAGGCAATGGCAAACAGCGCATCGAGCAGGGCGTCGAGGGTTTCATGGCGCGGTCCGAAGATTTCCACCAGCTGCTCGACAAATTCCTCGTAATCGAGGCTGCTTTGCTTGGCGGCATTGAAGATCTTGGCCACATCATCGAGGTTTTCGCCATTGATGCGGAATACCTGACGGAATACCCGCACCTCATCAAAGGTGCTGTCACCATCGGCGGCGGTCATCTTGGCGATCAGGGTAATGGCACCGACAAAGAACGCCAACTGGTCTTCGGTGCTCAGATCGGTAATCGGCAGGGCACCACGGAGCGGGTTGCTGTCGGCCTCCGGGTCTTCACCGGTGATCAGGGCGGTGGCGCCTTCTACCGTCCCGTCAAAGGCGGCTTTCAGAACATAGGAGAGCGGACCGGCCAATGCGAAAGCACCGGCGCTGAGGGCAACTTTTGCCAGAAAACCAACCATGGGAAACCAATACTGATAATGTGCGGGTGGATACCCCTTATGGAACACTGGTCAGCATATCCTGTATTTGCCGCTCTGGCCAAGGCCACGCGCAATTTTCCCGGTCGGATCAGAAAGATGCGCTGTTGCAGCGATGCGGATATGATACGAAACTGTTTATGAGCGTCCGGTACAATCACAGCTTGCGCCCCATGTCCTTTCTCAGATCGCTGTTCTCGAGACGGCATTCTCCGGTATTCAGACGCCATCAGGCCGGTCTGACCCTGATCGAGGGGCTGCTCAGCGTTGGTATTGTCGCCAGCGGTCTCGCCATCATCACCACATTGCAGGTCAGCCAGTTCAATTACGAAAAGGCTGCCGTTACCGCCCAGCAGCACCGGATTGTGCATTACGCGGCCCGGCGCTATCTGCGGGATAATTTTGGTGCCGTGCTGGCCGAGGTGAGTCGGGGCGGGGTGACGGAAATACCGCCCTCGCTGCTGGCGGCTGAGGGTTATGTGCCCGACTTCATGGTGCAGAACGGGGTTTTGCGACCCAACCCCTATGACCAGAGCTACCGGCTGCTGATCCGTCGCACCGATGGCGAGAAACCGCTCCCGACCCTTGAATTGCTGACCGTTACCAGCGGCGGCAAGGAGCTTTCGGCCAGTGAGGTCGGGCGGATCATATCAATCGCCGGGGCCGAGGCTGGCGGCATATCCATTGATGGCACCCATCTGAACGGTGCCTATGGCAGCTGGGAAATCCCGTTGCGCGAGTTTCCGCCGGAATATCGGCTGGGGCGGGGCAATCTGGCCATGATCGCCTATTACCGACAGGGCGGCGGGGTCTATGTGAACAGCTATGCGGTCAATATTCCGAGCCGCCGGGACGAGTATGAGGAACTGCCGACAACAGAAGACCGTCTGGCCGGTTCCCAGGGGCGCGGGGTCAGCAGCATCATCCAGCGCCAGCGGCAACGCAGTCAGGAAATCCGGGACCGCAACCGTGCGGTCAACGATCCAGCCGAGCGTTCCGTGTCCGGTATTCTGGGCCGTTCCTATGACATCGACCAGTTGCCGAGACGCAGCAACAGCAGTTTCTTCTTTTTTGATGATGATGCCGGTGGATCGTCTATCCAAACGTCTGCTCCGCCACCTGCTCCACAGGCAGCACCTCAACCACCACCGGTGCCGGTTCAGGCCGCCGCCGCGCCCAAGCCCGTCCAGTCGGACAATACCAGCGCGGTTGCCGGGGCCAAGTGCGCGCCGGAACGCTCGCTGGCAATCTCGCTTGATAACACGAACCAGATACTGGTCTGTCAGGACAAGGTCTGGCAGCCGATTGCCCTGCCGCTGGCCCTGCATTATGCCGGATTGGCCAAAAATGAGGCGATTGTGAACAGTCAGCAATTCGGTCTGAGCCAGCGTGGCTATCTGATTGCCGATGCCGCAATCGGTCCGGTGCGCGGGGAGGAACGGATCAGCCTGCCCCCGGCAGCAGGGATCAAGGTCAATGGTCGCGACTGCGTCAATGCCGCCCCGAACACCAATGGCGTGCTCGATGGCCAGTATCGCTGTGTCATGGTGCTCGATCCGGGGCAGTATATCGTCTCTTCAACCGATGGTATCGGCAGTGCCCAGCGGGCCTACCACCGGTTGAGTTTTGTCGTGCTGCCATACTGATCCAGGCGGCTCGCGATGCTGCGTTGCGGCGTCTGACCCGCTTGCGTTACGCGGGTTTGGCGGGTACAGGTGAAGGTGTCTTCACACTGGTTCCAACTCTCGGTTCCTCATGACCAAATGGCAGTTCTGGATTGATCGCGGTGGCACGTTCACCGACATCGTTGCGCGCAAACCCGATGGCACCCTGACCACCCATAAGCTGCTGTCGGAAAATCCGGAGCGGTACAAGGATGCCGCCATTCGCGGGATCGCCGATCTGCTCGAGGTACAGCATGAGGCCGATATTCCGGCGGACAAGATCGAGGTGGTCAAGATGGGCACCACCGTTGGCACCAATGCGCTGCTCGAGCGCAAGGGCGAACGGGTGCTGCTGATCGTGCCGGAAGGTTTCCGCGATGCCCTGCGCCTCGGCTATCAGGCGCGGCCACGGATTTTCGATCTGGCGATTGAGTTGCCGGAACTGCTTTACGCTGATGTCCTCGAAGTGCCCGAGCGGGTGACGGCACAGGGCGAGGTGCTGACCCCGCTCGATGAGGATGCCCTGCGCGCCGGTCTGGCCGCGGCCAAGGACAACGGCTTCAATGCCTGTGCCATCGTCTTCATGCACGGCTATCGCTATCCCGATCATGAGCAGCGTGCCGCCGCCATCGCCCGCGAGGCCGGGTTCGATCAGGTCTCGGTCAGCCATGAGGTCAGCGCGCTGATCAAGCTGGTGGGCCGGGGCGATACCACGGTGGTCGATGCCTATCTGTCGCCGATCCTGCGTCGCTATGTGGATCAGGTAGCTGGACAACTGCAGCGCGAGAATGGTGAACAACCGCGCCTGATGTTCATGCAGTCCAATGGCGGGCTGATTGATGCCGACCGTTTTCAGGGCAAGGACTGTATTCTGTCCGGCCCGGCGGGCGGTATTGTCGGAGCGGTGGAAACCGCCCGTGCCTATGGCTTCAACCGGATCATCGGCTTCGATATGGGGGGGACCTCCACCGATGTTGCTCATTATGACGGTGTCTATGAGCGTACCTTTGAGACGGCGGTGGCCGGGGTGCGGATGCGTGCGCCAATGATGAGCATTCATACGGTTGCTGCCGGTGGTGGCTCGATCTGCCATTTCGACGGTGCCCGGTTCCGGGTCGGGCCGGAGAGTGCCGGGGCCAATCCCGGTCCGGCCAGCTATCGCCGTGGCGGGCCGCTGACGGTTACCGATTGCAATGTCATGCTCGGCAAACTGCAGCCCAGCTTTTTCCCGCGTGTTTTCGGTCCCGAGGGTGATGAGCCGTTGGACGCCGAGGTGGTGCGCAAGAAATTCGTCGCGCTGGCCGAGGAAATCGCCGAGCAGACCGGTACACGCCGGGCGCCGGTCGAGGTTGCCGCCGGGTTCCTGCGGATTGCCGTCGACAACATGGCCCATGCGATCCGGCAGGTATCGGTGCAGCGTGGTCATGATGTGTCCGGCTATGCGCTTAACAGCTTCGGCGGCGCTGGCGGCCAGCATGCCTGTCTGGTTGCCGATGCGCTCGGTATCGAAACCGTGTTGCTGCACCCCTATGCCGGTGTGCTCTCCGCCTATGGTATGGGCCTCGCCGATCTGCGCTCCCTGCGTGAAGGCTCGATCGAGGGTGTGCTGAATGCGGATACGCTCGCCCGCACCGAGGACAGGGCCAGGGCACTGGCCGATGAGGCAACACAGGAATTGCGCGATCAGGGTGTGACGCCGGACCTGATCTCGGTCCAGACCCGCCTGCATCTGAAATATGCCGGCACTGATAAATCACTCGCTGTGCCGCTTGGCGATGCCGAGGGCATGGCCGCGGACTTCCACAGCCTGCACCAGCAGCAATTCGGTTTCACCATGGATGGTCGTGATCTGATCGTCGAGATGGTGGCGGTCGAGGCAATCGGTGCCTCCGGCACCACGGCGACAGTTGATGATGCGACCGGTGGCAAGCGCATGGGCGGCCTGCCGCTGCCGCCACCGCTGACCGTGACGGGGGTGTATTGTCAGGACAAGCACCGCGATACCACGATCTATGAGCGCAAGGATCTGCCGGTCGGCAGTACCGTCAAGGGGCCTGTTATCCTGCTTGAGGATACCTCGACCATCATGATCGAGCCGGGCTGGCAGGCGGAGATTATGCCATCCGGTGCGGTGGTGATGAAACGCTATCAGCCGCGCGCCGATCAGGTGGCGCTGTCCGGTGATGCCGATGCCGGGCCCGATCCGGTGCTGCTCGAGGTGTTCAACAATCTGTTCATGTCAATCGCCGAGCAGATGGGCGTGACGCTCGAGAACACAGCCTATTCGGTCAATATCAAGGAACGCCTCGATTTCTCCTGCGCCGTCTTCGACCTGCAGGGCGATCTGGTGGCCAATGCCCCGCATATGCCGGTGCATCTCGGCTCCATGGGCGAGAGTGTGAAGGCGATCATCACGCGTCGTGGCGACAGCCTGAAGCCCGGTGACGTGTTCATGCTGAACGATCCGTATAATGGCGGCACGCATTTACCCGATGTTACGGTCATCACCCCGGTTTTCGACCGTGAGGGGGCTGAACTGCTGTTCTATGTCGCGTCGCGCGGGCACCATGCGGATATCGGTGGCATGACCCCCGGTTCCATGCCACCGCACTCGAAGCATATCGACGAGGAAGGCGTGTTGATCGACAACTTCCAACTCGTCGATCAGGGCCGGTTCCTTGAGGATGAGGTCACGGAACTGCTCTCCAGTGCCAGATATCCGGCGCGGAATATCGAGCAGAATATCGGCGATCTGAAAGCCCACATCGCCGCCAATGAAAAGGGCGTCGCGGAGTTGCGCAAGATGGTTGACCAGTTCGGTCTCGCCACCGTGCGTGCCTATATGGGCCATGTGCAGGACAATGCCGAACGGCTGGTCCGTGAGGTGCTGGGCAGTCTGAAGTATGGCACCCATACGGTGCATCTCGACAATGGCGCACAGGTGCAGGTAGCGGTGACCATCGACCATGATGCCCGGCAGGCGGTGGTGGATTTCACTGGCACCAGCGATCAGCTCGACAACAACTTCAATGCACCCTCGGCGGTGTGTCGGGCGGCAGTGCTCTATGTCTTCCGCTCTCTGATCGAGGCGGATATTCCGCTCAATGACGGCTGCCTGAAACCGATCACCATCCGTATTCCGGCAGGCTCGATGCTCAACCCGCATCATCCGGCTGCCGTAGTTGCCGGGAATGTGGAGACGTCCCAATGCGTCACCGACTGTCTGTTCGGCGCGCTTGGCGTTCTCGCCTCGGCACAGGGGACGATGAACAACTTCACCTTCGGCAATGACCGTTACCAGTATTACGAGACGATCTGCGGCGGGGCCGGGGCAGGGCGGCATAATGGCCGTGGCTTCAACGGTACCAGCGGTGTTCATACCCATATGACCAACTCCCGCCTGACCGACCCGGAAGTGCTGGAGCTGCGTTACCCCGTGCTGCTCGAGAGCTTTGCCATCCGGGATGGCTCCGGCGGCAAGGGCAAGTATCACGGCGGTGATGGCACGGTTCGGGCGGTGCGGTTCCTTGAGCCGATGCGCGCCTCGATCCTGTCGAACCGGCGCAAGGTACCGCCATTCGGGCTTGAAGGCGGTGAGCCGGGTGCGCTCGGTCGCACATCGGTCCGTCGCAAGGACGGCACGGTCGAGGAACTGGCCAGCACCCAGACGGTGGAAATGGATACCGGCGATGTGTTCATCGTCGAAACCCCCGGCGGTGGCGGCTTCGGCAAGGCTTAGGGTGCATTTGTTCGCTTTTTGTTCTTGTTGAGTCCTGCGCATCGGGTTATGGTTCGGGCGGTTTCAACTTATGCCCGTAACTGCACATGTTCACCGATCCTCATGCCACTGCCGCGTTTCATCCGGTCAATGACCCGCGCTGGCTCTATGTCGATCTGAACAGCTTTTTCGCCAGTGTGCAGCAGCATCTGGAACCGGCACTGCGTGACCGGCCGGTTGCCGTGGTGCCGATCATGGGCAATTCGGGGTCGGTCATTGCCGCCTGCCGGATTGCCAAGCGCCATGGCATCAGAACCGGCACGCGGGTGGCGGAGGCACGCCAGCTCTGTCCCGGCATCGTGTTTCGCGAGGCGAAGCATGACCTCTATGTCCGCATTCATCGCCAGATCAAACAGGTGATCGAAAATCATGTGCCGGTTTATGAGGCCTATTCCATTGATGATTTCGTCTGCGCGCTGAAGGCCAATGAAGGTACGGTCGAGCGGGTGTACGAGATTGCCCATGCGATCAAGCGTGACCTGCTCGCGACCTTCAGCCCGGCGATTACCTGTTCCATCGGTATCGGTCCGAACCGGTTTCTGGCCAAGGTGGCGACCGAACTGCAGAAACCCGATGGTCTGGTGCTGCTCCGCGCCGATGATCTGCCGCAACGTTTATACGATCTGAAACTCAATGACCTGCCGGGGGTCGGGGGCGGCATCGGCAGGCGGCTGGCCGATAATGGCATTGCCACCATCGATGATCTCTGGCGCAGCAGTCCGAAACAGCTGCGGGCGATCTGGCGCAGTGTCGAGGGCGAGCGGCTCTGGTATCGCCTGCATGGCTATCCGGTGCCGGAGGATTACAACAGCAGTGGCAAGATGGTCGGCCACAGCCATATCCTGCCGCTGGATGCCCGTATTCCGGCGAATGCCCGGCCCATTGCCCGGCGTCTGGCCCAGAAGGCAGGCAGCCGCTTGCGGCACCAGAACCGCGTCGCCGGGCTGCTCGATCTGTCGGTCCGGTTTGTCGATGGCCGTCGCTGGGCCGGGAGCTGGGATCTTGGCGGTGCGGTGCATGATGTGGTGGCGCTGACCACGGCGGTGGATCGGCTCTGGGACCGCATGGAGCTGGCGCTTGGCATCACGCCGGATACCGCACTGAAAAAAGTCGGGGTCATGCTGCACCGGATCAGCCCGATGGATGCGGTGCAGGGCGAGCTGTTCGCGCCAGCAGCCGCAACAGCAGCAGATGAGCAGCCGCAGGTGGCTGGTCACAAACCTGTACCGGCACCATCCGCCAGCAAGCGTCGGCGGCATGAACAACTGTCCGGTGCGCTCGATCAACTGAACCAGAAATACGGCCAGGATACGGTGTCCTTCGGCCATATGCCCGTGAAGACCGCGCCCTATGTCGGGGCCAAGATCGCATTCAACCGGATACCGGATGATTTCGATTTTCGCACCTGACCTGGCGGTCTAGGTATCGCTGTTGGTTTCATCCGTGCCGAGCTTGTGCCCGTCGATGCGGTCCTGCTCGATCTTGCGCAGCGCTTCCGTCTTCTGCTTCTCGGCCTTGGTTCGGCCATGGTCGCGGCGGTTGGCCTCGGCGGTTTTCTCTTTCTCCGCCCGATCCTTTTGCTTCTTGAATTGGCGCAGGTTGACCACATCACCCATGGCTTGCCTCCATGCTTGTCATATTGTCCTGATTGCTGTCCCGCTCATCGCGTTCACGCAGCAGCTGCGCCAGCACATAGAGGCGCAGGGCACTGGAGAGGTTGCCGGTGGCTTCCGGGTCTTCGCTCTCCGCCCGCTCGGCGTCGATCTGTTCGATCAGGCCGGTCATGGTGATGTTGCGCGCGGCGGCGATTGCCTGCAATTCGCGCCAGAACGGTTCCTCGATGCTGATCGAGGTCAGATGGCCGAACAGGCGGACAGAGCGTTTACGGATCGGATTGCCGGGCATGGTGACAGGCTGTTGCGGTTCACGGGATGCGAACCAGAGTAACCCGCTACCCGGATGCTGGGAAGTACTGAACCGTCAATTTCGTGGAGCGATCAGTCGAGATAGGCGTCCGGGATGCCGATGGCACCGGTGGTATCGGCCCCGTCTAGACGGATGCCATCAAACAGCGCGCCGGTGAGGTCGGCCCCGCGCAGATTGGCACCGGTCAGGTCGGCATCCTGCAGATTGGCGCGACGCAGGATCGTACCGGCGAAGTTGACGCCCTGCAGATCGGCATGGGCGAAGCTGGCATCAGACAGGTTGGCACCGGCGAAATCCGCCTCGCAGGTCAGGGTGCCTTCTGGTCGTTTTACCTGCAGCGGTGAGCAATCGGCACGGTCGAACCGGGCGCGGCGCAGATTGGCTTCTGAGAACACGGTGCCGCGCAGATCGGCGCTGATCGCGCTCATCTCCGGTGCGTTGGAGGAACTGAGATCGGCCATGGCCAGATTGGCCCGGTCGAGACGCCCGGATTTCAGCAGGCACAGGGTCATGATGGCAGCGGACAGTTCCGCGCCATTGAGGCCGATTTCGGTCAGGTCATGGCGGGCGAGATCGGCCCGGCGACCGACACGGCCAAGGCTTTCGATCCAGCGCTGGTGCTCATGCAGAATCGAGCGCAGATCGGCTTCGATATCGACCAGCTGCTCGGATTGCCGTGCCCTGGTCAGATCGGTGCGGCGGATACGTGCCCCTTCCATGATCGCGGCAGTCAGATCGGCCCCGGTCAGGTCGGTGCGGTCGAGGATGGCCCCGGTCAGATCGACGCCCTGCAGGTTAGAGCCGCTGAGATTGGTGCCGGTCAGGTCGCTGTTCTCGAGATTGGCGGCGCGCAGGTTGCAGTCGTTCAACTCGGCATTATTCAGCCGGGCATTGGACAGGTCGCTGGCCGAAAGGTCGGCACCATGGGCGAGAATGTCGGTGAGGTTGGCACCGCGCAGATCGGCAAAGCGCAGATTGCTGCCGACGAAGTGGCGGTTGCCGTGCTCGTCCTCGACCATGCCCTGCCGCAGATCGGCACCGCGCAGATTGGCACTGCGCAGATCGGCGTTCTGCAGGCCCACGCCGCGCAGGTCGCTGTTGATCAGATTGGCGCTGGCGAAGTTGCTGTCGATCATGGCAGCGCCAAACAGGTTGGCGTTGGCCATGTCGCAGCCCCGGAAGTTGCTGCCGCTGAGATCGGCACGGGAAAAATCGCTGAGTGTCAGGTTGTGGTGCGAGAAGTCGAGGCCGGTGACAGTGCGTCCGCACAGGTCAAGCCGGGGCGCATCGGCACGATTGGCCAGAAAATGCTGATGCGCTGCAATCAGCGCTTCAAGCTGCTGCTGGGTAATCTTCACGCCACGCGCATCGGACAATGGCGCGGTTGCCGCCATTCCCTCGGTTTGCTGACCAGATGCTGTTACGACTGCATCCAAAATTCTTGCCCCATGTGCCAAATCTGCAGTCTCCGGTATTTCCGGAAAATGCAGGTGTATTTAAAATCAAATACGCTGCTTTTGTCATAATATGGCCGAGATTTCGTCCAATGACAAATGACTCAATTTTAGGCAAATTAGCCGGGAAACCTGAGGATTCGGTTAATCAAAAAGAAAACGCTGCAACATCAATGTTATGATGCTGCAGCGCGGTAGAAACGGGCGGTTTTGCCGCCTGAAAATTTATCTGGCAGGGCTGGAAAATCAGTCCCTTGGACCGATCATTTCCTCCGGTTTGATCGCCGCGTTGAACTCCTCGGCGGTCATCAGGCCGAGGGCGACAGCCGATTCCTCAAGGGTCGAGTTGTCCTCGAACGCCTTTTTCGCGACCTTGGCGGCATTGTCGTAGCCGATATGCGGGTTGAGGGCGGTAACCAGCATCAGGCTCTCGCGCATCAGCTTGCCGATCCGTTCTTCATTGGCGGTGATGCCGACAACGCAGTTATCGGTGAAGCTGTTGCAGGCATCGGCGATCAGGCGGATCGACTGCAGCACGTTGAAGATGATGACCGGCTTGAACACGTTGAGTTCGAAATGGCCGTTGGAACCGGCGACGGTGACAGTGGTGTGGTTGCCCATCACCTGAGCGCAAACCATGGTCATCGCCTCACACTGGGTCGGGTTCACCTTGCCCGGCATGATGGAGGAGCCCGGCTCATTGGCAGGCAGGGAAATCTCGCCGATACCGCAGCGTGGGCCGGAGCCGAGCAGGCGCATATCATTGGCGATTTTCATCAGCGAGACAGCCAGTACGTTGAGCGCGCCCGATGCCTCGACCAGCGCGTCATGGGCGGCCAGTGCCTCGAACTTGTTCGGTGCGGTAACGAATGGCAGTGCCGTGATCTCGGCAACCGCAGCGGCGAAGCCTTCGGCGAAACCGCGTTTGGAGTTAATGCCGGTGCCGACAGCGGTGCCGCCCTGCGCCAGTTCGAGCAGGT
The DNA here is from genome assembly GCA_002168225.1 of Micavibrio sp. TMED2. Taxonomy (NCBI): domain Bacteria; kingdom Pseudomonadati; phylum Bdellovibrionota; class Bdellovibrionia; order Bdellovibrionales; family Pseudobdellovibrionaceae; genus Micavibrio; species Micavibrio sp. TMED2. Next base: position 877,401 of record NHBH01000001.1, read on the forward strand.
GTGGCATGCAGCCACGAATGCGCACGATGCCGTTCTCGATCTGCCGGGCATAGCCGGAGAATTCCTGACCGAGGGTCAGCGGGGTGGCATCCTGCAGGTGGGTGCGGCCGATCTTGATGATATCGGCGAAATCCTTCGCCTTGCTGTCGAGGGCAGCATGCAGGCGTTGCAGGGCCGGGATCAGTTCGTGATGCACCTGCTCGACCGCTGCAATGTGCATGGCGGTGGGGAAGGTGTCATTCGAGGACTGACCCATATTCACATGGTCGTTCGGGTGCACCGGGTCCTTGGAGCCAAGCTCGCCGCCGAGCAGCTCAATCGCCCGGTTGGCGATGACCTCGTTGGTATTCATGTTCGACTGGGTGCCGGAGCCGGTCTGCCAGACCACCAGCGGGAAGTGATCGAGCAGGCTGCCGTCGATGACTTCTTCAGCGGCCTCGGTGATCGCATTGCCGATCTTCTTGTCCATCGCACCCAGTTCCATATTGGTCTGGGCTGCTGCTTTCTTGACGATACCGAGGGCACGTACCAGCGGGGCCGGCATGGTCTCGCCACCGATCTTGAAATTGATCAGGGAGCGGGCGGTCTGGGCACCGTAATAACGGTCGGTTGGAACGGGCAGTTCGCCCATGCTGTCGGTTTCGATACGGACGTTTTGGTCGGTGGTCATTGGTCGATATGTTCCAGAATAGGACAGGAAGGAAGTGTCGTGCTGACGAGCGGCCTGTTTTACGGCGATCTGTCGGTCAAAGCAAATCCCGCATGCGATACCAGGTCATTGCCAGTACCAGTGCCGGGGTGCGGAACAGGCGGCCGCCGGGGAATTTGGCATGCGGCACTTTGGCCATCAGGTCGAAACGTTCAGCGGTACCGGCAATCGCCTCGGCCATCACGCGCCCGGCCATACCGGTCAACACAACACCGTGACCGGAGAAGCCATGGGCGAAAAAGGTATTGGGGCCGATCTTGCCGAGATGCGGCACCCGCTTGATTGTGATGCCGACATAGCCGCCCCAGCTGTATTCAATTTCGGTATCCTTCAACTGCGGGAACACATGGCGCATCTTGTCGGCGGTATGCTTGCTCACATCGGGCAGATCATAGCCGGAATAGCTCACCCGCCCGCCGAACAGCAGCCGGTTGTCCGGTGACCGACGATAATAGTTGAGCACGAAGAACAGGTCGCAGACTGCCTCGTTATCCGGGATCAGCGACCGGGCCATGTTCTCGTCGAGGGTTTCGGTGGCGACAATATGGGTGCCGACCGGCATGACATAGCCCTCGATCTCCTGTGCCACCCCTTTGAGATAGGCATTGCCCGCGAGCAGCACATGCTTCGCCGTCACCGTGGCACCGGTTGCCAGCTTCACCTTTACCGGGCCGGGCTTGTCATAATCCTCAAGGGTCAGGACCTGTGAATGCTCGGCGATGGTCGCACCGGCAGTTTCCGCCGCACGGGCAAGGCCGAGGGCATACTTCAGCGGATGCAGATGGCCGCTGCCGGGATCATAGAAGCCGCCGATATAGCGCGGGCTGGCGACCCGCTCCCTGATCTGATCCGGGCGCATGACATAAATGTCCTCGACGCCATACCGGCTCCATTCCTCGAAGGTCTCGCGGCAATCGGTGAGGTGGGATTCCTTCTCTGCGGCATGAATATAGCCCCAGGTGAGGTCGCAATCGATGTTGTGGCTGTCGATCCGCTCACGCAGCAGGTCCATGGCATCAACCGACAGGTTCCAGAGCCGGTCGGCGTCTTCCTTGCCGACCCAGCCCGCGATCTGGTCCTGTCCCTTGGTGAAGCCGCGCACCACCTGCCCGCCATTGCGGCCCGAGGCTCCCCAACCGACCCGGTTGGCCTCGACCACCAGCACGTCATAGCCCTTGGCCGCAAGGTCGATGGCGGCAGATAACCCGGTATAGCCCGCGCCAACAATACAGACATCGCAGGTCCGGTCGGCCAGTATCGGCGGGCGTGGCTGGTCGAGCGTTGCCGAGGCCGCATACCATGATGCCGGATGCTCGTGCCCTTCATTGCGGTAGTTATGCATGATCGAAACCCTGTTTGCCGATCTGGCGGCAGGAAAACCAAAACTTGCCCTTGTCCTTGGCAGCGATCTCGCTAGCTTGCAAGATGAGAACGCCCGGCAAGGGCTAAATATATCCTGTTATTCCATACTGTCAGAGTACCCGTCATGGCGCTGCCCGAAGATTTCAATGATCTGGTCGAAACCCTTGAATTTCTCGACGACTGGGAAGAGCGATACAAATTCATCATCGATCTGGGCCGCGAGCTGGAGCCGCTGCCCGAGGCCGCCTATACCGACGAGAACAAGGTGCGCGGCTGTATGAGTCAGGTCTGGATGATCCATGAAATGCGTGAGATTGATGGCGAGCGCGTGATCCATCTGCAGGCTGACAGCGACGCCCATATCGTCAAGGGGCTTATTGCCGTTCTGATGGTGCTCTATTCCGACAAGACGCCGGCGCAGGTGCTGGCTGTCGATGTGGAAGATGCATTCCGGCAGCTGCAGCTCGAGGAACATCTGAGCGCCAACCGTCGCAACGGCTTTTTCTCCATGATCGACCGGATCAAGACCGTGGCTGCGATCGAGACCGCCTCGGCGTCATGACGGGCTGTATCAGAGCATGAAGCTGTTTAAATGTCCCGGTTGCGGTGGCACGATCTATTTCCGCAATCTTGGGTGCTCATGTGGTCAGGCGGTGGCCTATGATCCGGCACTTGGCGGATTTGTTGACCTGAATACGGTCAACCCATGTGAAAACCGGGAACAGATCGACTGCAACTGGCGTGCTGATGACGGCTATGCACAATGCCGGTCATGCCGCACGACGGAGACCATTCCCGATCTCACCGTGTCAAAGAACCGGGAGCTCTGGGCCGAGGCGGAGCAGGCCAAACGCTGGGTCATGGCCAATCTCATGCGCTACGGGATATTCGGCCCACAGGACAATCACGCCGACCCGGTCTTCGAACTGATCAGCGAGGCGACAGCAGGTGGTGAGGTACAGGTGATGATGGGCCATGCAGAAGGCCGGATTGTCATCAATGTGGTCGAAGCCGATCACGCAATCCGGGAGTCCCGGCGGCAGTCACTGGATGAACGCTTGCGGACCATGATCGGTCATTTCCGCCATGAACTCGGTCACTATATCCATATGCGACTGGTTGCCGTCCCCGGCTTTGCCGAGGAGTTTCGGGATCTGTTCGGGGACGAGCAGCAGGATTATGCCGCTGCGCTCGAACGCCATTATGCGCGCCAGGAGCCATCGGAGCGTCAACATGAGTTCCTGACCCATTATGCCAGCGCCCATCCCCATGAGGATTGGGCCGAGACCTTTGCCCATTTTCTGCATCTGGTTGATATTGTTGACAGCGCACAAGCGTCGGGGCTCTCATGGACCACCAAGGACGATAACGGCAATACGATCCTTGCTGATTTCGATCCCTATGATGCGGCTACGCCCGAGCCGTTACTGAGTGTCGCGGCGTCCCTCGGTATTGCTTTGAACCACGTCAACCGGGCGATGGGGCTGTATGATGTCTACCCCTTTGTCATGAGCGCCGTAACCCGGCGGAAACTGGCCTTCGTTCACCGTTGGATCAAGGCTGCAGTTTAAGCGCACGCAACGCAAACCCATCCGATGCGTTGATTGGTCATGCGTATATTACTTGTTCTTTGTCTGATTATCGTCTCTGCCGCCGGGACGTTCTGGTACATGGCGGAAAACGGCATGATCCGGAATGCCAATATCCCATGGAAGCCGATTGACCTGCGCGCTGAACCCGGGCTGTTCACCGGGTCCAAACTGTCGATGCTCAAGGGCGATTTTGACGGGTGTCAGGCGGCATTGGCGCGCTCCGAGATCGATTATGTTGCCATTGGTGATCGGGAGGCTGGCCAATGCAGCCTCACCGAACAGGTGTCTCTGAACCAGAGCCTGTATCCCTATTCAGCACCAGTGCGCGGTACCTGTCCCATGGTTGCGGCGCTGATGATCTGGGAGAATGCGGTGGTCAAGCCCGCTGCCGAACGTCATTTCGGCCAGCCGGTCGCCCGCATTCAGCATTACGGCATCTTTGCCTGTCGCAACATTGCGGGGTCGTCACGGCGCAGTCAGCACGCAACCGCCAATGCCATTGACATTGCCGGGCTGACGCTAGAGGACGGCACACAAATCTCGGTGCTGAATGATTGGGATGATGAGGGCGCGAAAGGCGCGTTTCTGCGCGATCTTCGCGACGGCGCCTGCGACCTGTTCCGCAGCGTCCTCGGCCCGGACTATAACGCCGCCCATGCCGACCACTTCCACCTCGACATGGGGCCCTATGGCATCTGCCGGTAAGGCCGTCACGTCGTTCGCAGGTACCAGTCGTAATCGATTGGTGGCACGGCGCTGATGTAGCGGGCTATTTCGTTGCGTTTGATGGCGAGGAAGGTCTTCACGAAACGCTCACCGAAATAGGTGCGGATGAACTCGCTCTCATGGAAGGTGTCGAGCGCATTGGCCCAGTTCGGCGGGCGGTTGCTGTCGAGGCGCTCATAGGCATTGCCGCTGATCGGGGTTGGCGGCTCGATGTCATGGGTCATGCCGTGATGGATACCGGCGAGGACGGCGGCCAGCACCAGATAGGGGTTGGCATCGGCCCCGGCGACCCGGTGTTCGACCCGGCGCGCGCCGAGCGGTACCCGCATCGCCACGGTCCGGTTGTTATAGCCCCAATGGGGTGCCATCGGCGCGTAGGAGCCGGGGATAAAGCGGCGATAGGAATTGCCATGGGGGGCGAAGATCGCCATGGCGTCTTCCATGGTGGCGCAGAGACCGCCGACCGCGTTCAGGAATTCCGGCGTCCGGTGTTCGCTGTCGATATCGTCGAAGATATTATTGCCGTCTGCGTCCTCGACACTGCAATGGATATGCATGCCGTTGCCGGACAGGTCGGGTGAAATCTTGGCCATGAAGGTGGCTTCAAACCCGTGGGCCTCGGCCACGCCTTTGACCAGACGTTTGAACAGGATTGCCTGATCTGCCGCTTTCAGCGGGTCTTTCACATGGTTGAAATTGATCTCGAACTGGCCGGGGCCGTATTCGGCAATCGCCGTGGTGGCCGGAATATCCTGCAGCCGGGCGGCGGCATAGATATCGTCGATCACCGGCTCGAACTGGCCAAGGTCATCAAGGGAATAGCATTGGGTCGTGCTCAACCGGTCGCCACTCATCGGCGCAACAGGGCCGAGCGGATCGCCGGTCATCCGCCAGTTCGGATCAAGCAGGAAGAACTCCAGTTCAATCGCCACAACCGGGTAATGGCCGTTCTCGTTAAACCGGTCGACAATCCGGGCGAGGGTATTGCGCGGCTCGACCTCCATCGGGCTGTCATCCTTGTCGCGCATGGTGATCATCACCTGTGCCGTTGGCTTGGACGCCCATGGCACGAGGCTGATGGTGTGCGGCAGACCATTGCAGATGCGGTCGGCATCGCCATCGCGCCAGACCAGACCGGTTCCCTTCACATTTTCACCGGTAACATCGAGCGCATACATCGAGCCGGGCAGGGAAAACACGTCCTTGGCCAGTTTCGGCAGGTCGGCAACCGGCATTTTCTTGCCACGCATCACACCGTTCATATCCGGCATCAGCACATCGACAAGGCCATCATTCTCGACCAGCTCCGGGTGCTCGTTCAGGAAGTCGATATAGGGGTTTTCTGCGGTTTTATCGGTCATGAGCATGATATGTGCGATCGACTTTCTTGGCTGCCATGGCTCATCGCTCCGGGCGTGATCTGTGGCAAAGCGTGGTTGGTGCGGTTTGATCCGCAGATATTTTTGTAGGCAGCAATGGTTGGCAGTTGTAGGCCGCCCTGTAAAGCAGCATCATACAGGCTTCTGAAACAGCCAAGATGTGTTCTATGCCTTTTGATATGCCCGCTCACGATAAGCAGAGCCTGATTGATTTCGTGCGCGGCCACGGGATTACCGAGGTTGAGTGCCTCATTCCCGATATGTCGGGCGTTGCCCGCGGCAAGGTTCTGCCGGCAGAAAAGTTCCTGACAGCCCTCGGTACCAACGGTTTGCGCCTGCCGGAAGCGGTCTTCGTCTCCATGGTCAACGGGGTATATCCGGAAGGGGAGTCGATCACCGATCGCACCTATATCGATGTTTACCTCCAGCCTGACCCCGCCACGATCCGCATCGTGCCCTGGTACAAGGAACCGACGGCACAGGTGATTTGTGACTGCTTCTATCGTGACGGCAAGCCGGTGGATATCTCCTCGCGCTATATCCTGCGCCGGATTGTTGAGCAGTACACCAAGCGGAAATGGCGCTGCGTTGTGGCGCCCGAACTGGAATTCTATCTGGTCGCCAAGAACAAGGACCCGGACTATCCGCTGGAGCCGCCTGTAGGCCGCTCGGGCCGACAGGAATTCGGCGCGCAGGCCTTCGGGATCGATGCGCTCAACGAATTCGATCCGATCTTCGAGGATGTTTACGACTACTGCGAGAAGCAGGGCATTGATGCTGATACCATGAACCATGAGGTCGGTGCGGCGCAGATCGAGATCAACTTCAATCACGGTGATCCGTTGTCGCTGGCCGATCAGGTGTTCATGTTCAAGCGCACGGTTCGTCAGGTCGCGATCAGCCACGACGTCTATGCCACCTTTATGGCCAAGCCGATGCAGGGTCAGCCGGGATCGGCAATGCATATGCACCAGTCGGTGGTCAGTACCGAAACCGGGGAGAATGTCTTCTCCACCGCTACGGGTAAGAGCAGTCGCCTGTTCCTCGCGCATATCGCGGGGTTGCAGAAATTCCTGCCCGCCGCCATGCCGATGTTTGCGCCCAACGTGAACTCCTATCGCCGCTTGCGGCCGGACAGCGATGCGCCGATCAATGTGCATTGGGGCCATGACAACCGGACAACCGGCTTCCGCGTACCGCTCTCCGGTCCGGCATCGCGCCGGGTCGAGAACCGGGTTGCCGGTGCTGACGCCAACCCGTATCTGGCCATCGCGGCATCGCTCGGCTGTGGTTATCTCGGCATGACCCAGAAGCTGCAACCGACCGATCCGGTAACCGGCTCCGCCTATCGTCTCGCCTTCTCGCTACCGCGTCACCAGTTCGATGCGCTCAATAAGCTGCGCCAGTCAAAGCCGCTGCGTGAGCTGTTCGGCGAACGCTTCGTCGATGCTTTGGAGCAGGTGAAATATGGTGAGTATGATGCCTATCAGCAGGTGATCAGCAGCTGGGAGCGGGAGTTCCTGTTGCTCAACGTCTGATCCGGTCGGACCGGGTGCGCTAGCCTACATGGCGCGGCGCAGGCGGGGTGGTTCATCACCGGTTTTGTCGTTGGCCGCGCCCTTGTCCTTGGATTTGCAGCGCGGGCCGCCATTCATCTTGCGCTTGCGCCATTCGGCAAGGCCTTCCTTGGTCGGCTTGCCGGATTTGGCGCCATCTTCAAGGATATCCCGGATTTCGCAGGTGCATTGCCCGCATTGGGGCTTCTGGCCATGGGTTTTGAATACCTGACCAACGGTGCGGGCACCTTCATCGTCAATAATCTCTTCTAGGCGCTTTTCGCCGATGCCCGTACAGTTGCATACATACATGCTTGGTGTTCCTGCTGATCAGATCAGCCAGTACCATGCACCATGCTTATGAAAGTAAGAATCATTATCATTTAGATGGGATTCTTGCGTCTGTTAGTTAGCCGGTTTCGAGCAATAAGCCCGCGGCAATTCCCAGCATCACCACACCGACGAGCACGTCCAGAACCCGCCATGCCGATGGTTTGGCAAAGAACGGGCGCAGCAGCCTTGCGCCATAACCGAGCGAGAAAAAGAACACAAAGGATGCGCTGACCGCGCCGAGGCCGAACCAGAGCGCCTCACTGTCATATTGGGTGGAGATCAAGCCGATCAGCACCAGCGTGTCGAGATAGACATGCGGGTTGAGCCAGGTCAGCGCCAGCGTGGTCACCAGCACGCGCCCGAGCCGCGCCGGAGCGTCCTCTGCCGGGTTCAGCGCTTCCCCCCGGTTGCGCCAGGCTGACCAGAAACTGCGCAGCCCATAGACAATCAGGAACGCCGCGCCGCCATAGCGGAAAACCGGCTCGATCCACGAATTGCCGGTAACCAGTGTCGAGAACCCCGCCACCCCGGCAGCAATCAGCACGGCATCCGACAGCGCGCAGGCAAAGACCACAGCCAGCACATGCTCCCGCCGCAGGCCCTGCCGCAGCACAAAGGCGTTCTGGGCACCAATGGCGAGGATCAGGCTGAAGCTGAGCAGAAAACCGGCGATGAGGGCGTTGGACATGATCTGATGCTGTTTGTGTCTGTCTGTAGTCGGGCCACCGGCTTTGACTAGCAGAGCGCCATGAATTAGAAAAATTATGATAAATAAGTATAATTTAGAAAAACTAATGATGCGCCATCACGCGGGGTGCAACCATGTATGACTATCAGGCAATCGCCGCCCTTGCCGCCGTGGTGCATACCGGCAGCTTCGACAAGGCGGCACAACAGCTTGGCGTCACCGCCTCTGCGATTTCCCAGCGGATCAAGCTGCTGGAGGAACGGATGGGGTCGGTGCTGGTGGTGCGGGCCCAGCCCTGCTACCCGACCCCGACCGGCAAGCGTCTGGTCCAGCATGCCGAACAGGTGGCGCTGCTCGAACAGGCGGTGGCACAGGATCTGGGACAGAATGCAGGCGCGGGGGAGGCGGTCACGATACGGATCGCGGTCAATGCCGACAGCCTTGCCACTTGGTTTGTCGAGGCGTTGGCCGGTGCCGATGACGGCCTGCTCTATGATCTGGTAGTCGACGATCAGGATCACAGCTCGGAACTGCTGGCGCGCGGTGAGGTGTCGGCGGCGATCAGTGGCAAGCCGGGCGCGGTACAGGGGTGCAACTGCGTGCCGCTTGGTGCGCTCCGCTATATGGCAACCGCCAGCCCCGCCTTCGTCAAACGCTGGTTTGCTGACGGGGTGACGGCAAAGGCACTGTCGGTTGCACCCTGCATGACCTTCAACATCAAGGACCGGCTACAGGCAAACTGGGCGGAACGGCTGACCGGGCAGCGCATGGTATTACCGACCCACTGGCTGCCCTCGACCCATGGCTTTGTTGATGCGGCCTTGGCCGGGCTTGGCTGGGGCATGAACCCCGAGCCGCTGGTCCGTGCGCATGTGGCGGCAGGGCGGCTTATCTCCCTGTCACCGTCTGAGCCCCATGACGTGCCGTTGTTCTGGCATGTCAGCCGTCTCGCCGCACCGGCATTGGAGCCTCTCAGCCGAAAGGTGCGGGCGGTCGCCGCCCGGCATCTGGTCTAGGCATCGCTCTGGAACCGGGTGGGCTTCTGACCTATGATCGCGCCCGGCCTATGTGCCCGGCCTTTGTCATCGTCATATTCCCGGTAAGGTTCCCATGTCCGCATCAACGATCCAGCCTTTCCCCGAGCGGGAGCGCGAGGCGCTGCTCGGCATCGATAATGTCGGCCCGGCCATGGTCGGGTTTGTCGAAATGCTGGGCATTCACGGCATGAGTGATCTGGCGCGCGCCGATGCCGCGATCCTGCGGATGCGGATCAATGCCCATCTCGGTGAGCCACGCCTCAACACCATGGGCGAAGACGCGCTGAAGGCTATGATCGCCACCGCCCGCACCTATCTGAACGATCAGGGCTGAGCCGTTACACGCCATTGATGTTTGCAGGTGCAAATTTTCTTGCAAATCCAACTGTGCTGACTTAAATTTCTGTTAAGACAGAAATTACAGATTGTAATGTAAGGGTTCGGCGATAGGCGTCGGACAGACACTCTGCCCCGGGTGGGGAGGGAGGCCGATATGAGACAGGCCCTTGATGTCAGAACAGAGCGGCACCAGCCGCCGGAAAACAGGCTTTATCCCGAACAGGACAGGCCCACGGCGTTGGGCGATCTGCGGTTCCGCACCCTGCTCGGTGCCGATGACTGGAACGGCCTGCCAGCGGCCATCAGACGACGCTTTGCCAAACGGCTGACCGATGGCGCAACGGCGATTTATGTCGGGCGGCTGGTGGAGATGCGGGTCAGCCGGGCTGGGCGGGTTCTGGCCAATCTGCTCCGCCCCTTCGGCGCACCGCTGCCGCTGCAACAGGCGGTGGATGTGCCGTCTGTCGTGACCGTGACCGAGGATGTGCGGAGCGGCGGGCAGGTCTGGACCCGGCTCTATGCCAACCGTACTGGCTTTCCGCAGGTGATCCATTCTGCCAAGCAGTTTACCGGCCCGACCGGGCTGGAGGAGTATCTCGGCTTCGGCCTCGCCATGGCCCTGCGGGTTGAGGCGACAGAAGACGCCTTGCTGTTCCACAGCGCCGGTTATTACTGGCGGATTGGCGCATGGCGGCTGCGTCTGCCCCGCTGGCTTGAGCCCGGTGCCCTGCTGGTGGAACACCGGGACCGGGCGGCAAGCGACGGCGACGGTGCCTTCCTCTTCGCCCTGACCCTGACCCATAAATGGTTCGGTGAGCTGATCTATCAGGCCGGGCTGTATCGGGAGCAAAGACCATGACGACAACTAGGACACGCAAGACCGTATTGCTGGTGGGCGCGACCGGTGTTTTCGGTGGCAGGCTGGCGCAACATCTGTGCCGGGACTTCACCGGTATCGATCTGGTGGTGACTTCACGGAACGAGGCACGGGCACAGCATCTGGCTGCCGCCTTGGCGGTAACAGCTGCGATCCCGGTAAAGGGCGTTGCCTTTGACACCGGCGGCGATCTTGCGGCCCAACTGGGCGCTCTGAAGCCTTGGGCGGTCATCGACTGCACCGGGCCGTTTCAGACGGCGGATTACCGGCTGGCGGAGGCTGCGATTGCCTCTCGTGCCCATATCATCGATCTGGCGGATGCCGAGGCCTATCTCACCGGCTACCGCGAGCATCTGCATGGTCTGGCGAAAGCCGCCGGGGTGCTCGCCATTGCCGGAGCCAGCTCCACGCCCGGCCTGTCCGGCGCGGTGATCGCCGCTATCTGTGATGACTGGCAGGGCATTGACGATATTGACATGGCCATCGTACCGGGGGGCAGAAGCGCGGTCGGGCAATCCGTTATCGAGGCCGTGCTCAGCTATGCCGGACAGCCGGTTACCGTTTATCGAAACGGCACGCTCGATGTCGAGACCGGTTGGCGGCAGGGGCATGAGATTGATCTGCCGGGGCTGGGACGGCGGCGGGTGGCACTGGTGGAAACCGCCGATGCTGCCCTGCTCAACCGACGTTACAGCATCACCGGTTCTATCCGGTTCCATGCCGGGCTTGAGGCGACGGTCGAACAGCGGGGGATGGAGGCGCTGGCATGGCTGCGTCACCGTCATCTGCTCGGCGATGTGGCACGGCTTGTCCCATGGTTACAGAAAGCGCGCGGCCTGACCCGACTTGTGACCGGGGATCGCGGCGGGATGATGGTTGATGTGCATGGCCGGGATGCTGCCGGTATTGCCCGTCATGCTCGCTGGACACTGGTTGCGGCTGATGATGACGGCTCTTATGTGCCGGTTATGGCCACTGCCGCAGCGCTCGCACTCTTGCTGGATGCGCCACCGGCAGCCGGTGCCTGGCTTGCCGGTGATCTGTTGCCGCTTGATGCGATTGAGGCGCAGATGACCGGTTATGCCATCACCACAGCGCTCGAGATATGGGCGGGCGATACCGCCGAGGGGCGGGAGTTGGAACGGGCGGCTGGCGGCAGGCTACGCCGGTTCGGCAAGGCCAAGCTCAAGCCGTTTCTTTTTGGTCAGCCCGGCGGCGACCAGCCTGTGACTCATCCGGATATAGTCCCGTAATTCGTCATCGTTCAGTCCCGGTGCCGCATGATGCTGGATCCACTTCATGCCGCGAGAGGCGAGGTACGGGGCCGGGCGCAATCCGGGCTGTTCGCTCATGATCTCATAGGACAGGTCCGAGACCTTGAAGGTGAAATGCCCGTTCTCCGGTGTCGGATCGCCCTGTTTGATCATCATATCCGCTGGCGGCTTGCCATTCGGCCAGTTGCGATAGTCGCGACCGAACCAGGCGATGGCAAAAACCTTGCCGCCAACCTTCCACACATCCGCACCGCCCCATTGCACCACATGGGTGGTGGCAGGCAGGGCGGCGCAGAAACTGTTGAAATCATCGGGTGTCATTGGGGCAAGCGGTGTTGGTGTTCGTTCGCAAAGCCCGAAACTATCACCGCCTGACTGCCAGTGACACCGTGAAGATGCCCCACGGGTCGACACGCTGGGTCACTTTTTCGAAACCGGCGGCGGTGACGAACTGGTCCATCTCCGCCTGTGTCCGGCGGCGCATGGTCCATGCCTGACCGTCACGGTGGCTGGTCAGGGCGCGGGCGATGAACTCAAGCTGTGGATGCCATGGCTGGCCGGTATAGACAAGATAGCCGCCGCTTGCTGTCGCCTCGGCCAGTCCGGCCAGCGAGCGCTGCACCGGTTCGTTCTCGGGGAACAATTCGTAAAGGCCCGAGACGACTGACAGGGTCGCCAGACTATCAGGACTGTTGAGGCTTGCCAGCGCCTCAGCGTCAAAGGCATCGCCGCGCTCGAAACCGGCAATGTCGGCGAGAGCCTTGTCGCGGATCAGCACCCGACCATCGGCGACGTTATGGGCATCGAAATCGCGCAGCTGTACCCGTGACGGGCGCTGGTCAAATTGGTTGACGGCATCGAGAATATAACGGCCATGACCGGCGGCAATATCGAGCAGGCGGATATCCTCTCCGGTATCGCTGAGGCGTCGGTTGGCCTCGAGCAGCATGGCCTCAAGGTTCAGCTTGCGCTGTCGAATGCCCTGCCAGCCGATGGCATCGATATAATTGCGGTCGATCATCCGGCCGATCGGGCCCATGCCCTTTGCCTCGTTGCGGTAGACATAGTCGAGCATGGCACCGCTGTCGAAGCCGACCTCGTGACCAAGGCGGATGCCGTCGGAGAACCGGCCCGCCAGCTTCAGACCGCTGCGGACACCGCGCCAATAGAGGCCGCGCGGTGACCATGGGCCAGGCGGTTGGCTCAGTCGCTCGAATTCCGCTGCCGTATGGCCATGCCGATCGGCATCGAGCAGGTTCGGGATCACCGGGCGGGCGGTGGCAAAACAGCGGGCGATAAAGCCACGAATGGTTGGCAGAACCAGTGCCTCAGCAGCCGGGGCGATATCTTTCAACAGGCTACCGAACTGGTCATGGAGGCGTTGTTGCGCGCCGTGATCGCGGTCAAATCTGTGGTTGGCGCTTAATATCAGTGTCGGCGTGATGATGGCGGTGGCATCGGCGACAACCCGGTGCATGGTCCGGCGTTCGGCAAAGCCAAGGCTGGCAAAACGCGGGGTGTCGAGGATCATGCCGCGCAGCAGCGGGGCGCAGTCATGGGCAAACAGCGCTGCCCGGCTGGCCCCGGAACCCTTGCCGATCAGCAGGATATCCGCCGGGCTCAGATCGTGGCGGCTGCAGATATGGTCAATCAGCGCCTGAATGATAGTCGGGCTGTCGGCCAGTTCGATCTCATGGAGTACCGGTGCCATGGCGACGGCATTGGGCATATCCAGTTGATGCACCAGTGCGCTGGCCCAGCCGTCATCGTTATTACTGTCGGCCAGCATGAGGAGTGCATTGTGAATGCGTCCGGTCTGGGATTGCCAGACATGACAGTCGAGGCTTGCGCCATCATGTGTGGGAACGGTCTCGGTAGCGGTAATGCGTGCTTTCATGGATCGGCTCCTTCATGCCTTGTGGTCCAATGAACTGGCACGGAGCCTAAGCGCATCGCATGATGTCTGTCGTCGGCACTGCGGAGAGTCTCACTCACTTGCTGCTGGGAGTATTTAAGGTTTTATTATAGAACTTTAAATGAGTCGTTTTTGTCGATGCCGCTTTTGGGTTCTTTGAAATTCATTTGCCCAATAACAAATTTGTGCTGGGCGATAACAGCAAGAAACGTAAAAAATAGTAATCAGGGTCATTGCCGTATGTTTCTGCGTCATATGGCCCATTTCCAGTTTCATGATGAAATCAGAAATGTCACATTTCTGCAAACTCCCGGTTTTTGGCGTTTGCGCTTTCTTACAACGGGTGCCAGATTGATATTGCAGCGCAATAAATGTGCTGACTACATTCGCCTCTGAGGAGTATCGGGGGATGGAACATTTTGAACCATCCGACGACTACGATCGATCAGACAATCGACCGCACGCCGTTCAAGCAAGTAACGCGGACACTGGTAAAATCATCGCCAACGATGATCCGCGGCACAGCAAACAGGCCACTGAAACCGGGGCAAAACCCGCCAGCGACCCAAAAACCAGCACCGACGGGCCAAGACCTGCCGGAAAACGCATTCCGCATATTGATATAGATCGCGATTTTGCGCTCGACGACATTGATCTGGATCAGTCGGAAGAGAGTATTCGGGTCTATGTCCAGCAACTGTCGCGTCCCAAGCGTGGCCGCAGTGTCATTCACTCCATGTTGCTGGCCACTGCCGGGGCCACCGACACCAAGGTAATCGACGCGATGCAGCAACAGACTCATCGTCGACGTTCATACACTACGGTTGCCCTGCTCTCGGCGCCGAAAATGCTGCTGGCAGATATTCCGAGCACGGCCTCTGTTGCTATGTCGGTGATCAAGATGTTGGCTCATAACGACAATGGTCATGGGCACGGGCATGATCAGGGCCATGAAGCTGGGCACCATGCCGGTGACGATGCAGAACATGGCATTGCCGGCCAGCATAGTGACGGTGTTCGCCTGCAGCAGCTCAATGGTGATCGTAAACGCGGTATCACCAGCCGCCTGGCACGCATGACCGTTCGGGCCGCACAAAATCCGGCAGTTCAGAAAACTGTCTCTGTCATCAATGACCTGTTGCACAAGCCTTCAGTGCTGGCCGGTCTTACCGGGCTGTATGGTTATCTCGCTATCAGCACTGGCATGGATGTGGAACTCGATAAGCTGCCGGAAGCGAAATACATGTTCGATATTGCCAAGACCTCGGTCTACAGCATTGTCGCCGGAACATCGGGCGTCAGCCTGATCCAGGCCACACGGCATTATCTCGACAAACGTCATGAGGAACAGGAGCGCAAGCAGGCCGAGCAGGACCGCATTGCCCTGCGTACCGCTCGGCTGAATGCCGTCCGTCTAGGCAGAAAAAAACCACGAGCCACGACCAAATGGGTCAAGGATGAAAACGGCCAGCTGATCATGAAGCACCATTTCCACAAGCAGGAAGAACAGGCCCTGCCGGGAAAAGAGATGAAAGAGCAGAGTTCTGCAGCTGAACCGAAAAAGCCTGCGATGAAAGTCTGATGCCATGACACAGTCTGACTTGATCGTTGATCTCGCGATTACCGAGAAGAACCAGATCGTTCTCTATCTGGAGGAGCCGGTGCCGGAGCGGCTGAAGTCGGTGGTGTTTCATGGCAGCGATGGCTATGTGACCCTGCTGTTCGAGCGCCGCCAGCCGAAAATCACGCTCGAATACCCGGTTGATCCCGATCTGCGCCCGGCTTTTCATGTGGCGAAGCGGGCATCTGTCGGCCATGTGACGGACAAGGGTACGCTGACCACGGAATATACGGTCGGTATTACCCTGACCGATCGTCCCGGTGGTCATCACTAATACCTGACATCAGGCAGCTTGCTCCAAGGCCAGCCCAAGTGCTTCTGCCGTCAGCTCGAAGGAGCGCAGACGGGCGGTATGGTCATGGATCTGTGCCGTGATGATCAGTTCATCGGGCTGATAGTGTTCGATGAACCTTTCAACCCCTGCTCTGATCATCTCCGGCGTACCGACTGCCGAGCAGGCCAGTGCCTGCTGGATCATGCCCTGCATGGCCGGTGGTATCTGCTGACTGTAATTTTCCACCGGACGCGGCAGTTTGCCCGGACGACCACTGCGCAGATTGACGAAGGCCTGCTGCAATGAGCTGAACAGCAGTTCGGCTTCATCCTCGCTATCGGCGGCAAAGACATTCAGGCCGAGCATGACATACGGCTCGTCTAGCTGTGCCGATGGCTCGAAACGGTCACGATAGATAGTGATCGCCCGTTCCATCTCACCCGGCGCGAAATGCGAGGCAAAGGCGTAGGGCAGGCCCAGATGCGCTGCCAGTTGCGCGCCGAACAGGCTGGAGCCCAGTATCCATAATGGCACTTCAGACCCGGCACCGGGCACGGCCTGTACCACTTGCTGTGGCACGGCGGGCATCAGATAGGCCTGCAATTCCTGCACATCATTGGGAAAGCTGTCGGCGCTGCCTGCGAGCGTGCGGCGGAGAGCCTGCGCCGTCACCTGATCCGAGCCGGGTGCCCGGCCCAGCCCGAGGTCGATGCGACCGGGGAACAACGCCTCGAGGGTGCCGAACTGCTCGGCAATTACCAGCGGGGCATGGTTGGGCAGCATGATGCCGCCTGCGCCGACCCGGATGGTCGAGGTGGCAGCGGCCACCTGTCCGATAACAACGGCGGTGGCGGCACTGGCGATGCCGGGCATGTTGTGATGTTCGGCCAGCCAGTAGCGGTGATACCCCAGACGCTCTGCGTGGCGCGCCAGATCGAGGGTGTTGCGCAAGGACTGTCCGGCATCACTGCCATCGGCAATCGGGGAAAGGTCGAGAACGGAGATCGGTAACATTCACCCCATATAGGGTGCGGGATCTGAAACCGAAAGACCTATAGCACCGACAAAATGGTGAGGGCAGCAATGCTGTCGGGTGCGTCAGGGTGCTGAGACTGGTCTAGCAGCTATAGCAGGGCATCCGGCCACTGCCACCGCAGCCATGGCAGGGCACAGGCATGGCCGGTTGACCGGGATTCCCGGAGGGGACAGGCTGCCCCTGTCCGGAGCCGTGGCACTGATTGCATTGTACCGAACGTGCGCCGCCGCATTGTGAGCAGGTATTCATGGTCAGAATCTTCCCTGTTGATGAGCATTCCTAAAACTATCCTAACCGAAACCGCAATTTTCGGCCAGTTCGGCCAAGTTTTCCTTGGTCACGTCATGTTCCAAGCATACCATTCCGGGCATGGTCCATCTGATTGTTACAGTACCCGCGCTCCTGACCCGCAAGCATGAACTCATGCTGCTCTGCGCGCGTATTGGCTACAACCCGCCGCAATCGCCAAAGGCCTGATACTGGCTGCGTTTTCAAGCCGGTGCCGTCGATCCCCGATCCGGCGCCGACACCCCCGACTATTTACAAAAATCAAATCAGAACAGGAGTACGGGACTTATGACTCGCATCTCGAACATGACATTTCCACCGGCAGACATGCCCGATGCCCGCCATGGCACCAATGATCACGGTGCTGCGCTGCGTGCGCTTGATACTGCCCACCACATGCACCCCTTCACCGATTACAAAGCGTTGGCAGCCGAGGGCGGTTCACGCATCATCGAAAAGGCAGAGGGCACATGGCTCCATGATATCAATGGTGCCAAAATCCTCGATGGTATGGCCGGTCTCTGGTGTGTTGCGGTTGGTTATGGCCGCAAGGAACTGGCCGATGTGGCACACAAGCAGATGATGGATCTGGCCTATTACAACACCTTCTTCAAGACCGCGACGGTACCGTCGATCGAGCTGTCGAAGCGTCTGGTCGACCTGACACCCGAGGGGCTGAACCATGTGTTCTATGCCTCATCCGGGTCAGAGGCCAATGACACCATCTTCCGTATGGTCCGCCATTACTGGAACCTCGCCGGTAAACCGGAGAAGAAGATCATCATCGGCCGTGAGTACGGCTATCACGGCTCCACCGTGGCGGCGACCTCACTCTGCGGTATGAAGCACATGCACAGTCAGGGCGACCTGCCGTTGCCCGGTGTCGATCACATCCTACCACCATACTGGTACGGCAAGGGCGGCGACATGATGCCGGAGGAATTCGGCCTGCACGCTGCCAAGGCGCTGGAGAAGCGGATTGACGAGCTGGGCGAGGACAAGGTTGCCGCCTTTATCGCCGAGCCGATCCAGGGTGCCGGTGGCATGATCATTCCGCCGGAGACCTATTGGCCGGAAATCAACCGCATCTGCAAGGAGCGGGATATCCTGCTGATCGCCGATGAGGTGATTACCGGTTTCGGTCGGACCGGTCATTGGTTCGCTTCTGACAAATACGACATCAAGCCTGACTTCATGACCCAGGCCAAGGCTATCACCTCCGGCTACCTGCCGCTGTCAGCGGTGATGGTTGGTGATCGTGTGGCCGAAATGTTCATTGAGAAAGGCGGCGAGTTCTATCACGGCTTCACCTATTCCGGTCATCCGGTTGCCTGTGCCGTGGCCCTCGCCAATATCGACATCATCGAGAAGGAAGGTCTGGTCGAACGCATCCGCGATGTGACCGGCCCCTATCTGAACAAGCGGCTGAACGAGGCCTTTGCTGATCATCCGATGGTGGGCGAGGTCCGTTCCATCGGCATGCTGGCGGCGGTAGAGTTGGTCAAGGACCGGGAAAAGCGCACCTTCTTAGATGACAAGGACAAGGTCGGCATGAAGTGTCGTGACCATTGCTTCGCCAATGACCTGATCATGCGGGCAGTGCGCGATACCATGGTGCTCTCGCCGGTCTTCACGATCACTGAGGCGGAAATCGACGAAATGGTCGGCCGCGCCAAACGCGCCATCGACGCAACGGCCAAAGACATGGGCTATCTCTAGGTCCGATGCCGATGCGATCTTCAAACCAATGTGAGACGGGGCCATGGTGGCCCCCTCTTGCGCCCCGTCTTGCGCCCTGTCTTGCGTCTGCCAGCAACTGCGGTTAGGCTGCTGGTGACGACAAAAGAGCCAGACAGACAGGTGCGGTTCAAAAGCACCGATGGCCAGCCCCATCAACCGTTCACGGAATAACCATGACTGATCGAGACGTGCTCAGCGGCACCCCCCGTGCTGCCGGTTTCGTAATGCCGCCCGAATGGGCCCCTCATGAGCGTTGTTTCATGGCCTGGCCATGCCGCGAGGAGACCTGGGCGCTCAGCGATGGCGACATCGAGGCAGGGCGTGAAGCTTATGCCGAGGTGGCCAAGGCGATCGCGCGGTTTGAGCCGGTGACCATGCTGTGTCGTCAGGAAGATGTGGCCGATGCCTCCATGGCCTGTGGTAACAGCATCGACATTCTGCCGGTCGACCTCGATGACAGCTGGACCCGTGATACCGGTCCCACCTTTGTCGTGCATCCCGATGGCCGTCAGGCGGCGGTCGACTGGACTTTTAATGGCTGGGGCGGATTGCTGGGCGATGAATATGCCCGTGATGCGCAGTTGGTACTGACCCTTGCCGAACGCTTCGGTTGGTCACTGTTTGATGCGCCGCTGGTGACCGAGGGTGGTGCCATCCATACCGATGGTGAGGGCACGCTGCTGGCGGTCGAGAGCTGCATCGTCAATGAGAACCGCAATCCGGGCATGAGCCGCGATCACATCGCCAAGCTGCTCAAGGATTACACCGGTACCGAGAAGATTATCTGGCTGAATGACGGTTTCGAGGAAGATGAAACCGGTGGCCATGTGGACAATTTCGCCTGTTTCGCGGCACCGGGCAAGGTATTGCTCAACATGCCCTCGGACGAGAAAGACCCGAACTTCACGCTCGGTCAGGATGCCCTGTCACGCCTGCAGAAGGCCGAGGATGCCAAGGGACGTGAGCTGGAAATTATCCTGATGCCACAACCGAAACCGATCTATGAGAAGGGGCGACGCCTGCCTGCCGGATACATCAATTTCTACATCGCCGGGCAGGGTGACAATGCTGCGATTGTCATGCCGAGCTTCAACCAGAACACGGATGCCGAGGCGGCGAGAGTAATGAACAGCGTGTTCCCGGAGCATGAGATTGTTCAGGTACCTGCCCTCGATATCATTCGTGGCGGTGGCGGTATCCATTGTATCACCCAGCAACAGCCGAAAATCACTGTGCCGGATGCCGACGAGTAGCGTCAGGTGTTGCATCGGAATATCGCCTGATGCCGCCTGTCCCGCAGACGTGCAGTTAGGTCGTTATCAGGGATTTTTTATGTTATGGTTGCCGCATATAAATAATAACCCGCACAGGCCCTGGTATTCTCCGCAATGGGCCCGTTGCATCGCTGGCAGGAACGCCGGATGAGTTCAGAAGAAGAACTGATGGCATTTTGCCGTCGCCTGATCAGAACCCCGTACAAATATCTGGCGGTTACCGTGCAGCTTGCGGCCTTCACCCAGCTGCGTGGGAATTCACGCCTGATCCGGTTGCAGCAGAGCCTGATCTCAGAGATGGCGAACCGCTATCGTGGCCAGTATTTCCGCATGAGCA
The DNA here is from genome assembly GCA_002168225.1 of Micavibrio sp. TMED2. Classification (NCBI taxonomy): domain Bacteria; kingdom Pseudomonadati; phylum Bdellovibrionota; class Bdellovibrionia; order Bdellovibrionales; family Pseudobdellovibrionaceae; genus Micavibrio; species Micavibrio sp. TMED2. The sequence continues at coordinate 897,758 of NHBH01000001.1, forward strand.
ATGGCGATGCGGTGATTATCCTGCGTCTCGACATGATTGATCAGCCCAAGACGCTGATTGACGAGATTGCCACGTCGATCCTGCGCGATCCCGATGTGCCGGAGAAAAAGGTCCGCAAACTGATCGACCAGTTCGAGATTCCGGAGAAGTATCCGGAGTTCCGCGAGCATACCAACCAGTATCTGCAGGGCGGCAATCTCGCCAAGCTGCCGGCGGTTCTGGTTGATGACGAGGTGGAGCCGGATGCAGATCTGGATGGTCCACTCAACGCTGCCATGCTCAGCCGTATTGAATATCGCATTGCACGTTGTGACATTCGACCGTTTCTGAAAAAGCAGGATATTTTCATCAACCGGGGCAATACCGGCTGGTGGCCGGTGTTCGAGGAGCGGTTTGTCAGCCTCGCCGACCTCAAGCGCAAGCTGTTTCCCGATGTGGAAATCCGGCCCTCCGATCCGCTGTTCAACCAGCTTTGCCGTTTGCTCGATGAACGGCTGCTGCATTACCTGCTGATTGCCAAGACCAAGATCACCCACAAAGTCAGCGTCAATGTGGCGCTCGATACGGTTTTCGACCAGCTGTTCGATATGTTTGCCCAGAACCTGCAGATCAAGGAGCGGGAGAATCTGGTGTTCGAGATTCACCGGGCAGAAATATTTCAGGACATTGCCCGTGCGGTCGAGGGGATTGCCAAGCTGCACAAACTCGGTTTCGGCGTCGCGGTTGATGGCATGACCATGGATTTGCTGCCTTATGTCCGCCTTAACAAGCTGAATACCGAAATCATCAAAATTCACCTGTTCCGGGAGCACGTCGCTCTGTTGCAGGATGATGATTGCGTCAAGGCATTGCGCGAGCTTGATATCAACAAGATTGTCTTTTCACGCTGTGATCATGAGGGCGCGATCAAGATCGGTCAGACACTCGGGGTCAAGATGTATCAGGGCTGGCTGATTGATGAACAGGCAGCCCTGACCCAAAACTGATTTCGGCCGGTTTTCGCATGGCTGTCCAGTTGCACCATTTTTTTTCGCATGGCGGCGGGTTTTTTGTGCTAAGCCGCATGATCTCTTCTTTCCGATCCGTATTGTTGCGATTTTCTCATGGAACTCGATACCCAAACTCTTGTGCTCCTCGTCTCGGGGCTGATTGGTGCTGGCCTGTTCGCCGGTGTTCTGGCCGGGCTGCTCGGTGTTGGCGGCGGCATCGTACTGGTGCCGGTGCTGTTTGAGCTGTTCGGCGTTATCGGTGTCGATGATGAGGTGCGCATGCACTGCGCCGTCGGTACCTCGCTGGCTACCATTATTGCCACCTCGCTGTCGTCGATCCGGGCGCATAAAAAGCGCGGCAGTGTCGATTTCACGATTGTTAAGCTCTGGGCGCCATGGATTGCAATCGGTGCCATTGTTGGTGGCGTGATTGCCAGATATTTGCCATCCGAGGGGCTGACCGGGCTGTTTGCCTTCCTCGCGTTGTTTGTCGCGGCCCATATGGCCTTTTCACCGGAGCATAAGGTGCTGCGTCAGGGCGTGCCGGGACCGGTTGGCAGTGCCGGTATCGGTTCCGTTATTGGCATTATTTCCTCCCTCATGGGTATCGGTGGCGGCACATTGTCAGTGCCAACCATGGTCATGTGCGCCGTGCCGCCACGGGTTGCTGTCGGTACTTCCTCGGCAATCGGTCTGGTGATCGCCATTTTCGGTGCCTGCAGCTTTGCCGCCAACGGTTTCGGTGCCGAGGGGCTGCCGGTCGGGTCAATCGGCTATGTCAATCTGGTCGGTTTTGCCCTGATCGTCCCGCTGACCATGCTGGCCGCACCATGGGGCGCGCATCTGGCCCATGTACTGCCGACCCAGCGGTTGAAACAGGCGTTCAGCTTCTTTCTGCTGATTGTCGCGATCCGCATGATCTACAAGCTGGTTACCGGATGATCCTGCAGCGTGAACAGCTGACAGCCATGGCGGCAAGCGCGTTGCCGGCCATGATTGTCGGTATTCATGCGCTCTGGTCACAACCTGCCCCGGATACAATCACCCTGCCGGAAACCATGATCGGTCTGTGTCTGCTGGTTCTGGTCGGTGGCCGTGCGGCGATGCTTTGCGTCAGTGGTGCGATGCTTGCCGATCAGCATCATGTCTGGTGGGTGCGTCTCGGCGGGGCGGCATTTCTACTGTTGTTCTGGCTGGGCCTGATCCGCGGGATGATGGCCGGTTGGCCTGCCACCGATATGCTGCGCGATATTATCCCGCTCGGTTTCCTGTTTCTGGCGGTACTGGTGCCGGTCGAGCGATTGCAATCGGTCCGTCCGGCAATGCTGGCGGCACTGTTCGCCCTTGCCGGTACAGCCTTTGCCTGTCGTTTCCTGATGGGCACCGATCTGCCGCTGGTGCTCTGGGGTCGGGTGACCCATCCGCTGGGTCTGGATTATCTCGCCAATTCGCCGCTGGTCAGCTTCGGTGCCTGTTATGGCCTGCTGCTGGGGCTGGCGATTGCCCTCCGGCTCGTCGAGATGCCGGGCAGGTTCCGCGCCATTGCCTGCAGTGTTACGATGATTGCGGCGGCTGTCCCTTGCTGGATGGCCATGGCGACCGCGGCACAGCGCGCGCCACTAGGCCTGTGCCTGCTCGCTGTTCTTGCCGGTTATGCCCTGCTGGTGCGATTGGCCTGTCACCGGGGACAGCGCGCCATGCTGCGGCTGATCGTGGTTTCAGCCGGATTGTTGCTTATCCTGCTGATCAATACCGATACCGTTCTGGCGATCATGCCGGCGCTGGTGGAGAAATCACGGCTCGTTGGGGACAATGCGCGGCTCGATGAATGGGCGGCGATCTGGTCGGATATTGTCTGGCGGCTTGATGACCTCTTCCTCGGGCAGGGCTGGGGTGCCCATTATGCCTCACCGGCGGTGGGGGATTACTGGGTCGGCTATGTGCACGGGCTGGGCGGTTATATGCTACTCAAGGCAGGCTTGCTCGGCCTGTTGTGTCTGCTGTGCTATCTGGTGGCGACACTTGCTGCGGCGTTCAGGGGCTGGCGTATCGGCGATGCGGGCATCCGGCTGGTGCTGGTTGCCTGTCTGCCACCGCTGTTGACCGGTCTGCTGTTCTATACCAGCTATAAATATCTCGGATATGGGCTGCTGTTGCTGCTGGTCTGGCGCTGCGCATTCAGCGCTGTAAGGGCGATGCCGCTGGCGTTGGCATTACCGCCTAGAGCAGATCTTCCATTACCAGCAGGGTCATCCTGAGGTTTTCAAATTCCAGCCGCCGCTCCGGCGTCAGTCCGGTCATCTTTTCCCAGGTTTCGACAGCGTGCTGCAGGCGGATGATCGCGTCGCCCAGATGCCAGAAATGCTCCGGTGCCGCGCCCATGAAGCGCATGAAGTCGACCGCACTGCCCTGTTCCTTGAACAGCCGTTCATAGGAATAGTTGTAATCTTTCAAAATGCCGGTCGCCCGGTTCCAGTGGGCTTTCAACTTCGCCCGCACCGAACTGCGGAGCCGGTCCAGCTCCTCCTGTTCCGGTGATGTGATCGAGTGGGTCGGTATGGCGCTGCTCTGCAGCCATTTGGCAAACTCGATCGCCGGTTCCGAGAGTTGCATATAGTGATACTCGAAGAACGCGACGCCCTTCCAGGCATAGAAAATCTCGGCGGTCTGTTCCACCGGCAGCAGGAACGCCTTGATCAGCGGCTGCAGCTTGCGCATGTCAGATGCTTTCCAGATCGCATCGATCATCTCTGACATGCGTTCTTCTGAATGCAGAATGCCGTCAGGCAGTGCCAGTGACACCATGGGGCGGATGCGCTGGCGGATATGGTCCTGAATCCGGTTCCATTCCACGTCATTGATCTGGAAATAACGCTCATCAATCTCGATGCCATGGGAAATCATCATGTCCCGGACCAGAAACGGGTCAAGTGCCGGCATGCTGTCGAGGATTTCAATCAGGCGCAGGTCGCGGGCAATGGATTCCGGTCGGATGTGATTGCCTTCGCCGATCACCTCGGTAATCGCATTGCGGAACCCCCGGTCGCTGGCAAAGATCGACTTGCCCCCGGCATAGACATTGTCGGTATCGAAGGGCACATAGATCTTCATGCCGATCGGCTTTTCCGGACTGTCCTCGTCGCCATGGGAATAGGCGGGGTTCATGTCCTTGATGAAGATCGTATAGTTCAGCCCGAGATTTTCAAAAAACAGCGGGGCGGGTCTGGTTGCCAGGGTGGCGACATCCGGCTGCCCGTCGGTGGCATTGATGGCGAGTGGTTCGCTTGCCTGTTCTTCGGCCTGTGTTGCCAGAATGGATTGGGTAACCGCGAGACAGTTGAAAATGCGGGTACTGCCGGATTCCAGCGTATATCGTAGGTATTTGTCACGCATGGGGCAGTACCTGCGCGTCTGTGATATTCAGCGACAATGCGGCGCCTGTCTCCAGAGGTATCAGATGGCTGGTAAGCCCGGAGTTCGTTGTGTGAATGCGATGACTATGCAGGCATATAACAAACAATAGCAGGTCCAGTTGGATGTTTCGGTACATGTAGCCGCATACTGCGATGCAACAACATCCTACCCCAACTCTCAACCGATCACCATACTGATAAGCGAAACTCGATGAAATAGTATCGCGCGCAATTATTCCTTGGCGGTGACAAGTGGCATCCAACCCCTTACTGTGAATATAAGCGTATGATTGTCGGTGACTTGCCAGTATGACAATTTGCGCATGTCGGGGGAGGGGTCATGGCAGGCGCAATACCTGCGGTTACTGTGGATCAGCGATCTGCAAACATACTGCTGATCAATCGGTTTTATGGCTATGAGGCACGGGTGCCAACAGCAAGACTGCTTGCCGATCTGGCGGCGGAGCTGGATGCTACCGGGCTTCAGGCCGATGCTGTTTCAGCGGTTTCTGGGAACGCTTCTGACCCATCAATCTTCAGCCGGTTTCTGGCTCACCCGAAACTGTTGCTGCGCGCGCTTTTCCAACGTCAGAAACCTGATTACATTGTCGTATTGTCCGACCCGCCAATGGTGCTGTTCACGGCCCTGTTGCTGGGTATGATCCGCCGGGTGCCGGTCATGTACTGGTGCCATGACATCTATCCCGATGTCATCAATGCCATGCAGGCACCGTGGCAGTTGCAGCGGATACCGGTGCGGCTGATGCGGCCACTGCACCGCTGGCTGGTCCGGCGCTGTGACTGGGTTGTGGTGCCATCGGCATGTCTGCGGCAACAGCTGTTGCGCCAGAATCCGGATATCGCGGTAACGGTCATGCCCAACTGGCCGGAACGGGTATTGGAACCTGCCCGTCCGCTGCCATCATCAAAGCCTCTGCGCCTGCTCTATTCCGGTCATTACGGCATCGGTCATGACCTTGGTGACCTGCTGCGGGCGCATCGTGTCTGGGCACAATCAGTCACGCCCGTGGATGTGCATCTGGCTCTATCAGAACGGGGCGAGCAGCGCTTGCGGCGGCAATATGCGGGCAGTGACCTGCTCGACGGCATCAGGATAACCCGGCTGGTGCCGGAGGCCGAGCTTGGCGAACATCTGCAGAATGCGCATATCCATGTGGTGTCGATCAAACCATCCGCGAGTGGCACGATCATGCCGTGCAAATCCATGGCCAGCCTGCATGTGGGGCGGCCTGTCCTCCTGCTTGGCGGACCGGATACCGAGCTGGCCCGGATGATCACCGATCATGACCTCGGCCATGTGGTTCCGGCGGGCGACACGACAGGGCTGCTCCAGTGGGTGCAGGTGCTGTCCACTGAGCCGGAACGCCTTGAGACTATGGCCGGGAATGCCGGTCGTTACGCTGAAGAATTGTTTGCCCGCCATCCTGCCGAACGGCTTGCCGCCCTGATTGCCAGCCGGGCGATGGTGGCGGTATCGGATCGCACACCGCATCCGGTTGCGGGCAGTGACTGTGATCCGGTCATGGGCATGGGGCTGCGCGATGCTCGATAACCCACCCCTACAGTCCGATGCCGCATCCACGGCAACCGGTGGTGGTACAGGTCCGGCATCTGCTGCCGGGACGGAACTGTATATTCCATCAGCGAAGCGCCTTGGCCTTGCCGCTGTGATTGGTGCCCTGATCGGCCTGTGTCTGGCGGTGATCTGGCTGCGGATGACGGTACCGGAATATACCGCCACAGCGATCATCGGCCCGACCGCGCAATCGGGGCTGGTTGGTATGGGATTGCGGGTGCCGCAGCTGGCAACACCGGGGGAGATTACCACACCGCTGGAGCATCGCGCCGATGAGCTGGTCTCCGATTTCGAGCATTTCCGCCAGACGCTCGATGCCCCGGCAACCGCGCGACAGATCATGGCGGATGAAGCCTTCATGCGCCGGGTCAGCCTCGGCTTGTGGCAACCGGCGCGTGAGCAATGGGCCGTACCCGATCGCTCGGTAGAGGCGGTACTGGCCGGGTTGCTGCGCGGCAGTCAGGGCGCGGAAGCCACGGCAAGCGGACAAGCCAGCTTCCGGGCCATGATCAATGATGACGGCGAATATCTGGCCGACTGGCTCAGCGATCATCTGGCGATCCGGCGCATCGGTGAGAGCGCCATGTATCGGGTCAGCCTGCGCCATCCTGACCGGTCTGTGGCGCTGGAGCTGGTCACGCGGCTGTTGCGCCTCACCGATGCCGGGTTGCGGCAAGAGGCGCAACGGCGGGTCGAAACCCAGATCGCGCATCTGAGCGAACAGATGGAACAGGCGCAACTGGCCAGCCATCGGGAAGCCATGAACCGCCTGCTGACCGAGCAGTTGCAGATCGCCATGATGTTAGCCGTCGACCTGCCCTTTGCCGCCGACATTATCGAACCGCCATCGGCCTTGCGCATGCCTGACTGGCCTGCACCATTGCCCGTGGCCGGACTGGCCCTGCTCGCCGGAGCCTGCCTCGGCATTGGTTGTGCCGTGGCGCTGGCCAACCGGCGCAGGGAGGCCGACAATGCCTGACGCCCTGCCGCTCTCCATTATCATCATGACCCGGAATGAGGCGATTAACCTGCCCCATTGTCTGGCGTCCTGTCTGACATCCTCTCGGTCGGCGGCAGAGGTTTTCGTCGTCGACAGCGACAGCACTGATGAGACCTGTGCCATTGCCCGCTCATACGGGGCAAGGCTGGTCAGTTTTGTCTGGGACGGGCGCTATCCGAAAAAGAAGCAATGGTGCCTCGATCACCTGCCGATCTCGCAGCCATGGACCCTGTTCCTTGATGCCGATGAACAGTTGACGCCAGCGCTGCTCGATCAGTTTTGCGATGTGCTGAACCGCGCCGAGGGGCCGAGCGGCTATTACCTGCAGGCGCGGGTCGGTCATCGCGGTCAGGTGATGCAGTATGGCCGCCGCCATCGCAAGCTGTCGCTGTTTCGGACCGGCAGCGCACGGTTTCCGGTGGTTGATGACCTCGACAGCGCCGGTGGCTGGGAGGTTGAGGGCCATTATCAGCCGATTGTTGATGGCGCTATCGGCTATTTGTCTGCACCACTTCTGCACCATGATCTGAAGCCGGACGCCGATTGGCGGGCGCGGCATCTGAATTATGCCGACTGGGCGGCGATGATGCGCTTGCGCGGTGCCCTGACTGACAGTCGCCGTCATGAGCACTGGTCACGACGCTGGGCCAAGTCATTGCTCGACCACACGCCGTTGCGACCACTCGCGGCATTCATCGACAGTTATGTCCTGTGCCTGGGCTTCCTCGACGGGCGTATCGGTCTGTCCTATGCCTGCGCGCGGGCATGGTATTATCGGGAGATTGATAGAGCCGTCAGACGCCACAAGCAGGTGGCTAGCCGGTCCAGCGATGCCGCAGCCGGAACCACAGCGACGGTGCCCAGCAACGCAGACGGCGACTGCCATGCTGCCACAGCAGCACCCGAAGGTTCGTCCATGGATCAACCGCAAAGTCATGCCGCCTGATCCGGGCCTGTTCTCGTGCGCCAAGCGCCATATGCTGTTCGGATAACCCGCCCTCGGCATATCGACAGAGCGGCAGGTCAAGCCGGATAACATGCTCCGCGGTCAGCAGGTGCCGGATGGTGAAATGATAGTCGCTGGCGATGCTGTAGCGGTTGTCGAAGCGCTGTTCGCCGATCCTGGCACGGCGATAGATCATGGCCTGATGATGGGCAAACATGCCCTTGTGCCAGTCCCTGTGATCGCGGGCTGTTTTCAAGACCGGTTCGGGCAAGCCATTACGCACAACCAGCGTGTCGCCATAGATGAAATCGGCCTGTCCATCCCGGCATGCCGCTAGTACGGCAGTCAGGGCATCCTGCCCGGCCAGTTGATCACCGCCATTCAGGAACCAGACATAAGTGCCTTTCGCGGCATCAAGCCCGGCATTCATGGCCGGATAGATACCGTCATTGCAGGGCGGCAGGATGCGCGCGTTTACCGGGCCTGTCATGGCCGATGGCTCGGCGGGCACAACCAGCCATTCGACTTCCGGCACAGCGCCGATTGCCTGCAGGCTGTCACGGGTTATGCCAAAGTCGGCACCACTCGGATCATCAGTAACCGTGATGATCGACAACAGCGGCTCGGGATCAGTCGTCATTATCGGTGATGACCGCGATGGAGGCGGCGGTGACTGCGATCTGGCTCAGGATATTGCCGATATTTGCGGTCAGTTCGATGGCATCAAACGGCTTGGGATCACGCGGAGCAACAATGGTCGAACCGGGCAGGACCGTGATCGGATCATAGTTCCAGGCCGAGACCTTGAGCGGTCGGGCGCTGCCATCGGGTGTGACGACAAATGTACGTGCCTTGTCGGCAAGGGCAGTGAAACCGCCTGCTTCCTTCAGATAGCTGGCCACATCCTTGCCGCTGATAAACTGTAACGCTGCTGGTGACAGCACTTCGCCGGAGACACGTACGGTCAGCGTACGTTCCGGGAAATAGACGGTATCGCCATCCTGCAACAACAGATCCTGTGCCGGATTGTTGGCGAGGGTCAGCGGATCGGCCTCCACCGTTATCCGGCCGAGCGGCAGGGCAGTGCGCAATTCCTCGGACAGCTTGCGGCTCATCTCGATCAGGTCGCGGTCCGGCTTGTCATCCCGGGTCAGCATAGTGGCAACCACCTGATCCAATTCCTGTGCCGCTTGCAGGATGCGTTGTTTCTCCAGCCTTTTTTCGCTCTGTCGGGTAAAGATCGCACCTTCCGGGAATGCCTGTTCGGTCAACCCGCCCGCCCGTGTAATCAGGTCGGACAGTCGGTCACCGGCCTGTACCGCATAGCGACCGGGCCGCAAGACCGCACCGGTGATTTCGACCGCGCGGGCGAGGGCCTGACGGTCACCATCCACATGCAGCACGTCCCCGGCACTGACCATGACATTGCCAAGCCGGTCGGCGGGAATGTCTGCCCGGCTGATCATGGCACCCTGCTGGTAGCGGCTGTGGGCGATGGTTTCCACATCGACGCCGGGCTGTACGCCACCGGCCAGTGCCAGCGCCTGTTCGGCGCTCAGGCTGTCGGCAACCGGGTAGCGACCGGGCTGTTGCACCGTGCCGCCAATATCGAGTTCCAGACTGCCGATCAGGGCGCGCAGATCATCAAGTGGCAAGGGCAGTTCCCCGGTATCCTCTGTGTCAGTCTCGGCTATGACTATCTCATCCTTGGGTAGGATAGGTGCCGCCAGCGGGAACAGTTCGGCAGGGAACAGGATGACTTCATCCCGGTCCTGCAGGCGGCGATCCCGCGTGCCCTCGATCACGGCCTGTGGGGCAAAGCTGATATAGGTGACCTGACCGGTGGGATCGGCGCGACGGGCGATCAGACCGAGCCAGCTGTAATTATCTGGCAGGATGACGCCGGGCTGGCGCAGCAGCCGGGCGAGTGAGAAGGCATGATCCAGTGTCACGATACCGGGTCGACCGGTATGGCCTGAGAGGGTAATCCGGCCCTGTGGTACGGCCTGCGGCGTCTGCCAGATCAGCAGGTCGCCATTCTCCAGCATCGGCTTGTCGTTGCCACCAAGCTGCTGATGCTGGTCGAGGCCATCGGCTCCGAGCCGGGACAGGGTGATATCATGGGCACCGGGACGCAGGGGGCCGCCGCTGAACAGGATCGCCTCTTCAAGGCTGATGGTAGTTTTGCCCGGCGACAGCTCGAATACGCCCGGACGTTTTACCGCCCCGGCAATGGCGATGGTGCTGCCAATCGGCGGCACATGAATACGGTCGCCAGCATGCAGGGTGACACGGTTCGCCGCCGGGTTGCTGCCGAGCAGCAGGTCATAAAGATCAATGACGCTGCGATTGCCGCCCTCGCTGCCAAGTATGACGGCGCGCAGGCTGCCCATGGGATCAATGCCGCCCGCAGCCTTCAGGGCATCAAGCGGGGTAGCGAGGCTGCTGATCTGTAGCGGACCGGGAAACGGCACCGCGCCGGTCACGGTCACTGAAATCTGCCGTATGCCGTCGATGGTGACAAAGGCACGGGTGTCGAGAAACTGGCTGCTCACCGCATCCTGCAGGGTATCGCGCAATTCCCCTAGGCTGAGGCCCGCAGCCATGATCGGGTTGAGCTCGTCGAGCGCGATCCGACCACTGCGGTCGATGGTCAGTTCGGTTGTCTCGTTGCGTGATCCGCGCAGGCGGACCACCAGCCGGTCACCGGCACCGATGATATAGTCATCGCCGATCTGGCCGAGGGGTTCGGGTTGTTCCGTGTTGCTGTCCCTGGCAAGGCTGGCGCGGAAACGGTCGCCGAATATAGTCAAACGGCTGCCTGCGCGGGCGGAATAATCCGCGGCTATCGGGTGTTCGGTCCGGGTTTGAGCGCTGCTTGGGCGCTGTTTCAACGGGGCGGCATGAGCGCTGGTGGTAAGCATGCCGACAGCAAACGCCATGGCAAGAGCTGTCCGGCCAATATGGCGGATGACATGCCGATGGCGCGGGCCATCTGGCAGCGTTTTGGCAATCACGAAATTTCCCCCCGAAAATTATCGGTTCATTTTAGGGGAAGTTGCCTAAACCGCAACAGTCGACAGGGCAAGCATTGTTGTGCCGTTATCGACCGCGCTGACCATCAAGGCTCAGAATTGGCAGATAGAACTCCGGACGACGATCGCGGAATACGCCCCAGCTCGCCCGTTGTGCCCGGATGGCGTCGAGATCAAAGCTCTGGATCAGGATTTCCTGCTTGTCGCGGCTGGCCTGCTGCAGGATTTCGCCCTGCGGTCCGGCAATGAAGCTGGTGCCGTAGAAGGTGATTTCACTGTTATCGCCCGGTTCGGTGCCGATCCGGTTGGAGGCGACGAGCGGGGTCAGATTGGCTCCGGCATGGCCCTGCATAACCCGCATCCAGTGTTCGCGGCTGTCCAGTGTCGGGTCCTGTGGCTCCGAACCGATGGCGGTCGGGTAGAACAGGATTTCAGCGCCCTGGAGCACCATGGCACGGGCGCATTCCGGGAACCACTGGTCCCAGCAGATGGCGACGCCGATCTCGGCATAGCGGGTCTTGAAGGTTTTGAACCCCTGATCGCCGGGATTGAAGTAGAATTTCTCCTGATAGCCCGGCCCGTCGGGGATGTGCATTTTGCGATAGGTATCGACCAGCGAACCATCGGCATCGAATACCACCATGGAATTGAAGAATGCCTGACCGCCACGCTCGAAAAAGCTGATCGGCAGGACCACCTCCAGTTCCTTTGCCAGTGCGGCAAAGCGGTCCAGCACCGGATTGTTGTCTACCGGACGGGCGAGGCCGAAATACTCTGGCTTCTGGTCCTGACAGAAATACGGGGTCTCGAACAGTTCCTGCAGCAGGATGATCTGTGCGCCGTCCTTTGCGGCATCACGTACCAGCTGCTCGGCGTGGTCGAGATTGGCCGCGGTGTCCCAGCTGCACGCCATCTGGGTTGCGGCAACGGTTACATTTCGCATGGCACGGGCTCCGGGGATTTATTGTTATTCTTATGGTTATGCCCGAACGACGCCGTCCATATTGGCATCATCAAGGGTAGTGTTGTCGAGATTGACGCCGCGCAGATCGGCTTCTGACAGGTCGGCCCCGCTCAGATCGGCACGGGCGAGATTGGTCCCGCTCAACCGGGTGCGGATCATTTTGGCACCTGACAGCTTGGCCGAGGACAGGTTGGCGGCCCAGATACGGCCGGTCGACTTGCCATTCGGGGTTTTCAGATCGACGCCGGAAACATTGGCATCGGTCAGATCGGCATTGGTCAGATCACCTTCACGCAGATTGATGCCGCTCAGATTGGCACCGCGCAGATTGGCATTGATCAGCTTGGCATTCGACAGATCAGCCATCTGCATTTCCGAGCCTTCGAGATTGGCATCGGTCATGTCGGCCCCGGCGAGATTGGCACCGGAGAGGTTGACGCCGGACAGGTCCAGCCCGACCAGATCCTCACCGCGCAGGTCACAGCGGGAACCCTTGGCACCGTTGGTCTGCAGCCAGAGGATATGTGCTTCCACGTGATCGCGGACAATTTTGGTAACCCGTGGGTCTTCCGCCAGCCCGCGACTCATGTTCTGGGCATCGGTGGCATCGCTGGCCGCAAGGCTGAGGTCGACGCCGGTCAGATTGGCACCGTCCAGATGCGCGCCATCAATCTTCGCACCGGTGATGTCGACGCCGGTCAGATTGGCCTTGCCCATCTTGGCACCCTTGAGGGTGGCGTTGGACAGGTTGGCGCCCTTCATATCGACGCCATCAAAGCTGGCATCGGCCAGATTGGCACCGGTCAGGTTGACGCCGTCCATCTTGGCACCCTCACAGGTGGCACCGACCATACTGACATTTGCCAGATTGGCACCGGAGACATTCGCCCGGGTGAGGGTCACCTCGTCCATATCGGCATTGGTCAGGTCGGATGGACGGACCGAGCCATCGGTCTTGCGCTTGGTACCGAACAGGGCACCACCGCGCAGGTCCACGCCCTTCATGATCGCGCCCTTGAGGATCGCGCCATTGAGGTCACAACCACGCAGATCGGCATTGGTCAAATCGGCATTGGTCAGGTTGGCGCCTGACAGATTGGCGGCAAACAGGTCGACTTCAGACAGATTGGCACCGGTCAGATCGCAATTTGACAGGTTGGCACCCGACATCTTGGCCTGCTTCAGGTTGACCTTGGACAGCGAGGAACCCTCAAGCGTCTCGAATGAGAGGTTGGCGCGTGCGCCGCCCGCCTTCTGGTTCAACCACCGATTATGCTTTTGGAGAATGTCTAGAAGCTCGTGCGGCGTCATAGAGTGTCACATGCCTGAACGTTGGAGAATAACGATGTGAAGCCTCAACTATACGGGTTTACGGAATTTTTGAGGAATGTTTTTAACAGATTAGTGCTTTTATCCCGAGACAGTGACCTATTACACAAAGGCCCAATGCCTGTCAGAGGAAACAATGCATATGTAGGCATGCGTATGACGTGTTCGTCAAGCTCATGGTATGAGCGGGCGCTAATCAAGATAACCAAATCTGCCAAGGGCTTCGCGGGCCGCATCCTCAATCATCTGCCGATCTTTCTCCTCTGCCTGCCGCCAGCGACCGAGCGATGAGGGTGCCCGGATGGTTCGGGCGGCAACCGTTACTTTTTCAGCAAAACCGGGAGTGTCAGGCAGGCCGAGCCAGCGGGCTATTGCGGCAACATGGCGTTCCGGTTCGGCGCAGATATCCTCCAGCCGGATCCGCAAATAACGCTCTTGCAGCACAGATTCGCCCCAGTCGGCAGCCTGCAGGTTGGCCATCGACCATAATGTCGCCGATGCGGCAGGACTGTCACGGTCACTGCTCTGTGGGCCGAACAGGGCCTGAAAATGCTTGCGGCGCTGGTTCTGGTTATCAGACAGCGCCATGTCGCGCCCGTCCCGGACCACATGCAGGAACCGGAAATCTGGTACCCGGTCGGCGATTACCGGCAGCACATACATCGAGCGTGGATTTTTCCAACCCCATGGGCCATGCGCTGGCCGGTCGGCGGTAAATACCCGGAACGCCTTGTCAAAATCGCGCCGGATGCACCAGCGTCGCCAGAAACCGGCTTTTGACAGGGTATAGTCGAGGCGGTTGTCCATACCGATCAGCGGATTGATCCATTTATCGAGAAACGGCTCGAAATCCATGGCATCACCGGCACCGTTCAGCCGCACGCCCATAAACAGGCCGAGCCCCTGCAGTACGCCGTGAAAGGCCCGTGTGCCCGAACCGCCGGTGGCGCCAATGACCACGGGGGCCGGATTGCCGTTTGCAGATGCGTTGATGTGATGCGGCTGGGGGGTATTCATCGGCTGCAGGATGTGGTTGTTGGTGTGGCTGTTACTGATACTGGCTTTCGCCGGATAAAAACGTTACCAAGCCCGTCTGACAGGGATGGCCGGTTCCGGCTTGTGGTCTGACTATCCCATGACGTGACCGGAAGCCAGCCTGTTCCGCGCTTTACGGTCATCAAGGCTGTTACCTAGTGTGTTGAAGAAAACAAGATGAGCATTCAAAGCCTTATTCTCATTGCCGGTATGCACCGCTCGGGCACGTCTGTCGTGACCCGGCTGTGCAATCTGCTGGGTGCGGATATTGGCGGCGATCTGATGCCGGCAACCCCCGATAATCCCAAGGGCTATTGGGAGAATCAGGCATCATTCGATGTTCATGCGGCACTGTTCCAGACCTATGGCATGGCCTGGAATTCCTTGCCGTCTCTGCCCGAAGACTGGCTTGAGACCGAGGCGGCGGCAAATGCCGGGGGTGCGCTGGGCGCGATCCTGACTGGTGAGTTCTCCGGTGACCTCGCGGTGGTCAAGGACCCGAAAGTCTGCCGGGTTCTGCCCCTGTGGCGTCAGGTTGCAGCGGAACAGTCGATTGAGCCGATGGTGGTGCTGGCGCTCCGGCACCCGATGGCGGTGGCCGGGTCACTGGTAAAGCGTGACGGCATGGGGTTGAACACGGCGCTGTCGCTCTGGCTCCGCTACACGGTAGAATCCGAACGCGACAGCCGGGGGCTGAAGCGCGCGCTCACCGATTATGACCGTATGCTGGCCGATTGGCAGACGGAAATGGCGGAAATCGCCAGCCAGCTTGATCTCGTCTGGCCGATCAAGCCCAAGGCAATCAGGGATCAGGTGGCTGAGTTCATCTCTGCCGATCTGCGCCATAACACGGCACAGGATATCCCGAACGATCTCGCCGCCTGTTGTGTTGAACTTTACGAGGCCCTGCTGGCCGCGAAGGGTGGTTCGGTCGATGACGCCATCCTGCAGCGTGCCGCGTCCTTCCTCGATCCGCTCGATACGGTGCCTGCCATCCTCAATGAGCAGGCAATTGCCCATATCGATGCGCTGATCCGCGCTACCCATGCCAGCCAGCTGGAAGTGGCGTTGCGTACCGAGATCGGCAAGCGTGACCGGGAACTGCTCGAGCAGGAGGATGGCAAGCGTGAGCAAGTGGCTGAATATGACAAGATGGTCCGGGCGCGGGAAAGCGAACGCGACGAGCTGCGCGAACATATCCATGGCCTGAGCGGCACCATTTCCGATCAGAGCGATATTCTGAAAGAGCGGGCGCAGGAAATTGCTGAGCTCCGTCACCAGCTCAATCTGGTGCTGTCTTCGCGCAGTTGGAAGATCACCGCCCCCTTACGTGATTTCAATGCCTGGCGGCATGAGAAGCTGCCCTACTATCGCTATCTTGGGGTGCGTCTGGCCTCGGCCCTGTCAAAGGGCGATTTCCGGGCGATTTACCGGGCGGTGCGTCACCGCCTTGCCGGTATCCCAGCCCCAGCCTCGAGCGCGGATTTCGGTGATTGGGTCAAGCATTTCGACAAGCTGGCCGACAGTGATCTGGCCCGCCTCGCCGAGATTAGGGATGGCCTCGATAGCAAGCCGACAATCTCGATCCTGATGCCGGTCTACAAAACGCCGATCGATGTACTGACTCAGGCGATCCAGTCGGTGCGCGACCAGATTTATGACAACTGGCAGCTCTGTATCGTCGATGATGGCGGCAATGATCAGGCGGTGGTTGATCTGCTGCGGCAGGTTGCGGATGCGGACCCGCGGATCAAGGTCCAGATCAATGTGCATAACCAGAATATCGCCGGGGCCACCAATGATGCCTTTGCGCTGGCCAGCGGTGACTTCATCGCCCTGATGGATCATGACGATCTGCTGCGTCCCCATGCCTTGCTGATGATGGCGCTGGCGCTGGGTGAGTTTCCGGACGCCGATATCCTCTACAGTGACGAGGACAAGGTGGATGAGGAGAACCGCCGCTATTCACCCTATTTCAAACCGGCCTGGAACCGTGACCTGTTCTATGGCCAGAACTACCTCAACCACTTGACGGTCATCCGCAAGTCCCTGATCGAGGCAGCGGGGCAGTGGCGTACCGGGTTCGACGGCAGTCAGGATTATGACCTGCTACTGCGTGCAATCGAGCAAACAAGTGATGATCGCATCATTCATGTGCCGCTGATCCTGTATCACTGGCGGGCGATTGCCGGGTCGGCTGCGACCGAGATCGGCACCAAGAGCGATGCCGCCAGTGCCGGTGAACGCGCGCTGGCCGAGCATTTCGAGCGCCGCGGGATTGAGGTCACGGTTGGGCCGGGGGCCGAGGAATTCGGTCTCGACGGCTATTACCGCGTACAATACGCCCTGCCGAAAAAGCCGCCGCTGGTCTCGCTCATCGTGCCGACCAAGGACCAGTTGAAGCTGACCCGCGGCTGTATCGAGGGCATTCTTGAGCGCACCGATTACGATAATCTGGAAATCCTGCTGGTCGATAACAACAGCGAGGAGCCGGAGACACTGGCCTATTTCGCCAGCATCGGCCATGACCCGCGGGTCCGGGTGCTGCGCTATGAACAGCCGTTCAATTTCTCCGCCATCAACAATTTCGCGGCAGCGCAGGCGAAGGGCTCTGTTGTCGGACTGATCAACAATGATACCGAGGTGATCGACAGCGGCTGGCTGACGGAGATGGTCTCTCAGGCCCTGCGTCCCGATGTCGGCTGTGTCGGTGCCAAGCTCTATTACAGCAACGATCAGGTTCAGCATGGCGGCGTGATTATCGGCCTTGGCGGCATTGCCGGTCACAGCCACAAATACTATCCGCGCGTATCCCCCGGCTATTTCGGTCGTCTGGTGCTGGCGCAGGAACTCTCGGCAGTCACGGCGGCCTGTCTGCTGATCCGGAAATCGGTTTATGATGAGGTCGGCGGACTGGATGAGGGGCTGAAGGTGGCCTTCAACGATGTGGATTTCTGCCTGCGCGTGCGTGAGGCCGGGTACCGCAACATCTTCACGCCCTATGCTGCGCTCTATCATCTGGAATCGATCAGCCGCGGCTTCGAGGATACGCCGGAGAAGCTGAAGCGTTTCCAGTCGGAGATGAAATATCTGACCGACCGTTGGGGCGAGCAACTGCTGGTCGATCCGACCTACAGCCCCAACCTGACGCTGGATACCGAGAATTTTGCTCTCGCCATGCCGCCGCGCAGCTATCGTGCCTGGGCGTGGGATCAGTGGCCGGGTGCCATGTCACAGGTGGCACGACTGAATTTCCATCCGCAGCAGCATGATGCCAACCGGATGACGGTTGGCAACGGCACCGGTAGCGGTGATGGTGCGCAACAAAAAAGCCAGCCGAAAACCCTGGCTGGCTGATTTGCGGCAAAATGGCTTTTGTTTATCGAAGGGCTCGCATCGGTGGTGCGCTGGTGATGCCGCGACGGGCCGCTTCCGCGCGAATGCGGTTGTACTGATCGGCATCGCGTCGAATGTGATTGTAGGAATCACGGACATAACGGTTCTCAACCTGTGTCATCGGATCAGCGTCGCGGAAATAGGCTGATTGCGAACGGTCATCCGCGAGTAGAACCTGTTGCGGGCCGAACTGGGCACCTTCATACGCCACTGCGCCAATGGCGGTTGCGTTGAGGAAGCCATAGGTTGGGGCCGTGTCGGATCTGATCTCACGCTCGGTAAAGACCCCGGCACGGATCAGCACATCGCCCAGAACCCGGCGTCCCAGTTCAAGCTGGGCATAGTCCTGGAAGTGTTCGAGGCGCTGTTCGACCTGCAGCAGCATGGCGGTATTCTGACGGGCCGCCATGGTGTCGCGATATGATTGCAGCATGATTTCGGCACGTTGGGTGCGCTCTTCCGTGGTGCCGGTGGAAACATAGTTCCAGAGACGATGATATTGTTCGGCAAAGTCGCGGGCACCATTGATCGGGTCATGTGGATCAATACCAACCATCAGGGCCTGACCACGACCGGCGCGGAAGGCATTGTTGTTGCCGGTAACAACATCCATCCAGCTTTCACGTCGTTCGGTCAGCCGGGCTGCGCTCAACTTGTCCTGTGCTGCAACACGTAAGGATTCCCGGTCATATTCCAGACCGAATGGCAGTTGGCCTATCAGATGTTGGGAATGCAGTCGGCGACCTACCCGTGCGCCGGGATTGACGGTGCCGAACAGGCCGCGACCCCATTTGGTGTCACGCGGATTGATCGTTGGCAGTGTAGGGTTCTGTGCTCCGGCAACTACCGGTGTGCCACCGCGAACATCAAAGCCAACCGGGGTGCGCTCACCGGGTATCGAGGCGCAACCGGCTGTTGCAAGAGCAATCAGTGCCGTGCTGCCTACTGCAAGGCCAAGTCTGCGGAGTTTTGGAAGTGCCGTTTTCATATTGATATCCTGTTACCCTTGTAATCCCTATTGCCAGCGCTGTGTTACCGACCTTGTCGTTCCTTGCGCCCGCTGCCCCTGTTGTTTCGCCCTGTTTCCGGGGCAATGGCCGGCTCCGCATAGAACCCGCTCCGGGATATTGCTTCGGCGAGCATGGATATTTCCATCTCCCGCATATCCCTGGGCGGCCTGTTGAAGCTGCCAAAATCCACCTCTTTGGCCCAGGACAGGGTGTTTTTGAACAATGCCGCCACGATGACCGCGTCGGTACTGCCCAAGCCCTTTATCGCCCGTTCGCTCAGTTTCCCGAGCGGTTTCTCCTGCATATCGGTGGTTTCCATGATCACGGTCTCGCCGTCATCAGCCACCTTGAGGAAGGCGATATTTTCCAGGTCCTCGGCCTCGCCAACCACCATTGCGGGGCCGGCTTCTTGTAATACAACCTCAATCATAGAAAGTGCCAAGTGGTAATGGGTATATGATGCGCAAGTTTTTGCTGTTTTTGTGATGCGGCCTAAAGGCGTGGATACGCCCCCGTGTGAACCGGAATGCTAGCAGCATTTTGATTGCCGGGGAAATGTAATGAGGATTCGATACCCTAGCTCTCCAGCACGGGGGAGAAGGCATAGGGTGACTGACCGCGCAAATGGTCTTCGATATGCAGGCGGTGGTTCAGCGGCGGAAAGGCCCGCTGGTTGCAGTCGAGGCGTGGGCACAACCGACAGTTGACGCCGATCGGCACCGGCTTTGCCTCCTTGCCCAGATTGACACCATCGGCATAGATCAGGTCCTTGGCGTGGCTGATATCGCAGCCCATGCCGAGGGCATATTCATTGGCGGGCAGGTGGTGACCGAAGCTCGGTTTGCCGATCTGGCAGGCAATGCTGAAATAGCGCGCACCGTCGGGCATCTCGCCAAACTGGGTCAGGAAGCGGTCGGGCTGGCGCAGGGCATCATGTACCGCCCAGCGCGGGCAGGCGCCGCCATAGCGGGCAAAATGCATGGTGCCAGCGCTGTAGCGTTTGGAGACATTGCCCGCCTTGTCGACACGGATCAGGAAGAACGGAATCCCCTTCGCCCCGGGACGCTGCAGGGTGGTTAGCCGGTGGCAGACCTGCTCGATACTGGCATGGAACCGGTGGGATAGCACATCAATGTCATACCGCAGCTTTTTCGCTGCTTCGAGAAACCGCTGATAGGGCATCAGCACGGCCCCGGCGAAATAATTGACCAGTCCGAGGCGGGCGAGGCGGCGGGCATCATCATTGCTGAACCCGGCTTTGGTGACGATCTCGTTGATCACCTCGCTCTGGGTCAGATAGCCAATCTGTGAGGCTATCTGGAAGTTGCGGGCGGTCTGTGGCAGCATTTCCGACAGCAGCACCCGCCTGGCATGGCGATCGAAGCGGCGCTGCAATGATCCCATCACATCGAGGGGCATGACCTTGACCCGGATCGACAGGGCAGTCTCAAGGTAATCGGTCAGGCCGCGATACAGGTGGTCGGGATTGAGTTCGGCATCAGCCCAGAGGGTTTCCGCTGCAGTTTCGAGATCGGCGAAATAGTTATGGCTGGATTCAAAGAAGTCGCGCACTTCCTCGACCGGAAACACCTGCATGTCCAGATTCTGCAGCTGGTCCTGATCGGCCACCCGTTCGGCGAGGGTTTCCAGATCCTGTCTGGTGCCGCGATAGGCCTTGTACAGCGTCTGGATGCCGCGTGCGAGATTGGGTGAGATATTGGCCAACTCGCGCAGATCAGTGCCCTTGATTTCCTCATTCTCGAACAGGGGATCGGCGAATACCTCGGTCAGCTCGGCCTTGACCCGTGCCTCGTCATCCTCGGCAAAAGCCTGAATGTCGATCTCGAACATCTGTGCCAGCTTGAGCAGGATCGGCACGGTAACCGGTCGTTGGTTATGTTCGATCAGGTTCAGATAGCTGGCCGAGATGCCAAGGTCCTCCGCCATCTGGGCCTGAGTCAGGGCAAGGTCGCGACGCAGGCGCCGGACCTTGTGACCGAGCATGGCTTTACCGTCCATCAGATAACCGTTCCCGTGCTGACCAACGGCTAGACCAGCCCGATACTGGCGCTGATGTCGCCAGCCGCCACGCCGGGCAGGATCAGCAGGCCGCCATCGATGAACTGCACCAGACCATTGCCCTGCGGGTCATCAACGATACTGGCGATCTGGGAAATGATAACGTCGAGGCTGTCCCCTTCGGCAAAGCTGAAATCGACGATGGTGTCGATGCCGCCGCCAACCCGGCCGACGAAAATATCCGCACCGCTGCCGCCGCTCATCGTGTCGTTGCCGCGGTTGCCGAACAGCATGTCATTGCCAGCCTGACCGAGGATAATGTCCTCGTTCTGGTCGCCATAGAGGGTGTCATTGCCGTCGTTGCCGAAGATCACGTCATTATAGAAATTGCCGTAGATCACATCGTCGCCGATGTTGCCGTAGACGATATCCTGATCCTTGCCGCCATAAAGCGTGTCATTGCCATTGTCGCCGCTGATCAGATCAAGGCCGATATTACCGTACAGAACGTCATCGCCATCGCGGCCGAACATGGTGTCGTGCCCGCCATTGCCGAAGATGTTATCGCGCGCAAAGATGTCGCCATCATTGCTGCCATGGATGATTTCATTGGCATTGCTGGCGGTAAACAGTGCGCCGCCCTGGCCCTCATAGTAAATCTCGTAGGTCGAGGCGACCGCACCGAACAGGGATGGGTCCAGTTCGAAATTGTTGACGCCGTCGATGATTACGGTGTGGGTCGTGCCGGCGGTTGCCGCCTCCGGGATGCCGTAGAGGAATTGCAGGGCGCTGTAGTCAAATGATTGCGGGCCATTGTCCGGACCGCCGCCATTATAGCTCATGATTGTATTGGCGGTGTTGTCGAGTTCGTTTGGCAGGAACGGGCCAGCATCAAATCCGCTGTTGAAACCGGTATGCTTGAGGCCAAGCGCATGGCCGATCTCATGGGTCAGCAGGAAATAGCCGCCATTGCCCGGTGTCGGGTTGAGGTCGCCAGCATCGGCCCGCTGCCAGTTGATCCAGACATCGCCGCCGGCATTACCGATATAGTCACTGGGCGGGATCGCTTCCCCGTCATTGGGGATGCCTGCCGGCACGCCGCCACGACCGGAGTACATGCCGAGTTGTATCTGGCCGCCGACATAGGATTCAACTTCGCGAAAGCTGATCCCGGTTGCAGCAGCGTATTGGCCCAGAATGGTGCGTGCCGCCACCTGCATTTCCGCCGTGAATGGCTGGAAATCATAGATGGTATCAAAGTAATTGGCTGGGGTTTCGGTGCGGAAGCTGAAGGTAATTTCAACCGGGCTGCCATAGGGCAGCTTGGTGTTCCAGCGGTTCTCACCACTGCCAATCAGGCTGTCGATGACAAGGTCACCGGTTACCCGGATATATCCATCCTGATCGACAGTTGCGCGATCACCGGCGTTCTCGAAGGCGGAAGCTGCCGCCTGTGCGCAGGTAAAACAGCCGCATGATGAGGCGTGATCACTGGTGGTGGTGCCGAGGTCAAAGGCATTTACTTCACTGGCCATGATTCTGTGTTCCGCTGCAGTGTGAACCACCGATGATTGCCTGTGGTCATCCGGGAGGCTTGCCCATTCGGTGGTCGGGGCGCTGCGAATACTAGGGAATTTGGCAACTGACGGCAACCGGAATGCCGTCGGTTGCCAATCTTTTCAAAGGGGCAATAATTTACAAATTTACATATATAACAAAAAAGCGCGTACAATAATTTACATACTAACCTCTTTTTATGAAACGATTATTGCGCTGCCGCATTTACTTTGTCAGCCTGTTCCTAACGAACAACCGCAGCGATGGGAGCGCTGCAAACAGGTACCGGAAAGACACGGAAGATAACCGTAACCGGAAAGCCCCACACCCAACAGAGAAGAGGTCTCGACACATGGCACCGCTAGATCAAGGACAAACCACCGATACCGCTGATATCCACGCGCGCCGCTTTGACGGTATAAAGCGTGACTATACCGAGCGCGATGTTGAACGCCTGCGCGGCACGCTGAAGATCGACTATTCAATCGCCGAACATACCGCCCGCCGTCTGTGGGAATTGCTCCATACCCGCCCTTATGTCAATTCACTGGGCGCGCTGACCGGCAATCAGGCGGTACAGGCGGTCAAGGCTGGTCTGGAAGCGATCTACCTGTCCGGTTGGCAGGTTGCGGCTGACGCCAATATCGCCGGTCAGATGTATCCCGACCAGAGCCTGTATCCGGCCAATTCCGTGCCGCAGGTGGTTGAGCGCATCAACAATGCCCTGCAACGTGCCGACCAGATCGCCCAGATGGAGCGCATGGATGGCAAGGGTGATGATCCGACCCATTGGTATGCCCCGATCGTGGCCGATGCCGAAGCCGGTTTCGGTGGCCCGCTGAATGCCTTTGAACTGATGAAGGGCATGATCAAGGCCGGTGCCGCCGGTGTCCATTTCGAGGACCAGCTGGCATCCGAGAAGAAATGTGGCCATCTGGGCGGCAAGGTTCTGGTGCCGACCAAAACCTTTGTCCGTACCCTGAACGCGGCCCGTCTGGCGGCTGATGTCTGCGGCACCTCGACCATTCTGGTGGCCCGCACCGATGCCCAGTCGGCCCAGCTGATCACCTCCGATCATGACGAGCGTGATGCGCCGTTCATCGATTTCGAGGCCGGTCGCACTGCTGAGGGCTTCTATCGCCTGAAGCCAAGCCCGGATGATGGTGTTGATCGCTGTATCGCCCGTGGTCTGGCCTATGCCGAATATGCCGATCTGATCTGGTGGGAGACGTCGAAGCCGAACCTCGATGATGCCCGCAAGTTCGCCGAGGCGATCCACGAGAAGTTCCCGGGCAAGATGCTCGCCTATAACTGCTCGCCGAGCTTCAACTGGAAGGCCAATCTGGATGACGACACCATTGCGAAGTACCAGCGTGAGCTGGGTGCGATGGGCTACAAGTTCCAGTTCGTCACCCTCGCTGGCTTCCACGCCCTGAACCACGCGGCATTCCAACTGGCCAAAGGTTACAAGGAGCGCGGCATGGCGGCCTATTCCGAGCTGCAGCAGGCTGAATTCGCGGCCGAGAAGGATGGCTACACCGCCACCCGTCACCAACGTGAGGTCGGCACCGGTTACTTTGATGCCGTCAGTATGGCGATCTCTGCCGGTGAAAGCTCAACCACGGCAATGGCTGACTCTACAGAAACAGAACAATTTTAAGGGTCAGCAATCGTGAGCCGGGGCGGCCCAATCCGCCCCGGTCCCCAAAAAATAAGGGATCAGGAAACCCCGTTTTTGCGCATAAAGGAGAGAAACCATGAACATTCAGCAAGCACAGACTAATCAGATGACCGAACGTTTCTGGATTGTCGGCGGTGAATATGTCGATACCCGCTTCGAGCAGTTGATCGAGCAGACCCGGCAGGTTCTGGGACCATTCTCCTGCTACCAACAGGCGCGCAAGACATGGCGTGAACTCGCTGAGGCAACGCGGTCAAACTGTACCGCACGATTTTCCATCGCACGGGAACCACTGGCAGCCGTAAGCCAGTAAAGCCAGCGATGGAGCAGGTTGGCTGACCGCTGGATGTCAGGCCGACACATCAAACAAAGCGGTGGTGTCATATGATGCCGCCGCTTTTTTGTGTCTTGTGCTGTGGCAGGAGGTCAGTAGGCAGTCCAGGTCAGGATATTTTGCTCGTTCGAATCATCGCAGGCGGCAACGACCGAGGCCATGTTGGTAGGAAAAGTATCGAATACCGTATCGCCGCCATCGGCCGTGACGGTAATGCTGTCCACACCATCAGTACTGCCGTTCTGATTGCCGGTGTATGAAACGATACGGACACAGGCTTCCCGCGGTACTTCCTCGAAGGAAATATCAAACCGTCCGGTATTCCCGCCATTGACCGCGACGTTGACCAGTCCGCCCCAGGTATTGCGCATTTCCCCGATCGAATCGGCCTTGATATCGGAAGGGACGTAACCGGAATTATAGACCAGCGTATTGGTTAGTCCGCTGTAATCGGCCTGACCGCTATAAAGTTCGCGCACGGATTTCTGCATGACGATGTATTGCTGATAACCGACATTGGTTTTGGTATCTGTCAGACCACGCAGGAACAAGATGCCGACACCGCCCAAGGTCAACCCGGCAATTACCAGCGCCAGAATGGTGTCGGTCAGGGTCAGACCGGCTTGTCTGAAACGGGAACGATGACGTCTGGTGTGTATTTTAGAACTCATGACTTCCTGACGTATTTCGTTTGATGGCACCCGACCGTTGGTTTCGCCTTATTTTGGTCATATTTGAAAATAGTAACATTTTTCGTGACCGATTTCCGCAACAACCCGGCACAGGTATAAAAATAATACAAAACGCGTTATTCTTGAGCCGACGGCATTTTTGAAACCGGAATTACGGTCCGGATATCGGGACTATATGGAACGCTTTACCCTGCATGTACGCATGACCAAGCACTGCAATGCCGATTGCAGCTATTGCTCGTCATGGCAGGAAGCGCCTGATCAGTACATGCGCACGCCCGATTTTGCCCGCGCGGTGGACTTCATCGCTGACGAGGTTCTGCCGCTCATGGGCTGGCAGCAGGGGCAGGGCGGGCATCTCTCGATCCAGTATGTCGGCGGCGAGATCCTGCTGGTACCAAAATCCACGCTGCGCGGCTCTGTTTTTTATGCCCGCGACCGGTTCGGCAGCATGTTCGATGTTGTGACCGATGGCTGCCAGACCAATCTGATCGGCAAATCCGACAAGATCGCAGCGTTGCAGACCCTGTTCGGGCATCGGCTCAGTACCTCGGTCGACAATTACGGCACCCAGCGCACTGTCAAGGGCTCGCCGGAACTGTATCGCGCCATGCTGAACAAGAGCCGGGCCGAACTGAAGCGTCGTCGCGGCCTGAACGCCCCGGCCATCTATGTGGTCGATGCGGCGGGTGTGGAGCATGCGATGGACGAGTTGGAAATCGCTGATCGTGAGGGCTATGACCTCACCTATCGGGCGGTGTTTCATGGCGGCAAGGATGTGGGGGCAGCGACCATTCCCGAACTCTCTGCACTCTATGTCGATCTGTTCGAGCGCTGGGCCATGCGTGGCACTACCATGATCCAGCCGCATTACCAGTTACTGACCACGCGGCTCGCTGAGCGGGCCGGGGACGAGGGGCTGTACAAGGCCAACTTCGGCTGTCCATTCCAGAAGAACTGCGCCTTTGTCTCGCTCAATCTCGACCCTAATGGCGACCTCTATGTCTGCCTCGATATGGCCGATAGCGGGCAGTACAAGCTCGGCAATGCGATTGAGGAGCGGTTCGAGCGCGAGGTCTGGGAGGCACTGGCAGAGCGGCGCGACCATTTTGATGCCAAATGCCGGTCCTGCAAGTTCCTCGAGGCATGTCAGGGCGGCTGTATGTCCGAGGCTGTGCATCATACCGGCAGCCCCTATGGCCGCACGGAATTATGTGCGGTCTGGCTCGCGGTATTTGACAGGATCGATGCATTGATTGATCGTGAAGGCATTGAGGCTGTCGCCGATTGGTGTCGGCGGATCGCCATGCCGAAAACCGGCCGGTTTGCCGTACCGCAAACTGCAGCCGAATAGGGGGATACTATGGCATTCGGTAGATTTTCCAGTCAGGACGCGCTGACCGCGCGCGACGACGTCCTGCTTGAGACTGTCGGCTATATCAAGGGCGTCAACCATCTCGGCTATGACCGTCAGGAACAGCCGGTTAAATACGGCAAGGATGCACAGGCGCTGGCCGCCCGGATTGATGGCGTGCTGAAGGCCGAGGCCAAGACCGGCCAGCCGATGAGCGATGATGAACGCACCCTGTTGACCAAGACCTATGCCGCGCTTGGTCAGGTAGCCGAGACCAGCAACCGTTACGGCATTCTGCGCCGCACCGATGAACAGGGCGCCCGACGCGCCGCTCAGGTCGAGTTCCGTGATTTCCGCCGGGATATGGACCGGCTTGCCCATAACGTCTATGTCGACGGCTTTGTCGGGCGTTATGAATCACCCGGTTCGGGACGTCCGCTGACCGCCACTCAGGAAGCTGAAGTTGGCCGGATTGAGTGGAACAGCAACCCGAATATCCGCTAGCAATCCTGCTGTTTTGCCTGCTGACCAGCGGTTTTTGCCGGATCATGCAGAAATCGGCGATCTGCCATCACGTTTAGCTCTCGATTTAGTGAGACGCTGCCTGTATCACCTTGGGGCGCATCTTTTCGCGCCTATACAGTCATAAGCACAGTCACACGCTATTTCAGGTCCGTTTCCATGCCCTATTTGCCAAAGCCGGTATCATCCACGCTCGACATGATCGGTAACACCCCGATGCTGGAGGTGACCAATCTCGATACCGGACCATGCCGGTTGTTCCTGAAGCTGGAAAACCAGAATCCCGGCGGCTCGATCAAGGACCGTATCGCCATTTCCATGATCGAGGCGGCTGAGGCCAGCGGCGAGCTGAAGCCCGGCGGCACGCTGGTCGAGGCAACGGCGGGCAATACCGGCCTCGGTCTGGCGCTGGTTGCGACCCAGCGCGGCTACAAGATGATTATCGTCGTGCCGGACAAGATGGCGCGGGAGAAGATTTTCCACCTGCGGGCCATGGGCGCGGATGTACGCCTGACCCGTTCCGATGTCGGCAAGGGCCACCCGGAATATTATCAGGATATCGCCGAGCGGATCGCCAAGGAAACCGGGGCGTTCTATATCAACCAGTTCGGCAACGAGCATAACCCGCACGCCCATGAAACCACCACCGGGCCGGAGATTTTCGCCCAGATGGATCAGGATATTGATGCCATGGTCTGCGGTGTCGGCTCCGGCGGTACGTTGACCGGGCTTGGCAATTATTTCAAAAAGGTCTCACCCAAGACCAAAATGGTTGTGGCTGATCCGGTCGGTTCGATCATCGCGCCCTATGTTGAGACCGGCGAAATTCCAAACGAGGTCGGCAGCTGGACCGTTGAGGGCATCGGTGAGGATTTCATCCCGCCGGTCTGCGATATGTCGGTTGCCTCATCCGCCTATGCGATCAGCGATGCCGAGACCATGGCGACCGCTGCTGAACTGCTTCAGAAGGAAGGCATCCTTGCCGGTTCCTCGACCGGAACTCTGGTCGCGGCAGCGCTGCGCTATTGCCGTGAGCAGACCGAGCCAAAGCGGGTCTGTACCTTTGTCTGCGATAACGGCAACAAATACCTGACCAAGGTCTATAACGACCTCTGGCTCTATGATCAGGGCTTCAAGGAGCGTGAGGTTGCCAATGATCTCCGCGATCTGATCGCCTATCGCCACGATCAGGGCAGCGCCGTTACGATCAAGCCTGATGACAAGCTGATGGTCGCCATGGCGCGCATGAAAATGTACGACGTGTCGCAACTGCCGGTGATGGCCGAGGATGGCGAACTGGTCGGTATTCTCGACGAGAGCGATCTGCTGATGCATGTGGAACGGGATGAAAGCCGGTTCAACGATCAGGTGGCCGCCGCGATGACCGGCAAGCTCGAAACCGTGCCGGTTCGTGCACCGGTTACCGATCTGTTGCCGATTTTTGCCGCGGATAAGGTTGCAATCATCATGGACGGTTCCCAATTCCTGGGCCTGATTACCCGCATTGACCTGCTCAATCACCTCCGCCGCAAAGTAAACGCGTAACAGTCTGATACGCGCAGCCAAGGACCCGATACATGCCTGATACCATCGACACCAAACGCCCGAACCGGGCCGGCTTCGGCACGCGCGCCATTCATGCGGGACAGTCGCCTGACCCGACGACCGGCGCGATCATGACCCCGATCTATGCCACCTCCACCTATGTTCAGGAGAGCCCCGGCGTTCACAAGGGCTATGAATACAGCCGCACCCAGAACCCGACACGTACGGCCTATGAGGCCTGCATCGCCGATCTCGAAGGCGGTATCAAGGGCTTTGCCTTCGCCTCCGGTCTGGCAGCTACGGCTACCCTGCTGGAGATGTTCGATCACGGCAGCCACATCATCGTCATGGATGACGTATATGGCGGCACGTACAGGCTGTTCGAGAATGTGCGCAGACGTACGGCCGGGCTGCAATTCACCTTTGTCGATCTCGGTGACATCAACGCGCTGGAAGAGGCCATTCAGGCTAATACCCGCCTGATCTGGATCGAGACCCCGACCAACCCGATGCTGAAACTGGTCGATCTCGAAGCGGTCACGCGACTGGCGAAGTCCAAAGGCATCCTGACCTGTGCCGACAACACTTTCGCCAGCCCTTGGGTACAGCGTCCGATCGAGCATGGCTGTGATCTTGTCATGCATTCGGCGACCAAATATCTGAACGGCCATTCGGATATGGTCGGCGGTGTGCTGGTGGTCGGCAAGGACAATGCCTTGGCCGAGCAGATTGCCTATCTCCAGAACGCGGTTGGCGCAATTCAAGGGCCGTTTGATGCCTTTCTTGCGATGCGTGGCCTGAAAACCCTGCATCTGCGCATGGAGCGCCATTGCCAGAGTGCTGGTCAGATTGCCGAGTTCCTCGAAGCCCATCCGAATATCGACCGGGTTATCTATCCGGGCCTCAAATCCCATCCGCAGCACGCTCTGGCGGCGCGGCAGATGCCAGCCGGTGGCGGTATGATTACCTGCTTCATCAAGGGTGGCCTTGATGATGCCCGCCGCTTACTTGAGCGGGTCGAGGTCTTCGCCTTGGCCGAGAGCCTTGGCGGGGTTGAGAGCCTGATCGAGCATCCGGCGATCATGACCCATGCGTCGATCCCACCGGCACAGCGGGCCGAACTGGGCATCAGCGATACCCTGATCCGCCTCTCGGTCGGGATCGAGGATGTGGAAGACCTCAAGGCTGATCTGGCACAGGCGCTCGCGTGATCCGATCCGGGCGGCCGATAACCGTCACCTATAGCCGTGGCGAACACCCGGAAAGCACTCATGATATCCATGGGGTGATTGTCCGGGGCGGCACGGTTATTGACGCTTGGGGCGATATTGATGCCCGGTATTTTCCTCGCTCGGCCTTCAAGCCGTTTCAGGCACTGGCGGTGATCCAGTCCGGTGCCGCCGATGCCCATGGGCTGCAGCCGCGGCATCTGGCACTCTCGATGGCCTCCCATAGCGGTGAGCCAAAGCATACCGAAGCCGTCATGGCATGGCTTGAGGCCATTGGACTGGATGAGGCAGCACTGCATTGCGGGTCGCACCGCCCGTTTGCCGAGGCGGCGGGTGACGATCTCATCCGCACGGGCCAGCCATTTACCGCGCGGCATCATAACTGTTCGGGCAAACATACCGGGATGCTGACCCTGATGCGTCACCGCGATCTGCCTGCCGATTACGAGACCTATGAGCATCCGGTGCAGGTCGCCATTCGCGACATTGCCAGCAGATTCATGGGTTGTGATCTGGATCAGGCGCCATGGGGCTATGATGGCTGTGCCGTGCCCAATTATGCCGTCACCCTGACTGCATTGGCGACCGGTTATGCCAATCTGACAACTCCGCCGGATGGTTATGGTGATGCAGCAAGCCGATTGCTGGCGGCATGGGCGGCGCATCCCGATCTGGTCGCTGGCAGTAACCGGTTTGATACTGCGCTGATGCTGGCAACCGGCAGTCGCGTTCTGTCGAAACAGGGCGCGGAGGGGGTACAGGGCGCACTGATCCCGGAAACCGGCACGGCAATCGTGCTCAAATCCGCCGATGGCAGCCAGCGTGGCACGGAACAGGCAATGCGTACGCTGATCGAGCGGCTGGAGGATGCTCCGACGATAGATGCGGCGGTGCTGTCAGAGCATTGGCCAGCAGCCAGCGGCAATATCACTAATGCCCGCGGTGACGTGATTGGTCGGGTTGTCGTTGATATCCCGAACTAGCTTATCCCGACAAAATGACTCCGCTTGACTTGATAGGGCATAGACGTTGAACTATCTGCCGTCTCAGGACACGCAAACTGCTGATAACGCAGCATAACAATCAGGAGCATCTCTACGATGTCATCAAAATTTGCCGTTAAATCCCTGCTTGGCGCGACGAGCGCGCTGGCCATGCTTTCCATTACCGCCACAGCAATGGCACAGGAGAATGTGGTCAATATCTATAACTGGTCCGACTATATCGGCGAGACCACGCTCGAGGATTTCACGGCAGCAACCGGTATCGAGGTGAATTACGACGTTTACGACAGCAACGAGGTGCTGGAAGCCAAACTGTTTGCCGGTAACTCCGGTTATGACGTGGTCATGCCGACGGCCCAGCCGCAACTGGCGCGCCAGATCGCTGCCGGTATCCACCAGAAGCTCGACAAGTCCAAGGTACCGAATTTCGCCAATCTCGATCCGGCCATGCTGGAGCGGGTTGCCGCTGCCGATCCGGGCAATGAATATGCTGCCATCTATCAATGGGGCACCAATGGCTTCGGCTATAATGTCAGCATGATCGAGGAGCGCATGCCCGATGCACCGGTCGGCAGCTGGGATATGGTGTTTGACCCGGATGTGGTGAAGAACTTCGCCGATTGCGGCGTCACTCTGCTCGATAGCCCGTCGGAAGTCATGCCGATCGTGCTGCATTACCTCGGCCATCCGCCACAGAGCGAGGATGAAGCCCATCTGAAAGAGGCCGAAGAGTTGCTGCTCTCGATCCGCCCCTATATCAAGTATTTCCATTCGTCCCAGTACATCAATGATTTGGCCAATGGCGATACCTGTCTGTCTGTTGGCTTCTCTGGCGACATCGTACAGGCACAGGTTCGCGCTGAAGAGGCGGAAAACGGTGTCGATATCACCTATGTGATACCGGAAGAAGGCACGGTTGTCTGGTTCGACATGATGGCGATCCCGGCCGATGCACCGCACCCCGAAAACGCGCTCGCCTTCATCAATTTCGTGCTCGACCCGGAGAATATGGCCGGCATCACCAACTATGTCGCCTATGCCAATGCTGTGCCTGCCTCGCTTGAGTTTGTTGATCCCGAGGTGAAGGAAGACCCACAAATCTATCCAAGCGCCGAAACCCAGGAAAAGTTGTTCAGTGTCGGTGAAGTGACGCCCAAATATGAGCGTGCCCGTACCCGCCTCTGGACCCGTGTGAAGGCAGGGCGCTAGGCCTTGTCAGCACCACAATCGCAACCGGATCTGGAATTCGGTGCCATCTCTCTGCGGGGCGTCACCAAACGATTTGGTGACGTCACCGCCGTTGATGCGCTGGACCTCGACATTGCGGCGGGGGAGATGTTTTCCCTGCTCGGTGGCTCCGGTTCCGGCAAGACGACGCTGCTGCGCCTGCTTGCCGGGTTCGAGCAGCCGGATGAGGGCAGCATCCTTATTGACGGCGTCGATATGGCGGGCATACCCGCCTATCGCCGCCCGGTCAATATGATGTTCCAGTCCTATGCCCTGTTTCCGCATATGAGTGTCGCGGCGAATATCGCCTATGGCCTGCATCAGCGAAAGCCGAAGCCGGACAGGGCAACCATTGCCAGCGAGGTCGAACGCGCCCTTGCCATGGTCAAACTCGACGGGTTCGGCGGGCGCAAGCCGCACCAGCTCTCCGGCGGCCAGAGACAGCGGGTGGCGCTCGCCCGCGCCATCGTCAAGCGGCCCAAGGTGCTGTTGCTCGACGAACCACTCGGTGCATTGGACAAGAAACTGCGGGAGCAGACCCAGCTCGAGCTGATCCGTATTCAGGCCGAGACCGATATCACCTTCATCATCGTCACCCATGATCAGGAAGAGGCCATGGCCCTGTCCGACCGGATCGCGGTGATGGATCATGGCCGGTTGAAACAGGTCGGGACCGCCCGCCAGCTCTATGAGGAACCGGCGGATGATTTCGTTGCCGGGTTCATCGGTTCGATCAACCTGTTCGATGCCACGGTCAGCGCGATCAATGACGATTGTATTATCGCCGATTGCGACGGGCTGGGTCAGGGCATCAGGCTGCCCAAGGATAACCTTGCAGCCCTGCCGCAACTGACGGTTGGCAGCAGCTTGCGGGTCGGCATCCGGCCTGAATGTATCGGCATCGTGCCGGTTGATACCCCGCCGCCTGATATGGCGTCCGGGGGTGACTGGAACCTTGTCACCGGCAATACCCGCGATGTGGCCTTTATGGGTGATCATCTGCGGGTTGCCGTGGAACTGCCCGATGGCGGTGTGGTTCGTGCGGTTCGGCATCAGGGGGACAAACAGGCGGCAGCGCTCGAGATCGCCGCCCCGGCCCGGCTGCAATGGCTGGTCGAGGACGCCTACTGGTTCCCGGCGCCATGATGACGGTAGCGGGCAAATATCAGGCATTGGTCCGGCGGGCAGGGATCGTCCTGCCGCCGCTGGTCTGGCTCGGCATCTTCTTTCTGCTGCCGTTTTTGGTAATTGCCAAACTGTCGCTGGTCGACCTTGCTTTGGCCCGCCCGCCCTATACCCCGCTGCTTGACTGGTCCGGTGCTGGCTGGCCGAAATGGCTCGGTGATCTGGAGAATTTCGAGCTGCTGTTTGGCGACGAGCTTTACCTTGCCGCATTTCTGGGATCGTTGAAAATAGCCGCTGTCACAACGCTTATTTGTCTGACAGTCGGATTTCCCATGGCCTATGCCATCGCTCGGGCGGCACCGCGTCTGCGCATCATTCTGGTGACCGCGGTGATCCTGCCGTTCTGGACCTCGTTTCTTATCCGGGTCTACGCGTGGACCGGGTTGTTGCGGGACAATGGCATCATCAATGGTTTCCTGATGGATTGGGGGCTGATTGATGCGCCGATCCGTATCATCAACACCGATACTGCGGTTTATATCGGTACGGTCTATACCTATCTGCCGTTCATGATCCTGCCGCTCTTCGCCGCGCTGGAGAAGCTCGACTGGTCACTGCTCGAGGCATCGGAAGATCTGGGCGCTCGCCCGTGGTGGGGTTTTATCACCATCACCCTACCGCTAGCCCTGCCGGGCATTATTGCCGGTGCCCTGCTGGTGTTTATCCCGGTGACCGGTGAGTTTGTAATTCCGGCGCTGCTCGGCGGACCGGATACGCTGATGATCGGCAAGGTATTGTGGGAAGAGTTCTTCAATAACCGCGACTGGCCGGTGGCATCCGCCCTGGCGATCATGCTGGTTGGTGTGCTGATTATTCCGCTGGCATTTCTGCAGAACATCTATACCGGTTCGGCCGACGGGGAGGGGCGCTAGATCATGCAACGCCGTGGCCTGCTCCTGACCGCCTCGCTGATCTTCGGGTTGGTGTTTCTCTACACCCCCATGCTGGTGCTGATTATCTATTCCTTCAACGAGAGCAAGCTGGTTACCGTCTGGGGTGGCTGGTCGGCCCGCTGGTATGTGGAACTGTTCAGCAATGACCAGCTGCTGACAGCCGCGTTCCTATCGCTGAAACTGGCGGCGATTTCGGGATTTATGGCGGCCATTCTGGGTACGCTCGCTGCCTATGCGCTCGACCGCTTCGGGCGATTTGCCGGCAGGCGCTTGCTCGGCGGGCTGATTTCCGGGCCGCTTGTCATGCCGGACGTACTGATCGGCCTGTCTCTGTTGTTGCTGTTTGTGGCGATGGAAGACCTGATCGGCTGGCCCTCGGGTCGCGGGGCCACGACCATCGTTATTGCCCATGCCACCTTTGGCCTCTGCTATGTTGCACTTGTGGTGCAGGCGCGGCTGCAGGGCATGGATCGGTCAGTGGAAGAGGCGGCACAAGATTTGGGTGCACCGCCAGTGAAAGTGTTCTTCACCATCACCCTGCCACTGATCCTGCCCGGTGTCATTGCCGGGTTCCTGCTTGCCTTTACCCTGTCGCTTGATGATCTGGTGATTGCCAGCTTTGTCAGTGGACCGGGATCATCGACCCTGCCGATGGTGGTATTCTCGAAAATCCGTTTAGGCGTCGATCCACAGGTCAATGCGTTGGCAACGCTGTTGATTCTGGCGGTGACCTGTGCCGCACTTGTAGGCGCCTGGCTATCTGCCAGACGCCTCAAGCGAGCCTGATTTACATATCATCCTGAACATCATTGGCAGCGTCAGAGATGCCATCGCCTGCGGCCTCAATGTCTTGGCCAGCACCATCCACCGTATTACAGGCGCTAAGACCAAAAGCAGCAATCAGAACGAGGACAGCTGCCGTCATGTTGAATTTATCTTTGTCGATGAATTTTATCATTATCTGGCTCCTCAATTACAGTCATTGAGTAAACGCTGATAGACGGTTTTGGTTCATAAAAAACAATGGATTGGCGCGCTCAAACTTTCTGACCTGCCTGTCTATCGCTTGGTCAACAATCGCCAGAAATGCTATTTAATTAGGTGTAACGGGTACTCCGCAACGGGATCATCAATTTGATGCAAGGGCAAACCCTCCAGCTTGATCAGCAGGATATCGAAGCCGGGCTCGGTGATTACGTCCGGGCGCTGGTTGCCGGTGACCGCGCGGCGGCGCTCAACTGCCTTTCGCCCCGCTTCACCCGGCATATGGGATTGGATGCCGGTGGTTTCGTTGATTACGAGATCGCCGAGTTCCGACCACGGGTCGAGCCGTATTTCCTCAAGGAAGGCACGTCCGTCAAAATCCACGACTGGAACCGCGAGACCGGCGATAT
Source organism: Micavibrio sp. TMED2 (assembly GCA_002168225.1). NCBI lineage: Bacteria > Pseudomonadati > Bdellovibrionota > Bdellovibrionia > Bdellovibrionales > Pseudobdellovibrionaceae > Micavibrio > Micavibrio sp. TMED2. Next base: position 933,108 of record NHBH01000001.1, read on the forward strand.
CGACTACTTCGTGTTCAACCGGCGCGGCCAGATGATCTATGAGGAACAGAACCGTATCGACGAGGCGGGGCGGCTAACCGGCGATGGTGGCGAGTGGGAATTTATCTCCAAGCTGAAATTCCGCAAGGATGCGGCGGGGCGTGTCGAGGTCATTCGCGGCCTTTGCCTGCGGCACCAGCGCTGGAAGCCGACCGGGCTGGTGGTCTATAACCACGCAGCGGACAATCTGAGCCTGAAACCCAGCAGCTATGATGAATACGCCTCGGTCTGTGAATTTCATATCGAGGGCGATGCCGGTACGGCGATCACTGCCGATGTCATGGTGACCGCGGGCATTCCCGGATCGCGGGAGCGCAAATCGCTGGTCATGCGGGGCACGGACCATCCGTATTACCTGCCCGACCTGTTCCCGGTGATTTCAGGATGCACGATCCGGCTGCCGGCATATCCGCTGATCTACTGGGCACTCAATGTGGAAACCGCCGATGGAAAACGTCACCGGCTTTATAACCCGGCGGAAACAGAGTATGTTTTTGATGAGCCTGTGGTTTTTGCCGTGCTCAATGACGCCGTCGATAATGATTGGGAAGTGGTGACCGGATGAGCCTGTCTGGCACAGCAGCAGAAAGACCGGGACTTGCCGGGGATGCAGGGTCTGGACAGTCACGGGCCATGCCCGGTGACGCCAAGCAGTATGAGACGCTGATAGTCAATCTCGATTACGCCGGACGCTGTGCCGGTTCCTGCCCGGTTTGTGCGCTGTCCGCCGAAGAACGGGCCAGTACGCGGCCATTTCTCAATCCGCTGACGGTTGAGAATGCTTTCCGTGAAATCACGACGCTGGGCCATACCTCCTGTCGTGATCTGGTGCTCGGTGTTGGCCGGGGTAATATGCTCGATCTCGGTGACGGGGTGGTTGAGCAGCTCAATGCCATTGCCGCATCAGCTGCCGGTGCGTTCAGTTTCGACCGTGGGCTGATCGAGATTGCCACCTCGGTTATGGGACGCCTGCCGGATCAGATCGCGCGGGCCGAACGGATTGTATCCGGCTTCCGCGAGGCTGATCACAACCTCGATGCCCGGTTTGTCGTGGTGGCCAATGCCGCCAATGAATCCGCCAGTTACTGGCAGCATATCTGCAGCTTCATCGATCACATGCTGGGCCTGCGCGGTGGCGGTGACGGGGATGGCGATATCCTGTTGCTCAATCTGTCGCTCGGCCAGCTTCCGGATATTCCTAAACTGATGGAGCATGTGGGCAAATATGGCTTCCCGGTCAATGTGACCTGGGCCCCGAGCCTCGACCCGGCAGCTGCGAACCCGGATACCTATCTGGCGCTCGAGGACTGGCTCGCGGAGTGGTATGTCGCGCTCAGGTCACGGGGCATGGACAGCAGTCTGGTTGCCCGGACGGCAGATGCCATGACCCATACCCAGAGCGATATGGACAGTCTGCAAACCCAGCTCGAGGGCCATGGCAATATGCTGCTGTTTGTCGATGGGCAGGGGCAGATCCATTACGGCTTCTCGGCGGTCAGTGCCGATATGGATCCGGTGCGGTTCGCCAGCGGCGCGGTGCGGCAACAGCAGGGACAACAGAAAATGGTCCGCAGCCCCGGCGAGGAGCTGGGCAACCTCATGCGCTGGCCTGCCTGCCGCAGTTGCCCGCATGTGCAGGCCTGTGTCGTCTCCGGTGCCTATAAATCGGCCCTGCTGTCGATCGAGCGGCTGGCGCGTGACAAGCGCATCTGTCCATCCGGCATGCGCTCGGTCTTCGCCTGTCACGATCAGGTCTCCGCGTCCCGCTCCCATCTGTCGGGTTGAGATGACGGGGCATACGGCCAGCCTTGATCGCGCATCCATGACCGGGCGGTACAATCCACGCGCTGTGGTTTCCACCTGTTTTACCCGCACCTTCACACACCGTGAGCAGGGCACGCTGGTCGAGGATGATTACCCTCTGACCCTGCTGCTCTCGGCCACGGATGCGGGTTTTTTTGATCATCTGACCGGGCTGGCGATTGATGACTATCGGATCGAACTCAACCATGAGCGGGGTTCAGTCCATCATCTGGGGCGACACAGTGATCCGCTGTTCCTGATTGCCGATCAGGACGGTCGCCCGGCTCTAGAGATCAACCTCTATGACATGAGTGCTGCCAATCTCAATGGCTCCGTTCTGGAATTGCAGGCGGATGACGGTCAGGTCATGACGCTCGCGATGCAGGTACAGGACGCGCCGGTTGATGTGCAGCTGCTGAGCTCGGAACTGTTCAGGGATGGGCATGATTGTGCCCTCACGGTATCGGCGCCGGAGGGTGGCGAGATAATCTGGCAGCGCATGGTCAATGGCCGCTTTGTCGAGCAGCGCCAGACCCTCGCGGTTGGCGAGCAGCGGATCGCGATTCCGCCAGCCTTTGCCGACTGGTTCGGTATCTGCCTGACCAGCCGTTCGCTTTATGGCGCAGTCGAGCACAAGCACATGATTATCGGCGAGTTGGGGCTTGGCTCGGGCCGATGGTTTCTCGACTTCTCCAATAATGCCCTGCTGGCCCCGCGCATGGCCGATCCCATGCGCTACCGGTCCCTGCTCGTGCTGTGCCGGAGCGATGTGCCGTCAATAGAGGATATCCGGGCATGGCTTGAAAACTGGGACGAGGTGGAGATTGTCGCTGATGCTGGCATTCTGGCGCATCTGGAACATGTCTGCCGTAACAAGCGGATCAGCCTGCGCGGTTTGCCACAGGATGAGTTGCTTGTCTTGGGTGGCGACAGCGCAGGCGATGATTTTGCCGGGTGGCTGCTGGAAGCTGTCTCGGGTTGTGGTAAAAGTCCGAGTGTCGGGCAATGGCTGGGTGCGCGGGTCAATCGCGGGTCCATGGAAAACGCGGCCCATTATGGCATCGGCTATGCCTATGACCATGGCTGGGCGGCTTGCCGGTCTGATGAGCGTGCCGAACTGATTGCCAGCGCCGAACGGTTTGATCGCCGCCGCTTCCTGATGAAATCAATGCCGTGCAGCAGTTGTCCGCAATCGGCACGGGATATTTGTCACAACCTGCTGCCCCGGCCATTTGACATTGAGCGCCTGTGGGTTGGTGGTAATTGTCTCTTGCAGGAAGGGTTATTGAGAGAATAATCGCGCGGCATCCATATGGCTTTTTCGTTGCCATATATCTGGCCCACATGAATGTGTTTGGCTGCGTTGGTATGTCGGGTTTTAAAAGCGGTGGATTAACGCTAGACTGTTGATACTGGTTTGCTACGGGGTTGGAAACTATGCATTCGGTAAAACAATTTTGCGTCGCAGGGGCTTTGGCGTTCCTGTCACTGGGATTTGCAGCAGGTGACGCTGCCGCACAGCAGCGGGTCACGGTTCGGCTGCAGCCCGTGGTGTATCAGGGCACCAATTCCAGTGTGATTTCTCTTGTGCAATCAACCAACCAGTTGCTGGCACAGTGCCACAATACCGGCACCATGAATGTGCGTGGCGCGCAGCAGATTGTCCGATCTGCGGAACGTCTGGCGCAAACCCTGATTGCCCGAGGGCTCGAGGATCAGGATATGCCGGCTGTACGGGACAGCGTTCAGTATCTTTGGCTTGCCCAGTATAATTGCCCGTAATGGCCTTGTGGTTTGGTGACATTATGAAAAGAAACATTCTCTCCATTCTCAGCATCTGTGTGATGGCCATTTCACTGGGCATCGGTCCTGCCACGACATATGTTCATGCTCAGGGTGTCGAACAGAGCTCAACGCTGAATGAATTGGCCTATTCGGGCAGTATCCCGCAACTTCAGCGTGTCAGTGTGCTGATTACCACAGAGATGCAGGCGTGTTTTTCCGGGCGTGGTAATCCGGCGGCCACACGTCAACTGGCAATTCAGATCACACGGTTGGCCCAGCTTCAGGGATTGTCGGAATCAGATATCCGATACCTGTCTTTTGCCTATGTCACTGCCTGGGAAGCGAGTTTCCGCTGCTAGCGCGGGTGGATGGTGCCGGCTGAGGGACTTGAACCCCCGACCTTCGGTTTACAAAACCACTGCTCTACCAACTGAGCTAAGCCGGCCAACGCATCTGGCGGGACTTTAGCCAGATCGGTTTTTCGTCGCAACCAAACTTATCTGAAACGCCGTGTTTTTATCCCTCGGCCTGCTGGGCAGCGGCGCGTGACCATTCATAGAGCGTGACGGCAGCGGCGTTGGAGACATTGAGGCTCAGGATCGGTGGCAGGGTCGGCAGACTGATCGTATGGTGGCACCGCTCGGCGACCAGACGGCGCAGGCCGCTGCCTTCTGCACCCATGACCAATGCGGCGCGTTGGGTAAATTTGGTGTCGCCGAGAATGGAATCACCGCGCTCATCAAGGGCATAGGCGATGAAGTCATGCTCTTCCAGCCAGGCCAGTGTCCGGGAAATATTGGTGACCTTGACGTAGGGCACATGTTCGCTGCCGCCTGACGCAATCTTGGTCATGACGGCGGTCTCATCCGGGGCATTGCGGTCCTGTGCCACCACTGCAACCGCCCCAAAGGCAGCGGCGCTGCGGATAATCGCGCCGATATTATGCGGGTCGGTGACCTGATCGAGCACGATCAGGCAGGCTGGGGCATTCGCTGGCAGCGCCTCGATCACGGTTGGCAGGTCGGGTTGCATCAGCGGTGCCACATCGATCGCGATGCCGTTATGGCCGGGTGCATCGGTGATGGTCTCGGCGAAGGCACTGTTTTTGAGCACTTCAGGTTGCGGGCGACCGAGGCCTTTCCCTGCCGCCTCGTCAAGCGCGCTACGCAGGGTCTCCAGACCGTTCTCGGTGGTGACAATCCGATGGATGCGGCGCTTGGCATTCAGCACGGCTTCGATCGAGGCGTGCTGGCCATAAAGCCAGAAGCCACGGGCCGGCATCCGTTGGTCGCGATTGCCGCGTTTGGATGAACCTTTGCCCTGCTGATAATAGCGACTGGAGCCGCCCATATGCAGGGTGTTTGAGTCGCCGCCGGATTGGTTGCCAGACTGGCTTCCCGATTGGGCGTGACCCGCCCCGGATGATTTCCGGCGGGTGTTGCGACGAGGGCGTTTTCCGCGGTTTTCCTGGCTCATATCGTGGCTCTCTTGGCGATCATGGTGGCTGATTTGGACAAATTTTACGATTGTTTGCAATCTTCTGACGCTAGCCGGTTGACAGCGAGGGGGTGTTAGCCCTAATTCCTTCCGCTCCGCAACGGTAATTCCGTTTCTGGCACCCGTGGAGGGGTGGCCGAGTGGTTAAAGGCAGCAGACTGTAAATCTGCCCGCATAGCGTACGCAGGTTCGAATCCTGCCCCCTCCACCATTCTCCTTACAGCATTGAGACAGTCGGGTTAAGTCGGCCCGGTTGAGTCGGGCATGTCCCGATTGCCATCAGTCGGATAGTGTGATAGGAATTTATACCTATTATTAACCATGAGGTATGATATCATGCTTGGACAATTAGGCATCGGGATGGGCCAGCAGGCCAGACATAAAGCGCTGTCGGCAATCCCCTTGCCCCCATTCGATCCCGAGGCTGGATTATCCCTGACCGGGGTATTTGATGTGGGTGGCATTACCGATCCGCTGACCGCTTATCTGACATCGGATATGGTTTTTGCCGCCGATGCGGTGCTGCCATCGACACCGGCAAATGGTGTGCTGTTCGAGCACGGGGGCGGGGAGACCGGGCACATCGTTTTGTTACGCGATGGCGGTCACACCTTGCGCGTGCGTGCCGGTGATGGAGCCTCGCCATATGACACGAACAGTACGGCTGTGCTTGATGTCACGGATTTCCCACAGGATGACCAGTTGCACAATCTGGTCTGGGATATACGGATATCGGGTCCCGGTCGTGTCCGGCTCTGGATCGACGGAGTTCTTGCCGGGGAGGCCGTCACCACCGGGGGCAGTCTTGAGACCGGCAAGTGGTCCGGTGGCGGTACGGGCAACTTTGCTACCGGCACCGATGCCAACGTCTATGGCGAGATCTGGGTGGTGCCGTGGCCTGCCGCAGTCACTGGCCAGTTGCGCATGTACGCCGGGCAACTCGTGGCGGTATAGGTTTGATCCGGCATCGGCGCTGTGGTTAAAAACAACAATAGCCTCTTGGCCAGCGCGGTATTCTGTCTTATATGACTGCCGCAGCGCGGGCGTTGTGTAATGGTAAGACCTCAGCCTTCCAAGCTGATGATACGGGTTCGATTCCCGTCGCCCGCTCCAAATTCTCACTCGACAGTCCTGTTTTTCATATGCCTGAAACCGGCTTTTTGGTTTTTGGTGATGATGGCAGTTGCGCCGGGCGCAACGATTGGCTATTTAACAGGCTCAGCTTACAAATCGAGATAGGGATAACGACCGGTTGGGCGAACCCTGCTTGCTTGATTTCAGGCTGTACACAGGAGCGTAGCTCAATTGGTAGAGCACCGGTCTCCAAAACCGGGGGTTGTGGGTTCGAGTCCCTCCGCTCCTGCCATCTCTGATGCAGATGGCAGGTGGTATTTTTCATCAAGGACAAGGTAAGGCCTGAAAGCAATGGCGACTTGGCGCCCCGTACAGTTTTTCCGCGAAGTGCGCAATGAGGCCGAAAAGGTCACATGGCCATCCCGCCGTGAAACCATGATGACTTCGTTCTTCGTGTTCCTGATGGTGACATTCTGTTCAATTTTCTTCGTCGTTGCCGACCAGCTCATCCTGTGGGCCGTTGCGGCAATTCTCGGCATCGGCAAATAAGGGCTCTCGCCCGACGACATAACGAACCCGGTCTCGGCCGGTTTTCTCAAGGAGGATGCAGCGATGGCTGACGCCCGCTGGTATGTAGTTCACGTTTATTCCGGTTTTGAAAACAAGGTTGCGGAATCCATCCGCGAGAAAGCGGCCAAGGTTGGTCTTGAGGATGCTTTCGAGGAAATCCTTGTGCCGACCGAGGAAGTCGTCGAGATGCGTCGCGGCCAGAAGGTGAATGCCGAGCGCAAATTCTTCCCCGGCTATGTGCTGGTCCGCATGAAGCTGACCGACGAGAGCTGGCATCTGGTCAAGAACACCCCGAAGGTCACCACCTTCCTCGGTGGTAGCGGCAAGCCGATGCCGATCCCGGATCGTGAAGCCGAGCAGATCATGAATCAGGTGCAGGAAGGCGTCGAACGTCCACGGCCGACCATCACCTTTGAAATCGGTGAGCAGGTTCGCGTCTCCGATGGTCCGTTCGCTTCCTTCAATGGCAGCGTCGAGGAAGTCGACGAAGAGCGCGCCCGCCTCAAGGTTGCGGTGTCGATCTTCGGTCGCTCAACCCCGGTCGAGCTTGAATTCAATCAGGTCGAAAAGACGTAAAACCCCCGAATTTCGGCTTTATTGCCATAACACGGCCCTGATTTCTGTCAGGGCCGTTTTTTGTTTTGCTGTCTACTGTTTTTCGTTAGGCTGAAACCGTTGAATCAATTTGCTAATTGATGATTTCAGGTGACCGGCCATGAAGCTTATGGTGCAGATACCATGCTACAATGAGGCTGGTACGCTCCCCGAAGTTTTGCGCGATATTCCGAAAAGCATTGAGGGTATCAGTGTCATTGAGGTGCTGATTATTGATGATGGCTCGACCGATGAAACGGTTGCCGTGGCGCGTCAACACGGGGTCCAGCACATAGTATCCCACAAGGCGAATAAGGGACTGGCGCGCAGCTTCCAGTCCGGCATTGAACGCTGTATCGAGCTGGGTGCGGATATCATCGTCAACACCGATGGCGATAACCAGTATGCCGGTTCATCCATTCCCGATCTTGTCCGACCGATTGTCGAGGGTAAGGCCGATGTGGTGATCGGTGATCGCCAGCCGGGTAGGAATACCGATTTCTCGCTGCTGAAACGGTTGTTGCAGCGCTTGGGCAGTGCCGTTGTCCGGCATGTCGCCCGGGTTGATGTGGGGGATGCGGTATCGGGTTTTCGTGCCTATAGCCGGGATGCAGCGCTGAAAATCAATGTGATGACCTCTTTCAGCTACACGACGGAAACCCTGATCCATGTGGGTCAGCAGGGGTTGTTGGTAAAGTCGGTGCATGTGGACACCAATCCGGTGACCCGGCCATCGCGGCTGTTCAAGTCGATGGGCCATTTCATCAAGAAACAAGTGGCAACAATCCTCCGCAGTTATGCCATGTACCGACCGTTGCATGCGTTCTCCATGCTTGGTGCAACCATGATCCTGATCGGCCTGATCCCGGTCCTGCGGTTCCTGTATTTTTATTTCATCGGCGAAGGGGACGGCAAGATCCAGTCGCTGGTTCTTGGCAGTACGTTTCTGGTCATGGGATACATCACCTTTGTCGCGGCGATTATCGGCGACACCATTTCAATCAACAGGCGGTTGATCGAGCAGCTGCTGGAGCGGGTGAGGAAGATAGAGATCGACTTCGATGATAAAAAATAGAGAAGTCCTGTTCTTCTGCTGCTTTGTTTTCTTTTCGGTTTTTTACGCATTGGTTGCTGCCGGGTATCTGTGGTCCGGTTACATGCCTGCCTTCGGGCAACAGGTGTATGATTATTACTATCTGTCGCTGATCGACGGGCGAATGGACATATCGCCACGAATTATCCGGTTCGAGGGGCATTACACTCCTGACGGGTTGGCCGTGATCTATCATGGCGTGGCACCGCTGGTGACCAGAGCGCTTTTGGCGCCGTTTGTTGATATTCGCAGCCTGTCCCTGGCCCCGTTCTCAATCTGGCTGTGGTCCGTGATCGGCACTGGCATTTATCATGCCTTGTTTGCCCGATATCTGGCTAATCAGGTGATTGAGAAAAACAGCGTTTACCTGCAGTTGCAGTTTCTGCTGGCGATCGGTCTATGGCTTGGCGGTCCGGGACTGCTGCTGGTTGCCAATACCGCCATGTATCATGAGCCGATCAGCATGACCTATGCGCTCGTTGCGGCGTTTGTCTGGCTGATCCTGTGGCAGCACCGGAATATGCCGGGCCGCGATATGAGGTGGCGGCTGGTGCTGCTTGCCCTGCTGGCCGGGCTGGTCCTGCATGCGCGTCCAAATGTTGCTGTCGGTCTTTATCTGGCGGTTGGTCTGTTGTCACTCTACAGCCTGTACCGGAACTGGCGGCTGGCGCTGGTGCCGGTTGCCTGTGCCGGCATTGTGCTTGGTCTGCTGACCGCCGGTTATCTCGGTCTGAATGCCATGAGGATGGGGTCGCTGTTTGCTGTTCATGGCAGTTTCGGCGCGTCCGATATCCAGTATGGCGAGACCTTTTTCGGACTGGAGCAAACCGACAGCATACGGGCTGCCGCCTTCGAGCAATATGGCCGTTTCAACCCGTTGCGTATTATACCCAATCTGGTCATCTATCTGGGTGATTTCGAGTTTTCCAGCGCTTCTGTCCTGCTGCGCTGGATACATGCTGTCATTATCTCGGCGATGGTAGGGTTTGTCCGCATTGAGGGACCGAGTGTCGGTGTTATCTTCCTGTGGCCGCTGTGGTTCATTCTGGCTGTGCTTGGGGCAAAACGTCTGCGACTGGCGCTGACCCCGACAACCCTCCTGCTGGCAGGACTTGCCTGTTCGGTGTTGCTGACCCTGAGCTATGGCACGATTGCGCTCAGATACCGCATAGATATGTGGCCCATGATCGCGGTGTTACTGATCCCCGGTATCCAATCCTTTGCCGCGGTTCCGGCTGCCGGCGGGCATGCTCGCCCACAATTGCTGGCAATCGCCGCAGTCATCCTGTTCGGTGCCTTCATCAGCCTGAAGGCGGCGGCGGTCTATTCGGAATATTTCACCTACAACATCTTTTCCTTGCCGTGGAGTGATGCGGAATGTCACGACATCATGCGGCACAAGGGGTTCGATCAGGCCGATGTTGAGCGGCTATGCCTGATATAGGCATGGAGCGGCAATGATCGGGGCAGGGGCAGGCATTGATGGGAAAGCTCAAGCAGTTCTATATATATGTGATTCGTTGGCTGGGACGCCTGCTTGCAGCGCTGCACATCCTGCCGCTGATCGACCGTCATCGGCATATCCGTTGGTGTCACTGGTTCAGCAGTCTGTTTGCCATCCATGATCTGGAGCGCATGCTGACCTTTGATGTGCCGTGGTGGACCTATAAGGCCATTGATCAGGTCGAGGCCTTTTGCCAGGCCAATCCGGATATCCGGGCATTTGAATACGGCAGCGGTGCCAGCACCATCTGGCTGGCCAAACGCTGCCAGCGTGTTGACAGCGTTGAGCATGATGCCGGTTGGTATGGTTATCTGACCAATAGTCTTGCTGAATTTGACAATGTTTCCCTGACACTGGTGGAGCCGGATGATGCTGATCAAAACGAACCGACCTCATACAGGTCCGGCAAGCACGGTTACACAGACAAAAGCTTCAGGCGTTATGCCTCGGCGATAGATCAGACTGATGGGCAGTACGACCTGATTGTGATTGATGGCAGGGCTCGCAATGCCTGTCTGGATCATGCCCTGTCTCGCCTCTCCGCCCGCGGGATTGTCGTATTTGATAATTCATGGCGGGGCCGCTACAAACCGGCCATCGCCGCATCCGGTCTCAACAGTACTGTACATACCGGACTGACGCCGTGCCTGCCGGTACCGGATCAGACCACCATCCTCCGGCATCGCTGATAACAGCGCGGCTGTCCGGTGCGCCTCTCCGGTGCCTGTAGTGCAGATTTATCCTTGCTTTCTTGGCGGCAACACTGTTTATTCCGCGCCGCTGACGTCGGTGGCATGTCCACCGCGCGCAATTTTGCGTGGGAGGCTGGTATCGGGTGCTACTCCGCCTGATGCCGGAAAAAGCCGGACCACGCACCCTTCGGATCACCGCGATTGACGGTATCCGCTTTTGGAAGCGGGCAGGGTGCCCGTTGCCGTAACATTGGGTAAATGGAGCAAACCAATGGCTAAAAAAGTCACTGGCACGATCAAGTTGCAAGTGCCTGCCGGTAAGGCAAATCCATCGCCACCAATTGGCCCCGCACTGGGTCAGGCCGGCGTGAACATCATGGAATTCTGCAAGGCATTCAACGCCAAGACCGGCGAAATGGAGCCTGGCATTCCGCTGCCGACGGTCATCACTGTTTATCAGGACCGTTCTTTCACCTTTGAAACCAAAACCCCACCGGCTTCCTTCTTCCTGAAGAAGGCAGCGAAAATCCAGAAGGGTTCTGGCGAAGTTGGTAAAGGCGCTACCGTTGGTCGCGTCAATCGCAAACAGGTCAAGGAAATCGCGGAAGCGAAAATGCAGGATCTGAATGCTGCCGATATCGATGCTGCGATGAAGATGATCGAAGGATCAGCGCGCTCGATGGGCATCGAGGTAGTGGAGTAAGCGACATGGCTAAAGCAGGTAAGCGTATTAAAAACCTCCGCGATTCATATGATCGCACCCAGGCTCTGGCGCTCGGCGATGCCGTTGCTCTGGTCCTGAAAAATGCATCGGCCAAATTCGACGAGACCGTTGAGGTTTCCATGAATCTCGGTGTTGACCCACGTCACGCAGACCAGATGGTTCGCGGCATGGTTACCCTGCCAAACGGCACCGGTAAAACCGTTCGCGTCGCTGTCTTCGCGAAAGGCGACAAGGCTGATGAGGCGAAAGCCGCAGGTGCCGATATCGTCGGGGATGAGGATCTGATGCAAACCATTCAGGGCGGTACCATCGATTTCGATCGTTGTATTGCTACCCCTGACATGATGCCGGTTGTCGGTCGTCTCGGTAAGGTGCTCGGCCCACGTGGCCTGATGCCGAACCCGAAACTCGGCACCGTCACTCCGAACGTCGCTGATGCCGTCAAGGCTGCCAAGGGCGGTTCTGTTGAGTTCCGTGTCGAGAAAGCCGGTATCATCCATGCCGGTGTCGGCAAGGTCAGCTTCGGTCAGGACAAGGTTCAGGAAAACATCCAGGCCCTGATCGATGCGATCACCAAGGCAAAGCCATCAGGCGCCAAGGGTACCTACATCAAGAAAATCACCCTTACGTCAACCATGGGTCCGAGCATCACGGTTGAAACAGGTGACATTGCCAGCGCAGCAGCGTAAGTTGCGCACCGAATTCGGATCGGCGACCGTTTGATCGGCCGCTGATCCGCTAGCTGCTACCGGGTTGGTTTACCGATCCGGCAGCAACTGTCCAAGACCGCAGGTGTTGAGAACCGGCATGCCGGTTTGATGCTTAAAACCGTAGTTCGCCTGCCGAGACAGAAGATCAAGCAAGGTTTTTGTTGATGGGTTGAGCCCGTCAGTCAAAGGCCCCTTGCCATCAAGACCTTCTGGGACAGAAACCAAACGGGTGATGCTGCGGCGACCTTATCGGGTCAAGGCGGTCTGAACCCATGTTTGCCATCCGACGGGGCCTTCACGGTATCGCCGGGTGGTGTTTTGAACCGAAGAAGCAAGGCAAGAGGAGACCTATTGACGTGCTTCGTAATGAAAAACAGGCGCTTGTTGCGTCGCTGAACGAGACTTTCGCCGGGGCATCCCTCGTCGTCGTCAGCCACTATTCAGGGCTGAGCGTTGCCGAGATGGAAGCACTGCGCGGTAAGGTTCGTGAAGCAGATGCGGGGTTCAAGGTAACCAAGAACCGTCTGGCCAGAATTGCTCTCGAAGGTACTCAATTCGAGGGTATGGCCGATCTGTTCAAGGGCCCGACCGCTATCACCTATTCGACCGATCCGGTTGCGGCGGCGAAGGTGACAGCAGACTTCGCGAAAGAAAATGAGAAACTGCAAATCGTCGGTGGTTCGATGGGCTCGCAGATTCTGGATGCCGAAGGCATTCAGCAGCTGGCCAAACTGCCATCTCTCGATGAGCTGCGTTCTAAAATCATTGGCGTGCTGCAGGCTCCGGCCCAACGCATGGCAACTGTTACCCAGGCGCCTGCTGCCCAGCTGGCGCGTGTATTCCAAGCCTATGCCGATAAGGGAGAGGCTGCGTAATTCCGCGCAGACCCAGGCCCTGTTGGCTGTTTGATCTTAAATAACGAGACACATTGAAGGATTGAAACAATGACCGATCTGACCAAACTGGTTGAAGACCTGTCAGCTCTGACCGTTCTTGAAGCTGCTGAGCTTTCCAAACTCCTCGAAGAGAAGTGGGGCGTTTCTGCAGCTGCTGCTCCTGTTGCTGTTGCTGCTGTTGGCGGTGGCGATGCAGGTGCTGCTGCTGAAGAGAAAACCGAATTTGACGTTATCCTGGCTTCTGCCGGCGACAAGAAAATCAACGTCATTAAAGAAGTTCGTGGCATCACCGGCCTCGGCCTCAAGGAAGCCAAAGACCTCGTCGAAGGCGCTCCTAAAGCCATCAAGGAAGGCGTTGACAAAGCTGAAGCTGAAGAGCTCAAGAAAAAGCTCGAAGAAGCTGGTGCTACCGTCGAGCTCAAGTAATCTGCTTGACAGCACAAGTTATGTGTTTGGAACGCGGCTGCCATTCGGCACGCCGCGTTTCGCACGTTATGAGGGCAACAAATCCGGGTTTTCTGCGGCTCCCGCCTTCATGACTTGACAAACTCACGAAGTCGTGGGCGAAAAAATTATAAAAGACGATTGCCAGCGCGCTCGAGTCTGCCTATAACACCATACTTCCGATGCAATGGATTATCGCGTTGACGCGCCGAGGTGGCATGTTTTTAGCCGAAAATTTACTGCCGTGCCGTACTGGCCAGAGAGTACGCGCGCGCTTTTTGCTGTCTGCAGCCCATGGCGGGGCAGGCAAACAATTCGTCACGCCTGTTGTTCGGAAAAGTTAAAAATTTCAAAGTTTTAGATATTGGGTCCGGCGGCGTACCGAACCCGATGTCATGGGGTATCAAACGGTCAAATGCGGCTGAATCGCTGTTTCATTGGTGTTGGGAAACAGGGATCGGCTGGCAACAGATTTAAAGCAAGCGGTTAAGGATAGAATAGCTATGGCGACTCCGTTCACGGCGCAAAAACGAGTGCGTAAGAACTTTGGTCGGATTACCGAAGTCACCGAGATGCCGAACCTGATTGAGGTTCAACGCAGCTCATATGATGTCTTCCTGCAGCCCAATGAGGATCGCTCCTCTGGTCTGGATGAGGTTTTCCGCTCCGTATTTCCAATCCGCGATTTCTCCGATCGCGCCGAACTCGACTTCGTGTTCTATGAACTGGAAGAGCCGAAATATGACGTTGAGGAATGTCAGCAGCGCGGCCTGACTTATGCTGCCCCGCTGAAGGTGACCCTCCGTCTGTCCGTCTTTGATGTTGATGAGGAGAGCGGTCTGCGCTCGATCCGCGATATTAAAGAACAGGACGTCTATATGGGCGACATGCCGCTGATGACCGATAACGGCACCTTTGTCGTCAACGGCACCGAGCGGGTTATCGTCAGCCAGATGCACCGTTCTCCCGGCGTGTTCTTCGATCACGACAAGGGCAAGACCCACGCATCCGGTAAATATCTGTTCGCATCACGCGTCATTCCTTACCGCGGTTCATGGCTCGATTTCGAGTTTGATCCGAAAGACCTCGTCTATGTGCGTATCGACCGTCGCCGGAAACTGCCGGTGACCACACTGCTCTATGCGCTCGATAGTGCCGAGACCGAAGATTACCGCAAAGAGATCGAGGCCAAGAAGGCCGAAGGCATCGATGCTGAAGTTGATCGCATGATGATCAACGGCATGAACCGTGAGGAAATCCTCTCCAGCTTCTATGGCAGCATGGTGGTCAAGCGCACCAAGTCCGGCTGGGTGACCGATTTCGATCTGGATTCCATCAAGGCGCTGAAAATCTCCGGCGATCTGACCGATGGCGACAGCGGCGAGGTTATCCTCGAGTCTGGCAAGAAGCTGACCCCGCGCACCATCAAGAAACTTGAGGAAACCGGCGTCAAAACCATTCTGGTGCCGGAAGAGCATCTGGAAGGCATGTATCTGGCAACCGATCTGGTCGATATGACCACCGGTGAAGTCATGAACGAAGCCGGCGAGGAAGTTGACGAGGATCTGCTGGCGGCTCTCAACGAGCGCGGCATTGATGAAGTCAGCCTGCTCAAGATCGATCAGGTCAATGTCGGTGCCTATATCCGCAACACCATGGAAGTCGACCGCAACGCAACCCGTGAGGATGCGCTGATCGATATCTATCGCGTCATGCGTCCGGGCGAGCCGCCAACCCTCGAGAGTGCCGAAGCACTGTTCCAGGGCCTGTTCTTCGATCAAGAGCGTTACGACCTGTCGTCTGTCGGTCGCGTGAAGATGAATTCACGTCTCGACCAGCAAACCGACGACCAGCTGCGCGTGCTGCGCAAGCAGGACATTATTGCCATCCTGAAAATCCTCGTGGACCTGAAGGACGGCAAGGGCGAAATCGACGATATTGACCACCTCGGTAACCGTCGCGTCCGTTCCGTCGGTGAACTGATGGAAAACCAGTATCGCGTTGGTCTGCTGCGTATGGAGCGCGCAATCCGTGAGCGTATGAGCTCTGTCGATATCGACACGGTCATGCCGCACGATCTGATCAATGCGAAGCCTGCTGCTGCTGCAGTGCGTGAGTTCTTCGGTTCATCACAGCTCAGCCAGTTCATGGACCAGACCAACCCGCTGTCGGAAATCACCCACAAGCGTCGTCTCTCGGCTCTTGGACCGGGCGGTTTGACCCGTGAGCGTGCCGGCTTTGAGGTTCGTGACGTTCACACCACCCACTATGGCCGCATCTGCCCGATTGAGACCCCTGAGGGCCCGAACATCGGTCTGATCAACTCGCTCGCTACCTATGCCCGCGTCAACCGCTACGGCTTTATCGAAAGCCCGTACCGTAAGGTTGTCGACAGCAAGGTGACCGATGAGGTGGTCTATCTCTCCGCCATGGAAGAGGGCCGCTACACCATTGCGCAGGCCAACTCCGAACTCGACAAGAACGGCAAGTTCGTCGAGGACCTGGTTGACTGTCGTAAAGCCGGTGACGGTATTCCGGTGATGCCGGAAGCGATCGACATGATCGACGTTTCGCCGAAACAGGTTGTTTCTGTCGCTGCCGCCCTGATTCCGTTCCTCGAGAACGATGACGCCAACCGCGCGCTCATGGGCTCGAACATGCAACGTCAGGCTGTGCCACTGCTGCAGGCGGATGCACCGCTGGTCGGTACCGGCATGGAAGCCACCGTGGCCCGCGACAGTGGCGCCAGCATGGTTGCCCGCCGTACCGGTGTGGTTGACCAGGTCGATGGTAATCGTGTCGTTGTTCGTGCGACCGAAGAAACCGATCCGACCGCACCTGTGGTTGACATCTACAAGCTGCGCAAGTTCCAGCGCTCCAACCAGAACACCTGTATTACCCAGCGTCCGCTGGTGAAAACCGGTGACATGGTTCAGGCTGGCGAGATCATCGCTGACGGTCCATCAACCCAGTTCGGTGAACTGGCGCTTGGCCGTAACGTGCTCTGCGCGTTCATGCCTTGGATGGGCTACAACTTCGAGGATTCGATCCTGATCTCCGAGCGTATCGTGCGCGATGACGTCTTCACCTCGATCCATATCGAGGAATTTGAAGTCATGGCCCGCGACACCAAGCTGGGTCAGGAAGACATCACCCGCGATATCCCGAATACCGGTGAGGAAGCCCTGCGCAACCTCGACGAGGCCGGTATCGTCTATATCGGTGCTGAGATCGAGCCGGGCGATATTCTGGTCGGTAAGGTGACGCCGAAAGGCGAAAGCCCGATGACCCCGGAAGAGAAGCTGCTGCGCGCCATCTTCGGTGAGAAGGCATCCGACGTTAAGGACACCTCCCTGAAGGCGCCTCCGGGCTGTCAGGGTACCGTTGTTGACGTGCGTGTGTTCTCCCGTCGCGGTGTCGACAAGGACGAACGTGCCCTGTCGATCGAGCAGGCTGAAATCGAACGTCTGGCAAAAGACCGCGATGACGAACGCCGTATTCTCGAGCGTAACTTCTATGGTCGCCTGCGCGAGGTTCTGATCGGTCAGAAATCTGTTTCCGGCCCGAACGGCTTCAAGGCCGGTGATGAAATCACCGCTGAGGTTCTCGACCAGTTCACCCCGGGTCAATGGCGCCAGATCACCGTCGAAGACGACGATGTCATGGGCACCGTTGAAGCGATCGGTGCTACCTTCGACAGCGCCATCGAAGCCCTGCTGAAGCGTTTCGAGGACAAGATCGAGAAGCTCCAGCGCGGTGACGAACTGCTGCCGGGCGTGATGAAAATGGTCAAGGTCTTCATCGCTGTTAAGCGCAAGCTGCAGCCTGGTGACAAGATGGCCGGCCGTCACGGTAACAAGGGGGTTATCTCCAAGATCGTTCCGATCGAGGATATGCCTTACCTTGAAGACGGCACCCATGTTGACGTTGTTCTGAACCCGCTCGGCGTGCCGTCACGGATGAACATCGGTCAGATCCTTGAAACCCACCTTGGCTGGGCGGCTGCGTCCCTCGGCCAGCAGGTCGGCAAGACTGTGGATCGGGTACAGGCTCTGGCGCGTTCACAGCAGGATACCTCACCGATGATCGAGGATCTGCGCACCACGCTGAAGGAAGTCTACGGCGAGGCCCAGTACAAGGCCGATATCGAGCCGATGGACGAGAAACAGCTGCTCGAACTCGGTAACAACCTGCGCGGTGGTATTCCGATGGCGACACCGGTCTTTGACGGTGCCCGTGAGGAAGACATCAACACCATGCTGGAAATGGCCGGTCTCTCAAGCTCAGGTCAGGTTACCCTGACCGATGGCCGGACCGGTGAACAGTTCCACCGCAAGGTTACGGTCGGCTATATCTATATCCTCAAGCTGCATCACCTCGTGGATGACAAGATCCACGCACGGTCAATCGGACCATACAGCCTCGTTACCCAGCAGCCGCTGGGTGGTAAGGCCCAGTTCGGTGGCCAGCGCTTCGGTGAGATGGAGGTCTGGGCACTGCAGGCTTACGGTGCTGCCTATACCCTGCAAGAAATGCTCACGGTCAAGTCCGATGACGTTTCCGGTCGTACCAAGGTTTATGAATCCATCGTCCGTGGCGATGACAATTTCGAGGCCGGTATTCCAGAGTCCTTCAACGTTCTCGTGAAGGAACTGAAATCACTTGGTCTGAACGTTGACCTGAGCCAGCGGGCGCTTTGACGCCCGCCGGTTTCGGCACCGTTATTTTTTGGAATTCGCCGTCTTGATTGATGGCACGCTTTGATCCGATGGGCGGGGTTGACCCCAAGCATCGCAGCCTTTTTAGGAGATCTCATATGAGCGACGTGGCGCAGATTTTCGGACAACAGAATACGCCGCCGAGTTTCGATCAAATCCGCATCTCGATTGCCAGCCCGGAGCAGATCCGCTCTTGGTCGTTTGGTGAAATCAAGAAGCCGGAGACGATCAACTACCGGACCTTCAAGCCTGAGCGGGATGGTCTGTTCTGTGCGCGTATCTTTGGCCCGATCAAGGATTACGAATGCTTGTGCGGCAAGTACAAGCGCATGAAGTACAAAGGCATTATCTGTGAGAAATGCGGTGTCGAGGTTACCCTGTCCAAGGTGCGCCGTGACCGCATGGGCCATATCGAACTGGCCGCTCCGGTTGCCCATATCTGGTTCCTGAAATCCCTGCCAAGCCGCATTGGTCTGATCGTTGACATGACGCTGAAAGACCTCGAGCGCGTGCTGTATTTCGAGAGCTATGTCGTTGTTGAGCCGGGCCTGACCGATCTGCAGCCAATGCAGCTTCTGTCCGAGGAAGAGCTGGTTCAGGCACAGGACGAGTACGGCGAGGAAAACTTCGAAGCCGCAATCGGTGCCGAAGCGGTCCAGAAAATCCTTGAGCGCATGGACCTCGAGGAAGAGCGCGAGATCGTCAAGGAAGACCTGCGCGAAACCGGTTCCGAAGCCAAGCGCAAGAAACTGGTCAAGCGTCTGAAACTCCTTGATGCCTTCATCGAGTCCGGTGCCCGTCCAGAGTGGATGATCCTTGAGGTCGTTCCTGTGATCCCACCGGAGCTTCGCCCGCTGGTTCCACTCGATGGTGGCCGTTTCGCGACCTCTGACCTCAACGATCTGTATCGCCGGGTTATCAACCGGAACAATCGTCTGAAGCGTCTGATCGAACTGCGTGCGCCTGACATCATTGTCCGTAACGAGAAGCGTATGCTGCAGGAATCTGTTGATGCGCTGTTCGATAACGGTCGTCGTGGCCGGACCATCACCGGTGCCAACAAGCGTCCGCTTAAATCCCTGTCAGACATGCTGAAGGGCAAGCAGGGCCGCTTCCGTCAGAACCTGCTCGGTAAGCGCGTTGACTATTCCGGTCGTTCCGTGATCGTCGTTGGTCCCGAGCTGAAACTGCACCAGTGCGGTCTGCCGAAGAAGATGGCGCTCGAGCTGTTCAAGCCGTTCATTTACCACAAGCTGGAAATGTACGGCATGGCCTCGACCATCAAGGCGGCCAAGCGGATGGTTGAGAAAACCCGTCCGGAAGTCTGGGATATCCTCGAAGAGGTTATCCGCGAGCATCCGGTCATGCTGAACCGCGCGCCGACGCTGCACCGCCTCGGCATTCAGGCATTCGAGCCGACCCTCGTTGAGGGTAAGGCGATCCGCCTGCATCCGCTGGTCTGTACCGCGTTCAACGCCGACTTCGACGGTGACCAGATGGCGGTCCACGTACCGCTGTCACTGGAAGCACAGCTTGAGGCACGGGTCCTCATGATGTCCACGAACAACGTCCTGTCGCCTGCAAGCGGCAAGCCGATTATCGTGCCATCACAGGATATCGTTCTGGGCCTCTACTATGTGACCTGGGAACGCGACGACATTCTCGGTGACAAGATCGAGGGCGTTGACGATATCGCCAGCCTCGCCGCCGCTTACAAAAACGGCGACGTGATGATGGTCGATACCTCCGGTGATCAGCCACGGGTCATTCAGGACAAGGTCGAAGACCCTGAAACCGAACTGGCCAAGAAGCACATCGACGCCTATGCGGTGCCTTACTTCCGCGGTATCGGAGAGATCGAGCATGCCCTGCATGCCGGCGATATCTCGATCAATGCCCGGATCAAGACCCGCTATCGTACCCGTGACGAAGACGGCAACGAAGTCCTGCAGAAGGTGGTTACCACCCCTGGTCGGATGATCCTTGCCGATCTGCTGCCACGTCACTTCAAGGTGCCGTTCTCTCTGGTCAACCGTCTGCTGACCAAGAAAGAGATCACCAACGTCATTGACGCTGTCTATCGTCACTGTGGTCAGAAAGAATCCGTTATCTTCTGTGACCGCATGATGTCTCTCGGCTTCTATTACGCCTGCCGTGCCGGTATCTCCTTCGGTAAGGACGATATGGTCATTCCTGCAACCAAGGAAGGTCTGCTGGAAGCGGCTCAGGATCAGGTCAAGGAATTCGAGCAGCAGTATCAGGATGGTCTGATCACCCGCGGCGAGAAGTACAACAAGGTTGTCGATATCTGGTCCGCCTGCACCGATAAGGTGGCGGAAGAGATGATGAAGGTGATGTCCTCCGGTCGTCCGGAAGAAGGCATCAACTCCGTCTACATGATGGCCCATTCCGGGGCTCGTGGGTCACCAGCACAGATCCGTCAGCTGGCCGGTATGCGCGGTCTGATGGCGAAACCGTCCGGTGAGATCATCGAGACCCCGATTACCTCGAACTTTAAAGAGGGTCTGACGGTTCTCGAGTACTTCAACTCCACCCACGGTGCCCGTAAGGGTCTCGCCGATACGGCGTTGAAGACAGCGAACTCCGGTTACCTGACCCGTCGTCTGGTTGATGTGGCCCAGGACGCGATCATCGTCGAACATGATTGCGGTACTGAAGAAGGCCTCACCACCAAAGCCATCATCGATGGCGGCGATGTGATCGTTAATCTGGCGGAGCGTATCCTCGGCCGGACCGTGGCAGCCAATGTGGTTGATCCGCTGTCCGATGAGGTGATCGTTGAAGCCGGTGAACTGATCGACGAGCCGACCGCTGACCGTATTGAACAGGCCGGTGTGGACAGTGTCCTGATCCGTTCGGTTCTGACCTGTAAGACCAAAACCGGTATCTGTGCCAAGTGTTACGGACGTGACCTTGCCCGCGGTACCCTGGTCAATATGGGTGAAGCGGTTGGTGTTATCGCGGCCCAGTCAATCGGTGAGCCCGGTACCCAGCTGACCATGCGTACCTTCCACATCGGTGGTGCGGCACAGCGTGGTGCGGAGCAGAACTCGGTCGAGAGTGCCGTTGACGGTACCATCAAGATCGAAAACCGGAATGTGGTTATGGACAGCCGCGATCTGCCGATCGTGATGGGCCGTAACACCGAGCTGGTTCTGCTCGACACTGCCGGTCGTGAGCGTGCCCGTCACCGGGTTCCTTACGGTGCCAAACTGCTGCTCGATGAGGGCGGTGCGATCGAGAAGGGTCAGAAACTCGCCGAGTGGGACCCCTACACGATCCCCGTGATCACCGAGAAAGCCGGTACGGTCAAATATCTTGATCTGGTTGACGGTATCTCGATCCGTGAAGTCACCGATGAGGCCACCGGTATTGCGTCGAAAGTCGTGACCGACTGGCGTCAGCAGCCCAAGGGCTCCGATCTGAAGCCGCGCATTGCGCTGGTTGATGACAAGGGTGAAGTGGTTAAGCTCGCCAATGGTTCTGACGCCATGTACTACCTGTCAGTCGACGCCATTCTGTCGATTGCCAGCGGTGCAGAGGTCCGTGCCGGTGACGTTCTGGCCCGTATCCCGTTGGAAAGCTCCAAAACCCGGGATATTACCGGTGGTCTGCCACGTGTTGCGGAATTGTTCGAGGCCCGTAAGCCGAAAGACTTCGCCATCATCAGTGAAATCGATGGTCGCGTCTCCTTCGGTAAGGACTACAAGAACAAGCGCCGTATTGTTGTGACGCCGGAAGGTGATGAGACGGAAGCGCGGGAATACCTGATCCCGAAAGGCAAGCACCTGGCTGTGCGCGAAGGCGACTTCGTGTCCAAGGCTGATGCACTGCTCGACGGTACCCCGGTGCCACACGATATCCTCGCGGTATCCGGTGTCGAGGCTCTCGCTGACTATCTCATCAACGAGATTCAGGACGTCTATCGCCTGCAGGGTGTGAAGATCAACGACAAGCATATCGAGGTGATCGTTCACCAGATGCTGCAGAAGGTTGAGATCACCGAACCTGGCGAAACCACGTTCCTGACCGGTGAACAGGTCGATCGCTACGAATTCCAGGCGGAAAATGAAAAAACCGCCAAGGAAAGCGGCATCGTCGCCCAGGGTGTTCCTGTCCTTCAGGGCATCACCAAGGCGAGCCTGCAGACCCGTTCCTTCATCTCTGCCGCGTCGTTCCAGGAAACGACACGGGTGCTGACCGATGCTGCCGTCAACGGCAAGATCGACAGCCTCGAAGGTCTGAAAGAGAACGTCATCGTTGGTCGCCTGATCCCTGCCGGTACCGGTTCCGTGGTCAATCACATCAAACGGATTGCCGCCGGTCGCGACAAGGAAATCATGGCCAAGCAGCCACAACCGGAAACCCCGGCTCTGCCCGAGGCAACCGATGGCGAGCAAAGCGTCGCGTAATTGCACGCTGGCATGACTGAACAGAAAAAGGGCCGCAGCCAATCGCTGCGGCCCTTTTTGTTTCTTGCCTTACCGAAGGGGTATCAGGCCAGTTCAGAGAGCTGGGCATACATCCGGGCAACGTCCGGGCTGGTATCCGGGTCGGTGCCGAGCTCGCGGTAGATGCCGTCGATAAATGCGGCAATCGCCTTTGGTCCGGCATAGTCGCCGGTGCCCGGGTGCGGGATATTGAGCAGCTTCAGCCCCTCAAATTTCTGCTGGCCGGGCCCGAGGGCTGGTTGGACATAATCGATTGGCACGACCTGATAGCCCCAGCGGATATACATCGCCAGACGCTTGCGCGGATCGAAGCTGTCCTCATCGGCGGAGACCTTGTCCGGGTCGTTCACCTCGCCGAACAACCCGCGCAGGGTGCCGCCGAACTGCCGGGCCATATGATAGGTGTCCTCGGCCATCCGGTTGACCGTGATCTTGGCCAGCCCCTGTATCTGATATTCCGGCAGGGTGGCGACATAGGCGAGCAGGCCTACATCCTGTTTCGGATAGTAATTGGCAACACCGAAGCAGCCGAGCTTGCGCTGTTCCGGATCATTCAGATTCCAACCCAGAATATTGATGATGTAACGGACCTCGTCGCTGGGGGCGGTGAGCGCCTCGCAGAAGGTTTCCAGACTTTCCCGTTCATCGCGGATCGGGAATGCCGCTTCATATATCTCCCGGTAGCCGGCGCGGATCAGCTCCAGATCGGGGCGGCCATTGGCAGTGATCGTCGCGATCTGATAGCCGCCGGTTATTGTCATGGCGTTTGCTCGTTTGTGGCCATCTGCCGGAGGTCACGTCGGATGATCTTACCGGTCGTGGTCATAGGCATGGCATCGAGGAACCTGACAACACGAGGATATTCATAGGCCGCCAGATGCGCCTTCACATGGGCGGCAATCTCGTCGGCCAACGTGTCACTGGCGGCATAGCCCTCATTGAGCACGATAAAGGCGGTGACAATCTCGCCACGTACCGGGTCCGGTTTGCCCACTACCCCGGCCATCTGCACGGCGGCATGGGTGATCAGGCAATCCTCGATCTCTGACGGTCCGATGCGATAGCCGGATGAGCTGATCACATCATCATCCCGACCGATGAAGCGCAGGCGACCGGATGTGGTGTGCACGCCGCGATCCCCGGTTTTCAGCCAGCGCCCTTCCGGTCCTTCAACGAATTTGTCAGCGGTTGCTTCGGGCTTGTTGAAATATTCGAGGAACATCACCGGATCGGGCGCAAGCACGGCGATCTCGCCTTCTGCCTCTATGCCCATTCTCTGCCCGGTGGTCGGGTCGATCACTGCTACCTCATGGCCGGGGACAGCAAAACCCATGACGCCCGGCTCGGCGGGCTCAAGCGCGGCGCAGGAGGAGACGATCATATTGCACTCGGTCTGGCCGTAGAATTCATTGATCGTGACACCGAGTGCCTTCTGGCCCCAGGTAATCAGCTCCGGGCCGAGGGTCTCGCCGCCACTGGCGACCGAGCGCATCCTGATACCGGCGTCCTCGGCATCGGCCATCTGGCGCATCAGCTTCAGGGCGGTGGGGGGCAGGAAGGCATTGCGGATGCCATGGGTGCGGATCAGGTCGAAGGCTGCCTCGGCGGTGAATTTCCGGAACCGGTGTGCGACCACGGGCACCCCGTGATGCAGTGCTGGCATCATCACATCGAGCAGCCCGCCGATCCATGCCCAGTCAGCCGGGGTCCAGATACGGTCGCCCGGCTGCGGGAAGAAATCATGGCTCATCTCAACGCCCGGCAGATGGCCGAGCAGCACCCGTTGGGCATGGAGCGCGCCCTTGGGATTGCCCGTGGTGCCGGAGGTATAGATCAGGATTGCCGGATCATCGGCCAATGTCTGCCTGACCGTGAACTCATCGCTCTGTTCGGTACAGGCATCGTGGAATGAGCGGGCATCATCGCTGTCCCCGTCAACCGACAGCACCAGTCGCAGGGTCGGTAACTCATCGCGCATGGCGGCAATGGTGCGGGCGCCATCGGCATTGGTGATGATTGCCTGCGCCCCGGAATCGCGCAGACGGTGCAGCAGGGCTTCCGGGCCGAACAGGGTGAACAGGGGCAGGGAGACATTGCCGGTCTTGATGATGCCGATATGGGCAACCGCCGTCTCGAATGATTGCGGCAGCAGCACCGCGATCCGGCTATCGGCAATACCCTCGGCAATGATCAGATTGGCCAGCCGATTGGAGGCGGCACGCAAGGCGGCGAAACTGTGCTCCGTCGCGGTGCCGTCAGGGGCCACATCAATGATGGCGAGGCGCTGGGGATCGCTTGCCGCCCATCGGTCACAGATGTCATGGCCGATATTATAATGCTCTGGAATCTCCCAGCGGAACCGTTGGCGGGTTTCCCCGATCGTTGAAAATTTTTGAAGCATAAGCTGGCAAGAGTCATATAAAGCTGTCCGGCAAGGCCGCCAAACAGGAATAGTTCCTGCCAAACATACGCATAGCTGCGGTCCGGTGCATGCATATTCGGTCGAAAAATCCGTCAAAATCGGTCCGATCATGCTGTCGGGAGCGGAATAACCGGGAGAATGGAAGATTCTTTCGTTTGCACGCTTGACGGGGTGGGGCCTCGTGAATAGTATCCGCGCCACGCTGATTGGGGGTTGGTCGTAGGCACCTTGATTGAGGTGACTAAACGCAACCCCGGTTGTGGCTATTCCCAAACAGTGGGCTGGCCCTTGGAAATGGATTGATTGAGTTCGAGCCGCCAGGGCACCAGCGAAAAATCGACAAGATCCGTTGATCGCCTCGTTTCGAAATTGGTTATGCCGATTGCGGAAATGCACTTCGACGGGTCTTTATTTTGTTTGCCAGTTTCTTGCCGGTATGGCTTTTTCCCGGACGCGATCAATGCGCTCTTGGGGTGTCCCAATGACGGGAAGGTCGCAGGGTAAGACAATTTAGGAGCGAGCGTGCGGCGATGCCGACGATTAACCAGCTGATCCGCAAAGGGCGGACCGACAAACGAGCCATCAACAAGGTGCCGGCTATGGAAGCCTGCCCCCAGAAGCGTGGCGTGTGCACCCGGGTTTATACCACCACTCCAAAGAAGCCTAACTCAGCGCTTCGTAAAGTGGCTCGTATCCGCCTGACCAACCAGTTTGAGGTTACCGCCTATATTCCAGGTGAGGGCCACAACCTTCAGGAGCACTCCGTGGTCATGATCCGCGGTGGTCGTGTGAAGGATTTGCCTGGTGTTCGCTATCACATCATTCGCGGTACCCTCGATACGCAGGGTGTTAAAGACCGCCGTCAGCGCCGTTCGAAATATGGCGCCAAGCGTCCGAAATAAGGGAATTAGAGGATGTCACGTCGTCGCCGCGCGGAAAAACGCGAAGTACTGCCAGACGCCAAATTTGGCGATCAGGTTCTGACCAAATTCATGAACGTTCTGATGTATGACGGTAAGAAGTCTGCAGCCGAGCGTATCGTCTATGGTGCTCTCGACCTCGTCGAAGGCCGCACCAAGGCTGATCCGATTGCTTCATTCCATGAGGCTCTCGACAATGTTAAGCCATATCTGGAAGTGCGCTCCCGCCGTGTTGGTGGTGCGACCTATCAGGTGCCGGTTGAAGTCCGCTCCGAGCGCGCTCAGGCGCTTGCGATCCGCTGGATCATCGGCGCTGCCCGTGGCCGTTCTGAGAAAACCATGATCGACCGCCTTGCTGGCGAATTCATGGATGCCATGAACCAGCGTGGTTCTGCCATCAAGAAGCGGGAAGATACCCACCGCATGGCAGAAGCCAACAAGGCATTCGCACACTACCGTTGGTAAGAATACCGGCGCCGGTTTGGATTTCCTCACCGGCGCTGTTTTCAACGACCCGGTGTTATTCGTAGCGCCGCAAACTAATTGAACCGCTCCTTCGTAATTGAAACCGATCAGGCCAACAGGGCCGACGGGTTTATGGGATAGAGATAATGGCTGAGAGCACTGCAGCAACGCCCCTCGAAATGTACCGCAACATCGGTATCATGGCGCATATCGACGCTGGTAAGACCACCACCACCGAACGGATTCTGTTCTACACCGGTAAGTCTTACAAGATCGGTGAAGTTCACGATGGTAATGCCACCATGGACTGGATGGAGCAGGAGCAGGAGCGCGGTATCACCATTACCTCTGCTGCGACCACTGCGTTCTGGAAAGATCACCGCATCAACATCATCGACACCCCTGGCCACGTTGACTTCACCATTGAGGTCGAGCGTTCTCTGCGTGTGCTTGATGGCGCGGTTGCTGTTTTCGACAGTGTTGCCGGTGTTGAGCCACAATCTGAAACCGTTTGGCGTCAGGCTGACAAATACGGCGTTCCACGGATGTGTTTCGTGAACAAGATGGACCGTATCGGTGCCGACTTCTATCGCTGCGTCGACATGATGGTTGATCGCCTCGGTGCGACCCCGCTGGTCATGCAGCTGCCGATCGGTTCTGAATCCGATTATGCCGGCGCTGTTGATCTGGTCCGCAACGTCGCCGTGATCTGGGAAGCTGAGAACCTTGGCGCGTCTTTCCACGACGAGGAAATTCCTGCTGACCTCAAGGAAAAAGCCGAAGAATACCGCACCAAGCTGATCGAACTTGCCGTTGAGCAGGACGAGGAAGCTATGGAAGCCTATCTCGAGGGTGAAGAGCCATCTGTCGAGAAGCTGAAAGAGTGCATCCGCAAGGGCACCATCGCTGGTGACTTTGTGCCGGTCCTCTGCGGTACCGCGTTCAAGAACAAGGGCGTTCAGCCTCTGCTCGACGCTGTTGTCGATTTCATGCCATCTCCACTCGATGTTGGTAACGTTCGCGGCGTCAAGCTCGACGGCGAAACCCCTGATACCCGTCCACCATCATCTGATGCGCCATTCTCTGCACTGGCGTTCAAGATCATGAACGACCCCTTCGTTGGTTCCCTGACCTTTGCCCGGATCTATTCCGGCAGGCTCGAGGCCGGCACCTATGTGCAAAACACGGTTAAAGAGCAGAAAGAGCGCATCGGTCGTATGCTGCTTATGCATTCAAACGAGCGGGAAGATATCAAGATTGCTGAAGCTGGTGACATTGTTGCGATCGCCGGTCTAAAAAATACCACCACCGGTGATACCCTCTGCGACAGCTCTGCGCCGATCATTCTCGAGCGTATGGAGTTCCCTGATCCGGTTATCGAGATTGCGGTTGAGCCGAAGTCGAAAGCCGACCAGGAGAAGATGTCTACCGCGCTGCAGCGTCTGGCTGCCGAAGATCCATCTTTCCGCGTGTCTGTTGATCACGAGAGCGGTCAGACCATCATTAAAGGTATGGGCGAACTTCACCTCGAGATCATCGTTGATCGCATGAAGCGTGAGTTCAAGGTCGATGCGAATATCGGTGCACCACAGGTTGCTTACCGTGAGACGCTCGGCAAGGTTACCGAAGTCGATTACACCCACAAGAAGCAGTCTGGTGGTTCCGGTCAGTTTGCGCGTATCAAACTTACCTTCACCCCAGGTGAGCGTGGCGCCGGTTACTCATTCTCCAGCAACATTGTTGGTGGTTCGGTACCGAAAGAGTACATTCCGGGCGTTGAAAAAGGCCTGCTGAGTGCAAAAGAAACCGGCATTATCGCTGGCTTCCCGGTTGTCGACTTCTCGGTCGAGCTGACCGACGGTGCCTATCACGAGGTTGACAGCTCGGTCATGGCCTTCGAGATCGCAGCCCGTGCTGCTTTCCGTGAAGCCATTGCAAAATCAAGCCCGGTTCTGCTTGAGCCGGTCATGAAGGTCGAGGTTGTTACCCCGGAAGATTACATGGGCGACATCATCGGTGACCTCAACAGTCGCCGTGGTCAGGTTGCCAGCATGGACCAGCGCGGCATCGCTCGTGTCGTTGAAGCGATGGTACCTCTTGCAAATATGTTCGGATACGTTAATAACCTCCGCTCAATGTCACAGGGTCGTGCGAACTACTCCATGCAGTTCGATCACTACGAGCCGGTGCCACAGGCAATCGCTGATGAGGTAAAGGCCAAAATGGCCTAATGAGACACGGATGTCCGGCTACCGGATATCTGGGTAAGAAAACAGCGTCGCTCGCAGATGAGTGTAGCGGCGCTGTCATGTGAATAGGGGTTGGTCGGAAGGCTTCGGTCAGCTCTCGGTTTTAACTTTGATTAGAAGACGTATGAGCGAAAGCTCACGCCTGACGGAGAGTCTAAAATGGCGAAGGAAAAGTTTGAGCGTACCAAACCACACGCCAACATTGGTACGATTGGTCACGTTGACCACGGTAAGACCTCGCTGACCGCTGCTATCACCAAGGTGATGGCTGAAGCTGGCGGCGCTACCTTCCAGGATTATGCAAGCATCGATAAGGCGCCTGAAGAGCGTGCTCGCGGTATCACCATTTCAACGGCTCACGTTGAATATGAGACCGAGAACCGCCACTATGCGCACGTTGACTGCCCTGGTCACGCTGACTATGTGAAAAACATGATCACCGGTGCTGCCCAGATGGACGGTGCTATTCTGGTTGTGTCTGCAGCTGATGGCCCAATGCCACAAACCCGCGAGCACATCCTGCTGGCGCGTCAGGTTGGCGTTCCATCACTGGTTGTCTTCCTGAACAAGGTTGATCAGGTCGATGACGAAGAGCTGCTTGAGCTCGTTGAAATGGAAGTTCGTGAACTTCTGTCTTCTTACGATTTCCCAGGCGACGATATTCCAATCGTTAAAGGTTCCGCTCTTGCTGCTCTCGAAGACAGCAACGACGAAATCGGCAAGAATGCGATCAAAGCGCTGATGGAAGCTGTTGATGAGTACATCCCACAGCCAGAGCGTCCAAAGGATCGTCCATTCCTGATGCCAATCGAGGACGTCTTCTCTATTTCCGGTCGTGGTACTGTTGTTACCGGCCGTGTTGAGCAAGGTATCGTCAACGTTGGTGACGAAGTTGAGATCCTCGGTATCCGCGATACCACCAAAACAACTGTTACCGGTGTAGAAATGTTCCGGAAACTTCTTGACAGCGGCGAGGCTGGCGACAATATTGGCGCGCTGCTTCGTGGCACCAAGCGTGAAGACGTTGAGCGTGGTCAGGTTCTTGCCAAGCCAGGTTCAATCACTCCGCACACCAACTTCTCTTGCGAGGCTTATATCCTCACCAAAGAAGAAGGTGGCCGCCACACGCCATTCTTCACGAACTACCGTCCACAGTTCTACTTCCGGACGACTGACGTGACCGGCGAATGCAAATTGCCTGAAGGCACCGAGATGGTGATGCCAGGCGATAACGTTACCATGGAAGTCGAGCTCATCGCGCCGATCGCGATGGACGAAGGTCTCCGTTTCGCTATCCGTGAAGGCGGTCGTACCGTTGGCGCGGGTGTTGTCGCGAAAATCGCCAAGTAAGTTTACTTGGTAAAATAATCCGGTTTATCGGGGCAGTATTTAAGCGACGCTTTCTTACTGCCCCGCTACAACCACCCAGTTGCTTGAATTTTCCGATCGCCCGACAAATGGGGGATCTGCATCGAACCTGATCCAACTGCTTTGTATTTGAACAAGGTAAGGGGTCGGGGTAATTGAGGTTTTGTGGGCCATGCAGGCGCAGAGCATTAGAATTCGACTGAAAGCGTTCGACCACCGCGTTCTGGATCAGTCGACCGGCGAGATTGTCAACACCGCGAAGCGCACCGGCGCACAGGTTCGTGGTCCAATCCCGCTGCCGACCAAGATCGAGCGTTTCACGGTGTTGCGTAGCCCGCACATCGATAAGAAGTCACGTGAGCAGTTTGAGATCCGCACCCATAAGCGTCTTCTCGACATTGTTGACCCGACCCCGCAAACAGTGGACGCGCTGATGAAGCTCGACCTGGCGGCCGGTGTTGATGTCGAGATCAAGCTCTAAGGGTTTGGCCAAGAGTTTTTGAAGGTATTTGAACAATGACTGCAGCAGCAAAGCGTACCGGAGTTATCGCCCGCAAGATGGGTATGACCCGTGTCTTCGCCGAAGACGGCACCCAGGTGCCGGTAACGGTGTTGAAGCTCGAGAATTGCCAGGTCGTGGCAGTCCGCTCGGACGAAAAAGACGGTTATACGGCAGTGCAGCTCGGTGCTGGTGCTGCCAAAGTCAAGCGCACGAACAAAGCCGAGCGCGGCCACTTTGCCAAAGCAAAGGTTGAGCCGAAGCGTAAAGTGGCTGAATTCCGTGTTGCCGCTGACAATGTACTGGAGCCAGGCGTTGAGATCACTGCTGATCACTATGTCGCCGGTCAGTATATCGACGTCATCGGCCAATCTATCGGTAAGGGTTTTGCCGGTGCGATGAAGCGCCACAACTTCGGTGGTCTGCGCGCATCTCACGGTGTTTCGATCTCTCACCGTTCGCACGGTTCAACCGGTCAGTGTCAGGATCCGGGCCGCGTCTTCAAAGGTAAGAAGATGGCTGGTCACATGGGTGCCGAGCGCGTTACCCAGCAGAACCTGACGGTTCACGCTGTTGATGTCGAACAGGGTCTGATCCTCGTTCGCGGTGCCGTTCCCGGTGCCAAGCAGGGTTGGGTTCTGGTTCAGGATGCGGCCAAGCGCCCACGTCCGGACGATGCGCCACTGCCTGCCGCTTTCCGTGCCGCCAACGAGCAGGAAGCTGAAGAAGTTAAAGCAGAAGCAGTTGACGAAGCCGTTGCTGCTGAAGACACCGCTGCAACCGACGCTGCAGAAGCTGCAGATGCCGGCGATAGCGACAAGAAAGAGGATTGAGACCGATGAAGGTCGAGGTTAAAAATCTGGCCAATAAAAAGGTCGGCGATATCGAGCTCAGCGATGCCATTTTTGGCGTCGAGCCGCGCGCTGATCTGGTCGCTCGCATGGTCAACTATCAGTTGGCTGCGCGTCGCGCTGGCACGCACAAAACCAAAGGTCGCTCGGAAGTTTCCGGCACCACCAAGAAGCCTTGGAACCAGAAGGGCAGCGGCCGTGCACGTGCCGGTAGCCTTCGTGCTCCACAGTTCCGTGGTGGCGGTACCGTTTTTGGCCCGGTTGTGCGCGATCACAGCCACTCGCTGAACAAGAAGGTCCGCAAGCTGGCGCTCAAGAGCGCGCTGTCTGCAAAGGCAAAGGAAGGCAAGCTGATCATTCTTGATGCGGCTGCCTCCAAAGAGCCAAAGACCAAGATCCTGGCGACATCGCTTGCTGGTCTCGGTGTTACCTCTGCCCTGATCGTCAGCGGCAGCGAGCTGGACCTGAATTTCGCACTGGCCTCACGCAACATCGCCAATATCGATGTGATGCCAAGCCAGGGTGCAAACGTTTATGACATCATTCGCCGTGACACGCTGATCCTGACCAAGGACGCTGTCGCGCAACTCGAGGAGCGTCTGGCATGAGCAAGTATGCAGCCCGCGTTGCCGCCGTGAAGGTCTCCAAGGAACGGATGTACGACATCATCCGCTTCCCGATCATCACCGAGAAAGCATCACTCGCCGCCGAGCACAATCAGGTGGCGTTCAAAGTTCCGATGGACGCGTCCAAGCCGGAAATCCGTCAAGCTGTTGAGACCCTGTTCGACGTCAAGGTCGCTGGTGTCAACACCCTGGTCCAGAAGGGCAAGGAAAAGCGGTTCCGTGGCATTAAAGGTCGCCGTTCAGACGTTAAAAAAGCCGTCGTGACCCTGGCTGAAGGCCAGTCGATCGATGTGACGACCGGTATCTGATAAGGCAGTCAAGACAATGGCATTGAAACAATATAAGCCAGTGACGCCAGGCACCCGCCAACTCGTGTTGGTGGACCGTCGCGACCTGTGGCGCGGCAAGCCTGAGAAGGCACTGACCGAAGGTTTGACCAAAACCGGTGGCCGCAACAATCAGGGCCGCACGACTGCTTACCACCGTGGCGGTGGTCACAAGCGTCGCTATCGCATGATTGACTTCAAGCGTCGTAAATTCGATGTGGTCGGTACGGTCGAGCGTCTGGAATATGATCCAAACCGCAGCGCATTTATCGCGCTCATCAACTACGATGACGGTGAGAGAGCCTATATCCTGGCGCCTCAGCGTCTGGCAGTTGGTGACAAGGTTGTTGCCGGTGAGCGTGTTGATGTTCGCCCGGGCAATGCCATGCCGCTGAAAAATATGCCGGTCGGTACCATCATTCACAACATCGAGCTGAAGCCACTCGGCGGCGGCAAGATGGTTCGCTCCGCTGGCAGCTTCGCGCAGCTGGTTGGCCGCGACACCGGTTATGCTCAGGTGAAGCTCGCTTCCGGTGAACTGCGCATCGTCCGTGCCGAGTGCATGGCGACTGTTGGCGCGGTTTCCAACCAGGAGCACAGCAACCGCAATCTCGGTAAAGCCGGTCGCAAGCGTTGGCTCGGCGTTCGTCCAACCACCCGTGGTGTTGCGATGAACCCGGTTGATCACCCCCATGGTGGTGGTGAAGGCCGTACCTCTGGTGGTCGCCATCCGGTGACCCCATGGGGCAAGCCAACCAAGGGCAAGCGTACCCGTAAGAATAAAGCGACGAACAAGTACATCATTCGCCGCCGTAAGTCGCAGCGTTAAGAACTAGGCCAATAGGACAAAGACCATGGCACGCTCAGTGTGGAAAGGGCCGTTTGTAGACGGCTACCTGTTAAAGAAAGCCGAGGCTGCACGACAGTCTGGCCGTAACGAGATCATCAAGACCTGGTCTCGCCGGTCTACTATCCTGCCGCAATTCGTCGGTTTGACCTTTGGCGTCTATAACGGCCAGAAGTTCATCCCGGTTCTGGTTTCCGACCAGATGATCGGTCACAAATTCGGTGAATTCTCACCAAGCCGTAACTACTACGGTCACGGTGTTGACAAAAAAGGTAAGAGGGGCTGACCACGATGGGCAAGCCAGCAAATAAACCGCGTCAGGCGGAAAACGAGGCACGTGCCGTCGGTCGGATGATCCGGGTCAGCCCACAAAAGCTGAATCTGGTTGCATCTATGATCCGTGGCAAGCCGGTGAACAAAGCATTGCTCGATCTCGAGTTCTCCACCCGTCGCATCTCTCAGGATGTGAAAAAGGTGCTCGAGAGCGCGATCGCCAATGCCGAGAACAACCACCAGCTTGATGTGGATCGTCTCTTTGTTGCCGAGGCTTATGTTGGCAAGGCTATGGTTATGAAGCGTTTCCGCGCTCGTGCCCGTGGCCGCGTCGGCAAGATTGTAAAGCCATTTTCTAACGTCACGATTATTGTTCGTGAACGAGCCGAGGAGGCTGCGTAAGATGGGTCAGAAGGTAAACCCTATTGGTCTTCGTCTGGGTATCAACCGGACTTGGGACAGCCGTTGGTTCGCTGATAACAATTACGGCGATATCCTGCACCGCGACCTGAAACTGCGGAAGTTTCTGACCGCCAAGCTGAAACAAGCTGGTGTCAGCCGCATCATCATCGAGCGTGCAGCCAACAAAACCCGCGTTACCATCAACTCTGCCCGTCCAGGCGTAGTGATCGGTAAAAAGGGTGCTGATATTGATAAACTGCGCCAGACCCTGTCCGACATGATCGGCGGTGAGGTGTCTCTGAACATCGTCGAGATCCGCAAGCCGGAACTCGATGCCACCCTGATTGCCGAGAACATCGCGAGCCAGCTTGAACGCCGCGTCTCGTTCCGCCGGGCAATGAAGCGCGTGGTTCAGAATGCAATGCGCCTCGGCGCAGGTGGTATTCGGGTTAATTGTGCTGGCCGCCTCGGCGGTGCAGAGATTGCCCGTACCGAATGGTATCGCGAAGGCCGTGTGCCGCTGCATACCCTTCGTGCTGACATTGATTATGGTGTCGCTGAGGCACTCACGACTTATGGGATCATTGGGATCAAGGTCTGGGTTTTCAAAGGCGAGATCATGGAACACGACCCGATGGCTCAAGACCGGCGCCTCGCCGATCAGCAGCCAGCTGGCCGACCAAACCAGAACAGTTAACCTGAATTTACTTCAGACCGCGGCCGACCTGGCCCAGGCATTGAGCCGGGTGCAGCGGTTGAGGAGTGAGGAACGATGCAAAGTCCAAAGCGAACAAAGTATCGCAAGCAACATAAGGGCCGTATTCACGGCGTTGCCCAAGCTGGCACGAGCCTGAATTTCGGAGCCTATGGCCTGAAAGCGACGCAACCCGAGCGTCTGACCGCGCGTCAGATCGAGGCTGCCCGCCGTGCCATCACCCGTCACATGCGCCGTCAGGGCCGTCTCTGGATCCGTGTGTTCCCGGATGTGCCTGTGTCATCCAAGCCTGCGGAAGTCCGTATGGGTAGTGGTAAAGGTTCGCCCGAATTCTGGGCCGTCCGGGTCAAACCTGGTCGCGTGATCTTTGAACTCGACGGTATCCCCGAAGATATTGCGCGCCGTGCGTTTGAACTGGCTGCTGCGAAGCTGCCAATCAAAACCCGTTTCGTTACCCGCGCTGTTGAAGGAGCCTGAGGTCAATGACTGCTGCACTTGAATACTTCAACAAGACCAACGATGAGCTGGCTGCAGAGCTGCTCGCGCTGAAAAAAGAGCAATTTAATTTGCGCTTTCAGAAAGCTAGCGGACAACTCGAAAACACCGCACGTATCCGTCAGGTTCGCCGCGACATCGCCAAGGTCAAAACCGTCCTCGGTATGCGCGACGCCAGTGGTAATCCACTGCCAGGCGTGAAACTGCCGAAGCCGGCGAATGAAGCTGCTGCCAAGCCGAAAAAAGCCGCTGCCAAGAAGCCAGCTGCGAAAAAAGAGGCGGCACCTGCTGAAGATAAAAAAGCGGAAGCTGCTCCTAAAAAAGCTGCCGCTAAAAAAGCACCGGCCAAGAAGGCTGCTGCCAAGACAGATGACAAGCCGAAGAAGGCACCGGCCAAGAAAGCCGCTACCAAGTCCAAGGCTACGAAAAAAGACGCTGCTGATGCAGCTGAAACCAAGGAGTAATCGACGATGCCACGCCGTATTCTACAGGGCAATGTCGTGTCCGATAAAGGTGACAAGACCGTTACCGTTCTGGTCGAGCGTCGGGTAAAGCACCCGATCTATGCCAAGTTCATCAAGAAGTCGAAGCGTTATGCGGCTCACGATGAAACCAACCAGTACACGGTCGGTCAGGAAGTAATGATCGAAGAGTGCAAGCCACTGTCAAAACGCAAGAGCTGGAAAGTGATTGGCGTTGTCGGTGCGTAAAAGCGCTTAACGGTTTTTGATTTAACTAGGTTGTGACTGACCCGATTGTCGGGCCCAGGAATGGAATTGGAACATGATCCAACAAGAGACCAGATTGGATGTCGCCGATAACAGCGGCGCCCGGAACGTCCAGTGCATCAAGGTGCTGGGTGGTTCAAAACGTAAATACGCCTCGGTCGGCGATATCATCGTTGTCTCGGTCAAGGATGCGATTCCGCGCGGCCGGGTGAAAAAAGGTGATGTGCACCGTGCGGTTGTTGTCCGTACTGCGAAGGAAATTCGCCGTGCAGATGGCACCTCTATCCGGTTCGATCGGAATGCGGCTGTATTGATTAACAAGACGAATGAGCCAATCGGCACTCGTATCTTCGGACCTGTGACCCGCGAACTGCGTGGCAAGGCCTTCATGAAGATCATCTCATTGGCTCCGGAGGTTCTGTGATGGCACAGGCATTGAACAAATCAGCGGGTGGCAGCGGTAAGCTGAAAATCCGTAAAGGCGACGAGGTAATCGTTCGCACCGGTCGTGATCGTGGCAAGAAGGGCCAAGTCCTGAAAGTCATGCCTGCGGAAAACCGTGCGATCGTTCAGGGCGTCAACATGGTGACCAAGCATCGTCGCCCAAGCCCGACCGCTGCTGGTGGGATTGAGCGTATCGAGGCACCGATCCATGTGTCCAACCTCGCTGTTGCAGATCCAAAATCAGGTGAAGCAACCCGCGTTGCATTCAAATTTCTGGAAGATGGTTCCAAGGTTCGCGTTGCCAAGCGTTCCGGCGAACAAATCGATTGATAGGTGGCATGACAATGGCCCGCTTGAAGCAAGAATATAACGAAACGATCAAACCGGCTCTCAAAGAGCAGTTCGGTTATGAAAACGACTTCGCAGTGCCGAAGCTGGACAAGATCGTTATCAACATGGGTGTTGGCGAAGCTGTCGGTGATAGCCGCAAGCTGCAAAACGCCGTGGAAGAACTGACGCTGATTTCCGGCCAGAAGCCGGTCATCACCAAGGCGCGCAAGTCTGAAGCGAGCTTTAAAATTCGCCAGGGCATGCCGATCGGTTGCAAGGTGACCCTGCGCCGTGAGCGTATGTATGAATTCATGGATCGTCTGGTGAACATCGCCATGCCACGTATCCGTGACTTCCGCGGCATTCCGTCAAAGAGCTTTGACGGTCGCGGCAACTACGCCATGGGCATCAAAGAACAAATCGTTTTCCCGGAGATCGAGTACGACAAGATCGACAAGGTCCGCGGGATGGACATCATCATCTGTACAACGGCCACGACCGACGACGAAGCCCGCGCGCTTCTCACCGCGTTCCACATGCCGTTTGCGAAGTCGTAAGCCAGATCCAAGGTTACATCAGGAGTACCGCCGACATGGCAAAGAAGAGTGCAGTCGCAAAAAATGAGCGTCGCCGGAAGATGGTAGCGAAAACCGCTGCCCGCCGCGAAGCGCTGAAAGAAATTGCGAGCAACCGTGAACTGCCAGCTGAAGAGCGTTTCGCCGCGCGTCTGAAACTGGCCCAGATGCCACGCAATGGCAACCCGACCCGGATTCGCAACCGTTGCGAGCTGAGCGGTCGTCCGCGTGCCTTCTATCGCAAATTTAAACTGTCGCGCATCGCGCTGCGGGAACTCGGTTCCCAAGGCAAGATTGCCGGCCTGACGAAATCTAGTTGGTAACCAGGGGCTCTTTGAACCATGTCTTTAAGTGATCCACTGGGTGATATGCTAACCCGCATCCGTAATGGTCAGTTGGCGCATAAAGCAACTGTCGACAGCCCGTTGTCAAAGCAACGGATCAATGTCCTCGAAGTGCTGAAGCGCGAAGGCTATATCCGCGGTTATTCCGAACACGAAGTCCGCACGGGTATTCGCTCTCTCACCATTGAACTGAAATATTTTGAAGGCCAGCCGGCGATCAAGGAAATCGCACGCGTGTCCACTCCGGGCCGTCGTGTCTATTCCAAGATCAAAGACCTTTCCAAGGTCTATAACGGTCTGGGCGTGTCAATCCTGTCCACCCCACGCGGTGTGATGTCGGATCAGGAAGCTCGTGCAGCCCATGTGGGCGGCGAAGTTATCTGCCGCGTCTACTGATTTGGCGGACTGGAAACGGAACTCGTAAGAGGCTAAACGAATGTCACGTATTGGAAAAAATCCCGTCGCTGTGCCATCTGGCGTTGACGTGAAAATGGCAGGCCGCGTCCTGACCGCCAAAGGCAAGCTCGGTGAGCTCGCCATGACCGTGGTCGAAGATGTGGTTACCGAGCTGGAAGACGGTCAGGTTACCGTCAAGCCGGCGAATGAATCACGTCAGGCGCGTCAGATGTGGGCTACCACCCGCACGTTGATCAGCAACATGGTGACCGGTGTCTCCGAAGGCTTCCAGATCAATCTGGAAATCGCCGGTGTCGGTTATCGTGCAGCTGCCCAGGGCAATGATCTGGTTCTGCAGCTGGGCTTCAGCCATGAAGTTCGCTACCCGGTGCCGGAAGGGATCAAAATTCAGACCCCACAGCCGACCCGTATTGAAATTACCGGTGCCGACAAGCAGCGCATCGGTCAAGTGGCCGCGGAAATCCGCAGCTATCGTCCGCCGGAGCCTTACAAAGGCAAAGGTATTCGTTATGAACATGAAACCATCCTGCGCAAGGAAGGTAAGAAGAAGTAAGGTTTGAGAGCGATGAGCACCCGCAACCTACGCCTGCGCCGCCAATACCGTGTGCGCAACAAGCTGGCCCAGCGCCGCAATGGCCGTGTGCGTCTGAGCGTTCATCGCTCAGGCCAGCACATCTATGCCCAGGTTATTGACGATACGAAGGGTCACACCCTCGTTTCGGCCTCTACCCTGCAAAAAGACGTACTGGGCAAAGTCAAAACCGGTGCGACAGTTGAAGCTGCCGCTCTGGTTGGAAAATCTGTCGCTGAACGCGCCATCAAGGCTGGCGTGAAAGAGGTCGTTTTCGACCGTGGCGGCTTTCTTTATCACGGTCGGATCAAGGCGCTGGCTGATGCCGCGCGTGAAGCCGGTCTCGAATTCTAAGCGAAGGGCTTAAACGACATGTCGCAACGTCAGGAACGTGCTGAACGCGGTAGTGAACGCCGCGAGGACAGCGATCTGATCGAAAAGCTGGTCGGCATCAACCGGGTGGCAAAAGTTGTCAAAGGTGGACGCCGTTTCGGTTTCGCCGCACTGGTTGTTGTCGGTGACGGCAAAGGCCGTGCAGGCGTTGGTTCCGGTAAGGCCCGTGAGGTTCCGGAAGCAATCCGCAAGGCAACCGATCAGGCCAAACGTAACATGGTTCGCGTACCTCTGCGTGAGGGCCGTACCCTGCACCATGATGGTAAAGGCCATTTCGGTGCCGGTCGCGTGGTTGTTCGTTCAGCCCCTCCGGGTACCGGTATCATCGCCGGTGGTCCGATGCGCGCCATTTTTGAAGCCCTCGGTGTTCAGGACGTTGTTGCCAAATCAACCGGCACCTCGAACCCACACAACATGGTGAAGGCAACTTTCGACGCCCTGCTGCACATTGCCAGCCCACGTCAGGTTGCCGCTCGTCGTGGCAAGAAGGTCAGCGACATCCTGGGTAACCGGGAAGATGGTGCTGCCGCCAATGATGAGGCATCACCTGCAGCAGAAGCAGCGGAGAAGTCTGATGGCTAAGGCAAAAGCAAAAGCGGCTGGTACCGTCAAGGTCCGCCGGATCCGTAGCGGCATCGGTCGCCCACAGGATCAGAAAGCAACTCTCGATGGTCTCGGTCTGACCCGTATGAACCGGGTCCGTGAACTCGAGGACACCCCTGCCGTACGCGGCATGATTGACAAGGTTAAGCATCTGGTTGAGATCCTGCCGGCTGAATAAGCTGGCCCGGGATTTCGCCACGAACAGGAATTCGTGACATGAAACTGAACGAAATTCGCGATAATGAAGGCGCTCGCAAGGACCGCACCCGCGTTGGCCGTGGTATTGGTTCCGGCAAGGGCAAAACCGGCGGCCGTGGTGTCAAAGGCCAGAAGTCGCGGACTGGTGTCGCGATCAAGGGTTTTGAAGGCGGTCAAATGCCGATCTACCGCCGTCTGCCGAAGCGTGGGTTCAACAACAAGAACTTCCGCACCGAGTATGCCGTGGTCAATATCGGTCGTCTGCAGTCAGCTATCGATGCTGGCAAAATCGACGCTAAAAAGCCGATTAATGCAGAAGTTCTGCAGGCTGCCGGTCTCGTCGGCAACCTGAAAGCAGGTGTCCGCCTGCTGGCCAAGGGCGAGCTGAAGGCAAAAGTCGATATGGAAGTCGCGCGCGCTTCTGCGGCTGCTGTTGAAGCTGTCGAAAAGGCTGGTGGCAAAATCACCCAGACAGTGACTGTTGAAGACACTGCCGAGTAAGTCCTGATCGGGGTCGGATCGAGTTTTCGGTCGTAATACCGTGATTTGACCCCATCTAGAAATTCGTGTTGATCTGGCGCGCTGTTTTTTCCGGCCTGAAACCGGGATATATCCAGCGCGCTTTTCAACGTCATCGGCGCCGGTAACCGGCGCATATCACAGTTCAGCGCCGACCCAAACGGCGCGTGCAACACAGTAACGCAAGGCTAAGACCGAACCATGGCATCAGCGGCAGAACAACTGGCGGCCAATATTAATTTCGGCGCTTTTGCGAAGGCTACAGAGCTCAAGAAGCGTATTCTCTTCACCCTGGCCGCACTTGTTGTCTACCGGATCGGCACTTACCTGCCGCTGCCCGGTATCGATACCCAGATTATGGATGACATCTTCAACCAGAACCAGGGCGG
The DNA here is from genome assembly GCA_002168225.1 of Micavibrio sp. TMED2. Lineage (NCBI taxonomy): Bacteria > Pseudomonadati > Bdellovibrionota > Bdellovibrionia > Bdellovibrionales > Pseudobdellovibrionaceae > Micavibrio > Micavibrio sp. TMED2. The sequence continues at coordinate 973,692 of NHBH01000001.1, forward strand.
TATTCTGGGGATGCTTGATGTCTTTGCCGGTGGCGCCTTCGGCCGGATGAGCATTTTCGCGCTCAATATCATGCCGTATATCTCGGCCTCGATCATCATGCAGTTGATGACCAGTGTGTCGCCTAAGATGGAAGCCCTCAAGAAAGAGGGTGAGAGCGGTCGCAAGACCATCAACCAGTACACCCGTTACCTGACGGTTCTGCTCGCCACGTTCCAGGCCTATGGTCTGGCGATCGGCATGGAAAACCTGACCACCGCTGCCGGTCAGTCCGCCGTCTTCGATCCGGGCATGTTCTTCCGTGCGACCGCGGTTATTACCCTGCTGGGTGGTACTATGTTCCTGATGTGGCTCGGTGAGCAGATCACCGCCCGCGGGATCGGTAACGGCATCTCACTGATCATCTTTGCCGGTATTGTCGCCGAGCTGCCGCGCTCGCTCGCCTTCCTGTTTGAGCAGGTCCGTATCGGCGCCATGTCGGTTGCCGTCCTGTTCGGCATCGTGATCATGGTGGTTTCGGTTATCGCCTTTGTCGTGTTTATGGAGCGCGCCCAGCGCCGGGTTATCGTCCAGTATCCCAAGCGCCAAATGGGCAACCGCATGTATGGCGGCGACAGCACCCACCTGCCGTTGAAGCTCAACACCTCTGGTGTTATCCCACCGATCTTCGCCTCTGCGCTCCTGCTGCTGCCGCTGTCTGCCGTTGGCCTCGCCGGTGGTACCGGACCGGGCTGGCTGCAATCCATGAGCGCGATGCTCCAGCATGGCCAGCCGCTGTTCATGGCGCTCTATGCCGGCCTGATCGTGTTCTTCGCCTTCTTCTATACCGCGATTACCTTCAACCCCGGTGAGGTTGCCGATAATCTGCGCAAATATGGCGGTTTCGTACCGGGCACGCGCCCAGGGCAGAATACAGCCGACTACCTTGAGCGCATCCTGAACCGGATCACGGTGATTGGTGCTGCCTATCTGGTGGTGGTCTGTATGATCCCTGAATTGCTGATTTCCCAGAATGCATCCGTGCCATTCTATTTTGGCGGTACCAGCCTGCTGATTGTGGTAACGGTTACCATGGATACCGTCAGCCAGATCCATTCCCATATGCTGGCGCACCAGTATGAAGGTCTGGTCAAAAAATCAAAATTGCGGGGGAGACGATAAGATAATGAAGCTGATCATGTTCGGACCGCCCGGGGCCGGCAAAGGCACCCAGGCAGCACGCCTCGAAGAGCGTTATGGCCTCAAGCAACTGTCCACCGGCGATATGCTGCGTGCGGCTGTGGCCAGCGGCTCTGACCTCGGTAAAGAGGTGCAGGCAATCATTGACGCCGGTGATCTCGTCTCCGACGACATCATGGTGCGCATGATCGAACAGCGCATTGCTCAGGACGATTGCGCCAAGGGCTTCATTCTTGACGGTTTCCCACGCACCGAGGCACAGGCGGAAGCACTGGACACGATGCTTGGCAAGTCCGGTAGTAAAATCGATGCCGTGCTGGTGATGGAAGTCGATGAGGAAGAGTTGTTCAGCCGCATCGAAACCCGCGCCAAGGAAGCTGGCAACAGCGCCCGCGCCGATGATAACGCCGAGACCCTGCGCAAGCGGCTCGGCGTTTACAAAGAACAGACAGCACCGGTACTGCCTTTCTATGAGGCAAAAGGCGTGCTGCACAAGATCGATGGTATGGCATCAATGGATGATGTGACGCGTCAGATCGAAGGGGCTCTTGGCCTCGGCGGCGGCCCGGCACCTCGTCAAACCGCTGCACCGGGTATGTAATAAGGTTCCGGCCGCTTTGAAAAAAGTTCAAGGCCGGGTCCTGCTTTCACCTCTGTTGCTTGACAGGAGGGGGGGTATTCATATACTCCGCTCCAATCCGGCAACGGCGATGTTTTTGTCACACCGATCTGGTGGCCACTGGCCATTGGCTGGCGTGACACGCTGAACCGCTGAAAACCGGGATTTCGAATTCCGCGACAGTGGCTTTTTGAACCGATTTAATTGGTCCGGTTTTCGGGCTGATGTAATCAGGCCAGATATGGCCGCTTGTTTTGAACCTTTCGCCTGCACCCGATAGGGGCCGGCATGATGTATGGAGACGTAACGTGGCACGTATTGCTGGCGTTAACATTCCGACCAATAAGCGAGTGGAGATTGCTCTCCGCTACATTCACGGCATTGGCCCGCACTCTGCGCGCCAGATCTGTGAAAAGCTCGGAATTGAAACTGCAACCCGGGTAAACCAACTGAGCGAAGATCAGGTCGTTCGCATCCGTGAAACCATTGACGGCGATTATGCTGTTGAGGGTGACCTGCGCCGCGAAGTGGCTATGAACATCAAGCGCCTCATGGATATGGGCTGCAATCGCGGTCTGCGCCATCGTCGTGGCTTGCCTGTTCGTGGTCAGCGTACCCATACCAATGCCCGTACCCGCAAGGGCCCGGCCAAACCAATCGCTGGTAAGAAGAAATAATCATGGCTAAACAGACTCAAGCCGCTGGCCGCGTCCGCCGCCGCGAGCGTAAAAACATCTCAGCCGGTCTGGCGCATGTGAACGCGACCTTCAACAACACGTTGATCACGATCACTGACGCACAGGGCAATGCCATTTCCTGGTCCTCCGCTGGCAGCCAAGGTTTCAAAGGCTCGCGGAAATCGACCCCTTATGCCGCACAGGTTGCAGCAGAAGACGCCGGTCGCAAGGCTCAGGAACACGGCATGAAAACCCTCGACGTTACCGTCAAGGGCCCTGGTTCAGGCCGTGAGAGCGCTCTGCGCGCCCTGCAGTCCATCGGCTTTACCATCAACAGCATTCGCGACGTCACCCCGATCCCGCACAACGGTGTTCGTCCGCCGAAAAAACGCCGCGTCTGATACGCGCTGTTGATTGTTTTCAAGAGTTTTGGCGCCGGTTTTCGTGACCGGCGTCAATTGCTGCGCCAACCACAGCATTGATCCTGAACGGGGTGGCTTTGGGTTTCACGACCCAGCCCGTACAGGATCGGGACAGGAAGGCGCTTTTCGGTACCCGAACTGCCCGGATTACCGATTGACCTCAACGGCAGAGGTTTTCCCTCAACCGGCCAGCCAGCCGGTGACGGAATACCGACAATGATAGAGGTGGCTAGAAACCATGATCTTACAAAAAAACTGGCAAGAACTGATCAAGCCGAACCAGCCAATGGTTCAACTCGGCGACGATCCAAGCCGCAGTGCATCAATCACCATCGAACCACTTGAGCGCGGCTTTGGCCTGACGCTCGGTAACGCGCTGCGTCGCGTTCTGCTGTCTTCCCTGCAGGGTGCTGCTGTGACCTCGATCCAGATCGAGGGCGTGCTGCACGAGTTCTCTTCCATCCCCGGTGTCCGCGAAGACGTCACCGACATCGTCCTGAACATCAAGACCCTGGCGCTGCGCATGCACGCCGAAGGCACCAAGCGCATGCGTCTGGTTGCCGAAGGTCCTGGCGAAGTTACCGCCAAAATGATCGAGACCGGTGCCGACATCGAAATCATGAATGGCGATCTGGTGCTCTGCACCCTCGATGCCGATGCCAAGCTGGTCATGGAAATGACCGTCGAGACCGGCAGCGGTTATCGTCCGGCAGCTCAGAACCGTCCGGAAGATGCGCCGATTGGCCTGATCCCTGTGGACAGCGTTTTCTCTCCAATCCGTAAAGTTGCCTATAAGGTCGACAACACCCGGGTTGGTCAGATCACCGATTATGACAAGCTCTCTGTCAGCATCGAAACCAACGGTGCGGTGTCGCCTGAAGATGCGCTGGCACTTGCTGCCCGCATCATGCAGGACCAGCTGCAGGTCTTCATCAACTTCGAAGAGCCGAAGGAAGAGCGTCAGGAAGAAGAAGGCGGCGAGCTGCCATTCTCCAAACACCTGCTGCGCAAGGTTGATGAGCTTGAGCTGTCTGTCCGTTCGGCCAACTGCCTCAAGAACGACAACATCGTTTATATCGGTGATCTGGTTCAGAAGACCGAAGCCGAAATGCTGCGCACCCCGAACTTCGGTCGCAAGTCTCTCAACGAGATCAAGGAAGTGCTGAGCCAGATGGGTCTGCACCTTGGTATGGAAGTCGAGAGCTGGCCACCAGACAACATCGAAGAACTGGCCAAAAAGCTCGAAGAGCCCTTCTGAGCCGGTCATTGAGTTATCCATCCCCGCCTGATCCGGCGGGGATGGGGTTCCTCACCGTCATCCCTGCGAAAGCAGGGATCTGGCAGTGATGGATAAAGATTCCAGCTTTCGCTGGAATGACGTAACAGGATCAGGAATTTCGGGTCGTGGTGACCCATCCTGGCGATACTGGTCTGATCCGGGTCGTCAGATACGCAATCGGCAACTGTGACTGCGATCACCGATGCCGGCTTAGACAAGAAAGAAGGAGTGTTCCCATGCGACATCGTCGTACAGGCCGTAAGTTCAACCGTGATGCCAGCCACCGTAAAGCGCTGCTCACCAACCTGTCCAAATCACTGATCCAGCACGAGCAGATTGTTACCACCCTGCCAAAAGCCAAGGATCTGCGCCGCGTGGTTGAGCGCCTTATTACCCTTGGTAAAAAAGGTGGCGTTGCCAATCGCCGTCTTGCTTTCGCTACCCTGCGTGATGACGCGCTGGTTGCGAAACTGTTCGATACCCTTGGCCCACGCTATGAAGAGCGTCCAGGCGGTTACACCCGTGTTATGAAAGCGGGCTTCCGTTATGGCGACAGCGCGCCAATGGCTGTTATCGAACTCGTTGACCGTGATCCGGCCGCCAAAGGATCCGATCAGGTTGATGCTGCTGATGCCGGTGACGCCGCAGATGCTGCGTAATATCATTCTTCCCGGTGCGATTGTGCGACTTCAGGCGCTGGCCATTCTGGCGCTTGGTTTCGTGCTGCTCGTCGGTTGTGCCGAGTTCCAGCGTATGGATACCGGCATTGAGCCATCCGAGCGCGAGCAGATCGATGCCTGCCTCAATTCATGTGAGCGGGATCATTCAATCTGTATGGAAAGCGCGGGCGCACAACGCAGCTCCGGTACCTCATTCGGGGCAGCACAGGAATGTGACCGCGGTCTGAGCGCCTGTTTCAGACTGTGCCGTGACCTTGGCCAGCAGCCATCACGCTTCTAGGCTGACAATATTATTCTTATCCGAAAACGCGGCTCTGGTTCTCAGGCCGCGTTTTCTTTTTGTGCGGCATGCTGGCGGCAAATCTGGAAACCGTCGCTCAGAAGCACTAGGTTTCAGGTCTGTACCTTTCCGGATTTTAATTTCAGGCATCGACCATTGTCCAGTCTGCGTTCTCTTCTTGCTGCATTGCTTGTGCTGTTGCCGATCACGGCCCAGACCCATGCCCAGGCCCAAACCCTGATCGAGGAACCAAAAGCGGTTCCGCAGACCCGTGAGCAGATACAGCTGTCCTACGCCCCTCTGGTCCGGGAGGCAGCCCCGGCGGTGGTCAATATCTATACCAGCAAACAGGTGCGCCGCCCGGTCAACCCGCTGTTCAACGATCCGTTCTTCCGCCGCTTCTTTGGCGATCTGCGCCCGCAGCAACAGGAAGAGCAGCAGAATTCTCTCGGCTCCGGCGTGATCGTGCGACCGGAAGGGCTGATCGTTACCAATGAGCATGTGATACAGGGCGCGGACGAGATCCGGGTCGTGCTCTCCGACCGCCGCGAGTTTGCCGCCGAGGTGGTGGTCGAGGATGAGCGCACAGACCTCGCCGTGGTTCGCATCATCGACCAGATGAGTGAGCCGCTGCCAGCGCTCGAATTTGCCGATAGCGATAATGCCGAGGTCGGCGATCTGGTGCTGGCCATCGGTAATCCCTTCGGTGTCGGCCAGACGGTGACCAGCGGCATCGTCTCGGCCTTGGCACGAACCGATGTTGGGGTGACCGATTACTCGTTCTTCATCCAGACCGATGCCGCGATCAATCCGGGCAATTCCGGTGGTGCACTGCTCGGGCTGGACGGCAAGCTCTTGGGGATCAATAGCGCGATTTTCTCCCGTGATGGCGGGTCACTTGGTATCGGCTTTGCCATCCCGGCGAATATGGTGCGTACCGTCGTGCTCGCGGCAGAGCAGGGCGGTGATCTGCGCCGTCCGTGGATCGGCGCCAGCGGCCAGCCGGTGACGCCGGATCTGATGCGTGCCATTGGTATCGACCGTCCGGCTGGCGTCATGCTGACCCGCATCCATCCCGGCAGTCCGGCGGCTCGGGCCGGGCTGGAAATCGGTGACGTGCTGCTGGCACTCAACAACCGCTCGGTCGATGATCCGAAGGCTTTGCGCTTCCGGGTGGCGACTGCGGTGGCCAATAAGCCGACCACCATCCAGTTCTGGCGTGATGGCAAGCCGATGAATGCCTCGATCACGCCGGTGTTCCCGCCCTTCGATCCGCCACCCGATACCACCCTGCTCGGTGGTCAGCACCCGCTCTCCGGTATCTCGGTTTCCAACCTGTCGCCCGGACTCGCCGACCAGATCGGCTTTGCGGGCGATCCGGAAGGGGTCATCATCTTTGAAATTGCCGCGCGCAGCCCGGCGCGCCGGGTCGGCTTCCGCCCCGGTGATGTGGTGCTCTCGCTCAACGGTGCGGATATCCAGTCGGTAAAACAACTGGCAGCCCTGCTACGGGAGCAGTTCACTGTCTGGGATATTTCAGTTCGTCGCGGTGACCGCGTGATCAACGCTGTATTCAGGTCCTGATCCCGATGGCTGCAGCACCGTCCCAAACCAATGCCGGTCTGTTTGCCGATGATGCGCCGCGTCCTCTGGCCGATCGCCTGCGCCCGGTGGCCCTGACCGATATCGTCGGTCAGGATCACCTCGTCGGGGAAGAGGGCACGCTGATCCGCCTTCTGCATGGTGACCAGCTGCCATCGCTGATTTTCTGGGGCCCGCCCGGTTGCGGCAAGACCTCGATTGCCCGCCTGATTGCCGGGCATACCGATCTTGAGTTTGAACCATTGTCGGCGGTGTTCTCCGGTGTGGCCGATCTGCGCAAGGTGTTTGATCGAGCGCGGCAGCGCCGGGATGCCGGGCGCGGTACCCTGCTGTTTGTCGACGAGATACACCGGTTCAACCGCGCCCAGCAGGATGCCTTCCTGCCCTATGTGGAGGAGGGGCTGGTCACCCTCGTGGGTGCTACGACCGAGAACCCGTCCTTCGAGTTGAACGCCGCGCTGCTGTCGCGCTGTCATGTACTGGTGCTGAAACGGCTTGAGAGCGCGGCGCTGGGACTTCTCCTGCAACGGGCCGAGGCGATCATCGGCACCAAGCTGCCGGTGGATGAGCAGGCGCGGGAGACCCTGATCGCCATGGCTGATGGCGATGGGCGCTATCTGATCAATCTGGTGGAGCAGATCAAGGGGCTGGACCAGACGCTGGATACTGCGGGGCTGATGGAGCGCCTGCAGAAACGGGCACCGATCTATGACAAGGGGCAGGAGAGCCACTACAACCTGATTTCCGCCCTGCATAAATCCGTGCGTGGCTCCGATGCCGATGCGGCGCTGTACTGGCTGGCGCGCATGTTCGCCGGGGGCGAGGACCCGCATTATGTGGCGCGCCGCATGGTGCGAATGGCGGTGGAGGATATTGGCCTCGCCGATCCGCAGGCAGCCGGTGTGACGCTGGAAGCCTGGCAGATTTATGAGCGTCTCGGTTCGCCCGAGGGTGAGCTGGCACTGGCGCAGGCGATCATCTATCTCGCGACCGCGCCGAAGAGCAATGCTGCCTATTCGGCATTCAAATCGGCGGTCCGGTCGGCGAAGGAGACCGGCTCTCTCAACCCGCCTGCTCATATCCTCAACGCCCCGACCAAGCTGATGAAGGAAATCGGTTATGGTGCGGGCTATGCCTATGACCATGATCAGGCGGATGGCTTCTCCGGGCAGAACTATTTCCCCGACGGTATGCCGCGCCAGCAGTTCTATCAGCCCGTGGAACGGGGCTTCGAGCGCGAGATCAACAAACGGCTGAATTACTGGAACCGCTTGCGTCAACAGCGTTCAGGCGGTACGGACACAGGCTCCGATACAGAATAGACATATCCAGATGAGTATTGCCCTGAGCCAGATTTCCGTTGTTGCCGCTGGCGGTGCCCTTGGTGCCGCCGGGCGTTTTGCCGTCGGCAGCCTGATGGGGCACTGGCTTGGGCCGGACTATCCTTGGGGTACACTGACCGTGAATATTCTTGGCTCGATTGCCATGGGGCTGCTGATCGGTCTGTTTGCCCATTTTGGCACGACCCAGAGCATCCGCCTGTTTCTGGCGGTCGGTTTTCTGGGCGCCTTCACGACGTTTTCCACCTTCTCGCTCGATGTCATCACCCTGATCGAACGGGGTGAGACGACATTCTCCGCGCTCTATATCGCGGGATCGATGGTCGGCGCGATTGGCGGGTTGTTCCTCGGCCTCTATCTCACACGCATGGTATTCTCCCAATGAGCGAGCAAGCGACAGGCGGCAGCGGCGTACAGCAGCGTACGGTCAGTGGTGACGAGCATGACATGCGCCTCGACCGCTGGTTCAAACAGCATTTTCCCGGCCTGAGCCACGGTCAGTTGGAAAAGCTGCTGCGCAAGGGGCAAATCCGGGTCGATGGCGGGCGGGTCAAGGCCAGCACGCGGGTTGAGCGTGGGCAGACCGTGCGCATCCCGCCCATGCCTGCTGACAAGTTGGCGCAGGCAGACAAGGCCAAGGCAAAATCGGCTGCCCGGCCAAAGCCGGAGGACCGTGAGGCCATCGAGCGGATGGTGCTGTTTCAGGACGCCCATGTGCTGGTCCTGAACAAGCCCCATGGTCTGGCGGTACAGGGCGGCAGCGGCCAGAAGCGCCATATCGATGGCATGCTGGCTGCATTGGAAAAGAATGGTGAGCGGCCCAAGCTGGTGCACCGGCTCGACAAGGATACCAGCGGTGTCCTGATCCTCGGCAAGACGGCCAAGGCAACCCGCGCCCTGACCGCGGCTTTCCGTGCCCGCGACAGCTTCAAACTCTATTGGGCGATCACTGTCGGCACGCCGTCACCGTCCGAAGGCGATATCGATGCCGCACTGGCCAAAGCCGGTGGCCCCGGCAACGAGAAGATGAGCGGCGATGATGAGGCAGGCAAGCGGGCGATTACCCGCTATGCCACCATCGATAATGCGGCAAAACAGGCGGCCTGGGTCGCGCTGCGCCCGATCACCGGTCGTACCCACCAGCTGCGGGCGCATCTGCAGATGATCGGCACGCCCATTCTCGGCGATGGCAAATATGGCGGGGCGGATGCGCAGATGAATGACATGTCGCGCAAGCTGCACCTCCATGCCCAGCGTCTGATCCTGCCACATCCAGCAGGCGGCATGATTGATGTCGAGGCACCGCCGCCACCGCATTTCATCGAGACGATGAAGGCGTTCGGCTTTGTCCTCGGTGACGGTCGCGAGGGCTATGAACGCATTGTTGATGCCGAATCACCCTGATCTCAAGCGTCAATGATTCGCTGAAAATAGCTGTGCGTAACCGCCTGTTACCACGATCCCACGGACAAATTTGCCGGGTTGTGGGTCAAGTGAGTCGTAAATCACACAGTTTGATTCGCCCGGTCACGGGTTTTCGCCATTCCCGGATTGCCGGTCATAATTGCTGTTGCAGGCCGCCTCAAACCGCTCATACCCTTACCGCCAGTGAATAGAAGGGATGAACCAATGTGGCAGAAGGCTCCATCTTTGCGCGTTATGGCGTTGGTCTCGGTCGCGGCAGGATTGGGAGTGCTCTCAGGGTGCTCGCAATTCGACCAGCCAACGCCGCGCTATTGGGAAGTCCGTGAGATTGCTCCGCCGATCACGGCGATTGAGGTGGCTCCTCAATTTGGGCAGCCGACATTCACTGCGGGTGGTCCGCCGGTCTTTGCCGGTATGCCGCCTGATCCACGGGCAACGGTTCCGTTGCCGGTCATGATGGGTGGCGAGCCAGCGGCTACTGGCCCGTTCCATCACCGGCATATCAATCGCACCTATCGGATGGGTGCGCAGCAGGCAACCGATGTTGTGCCATCCGGCGCGCCCTATGTCGCGCCGCAGATGTCCAATGCGCCAACCCATGTGTTCCAACCGGGCCAGTTCCAGCAACTGACTACGGACCACAGCTATTCCGTCTATGGCGGTACCTATCCGCTGATGGATGAGGCGCCACGCTACGGCATGGTCGGTGCACAGGATCAGCAGCAATATGCGCAGGCGCATCCGCTCTACGATGTTTTGCCGCCGAATGACCCGAACAATCCGCTGCATCAGGTGCCCCAGCGCGCCGGCAGTGTTGAGCTCGGTCCGCCACGCTATTACGCAGCGCCCGTTCTGGCGCCGGTAAGCCGTCAGCCACCGTCGATTGTCGTGCAGGGGCAGCCCTATGTTCACGGCGCGCCCGGTATCGGTACCGGTATGCCGCCACGCGCTGCCGGTTATATCGGTCAGTATGACGAGATGCGCGGTGGGCAGGGTTATGCCGTGGCACAGCAGCCGATGCCTGCTGCCGGGTATCTCGATCCGCGCCGTGATCCCGCACGTCCCGAGCCTGTGCTCCTCGACGGTGTACGTCCGAATTATCCGCTCGATCCGCGTATGAGCGGGCCGGGTATGTCATCCGGTGGGTACGGTGTAGTCGGCTCGATCGCTGGCCAGCCCGGCCAGCATCCGGCCTATGGTGCCCATGATCCGCTCGATGCCGGGGCAACTTTCCGCTATCCGGCGCAACCGGTTCACGGCTCCATGCAGGGCTTGCTGACCGCGCCGCAGACCGGTCCGGGGGCTGTCGGTACCAGTTTTATCGATCCGACCACCGGCCACCCGCGTGATTTTCGCCATGTGGTGCTGACGCCTGAGACCATGGACCCGCGCAATGTCAATCGCCGGGCGCTGGATCGTATGTCCGCCATGTCGCTGCGTGGCTATACCGAGGAGAAAACCCTCGGCAATGGCACCATGCGCGCACCAGCGGGTAACCCGACCCAGGGCATGACCGGTGCCAAGGCTGCACCATACTGGCAGATGATCGCCGATGATATCGCCGAGCAGATGTTCTACACCGGCGCGCCGGGTCGTGAGTTCTTCTATATCGAGCCGGGCACGGCGTTCCGTAACCGGGTGCCGGATAATGTGTTCCGCGACCATCTGGCGAAAGCACTGCGTCAGCGCGGTGCGCAGATCGCGCCGGGGCCGGAATACGCTACTGCCTTCGTCCGCATCAAGGTGGATATGTTCGACCTGAATCCGCTGGCCTTCAGCGGCAGGCTGAACCCACCTGACTACACCCCGCTGTTCCGCGACAGTGGCCACATGATGCTGGTTCTGGATCGGGGCGTTACCGAAACCCGTGGCCGGGATCTGGTGCCGACCAACAATCCGAACCTCGGCTATCCGACCCTGTCCGGTACCGATCCGTTCCTGCGTCCCTTCACCGGGATCATGGCCAGCGGCCTGATCGAGCGCCGGGGCAAGGCGGCCTACCGGGTCCATGGTGCCTATTACATCGACCGGGGTGACCTCTAGGAACCAGCCAGCAGATACACCAGATACCGGTTTGGAGCGCGCGTATCCCCCTCATCCCCCTCTCCACCCACGCAAGCTCTGACCGGCATATGATGGGATGCTCTTGAAACACAGGGCATCCCATCTGTCTTTTCTGCCTTTGGGAAAACTCATGGTTTTTCGATGGTGGACGCAGATTCCGGCTTTAGGGACGGGGACGTATGGGCTATTCATTCCGGGCGTATATTTTCCGCTGCCCGAAAGTCGATTTCCGACGTGCTCAAGGTTACCCGCCCGGTTCTGATCCTGTTTGATTGTGATGGTACGCTGGTTGACAGCCAGTTCTCGATTATCGCCGCCATGCATGCGGCGTTTCAGGCCGAGAAACTGCCCGTGCCGGATGCCGAGACGGTGCGACGGGTTGTCGGTCTGCCGCTGGTGGAGGCCATTGCCCGTATCGCCAGCGACCAGACTGCTGTGATGGTCGAGCGGCTGGCCGGGCACTACAAGGAAGCGTTTTCCAGCCAGCGCCGGGACGAGAGCCTGCACGAGCCGCTCTATCCCGGTATCGGCGAGGTGGTTATCGAGCTGCACAAGGCCGGCTGTATTGTCGGTGTTGCTACCGGCAAATCCCACCGCGGTCTGGTGGCAACGCTTGAAAAACACCACCTGCTACCACATTTCAGTACTCTACAAACGGCTGATCTCGGTCCCGGCAAGCCGAACCCGGATATGGTTTATCGGGCACTGGGTGAGACCGGTGTCGAGGCAGAAAACTGTGTGATGATCGGCGACACCGTGTTTGATATCGAGATGTCGCGTGCTGCCGGGATTGCCTCGATCGGTGTCAACTGGGGTTATCATCCGGTTGACGAACTGACCGCTGCCGGGGCTGACCGTATCATCCGACAGTCCGACCAAATTATTCCCGCCATAACAGAGCTGCTCAACGGAGCCCTAGAACAATGAAAAAAATCCTGATTGGCTTGCTGGTTATTATCGTCCTGATCGTGGGCGCATTGGCCGCCTTCGTCATGACCTTTGATGTCGAGAAATACCGGCCACAGATCGAGGCGCAGGCAACCAATGCCATCGGTCGCAAGGTCTCCTTTGGCGGTCCGATTTCCATGTCGCTCTGGCCAAGTCTGGCAATTCAGGTTCAGGACATACGTGTTGCCAATCCAACCTGGACGGAAAAACGGTCCATGCTGACCGCCGGGACGATTGATTTCTCCATCGCGATCATGCCACTGCTCCAACGCAAGATCGCCATTGAGCGCGTATTCCTCGACAATATCGAACTGTCCCTTGAAGAGAGCGCGAAAGGCGAGAAGAACTGGCTGCTGCCGATCTTTGACCAGACGGGCAAGCCGGTGGCACAGGAACCGGCACCGGTCCTTGAAGAGGATGGCACCAAGGCACCGCCACTGTCCCTTGATGTGTCCCAGATCACCCTGAGCAATGTGCGGTTCAGCCATCGCCTTGACCGGGCCAATGACACGCCGGTTGTTCATGAATTGCTGTTGAACCGGGTTACGGTCCGTGCACCGGAAAGCCAGCGGATAGGTCTCGATGCTACCGGTGTCTTTGCCGGTGAGGAGTTCAATATCGGTCTGCGCGCTGGTACCCTTGCCGAATTGCAGGCCAAAACACCGTTTCAGGTGGCACTGACCGTTACGGCCGTTGACAGCGATATGGAAGTGCAGGGCACGGTCGATATGTCCGGCCCGCTGACAGCTGATGTCAATCTGGCCATGCAGGGATCACGCTTTGCCGATCTGTCCCGCATCATCGTCAATAACCCGCCATTGCCGGAAGGCGAGCCCTATCGTTTGGTCAGCCGCCTGCAGGTAGCGCCGAACGAATACCAGCTCTCCGGGCTGGTGCTTGAGTTCGGTGAGAGCCGGTTCAATGGCAATTTCAAGTTTGTCATGGAGGATGAGCGGCCGAAGCTGGTGGGCAATATCGTCAGCGAAGTGCTCAATCTTGGTGATTTTGCCATCGCCACCGATGAGACTGCCGCAAATGACGAGGCTGCCCCTGCAGCGGCTGGAACTGCCGCAGCAGCGCCGGCGGCACTGCCATGGCAGGCGCTGGAGACAGCAGATGCCGATGTCACCTTCGATTTCCGCAACCTCACCTCGGTCAATGCGGCCCTCGGCAGCGTCAATGGCCGGGTTGATCTGTCCGGTGGGCGTCTGGTTGTCGAGCCGCTGGTTGCCAATCTGGCTGGCGGGACAATCAATGCGCAGATCATCGCCGAAAGCATTGGCCAGTTTGCGCTCTCCCTGAATGGTGAGCAGATCCGCTGGGGCGAAACCCTGGAGGCGCTCGGCGTATCCAAGGCGCTTGAGGGTGTGACCAATCTGAAGGCGAATGTTCAGGGCCGTGGTCGTCAGGTCGAGCAGTTGCAGCGCAGTCTGCAGGGCGTGATCGAGATCGATGGCGGCAAGGGCTTCCTCAATCTCGACCGGCTGGACAACAAATGGGTCAACAGCATCCGTCAGGCGTCACCATTCACGATCAATACCGAGCGTACGGTGATGAATTGTGCGGTCTCCACCGTCACGATCTCACAGGGCGTTGCTACCATTGCCGATACCTTTATCGATACGGCAGCCCTCAGCATTGCCGCAACCGGTCGTTATGACGTGCCGCCTGCCGACCTCAACATGGTCATGCGGGCGCGCCTGAATACCGGTGCCACCAGCGGCGTGTCTGCGCCGCTCAAGGTGACCGGTACGCCGGGCAATCTGAATATTGCCGTTGATCCACAAGGGCTCGCACAGGGACTGGGCGATATCGTCGGGGTCAATCTCGGCGGGTTCCGTGTCCCGGTTGTCACCGACAATGATGGCGGCGCACAGGCTTGCCGTACGGCCATCAAGCAGGCAGCCAGCCAGCCAGCCGGTTCACCAAGGCAGGCGATACAGGATGCCATCACCAAAGGTGGCTCAAGCGATGCCGTCAAGGAACAGCTCGACAAGCTGCCGGAAGGTGCGGGTAATGCTGTGCGCAGCCTGTTCGACCGGTTTGGCAACTGATCCGATACCGGTAGCAGGGTTATGAAGCGTTTCTACAAGCAGGTCAGTGTCGGGCCAGCCAGCGGTGAACACGGGGGCTATGCCGTCCTGCTCGACGGTCGCCCGATCCGCAGCCCGGCCAAGCGGGCACTGGATGCCCCGACCGAGGCACTGGCACAGGTCATGGCCGAGGAATGGGATGCGCAGGGTGAGCAGATCATCCCGGCGGACATGCCGATCACCGCGCTGACCTATACCGCGCTCGACCATGTCGGTCCCAACCGCGACGCCATCCTTGCCGAGCTTGCCGGATATGGCGAGACCGACCTCATCTGCTATTTCGCTGGCGATGACCGGGAGCTGATGGCCCGGCAGGAAGCGGCATGGCGGCCAATGCTGGTCTGGAGTGAGGGCGATCTCGGTATCCCGCTCAAGGAAACCACGGGCATCATGCCGGTGACGCAGGATGTCGATGTGTCAGCACGGTTCATGAAACATCTGAGCGGTTTCGACGACTGGCGGCTGGCGGCGATTTCCGAGGCGACCAGCCTCAGCGGCTCAATCGTGCTCGGTCTGGCACTGGCACGCGCGGCGATCAGTGCCGATGGCCTCTATCAGGCATCACTGGTCGATGAGCTGTATCAGGCCGAGAACTGGGGCAGCGACCACGAGGCGGATGAACGTCGCCGGAACATCCGTAGCAGTCTGGAAAATGCCGAGCGTTATCTCGGCCTACTCTGACCTGACCTGTTCCTAGCTGTCGTTGGCTGGCTCGTGCTTGGCAAAATCATTGCTCAGATCACGGTGCAGGCGTTTCAGCAGCAGCGCCTCGCGTTCCTCGTTCGGTGCTTCATTGATCGCCTTGATCCGCTTGGTCATCCAGGCATGGGCTTTCAGCTCTTCCGGTTCGTTCTCATCCGGCTGGACGTGATCGAAAACCCGGGTCAGTTCATCGAACTGGCCGCGGTTGAAGGTGTCACCGGAACCGGCGAGCAGGCCTTTGAGGAAATGGGCGAATTGATAGGTTTGCATGAAAGCCGACAGTCTCGGGTGGCGGGGTGAGTGGCCGCTACAGTTTACCCATACCCATCGCAATGTCGAACTTCAGTTTGCCCTTGGCCTCCCGTTCCTGACGGGATCGGCTCAAACCGAGGGCCTTGAACTCGCGTTTGACGTCACCCAGCCAGTGCTCTTCAAACACTGCCTGTGCCCGCGCGTCCAGCGCATCGCGCATATTCGCCAGCTTTTCGTCGAATTTGGGGTTGCCTTCACGCCGTCTGGCACCTGACTTCATGTCAAAGATATTGGTATCCTTGTGGCTGCCGGTGCCCGCCAGTTCATCAAGCAAAGGTACGGCTGCGGTCAGCAGTTCCCGAAAATCCCGGTCCATTGAGCGGCCATCACGCTGCAGCACTTTCTGGATATTGCGAACTGCCTCACCCGCGGCGCGGGCGGCATGGGGATGCGCCTTGCCTTCATTTGGCAGCAGGCGGTCGGCCCGGATCAAGCCGATCAGCTCCAGTGTTACGGCTTCAGCTGAGAGATCATTTTGGTACTGGCCATACATAAGCGGTCACATCGGGTAACAGTAAAAGAATGAGAGGAAGTTTAGCGAAGGGACATGATGATACGACCGGCGAGCTCCTGCTCTTTGGTCGGCTCATAGGCGGGCAGGGCGCGGAAGCCCGGCAGGTACTGTTTTTCAAAAACCTGAGCGGCAGCCCCGCGCATTTCATCTCGGAAAGCAGTGAATTTTTCCTGCCAATCCGGGTTGGCTTTAACATTCAGCGGTACGGCAACGCCGGGCATGGGGCCACTCATGATCGGGCCTTCGGCAATGCTGCTGGCGGTCTTGGCAAGGGATTTGAAGTGACGATGGCTGTCACGCAGGAACTGCAGGGTGTCGCTATCCATAACGCGGCGGTTGCGTTGGATGATGCGGTCAAGATCACGGGCATATTTATGGGCGATCTGGGTGCCCTTGCTGTTATTCTTGCCAAGGTCGAACTGTTCGGCACCGGTGATGACGCCGATCACTTCGAGGGTCAGGGTGTCTGCTGATTTTTTGCGTCCGAATTTGCCAAACATGACTGCTCGCTCGCTTTGTGGGTCAGATATTGGTTGCCGGTGTCGGGCTGGCATCCGGTGTGCGGGTGCCAACGAATTTGCTGGTCGGTTCAACCATGCGCTCGCGGAAGGCGTCGTAAGCGCGATCCCAAGCGGGTTCGGCGCGATAGATCGGAATGGCACCACCGCGTACTGCGTGGAACCGGCCGGTGTGACGACTGCTGGGCTGGTTACCCAGTTTCTGCAAGTGGGTTTTGGCCAACGTCAGAAACTCACGGGTATCGGCGTCGACCGTGCCTTCCTCGCGCACCAAAGCCTTGTCGATCTTTGCGGCCAGTTTCTCACAATGGCTGTTGGCGAGCATGTTGCTGGCGCCGCGCTTGACGTCTTTCAGACCGGTGACCAGTCCGACCACTTCAAGGGACAGGGTTTTGGTGGTTGGACGGCGGAGCAGATCAGCAAACATGGTGATACGGCTTTCGGGTTGTCTTAATTGATGGCGAACCTTAGAGCCGTGCTGTGAAAGCAGCTAACGGCTCTGGTAAAGATTCTTGATTAAAGTGCCGATTACGGTGCTGGTGGTTTGCGCAGATGGCCTTCCATCAGGGCCATTGCTTCCGGCTCGCGCTTGGTTTTCGCAGCCAGTTCTTTCTGGTTCATATTGGCAATCTCACCCCGGATCTGTGGCGCGAACTGGGTTGAGAATACCCGTGTGGCCAGTGTATCCAGCTGGCGGCGTGCCTTGGTATAGCCTTTGGTCCAGGCAGGATCGGGTTCCTGCTCCGGGAAAGCGCCATAAGGGGCGACCACTTCATAACGGCCGGTATCGCGGCTGCTCTTCTGTTGGCCCAACTCGCCGAACAGTTCAGCGCTTTTGGTCAGCAGCTCCTTGACGTCCGGGCTGATGACATGGGCTTCCTTCTTCAGGGCGTTCTGCGCACGTTTGGCGATGCGGGCGACATCATCGGCAGCAAGTGCGTTACCCGCACCCGCCTGCAGTTCTCTCGTACCCTTGATCAGGCCAATAACTTCAAGCGTTACATCTTCTGCATTGGGGCGCAGCCACTTACCAAAACGTGCAAACATCTTTTCTCCCTCGTCAACTGGATTGCTGAGCTGAACATAGGGCAAGCTGAAGAAAGTATGCAGGCAAACTTTGTGTATCGAGTAATGAAAACGCAGAGGCTTTGGCTGTCGAGATTACAGGCGGGGCGGCTTGCGCAGATGGCCTTCGAGCAGTGCCATGGCCTCGGGCTCCCGCTTGGCTTTGCGTGCCAGTTGCTTCGGGCTCATGTCCTTGATTTCCTCACGGATTTGCGGGGCGAAGTGCTCAGCGAAGACACGGGTTGCCAGCTTGTCGAGATCGCGTCTGGCCATGGTGAACTCATATTCCCAACGCGGGTTTGCTTCCGGCAGTGGGGTAGTTCCGAACGGCACGACTGTTTCGTTGCGATAGGCATCCCGGCTGCTTTCCATCTCACCAAGCTCGCCGAACAACTCTGATGCCCGGCTCAGCAGTTCTTTCACGTCGGCATTGATGACGTGGCCTTCGCGGCGGAGAACCTTGTCTGCACGTGTGGCTATTTCCGAGGCTTCAAAGGAGGCGCCTTCATTGCCGTAACCCCGGCGAAGCTCCTGCGTACCCTTGATAACCCCGATGACCTCAAGTGTTACGTCCTCTGCATTCGGACGCAGCCACTTACCAAAACGCGCAAACATTTTTTCTCCCTCTATGATCTGTTGATGATCAGACCATAGGGGATGAGCGCGAAAGCCTGCAGGAGGAATCCCTGTCTATCGTATTACGCTGGCACCAGCGGTGTCTTACATGCCGCCCCAGTTGGACAGGGATACCTTGGGGAGAATCGGGCGGCGCGGCATTTCGACGGTCGGGATTGCGGTCATCTTGTCGATCACGGCATCGGCCTGATCAGCAAGCGCTTCGCGGAAGGCCAGAAACTCGCGCTGCCATTTGGGGTTTTTGCGATAGGCCATGGCGATCGCTTCAGCGGTACCGAAGGTTGTGCCGTTATGGATGGCGCTGTCGATCTTGCCGAGGCGGTCAAAACCGCGATGGGCCTTGGTCAGGAAGTCACGCACCTCTGCATCCATCAGCTGGTTGCCACCTTCCAGCAGCTTGCCGATATGCTTGGCCTGCCGCGCAGATTCCTCGCGCAGGCGATAGTTCTCATGCCCTTCAGGCATTTTTCTGGAACCGAGGATGATACCGGCAGCCTCGAGGACAACCTCGTTCGGGGATGGGCCGCGAAGAAATTTCATAAACATGGCGGGGAGCCTCCATAGAATATTTGCACAGCTTCAAACGGCTGCTGCGCAATCTTCTACTCCTCGGCCCAGAAAGTGGAAAACCCTTATTTTACGCTGCCGTGCCGCCGACGGTGAGGCCGTCGATCCGTAAGGATGGTTGACCAACGCCGACCGGTACCCACTGTCCGGACTTGCCGCAGTTGCCGATACCGTTGTCGAGGGCGAGGTCATTGCCGACCATGGTGACCTGACGCATGGCCTCGGGACCATTGCCGATCAGGGTGGCGCCCTTGACTGCCGGGCCGATCTTGCCGTTCTCGATCAGATAGGCCTCGGTGGCGGAAAATACGAACTTGCCCGAGGTAATGTCGACCGAACCGCCGCCGAAATTGGCGGCATAGATGCCACGATCGACCGAGGCGATCATCTCTTCCCGGGTCTTGTCACCGTTCAGCATATAGGTATTGGTCATGCGCGGCATCGGGTTGTGGGCATAGGACTGGCGACGGCCATTGCCGGTTGGCTCCACCCCCATCAGCCGGGCATTCATCCGGTCCTGCATATAGCCGACCAGCTTGCCGTCCTCGATCAGCACATTGTAGCCGGAGGGGGTGCCCTCATCATCAATGGTGATCGAGCCGCGCCGGTCGCTCATGGTGCCGTCATCGACGATGGTGACACCTTTCGATGCCACCTGATCACCGAGAGACCCGGCGAAGGTCGAGGTGCCCTTGCGGTTGAAGTCGCCCTCGAGACCGTGACCCACGGCCTCATGCAGCAGCACGCCGGGCCAGCCGGCACCGAGCACGACCGGGATCTGCCCGGCCGGGCCGGGGATCGCGGTCAGGTTGACCAACGCCATGCGCAGCGCCTCATCAACCGCGTGTTGCCAGTAGCTGTCCTCGATCAGCTGGGCATAGGTAATGCGACCGCCGCCGCCATAGCTGCCACTCTCCTGACGGTCGCCTTCACCGACGATGATAGAGACGTTGATGCGGACGAGGGGGCGGATATCGGCACGGCGCTCGCCATCACCGCGCATGATGTCGATGGCGGTCCATGAACCGGCGATGCTGGCCGAGACCTGACGGACGCGGCTGTCCTTGGCGCGGGCATAGGCGTCGATTCTGGCCAGAAGCCCGACCTTGTCCTCGAATCCGATCATCGGCAGCGGGTTTTCCGCGGTATAGAGCGAGGCTCCCGGTGCTGTCGGGCCGATGGCAAGCTGGGCATTGCGACCGGTATGAACGGTTTTGACCGTTTCGATGGCGCGGGCAATCGCCGCCTCGGACAATTCGGTTGAATGGGCATAGCCGAAGCGATCCTCGGCAACCGAGCGCACGCCGAAGCCCTGATCGGTGTCGTAGCTGGCGGATTTGATCCGGCCATCATCCCAGGTAATCGCCTCGGACTGGCTGTATTGCAGGTATAGCTCGCCGTCATCGGCCCCGTGCAGGGCATCGCCGATCATCCCCTCGATCCGTTTCTGGTCGATTCCGGCCTGACGGTAGAACAGGTCGGTGGTGATATCGAGATGGCTCATGATGCGATCCTTGTTAGGGAAATTGTCGGTTTGGCACCGCTTGGCAGTCATAGAACCAGCGGCACCGGTATCATGTCAGGTGTTGAAGTCTTTTATATAGGGTGGATAATGCTGCTGTCAGGTGCTTTCCGGCGGTTATCCCGTGTTCTGTGAGTTACCATGCTTTCTTTTTCTGAGCCGGTTGGCTAAGGCTTTACTCCATGGATACCAAAAAGCCCATTTTTCCGCAGGCGGCGAATAGCGACCGACCCAAACTGCTCGATGATCTGCCATCCCAGCTCGCGCTGCCGGATGAGCATTACGATGCCGACCGTCTGGCGGTTGAACAGGCAATGATGGAACAGGCCGCCATGGAGGACGCCGGTAATCCCGGTGCCTATACCGATGGTTATGTCGCCGAGGAGGCGACACAGGCCAGTGCCTATCCGTTCCGGGACAATGTGTTGCTTGGTGCTGCAATTGCGGCGGGGCAGCTGCGGTTTGCGCCATCGCTCAATGCGCCCTGCGCCGTCAGCCATTTCGCCACTGTCAATAATGCCGCCCCGATTGAGGCGGACCGCGAGCATCTGGGCTGGCTTTGCTACAGCGTCGGTGCGCCGCCGCCACCGCCGGATGCCACCGAGCATACGGTGGAGTTTGAAGGCTTTCTGGTGCATTGGGAGAACCGTGGCGCGATTTCCGCCTATACGGTCGTCCAGCGCAATGTGAAGGGGCAGGCCTTTGACCAGCTTGCTCTTAACGGCCTGCCGGAAGACTGGCTTGCCGGGTTGAACGGTGTGCGCCTGTTCGGGCTGCACCTGTTTTATGAGGAAGCCACTGGGCCGGAGCGCAACCGGGCGTCACTGGCGCGTCTGTTCGGACGTGACGGCTATATTGGCACCAGCGTTGCCGGTGGCAAGGGGCTGCTCTGGGCTGACTGGAGCCAGGCCGATGACGGTTTCCCACGCATTCTGCTGCGTGATGCCGGGTTGGGTGCCCGTACCGCCGGGCGTCTGGTCATGGATCTGGTCCGGTTCGAGGCTGCGCGCATGACGGCTCTTACCGAGCATGCACGGTTACAGGCTTTGGGTGCGCAGATGGCGGTCTGGGAACAGCGCCTGCAGCCGGAAAGCGGCCAGCCAAGCGTTGATGCCGAAGATGTGGCGATTGTCCGTGCCGGTCTGGTCCGGCACCACGCCGACCGGGTGGCGCTTGCTGCCTGCGATGCCTTCGAACAGGCGGCACGTACGGCACTTGTGGCGATTGACGAGCAACGGGTGCCTGGCCTGATGCCGCTCGGTGATTTTCTTGGCCACTCATTGGAAGCGGTCAATCAGGATTTGCGCCAATGGATGGTCCGGCTTGACCTGATCGAGGGCGAATTGGCCAAGGCCGACCGACATCTGGAGCGTGATGACCGGGGCAAGCTGACCGAAGCGCTGCAGGTACAAACCGCGGTTATGGCACGAACAGCACAGTCACAGCGCCAGAATCGCCGGTTGTTCCAGATGCTTGGCTTTATCGGCCTGACCACGGCATTTGCCTTTCTGGGCCAGATTATCGGCAATGGTCTGGCTGCTGCCGGTGTGGTATCCGAGCCGGGAATTGTCTCGATAACGGCAATTCCTGTTGGCCTTCTGGCCGCATACGGCATCATTTATTTCAGTGGGGCGAAAGGCCGCTCCTGACATTTCTGAATCTTTCAGATATGAAGTGCCGGTAATTTGGGGTAAGCCGTCGGCACTGTCGCCACCTGTGGCGTTTCACCCCAGTCTTATTATCGCTTTACTCATATAAAGTGGGTAAGCCTGAACGTATTAGAGATCGAACAGACCCTGTCCCCCTCGCTTTCCGGCGCATGGGGCCGGAACATCGGAAATATGGATATGTTACGGAAGTCACTCAGAAACCCGTCAAGCATCATCGCCATGATGACCGTTGCCGCAGTTGCCATCTTCATGATGATGACCGGTGATGCCAATGCCACCGGTGCTGCTGAAACCGTTGGTATTGCCCAGCCATGGCAGTTGAACCTGCAGGATGCCGCCTCACCGGTGCAGGAGCAGGTGCACAACTTCCACAACATGCTGCTGATCATTATCAGTGCGATTTCCTTTTTTGTGTTGTGTCTGCTGATCTTTGTGATCCTGCGATTCAACGAGAAGGCCAACCCTGAGCCATCGAAAACCTCACACAACACGGTGATCGAGGTAATCTGGACCGCTGTGCCGGTCATGATCCTGATCGTGATTGCTGTGCCTTCCTTCTCGCTGCTCTATTACATGGACCGCACGCCGGATGCCGAAATGACCATCAAGGCGACCGGTTTCCAGTGGTACTGGTCCTATGAATATCCCGATCAGGATGGCATAGAGCTGACCGCTATCATGCTGCAGGATGATGAACTGCAGCCCGGCCAGCCACGCCTGCTGGCAACCGACAATGATCTGGTGGTTCCGGTCGGTACCAATATCCGCCTGTTGGTGACGGCGGCTGACGTGCTCCACGCATGGGCCATGCCATCGCTGGGTGTGAAGAAGGATGCGGTACCCGGTCGTCTGAACGAGACATGGTTCCGGGTTGACAAGCCAGGCATGTATTATGGTCAGTGCTCGGAAATCTGTGGCGAGGGCCATGGCTTCATGCCGATTTCCCTGCGTGCCGTCAGCAAGGAAGAATTTGCGGACTGGACTGCCGAGCGTATTGCCGGTGTTGCCGGTACCGCGCAACCGGTGCTGGCCGATGCCACTGCCGAGCGTGACTGATTGATTGTTATTTCAAGGCTTTTGCCTTTTTGACTAAAGCGACGCTCATCGTCGCAGAGTAGATTTGAGGAATTGAGACATGGCTGCCGACCACGCTGTTGATGCCACCCACGGCCACGATGATCACCACGATCACAAACCCGGTTTCTTTACCCGTTGGTTCCTATCAACCAACCACAAGGATATCGGGACGCTCTACATTATCTTCTCGATCATCGCCGGTATCATTGGTGGTGCCTTCTCCGTCATCATGCGGATGGAGCTGCAGGAGCCGGGCTATCAGATCATGACCTGGTTCGCCGAGGGCGGTCCGGGCCATATGTGGAACGTGTTCATCACGGCCCATGGTCTGATCATGGTCTTCTTTGTGGTCATGCCCGGTCTTATCGGTGGTTTCGGTAACTGGTTCGTGCCGATCATGATCGGTGCGCCGGATATGGCCTTCCCGCGTCTCAACAACATCAGCTTCTGGCTCATCGTGCCAGCGTTCCTGCTGTTGCTCGCATCTGCCTTTGTCGGTGGTGCCGGTACCGGCTGGACGGTGTATCCGCCGCTTTCAACTGCCGGTCATGCTGGCAACCCGTCGGTGGATCTGGCCATCTTTGCACTTCACCTCGCCGGTGCCTCATCGATCCTCGGTGCTGCCAACTTCATCACCACTATTTTCAATATGCGTGCACCGGGCATGACCCTGCACAAGATGCCGCTGTTTGCCTGGGCCATGCTGATCACCGCATTCCTGCTGGTGCTGGCGGTTCCGGTTCTGGGTGGTGGTATCACCATGCTGCTGACCGATCGTAACTTCGGCACCTCGTTCTTCGCGCCCGATGGTGGCGGTGACCCATTGCTGTACCAGCATCTGTTCTGGTTCTTCGGTCACCCTGAGGTCTACATCATGATCCTGCCGGCTTTCGGCATCATCAGCCACATCGTCTCCACCTTCTCCAAAAAGCCGATCTTCGGTTATCTGGGCATGGCCTATGCGATGGTTTCCATCGGCTTCATCGGCTTTATCGTGTGGGCGCACCACATGTATACGACTGGTCTTGATGTCGACACCCGGGCCTATTTCACGGCGGCGACCCTGATCATTGCGGTACCGACCGGGGTCAAGATTTTCTCATGGATCGCTACCATGTGGGGCGGCTCCATGCGCTTTGATACGCCGATGCTGTTTGCCCTCGGCTTCATCTTCCTGTTCACCATCGGTGGCGTGACCGGGGTGGTTCTGGCCAATGCCGGTATCGATACCGTACTGCACGATACCTATTATGTTGTGGCCCACTTCCACTACGTTCTGTCGCTGGGTGCCGTCTTCGCGCTGTTTGCCGGTTTCTATTACTGGATCGGCAAAATGTCGGGTCGCCAGTATCCCGAATGGATGGGCAAGCTGCACTTCTGGGCCACCTTCATCGGTGTGAACCTTTTGTTCTTCCCGCAGCACTTCCTCGGCCTTGCCGGTATGCCACGCCGTATTCCGGATTATCCGGATGCCTATGCGGGCTGGAACGCAATTTCATCCTATGGTGCCTATCTCTCATTTGGTGCGACCATCTTCTTCGTCTTCGTCGTGTTCTACACGCTGCTGGCGGGTCGCAAGGTTGGCGCCAATTACTGGGGCGAAGGGGCCAAGACCCTTGAGTGGTCACTCAGCTCACCACCACCATTCCACCAGTTTGAAATCCAGCCTCGGGTCCGTTAAGGCCCCGAGCTGGTCTCGATACCGGTACCGATTGGAATATTAGAACGGCTATGACTGACCTCAGTCTGCAACAAACCGGCAGTTATCAGGCGGCATCCGACCCGAACAAGGGTATGCCGCCTGTAGCATCACTGCATGACTTCATCACCGTGCTGAAGCCACGGGTGATGTCGCTTGTGGTGTTCACCGGTTTCGCCGGTCTGCTGGCCGCACCGGGGTCGATCCATCCGTTTCTGGGCGCGGTTGCGGTGCTGTGCATCGCCATTGCCGCCGGTGCCGCCGGTGCCATTAACATGTGGTACGACCGCGATATTGATGCGGTCATGTCTCGCACAGCCAAGCGCCCGATCCCGCAGGGCCGGATCGATGCTGATACCGTGCTCGCCTATGGGCTGATCCTGACTGTGTTCTCGGTCATGATCATGGGGTTGGCGGTCAACTGGATGGCGGCATCGCTGCTCGCCGGTGCCTCGGCCTTCTACATCCTGATCTATACCGTCTGGCTCAAACGCCGGACGCCGCAAAATATTGTCATCGGTGGTGCTGCCGGTGCCTTCCCGCCGATGATCGGCTGGGCTGCCGTTACCGGCGATGTCTCTCTGACCTCGC
The DNA here is from genome assembly GCA_002168225.1 of Micavibrio sp. TMED2. Lineage (NCBI taxonomy): Bacteria > Pseudomonadati > Bdellovibrionota > Bdellovibrionia > Bdellovibrionales > Pseudobdellovibrionaceae > Micavibrio > Micavibrio sp. TMED2. Next base: position 999,171 of record NHBH01000001.1, read on the forward strand.
TGGCGCTGTTCTGCATCATCTTCTTCTGGACGCCGCCACATTTCTGGGCACTCGCCCTGTTCAAGCGCGATGACTATGCCAGCGTGAATATCCCCATGCTGCCAGTGGTTGCCGGAGAGGCGGAAACCAAGCGTCAGATGGTGCTCTATACCGCTTTATTGCTGCCGATCTCGCTGGCGCCTGTCTTCCTCGGCCATGTTGGGCTGGTCTATGGTGCCGCAACCACGGTTCTGGGCTTGATGTTCCTCGGTCATGCACTGCGGGTCTGGCGGGTTGATGGGCAGGCGACCGGCTATCGCGCGGCCAAGAAAATGTTCCTGTTTTCGATCATGCACCTGTTCCTGATCTTTGCCGCCCTGATCCTCGACCGCGTTGTTGCCGCGCTCGGTTACGGGCTGATGCTGCCACCAAATATGCTGATCGGGTGATGGCATGAGCGAGAGCGATAAAAACACCACCAACAATCAGACCAATGATTACCCGTCCACGGCGGAAACCCTTGGTCAGACCAAGGCCGACCGCCCGTTTGATGGAGACTGGGTTGCTGGCCGGCGCAAGCGCAACTGGGCCATCCTTGCCCTGCTGGTTGTGGTCTGCGCCATGTTCTATTTCATCACCATCATCCGCATGGATGAGGGAGCGAAGCGCCGTGAGATGGAGCGCGCTGTCGAGGCCGCAGCCCTGATCAATCAGGAAACCGCGAAAGCCGTGGGGGAGCAGCATGATGACTGAGCAGCACACCCCGACCCCTGATAGCCAGGAGCCTCAGCCACAGCCGTTTGACCGGGATGGACTGGCGGCCAAAAACCGCCGGGTCATGGCGATTTGCCTGACCTGTGTTGCGGTGATGGTCAGTGTCTCCTTTGCCGCTGTGCCGCTTTACAACCTGTTCTGCAGTGTCACCGGCTTTGGTGGTACGACGCAGGTTTCCGATGCGGTTCTGGATGAGGATGCCGCCACCGGGCGGACCATCAAGGTCAGGTTCAATGCCGATACCGATCCGCATCTGCCCTGGAATTTTAAGCCGGAGCAGACCGAGATCAAGGTCGAAATCGGTCGCTCGGCAATGGCTTACTACTCGGCAGAGAACCGCACGGCACGGTCGGTAACCGGTATGGCGGTCTATAACGTCACCCCGCTCAAGGCGGGCAAGTATTTCCACAAGGTTCAGTGCTTCTGTTTCAACAAGCAGACGCTCGCTGCCGGTGAGAATGTCGACATGCCGGTACTGTTCTTTGTCGATCCGTCGATCCTTGAGGATCGCAAGATGAACGACGTGGAGACAATCACCCTGTCCTATACCTTTTTCGAGGCAGATGACGAGGATGACTTGCAGGACAAGGTTGACGGGTTCTATGAAGTTAGCAAAGCCAAGGGCGCCATGGTTGGCGAACATGTCGGCGGTGCAGCCGAATAAGGTTTTTTGATTTTTAACGTTGGGCCGGTACAACCGGACAAAGGTACAAGTAGGGAACAAGCAAATGGCTGATCCGGTATATGAAATCGTCGAGAATGGTCCCGGCCATCCATACCACATCGTCAACCCGAGCATCTGGCCACTGTTGAGCTCGTTCGCCGCCGGTCTGATGGCGGTTGGCGCGGTTATCTATATGCACACCGGCAGCTTTCCGCTGCTGATCCTCGGCTTCCTCTGCGTGCTTGGCTGCATGTTCGGCTGGTGGCGTGATGTCATCAAGGAAGCGGTGGTCGAGAAGGCCCATACCGTGATCGTCAAGATCGGCATGCGCTATGGCATGCTGCTGTTCATTGCCTCCGAGGTGATGTTCTTCGTCGCGTTCTTCTGGTCCTATTTCAATGCCAGCCTGTTCCCGACCGAGGCGGTTGGCGGTGTCTGGCCGCCAAACGGCATCCAAACGGTTGATCCGTTCGATCTGCCGCTGATGCTGACCCTGATCCTGCTGCTGTCCGGCTGCACGGTTACCTGGGCGCACCATGCGATCATGGAAGGCAACGTCAAGGACATGAAAACCGGTCTGGCACTGACGGTTCTGCTCGGTGCCATCTTCACCGGCTTTCAGATGTATGAGTACAGCCACGTTCATTTCGGCTTCACCGATGGCGTGTTTGCCTCCAACTTCTTCATGGCGACCGGTTTCCACGGCTTCCACGTCATGGTCGGTACCATCTTCCTCGCGGTCTGCCTGTGGCGCGCCAACAAGGGCCATTTCACTGCCGACAGCCATTTCGGTTTCGAGGCAGCGGCCTGGTATTGGCACTTCGTTGACGTGGTCTGGCTGTTCCTCTTCGTCTCAATCTACTGGTGGGGCGCATAAGGTCCGCGCCTTTACCGGACTGCCCGAAAGTACGTGAAGCACATGACTACCGAACCTGTCTGGTGGGTCGCCGGTCTCAAATGCCGGTGCCCACAATGCGGTGAAGGCAAGATCTTCGACGGTTTCCTGAAGGTTCGGGAGGTCTGTGACGTTTGCGGTTTTGAACTCGGCAAGCATGACAGCGGGGATGGACCGGCATTTTTCGTGCTGTTTATCCTCTGCGCTGTCATTACCCCGATCGCGCTGATCGCCAATGCCTATATAACAATTCCGCTTTGGGTGAACGCTTTGCTCTGGGGCTGCGTTATACTTGGTGCAACCTTTGCCATGTTGCGCCCGGCCTTTGGTCTGATGATCGGTGTCCAGTACCGCTCACGGGCAACCGGCAGCGACTGGCAGCTACCGACCCATGAAGAATCCGCAAGCGATGATGACCAGCGTACCGTCTGACAAGACCACCCCTGCCAGATTTCGGCCCGGCTGGCCGGTTTCCATTCTGACCCTGCTGGCCCTGACTGTGTTGATCGGCCTTGGCACATGGCAGGTGCAGCGCCTCGCCTGGAAGAACAACCTGATCGAAACCATTCAGGCGCGCAGCAGTGCCGATCCGATCGCTATGCCCGAGCATCCGGAAGCGCCCGAGTTCAATCACCGGGCGGTTGCGCTGACCGGCTACTGGTTGGCGGCGACGGAACAGTTCGTACCGGCCAAGACCCATAATCGCGAGCTCGGCGAATGGCTGCTGCAGGTACTTGCCCTTGATGACGGGCGGATGGTGCTGGTCAATCGCGGCTGGGTGCCGCTGTGCTGGCGCGAGGCGACTTGCCGCGCTGATGAGCCAGCCTCTACCGTCACGATAGACGGCATTCTGCGCAATGATTTCGAGCAGGGGCCGATGGTGCCGGATAACGAGCCGGACGAGGCGCGCTGGTACTGGATCGACATTCCGGCGATTGCAACCGCGCTGGATATCGGCACGCTCGAACCCGCCGTGGTTTTTGCCCGTCTGGGTGGGCCCGATGGCGCACCACCCGTGCCGCAGATACCAGCCCTCAACTTACGTAACCAGCATTTGCAATATGCCCTGACCTGGTACAGCCTCGCACTGGTGCTGCTCGGCGTTTTCGGTGCCTATGGTCTCAGCCGGGGCCGCCGTGAGACGGGCGATACTGCTTCTGACTAGTTTCCTTCCTCTGCTTTTCAGGTAATCACCTCCATGACCGACACCGCCTATCTCGCGCTTGAAGACCAGTTTGCCCGTATTGCCGATGTGGAGCAGGCGCTGGGTTTGCTCGGCTGGGACCGGGCGGTGATGATGCCTACCGGCTCGTCAACCGATCGCGGTAATCAGGCGGCCACCCTTGGCGGTATTGCCCATGGCATGATTACCGATCCGAAGGTTGGCGACTGGCTGGCCGAGGCGGATGCTGCCAAAACCGGCTTGAGCCCACAGCAGCGCGCCAATCTGCACGAGATGCAGCGCCTCCATGCCCATGCGACTGCCGTACCGCAGGCGCTGGTCGAGGCCCATAGCCGGGCCTGTACCCGCTCGGAAATGCTCTGGCGGGAAGCGCGCCAGCAAGCGAATTTCGAGATGCTGCGTCCGGCGCTGGAAGAGGTACTGAACCTGACGATCCAGCAGGCCGAGGCAAAGGCGGCAGCCCTTGGCTGTTCTGCCTATGAGGCCATGCTCGATACCTATGATCCGGGTTTGAAACCGGCGGTTATCGACGCGCTGTTCGATGATCTGACCGGTTTTCTGCCCGGTTTTCTGGCTGAGGTACAGGAGCATCAGGCGCGTCAGGACGTGCCGGCCCGCCCAACCGGGCCATATCCGGTGGCAGCACAGGAGGCGCTGGGGCGCAAGCTGATGGCAGCAGCCGGGTTTGATTTCAACCGTGGTCGTCTCGATGTCTCGACCCACCCGTTCTGTGGCGGGGCCGGGCCGCATGATATCCGCATCACCACCCGCTATAACGAGGCCGATTTCACCAGTGCCCTGATGGGCGTGATGCACGAGACCGGCCACGCCCTCTATGAGGCTGGTTTGCCGGATGATCTGATCCGTCAGCCGGTCGGCAATGCCCGTGGCATGACCATGCATGAAAGCCAGTCGCTGCTCATGGAAATGCAGGCCTGCCGCAGTGAGGGTTTCATGCAGTTTCTGGCACCACTGGTACGTGAGAGCTTCGGTGGCGATGCCGGTAACTGGTCAGCTGAGACGTTGCACTACCATTACACACGGGTCGCGCCGGGCTTTATCCGCGTTGATGCCGATGAGGTGACCTATCCGGCCCATGTGATCCTGCGCTATCGGCTTGAGCGTGCCATGATCGCCGGTGATCTGGCGATTGCCGACCTGCCCGGTGCATGGGCAGAGGGCATGCAGGAACTGCTCGGCATCACCCCGCCGAATGACGGGGTTGGTTGTCTGCAGGATATTCACTGGCCTGACGGGGCTTTCGGCTACTTCCCGACCTATACCCTCGGTGCGCTGACCGCGGCCCAGCTGTTTGCCGCGATCCGCCGCGATCTGCCGGGTCTGGACGATGATCTGGCGCGCGGTGAATTCGGCAATCTGCTGGCATGGCTGCGCAAGCATGTGCATGGTCGCGGCAGTGAAACCGACACCATGACCATCATTGCCGATGCCACAGGCTCGACCTTGAGCACGGAAGCCTTTAAAACCCACCTCAGAACCCGCTATCTCTCATAGCAGGCAAGAACGACAACAAGGCTGGGACCATCCCGTGCAGTACATCTCCACCCGTGGCAGTGCGCCATCGCTCAATTTTACCGAAGCCCTGCTGACCGGTCTCGCCAGTGATGGCGGGCTGTATGTCCCGGCAGTCTGGCCTGCCTTTGACAAGTCGGAGTTGCGGGCGCTGGCCAATGCCTCCTATGCCGAAATTGCCGCTGCCGTGCTCGCCCGTTTTGTCGGCGATACGATCAGCGAGGCCGACCTGCAGAAGGATATTACCGACGCCTATGCCCGGTTCCGGCATCAGGCGGTGGTGCCGCTGGTCCAGATGGATGACAGCGACTGGATGCTGGAGCTGTTCCACGGGCCGACGCTGGCGTTCAAGGATGTGGCGCTGCAACTGCTCGGACACTTTTTCGATCGGGTGCTTGAGGCTGAAAACCGCCGGGTGACGGTGGTCGGGGCGACTTCCGGCGATACCGGCTCCGCCGCTATCGAGGCCTGCCGTGACCTGTCCCGCGTCGATACCTTCATCCTGTTCCCGGAAGGCCGGGTGTCAGAGGTCCAGCGCCGCCAGATGACCACGGTGCCCGGTGCCCATATCCACGCGATTGCGGTGCGCGGTACGTTCGATGACTGTCAGGATCTGGTGAAGTCGATGTTTGCCGACACCGGCTTCCGGGATCAGGTCGGCTTGTCGGCGGTGAACTCGATCAACTGGGCACGGATCATCGCCCAGACCGTCTATTACGTCAGCACCGCACTGCGGCTTGGCGCGCCCGACCGGTCGGTTGCGTTCTGTGTGCCAACCGGCAATTTCGGCAATATCTATGCGGGCTATGTCGCCCGCCAGCTTGGCCTGCCGATCGAGAAACTGGTGATCGGCACCAACCGCAACGATATTCTGACCCGTTATTTCGAGAATGGCGAAATGCGTCTGGCCGGGGTTGAGCCAAGCCTCTCCCCATCCATGGACATTCAGGTTTCCAGCAATTTTGAGCGGCTGCTGTTCGAGATGATGGGCCGTGACGGTACTGCGGTTGCCAAGGTCATGGGCGATTTCCGGGCCACTGGGTCATATTCCACCGATCATAACCAGATGGCCGCTATAACCGGGCTGTTCCATGCCTATCGCAGCAGTGACGAGGCGACGCTGGAAATGATCCGCGATACCTATGGCAAAACCGGCCATGTGGTCGATCCGCATACGGCGGCAGCATTGTCGGCGGCGGCACAGTTCCGGGACGCCATGCCCGATCTCGACATGCCGCTGGTCTCGCTCGCCTGTGCCCATCCGGCGAAGTTCCCCGATGCGGTGGAGCAGGCAATCGGCGTCCGGCCAGACCTGCCGCCCTATATGGCCGATCTCTATGAGCGCGAGGAGCGCATGACGGTACTCGACAATGATCTCAAAATAATCGAGGCTCATATTGCGGCCCGCAGCCGGGCGGCACTGGCCAAGGCCTGATAACAAGAACAACTGGACTATTTCTGCTGGGATTTACCGTCGTTGACCGCCACCACATCAAAGCCTGTTACTGAACAGCCTTCCGAAACCGTACGTCTCACTCGCCTGGCTAATGGCGTACGGGTGATTTCCGATGCCATGCCCGGTCTGGGCACGGTCTCTGTCGGCATCTGGGTTGCCACCGGCGCCCGCTATGAGCCTGAGTTTCTCAATGGTGCTGCCCATATGCTCGAGCATATGGTGTTCAAGGGTACGGCCACCCGTTCCGCCATCCAGATCGCCAGCGATATCGAGGCGGTGGGTGGTCAGATGAACGCGTACACCACCCGCGATACCACGGCCTTCTATGTCCGTCTGCTGTCCGGCGATCTGCCGCTGGCCGTGGATGTGCTGAGCGATCTGTTGCTGGCCCCGACTCTTGATCCGACCGAGCTTGACCGCGAACGGCAGGTGATCATTCAGGAAATCGGCATGACCGAGGACACGCCGGATGATCTGATCCATGACCTGTTTCAGGGGCAGGCCTACCCGGGGCAGGCACTTGGCCGTCCGATCCTCGGCAGCCGCGAGACCGTGCGCTCGATCAGCCGCGATGCTTTGCGCGATTACCTGTCACGCAACTATGCCGCCGGACGACTGGTTATCGCTGCGGCCGGTGACGTGGATCACGAAGCCTTTGTCGATATGGTCGGCGAGCGTTTCGGCGATCTGCCGGACCGCGAGGGCTTTGACATGGCACTGGCGGATTATCGCGGCGGCGACCTGCGCCGGGAAGATGATCTCGAGCAGCTGCATTTCATGCTTGGCTTTGATTCCGTCGGGCCGAAGGACCCGCAGTTTCAGGCCAGCAACGTGCTGAGCAACCTGCTCGGTGGCGGCATGTCATCGCGGTTGTTTCAGGAAGTGCGGGAGAAGCGCGGGCTGGTCTATTCCGTCTACAGCTTCGTCAATCCGTCAATCGACAGCAGCCTGTTCTCGATCTATGCCGGTACCGGCCCGGATCAGATCGAAGAGCTGGTCGGCGTCGTCTGTGACGAGTTGCTGAAACTCAGCCATGATTTGACCGAAGAGGAAATCCAGCGCGCCAAGGCACAGGCACAGGCCGGGCAGATGCTGGCACTGGAAAACAGCATGGCGCGGGCGGAATACTGGGCCAACAACATGCTGACATTTGACGAACCGATCCTGCCGGATGCGATCATGGCCGAGGTCGATGCGGTCAGCCGTGATGAGCTGCTGGCGCTCAGCCGTCGTATCCTGTCGTCCAGACCGACTGTGACGGCGCTTGGTAAACTGAAGGGGCTTGAGGAGTATGACCGGATCCAAGCTCGCCTCGCCGCCTGATCTGCATTATCGGAAACCCGGTGCAACATCAGTCTGGCGTACCCTGTCGAGCCTCCCGGCGCGGCTGTTGGCCAAACCGCCAACCGATCCGCGCCAGCGTGCGGTGGTGGCCATGGACCGGGTATTGCTCGCCCCGCCCCAGCCCGAGGATTATCGGCAATGGGCCGATCTGCGTCGGGAAAGCCGCGCGTTTCTGGAGCCTTGGGAGCCTGTCTGGCCCAATGATGCCCTGAGCCGGGCCGGTTTTGTCCGGCGGATCAGCTATCAGTGTCAGGAATGGAATGCCGACCGGTCCTATCACCTGATGATCTGGCGGACCGAGGATGCGGCGCTGCTCGGCGGCATCGCCATGACCAATATCCGTCGCGGTGTGGCGCAGGCCGGTATGGTCGGCTATTGGCTCGGTCAGCAATTCACCGGACAGGGCTATATGGCCGAGGCGCTGGCCGCTGCCATTGATTTCGGCTTCACCGATCTGGGTCTGAACCGGATCGAGGCGGCAACCATGCCCCATAACGAGGCCAGCCGCCGGTTGCTGATGCGCGCCGGTTTTGCCGAGGAGGGGGTTGCCAGCGATTACCTGAAGATCGCCGGTGAATGGCAGGATCATGTGCTCTATGGCCTGCCACGCCGCCGCTGGGCACCGGGTGGCAATACTGCCAGCATCCATACTGGCGACCCTGATTTTATCTAAAACATTGGCTTGTCAGCGATCAGGCGTGTCCGGCCTCGCCGGAGAGGCGGAACGGATCGAAACCGAGCAGGCCGATGGCCCGGTCCCATTTGGTCTCGTTATCGGCATCGAAGATCAGTGAGGTCTCCGCCGGTACCACGAGCCAGCCATTATCCTGAATTTCCATATCGAGCTGTCCCGGACCCCAACCGGCGTAGCCGAGGGCGAACAGGCTGTTTTCCGGCCCGCTCTCATCGGCCAGCGCACGCAGAATGTCGACGGTGGCGGTCAGGGCGATGCCATCATCCACCTCCTGCGTATCCTCAACCCTGAAATCGGTGGAATGCAGCAGGAACCCGCGACCGGTCTCGACCGGACCACCGGCATGGACCGGCTGGTTGGCGAGGTGGATGGTGCTGGTGATGCCGAGCTGATCGAGAATATCCGGGAACTGCAGGGTATCGAGCGTCTTGTTGATGACGAGACCCATGGCCCCTTCGGTATCATGGACACAGAGATAAATGACGGTTTTGGCGAAGCGTGGATCGCCCATGCTCGGCATGGCGATCAGGAACTGGCCTGCAAGTGAGTGGCCGGTATTGCGGCTTGCGCCCATACTGCCGGTCTTGTCATGCCCCATACCCGTTCTCCCGTTCGATCATCGCTCACGGTAAATGCTACCCGTTAACTTGTGACATTGCTACCACAAGAAAAGATTGGGCTTTGAGCATCACCGATCCGACTTAGGGCTGGTATGCGGGGGAATGACGCACTAGATTTACCGGCAAGGGCAGTCCCGCATCCATGGTGAGGCTGCATTTTCCGTATGATTTCCCACGCTATTCCAAGGAACTGACAGATGATCCAACCCGGTGATCGTATTCCCGCCGTCAGCCTTCGCGTTCTGACCGACGAAGGTATTGATACCATTGAAACCACTGATGTTTTTGCTGGCAAGCAAATGGTGCTGTTCGGTGTGCCCGGTGCCTTCACCCCGACCTGTTCGGCCCAGCATCTGCCAAGCTATCTGAAGAACCTCGACGCGCTTGCGGAAAAGGGGATCGATGGGGTTGCCTGCGTCGCGGTCAATGATCCTTTTGTTATGAAAAACTGGTCAGATACCTCCGGTGCCGCCGGTCGGGTGACCATGCTGCCCGATGGTAACGCTGAATTGATCAAGGCAATGGGCCTCGAAATGGACGGCAGCGGCTTTGGCCTCGGCATCCGCTCCCAGCGCTTTGCCGCTGTTATCAAGGACGGCGTTGTCGAGTATATCGCGGTTGAAGAGCCGGGTGCTTACGAAGTGTCCAGCGCCGAAGCGATCCTCAAGCACATGAGCGGTGAAACCGTCGCGGCCTGATCGGCGGCTGTCGGATAGTCAATCAGTCAACGGCGCGCTTGAACGGCGCGCCGTTTGTTTTTGCCTCCTGCGCACCAGTTACGGCGAGCTGGTCAACCCGCTCGTTTTCCGGGTGGCCGGAATGGCCGCGTACCCAGTGCCAGCGCACATCATGCTGGCGGTCGAGGGCATCGAGACGCTCCCACAGATCGGCATTGGGGATCGGCTTGCCCTTCTTCTGCCAGCCTTTCGCCTTCCAGCCGTGCCGCCATTCATTCATGCCCTTCTGGACATATTGGCTGTCGGTATAGAGGTCGACGGAAACGCCGTTGCGGGTGAGGGCGGCCAGTGCCTCGATAGCGGCGGTCAGCTCCATGCGGTTGTTGGTGGTCTGTGGATCACCACCGAGCAGTTCTTTCTCCACATCGCCCTTGCGCAACAGGGCACCCCAGCCGCCGGGGCCGGGATTGCCCGAGCAGGCACCATCGGTGAATATCTCAACGCTGTTTTTGGCCGGTGTTCCGCTCACTGATGCTCAATCCGACATTGCGGTTTCGAGACCATAGGCGGCGAGGCTGTCCACCTGCTGATGGAACTTCATCTTGCGCCAGTATTCGAGCGGGTCTTTCGGGGTCACCATCGCGCCCGGCGGATGGTTGAGCCAGTCATAGAGGCGGGTCAACAGGAAGCGCAGGGCGCTGCCGCGTGCCAGTATCGGGATCGCCGCCAGTTCCTGTCTGGTCAGGGGGCGGACCTTGTTGTATTCGCGCAGGAACCGCCGGGCCTTGGTCACATTGAAGGATAGGTCAAGTTCAAAGCACCAGGCGTTCAGACAGATGGCAATGTCATAGGCCAGTTGGTCATTGCAGGCGAAATAGAAGTCGATGAAGCCGGAGAGTTCTTCTTTCTGGAAGAAGACATTGTCCGGGAACAGGTCGCCGTGAATGACGCCCTGCGGCAGGTCGGTGGGCCAGCATTCGGCGAGGAAGTCGAGTTCTGCGGCAATGTCCTGCGCCAGACCGTCCTGTACCTCATCCGCGCGGGCGGCACAGGCATCGGCGAGGCGTTTCCACTCAACCGGGCCGAAATTGTTCGGCAGGGTCAGCTCGAACCCCTCGGTTGCGAGGTGCATCTGGGCCAGCGCCGTGCCGAGGCCGGAGCAGTGATGCGGTAAAATCCGCCGTGGCCACATGCCGGGCAGAAACGAAATAACTGCCGCCGGACGATCGCAAAGGCGACGCAGGCTCTTGCCATCTTTAGCGGCAATCGGGGTTGGACAGGGAAAGCCCTTGGCCGCGAGGTGCTCCATCAGGCCGACAAAGAAGGGCAGGTCCTCTTCCCGGACGCGCTTTTCATACAGGGTCAGGATATGCGGACCGGCAGCCGTCACCACGAGGTAGTTGGAGTTCTCAACCCCCTCGGCGATGCCTTTGCACGAGATCACATCGCCCAGATCATATTGATCGAAAAAGGCGGCAAGCTCTTCATCTGTTACGTCGGTATATACGGCCATGGCTTCGCTGGTACCGGGTTCACGGCGATGCGTCAACCGTCAGCTTGTTTCGGCACCTCAGAAGAGGGCACGAAAGATCAGGCGGGAATGCGTTCGAGCTCGCGGGGCAGTCTGAAGATCACATCTTCAAGCGGGCCGCTGGTTTCGGTCATGGAAATATCGAAGCGCTGGCGCAGGTTGTCGATGATTTCCTGTACCAGATGTTCAGGTGCAGAGGCTCCGGCGGTCAGGCCCAGTGTCTTGACGCCATCAAGCCATGCCCAGTCAATCGCGCTGACATCGGCCACGAGATAGGCTGCCGGTGCGCCGTATCCCTTGGCAGTTTCAACCAGCCGGTTGGAGTTGGAGGAATTGGCGGCTCCGACCACCAGCACCAGATCGGCGCGTTTCGCGATTGCCTTGATCGCCTGCTGCCGGTTGGTGGTGGCGTAGCAGATGTCTTCTGATTTCGGGGCCAGAATATCCGGGAAGCGGTTGTGCAGGGCGGTCACGATGCTGGCGGTATCATCAACCGAGAGCGTGGTCTGGGTGATAAAGGCCAGCTGCCGGTCGGCGGGCAGGTTGGTCAGGGCCTCGACATCCTCTGCGGTTTCCACCAGCGTCATGTGACCGGGTGGCACCTGACCCATGGTGCCGACCACTTCCGGGTGACCGGCATGGCCGACCAGCAGGATGTGATAACCGCGATTGATCAGGTGCTCTGCCTTCTTGTGCACCTTGGTCACCAGCGGGCAGGTGGCGTCAAAGCTGATCAGCTTCAGGCGCTCAGCCTGTTCCGGAACCGATTTCGCAACGCCGTGGGCAGAGAAGATGACCCGTTCGCCGCTCGGGACCTCATCGAGTTCCTTGACGAAGATCGCACCAAGACCCTCAAGGCGCTCGACCACATGGCGATTATGCACGATCTGATGCCGGACATAGATTGGCGCGCCATATTTCTCCAGCGCGTTCTCGACCATGGAAATGGCCCGGTCAACGCCCGCGCAGAAGCCGCGCGGATTGGCCAGAAGTACGGATAGGTGCTGGGTTTCTCTCATAATCGATCATTCGGTTTTCGTGTTTCCCTGCCTGATAAACTGGCGAATGAATGCAGAAGTCAACAGATGGGTTCTTGTCGCAGCCATGCACATATGATTACTGTGCGCCGCACCACCCTGTCTGCCGGTGACAATCAGCCGGTTCATCGCACAACGGATATAGTCATGCTGTCCCAGTCTCGCCGCATCTTTCGGCAATTTCGTGCCCTCAATGTGCTCATGTCCGGGCTTGTGGCGCTGATGGTGCTGGCTGCCTGTACCAGTGCCGATGATGATCCGCGTGCCTGTCCACGGGTGGCGATCCTCGATGATGCCGCCAATGTCACCGTGTTCAACGAGCCGGGCGCGGTTGACCTGACCGATGTGGTGGCGCGGGCAGCGCTGTCGAATATCCGTGGTGGTTGCGAGTATTTCGATGAAGAGGTCGATGTAACCTTCGATGTGACCCTGAGCGCGGAGCGCGGTGCGGCGCTGAGCGGCAACCAGACCAGCTTCGACTACTTCGTCACCATTCTCGACCCGGCTGGCATCGTGATCGCCAAACAGATTTTCCGGACCCCGGTTGTGTTTCCCGAGGGCGTGTTCCGTGCCGGTGCGCTTGAGAGCCTCGAGCAGACGATCCCGCTGCCGGTGGAAGGGGCCGATGCCCGCGATTACAGCATCCTGCTCGGTTTCCAGCTGACGCCGGAGCAGGTCAAATACAACCGTCGCAGCCGTCGCTGATCGATCGGTTACAGATCGTCATACAGCATGGCGATTTCCGGCAGCCGGACCTCTGCCAATGCCCGGAAATGTAAGTCGAGATAGCTCATATTGACGCCTGAACTCACGGTTTCGCCCGCCACGCGATAAAAGCTGGTATGGGTCTCGAACGGATCGATCCCGCCATTACGCTCGATGCTGACGGCCTGAATCAGCCAGGCCAGCTGGTGACCGCGATCGCTTGCGTCCAACTCCTGCAATGACATTTTGAACAACTGCTGCCATTCGACGATGCCCGCGATATTGCCGAGATAGCGGCAGGCGTTGCGTGCGCGTTGCAGGGCGACGCTCTGGTCCGTGTTGTCATTGTTGCCATCGCCGGGTTGCTCAGGCCCCGGATTGGCCCGATAGAACCGGACCAGCAGGTCGAGAATGGCCATCCGATAAGGCGGTGAGGTCAGGCTCAACAGCTCCGCACCACCATAGACGAGGCCATGCAGCGGGGTTTTGTAGTCCTGCCAGTGATGATCCCTGGTCAGGCCCAGCGGGTTGTTGTGCGCGATATGCTCGCGGTCGAAGCGACCGCCGCGCCAGGCACTGCGCGGCTTGCCGTCCAGATCGGTGCTGTGTTCGTTCAGGGCGGTGATGATCCGCAACTGGTCACGGTGCTGCTGGGCCGCCAGCAGGCGGTTGTCCAGTTCAGCCAATGTCTCGTTTTCATCGGAAAACAGGCTGTCCATGCGGTCGAGATATTCCGACTGCAGTTTGAACAGCGCGTGTATTTTCTCTCTGTCGTGATTGGACATCATGCCGGGCAGCTGAATATCCGCCCGGTCTTCCTGCCCGTTTTCTGCGGCCCCGTTTTGATCGGTTGGCCGAGACGATGATCCACCACGCAGCAGCGCCTGGATATTGTCCATGTTTACCCCCACATTTGCCTCGACAGCAGTTGCCGCCAAACAGCTGACTTCCCCAAGACGACTGTTATGGAACTAGTGTAACGTATACCTGACGTATTGGGCAACTGAATAAGACGCGATGATTTGCGGCCTATTCAGCGGTTTCCACATCGCTGGCAAGGTTGGTATGCCCGCGTTGCCGCATCACTCGCAAGCGTCTGGCCAATGTAACCAGACTGCCATCCTTATCGAGGCTTGACTGGTCCCAGCCCTTGACCGCGGAAACGCAGCGCGACATGGCGTTGATCTCGTCACAGAAGATCAGCGCGGTCAGTACCCGGAGATTGGTCACGCCGGTGGCGGCCAGATCATGGGTACGCTGGACCAACCCCTTCCAGATCGGGCTGATCAGCAGGCTGAGGGCAATGACCGAGATCGCCAGCGCATAGCCGTTTTCATCGATGATCTCGGAACTCAGCCCGGCGGCGGCGAGGACGAAGGAGAACTCACCCACCTGTCCGAGCAGGGCACCGGCGGCAAAGGATTTACCCCAGCATTCACCCATGGCGCGCAATGACAGGATGTTGATGAAGGTCTTGAGCAAGGTCGCAGCAATCAGGCAGCCGAGCACCAGTTGCCAGTTCTCCTGAATGAAGGGCAGGTCGATCAACAGGCCGATGGACAGGAAGAAGACCAGCAGCAGACAGGTTTCAATCGGCTTGATCGATTTCCAGATCGGTGCCCGCACATTGGAGTTGCCGAGGATCAGCCCGGCCAGAAACGCACCATAGGCAGCGGACATGCCAAGCAGGCCACTAGCGGTTGCCACGCCGAAACAGGCGGCGAGAGCGGCAATCGGGGCCATGTCCTCACGCTCGGTGATCTGCTCGAGGAAGGGCAGCCTGACCCGCTCGCGCCGTGACAGGAACCAGATGACGATGCCGAGAGTGACACCGGCGCCACCGAGTTTGAGCAGGATGCTCGGATCAAACCCGCCGCGGCCGAGGTCGCCGATAATCAGCAGCATCGGCACAACCGCCAGATCCTGTGCGATCAGTACGCCGACCGCGGTCCGGCCAAGCTGGGTGCGCAACTCGCCCACATCCTCAAGGATTTTGATGACGACCGCCGTGCTCGACAGCGACATGATGAAGCCGGCGAGAATGGCCTGGTTCATCGAGAGATCGAAGAGATAGGAAAAGCCGCCCGCGACCAGCAGGGACAGGGTTATCTGCAGACAGGCGGTACCAACAGCGACGCCGAGCACGCTCTTGAACGAGCGGAGCGACAGCTCCATGCCGATGACGAACAGCAGCATGATAACGCCCAGATCGGCGAGCAGGCGGACAATGGCGGTATCCTCGACCAGTCCGAAACCGGTCGGTCCGAGGGCAACACCGGCCAGAATATAGCCGACAATCGCCGGTTGTCGGAGCCGGGTCATGAGCAGGCCAAAGCTGAGGGCAACGAGAATGACGAGGGTGAGGGCCGTCAGGTCCGCATACTTTTCCATTAAAGTCCTTCTTCTGTGAATAAATGGGTTTCTGTTAATCAATTGGTTTCTGTGAATCGATAGCGCATCGCTGCAAATTCAGTTGAGAAATATTCAACTGAGGCAGGCTGCCAAATGGGCTGCAGCGGGCATTTTCGGGTCACATGAAATTGATAACCTGCATATGTGGCAAAATGATGAAAGTTCAACCGGCAACCGTCAGAAAAAATCTTTGTTTTCAGGTGTTTTTGCCGATTTGGCGTTTTGGGGACAACTGAGGGCTTAACGGCTCGTTAGGAATTGCGGCGAT
The DNA here is from genome assembly GCA_002168225.1 of Micavibrio sp. TMED2. NCBI lineage: Bacteria > Pseudomonadati > Bdellovibrionota > Bdellovibrionia > Bdellovibrionales > Pseudobdellovibrionaceae > Micavibrio > Micavibrio sp. TMED2. Next base: position 1,014,943 of record NHBH01000001.1, read on the forward strand.
AGACTTGGCCGGATGTTTTTTGGCTCTGTTTTACCCGTGTTACCCGATATGTGGCTGATCTGTTCTCTCCTCCTGATTGGCGCGCTGGTTTTTGTCCTGTGGTATCGACAGGATGTCTGGCCAGCGCAGCGTCTGCGCCGGGCCCTCGATATGACCCCGGACGGCGTCTATCTGTGCGATGCCGATGGCCGGGTTGCCTATATGAATGCACCTCAGGCTGAAATTGCCGGGCTGCCGTCGCGCAAGCATGCCGTCGGGCTGCATTATACCGAGATTTTTGGCGACCATGCCGCGGATCAGGTCAGGGCCGAGATTGCAACGGCGTTGTCCAGCCTGCATGAGTGGTCGGGCATCGTCGCGGGTGAGCAGACGCGAACCGCCAACCGGTACCGGGTCAGTCTGCGTCTGTTGCCCGATGGCTGGATGATCGGCTATTCGGCACCGCTGATGGTGCCGCGTGATGCAGCCGAGCCGGTAAAACCCGTTGAGTTTGCTTCCCGCCGCAGTCACGGCATTGACATGCTGGCCAGCGGTATCGCCCATGATTTCAACAATATGCTGGCGCCGATCATGGGCTATTCCTCAATGCTCGCCGAGGCTTTGCCGTCCGGGTCCGAGGAACAGCAATTTGCCAGCACGATCTACAGCAGCACCCAGCGGGCAACTGAGTTCGTGGCCCAGATCGTTGCCTTTTCCGACAATGATAATGACTGCGACCGGATCAGACCCAACGATATCATTCAGTCTGTCTGCGATCTCACCACCGCCATGCCCCGTATTGTCGGCGACATACAGGAAGGGGCCGGTCCTGACGGTGACAATGGCAATGACGATGCGGTGATGCCGGGCATCATCTACACGCCACTTGCGGCAAAGGGAACCGCGCTTCGGACGGCTGTGGGTTTTGAACAGATAAACCGGCTCTGTCAGTTGCTTGTGCGGGAAGGTTGCAGCTGCCTTGGCACCCCATTCGGCACGATCAGAATCGCCCTTGAGGCAATACAGGCTGATCCGCTGATCAGCTATTTTCCGGTGCGGCTGAATAACGGGCCATTCTACGGATTGCGGGTTCACGAGACGCCAGATCCGGACAGTATGGCGTTCCTCTACGGTGCCTTGAGTCAGCCATACTGGTTCAACAAGCCATATGCGCTGATCGAGATAACATGCCATGGCGATGGCTTGTCACCGGCGGTGGTACAGGCCGCATTTGGTGGTAATGGCGCTGATAATGCCGGTAAAGCAGGGCAACAGGCCGCATTCACTGAGATTGCGGGCATGCTCATGGATCTGAACGCGCTGTTGCGGATCGATACCCGCCCGGGGTTCGGCACCAGCTTTGGTCTGCTGCTGCCGCTTTGTCTTGAAAATTAAAGTCTGGTTTCGATCCAGTTGGCTTCCCGGCCCTTGGGTGCCGGTACGACTTTCATGCTGACTTTCTGGCCCGGCTCGAGACTACCGAGGCCGCAACGGCGCAAGACGCTCTTGTGCACGAAGATGTCTTTTTCCCCGTCATCGGGAACGATGAAGCCGAAGCCTTTTTCAGGGTTGAACCATTTGACGGTGCCGCCCAGATCGGTGCCCTCGGCTTCTTCATAGGAACTGGGGCCGCCATCATAACGGTCGTGATTGTCATAGCCGCCATGGTGATGGTGCCCGCCGCCGCTGCCACCGCCGCCGAATGACGGTCTGCCGCCGGGTGAGGTGTTGAAACCGCCACCAGCCTGTGGTGTGCCATGGCTGAGCACCTCGTAGATTTCCTCTACCACCGGTCCTTTTGGTCCGTTGCCGAGTCGGCAGCGGATTTCCATATCCGGATTTACCGATGTAATTCCGGCCTGTTGAACCGCAGAGATATGTAAAAAGGCATCCCGGTCAGCGCCATCAATCTTTACGAAACCGAAGCCTTTTTCAGAATTGAACCATTTAACTTGTGCATTCTCACCAGACACGATGCAGGACCTCTAAGCAAACAAAGTCAACAAGCAGCAAGGGTGTCGGGTTTCGGGAACGTGCCTTACCCATGTGCCACGCTTTGGTGGCGCTCTCCATTGCCATGCCAATATTCTGTCAGCATCGGGTGCTGATCATACCGCGTTTTGGCGTCAGAATCAGGTCTAGATTTTATGATCCCGCAGATTCTTCTCAGTTGAAATTATCCCCCTTTCCAGCCAACCAGCGGCTAAGCCGCAGTATTGCTTGCTATCAGCGGTTGTGCTGCCGGTTGTTACTCGCCATATTTGTTGCGAATTATTTGCAACTCAGTTCTGCCCGGTCTTGCGCAGAAAACCGATTGATTGCGGCACCAAACCCTTTAATGATGATGGGGCTATGGGAGTTTACGTAACCGTAAGTTGCTGTAGTATCTGATTTTACCGGCGGTCATCGGTCGCCGGGTTCCAGTCTGAACCATTATGATCTCGGAAATATAACCGGGGCGGATAAAAAAACAGGTCAGGCTGCAGGTGAATTTCAGGTGTTGAACGGACACCGTCTCTTGGGAGGAGATAGAACATGACCGATCAAAGCATCACGCAAGGTGCTGAGGATGCGGTTGCCGCCAAGGTGACCTCGTCCCGGACATCGGCCGATCGCCCCTGGCTGGATAATTATCCCGCCGGGTGTGACTGGAACATGCCGCTGGAGCCGCGTCCGCTCTACGAGTTGGTTGAGCAGACTGCATCGCGCATCCCGAACAATGTGGCCATCAATTTTCTGGGCAAGAAATATACCTATGGCCAACTGGTTACCGCGATCAATGAAGTCGCTGCCGGATTGCAGGCGCGTGGCTTGAAGAAGGGTGACCGGATCGGCCTGTTGCTGCCGAACACGCCTTATTACATTATCCTGCATTATGCCGTGCTCAAGGCCGGTGGCGTTGTGGTCAATATCAACCCGCTTTATGCCCAGCGGGAAATCGCCAATCTCGTGCGTGACAGTGGTCTCGATATGCTTGCCACGGTCGATCTGGCGATCCTGTATGACAAGCTCACACCACTCTTGGATGAGGGGCTGAAGCAGATACTGGTCTGCCCGTTCACCGACATTCTGCCGTTCCCGAAAAACCTGCTGTTCCGCCTCATCAAGGGCAAGGAACTAGCGCGGGTGCCAAAAGATGACCGGCATGTTCGCTTTGAAGATTTGCGGCAGGTCGGCGGCAAACCGGTGCCGGTGGCGATTGATCCGGTCGAGGATGTGGCGGTGCTGCAGTATACCGGCGGTACAACGGGCATCCCAAAAGGCGCGATGCTGACCCACGCCAACCTGTATATAAACTGTCAACAATGCGTTGCCTGGTTCGACGGTGCGAAGTTTGGTCAGGAAGTCATGATGGGGGTGCTGCCCTATTTCCATGTCTTCGCCATGACTGCCTCAATGAATCTGGGAATTTCATTTGGTGCAGAGCTGGTGCTGCTGCCGAAATTTGAGCTGATCGGGCTGCTGAAGGCTATTCAGAAGCACAAAGTTACCCTGTTCCCGGCCGTGCCTGCTATCTATACCGCGATCAATAACGCGCCGGACCTCAAATCATATGATCTCTCAACGATCCGCTTGTGTATTTCCGGTGGCGCGCCCCTGCCGCTTGAGGTGAAGCAGCGGTTCGAGAGCACGACCGGCTGTACGCTTGAGGAAGGCTACGGTCTTACCGAAACCTCGCCGGTTGCCTCCATGAACCCGCTCAACGGTACCAGCAAGGCCGGATCAATCGGCCTGCCGGTACCGGGCACAACCATCGAGATCGTCTCGCTTGAGGATCGGGAAACCATCCTGCCGCTGGGTGAGGTGGGTGAGGTCTGCATCCGTGGTCCGCAGGTCATGAAGGGTTATTGGCGGCGCGATGATGCCACCGCCGATACCCTGAAGGACGGGCGGTTGCACACGGCCGATGTCGGCTATACCGATGAGCAGGGCTATACCTTCATCGTTGACCGGCTGAAGGACATGATTCTGGTCAATGGCTACAATGTCTATCCGCGCAATATCGAAGAGGCGATCTATCTCCACCCGGCGGTGGAGGAGTGCGTTGTCGCCGGTATCCCCGATCCCAAGCGTGGTGAAGTGCCGAAGGCATGGATCAAGCTCAAGGACGGCTCGTCCCTTGACTATGATGGTTTGAAGGCATTTCTCGGTGACAAGCTCTCGCCGATCGAGTTGCCGCGCAAGGTTGAGTTCCGGAACGAACCTTTGCCAAAAACGTTGATTGGGAAATTATCCCGGAAAGACCTTGTTGAGCAGGAAGCCAGGCAATAATCTGCAACAGATTTCTGTTGCCAAATCTATCGACTTTACGTAAACGTAAGGTGTTGAGTACTTGCTGATTGTGAGGGTGTGCACTACACAGCCCGTTATGTCGGCAAATAACAGAAGGCCACCCGATGTCCATCGGCAATAATATCAACTGGCACGAGCAAAACGAGAAGGGCGATGGCCGCACATTCTCTATCGGTCAATTGGCCGAAGAGTTTGGCGTTACCCATCGCACCATTCGCTTCTATGAGGATGAGGGGCTGATCGCCCCGGCACGACGCGGCACCACCCGGATTTATTCCCATGGCGATCGTGGTCGTCTTGCGCTGATCCTGCGCGGCAAACGCCTCGGTTTCTCTATCTCTGAAATCAAAGAGTTTCTTGATCTATACACGGTCGATGCCAATCAGGCCGAACAGATGCGCTACGCCCATGCCCGCGCGCAGGAACGGCTGCTGCTGCTCGACCAGCAGATGGCGGATCTGGAGCAGACGCGCACCGAACTGCGTGAGATCGAGCAACAGATTGCCGACCATCTGGCGAAAACCGGTGGTTGATATATCCAGCATGGCCGGAAGTCGTTGAGAGCGCCCCATCTCTGACGCAGCAAACGGTTCCCGGTCCCAATAAACGCAAAACAACAAGAACACGCGACTTCGAGGAACAACACCATGGCACCCAATCCCGACCAGACCCCTGTCATTGCGGGTTATGTCCGTACCCCATTCCATTTCGCCAAGAAGGGCGCGCTCGCCAAGGTGCGCCCAGATGATCTCGCCGTGGTCGCGATCAAGGCGCTGGTGGCGAAAACCGGTGTGAAGCCCGAGGATATCGAGGATCTGCTGCTTGGCTGTGCCTTCCCGGAAGGTGAGCAGGGCATCAATATCGCCCGTGCTGTCGCACTTCTCGCCGGTTTGCCTAAATCGGTCGGCGGGGCCACCCTCAACCGCTGGTGTGCCTCTTCCATGAGTACGATCCATATGGCAGCGGGCAGCATCGCTGCTGGCAGTGGGCAGGTGTTTATTGCCGGTGGGGTTGAGAGCATGACCCGCGTGCCCATGGGCGGCTTCAACCCGATGCCGAACCCGGCAATGGATAAGGGTGATCTCGCCGCCTATATGTCCATGGGGCTGACGGCGGAGAATGTCGCCAAGAAATACCAGATCAGCCGTGCGGATCAGGAAGCATTCGCGGTCAACTCCCATATGAAGGCGGCCAAGGCCTGGGCTGACGGCAACTATGCCGACGAGGTCACCTCGGTTGATGCCAATGGCGTAACCGTGGACAAGGATGGCTGTGTCCGTCCTGATACCAATGCCGAGGCGCTCGCCGGTCTGAAGCCCGCCTTCGATGCCGAAGGCTCGGTTACCGCCGGTACCTCATCACCTCTGACCGATGGTGCCACCGCCACGCTGGTCACCTCTGAAGGCTATGCCAAGGCCAATGGCCTGCCGGTGCTGGCCCGGATCAAGGGCATGGCGGTTACCGGCTGTGAGCCTGCAATCATGGGTATCGGCCCGGTCCCGGCAACCCAGAAACTGCTCGACCGTCATGGCCTCAAGGTCGATGACGTGGATATTTTCGAGCTGAACGAAGCCTTCGCCAGCCAGTCACTAGCGGTGCAGCGTGATCTCAGTATTCCTGATGAAAAGATCAATATTGATGGTGGTGCCATTGCGCTCGGCCACCCGCTCGGCGCATCCGGTGCCCGTATCACCGGCAAGGCGGCCCTGCTGCTGAAGCGTGAGGGCAAGGGGCTTGCTGTCTCGACCCTGTGTGTCGGTGGTGGTCAGGGTGTCTCAACCCTGTTGGAAGCGGTCTGATCCGGTAACCGGACAGACAGATAACCAACAGATAAAAACAGGGAGAGACAGGACATGGACATCAAGAAAGCCGCCGTTATCGGCTCCGGCGTCATGGGTATGGGTATCGCCGCCCATCTTGCCAATGCCGGGGTTGAGGTATTGTTGCTCGATATCGTGCCGGAAGGGGCCGAGGATCGGGATATTCTGGCGAAATCCGCGATCGAGAAGGCGCTCAAGACCGAACCCGCGCCGTTCATGAGCAAACGGTTCGCCAGGCTCGTGACGCCGGGCAATATTGACGATCATCTGGCGCAGATCGCCGATGTTGACTGGATTATCGAGGTCGTGATCGAACGTCTCGACATCAAATCCGCCCTGTACAAGAAGATCGATGCGGTCCGCAAACCGGGCACACTGGTTTCTTCCAACACCTCGACGATCCCACTTAAAGATCTTGTCGAGGGCCAGTCCGATGGCTTCAAGGCCGATTTCCTGATCACCCACTTCTTCAACCCGCCACGCTATCTGCGCCTGCTCGAGATCGTGGCCGGGCCGGAGAGCCGACAGGAACTGGTCGATGGCATTACGGAGTTCGGCGACCGGGCGCTCGGCAAGGCAGTAATCAAATGTAACGACACGCCGGGCTTTATCGGCAACCGGGTCGGTACGTTCTGGATGCAATCGGCGATCAACGCGACGCTCGACCTCGGCCTGACGGTCGATGAGGCGGATGCGGTTCTGTCCCGCCCCATGGGCCTGCCGAAAACGGGTGTCTTCGGCCTGCTTGATCTGGTCGGTATCGATCTGATCCCGCATATCTCGGCCAGCCTGACCAAGTCGCTGCCAGCCGATGATCAGTATGTGGTCGATAACCGCGATGTGCCGCTGATGAACAAGATGATCAGCGAGGGCTATACCGGTCGTAAGGGCAAGGGCGGTTTCTACCGTATCAACCGCGAGGGTGGCGGCAAGGTCAAGGAGAGCATCAATCTCCAGACCGGCGACTATGCCAAGAGCGAGAAAGCGCGGCTCGAAAGCGTCGATGCCGCGAAACAGGGTCTGCGCGCATTGGTCGAGCATCCCGACAAGGGCGGCCAGCTTGCCTGGCGCGTGCTCAAGGAATCTCTCGTTTATGCACTCAATCTGGTGCCTGAAATCGCCGATGATATCGTCAAGGTCGATGAGGCGATGCGCACCGGTTTCGGTCGCAAATACGGCCCGTTTGAAATGCTCGATCAGCTTGGTGTTGACTGGTTCACGGACAAGCTGAAGGAAGAGGGCATCGCCATTCCGGCCTTGCTGGAAAAAGCGGCGGGTCGGCCATTCTACAAGGTGGAGGACGGCCAGCTGTTCTTCATGACCACGGCGGGCGAATACGCGAAGGTTGAGCGGCCCGAGGGTGTTCTGCTGCTCTCCGATATCAAGCTCGCCAGCGAGCCGGTTGCGAAGAACGGTTCTGCCAGTGTCTGGGATATCGGCGATGGTGTGCTGTGCTTTGAATTCACCGGCAAGATGAACTCGCTCGATGAAAACGTCTTCCGGATGTACCAGAAGGTCATGGGCCTGATTGACGGTACGACCTACAAGGCGCTGGTGATCTATAACGAAGGCAGTAACTTCTCGGTCGGGGCCAATCTCGGCCTTGCCATGTTTGCCGCCAATATCGCCATGTGGCCGCAGGTCGAGGACAGTGTCCGGGTCGGCCAGCAAACCTACAAGGCGCTGAAATACGCGCCGTTCCCGGTGATCGGTGCGCCATCCGGCATGGCGCTCGGTGGCGGCTGTGAAATCCTGCTCCATTGCGATGCGGTTCAGGCCCATGCCGAGACCTATACCGGTCTGGTCGAGGTCGGCGTCGGGGTTATTCCCGGCTGGGGCGGTTGCAAGGAAATGCTGGCCCGTCACTTTGCCAATCCGAAACGTCCCGGCGGCCCGATGCCTGCCGTGGCACAGGTGTTTGAGACCATCGGCACCGCCACGGTGGCGAAATCCGCCATCGAGGCCAAGGAACTGCTGTATTTCCGCGCCGATGACGGTGTGACCATGAACCGGGACCGGGTGCTGTTTGATGCCAAGCAGCGCGCCCTGTCCATGGTCGATGGCTATCAGCCACCGGAGCCACCGGTCTTCAACCTGCCCGGCCCGGCTGCGGAAACCATCTTCAACACCACGGTTGACGGCTTCGCCCTGCAGGGCAAGGCAACGCCGCATGATGTGGTGGTATCTGCCCATCTCGCCCATGTGCTGAGCGGTGGCGGCAAGGATATGACTGAGGAACTGACCGAGGACGAGGTGCTCGATCTCGAGCGTGCCGAGTTCATGAAGCTGGTGCGGACCACCGGCACCCTTGACCGGATCGAGCATATGCTCACCACCGGCAAGCCGCTGCGCAACTAGAACAACAATAAGAAGAAACAGGACAACGGAGTAAACGGAAATGCCCAGCTATACTGCACCGATCGAGGATATCCGGTTTCTGCTGCATGATGTTCTGAAGGCCGATGAGTTGTCGAGCCTGCCCGGTTATGAGGATATGAACCTCGAGCTGATCGACACGGTTCTGGAAGAAGCCGCAAAACTCGCTGAAAACGAGCTGTTTCCGCTCAATCAGGTTGGCGATAAGGAAGGCTGTACCTATGAGAACGGTGTGGTGCGTACACCAACCGGGTTCAAGGAAGCGTACAACCAGTTCCGTGAGGGCGGCTGGGTCGGCCTGTCGGCTGATCCCGATTATGGCGGACAGGGGATGCCGCAGGCGGTCAACTTCGTCCTGAATGAAGTCCTGTCCTCGGCCAATATGGCCTTTGCCATGTATCCGGGGCTGTCACAGGGGGCCTATGACGCCATTCATCTGCACGGCACGGATGAGCTGAAAAACCTCTATCTGCCCAAGCTGGTTGATGGCATCTGGTCCGGTACCATGTGTCTGACCGAACCCCATTGCGGTACCGATCTCGGCCTGATCCGCACCAAGGCGACACCACGGGATGACGGCTCCTACAGTATTTCCGGCACCAAGATTTTCATCAGCGCCGGTGAGCATGACCTGACCGAAAACATCGTCCATCTGGTGCTGGCCAAGCTGCCCGACGCACCGCCGGGTGTCCGCGGTATCAGCCTGTTCCTCGTGCCGAAATTCCTCCCCAAGGAAGAGGGTGGCGATTATGTGGCCGGTCAGCGCAATGGCGTGATGTGTGGCTCGATTGAGCACAAGATGGGCATCCATGGCAACTCGACCTGTGTGATGAATTTCGACGAGGCGCAGGGCTGGCTGGTCGGCGATCCGCACAAGGGCTTGCGCGCCATGTTCACCATGATGAATGCCGCGCGTCTGGGCGTGGCGATTCAGGGCCTGTCCATGGCTGAAATCTCCTATCAGAACGCCGCGATCTATGCCAAGGACCGGCGCCAGGGCCGCTCCCTGACCGGATCAAAGGAGCCGGATGAGGCTGCCGACAGCATTCTGGTGCACCCCGATGTGCGCCGGAACCTGCTCGACACCAAATCGGTGAACGAGGCGGCGCGGGCGCTGGCCTATTGGATCGGCCTCAAGATCGATACCTTCGAGAAACATCCCGATGAGCGCACCCGCCGTGATGCCGATGATCTGGTCAGCCTAATGACCCCGATCCTCAAGGCGTTCCTCACCGATCATGGAACCAATGCCGCGATTGCCTGTCAGCAGGTATTCGGCGGCCATGGCTATATCTGGGAGTGGGGCATGGAACAATATGTCCGCGATGCCCGGATCGCCCAGATTTACGAGGGGGCCAACGGTATTCAGGCGCTCGATCTGGTCGGTCGCAAGATGCCGAAGGATTTCGGTCGCCTGCTGCGCCAGTTCTTCCATCCGGTACAGGCCGATCTGGAGAAGCATCAGACCAATCCCGAGCTGCAGGAATTCGTCTTCCCGCTGGCCAAGGCATTCGGCAAGCTGCAACAGGCCACCGCGCTGATTGCCCAGAAGGGCATGAAGAACCCGGACGAGGCGGGGGCTGCTTCAACCGATTACCTGCATCTGTTCGGTTATGTGGCGCTCGGCTACATGTGGCTGCAGATGGTGCAGGTAGCGAAGGACAAGCTGCCGGAAGCCAATGGCAATGCCGGTTTTTATGAGAACAAGATCAAGACCGCGCGCTATTATATGCAAAAGGTGATGCCGGAAGCGAATGCCTGCTTCCAGCGGATCATGGCCGGCGCCGATCCGATCATGGATTTCGATGAGGCGGCGTTCTAGCGCCCCGCAAACAGAGCAGAGAAAAAGGGAACCCGGCACGATGGCCGTTGAACAACTGACCGACCAGATACGTCAAAAAATGGCTTTTGCCGGTGCTTTCGGGGGCAAGATCAAGCTTGATCTCAATGGTGAGGGCACCATCCTGCTCGATGGCAGCAGTGCCCCGCCCGCCGTGACAAATGACGATGCCGACAGCGATACGACCGTGAAAATGTCGGCGGATACGCTGCAGGGGCTGCTCAACGGTACCCAGGACCCGACGCTGGCCTTCATGACCGGCAAGATCAAGGTCAATGGCTCCATGGGCCATGCCCTGAAACTGGCATCCCTGCTGGACGACTGACATGAACCTGATCTTCCGCCTGATTGCCGTGCTGATCGCCGGTTGGCGGGCTGGCCGCGGCTGCAACCCGGCGGAAGAGTTCATGCAAGTGCGGCGACTCAGTATGCGCTGCTGGCCCACCGATCTCGACTTCAACTTCCATATGAATAATGGCCGTTATCTCAGCATCATGGATCTCGGGCGGGTTGATCTGATGCTGCGTGCCGGGCTGCTCGGGCCGATCCTGCGGCAGAAGAAGTGGATGCCGGTGATCGCCGCTTCGACGGTGCGTTATCGCCGGGCCATTGCACCATTTGAGAAATTCGAGTTGGAAACCCGGCTGGTTGGCTGGGATGAGCGCTGGGTATTTCTGGAGCAGCGGTTTTTCGGTGCTTCAGGCCGGGTCAATGCCATCGGGCTGGTGCAGGCTGCGATGACCTCAAAAGGCGGGCGGGTGCCGACCAGTGAGTTGATGGAACTCGTCGGCGTTGCCCCGGATACCGATGGCAAGCCCCCGGCCTATGTCGATGACTGGGTCAGAATGCTGGCCGACTGGCCAACCGAGGGCTCTGTTGCGGCTGGTGCTGAATAGGCGTTTGCAATACAGCCATGCGCAATCAGCCTGTGAATAACAGCGTATCAAGTATATAAAAACGTCAATTAACTGGTCGTTAAGGGTTCTCATTTTCGTAACAATCACGTAGTTTGCACACATCAGAAATCAGACGCGTGATTTAGCGGGGGCAAAGCGATGCGTGTTGGTGTTGGTTTTCGTGGTGCAGGCGGTGTTCAGACACTGCAGAGTGATGTGGTTCGTCGGCGTCGACTGATGCAGGACGAAACAATGGTCGGGCGCAAGCGTTCTGCGGCCATGATCGAAGCAGCTGAAATGCTCGGCGATGCCGATGTCAGCCAGCCAACGGAGCTTCGGGCCTCAGCCTGATGCTGCCTGTCTGTCTGGTGTTGCGATACTGATGTCGCGGGGCAAATTTGCCTGGAAAGGCGGCGCCAGTTGCCGCTTTGCATTCATTGACAACAAGATTCTGTTTATCGAGCTGGGGTCGCTGACCACCCAGCGCAGCAGGCTGCGCGCGCTCGTTCGCGATACGCTGGTCGATAACGGCTGGCGCAAGGCTGCACGCTTTGACGGTTATGACGTCGCCATTCTCCTTACCGTTGATAATATCAGCCGCCGCATCGATGCCGATAATGTGGCCAAGGCACTGCTCGATGCCCTGACTGGGCTGGTCTGGCAGGATGATCGCCAGATCCGGCGTCTGGTTGTGGAGAAGGAGGTAGGCTCCGGGCCTGCTATTACCCTGCGCGCCATGCCCTATGAAGGTGGCAGCTTACAAAAACAGTTCGCGCGCCATCTGGCCGTCTAGCCCTCGGCGGGCGTTACATAGCCATCGACCTTCTCAACCATCACATCGATCGGCGTGTCATAGGAAATGACGTCGATGAAGTTGTTCTCCGGTCCCATGATATAGGTGAAGGTCGAGTGATCCATGCTGTAATACTCGGGATCATCACTCTGAACCTTCTGGTAATAGACCCGGAAAGCCTTGGCGACAGCGGCGATCTGTTCGTCGCTGCCGGTTAGCCCGGTGAACCGGGGGTCAAAGCCGGTCAGATAATCCTTCAGGATCGGGGCGGTATCACGGGCCGGGTCGATGGTGACAAAGATCGGGGTGATATTGGCCACCTTTTCCGGCGGCAGGCGGTCGAGCATCTGTGAGATGTGGTAGAGCTTGGTCGGGCAGAAATCCGGGCAATGGGTAAAGCCGAAGAACATCAGCCGATAGGTGCCGTCAAAAGACTGCTCGGTAATCGTCTCGCCATCCTGATTGACCAGCGTATAAGGGCCGCCCATGCGGACATTGCCAGCCATCTGAATGCCCTTGGACTGGTCGGTGTTGCTGTCGGCTGCGTTCTGCTGATTGCCGACAAGGTCTGGCATGACCACCAGCGTCACGGCAATGATGACCAATGCGAACAGGGCACAGATGCCAATGGCGATGAGCGTGGATTTCTTCATGATCGGTCGTCTTTTCACAGCAATTGATGGCCCGGACAGAAAAAGGGCCGGTTGCGTTACCATATGGCGTACAACCGACCCCTTATCAAACCGATATTATGTCGCGTCCGGCCTGAACCGGACCCGGATTACAGCACCGACAGCATGGAGGCGACGAGCGGATGGCGGACAATGTCGCTCTCGCTCAACCGCACCACGCCGATATCCGGCAGTGCTTCGAGACGATGGGCGATATCCGCCAGCCCGGACATGCCATCGAGCAGGTCAGACTGTTCCGGGTCACCGGTAATGACCATGGTTGAGTGCCAGCCGAGGCGGGTCATCAGCATCTTGAGCTGGGCATAGGTACAGTTCTGGGCCTCATCGATCACCACAAAGGCGTTGTTGAGGGTACGACCGCGCATGAAACCGACCGGTGCGATTTCCACCGTGCCGTCCTGCATCAGCATCCGCAGACGCTTGCTGCCGAGACGCTCGGTCAGGCAATCGAACAACGGGCGCAGATAGGGGTGCATCTTCTCTTCCAGCGCGCCGGGCAGGAAGCCGATATTCTCGCCCGCATCAATGGCCGGGCGGGACAGGATGATCCGGTCGATCTGGCCTGCTTCCAGTGCCTCGACGGCGGAAGCGATGGCGAGATAGGTCTTGCCGGTACCGGCCGGGCCGAGGGCCAGCGCCAGATTATGTTCCTTGATGGCTTCCATCAGCTCCGCTTGACCGGAAGTCCGTGGCTTGACCTTGCGCATATAGCGTTGATCGCGTTCACGATCGTCGCTGCGGCGGGCTTCGGAACGTCGATCGGTACCCTGACGACGATCATTCTCGTACATGTCATTGCCGAGGGGATCCCAACCCGGTTCACGATAAGGCTCGTCAAATCCAGGCAGCGCATGCACGGTGGCACCGGTCTCACGTGTTGGTTTCTGTGCTTTGACGCTGTTCCGTTTAGCCATGGTCAAACCTCCATACTGGGGCTAGAAGTGGGGCCTGACTCGGGGGTAAGCCATGCCCATGGGCCGCGCGTACGGTGGTGCCCATACGCGTCGGTATCTTGGTATATCGGGGAGATTTTCTGAATTGGCCCGGTTGGCGAATTGGGCTGACGAAGCATGTGGCGGCTGATCAATCCAGCCTGCCCGGTCGCGGCGTATCCGACCATATCGGTCGCCGGTTTATGTGAGGCGGTCAAAGACGCTCTCAAATGCTTGCCCTGTCCAAATAGAGGTAAGCCAACCGTTTACGATCTATAAGGTACTATAGTGCCTTACGCACACACCAAGACTAATGCGGCACTGCAACCAAAGTTTAATACTCCCGGCTCGGTCTTGGTCTGGTCCAAACAGTTGCATGTGTCAGTAATTCCTGACTAATTTTGGTTATGATGAAAAAATATCCCACCCGGAAACCAGTTTCCCAAGCCGCGGCGGCAACCGGCTCGACCGATGCCGAAAGTGGAAATGAGGGCGAATCAGTCGCCCGTGAACTGTTTGCGCTCAACGCCATGTATGAGCGCGGACTGATCCCGGAGGCGGAGTATCAGGCGCGCAAGGCCGAGCTTGAGGCTGCGGGCAAATCCGATGCCTAATCATCGATTGGTGTCAGCTCTATCCGGTGGCTGAACACCCGTTCGATGCCATCATCACTCAATGGCAACTGGATCAGGTCACCGGCGAGGAAGGTTTGGGTCTGGTCGTTGAAATTCTCGCTTTTCAGCCAGCCATCCTGACCACCAAGAATGACAAAGTAATTGGCGTCGATATCGCCGAGATCAGATATGTGTCGCGACTGACTGCCGTAATAGGCATCATGTTTTTCAGCAGTCAGCGGATGGGCTGATTTCCAGATCGTCTCATGACTGCCGGCAATCGGATAATTGCCGATCTGGTATTTGCTGCCGATCAGCGGAATGGCGGCCATCAGATGCGCGATATTTACGCGGTGAATGTCGCCCCAATTATGGCCGCCATTGACTGCTGTTTCTGTCGTTTCGAGAGAATGCAGCAAGGCCTCATGGAGATCTGCATCACTGATCTGTGCAAGAATATCGATTGCCCATCGGTTACTGTTGCCGCCGCCATTGATCAGGGCATAGTCCTGTTCTTTCCGGGCCAGCGCAAAAATTCTCGGGGCCAGTTCCGCAAACAGAGCGGAAAAGGCCAGAGCTCCACGGCTGTCACGATCATATCTGCCGTCCCATTGACGGATCAATTCCATGATCTGTTGGTAGCGTGGTGTGAGATCAGGAACGCTGGATGCCAGACGGCCAATCAAAAGATCTCTGAATTCGAGCGCCGAATAGGAAAAGGTATCAACCTGCAGTTGCTGCAGGCGATCTGCTGTCCAGTCATTGCGCTGGCTGGCAAGTGCTATCTGGCGTTCAACCCGGTCGGGTGCGGAAAAAACATAGCCGAGAGGGATTTTCGACGGGCCGGGAGGAACGTTGGCACTGGCCAGTATGCCGGTTTCCGGATTGTGAAAACGTGGCAGTTCGGCGCTGTTTGCCAGATTGTCCCATGCATTGAGGGCTGCGCGGTCAGTCACAACAAAATCCTGCGGTCGGGCATTGGTGCGTCGCGGCATCCTGGCCGCTACCACCAGGCCGATTTCGCCAATGTCACGTCCGTTCCGACCGGCAAAGAGCATGTTCTGGGCAGATACGCCGTAAGTGTCGAAGGCATCTGCAAAATTCTGCCAGCTTGTTGCTCGTGCGGCATGGAGAAAGGCAGTGATCTCATCTGTTGTGTCATGTCCAACCCAGCGGATTGCCAGTAACTGATCCCGATCCAGTCCCAGCAGCGGGGCGTCACTGATCACGGGGCCGACCGGGCTGATCTGGACTTCGGATTGTGTATCCGGCCACCAGCGCACCTTTAGGGGGCGGGTTTCTGTTACAAGATCGGCTTCACTGTAACCGACGGCTTCAATGTCGATCAGGTCACTGGAGGCGCCGCGCAGATTGGTGCCGCCCCAGGCTGCTTCCGGATTGCGACCAAGGCCGAATATCGGCAGCCCGGCAGGCATCATCCCGACCACTTGCATGGAGGGGGATTTTACGCCTGCAAGCAACCAGAGGTTTGGAAGGCGTAATCCCAGATGCGGATCACTCGCAATCATCGGCTTGCCCGAGGCGGTATGGCTGCCATCGATAACCATGGAGTTGCTGCCGATTTTGGCATTGTCCCGCAACGCTGCCACCAGCAGTTCATGGGCCAATCCAGCCTGATCCGGCGTTCTGGCAAATGCCGAGCCGTCGGCTGCAATGCTGGTCAGGCCTGTGCTCTGAATGCGGTCCCACACTTCCGGCCAATCAGCCCGGCTCCGCTGTTCGAGCAGATTGACCCAGCCCAACCAGTTCACATCAACACCGGCAAGACGACCGATCGTCAGGATATCGGTGGCCGTGAATGGTTCAGGTTCTTCGATGCCGAACACACGGAATTCGTGGGGCAAATCGCTCATGCGCATTTGATAGCTGTTCAATCCCGCTACAAAGCGATCGAGCCATTCCCGGGTGTCCGTTGGCAGTTTTTCATAGATATCGGGTGTTGCCCGTCCGAGATCGATCGTGCGGATGGCCCGGTCAAAATCAATGGCAATCGGCCCGGCGAGTTCGGCAACCCGGCCCTGGGTCAGATGCTTGGCGAGTGTGATTTGCCCCAGCCGCAGATGCGCTTGCACCATACCCAGCGCAAAAGCCGCATCGCCATCGGTTTGTGCCTCGATCATTGGTATCTGGTGCCGGTCCCAACGGATGCTGACCGGCGCTTCAAGTGGCAGGCCAGTTGTCGGAAACATGGCCAGTCGCTGGCTGGTATCGGTTGCTTCAGGCAGTGATGTCAGCAGCGAACATCCACCAAGGCCACATACGGCAATTATGCTGCCAATGAGTCGGTTAACTGTATGCATTGGTCATGACCTGATTGCGCCCATTTTTCTTGGCTTGGTACAGTAATCTGTCGGCATCGCCAAGGGCGGTTTCCAGGTCAGGATTCTCTGGGTCAATCGCCGCGCAGCCAATGCTGACGGTAATGCTGATACTGTGCTTGCCGCTTGTCACGGCCATATCCTCGAAGCGCTGTCTGATCCGTTCGGCGACGATGTGAGCGCCTGCAAGGTCGGTTTCGACCAGCAGGATGGCAAATTCCTCGCCACCCAGCCTGCCGCAGATATCAATCTGGCGCAGCATCTGCCTGAGGGTCTCACCGGTTGCGACCAGCACATCATCACCTGTAGCATGGCCATAGGTGTCATTGACCTTCTTGAAGTGGTCGATGTCCAGCATCAGCATGCAGGCTGGGCGCTTGTACCGTCTCGTGCGGATAAGCTCGGTCTCGGCCTGATCCATGAAGCTGCGCCGGTTGGCGATGCCGGTCAGGGTATCGACCGTGGCCAGGTGGAACAGCGCGGCGGTGTATTCGAGGATTTTCTGGATCATCGGGCGGAAGATGATTGAGGCTTCCAGCACCAGCGTCATCAGCACAACGGCCAGAATGCCCCATTGCAGCCGTTCGAAATTGGCGATCTGCTGTTCACTCTCCGCCTGTTCGATTGTGACCACATTATCGAGACTGACCAGCAGCTGCTCCCTTGATGCGTCAAAGATACGGGTGATTATCGGCTCGAATTGCGGATTATCCGGTTGCATGGCGGCAATTCGCCTTGCATCGGCAACATAGCTTTCCACCTGTTGATCAAGGGAGTTTCTGCCCTCGAAATAGATCGACCGCAGGGCGCGTTCATATCGGTTGTCGGCGGTGCCGATGCTGTGCTCGGCAATCAGGAACTCATGGGCCGCCTCGAACTGGTTGATGGTGCTGTGCAGCGCCTGCTGTGCGCTGCTGTCGCCCATCTGCCATTGTGCCGCCAGTGAGGCGATGCGCTGTGACAGCATGCGCTGGCGACCGGTGTGGTTGATGACGGCTGCCGTGCCCTTGTTGCTGCGCAGGCTGTATTCGAGGGTGAGATGCGAGCCGATCGACAGCCCTGCAATGATCAGCAGGGCAACGATATAACCGGTGGTCAATGCACGTGCCGAAATCGGCCGGATCGGCAATCTGCCGGTAGCAGTAGTGTTCATAAGCCGGGTTGTCTCGAACAGGATAGGCGGCAAGCCCTTGTTGAATACCAGTCTTACATATGAATAGGTCGGATCGGCGTTTTGGTAAGTCCCCAAATTTGCTGTGTAAGCAATATCGGTTGTACGCGATACGATTGGTGTTGTTGAAAACCCATCAAACTCGGCATTGCCTAGCTGCCATCATGCGTCTATGAGGGATACCAAGATGTAAAATCTGCTATGCCCTCAGCGCAGGTGTCATGCCTGCCGAGATAACAAAACGAAAGGCATCCGTTCATGCAAATCGCTCTGCCATATCTTCTGTTCCTTGGTGATGCACCTGACCAGCTTGCGGCCAAGACCGCTTTCGGTATCGCCCTCTGGCGCCCGGAAAACTGTGTCGGCCAGTTGAGCCTGCCGGGCTGTAAGGCCGATGCCGGCATGACCGAGATGACGCTGGAAGAGGCTGTCGCTGCCGGTGCCAAGACGCTGGTGCTCGGCGTAGCCAACCGCGGTGGCAAATTCGCGCCCGAGTGGCAGGAAGTGATGCTGAAGGCGCTCGATATGGGGCTCGACATTGCCTCCGGTTTGCACAACAAGGTCGCCGATCTGCCGCAGGTTGCCGCCAAGGCAAAGGAACTCGGCCGCAATATCCATGATGTGCGCCATGCCACCGGTGAGTTTGAGGTCGGCAACGGCAAGAAGCGTTCGGGCCTGCGTCTGCTCGCGGTTGGTACCGACTGTTCTGTCGGCAAGATGTTCACGACCCTGGCGCTGGACAAGGAAATGAAACAGCGCGGCATGAAATGCGATTTCCGCGCTACCGGCCAGACCGGTATCCTGATCCACGGTTCCGGTATCTCGATTGATGCCGTGGTTGCCGATTTCATCGCCGGTGTCGCTGAGCAGCTGTCGCCTGACAATGATGATGATCACTGGGATCTGATCGAGGGGCAGGGCTCCCTGTTCCATGCGTCATATGCCGGTGTTTCCATGGGCCTGCTCCATGGTAGCCAGCCCGATGCCCTCGTCATGTGCCATGAACCGACCCGTCCGCATATGCGCGGCCTGCCTGAATATCAGCTGCCCGATATCGGTGACTGCATTGCGCTGAACGAAAAATGTGCCAAGCGTGTCAATCCGGCGGCACGTGTCGTGGCATTATCTGTCAATACAGCGGAAATGGCAGACGAAGCAGAAGCGAAAGCGTATCTTGATAAGCTATCAGAGCAATACGGTATGCCGGCGGTTGATCCGGTTCGTATTGGTGTAGGTCCGATTGTCGAGGTACTGGAAAAGGAATGGCCCCGCTCACTGGCGCACGCCTCCTAACAGCACGAAAACAAACAATTCCGACTCGGGGCGTCTTTCGCATTTCGCGGGGTTCACGCACCGGGGCGGATGTTGTTGTCGCCCAGATTGAGCAGGATGGCATCATCGGCCGGGGCGAGGCGACCCCCTATACCCGCTATGGTGAGAGCGTTGACGGTGTCCTCGACATTATCAACAGCCTTTCCGATGGTATTTCCGCGGGCATGTCGCGGGAAGAGCTGCAGGTAATCCTGCCCTCCGGTGCCGCCCGCAATGCTATTGATTGCGCGCTCTGGGATCTGGAATCCAAACAGGCGGGGCTGCCGGTCTGGCAACTTGCCGGGCTGCCGGAACCGCAAACCCTTGAAACCGCTGTTACCATCAGTCTCGGCGATCCGGAAGAGATGGCCGCGAAGGCCCTGACGCTGGCTGACTGGCCCTTGCTCAAGCTGAAGCTCGCCGGTGAGGATGAGGTGGAGATGGAGCGTGTACGTGCCGTACGCGAGTCCGCCCCCAAGGCCCGTATTATCGTTGATGCCAATGAGGCTTGGACGCTTGATATGGTGGCTCGGTTCAGTGCTGAACTGGCGGAGCTGGAGATCGAGATGCTGGAGCAGCCTTTGCCTGCTGCCGAGGATGCACCGCTTGCCACGCTGGGCGAATTGCCAGTGCCATTGGGCGCTGACGAGAGCTGCCATGACCTGCCAACGCTGGAGCGTTTGCGTGGGCTGTACCAGATCATCAATATCAAGCTGGACAAGACCGGTGGCCTGACCGAGGCGCTCAAGATGAAAATCGAGGCCGAGCGCATGGGCTTTCAGGTCATGGTCGGCTGTATGGTCGGCTCATCCCTGGCTATGGCTCCCGCGGCACTCGTCGCCCAGGGCGCACACTTTGTCGATCTCGACGGCCCGATCATGCTCGACCGGGACCGCAAGCCGGGCCTGACCTATGACAAGTGGAGGATCGAACCGGTTGAGCCGGGCCTCTGGGGTGGTGGTGTACAGGGGCTGAGCGCCGATATCGAGGAACTGCCCCTGCCACATGAGTACCGCCACTAGGCAGTCGGTATTGCGCCCCTAATTCGACAGGGCATCCAGAATGACCACGAGATCGGCGACCTTCCTGGTCGCTTCGGCTACTAGCAACACGTCTTGGTCCACGCGGGCATAAAAGTAGCCTTCCGGCGGGCGATTGAGGGAATAGCGGTCATAATCCCGGATAACCGTGTAATAGGTATTGAGCGGCTGGCCGATCGAATATTTCTTGGCCTGTCCCGGCGGCACGCAGCCCTTCTTGGCAAGACCGGGTGGGCAATGGCCTGGTCCGGCGGCGTGGGCAACGGTGGGGCCACAGGCGGTCAGGCCAAGTGAGATGGCACCGCTGAGCGCAATGGCCGTAAAAGTCAGGTGTTTCATGATCTTTCCCCTGTTTATCTCGTTCATAAACGTTTGCTTATGGGGAAAGGTTCCGCGCTGGCGGTGTCAGTTGTCGGTTGCTGACAGCGCTGCGATCAGGCCGAGAAATGCTGGGAACTCATGGGTGACGAGATAGGTCGGGATCGGCTTCAGATAGTCGATGAACCGGCCCTTGTTCTCGAACCGGTCACGGAAGGCAGAGCGGTCGAAGGCTTCCCCCAGTCGCGGGATAATGCCGCCAGCGATATAGACGCCACCGGTCGCGCCAATGGTCAGGGCCAGATTGCCCGCCACATTGCCGAGAAAGGCACAGAACATCTCCACTGTCTCGACCGCGACGGGGTCGGAGCCCTCAAGCGCGCGATTGGTGACATCGGCGGGGATCAGCCTGCCGGTCACGGTTTTGCCATCAGTGCGGCTGATCGCCTGATAGAGGGTGACAAGACCGCGACCACAGAGGAAATCCTCACCGCAGACATGGCCCGTGTGCCGACGCTGGTTGTCGATCACTTCGGCTTCCCGCTCGGTCATGCCGGCGAGGGTCACATGGCCACCTTCACCTGACAGTGGCAGCCAGCGGTTGCGGTTGTGGTGGATCAGGCCGGATACGCCGAGCCCGGTACCGGGGCCGAGGACTGCCTTATGAGCATGTTCGGCGGCCTCACCGCTGCCGATCTGCCGTCGGTCGGCCTTTTTCAGGCGCGGCAGCGACAGGGCCATGGCGGTGAAGTCATTGATGACGGTCAGGTCATTCAGCCCGAACTGGTCGCGGATATCGCGCTGGCTGAACGACCATGGGTGATTGGTCATGACGATCATGTCGCCGAGCACCGGTCCGGCGATGCAGATGGCGGCCCGCTCAATGGCGTCGGGGCTGACATTGATCGCTTCCAGATAGCCGCTCATCGCGTCCTCAAGCCCGCGATAGGATTGCACGCTCAGCACGCGGATTGCTTCCGGTCCCACATTGCCAAGGCCCGATCCGACAAGGGCAAAGCGCGCATTGGTAGCGCCGATATCTGCAATAAGATCAGTCATGGCACCCGATTAAGACCTTTTCGCCTGCGCAGGCAAGCGTCAGACTCATGCGGCTGGTAATTATTTCAGGATGTTGGTGCACGAACATCTTGCCAGAGTTGCATCAGAAACGGCATTCTGACTGCATGGTTTTTAGGTTAATGGTTAAAAATTAGGCAAATAAGGGTTTTTTAGAAAAAAGATTAAGTTTTGATCACTTTTTGCTTGTTGCGCTGCAAAACTCATGTAAGCCTAAAGATGGTCATACGGTCTTGGAGATCGTGTTCGACCTCTCTCTGTTGGGTGTTTCCTCCCTAATAAAACTTTTAAAGCCGTTGGTTTCTACCAACGGCTTTTTTTTATCCGGGTTTTGGCTGGCCGGTTTTATTCGGCGGCAGCAGCGCTCAACCGGCTGCGGCCCAGTGCCTCGACCATATCGACGAGTTGCTCGGTCAGCCGATTGATGGTCGGCAGCGGCTCGATCTTTGCCTCATCCATATAGAGCGCTCGGTTCACCTCAACCTGCAGCGCGTGAATGCCTTTCGATGGTCGCCCGTAATTCTGGGTGGTATAGCCACCGGCATAGGGGCGGTTGCGTATCACGTTATAGCCGAGACGGCTCAGATGCCGGTCGACGAAGGCGGTGATCGTGGCATCGCAGCTGCTGCGGTGGCAGTCGCCGAGTACAAAATCGATACTCTTGGCCCGGTTCTTGTGATCGTTCTGCGGTTTCGGCAGGCCGACATTGGATGGCATGGAGTGGCAGTCGATCAGGATGGCGATGCCGAACTGCTCGCGCGTTTCGCGCAGCAGCTCTTCCAGCGCCTGATGATATGGCTTGTAATAGGTGTCGAGCAGGGTCGCCACATCCTTGAAATCCAGCGGCGCGTTATAGATCGTCTCGCCGCTGGCAATCACCTTGGCGATGGTGCCGAGACCGGCGGCGAGGCGTGGGCTGCGGGTATTGGCATAGGGTGGCAGCGGGCCGGAAAACATCGCCGGGTCGAGCTCATAGGGCTCGCGGTTCAGGTCGACAAAGACTCGACCCAGATGAGACCGAATCAAGGGCACCCCATTTTGCACTGCCGGGGCATAGAGCCGGTCAACGAAGGCATCCTCGGACCGGCGGAGCTGCATCAGGCTCAGGCTGGTTTTTCTAATTAAATCAGCAGGATAGGTGTCTCCGCTATGGGGTGAAGCGAGGACAATCGGCAACACCTGACTGGCCGGTCTGTCGATCTGGTAACTTTTCGTCGTGGTTGTCTGCGCCATACCGATTCTAATCACTGTATTCAGACACGTCTGTCAGAGCGACGGCATGGTCCCGGACCGGCTCTCTCTCGGGTTTGAATTCTTGTTGCCTGCATCATACCCCGGTTTGGCTGCCGGATCGACCGCGAAACACGGTCCCGTGATGCAAAGGCATATTGGGCACAACGCCCGAGCGGCACTATGCGCATCGACCCGGCCGGTTGATGCCTGAACAGAAAGTTGGGGAAATGGCACGTATTTTATTGGCGGAAGATGATGGCGGCATGCGCCAGTTCCTGGCCCAGTCGCTGGAACGCGCAGGTCATGCGGTGGAGAGTGTCGGTGACGGTACCGAGGCGCTCTATGCCCTCGATCGTGGCAGTTATGACCTGCTCCTGACCGATATCGTCATGCCGGGCATGGATGGCGTCGAACTCGCCAAGCACGTGACCGCCAGCCTGCCGGGCATGCAGGTGATGCTGATCACCGGCTTTGCCGCCGTATCCTTACGCATGGGCAAGACCGCCAATGGCAACAGCGCACCGGTCATGTCGCGACCATTCCACCTGCGCCAGCTCGCCCAGCATATCGACGTGGTCCTGTCGGCCTGATTTGACCGTACCTGTTTTTCACCTGCGCGCCATGGTTCCAGCTGTGCCGACACCATGCGCGTGCCCGAAAAACCGGATAGTTTGGAAAAAACCGCAATCGAGGCCTTGCCGTGGCCGGAATCTAATGCTATCTCCCTCGCCGCAGTCGCAAAAACGGCTGCCCCATTCATGGTGCGCGGGCGTGTAGCTCAGCGGGAGAGCACTACGTTGACATCGTAGGGGTCACTGGTTCAATCCCAGTCACGCCCACCATGAGCCCGGTACCCGATCGGGCAGAGATAGCTTCCTAGACAAAAATCAACTGCAGAATATGTCGATCTGCGCCTGTTCCGATGGCGCGAATGCTGATAGATTCTGCGTCCTGTTTGGCTCTGTTGCTGCTTGGGGGGATTATCAGTGGTTCAGGCTTTCAAGGTACCGATTACCGATGAGCTGACCCGGCTCTCGCTGAATTACATCAATCCGATCCTGAGCATGCATGAGGTTGATTTCAAAGCTCGGCTGCGTATGGCAAACGGCCCGGAGGGTATTGCCAACGGGTTCGAGGTCAAGGTGCCGAAAATCGATGAGGCAAGCCTGATCGGCACCAAGAAGAGCAGCGACAAGAAAATCGATGACTACACCCAGTCACGGGCCAAGAAGGTCACCCATCTGCTGGTCAATGTGAAGGCGATCGGCGATGCCACCCTGCTGGGCTGCAAGCCGACCAGTGGCCGCCAGCCACTGATCGACGTGTCGCGTGAGGGTAACGAGCTGTCGTTCTTCATCCCCTATAACGAGGAAACCAATGCGCGGGCCTGGGAGATACTGGGCAGTATTGGCGATGTGCTGAATGACATCGAGGCTGACCTCGATCAGATGCTGCCCGAGATCCGGCAGGACATGGCCAGACGCACACAGAAGCAGATCGACGAGATCGATCTGGAAAAGAGCATCGCCGCCTCCATCACCTTCCCGCTGCGTGAGGGGTAAGGGCGGTTAGTTTAGTCTGGCTCAGGACAGCCCGACGATCTCGCCGTTTTCGCCGAGGCCGATATTGAGGGCGGCGGGTTTGCGGGGCAGGCCGGGCATGGTCATGATGTCACCGCAGATAGCGACGATAAAACCGGCACCGGCCGATAGCCTTGCCTCACGCACCGGCAGCACATGGCCCTCGGGCGCGCCATAGGCGGTGGTATCGGCGCTGAAGCTGTATTGCGTCTTGGCGATACAGACCGGCAGATGGCCGAAGCCCATGGCTTCGAACTGCGCAAATGATTTCGCCGCCGCGTCGCTGATCTGCAGGTCGCGGGCGCGGTAGATCTTGCTCGCCACGGCACGGACCTTGTCGGCCAGCGGTATGTTGTCCGGGTAGAGCAGTTGGAAGTCGGGCTTGTCGCCATCGAGCCGGGCCTTGACCGCCTTGGCGAGGTCGATGGCACCGGTGCCGCCCTCGGCCCAGTGACGGGCCAGCACCGGGGTTGCGCCAAGTTCCTGACAGATCGACATGGCGGTGTCGATTTCCGCCTCGCTGTCACCGCTGAAATGGTTGATCGCGACCACGGGCGACAGGCCGAATTGCTGAATATTCTCAATGTGGCGACGAAGATTGCTGCTGCCGCTGCGCACGGCCTCGGGATTGGCGGTGCCGAGATCGGCCTTGGCCACGCCGCCATGCATTTTGAGCGCGCGGATCGTGCAGACGAGTACCACTGCATCCGGTTGCAGACCGGTCTGGCGGCATTTGATGTTGAGGAACTTCTCAGCCCCGAGATCGGCGCCGAACCCGGCCTCGGTCACCACCACATCGCTCAGCGCCAGTGCGGCGCGGGTTGCGACGACGGAGTTGCAACCATGGGCGATATTGGCGAAGGGGCCGCCATGGATGAAGACCGGGCTGTGGTCGATGCTCTGCACCAGATTGGGCTGCAGCGCATCCTTCAGCAGCACCGCCATGGCACCATCAACACCGAGATCGCGGGCGGTTACCGGGCTTTTGTCATGGCGCAGGGCGACGATGATCCGACCGAGCCGGTCCTGCAGATCGGCCATGTCGGTGGCGAGGCAGAAGATCGCCATGATTTCCGAGGCAACGGTAATGTCGAAGCCGTCCTCGCGCGGCACCCCATGGGCCGGTCCGCCGAGGCCGACGACCATCTGGCGCAGGGCGCGGTCGTTCATATCCATGACCCGTCGCCACATGATCCGCCGCGGGTCGATGCCGAGCTCGTTGCCCCAGTGGATATGGTTGTCGAGTACCGCCGCCAGCAGGTTATGCGCCGATGTGATGGCGTGCAGGTCGCCATTGAAGTGCAGGTTGATGTCCTCCATCGGCAGCACCTGTGCCCGGCCACCACCGGCAGCCCCGCCCTTGAGGCCGAAACAGGGACCCAGGGACGGCTCGCGCAGGCAGGCAACCGATTTCACACCGAGATGGTTCAACCCGTCATTCAGGCCGACACTGGTTGTGGTCTTGCCTTCACCCGCCGGGGTCGGGGTGATGGCGGTGACCAGCACTAGCTTGCCGCGCGGCTTGTCGGCCAGCCCGGCGATATAGTCGTGGGACAGCTTGGCCTTGTAATGGCCATAGGGGATCAGCGCTTCGGCGGGAATGCCCAGCTTCTGCTCGGCCAAAGGCAGGATCGGTTCCATATGCGCGGCACGGGCGATGTCGATATCGGCGGCACCGGGCGGTGGCAGGCTGTCCGATGCCTTGTTGCCTGCGAGGGTTGCTGTGCCGGTGACATGGTTCATGACATGCGCTTCCTTGGGGTACATCGGTCAGTCCGGGCTTTCGCTGGACCGGATAAACTGGCATCAGTTAAACGATGCCCTTTTCCTGATGCCGGACACTACCCGCAGGATGCCGGTCATGCAGCCAAAAACAGCAACAACCGGCCAAGATGCCCGTGAATAACTCAGCGCGTGAACAGCTTGCCCTCTCATAATACGCCATGCCCGGCCTGTGAGCATCCTGGCGATGATCTCGGCTACTGGCTCTATGGCCTGCCGGTGAACAGCGTGCGCTTGCATCATGATCGGGATGCGGCGCGGGGTGTACCGACCGGCGATCTGGCGCTGTTCGGGTGCCCGGCCTGCGGCTTTGTCTGGAACCCGCGTTTTGATCCGGCGCTGGTTGCCTATGATGCCGGGTATGAGAGTACCCAGAGCTTCTCCGGCACCTATCGGCGGTTTCTGGCTGAACAGGCAGAGGCACTGGTGGCGGAATACGGCCTCGCCGGTGGCACGGTGCTGGAAATCGGCTGCGGGCAGGGCGAGTTTCTGGCAGCCCTCTGCGAGGCCGGGGTTGCGCGCGGGATCGGCTATGACCCGGCGGCAATGCGCGAACGGTGTCCGGCGGTGGAGCAGGGCGAGCTGATCATCCATGATCAGGCCTTTACCGGCGATACGGTCCTGCCGCCGGTTGATCTGGTCTGCTGTCGCAATACCCTCGAGCACATCCCTTATGTGGCCGGTTTTGTCCGGGCAATCCGGCGAGCACTTGGGGACAGCACGGATGTTCCCGTGTTCTTTCAGCTGCCGTCATGGGAACGGGTTGCGGCCACGGGGGCATTCTGGGACGTCTATTACGAGCACTGCTCGTACTTCACGCGCGCGAGCCTGACCGGTCTGTTCGCGCGCGCCGGGTTTGTGGTCGAGCGGTGCGGGACAATCTTCAACGGCCAGTATCTCGACCTGCGTGCCCGGCCCGGCCAGACCGGTGCGGGCACAGCCGGTGGCACGGCGCTCGATATCAATGTGCTCGATATCGCGGCCATTCTCGATCAGGGCCAGTTCTGGCAGCAGCATTTCGATACCTGTCGGCGCAACGGTACACGGACCGTGCTCTGGGGCGGTGGGTCAAAGGCGGTGGCGCTGCTGACCAGCCTCGATGCCGGGGGTACGGTGCTGGCGGCGGTCGATATCAACCCGCACAAGCACGGCACCTTTCTGCCTGTCACCGGCCATCCGGTCATCGCCCCGGCGGCACTCACCGATCTTGCCTTTGACGAGGTCTTGCTGATGAACGGTGCCTACCGCGAGGAGGTGGCGGCACAGCTTGCTGCACTCGGACTTGATCCGGTGATGCGGGTGTTTGATTGACCGTCAGATTATCCGGAAGTCGGGAATGGGCACGATGAACCTGCCGCCAGCCTGATGGTAGGCAGCTTCCTGTGCCATGATCTCGTCGGCGAAATTCCAGGCTAGCAGCAGCAGGTAATCCGGCGCATCCTCGGCAAGCGCCTGCAATGGCCGGATCGGCACCCGTGTGCCGGGCATGTATTTGCCGTGCTTTACCGGGTTCCGGTCGACGATATAGGCGAGGTCATCACAACCGATGCCGGCAGCGGCCATGAAGGTGACGGCCTTGGCGGCGGCACCATACCCGGCCACCCGTTTGCCAGCCTCGCGGCAGTCAGCCAGCACGCGCTGTATCTGCCCGATCAATCCGGCGATACGGTTGCTGAAACCGGCGTAATAGCTAGGCGTGGCAATACCGGCAGCGGCCTCCGCTGCCAGCAGATCGGTGACGCTGGCGTGTCGATCTGTGTTCCGGCTGATATGCAGCCGCAGCGATCCGCCATGGATGCCCAGCCGCTCGCAGGTGTTGATATGCAGGCCATGCCGGGCGAACAGCGCCACCAGCGCGGTCATGGAATAATGGAAAACATGCTGGTGATAGATGGTGTCGAAAGCCAGATGCCGGATCAGGTCATCGAGATAGGGCGTCTCGATCACCGCCCTGCCATCGGGTGCCAGAATGGTGGCGATACCGGCGACGAAATCATTGATCTCCGGCACATGGGCGAGGACGTTGTTGGCCAGAAACAGGTCAGCGCTGATGCCCCGTTCCTGTTGGAGCCTGAGGGCCAGTGCCTGAGTGAAATAGGCGTCGATGGTCTCTATCCCGGCCATGCGCGCCTGATCCGCCGGGCCGGTTGCCGGATCAATGCCAAGCACGCTGTAACCCGCTGCCTGAAAATGGCGGAGCAGATAGCCGTCATTGCTCGCGGCCTCGACGATCCGCGCCTGTGACGGATCGTGCAGATCGGCGATAAGGCTCTGGGCGCTGTCGTGGAAATGCCGGTTCAGCGCCGGAGAGACGGATGAATGATAGGGGTAGTCATGGCGGAACAGCAGGTCCGGCGGTACTGTGACCGATAATTGCGCGAGGCTGCAGGCAGAACAGGCGATGAGCGCCAATGCCGCGAGATCATCCGGCTTGTCCAGTTCTTCCGGTGCCACCAGCCGGTCGGCCAGCGGCGTCACGCCGAGATCAAGCACCGGAAACAGTTTATCGCTGCCGCAGGACCGGCAGGCAGTGACGGCGGACAGGGGCAGGATATGGCCGACACTGACCATGTCAACCAGTGCTCCAGTGCAGGGCGCTGTCTAGGTCACCGGCGGCAATCAGGTTGCGGATCTTGGCAACCCGGCAATAGCGCGGACCTTCAAATTCTGTCGGGGACGGTGGGCGATCCCTGAGCGCGCGGTAGAGATTTTCCACGCCTGCCTGCAAGGTCCAGCCTGGGGCAAAGCCGGGCAGATGGCTGCCGGCCTTGTCAAAGCTGACGCGGTAGGAGCGTTTGTCCGGTGAGGCGCGGTCGGAGAAGGCAACGCTGGCATCCGGGATGATATCGGCGATGATATGGGCAATATCGACGACCCGGAAATTCTGTTCGGTCTGGCCGATATTGAAGATCTGGCCCCGGACCGCATCGTCGGGCGCGGCGGCGGCGGCCATGAAGCTCTGGGCCACATCGGCCACATGCACCAGCGGTCGCCAGGCCATGCCGTCACTCTTCAGGAACACCTGTTTGCTGGCGAGGGCATAGGCGATCAGGTTGTTGACCACGAGGTCAAAGCGGATCATCGGCGACAGCCCGTAAACCGTGGCAAAGCGCAGGAAGACCGGGCAGAAGCTGTCATCGGCGAGTGGCGCGATATCGCGTTCGGCAAATATCTTCGACTGGCCATAGGGTGTGACGGGGTTGAGCGGGCTTGCCTCATCAATCCAGTTTTCGCCCGCCGCACCATAGACACTGCAGCTGGACGCAAAGACAAAGCGGCGGGCACCGGCCTGTTTTGCCAGTCTTGCCGTCTCGACCGCCGCCTGATGATTGATCGCCAGCGTGGTTCCGGCATCAAGGTCGCCCAAGGGATCATTGGATAGCCCGGCCAGATGAATGACCGTGTCGAACCCGTCGAGGTCACTGAGGGTGATTGCCCGGATATCCTTGCGCATCAAGGGAATATCCGGTGTCGCGGAGGGCGTGCCAAAGGCGCAGCCATCGTAATAATGCTGGTCCAGCCCGTGCACGATGGTACCGGCTTCCTGCAGCATTGGCACCAGCACCTGTCCGATATAGCCACGCTCGCCTGTTACCAGCACCCGGTTCATGGGCCTGCCAGCCATGGGGCATCGCCCGCCCGTGCCATCCCGTCGAGCCGTTCGGCCTCGGCCGGGGTATCCATACATTGCCAGAAACCGTCATGGCGATAGGCCATCAACTGTCCCTGTTCCACCAGTCGCTGCATCGGGGCATGTTCCAGCACGGTCGCGGTATCGTCGATCAGGTTGATCACCCCCGGCTCCATGACGAAAAACGCGCCATTGATCCGGCCTTCCCGCTGTACCGGCTTTTCGGCAAAGGCGGTCACCCGGTTCCCAGCCATGTCCAGATGGCCAAAGCGCGGTGGTGGATAGACCGCGGTGACGCTTGCCATCCGCCCATGACCGCGATGGAAGGCCAGCAATGCCGCAAGGTCGATATCGGCGAGGCCATCGGCCCAGGTGAGGAAGAACGGGGCAGTACCCAGTTCATCGCCCAATCGGTCGCGCAGTTTCAGCAGGCGGCCACCGGTTGCGGTATCCTCACCGGTATCGTGGCAGGTAACCCGCCAGTCGTTCTGCCATAACCCTGTCGGGCGGCGGGTTTGCGTGGTGACATAATCGGCGATGGCCTGTCCCTGATGGCCGGTGGCAATGGTGAAGTCACGAAATCCCTGCCGCGCGAAAATAGCCATGACATGCTCGATAACCGGGCGGCCATTGATCGGGGTCAGGGGTTTAGGCTGATCCTGTGCGCCCAGTCGCTGGCCCTTGCCACCGGCGAGGATGACGGTCCTGATTGTATCTGCCGTCATGGTCTGGCCCCGACATAGAGATCGGCATAGCGCTGGCGCAGGGCGATCAGCTCCGCAGGCTGCAGCAATAACAGGCACTGGTCGATCTTGCGCAGCATCTGATGGATGAACATGCGGTGGGAGAAATCCTCAGGCGTCAGCCTGTCGATGAATTCCCCGGCATGAATGATTACCCGTTGGGTATTCTTCTCGATATCATCGCCGCGCCGCGCGAGAAATGCCCTGCTGCCCTCGGTGATAAGCCGGGTACGTTGTTCATAGGGCAGGCGGGCGAGCCGGAACATGTCCAGATGGGCGTGATACATATCGATAATCGGGCAGAGCTGCTCCAGCGCGCCAAGGGCGCTGCCCTCCGGCAGCCCGCGTTCGTGATCCATCGAGAACATGCGCATCAGATGGCGCATCCGGTCAGGCATCGAGGACAGGCCGGGCGAGATGCTCTGATAGACCACGGCTTCCTCGATACAGCGGATTTTGCCGTACAGCGCTGCCTCACAGACAAAGACATTATCGCCGCCGAAACGGAACGGCTGTGGCATCATCCGGTCAAGCACGGTGCGGCGGTAGAGGGCGAAGAAATTGGATGGCTGGCGATATTGTTCGATCACCATGCAGGCGCGGGCAATGAGATCATCCTGATCGGCAGAATAGAAGGCCCATTTGCGGGGCTGGGCGGTGAGCGGATTGCCATCCCGCCCGACCCTGATTGCCTTGGCATAGGCGACGCCGACATCCGCCTCCCGGTCCAGTACTGTGGCCAACTGTTCCAGATAGTCCGGGGCCAGCACATCATTGGCGCTGCAGATCGCGACATAGTCGGCAGTTGCGTTCAGGAAGCTGCGGTTGATATTGGCGTTCTGGCCGATATTCAGCGTCTTGGCGTTGAGGTGAATATCGAGCCGGTCAGTGTAACCGAGACAGATATCGGGTCCGTTGTCGGTTGAGCAGTTATCAAAAATCGTGACCCGGAAATCCTGCCGGGTCTGGGCGACGAGGGCATCAAGCACGCGACCGATACGGGCGGCCTCATTCCACATGGGAATGACTATATCGATCTTGGGTGCAGGGGACATCGTCTCGGGATAAGCGGCGGCAATCGGCCAGCAAGATTGGTTTTATTGGTTACTTGTTGTTCCGCACCCAGTACCGGTGCGGGTCGCCACTGTCAATGCAACCCGGCATAACCGCGTAATCAGTTGCTATGATCCCGACTTTGCCAGCTTGAGGTTGCTGCGGAAGTTTTCAATCTCGCCGCTGATATTCATCAGGCGGTCGAGGGAGAGTGCCAGCCACAGATCGAACCAGAGTGCCGAGCCGAGCAGTTGCTCGACGGTTTCCAGCGGTACCTTCTTGCCCCCGAGGGCAAGGGTCTCCGGCAGGGCGATAGACGGGTTGTCAGGATCGACAGAGGGCTGTTGCTGATTATCAGGCTCAGCCTCACCCTCGGCGTCCAGATCATCCTCAATCGCGACATGCAACTGCCCATTGGCAATCCATGACTGTTCCCGACCGAGGGCAATACTCGGCGCCAGTACCTTCCAGTTCAGCGATGCCACAGCCTTGTCCGCGTCCTTGTGCAGGCGTTCGCGGTTTTTCAGGGCGGCAATCAGGGTAGCCGAGACCTGATGGGCCTTGGTCAGCTTTGCCGCTGGCCGGACCCAACTGAACACCATCATCAACAGCAGGCCGATGGCGATCAGCACCAGCGCCCGGATGATGCCAAAGGCAAATGCCGTGACCAGCACCATGATCAGACCGCTCAGCAGGATGCCGCCGGTAAAGGCGGCAAAGATGAAGAGCCGGGCCATGAAGCGTTCAGCCGGCACGATCTTGTACAGGGCACGGGCGCGCATGGTGTTGCCAACGGCCCATGTGGAGAACATCGGCCAGAAAGCAAGCATCAGGGGCATGAACAAGCTAACGAAACCGACCTCGCTGGTGGCGACAATCACGATCACGCTGGCAATGATCGCCATGACGATGACGAGCAGGAGGATCGGGTTGAGACCAAGCCGGGATGGAACAGCCTTTTTCTCATAGGCTTTCAGGAGCAACCGGCGGGCATCGCCGAGAATGGATGAATGCCGCCATTCAATCGGCAGTTCGAGCGCTTCGTTCGGGAACAGTTTGCTGATCAGGGCACGATCCAGCTTGTTCGGCACGTCCTCGGCGGAAACCGGCAGCCGTACCAGCATCAGCTCCTCGGTATCGGACTTCCAGTTAAGCTTGACCAGTCCACGGACCGCAAGATCGACAATCGCGGCCATCAGCGGGCGGCACAGATGATCCCGGTTGATCAGCATGGCGAGATAGGCCGGTGGGAACTGCATGATATCTGCTGGCAATTTGGTACCGGGGTCGGGCAGGGACAGTGGCTTGCCGAATATCTTGGCGAGAAACGCCGGGGCCTCGATGGTCGTGCCCCATGACAAGAACCAGTTCTCGCGGAACGGTGACTTCTGCAGCCTTTCCCGCGCCAGAAACAGGGTAATACCAAGCAGGATAATGAGTAACAGAAGGGCAATCATGGGCAGGGCCGGAACGTGTAGCGGATCAGATCAGGGCGATGGGCTGGAACAGCAGTCATCAATAGCCCCGGTAATGTTGGGTTTGTTCAATCAGCAGGGATAGCGCCTGATCGAACTCATCCAGTGGCACGCCGATACGGCGCTTGGCATAGGAATCGGTCAGCGGGGCATCCCGGAAACTGATGATTGCCGTTGTTCCGGCGGCATCGACGAATTCGTTGATCAGGCGCTCTGCGGCCTGATGCCTGAGGATACAGGGGCCGACCAGACAGACATCCTCGATCTTCATCTGGAATGCCTTGGTGCGGATCGTGGCATCGGCCCAGGTCGGGGTCGGCGTGGCGTCCAGCATGATGTTGAAATCATAGAGGTCGCCCAGATCATTGCGCGGCTTGCGGTTGTTTTGGCTGCCTGAGTCGCTCGGCTCCGCCACCTCGATCACCAGATCGAAAACGAAAACCGGCTTCTGGTGCCCGGTCACATATTGCCGCTCATGCAGGCGCAACTCGCAGGCATCATTCAGCGGCAGGACAAAGGTACGGCGATAGCATGTGACCTGCCAGTCACCGACCCGTTTCATGTACAGGACATTGTCCTGCATCCCCAGAGTTGGCGGGGGACGCCACGTGGTGCGGGTGTCTGCTGCCTCGGCCGGGGCCGGGGTGACGGCCAGCAAAACAGCGGCCAGAACCAGCATTGCCGCCAGCGACAGAAAACCCCATCTGATGTGAGGAAGGCCGGGAACCGGATGACGCTTTCCGCAGTTAAACATTATCATTACAACTATTCTGGCGCTGATGATCAAATTCGATAATATTATGCCTCGGGAAGGTCGTTCAGGCCAAACAGCTTTGATCAAATAACAACATGTAGCCGCGCTATCGTGGCCAACAAACACGGGTATAGAAACGTGAGCAAAACTGTGCGGGTATCAATTTACGGTCGGGTTCAAGGTGTCGGCTATCGTGCCTGGACCGAACAGCGGGCGCGGCAGCTTGGCATTGACGGCTGGGTGCGCAACCGCCTTGATGGCTCGGTTGAAGCGGTGTTTTCCGCCGATGACAGCCTGCTTGACCGGATGCTGACCGATTGTCAGGCCGGGCCGAGTGTCGCCAAGGTCGACCGTATGGTCGAACAAAGCTGTGATGCGCCCGAAACCGGCTTCAGAATCCTGCCCACCTGCTAGGTTTCACTGATCCGGAAATTCCTTTGCCCGGCCAAGGCGGAGCGCAGTTGCGCCGTCGCTCGGCAGCAGGGCGGGCATCAGCAGGACACAATCATCATAGGGCGTGCGTATCTCGATGCTGCCATCACGGGCGATCAGCGTGCCTGCCTTTTCGATCACCTGCAGCCCGTCAAACCGGCGCTCGAAGGAGAATTCCGCTGCCGTGGTCGGGACGAGGCTGTGGGTCACGGTGATGATCCGTGCCGGGTCCGGGGAGACCCGCGCCGGACTGTCGAGCATATGCAGGGTCTTCAGCAGATGGCGGCAGGCGCGATAGGCAATATCGGCGGTGCGCAGATCGAAGTGATAGCCGCATTCGATCAGCATGGCGCTGGCATAGCGGTCGGGATCACTGAAATGATGATAATCGGTGAGGCGTTTGCCGTCGGCATGGCCGGGATCGATCATCACCCATTTGGGCCAGCCCATGGCGCGGGCCAGATCGCGGTGGCGGGCGGCGGGACCGATCAGGGCGAGCGGCGGTGCCTTCCTCGGCATCGTGTGCAGGTCGAGCAGGAAATCGCTGCTCTGGATCAGTGGCAGCAATTCCCGCGCGCGCCTTACTTCCCAGGCATCGGTCGGATCGCTGGCCAGCGATCCGTGCCAGACCCGGTTCATGTCGCGCTGCAGGAACCGGTTGCCGAACGGCGCTGCCGGGTCGAGCTGGGCATAGGCGCGGTAATTGACGAAGCACAGTGACAGGCGGCCATGGGAAATTGCCGGGTTTTCCCGGATCAGCCGGTCGAGGGCGATGGCACCCGCCACCTCATTGCCATGGGTAAGGGCGCTGATCACCACATGAGGACCGACCAGTCCACTGTCGATGCTGACCACATGGGAAAAAGCCGTCGATGCGGCGGCGTAGCGCTCCAGATCGGGCAGGGCGTCAAGCAGGCGTTGGTCGATAACGGGCGGTGTCGGCACGGGATGCAATCACGCGGTATGAGGGCGCAAATCTTCCGGGAAATGCGCCATCAGCGCGGCATCCAGATCTTCCATGGTCACCGGCAGGCCAAGCGCGGTCAGCGAGGTGACGCCATGACCGCGAATACCGCAGGGAACAATGCCGCCGAAATGCTCCAGATCGGGATCGACATTGATCGAAATGCCGTGGAATGCCACCCATTTGCGAACCCGCACACCGATGGCCGCAATCTTGTCCTCCCGCCCCATGGCCTCGCCATAGCGGCTCTTGTCGACCCAGATGCCGACACGGCCCTCGCGCCGTTCGCCGATGACGTTGAATGATCCCAGCGTGTCGATCACCCATTGTTCGAGCCGGTTGATATACCAGCGCAGATCGGTACGCCGTTGCTTGAGGTCAATCATGGCATAGACGACCCGCTGGCCGGGGCCGTGATAGGTGTATTGCCCGCCGCGACCGGTCGGGAACACCGGAAACCGGGTGTCGAGCAGATCGGCCTCATCGGCACTGGTTCCGGCGGTATAGAGCGGCGGATGCTCGAGCAGCCATATCCGGTCACCGGCAGTACCAGCAATCATCGCCGCCACATGTTCTTCCATCTGCTGCACCGCCTCGGGATAGGCGACGGGACGGTCGCTGATCTGCCAGTCGATTACCGGCGGTGAACCGGAAAATCTCAGGTTTTCTGCCGGTGCTGGTTGCTGGAACGTCATGTTTTGCCGACCTGTTGCGGGGGAGAATGATTATTTAGTGTGTTATGACACGTAAGCTAGCTTGATTCCTATAACAGCATTTGTTAGGAACGCCGCCTACCAAGGATGATTGCTCATCCTGTGGCACGTGCGGTCGTGGCGGAATTGGTAGACGCGCAGCGTTGAGGTCGCTGTGGGCATTGCGCCCGTGGAAGTTCAAGTCTTCTCGACCGCACCATCTTTTTTCGGACATTTACCGGTAAAAATATTCAAGTCGCTGGTTTTATTGGAAAACCGCGCTTTTTCGACTGTTGTGCAATTTGCATAACCGATTTGTGCCCAAGCCCGCTTGTAAGCGGGCTTTTATTATGGCCAAAAAGCAGGCACAACCTACGCACCAACTCATTTTTATCGCGTAAAAATCAACAGTTCGGCATTGGTGGGCCACCGCCAATGCACCGGGAGGCATTATGGGCGACAAGCTGAGAGATGCAGCGCTTGAGTATCACCGTGCACGGCCAGCGGGCAAAATAGCCCTGCAGCCGACCAAACCACTGGGCAACCAGAGTGATCTGGCGCTGGCCTATTCGCCCGGTGTTGCCGCAGCCTGTGAGGAGATCGTCAAGGACCCCAAAAATGCCAGCCAATACACCACGCGCGGCAATCTCGTCGCGGTAATCACCAATGGTACGGCGGTGCTCGGCCTCGGCAATATCGGCCCGCTGGCGTCCAAGCCGGTGATGGAAGGCAAGGCGGTTCTGTTCAAGAAATTCGCCGGCATCGACGCCATCGACATCGAGGTGGATGCCAACGATCCCGACCGGTTCTGCGATATCGTTGCCGCACTTGAGCCAAGCTTCGGTGCCATCAATCTCGAGGATATCAAGGCGCCGGAATGCTTCATCATCGAGGAGCGCCTGCGCGAACGGATGAATATCCCGGTGTTCCATGATGACCAGCATGGCACCGCGATCATCGTCAGCTCTGCCGTCCTCAACTGGTCGCGCCTGACCAAGCGTGATCTCGGTACGGTCAAGGTCGTGACCTCCGGTGCCGGTGCGGCGGCGATTGCCTGCCTGAACCTGCTCGTCGATATGGGCATCAAGCCCGAGAACATCACCGCAACCGATATTGACGGCGTGCTGCACAGCGGACGTGCCAATCAGTTGCATGAGAAACAGGCGCGTTTTGCCCGCGATATTCCCGAGCGCACCCTCGGTGAGGCGATTGTCGGGGCCGATGTGTTCCTCGGCGTTTCCGCGCCCGGCGTACTGAAACCGGAGTTTGTCAGCACCATGGCCGGTGAGCCGTTGATCATGGCGCTCGCCAACCCGACGCCGGAGATCATGCCCGATGAGGTGCGTGCGGTTCGTGACGATGCCTATATCGCCACCGGTCGTACCGATTTCGCCAATCAGGTGAACAACGTCCTATGCTTCCCGTTCATCTTCCGTGGTGCCCTCGATGTGGGTGCGACCGAGATCAACGAGGCGATGAAACTCGCCTGCGTCGAGGCGATTGCCAATCTCGCCATGGTCGAGGCCAGCGAGGCGGTGGCTGCCGCCTATGGTGACGAGGCCATGTCCTTTGGCCCCGAATACCTGATCCCGAAACCGTTTGACCCGCGTCTGGTTGGCCGTATTGCCCTGGCCGTTGCCAAGGCGGCGATGGAGAGCGGTGTCGCCACCCGACCGGTGGAGGATTTCGCCGATTACGAGAATGAACTGAACCGGTTTATGTTCAAATCCGGTCTGGTGATGACCCCCGTCTTCTCTCGGGCCAAGCAGAATGCCAAGCGCGTTGCCTATGCCGAGGGCGAGGACATGCGCGTGCTGCGCGCGGTGCAGCAGGTGAGCGATGACGGCCTCGCCTATCCGGTGCTGATCGGTCGGCGTGGCGTGGTCGAGAGCCGGATCAAGCGGCTCAATCTGCGCATTCAGGAAGGCAAGCATTACGAGCTGGTCGATCCCGAGGATGATCCGCGCTTCCCTGACTACTCCGCGCAGTATCACAAGTTGATGGAGCGCCGGGGTATCACCCCGCGCCGGGCCCGCGAGATTGTCCGTACCAATACCACGGTCATCGGCGCGCTGATGGTGCATCTGGGTGAGGCCGATGCCCTGATCTGCGGCACCAAGGGCGGCTACAGCTATCGCCTCAGCGATGTGAAATCGGTGATCGGCCTGCGCGCCGGGCAGACCATCCCGGCGGCACTCAGCGTGCTGGTGACCGGGTCTGGCACCTTTTTTATGTGCGATACCCATATCAATGAGGACCCGACCGCCGAACAGATTGCCGAGATGACCATCGAGGCTGCGGAAGCAGTGCGGCGGTTCGGTATCGAACCGAAGGTGGCGCTGCTGTCCTACTCCAATTTCGGCTCCCGCAAGGGGCCATCGGTTGCGAAGATGCAGCAGGCGCGTGAAATGCTCGAAGTGCTTGCCCCCGAACTGGAAGTCGAGGGCGAAATGCATGCTGATATCGCGCTGAACGAGGAATTGCGCGCGACCGCATTCCCGAATTCACGCCTGACCGGACAGGCCAATCTGTTGGTTATGCCCAATCTGGATGCGGCCAATATCGCCTATAATCTGGTCAAGTGTCTGGCGGATGCCCAGCCGGTCGGTCCGCTCTTGCTCGGGGTCGACAAGCCTGCGCATATTCTGACCAGCTCGGCCACGGCACGCAGCATCCTGAACGTGACAGCACTGGCCACCGTCGATGCCCAGCAGCGCGATCACGACGGTGCTAACCAACCGGTTCTGTTTGGTGTATAAACCGGGCTGACAAATCCTCACTGATGCGGTCATATGGTGGCCGCATCACCCGCAACCGGAAAAGAGACGGCGTCATGGCCGAACTCGATACAAAAACACCCCGGCCGCAAGCCGTCGAGGAGGCGGAAGAGGCTGGCGAGAGCAATGAGTACGGGCTTGACTCGGAAGCGGTCGGCAAGGTTGTCGACTGGCTTGACGAGGGCGAGCTCGACAATGTCCGTGCGCTGGTTGATGATCTGCACGACGCCGATGAGGCTGACCTCATCGAGCAGATCGATCCCGAATATCGCCGTCAGCTGGTTGATTGTCTGCTGCCCACCGGTATTGACGCCGAGGTGTTTGTCCACCTGCGTCCCTCGATCCGGGATGAGGTGCTCGACTATCTGCCGCCCGAGGAAATCGCCCGGACGGTAACTGAACTCGACAGTGATGACGCCATCGAGCTGGTCGAGGACCTTGACGAGGAACGTCAGCAGGAAATTCTCGCCAAGCTGTCATCCCAGCTCCGCGCACAGGTCGAGCAGGGCCTGACTTTCCCGGAAGAGAGCGCGGGTCGTCTGATCCAGCGCGAGGTTGTGGCGCTGCCCCAGTTCTGGACGGTTGGCAAAACCGTTGACTATATGCGGGCGGCTGCTGACCAGCTGCCCGAGCATTTTTACGTTGTCTATGTGGTCGACCCGCTGCACCGGGTTGTCGGTGCGGTCAATTTGAGCCGCCTTGTCCGCACCCGTCGCTCGACCAAGCTTGAGGAAATTCAGGAAACCGACATCCATCCGATCCCGGCTGAGATGGATCAGGAGGCGGTGGCTGATGTCTTCCGACGCTACTCCCTCGTCTCTGTTCCGGTGGTGGATGAGAACAGCCGGTTGCTCGGGATGATCACCTTCGATGACATCGTCGACGTTATCGATGAAGAGGCCGAGGAAGATATTCTGCGCCTTGCCGGTGTCTCCGCCGAGAGCGATATTTATACCGATACCTTCAAGACCCTGAAATCACGCTTTGTCTGGCTGGCGCTCAACCTGCTGACGGCCGTGCTGGCATCGATGGTGATCGGGGTCTTTGAGGGCACGATTGATCAGATCGTAGCGCTGGCGGTGCTGATGCCGATCGTTGCCAGTATGGGTGGCAATGCCGGTACCCAGACACTGACGGTTGCCGTGCGCGCGCTGGCGATGAACGAGCTGTCGGCCAATACCGCCTGGCGTGTGATTGCCAAGGAAACCCTTGTTGCCAGTCTGAACGGCATAATCTTTGCCGTGGTCAGCGGCATTGTCGCCTCGGTCTGGTTCGGTAATCCGATGCTCGGTGCGGTGATCGCCATGGCGATGATTGCCACCCTTGCGGTCGCCGGGCTGTCCGGGGTCATGATCCCGCTCGCCCTCGACAAATTCGGGGCCGATCCGGCGGTGGCATCCTCGGTCTTTCTGACCACCGTTACTGATATTGTTGGCTTTTTTACCTTCCTCGGATTGGCGGCCTGGATACTTCTTTGATCTTGTCCAGACCACCACCTATGTTTCGGGGAACACGAAGAACAAGAAACAACGCAACAGGGAGTGCTCGTCATGTCGAACAGGAACAGTGATCCGGTGGTGATCGTCGGGGCTGCCCGGACACCAATGGGTGGGTTTCAGGGTGATCTCGCCGACGTTAAGGCACCGGCACTTGGCAGCGATGCCATCCGCGAGGCGATGAAGCGTGCCGCGGTTACCGGCGAGGACATCAATGATGTGATCATGGGTTGCGTCCTGCCCGCTGGTATGGGGCAGGCACCGGCACGTCAGGCCTCCCTCGGCGCCGGTATCCCGGAAGCGGTCGGCTGCACCACGATCAACAAGATGTGCGGCTCGGGCATGAAGGCGACCATGATGGCCCATGACGCCATTCTGGCCGGTACCAACGACATTGCCATTGCCGGTGGCTTTGAGAGCATGACCAATGCGCCCTATCTGCTCGACCGTGCCCGTGGCGGTTATCGCATGGGGCATGGGCAGGTTTATGACCATATGTTCCTTGATGGTCTTGAGGACGCCTACAAGCCCGGTCGGCTGATGGGTACCTTTGCCGAGGAAACCGCCCGGCACTATCAGTTCACCCGCGAGGCACAGGACGAGTTCGCCATTACCTCACTGAAACGCGCCAGACAGGCGAGCGAGGACGGTACGGCGGCGGCGGAAATCGTGCCGGTAACCGTCAAGGGTCGCAAGGGCGATACGGTGGTCGAGCATGACGAACAACCGCTGAAGGCCAATCCCGACAAGATCCCGACCCTCCGCCCGGCCTTTGATAAGGACGGCACGGTAACGGCGGCCAATTCCAGCTCGATTTCCGATGGCGCGGCGGCACTGGTGCTGATGCGCCGGTCGGTAGCGGAAAAGAGGGGAGCCACGATCCTCGCGGAAATTCATGGACACAGCACCCATGCCCAGGCCCCGGCATGGTTCACCACGGCGCCGATCGGCGCGATGGAAAAGCTGTTTGAGAAAACCGGCTGGTCGACAGGCGATGTCGATCTTTTTGAGATCAATGAGGCCTTTGCCGTGGTTACCATGGCGGCGATGCGCGATCTCGACCTGCCCCATGACAAGGTGAATGTCCATGGCGGTGCCTGTGCCCTCGGCCACCCGGTCGGTGCATCCGGTGCCCGGATCATTGTCACCCTGCTCAATGCCCTGAAGAAATATGACATGAAGCGCGGTGTTGCCTCGCTCTGTATCGGTGGCGGTGAGGCAACCGCTATTGCCATTGAGCGTGTTCATTGAGCGTGTCCACTAATCCCAACAATCAGGACCAGTTCTTATGCCCACAGTGATGATTACCGGTGCCAAGCGTGGCATCGGTCGCGGTCTCGTCGAGCGTTTCCTTGAGAATGGCTGGGACGTTATTGCCGCCGGTCGCGATGCCACGGCAACTGATCTTGCCACGCTCGGTGAGCGGGTGACCGTGATCGATCTGGACGTGACCGATCCAGCCTCAATCGAGGCGATGGTCGCGGCATTGGCCGGTCGGGCGATCGACCTGCTGGTCAATAATGCGGGTGTCTATAACTATCCGAAGAACACTCTCGACACGGTAACGCCGGAAGCATGGCTTGAAGAATTGTCGGTGAATACGGTGGCGCCGCTGATGGTCAGCCGGGCGCTGTTGCCAAACCTGCGGGCCGGGGACATGCGTCGTCTTGCGGTGGTTTCGAGCAAGATGGGCTCAATCGCCGATAACACCAGTGGCGGCAGCTATATGTATCGCAGCTCCAAGGCCGCGACCAATGCCGTCTGGCGCAGCCTCAGCCGTGATCTGGCAACCGAGGGCTTCACCTGTGTCACACTGCATCCGGGCTGGGTGCAAACGGATATGGGCGGCGGTGCCGCGCCGCTGACCGTCGCGCAATCGACCGCCGGGCTGTGCAAGGTGCTGAGTACGCTGGAGCTGAACCAGAACGGCATATTCCTCAATTACGATGGAACGGTTCTGCCTTGGTGATCAGAGAACAATAATGTCAGGGCTGGAAATGGCAGCGCTGGAAATGACAGGGGTAGGGAAATGATTCTGAGTGAAGATCAGGTGCTGATCCGGGATACCGCCCGGCAGTTTGCCACCGAGCAGCTGGCGCCCAATGCCGCTGAATGGGACCGCAACCATACCTATCCGCGCGAGGCGCTGGCGCAGATGGCCGAGCTTGGCTTCCTCGGCATGATGGTGCCGGAGGAATGGGATGGCGTCGGTGCTGATGCCGTATCCTATGCGCTGGCGCTGGAGGAAATTGCCGCCGGTGACGGCGCGACCTCAACCGTCATGAGCGTGCACAACTCGCCCTGCTGTGCGGCGCTGGTCAAGAACGGCACACCGGACCAGAAGGAACAGTTCCTCAAACCCATGGCGCGGGGTGAGATGGTCGGCTGCTTCTGCCTTACCGAACCACAGGCCGGGTCCGATGCATCGGCGCTCAAAACCCGCGCCCGCCGCGACGGCAATCACTGGGTGCTGAACGGGGCCAAGCAGTTTATCTCCACCGGCAAGAACGGCGATATTGCACTGGTCTTTGCCGTCACTGATCCAGAAGCGGGCAAACGCGGTATCAGTGCCTTTCTCGTGCCGACAAATGCCGAGGGCTATGAGGTAACCCGGATCGAACGCAAGCTGGGGCAACATGCCTCCGATACCGCGCAGATCAGTTTCAATGACTGCCGGGTCACGCCGGACATGATGCTCGGCGAAGAGGGCGAGGGCTACCGGATCGCCCTTGCCAATCTCGAAAGCGGTCGGATCGGTATTGCCGCGCAATCGGTGGGTATGGC
This sequence comes from Micavibrio sp. TMED2, assembly GCA_002168225.1. Classification (NCBI taxonomy): domain Bacteria; kingdom Pseudomonadati; phylum Bdellovibrionota; class Bdellovibrionia; order Bdellovibrionales; family Pseudobdellovibrionaceae; genus Micavibrio; species Micavibrio sp. TMED2. The sequence goes on from NHBH01000001.1 coordinate 1,057,830, forward strand.
GCGCTCGGCGCTGGATCATGCGCTGACCTATGCCCGTGAGCGTGAAAGCTTCGGCAAGCCGATCTTCGATCATCAAGCGGTCAATTTCCGGCTGGCGGATATGGCAACGCAGGTCGAGGCCGCGCGCCAGCTCGTGCTCCATGCGGCGGCCATGAAGGATGCGGGGCAGCCCTGTCTGAAAGAGGCGGCAATGGCCAAGCTGTTCGCCTCGGAAATGGCGGAGAAGGTGTGTTCTGACGCCATCCAGATACATGGTGGCTATGGCTATCTCGAGGACTTCCCGGTTGAGCGCATCTATCGCGACGTCCGGGTCTGCCAGATATATGAAGGCACCAGCGATATCCAGAAGCTGATTATCGGGCGTCAGTTGGCAGGCTGAACCGGTTGTTGTGAGGCGGCCTGCATCTGCCTGAGCGCACTGATGTCAAAGCGCCAGATTTCGGTTTCCCGCTCCCGTCCGGTGATGCTGTTCTTGGCCCCGATGGCGGCGAACAGCCATTGCCGGTCATTGGTCCAGCCAAGATCAATCACCTGATAGGTATCACCGCTCTGCCGGCTGCGCAGGCCGTTTGTGGTCAGTTGGTAGGTTTCGCCGCTATTGCCAACCCGGACGAAAAGATCGGTCGGCGTGTTCTCCGGTCGATTGCTGATCTGACGGTCTGCAATGGCCCGCGAACTGGTGTAGACGGTCAATCGTTGCTGCCGGTCATTGAGTGCCGGGCCAATGGCCTGACCATAGGTCGCATGCCCTTCCGCACCCGGTTGATTGCGCAATACCAGCTCATTGCGGATGGTTCGACCGGCACCACGGGTGAAGATGCCGTCGATCACATCTTCATGCTCGTCAGCCGATGCCTCCAGTATTTGCCCGCTATTGAAATAGGGGATAATCCGACGCTGGGCTGCTTCCGAATTGTTGTTGCGGACGGTGATAGGTTTGTCGTGGTTGAAGTTAATGGTGCGGAGCTGCCAGCCATCCCACGGATCATCGCCAGCCAGCGAGGCGATCAGCGTGCGCCGTCCGCTGGTACCGGTATCGGGCGGGCTGCGTTCGGCATAGATGATCTGGTTGCCACGAAAATTCGGATAGGCAGCACCATGCCCCGGTTCGGAACTGACAATCCGGTTCAGGCTCTTGTCCTCCAGTCGCAGGGACCAGAGATCGTTGTTGATACCCCAGTCGAGGCCGTTGGTCGGATCGCTGGTTGCGTTGTCATTGGCCTGCTGAAAGATCACATAAGCCCCGGTCGGGTGCCATGCAGGATTGCCCAGCCGCGCCCGCGGACGGGGCGAGATGAAGCAGGTCAGGCAGAATGGCAGCCTGCCATCGGCATACATGCGGTACAGATCCCGGTCACCGCTGACCGTATTGGCCAGACGGTCATAGATCAGCACCTGCTCACCCTGCCGTTCGAGCAGGTCGAAATAGCCGCCGCGCTCGGTCAGCAATTCCCGCGGCACCAGACTGGTATCGGCAATGATCGGCTGTGCCGCCATATCGGCTGCCGCCTCGGGTAGCACGAGGTCAAAGCCGACCGGCACGCGCAAGCCCCGCTCGGGACGCCAGTAGACGGTTACGTGACTGCCGACATCCATCTTCGAGAGCAGGCTCATGGCTTTGCCATCATGGACGGGGTTCAGCACGGTACTGTTGGCAGCCTTGGGCGCGGTGAAGATCATGCTGGTCCGGCTGCGATCAACACGCATGGTTGCAGTTGTCTCGTCGCGGTCGATGATCGTGCCGGAACTGCTCTCCAGCGGTTCGGTTTTTGCGTCTGCATTGGAAATTTGTGCCAATGCCGATATCGGGAACAGTGAAACCAATAGCGTGAAAACTACCTGCAACACGAATAATTGTGTAGCAGGTATATAACGCACCCGACTTTCGTATTTTTTTACTAAGCGGTTGAGTTTCAATATTTTTCTCGCTTTGACGTTTTCGTAACCTGTTTGCACAATTTAATAAGGTCGATTGACGAGATCAGTTCTTCCTCGTCACCCGCTCCCCCGGGACAGGCCAGCTAACGTCGCCAGGTTGATGTCTGCTTGTTGTACGACAAGAGGACGTCGGAGTGAATGTTAGACGTCGCGCCATGCGATGACCTTGGGGATCTATGACGATACTGTCAGCACGAAATCTGCAGATGCGCCCGCTGGAGCCTGATACGGCCCGCGCTGTGCTGCGCCAGATCAATCGACAGTTCGAGCCTCGTCCACTGCCCCGCGCCACCACAACCCTGACCTGGGCACCGCTGCCGTTCTATGCCGACATGCTGCTCTATGCATGCCGCGACAGCGCGACGATCCCGGCGATTACCAAATATGTCCTGCGCCGCCGCCATCAGGTGTTTGTGCTGGATTACACGGCAGCGCCGATACTGGCTGCCAATGCTGCGGCCCCGCTGCAGCTCGATATCAAGACCGTCGCTGATTACGCCCGGTTCTTCACCAGCTTTGTCTGGCACAAGAACCAGCCGCAGTTTCTGGTTGAGCGCGTTGAGGATATTCCCGCCGCTGCCGACCTCAGCGATGAGAAGAAAATGATTCTGGGTCAGGTGCTGCGTCCCCTGCGGGTCCATGCCAGTGCCGACTTCGAGAATGCTTTCGAGATTGATGCCTGCTTTATCAGCGGCAGAGAGCTGGTTTCCCGGCGTCTGCTGATTCTGGAGGATGGTCAGATGCGCTGCTCACCCGATCAGCGTCTTATGGAGGATGCATCGCTCATGATGGAGACCGGCATGCGGTAATCCAACCGAGTAACCTAATACGGCGCTCCCCCGCCGCAATACATTCGTCGCCATTTCCCCGGACCTGATGGTCCACACCGTTATGAGACACTTAGAGGGTAATATGGCAAACTTACGCGCACTTCTCGATATCGCGGCTGAAGCTGAAAAAGAAGCAGCAGCGAAACGCAAGGAAGAGGCTCGTCGCCACGAGGGATGGGGCGGCATTACTGCTAAGCTGGAAGGCTACCGCGATGGTCCGGCTGTCGCGAAAAAGCAAAAAACTGACAAGCAACCACTGGTCGTCTGGGAAGAGTACGGCGCAGATGGTCGCAAGAATGCGCCAGTTTCAAACTTCTCGGGCAATCCGAAGGGCGAAGGCAAAGATGGCAGCATGGGCGGTCGCTCAGTGCCTAAAGGTCAGCAGCCAGAGCAGCCGATGAGCCAGGAAGATGCGGTTCAGGCGATCAATCACTACATGACTATCATGCGCAAGAGTGAGTCCGGTCGTGCCCTGATCGATATGGCTGAGGAGATGGGCGTCAAGTTCGCGATCGACCAGCAGGCCGGCGTTTACGGTTACTACTCACCGAGCGAGAATCTGGTTGCCGTCAACCCGAAGGTTGATGACGGTCGCGCGATTGCCACGCTGGCCCACGAACTGCGTCACGCATGGCAGTTCAAGAACGGCTATCACACCAAGCTGGACTTCAGCCCTGCCGACAACATCTGGATGATGCGGGCAATGGAAGCCGACGCCGAAGCCAACTCACTGCGCGTTGCTGCTGAGCTGGCCGATGCCGGTCACCCTGAGGTTCTGCAATCGCACGCCCAGAGCGAGTATGGCGATGAAGCCATGGCCATGGTTCATATGCTCCAGAAAGACCCTGAGGCGATCAAAAACGGCAAGGCACAGCGCGCCGTGTTCGATCAGTGGTTCTCCAAGGACTGGCGCCGTAAGGCCTATGACAAGCACTCGATCGATTATCTTGAGCACTTTGCCTTTGTCCTCGACGACAACCGCAAGACCAAGGGCTTTACCAAAATCGACACCGAGTGGCTGCAAGGCCTTGGCCAGCAACCCGATGGCGGCAACTATCTGGCGCCACGCAAGGGCGAGATGGACCTTGATGACGACTTCTACACCGGCGGCATCACTGCCGAGGTCAAGGAGCGCCTTGATCACCTCGAGCGTCGTCTGGATGGCAAGAAAAACAGCGGTGATGAAGGAACGACCTATCAGTTCCCGAACCGTCGTGGTCGCAATGGCCGCAGTGGTCCGGCCAATGATGATGGCCTGCCAATCGCTGCGCAAACCGGTGAAAACCCGCCACGTCTGGTAAAAGCTGAGCGCCGCCTCGGCATGTAAGCCGGAACAACATGATTTCTGCGATCGGCCGTCACAGCAATGTGGCGGCCGATTGCTTTTGTGCGGTCCGCAGGTCTTGCACCGGCTGTGGCTGCGCTATATGCAAATGACCATGACAGACAAAATCACCATCGTTGAGGTTGGCCCGCGTGACGGGCTGCAGAATGAACCGAAGCCGGTTGAGGTGGCGACCAAGGTAACGCTGGTCGAGCGCCTCGCCGATGCCGGATTGCCCGTGGTTGAGGTAGGGTCGTTCGTCTCACCCAAATGGGTGCCGCAGATGGCGGGCAGTGCCGAGGTCTTTGCCAACATCAAGCGCCGTGACGGTGTCGATTATCATGCACTGGTGCCCAATGAGCGCGGGCTGGAAGCGGCGAAGGCGGCGAATGTCAGCACGGTCGCCATTTTCCTGTCAGCATCCGAGAGCTTCTCACAGCGTAATATCAACTGTTCCATCAATGAGAGTTTCGAGCGGGTCAGCCCGGTCGTTGCGGCGGCACAGGCCGCCGGCATGACCGTGCGCGGCTATGTCTCCTGTGTGGTTGGCTGCCCCTATGAGGGCTTTATCGAGCCGAAGGCGGTTGCCGATGTAGCCGAGCGGATGGCAGGGCTCGGCATCCGCGAGTTGTCGCTTGGCGATACCATCGGGGTTGGCACGCCAGGTTCGGTCGTGCCGATGCTGACGGCGGTGGCCGATGCGGTCGGACCGGATGTGGCGCTCGCCGGGCATTATCACGATACCTATGGTCAGGCGCTGGCCAATATCGCTGCCTCACTCGATCAGGGTGTACGTATCTTCGATGCCAGTGTTGCCGGGCTGGGTGGCTGCCCCTATGCGCCGGGTGCCGGTGGCAATGTGGCGACCGAGGACGTGGTCTATATGCTGCAAGGTATGAGCTATAAGACCGGGGTTGATCTCGATGCGCTGGTCGATATCGGTGACTGGATCTGCCGCGTGATCGGTCGCGATAACCAGTCGAAGGTCGGGCAGGCGATGCTCGCCAAGCGTGCAAGCTGATCACGAACACCGGGTTTACGGAACATCAGGACTGGTTATGGCCGTCAATATTCTGCGTACTGCTGTCGGTATCCAATCGGTTGAGCATCTGCGTGAGGTTCAGGAGCCGCGCCGGTTCCGGCACAAGGGGCAGGACGCGGTCTGGACTTTCACCCGCCGCCGTCCGACCCGTGCCGACGAGATCGTTGATGGGCAGGGATCGATCTACTGGATCATCCAGCGCTCGCTCTGTATCCGCCAGTCGATCCTTGATCTGCCGCTGGAAACCGATGAGGAAGGCAAGACCTGGTGCCGGATCATCATGTCGCCGGAGCTCGTGCCGGTGAAGCCGCTGCAGCGTAAGCACATGCAGGGCTGGCGTTATCTGAAACCGGCGGATGCACCGCCTGATCTGGCGGCCCTCGATACCGGCAAGGGCGATGATCTGCCACCCGACATGATCGCCGAATTGCAGCAGCTGGGGCTGATGTAATTGTTGTTATCAGGCGCTGTGGTTGCCGTAGCGCGGTTTGGCCTGTGGCACATCCCGTGCGACGGGCTTGTTGTCCGCTACGATGACCGGGCGGTCGGGCAGGGTAACGCCGCGGCGTTTCTGTCGCGCTTCGGTAATCATCGCGGTCTGGGCGGTTGGATCGGACTGAATCACCGATGACAGGTTATTGGCAAACCCCACTTCAAAGCCGCTGATCGCTTTCAATACGGCCCCCCGGTTGGCGAGCAGGAAATCGGCCGATTGCGCCGGTGGCAGCTGGGTCAGGCGGCTTGCCTCTTTCAGGCTGCGATTGGCCAGTGGAGCCAGCGGCTGCTTGATCTCGCCTTCAACACGTTGCGCATTAAGGGCGGTGACATTGGCCAGCACCATGGGCAGGCCGAGGCCATCACCGGCCTTGTCCGAGGGTGCCCGCATGGTGTCACGGGCTGCGACCAGTACCGCGTCGTCTTCCGGTGCCTGAAAGCCTTTGGCGAAGTCATGGGCCTTGGTCAGGATTGCGGTTAGTCCCTCACGATCACCCGATTGCAGGGCCTGTTTGATGCTGGTCAGCCGGTCCATATAGGCAGCACCGCTCTCAACGATCGCCGATTTGTTGCCCTCGAAGATCGGCAGCCACATTTCCTTGTTGGCGTCGGCGATGCGGGTCATCTGGTACAGGCTGCGCTGGTCTTCCGACAGTTTGGTGCTCTCGGACGGCAGGGCGCGGGTCGCGGCAAAGGCAACGAGGTGCTGCAGATGGGAGGTGGTGCCGTAAAGCTTGTCATGCTGTCCGGCGGTTAGGCCGAGCGGTTTGCCGCCGACATCTTCCCAGAGTTGCGTGATCGCTGTGGCTGCACTGGCATCGGCTGTCGAGGTATCGACAATGATCGTGCCGCCATCAAACATGTCAGGTTTGCTGGTCTTGGGGCCGCTGCCCTCGGCACCAACTGTCGGGTGGGCGGGAACATAGCGACCGGCCATGCCCTTGGGCAGATTGTCGAGGATAGCCGCTGCCGATTGCTGTTTGATCGAGCCAACATCGGTGATGGCGACACCGGATTTCAGGCTGTCGGCGATTTCGTGTGTAACCGGGGCGAACTGGTCGATCGGGGTGGCAAGCACGACAATATCCGCGCGATTGGCGGCTTTTTTGTTGCTGTCGGTAACCTCGATACGCTTGGTGGCCGGGTCCTGGGCGAGCAGTTCTTTCAATACCTTGCGGGCATCGTCATCAGGTTCGCTGATGCTGATATCGCGATATTTGCCGCTCCGTGCCGCTGCACGCGCAACGGATGTGCCGATCTGGCCGCCGCCGATAATGGAAAGCCGCATGGAATTGTCTGATCCGAATTATTGCCCCTTGCGTAGGATAGTGTATCAGGTTGGTGCGAAAGTGACAGCCTGACATTCCTGCCTTCCTTGCTGGCCAAAGCTGCTGTCGCCCGCCATATATAGGCCAAGCCGAACTTGGTATCGCCATACTATCCGGAATAGCCGATGAAAATGTCCGATTATCGCCACCATCAATTACCCCCCGACCATCCGAAACTGCCGTCGCCGAAAACCGGTGTGCTGCTGATCAATCTCGGCACGCCCGATGGTACGGGTTACTGGCCCATGCGCCGCTATCTGGGTGAGTTCCTGAGCGATCCGCGGGTGATTGAAGCACCGATGTGGCTGTGGAAGCCGTTCCTTAATCTGGTCATCCTGACCACTCGCCCGAGCAAGAGCGGTGAGGCTTATGCTTCGATCTGGGACCGGGAAACCGATGAGAGCCCGCTGCGCCGGATCACCCGTGAGCAGACCGAGGCGCTGGCGGCCCGCCTGCAGGTACTGGGCGATAACGTGGTGGTTGATTGGGGGATGCGCTATGGCAACCCGTCGATTGCCAGCCGCCTCAATGCGCTGAAGGATCAGGGCTGTGATCGTATCGTGCTGATGGCGCTCTATCCGCAATATTCCGCCTCGACCATGGCCACCGCCTATGACAAGGCCTTCGAGGCGATGAAAAAGATGCGCTGGCAGCCTGCCGTGCGTACCATGCCAGCCTATCATGATGATCCGGTCTATATCGATGCGCTGGCGGCGTCCCTCAAGACGCATATCGACAGCCTCGGCTGGCAGCCGGAGGTGATTGTCTCATCCTTCCACGGGGTGCCGAAAACCTATCTGGAGCAGGGCGATCCCTATCACTGCCATTGTGCCAAGACCGCGCGGTTGCTGCGTGAGAGGATGGGCATGGATGACAAGACCCTGCGCCTGACCTTCCAGTCCCGTTTTGGGCCGAAGGAATGGCTGCAACCCTATACCGACAAGACCATCGAGCAACTGGCCAAGGATGGCGTGAAACGGGTGGTGGTGATTACCCCCGGCTTCTCCGCCGATTGTGTCGAGACGCTCGAGGAGATCGGCATTGAGGCCAAGCATATCTTTGAAGAACATGGCGGCACCCATTTCTCGGTCGTGCCATGCCTGAACCAGTCAGCGCCATCGGTTGATCTGCTGGCTCATCTCGCCAAGCGGGAACTGGCTGGCTGGGTTGATGTCAGCGCGCTCGATACCCCTGCCATACAGGCAGCGGAATAACCTATTTTGCCATCAGGGGCGGGACCTTGCCGACCGGTTCCATACCACGCGCCATGAGTTGGCGGCGTAAGGGGCCGATATTGCCGATCGCCTGCAATCCGACACGGCGCAAGCGGTCGATGAGCGGATTGCCCCGATGCACCATATCCGAGAGCATGCCCGTGGCATTGCTGCGGGCCATGATATCGGCGCGGCGCTGGCGGGCATAGCTGTCGGTAACCTGTTGGCGCCCCGGATCGTCATTGGCAGCATCACCCATCAGGTCGATCAGCACCGCAATATCCGCCAGCGTGGTGTTCAGCCCCTGTGCGCCGATCGGCGGCAGGGCATGGGCGGCCTCGCCGATCAGCACGGCGCGCTCGGCGGATAACCGGCGCGCGGTAAACGGGCGGATCGGGAATGACTTGGGTGCTTCGGTCTCGGTTATCGTGCCCAGCACCTGCCGGGTCGCCTGCCCGACCATGGTGGCGCGGGCGGCGGCGTCCATATCCATGATAGCGCTGATGGTGGCCTGATCGCCGACCACATTGATCGCCGACCGCTTGCCGGGCAGCGGAATGGTTGTGACCTGAGCGGTCTTGCCATTACCGGTAAGTGGGCCATGAAATTCATAGGACACGCCGTCATGATCGAGGCTGTGATCGGTGTTGAAGACCAGCGCGGTTTCCCGTGGCGTGCGTGCCGAGACCGACAGGCGCAGCATCTGGCGACAGGGTGATTTGTGTCCATCAGCAGCAACCAGCAGACGGGTGGTCAGGCGTCCGGTCTCGGTCGCCACCAGCATGTGATCGCCGCGGTTGCTGATCGACAGCACCTTGTTGCCGGGCAGCATGGTAATCTTGTCCGATCCGGCGAGCCGGGCCAGCAGGGCACCTTTCAGCGCGTCATTGGGGATATTCTGGGCAAACCAGTCCTGCCCGATTTCCGAGGCGTCAAAGCGCTGGCGCATTGGCGGGCGCACGCTGTCATCGACCAGTTCCAGAAGCCGCAAGGGCGCGCTGATCCCGGCGAGCCCGTCCCAGACGCCGAGGCGTTCAAGCATCCGGATGCCGCTCGCCATGATCGCGGTGGTTCTGGCATCGCCCGCACTGTGCTCATGGGGCTTCGCGGTCATCGGGCCGGGATCGATCAGGGCGACGCGCCACCCGGCATCAACCGCCGCCACGGCCATGGTCAATCCGGCGGCACCGGCACCGGCAATCAGCAAGTCATGGTCTGTCAGCTTGGTCATGGCGGGAATGGGTAATTATCAGTGGTGGGTGCGGCGGAGTGTATAGACAGGATCAGTCGTTTTGCCAGCGGTCGCGCTGGTCACGGTCACTCTGTCGCGCTTCGACCCAGTGTTCCGTGCCATCGGCGGTGGTTTCCAACTTCCAGAACGGTGCGTCAGTCTTCAGGTAATCCATAATGAACTGACAGGCCTCGAATGCGGCCTGCCGGTGGCTGGAGCTGGTGCCGACAAAAACGATATTGTCGCCCGGCATCAGACGACCATGGCGATGCACGATCACGACATCATGGAGCGGCCAGCGCTGGCGCGCCTCTGCCTCGATCCGCGCCAGTTCCTTCTCGGTCATGCCCGGATAATGCTCCAGCGTCAGGCTGGTGACCCGCGCGCCCTTGTTCTCGTCGCGCACCTGCCCGATGAAGGTGGCGAGACCACCGATATCGGTTCGGCCAGCGGTCAGCCCGGCGATCAGCGCTGCCGGGTCAAAATCCTCGCTCTGCACATGAACCGCCATCTCAGCCCCCGGTCACCGGTGGGAACAGGGCAACCTCGTCACCGGGCATGATGGTGGCATCAGGATCGGCATAGCTCTGGTTGATCGCGGCCTTCAGCCCGGCCGGGTTGTCCAGCACCTGCGCATGATCGGGTGAAAGCGTGCTTAGCTGCGCCAGCAGCTCGGTAACCGTAAGGCCGGTGGCGGGAATGCTCACCCGGTCCTGCGGGCGGTTCAACCGGCTGCGGACCCAGGCGAAATATCTCACGGTAATCTCGTTGCCGGTGATCTCGTCGCTCATGCTGCTTCCGTCAGCTTGGGCCAGGCCTGACGCAGATAGTCGATGCCGGTGATCACGGTCAGGCCAGCCGCGATCCAGAGCAGGGCAAGGGCCGGGATGATGACCACGGGCAGGGCGGCGGCGAGCAGGATTGCGCCGGTGGCAACCAGTTGCAGGGTGGTTTTCCATTTGGCCAGCTGTGTCACATGGATGATCAGGCTGCCGGCCAGATATTCACGCAGGCCCGAGATGACAAACTCCCGGGTCAGGATCAGATAGACCGCCAACTGGTGCCAGCCATTGATCAGGTCGAGGCCGATCAGCAGGGGCATCATGACACCGATCACCACCTTGTCGGCGATGGGGTCCATAACCCGCCCGAAGGCCGAACCCATATTGAACCGGCGGGCAATGAAGCCGTCGAGGAAATCGGTGATGCTCATGGCACAGAAGATCGCGAAGGCAATCCACGCACCGGCGGCTCCGCCATAGATCAGCGCCAGTGCCAATGGCATGATGGCGACCATGCGCGAGATGGTCAGGATATTCGGAATGGTCCAGATCGGATGTGCCACGGGTTGTTCCGGTTGGTGAAAATGCCGTGTCCGAGCATGTGCCAGCCTTTGCCTGATGAGACAAGTCCCAAGGCGGTAACTTTTGGCTTATTTACTTCTTGAGGCCGAGCACCGGGCGACCGGATGGGGCCGTCCTGCCTGTCTCGACGACCGAACGCGGGCCGGTGGCTGCTGGCGCAGTGGTCTTGACGGTCGCCACGGTCGGCTTTGACAGTGGTGGGCCGCTACGGTCAATGGTGTGCGGCCGGTTTTTGGCTATATCGATCAGGGTCGATGTGATTTCCTGCTGCACGGCCTTGGGGGCTGCGCCGACTACGCCCGCGCGATTTGAGCGGTTGTTGATTTCCGGAAAAAAGGTCTGGTTCAGAGGCAGGCGGGCAACCCGTACTGCCTCGATCATGAACTCGCGGTCCTGTCCCATGCGGCGGGCCTGCACTTCATCGAACTGGAAATAGCCTTCGCGTCCTTCGTTCTGGCGCATCCAGTTATCCGATGTGGTGGTATAGAGCACAAGCGCGGTTGGACTGTCCGGGTTGGTTTTCCGGTCGACCGAGTGGATATAGCCGATGCGCCGCTGACCAGGCTGTGTCGGTGCTTCCTTGTACGGGAAATTGCAGGTCACAAACTGACCTTCGTAATATCGTGCCGTCATCAGTTACCCCCACCGCTCAGCAGCGTTGCCAGCATCGCCTTGCGTTCCTCGTATTCCTCTGCAGTCTCGCCGCGCATCCGGTCCGGTACGAACTCACCGGCATCCCCGGCATTGATCACCTCGACCTCATTGCCGGTGATCAGACCCAGGTCCAGCTTTACCAGCCGTTCCAGATAGTCGGTCAGTGACCGGCCCTGATCCGCCGCGCGCGTTTCCGCCGCTTTGAGAAGCTCGGCATCTATGGTTACGGAACCGGTTTTCTGCATGGCTCTGATCGCTCCGAAAGTACGGAATTCACAGTTTGAACTGCTTTCGATTGCCGATTGTAACAGCAAAAGGCGAAAGTTAAGCAACTTCACGAAATCCACACTCACAAACCGCTATCCGCGATGTGAGCGCCCGTGTCTTGCCGAGGGGTATTTTACGCCGCACAGTCAGGCTGAATAAGCGCCGGACCATATGAAGGAAACCCCCATGTCCACGACCCCGCCAACCGAGCTTGAGCTTGATCCTGCCGCCCCTGCCACGGTTGATGACGCCCTGCCTGCCAAGGCGGAGAGCGTATTTCCGGCCATCAACAGCACCACAATCCTGATCACCATTCTGGCCGGGTCATTTGCCACTGTGCTGTTCGACCTGTTCGGGCAGGCCCTGTCGCCCATGGCCGGGTTCCCCAACCTCGCACCGGTGCCACTGGCGACCCAGTCTTGGCAGGTAGTGTTCGGCGAGGCCTACCGTCCCGGCGGGCATTTCCTGCATTATGTCGCCGGGCTGATCGCCTATCCGGTCGGCTGGCTGTTCATCTGGCAACCGATCATGCGCAAGGTAGCGCCATGGCTGCACTGGCTGCCATCCTCGGCGCTCTACGGTGTCGGGCTGTGGGTCTTCGCGCTGTATATCATGGCGCATCTGGTGGCCGGCAATCCGCCATTCCTCGGCTTCACCGGCATTACCTATGTTGCGCTGGTCGGGCATGTGCTGTTTGCCCTCGCCGCCGCCTGGGCTGCAAACCTGCTGTTCCGTTGGGCAGGCACAGGCAACTGACGGCTTCAGCCTTCCGGATTGCCGTGGAAATGGTCGTAGATTTTCTTGGCCACGGTCTTGCTGATGCCCTCGACAGCCTCAAGATCGCTCAGGCCCGCGCGTTTGACCGAGCGTGCAGACCCGAAGTGCAGCAGCAGTGCCTTCTTGCGTGACGGGCCGATACCCGGAATTTCATCCAGTGGCGAGGCGCTGATCTTCTTCTCCCGACGCGCGCGATGGGTGCCGATGGCAAAGCGGTGGGCCTCATCCCGCAGGCGCTGGACATAGAACAGCACCGGATCGTTGATCGGCAGCTGGAACGGCTCGGCACCGGGCAGGAAGAACTTCTCACGCCCCGCATTGCGATCTGGGCCCTTGGCAACGCTGACCAGCGGCAGATCGCTGATGCCCAGCTCCTGCAAGGTCTCGATCACCACATTCAACTGGCCGAGGCCACCATCAATGATCACCAGATCGGGCCATTGCCCCTTGGTGCGGTCCGGGTCTTCCTTCTGGGCGCGGGAGAAGCGGCGCTGCATGACCTCACGCATCATGCCGTAATCATCGCCCGGCTCAATGTCTTCGGAGCGGATGTTGAACTTGCGGTAGCTGTTCTTGATGAAACCTTCCGGCCCGGCGACGATCATGCCGCCGACCGCATCGGTGCCGCCGATATGGCTGTTGTCATAGACCTCGATCCGTGCCGGTGGGGCATCGAGGTCGAGCAGCTCCGCCAGCCCTTCCAGCAGCTTGCGCTGTGAGGCGCTTTCGGCCTGACGGCGGGCGAGGGCATCGCGGGCATTGGTTTCGGCCCGATCGACCAGCCGTTTCTTGTCGCCGCGCTGGGGTGCGCTCACATCGACCTTGTACCCGGCCCGCAGGGACAGGGCCTCGGTCAGCAGCTCAACCTCGCTCGGGATCGCGGAGAGCAGCAGCTTTTTCGGCGCCGGTTTGTTGTCATAGAACTGGGCGACGAAGGCCGCCAGAATGTCTGCCGGTGTCTCGTCCCGGTCATGGGACGGGAAATAGGCGCGGTTGCCGTAATTCTGGCCGGAGCGGAAGAAGAATACCTGAATGCAGGTCTCGCCGCCCTGTTGCCAGAGCGCGTGAATATCCGCATCGCCCAGGCCGGGCACATTGATTTCCTGATGCGACTGGATTGCGGTCAGGGCGCGGATACGGTCGCGGTAGCGCGCTGCCACTTCAAACTCCAATTCATCCGAGGCCTTCTGCATCTCGGTAGCGAATTTCGCCTGTACCGAGGTGCTCTCGCCGCTCAGGAACTCTTTTGCCAGTCTGATCTGCCCGGCATATTCGTCTTTGGTCACATAGTCGACGCAGGGCGCAGAGCAGCGCTTGATATGATATTGCAGGCAGGGCCGGGTCCGGGTGCTGAACACATGATCGGTGCAGTTGCGGATCAGGAAGGCGCGCTGCAGGGCGGCAATGGTGCGGTCAACCATCCCGGCAGAGGCAAAGGGGCCGTAATAATCGCCCTCGCGTGACCGGCCACCGCGATGCTTGCGGATCTGTGGGAAGTCATGATCGCCGGTCAGCAGGATGAACGGGAAGCTCTTGTCATCGCGCAGCAGGATATTGAAGCGCGGGCGGAATTTCTTGATCAGGTTGCTTTCCAGCAGCAGCGCCTCGACCTCGGTATGGGTGGTGACGATTTCCATCCGTGTGGTCTCGGCCACCATGCGCTGCAGGCGGATCGGCAGCTTGTTCACATGGGTATAGTTCACCACCCGCTTCTTCAGGCTGCGGGCCTTGCCGACATAGAGTACATCTTCCTGCGCGTTCAGCATCCGGTAGACACCGGGACTGTCCGGCAGTCGCTTGACGGTATCGCGAATAACCGTTTGCCCATGGGCGAGGCTGATGCCCGGGGCAGCCGATTTTTTTTCGGAATTTTTTGTCTCTGACGGGGGCTGGCTGGGCATAACTTCGGTTAAGTACTTCTATCGATTGCGCATTTGCGTTTGTGTGCAGATGACCGAATTGATTGCATTTTAGTAATCCACGGAAACTGTGGATAAATCTGTAGATTACCTTCTGGAATACCTCTTGGGACGGCTGAAACCCTAGGGATTGCCCAAAATGGTCAAAAAATAGGCATTCCTTTTAAGGTGTTGATGTTAAACAAAAAAGATATGTCAGAATTGTCATATTTCCCTATTCGTAACCTTCGCATATCTCCAATTAGGCAAAAATCCCCGGCAAATTTTCGGTGGGGACAACTTGACCTTGTCAGGCGCATGTTGCAGCCGCATAACGGCGATGCAGCAAAGAAAATGCAAGCCCTTGGCAATAAACGCGAAACCAAATGACGTTTCGTGCGTTTATACCGGCTGCACTCTTTCTACATGCTGCCAGCCGAGATGATTGCCGCCATCAAGCGCGATCATCTGACCGGTAACCGAGCGCGCCGCGAGCAGAAACCCGACAGTGGCATCGAACTCATCGGCATCGGGCGCGCGTTGCAGCGGCTGCTTCGCCACCATCTTCTCAAACACCTCATCACTCTGCCCCGGTGCCACCAGTGTCGGCCCCGGTCCGATGGCATTGACCCGCACCGTCGGGGCGAGATCAAGCGCCTGTGCCTGAGTCAGATACCACAACCCGGACTTGGCAACCGAATAGCTCAGATAATGCTGGTTCGGGCGCAGCACCTTCGCATCGATGACATTGATAATGAGGTTGTTGGCCTGCGGGTCAACCTGCCGGGCAAAAGCCTGTGACAGCCGGAGCGGCGCTTCCAGATTGATCATCTGGTGCCTGTTCCAGCTCTCATGGGTCAGGGTGGCGGTCCGATCACGCTCGAAGATCGCGGCCGAGTTCACCAGCGCCTGCCAGTTGTTCAGTGTGCCTGCCTGTTCAATCAGCGCGCCGACCGCATCCGGGTCGGCGAGGTCGCAGGGCATGAGGCTGGCACTGCCGCCGAGTGCCTCGATCTCCTGCTTGCAGGCGGCGGCCTCATCTGCCGAGCTGTTATAATGCAGCCCCACATGCCAGCCCCGCCGGGCAAAGGCGCAGGCAATGAACCTGCCAATGCGTTTCGCGGCTCCGGTGACAAGGACGCTGGGGGTATCTGACATGACAGGCGGCTAACCGGGCAAGAAGGAAGGATCAGGAACGGCGACGACGTTTCTTAGTGGGTTTGGTTGGCGCTGACGAGCGTTTTGACCAGCCGGGGGCCAGCCGCGGTGCCGTCATGTCGCCCTCGGTAAAGCCGAGATCGGCTGCCTCCAGCCGTCGCAACTCATCACGCAGCCGGGCGGCCTCCTCGAATTCCAGATCGGCAGCGGCAGCCTTCATGCGTTCCTCGATGTCCTTGATCCGCGATTTCACATCCTGCGGCTCAAAGCCCTGCTGCCCGCCATCGGCGGCTTCCAGCATCGGCGTGTCGTTGCTGGTACCATACATTCCGGCCATGACATCGGAGATGTGCTTCTTCACCGTTTCCGGCGTGATGCCCATTTCCTCGTTATATTCGATCTGTTTGGCCCGGCGGCGTTCGGTCTCGTCGATGGCGAACTGCATGCTGTCGGTGACCTTGTCGGCATAGAGCACGGCTTTGCCATCAACATTGCGGGCCGCGCGCCCAATGGTCTGGATCAGCGAGGTCTTGGAGCGCAGATAGCCTTCCTTGTCGGCATCGAGGATCGCCACCATGCCGCATTCGGGAATATCCAACCCCTCACGCAGCAGGTTGATGCCGACCAGCACGTCGAAGGTGCCAAGCCGCAGGTCGCGGATAATCTCGATCCGCTCCAGCGTATCCACGTCCGAGTGGATGTAGCGAACCTTGATCCCGGCCTCGGTCATGTATTCGGTCAGGGCCTCGGCCATCTTCTTGGTCAGGGTGGTGACCAGTACCCGCTGTTCCTTCTCAACACAGAGCCTGATTTCGGCCAGCAGGTCATCAACCTGATTTTCGGTCGGGCGGATGATAACCGGCGGGTCGATCAGGCCGGTCGGGCGCACCACCTGTTCGGTGAAGACACCGCCGGTCTGTTCCAGCTCCCACGGGCCGGGGGTGGCGGAGACGAAAACCGTCTGCGGGCGCATCACTTCCCATTCCTCGAATTTCAGCGGCCGGTTGTCCTTACAGGCGGGCAGGCGGAAGCCGTAGTCCGACAGGGTGGTCTTGCGGGCAAAGTCGCCTTTGTACATGCCGCCGATCTGCGGCACGGTCACATGGCTCTCATCAACGATCAGCAGGGCGTTCTTCGGCAGATACTCGAACAGGGTCGGTGGCGGTTCGCCGGGTGCGCGCCCGCTCAGGTGCCGGGAATAGTTCTCGATGCCCTGACAGGAACCGGTGGCCATCAGCATCTCGATATCGAACTGGGTGCGCTGTTCGATCCGCTGCGCCTCCAGAAGCTTGCCCTCGGCGGTGAATTCCTCGATCCGGGTTTTCAGGTCCTGCTTGATCTGCTGCAGCGCCTGATTGACTGTCGGTTTCGGGGTTACATAGTGGCTGTTGGCATAGACCTTGATGCCGGACAGAGTCTCGGTCTTCTGCCCGGTCAGCGGGTCAAACTCGGTGATCTTTTCAATCTCATCCCCGAACATGGAGATCCGCCACGCCCGGTCATCAAGGTGGGCCGGGAAGATTTCAACTGTATCGCCCTGCGCACGGAAGGTACCGCGGCCAAAGGCGATGTTGTTGCGGGTATATTGCAGATCAACGAGGCGGTTCAGCAGGTCATTGCGGCTGATCATCTGGCCGGGGGACAGGGCCAGCACCATGTTGGAATAGGTCTCGACCGAGCCGATACCATAGATACAGGAGACCGAGGCGACGATAATGACATCATTGCGCTCGAGCAGGGCGCGGGTGGCCGAGTGGCGCATCCGGTCGATCTGCTCGTTGATCGAGCTTTCCTTCTCGATGAAGGTATCCGAGCGCGGGACATAGGCTTCCGGCTGGTAGTAATCGTAATAGCTGACGAAATACTCGACCGCGTTGTCGGGGAAGAAGCTTTTCATCTCGCCATAGAGCTGGGCGGCGAGGGTTTTGTTGGGTGCCAGAATCAGGGTCGGGCGCTGGGCCTTCTCGATCACATGGGCCATGGTGAATGTCTTGCCCGAACCGGTCACGCCGAGCAGCACCTGATCCCGCTCGCCATTCCTGACGCCATCGAACAACTCGGCAATCGCTGTCGGCTGGTCGCCCGCCGGCGCGAAATCCGATGCCACCTTGAACGGCACGCCAATATCCCCCGATGGTGCCCCGGCAAGGGCGCTGGCATCGGCGGCAGCGACTGTATTGTCATTATCAGCGGTACGGATATCGTCTGGCATGGACTAACAGATAGTCGTTCATGGCCGCGACGGCTAGGGGCAGTTGCGTTTAAGCCGCCTCGATCAGCGCGATTTCCTCTTCCAGTACGCGGATGCGTGTTTCATCAGAGGGGTGGGTGGAGAGAAATTCCGGTGGCTTTTCGCGGTCGGCATTGCGAGCCATCATCTTTTCCCAGAACTTCACGGACTCACGCGGGTCGAACCCGGCTTTAGCCATATAGCGCAGACCGAGACGGTCTGCCTCCAGCTCTTGTCGACGCTGATAGGGCAGCAGGACACCGAATTGCACGCCGACGCCGAGCACGGCGGCGATCTGTTGTTGGAATCTTACCTCGCCGGCATTGAGTGCGATTGACGTAGCGGTAAGGGCCGTGTTGGCGGCGATGGTCTGGGAATAGCGTTCGGCGGAATGGCGTCCGGCAATGTGGCTGACCTCGTGGCCCATGACTGTGGCCACCTGACTCTCGTTATCCATCAGATCGAGAATGCCCTGATAAAAGCCGACCTTGCCGCCGGGCATGGCGAAGGCATTGAGCTGCTCGTCATTGAATACCCGATATTCCCAATCCGCCGGTGGCAGTGACGGGCCTGCTGCCTCAACGATCCGGTTGCCGATGCCGCGGAGGGCATCGGTCAGCTCGCTGTCCGCTTCCTGAACCGGCGTGTCGGTCAGCATGGTCTGCCATGTGGTTGTGCCCATCTGCGCCAGCTGATCGTCACTCACCAGTATCAGCTGGCTGCGACCGGTATTCGGATTTGTGCTGCAGGCAGTCAGCGGTGCAGCAAAGGCTACGACTGAACCGGAGGCGAGGCCGCTCAACAGCTTGCGGCGGCTCATGGAAACTTTCCGGGTGGTATCGAGGGTGATGTTGCTGTTCTGGGTCATGCTGGCCGGATAATGAGAATAATGCTGGGAAGCAAAACTATACTTTGTAGACGGATTATCCATAGCACAAACCCCCTCATTGGGCAGGGTCTATGAATGGTGCAGCACTATTAACAGCTTATGGATTGACGATGTCGCCATCTTCCTTGGTGAAGGGGCCGATATCCGGGTTCTCCAGAATGTCTAGAACCACTTCTGATGGGCGACACAGCCGGGTACCTATCGGTGTTGCCACGATCGGGCGGTTGATCAGGATCGGATGTGCCATCATGGCGTCAATCAATGCGGCATCGTCAAGTGTGGGGTCATCCAGCCCGAGGTCATCGAATGGTGTACCCTTGCGACGCAGCAGCTCCCGTGGGGTGATGCCCATCTCCGCGATCAATGCTTCCAGTTTCTCACGTGTTGGTGGTGTTTCCAGATAGAGGATGATGTCTGGCTCCACACCAGATTGCCGGATCATGGCGAGGGTGTTGCGCGAGGTGCCGCAAGCCGGATTGTGGTAGATCGTAACCATTATCAAGCCTCCACAAAGCGGGTTCGGGTGCGGTTGGCAAAGGCGACCAGCGAGAGCATCACCGGAACTTCAACCAGCACGCCGACAACCGTGGCCAGTGCGGCGCCTGAGTTAAGTCCGAACAGACTAATCGCGACAGCAACCGCCAGTTCAAAGAAGTTGGAAGTGCCGATCAGGGCGCAGGGGGCGGCAATCCGGTGGGGTACCTTCAGCGCATAGGCTGCGGCATAGGCGAGGGCGAACATGCCATAGCTCTGGATCAGGATCGGTACGGCGATTAGGGCGATTACCAGCGGTTCGTCCAGAATAACGCTGCCCTGCAGGCCGAACAGGATCATCACGGTCGTAATCAGGCCGATGATTGACCATGGCTTGACGCTGGCGGTGAATGCCGCAATGCGCTCGGGTGACCCAAGGGCGCGACGGGTTACGAGGCCAGCGAGCAGGGGCAACACCACATAAAGTACAGTTGCCAGAACCAGTGTTTCCCATGGCACGGCGATTTCCGTCACCCCGAGCAGGAAAGCAACGATCGGGGCAAAGGCGATTACCATGATAATGTCATTCACCGAGACCTGAACCAGCGTGTAGGTCTCGTCACCCCGTGTCAGTTGCGACCAGACGAAGACCATTGCCGTACAGGGTGCAGCGCCAAGCAGGATCAGTCCGGCGGTATATTGGGCAGCATCGGCTGGTTCGATCAGCGGGGCGAAGATATGGTCGAAGAACAGTACCGCCAGCAGTGCCATGGTGAAGGGCTTGATCAGCCAATTCACAACCAGCGTAACAAGTAGGCCCCTGGGCTGCTTCGCCACGTCAGCGACAGCGGCAAAATCAACGCCGACCATCATCGGATAGACCATGGCCCAGATCAGTACCGCGACCACAAGGTTGATCGAAGCTACCTCTGCAGCAGCGATCATTGAGACCAGTCCGGGCGCAAAACTGCCGATTGCCAGCCCGGCCAGCATGGCAAGGGTGAGCCATTTTTCAAACAAGCCCATATTCAGGCATCCTTCAGCAAGTACAGGCGATTTCTTCAATCAGGGGTTGGCACAGCTCAGAGCGTCCGCCGCAGCAATCCTGCAGGAGAAAGGCGAGCATGCCGCGCAGGCCATCCATGTCCGCGAAATAGCGGATTGATCTGCCCTGTCGTTCATTGCGAACCAGCCCGGCACCGAGCAGTACCGAAAGGTTGGCCGAGAGCGTGTTCTGCCGAACATGCAAAGCATCGCTGATCTCTCCAGCTGCAAGCCCATTCGGC
The DNA here is from genome assembly GCA_002168225.1 of Micavibrio sp. TMED2. Taxonomy (NCBI): domain Bacteria; kingdom Pseudomonadati; phylum Bdellovibrionota; class Bdellovibrionia; order Bdellovibrionales; family Pseudobdellovibrionaceae; genus Micavibrio; species Micavibrio sp. TMED2. The sequence continues at coordinate 1,078,229 of NHBH01000001.1, forward strand.
CCGGCCTGTATCAGGAGCCGGAAGGCGTTCAGGCGGGTGGGCTGACTGAGTGCGGCAAAAGCTGTGAGTGCGTCATTTATTTCCATAATTCATGAAATATGGAAATATTTATCCAAAGTCCAGATATCATTTCCGATTTTCCGGTTTGCAGATCGCCAAACAGCAAAAAACCCCTACGCAAGCGCAGGGGTTGAATGAATATTTGGTTATTGGCGGGACAGCGGCTAGGGCTGTTCCGTCACGTATCGGTTATCAGCCGCGGCGATAGGTGGCGCGCAGGGCGTCGATACGGTTGTCGAGGGTGACGACGAGGCTGTCGTTACCGGCAGCTACTGCCTCTTTCCGCTTCATCAACAGTGATGGAAGGATGGTGAGTGACTGGTTGCTTGTGGTGCCGAGAGTGCGGCTCTGTTTGACCTCGCGGCCAACGATAACTTCTTCCAGATGATCAGTAGCAAAATCCATGACGCCTAGCCCTTATGTTATGGTCGATGACAGACGCTGTCATCGACAGTTCTTGCAGGTCTCTGTTTGGTTTCCTCGATAGGCCTCTTTTGTGCCTTATCAGTAGTTTCAGTGTCCGTCAGTAGTGTGAAAGCGTCAAACAACACTAATTGCCATTTTTGAAACTTTTTTGTTCGCAAACGGTCAATCGCTTTGTCGACGTGCCCAGACCAGAAACCGTTCCGGCGGGTCCGGTAACACACTGCCGAACGGGTGGCAGGTAATAAGCAAGAGCCACTCCCCGGCATCGGGTTTTGTGATCCGGTCATGACGGACATCAACCACCTGTGTTTTTACGGTCACATATTGATGAGTTGCGCCGTCCTTTGTCTGCAGTAACAGGCGGTCGCCGGGGTTTATGTCCGACAAAAACGCGAAGTGCGTATCCCGGTGTCCGGTCAGGATGGTGAGGCCGGATTCATCGGCCAGTGCCGGGTCGGTCCAGAACCCCGGCCCCCATGTCAGCGCCTCGCCGCTGCTGTTGTCGAGCGCCACCAGATCAATGCCGTGTTCAGGCGCGCGCAACCTGCCGCTGGTCTGGATGTCTGCCCATGACCATGGCTTGGTCGGCAGGCCGGTCGCCAGTGTCTCATGCCACGCCTGCTGGAGCAGGATCGGGCCGAGCAGAGCCTTGGCATGGATCAGTGCCGATTTGAACATCAGCCCGCCACCGATGGCGATCAGCAGCAGGCAGATGGTGATATGGCCCCAGCTTCCCCGGTTGGCAGGCTGGCGGCGACAGAAATCTGCCGCCGCGTCCTGTCGTCCCTTGCCGGGCAGGGTCAGGGTTGCCGTGGTCATGCGCCTGTTCCCTGTTCACGCAGATACTCGCCGCGCCGTTTCAGCCAGAGGATCATCAGGCCGAGCACCATCAGGATGCTGCCGATCATCGCCAGCAGGTCTGCCGGGGTTGCGGTTCTGGGCAGGTTCTGTGCGCTGAACGGGTTATGGGGTGCCGCAAGCGGGGTCAGTGACCGTATGGGCTGGGCAGTGGCTGTTGCCATGCTCGGCGAGGCCATGGTGGCACCGGCAGGCATATTACCGGCGACGCTGCCGCTGGTCAGGGTTGCTTCCTGTGGACGACGAGCGACTTCATCGACGGCGAGCAGGCTGGTGTATTTGCTCAGCAGGCTATAGGTCAGCGCCACCCTGGTCACCGACTTCGCAATGCTGTCGGTATCGCTCTCGTTGCTGCTGCGGAACTGGCGACGACCGACACGCTCGATCTCGGCAATCTTGCGCCGGGCCCAGAGGGCAGCCACGCCGGGACGCTCGGCTGTATCGGCATCAATATGCAGCGACTTGGTCCACGGGGTCTGCATATGGCTGCCGGTCAGCGTGATGTCGCCATCGGTGCCTTCCGGCAGGCGCAGGACGAAACTCACCGGCTCGCCCTGATAGAGGTCGGGCAGCAGCGGCGGATACATCTCGGCACCGGCGGGCAGGCTGGCAGTCAGGTCGGTCAGTTCCGGTGATTCCAGTTGCCGGAACAGCGTCGCCATCCGCTCACCCACCTGATCCAGCGCGCCGATGAAGGTATAGGTGCCGCGCCCGGCGGTGGCTGCCTCACGCATGAAATAGCCGTTGGGAGCGGACCCGATGCCGACCGTGAACAGGCGACGGTCGCCGAGATTGCTCTCGATCAGGCTGAACAGGGCGTCCTCATTGCCGACCGCACCATCGGTGATGAAAATGACCTGACCCAGCCGCCCGCTGGCAACCTCGCCATCGCCGCTGAGGGCATGGGTGAGGGCACCGGCCATTTCCGTGCCGCCACCGGCCTCCATCCGACCGAGCCAGTCGAGGGCATCGTCGATATTCGCCTGTATGGCCGGGCGGGCCTCATGAAACAGCGGGTAATAGCTGTCATCAAAGGCAATGATCTGGAAGCTGTCTTTGGGCGAGAGGCCTTGCAGGGCCTGCTCCATCGCGGCCTTTGCCTGACGCATCGAGGTGCCGGACATGGAGCCGGATTTGTCGAGGATGAACACCACATCCCGCGGCATGTCGCTCTCTGTCGCGGCATCGTCATCCCCCGGCACCTGTGGGGAGATCACAACCAGATGGTGATCATGACCATCCACCGTTTCACTGAAGATACCGGCTTGCGGGGCGATGCCGCTGGCTGGCATCCATGTCAGCTCGAAATCCCGGTCTGCCGGTACGACACCGTCGGCAAGGGTGATGTCAAAGCCGGTCTCCCCGGCCAGGGTGTTGATCGTGTGGTAGGAGCTGTTGAGATCGCCCACCGGGAAGCCCGCCTGCAGGTCGATATTGAAGCCGATCGGGTTGAGGCCACGTTCAGGATCGACGGGCGGTGAAATGCGGCTGGCATCGGGCACCTGATCGGTATCGAAGGACCAGCCTTCGCCCTGATCGGTATAGCTTGCCTGCAAGGCCGCGACCGGATTGCCGGGCATGTAGCGCGGCATGATCGCCATCGGGAACCGGATCGAGAAGCGCGGCCCGGTTTCGGCGTCATAGTGATAGTCTACCGGCAGTTCAAAACCGATCTGTACGCTGACCGTTTCATGGGGGCCGATATTGGTCACGGCATTAGTGAAGATATTGGGGCGTTCCTGACTGAGCATGCTGGCGGTCTTGCCCGCTGCCTTGGCTTCCTCGAATTTCTGTTCGGCCTGTTTGCGTTCGGCGATCTCCGCCTTGATGACGCGCTCGCCGACGGTCAGCTGCAACCGGTCGACGGCTGAGGTCTCTGGCAGCGGGAAGACGTACAGCGCTTCGACCCATTCATCGCTCGGATTGGCGAAGTGCTGGGTGACGGTGGCGCGGGCCACCATGCCGCTGATATCGATATCGACCGTGGCCGCGACCTGCTGCCCGGCGAGTACGGTGCCGGGACTCGAGCCGGGGAAGAACAGCCCACCTTCGCCCATATTCTCCATGGTCGCCTGTACCTCACGCAGGCCGGTCTTGGCCGGTTGGCTGTAGCCGGTGCCGGGCAAAACGATCAGGCAGAGCGACAGGCACAGGCTGCCGATACGGTAACCGGCTCGATGATTGGTGTGGTGATTGGTGCGGCACGGGCTGTGAGCCATTGATCTGTTCCCCCTCGTGAATTGGCTGCGGTCAAACTGCGGGGGACAATGAATGGTTGATCGGGCAAGCAAGGTTCGCCCGCTTGGTATTATCAGGGTGGTTTTGCGGCAGGCTGCGGCTGATTTTGGCCGGGAATGGGGCAAAGCGGGCAAAAAACCGGATTATGGTGCGCCTGTACTCTTGTCATGCCTGCCGGGCGGTCATACTGTGCGCTGATCGATAACCGCCCCGGTGCGCGGGGCTTTCAAACGCGGGACCAGTAGAGAAATGACCGTAATCGCAGACCGTCTGAGCGCCATCAAACCTTCGCCAACCATTGCCATCACCACCAAGGCCCGTGAGCTGAAAGCGGCTGGCCGTGATGTTATCGGGCTGGGTGCCGGTGAGCCGGATTTTGATACCCCTGATCACATCAAACAGGCGGCAATCAAGGCGATCAATGAAGGTCAGACCAAGTACACTGCGGTCGATGGTACACCCGAACTGAAAAAGGCCATCGTCGAGAAGTTCAAGCGCGAGAACGGCCTCGACTATACCCCGGACCAGATTTCTGTCGGTACCGGTGGCAAACAGATCCTGTTCAATGCCTTCATGGCAACCCTGAACCCCGGTGACGAAGTGCTGATCCCGGCGCCTTACTGGGTATCCTATCCGGATATGACCTTGCTCGCCGGTGGTACGCCCAAATTTGTCGAATGCGGCCAGAACAACAACTTCAAGCTGACCGCCGAACTGCTTGAGGGTGCGATCACGCCTAAAACCAAATGGCTGGTGTTGAACTCTCCGAGCAACCCGACCGGTGCCGCCTATAGCAGCGACGAATTGAAGGCGCTGGCCGAGGTGCTGCTCAAGCATCCGCAGGTTATGATCATGACCGACGATATGTATGAGCATATCGGTTACGGCGACTATGAAATGACCACCATCGCGGCAGTTGAGCCGAAGCTCTATGACCGCACTCTGACCTGTAACGGTGTTTCCAAGGCCTTTGCCATGACCGGCTGGCGGATCGGTTATGCCGGTGGGCCAAAAGACCTGGTCAAGGCGATGGCGAAAATCCAGAGCCAGAGCACGGCCAACCCGTCCTCGATCAGCCAGGCGGCCTCACTCGCCGCCCTGACCGGTCCGATCGACTTCCTCGAAGAGCGCAATGCCGCGTTCAAGGATCGTCGCGACATGGTTGTTGCCATGCTCAATGATGCCGAGGGCCTGACCTGTCAGACCCCTGATGGTGCCTTCTATGTCTTTCCGAGCTGTGATGGTGTGATCGGTCTCGTCACCCCGTCCGGCAAGCGGATCGAGAGCGATGCCGATTTCGCGACCTATCTGCTTGAGGATGCCGAGGTAGCAGTGGTGCCGGGTGTGGCCTTTGGCCTGTCGCCTTACTTCCGCATTTCCTATGCGACCTCCAAGGAAGCCCTGAAAACCGCTTGTGAGCGTATCCAGTCGGCTTGCGCCAATCTGAAAAAAGCGGCCGCGTAATACGCGACCGCTTTCTCTCTCTTCTCTCTGCTGTCATCAGAGTATCAGGCGCCCGGTCTTAATGGCCGGGCTTCTCTGGTCTCCGTGCTTCCCGCTATCGGGGGAACTGGTGTTTCGGCGTTAGGATCGCTGTCATTGGCGCCGATGACGCGGCCATTGACCAGCAATTCAAGCTGTTGCATGTCCGGGCCGGTTTCATCATCGGCGGAGCCCAGCAGCATGGAGACGCGACGCGCCAGACCGCCACGGCGGTTTGGTTTCTGCTTCTCATCATCATAATGGCTCAGCACCTGACCGGCGGCGGTGGCTTCATCAGCGGCGGCGAGGGCATCCTCGATATCCTGCTGGATTGCCTTCTGGCTCTTGCCGGCGATCTTGCCATAGCGGCGGGCGAGTGCCTTCAGCACTTCACGCTCATTGAGCAGGCGGGCATCGCTCGCGGTCAGCTCATTTTTGAAATGCTCGCCTTTGCCTGCCCGTTCATCAAGAGATGACTTGTGAGCACGGGCATCTTCCAGCTTGTCACCATCCCAACCAATATCTTTTGCGTCAATCGGTGGGCGGGTCATGTTGCGCCACCATTCGCCGATCTGACGGAGCGGGCCATAGACAGGGCGTGGCTGTGAAGATTCCGCAAGATCGGACGGTGGCAGGTCGGGCTTTGCCTCGCGTTCGAGGTCTTTCTGAACCATCCGGGCGCGGAGAACGTCGACAATCCGGTCAATCTTCTCGCTGTTGTCGATAATCATGCGGTCGGCGAAATCAACGATTTTCTTCAGGTTTTCCGGTGACGCATCATCGAAGGCATCATTCGGTGCCTTGCCCTTCTTCTCGGGATGCGAGAGCGGTGCGTCGAGCCGGATGTAGTTGTCACCGAGCAGGAATTCCATGTTCTGATCGGCGGATGAGGATTGGCCATCCATGGATGAACTGACAATCGGCACATCGTTTTTCGGATTGATCCAGCCGAGACCGCCCCAGTTTTTCGCGTCCTCATATTGGAACGGGCGGGTCACGCTGCCGGTGCCGAATGACATCATGAAGATTTCAGCACCTTCCGGCTTCTCCTTCACCGCAGCCATATAGGCGGCGGAAGACGGGTTGTTCATGAACACACCGCCATCGATCAGCGTATGCTCACGCACCGCCGGATCATTCTCCGTACCGCCAGCGGTGGCTGAGGTTGAGCGCACACGGGCCGGTTTGAAATAGGTAGGTGCCGAGGAGGAGCCGAGAACCGCATCGCGGATTTTCCAGCGCCGTTCGTTGTCACCATCGGGATTGTGCTTCAGGTGACGCATCAGCACGCTTTCCCGCCGTTCAATATCGTAGGCAGTGAGCATGATGCTGGTCAGGGTCTGGTCGAGGCGGGTATCACCGAAGAACCGGCCAAGGGAATCCCGAAGTGCGGTGTTATCGTATTTCGGGCGGAACAGTGAACGCAGAACATTGAAGCGGCCCTTGCGGAAGATATCCGGGCCGTCATGGTGATAGAATTGTTCGAGGTCTTTGGCTTTGTAGCGCGGCTGATCCGGGCGTTTCGGATCGCGCATGCTGAGGCCGGCTGCAATAATGCCGCCAGTTGATGTGCCCGCAGCAAGGTCAATCGCATCAGTCAACGGACGTCCGAGACGCCGTTCAATCTCTGAGATGATCCGTAGCGGAACTATGCCCCTGATACCGCCCCCGTCGATCGAGAGTACGGTGTAAAGTTGTTTTTCCATATGCCCAAATTATAAGCACAGGCAGATGAAAGAGCGCAGGAATTACCCGGATTTCCTGTTGTTTTGCAGTGCAATATTAACTAATTTAGAATAATTCTAAAATTAAGTTTACAGCGATAATATCGTCAAATTGCGTAACATTTCAGTCATAATCCTCCGTACTGCGGTGCAGTATCGTGATGATAAATTTATTCTGTGTGATGGCCGGATAATGGCGTTTTAACTGTGGGCACGGGATTGTGAACGGGTGTGGATGGTGCGATCCGGCATATGTGGCAAGCTGGTGCATGTCGCTGGATGCGCTATGATCCTGTTAATACCGATACCGAGGAGCCGACCGGATGGCCTATCGCTGGACCAATAATCTGAACCGTGACGAGATAACGCCGAAAGCGGCGTTTCTGAACCGGCGGCAACTGATGGCCGGTGCCGCTGGTGCGGCGGCCCTTGTCGGTGTCGGTCGGCAGAAGGCATCGGCAGCAGCGCTGCAGCCAAACAGCCTCGATGATATTACCAGCTACAATAACTATTATGAATTCGGCACCGGGAAAGGTGATCCGGCGCGCAATGCCGGGGCGCTGGTGACCTCACCATGGTCGATCAAAATTGACGGGCTGGTTGAAAAGCCCGGCGATTACCCGTTGCAGGAACTGCTCGCCGACCTGACGGTGGAGGAACGCATTTACCGGTTCCGCTGTGTCGAGGCATGGTCGATGGTGGTGCCGTGGAACGGCATCGAACTCGCTGATATTCTCAACAAGGTCGGTGTGAAGCCGGAAGCAAAATATGTTGCCTTCGAGACGGTGGTGCAGCCGGAAAACATGATCGGTGTTCGTCGCCGGGTGCTGGACTTCCCCTATGTCGAGGGGCTGCGCCTTGATGAGGCGATGCATCCGCTCACCATCATGGCGACCGGCATTTATGGTCAGCCGATGCCGAAGCAGAATGGCGCGCCGATCCGTCTGGTCGTGCCGTGGAAATATGGCTTCAAATCCATCAAATCAATCGCCCGCATCAGCCTGACCGACAAACAGCCGCCGACCTCATGGAATAAGGCCAATGCTCGCGAATACGGTTTCTACAGCAATGTGAACCCGAATGTGGACCACCCACGCTGGAGTCAGGCGAGCGAGCGGAAGATCGGCGGCGGTCTGTTCTCGCCGCGCATTCCGACGCTGATGTTCAACGGTTATGAGGCCGAGGTTGCATCGCTCTATGAGGGCATGGACCTGGCGAAGTACTACTGATGGCGATTTCAGGGACAATCAACGGGGCATTGCGGCGGGTACCGGCCTGGCTGATCTATCTCGCCGGTGCCGCATGGGCCGGGTGGCTGTTCTGGCTCGCGGTCAGTGGTCAGATGGGTGCCGAGCCGATCAATGCGCTGGAGCGCGAATATGGCGAGCTGGCGCTGAAACTGATCATTCTGGGGCTGGCTGTTACGCCGCTGCGCAACTGGACCGGTATCAGCCTGATCCGGTTCCGCCGGGCGATCGGTGTCACCGCCTTCTTCTTCGTTCTCGCGCATTTTCTGGTCTGGACCGTGCTCGATGTGCAGTCGCTGGATCGGGTCTGGACCGAGATTGTCAAACGTCCCTATGTCACGGTCGGGATGGCTGCCTTCCTGATGCTGATCCCGCTGGCGGTCACCTCGAACAACCTGTCGATCCGCAAGCTGGGCGGTGCCACATGGCGACGGTTGCACAAGCTGGTCTATCCGGCAGCACTGCTCGGTGGCATCCACTTCCTGTGGCTGGTGAAGGGCTTTCAGCTCGAGCCGATCATCTATCTCGCCATCATCATTGTCTTGCTGATAGCACGCCTGCCGCTGGCGAAATGGCGCGCGCAATTGATCCGCCAGACCGAGCAGGCTGGCAGTGAAGCCGCGCAATAATGACGTCGCGGTGCGTTACGTGCTGAAATTGGCGCCTTGCAGCTCTTCAATCATGAAGTCGCGGAACACCGCGATGCGCTTGGAATTGCGCAGCTCTTCCGGATAGCAGAAATAGGCCTGCACCGGTGGCCCCTTGTGGTCCGGCAGGATGCGGGCGATATCCTCATTGCCCTCTGCCATGTAATCGGGCAGCGCGGCAATGCCGAGATTGCTCTGAACCGCCGTGAACATGCCATAGACGCTGTTGATATTGAAGCGCTGGGTCAGGCGACGCTCGAGATCACCGAGTTCGGTGAACAGCCAGTTGATCTGCGGGATCGGTGCCGGTGTTTCCGAGGCGAAGGCGATCAGGCGGTGATTGACCAGATCGCTGACGCTTTTCGGCACGCCATGCTGCTTCAGGTATTCGACACCGGCATAGATGTGGAAATCCATCATAAACAGGTTGCGGGCGATCAGGTCCGGCTGACGTGGCGGATTGAGGCGAATGGCGATGTCCGCCTCGCGCATGCCAAGGTCCAGCTCACGGTCCTCGACCACCAGCGTTACCTTGATGTCCGGGAAGCGTTCCATGAACTTGTTGATGCGCGGCACCAGCCAGTTACAGCCGAAGGCAACCGTAGTGGTCACGACGAGCGGCCCTTGTGGGGTTTCCTTGGTCTCCGACAGGCGGCTTTCGGCCAGCGACAGCTTGTTGAACACGTCGCGTGCGGTTTCCAGCAGCAATTCGCCCTGTTCGGTCAGGATCAGGCCACGCGCATGGCGGTGGAACAGCGTGACGTTGAGGCTCTCCTCAAGCGCACTGATCTGGCGGCTGACCGCTGACTGGCTGAGTTTCAGCCGGTCACCGGCATGGGTGAAGCTGCCAGCATCGGCAACGGCATGGAAAATCCGAAGTTTGTCCCAATCCAACTCTCTATTGACGCTGTTTTCCGGGGCCATATCGGCCCACCAGCGCTCCCCCGATCCTTATAGATATCTGTCAGCCTTGCATTGCTGTCATGCGCAGGTGTCAGATGTCAATAAACTGTCGCATTTTTCTGCTGCAGTTTCAGGGTCGTGCTGGCTGATTTGCGTCAGTTTTCGCGTTGTCAGGAACCAGGGTTTGATCGCTGATAGGGATCAGGCGGCAACGATGCTGTTATCGGCGGGATTACCCACGCCTTCATGCTCGGCCAGATAGCGCTCGGCCTCCAGTGCCGCCATGCAGCCCATACCGGCGGCGGTGACGGCTTGACGATAGACCTTGTCCTTTACATCACCGGCAGCATAGACGCCGGGGATATTGGTCCGAGTGCTGTCGGCGGCGGTGACGATATAGCCTTCGTCGTCCATCTCCACCTTGCCCTTGAACAGCTTGGTTGCCGGATCATGGCCGATGGCAACGAAGAGGCCGTCCACATCAATATCCTGTGTCGTGTCATCTTTCATGGATTTCAGACGCAGGCCGGTCACCGATTTGGCACCGGTATTGCCGTCTTCGGTGCCCAGCACCTCATCCACCACATGATCCCAGATCACGGTGACCTTCGGGTTGTTGAACAGGCGGTCCTGCATGATCTTCTCGGCCCGCAATTCATCGCGGCGGTGGATCAGGGTCACGCTTTCGGCGAAATTGGTCAGGAACAGTGCTTCCTCGACAGCGGTGTTGCCGCCACCGACTACGGCAACCTTCTTGCCGCGATAGAAGAAGCCGTCACAGGTGGCGCAGGCAGAGACGCCGAAGCTCTGGAATTTGGTTTCGGACTCAAGGCCGAGCCAGCGGGCCTGTGCGCCGGTGCAGATGATAACGGTATCGGCGGTGATGGTCTTGCCGCTGTCGGTTTTGACCGTATAGGGGCGCTGCTCGAAATCCACGTCGATAACGATGTCATTGACCAGTTCGGTGCCCACATGCTCGGCCTGTGCCTGCATCTGTTCCATCAGCCACGGCCCTTGGATCGCCTCGGCAAAGCCGGGGTAGTTCTCCACATCGGTGGTGATGGTAAGCTGGCCGCCCGGTTGCAGACCGGCAATCAGCATGGGTTCGAGATTGGCGCGTGCAGCATAGATGGCAGCGGTGTATCCGGCCGGGCCGGAACCGATAATCAGTACTTTTGTGTGATCGCGCATGATGATCTCGCGTCCTTCGTTTCTCGTCGTGGTCGTCGCATATGGGAAAGCCGCACCGGGGCAGGCCTGTTACCCACTAGATAGGCAGTTTTCGGGCGGAGTGCCAGCCACTTGACGCTGCCATGCGCGGATTGCCGGCAAACTATCCCCAGCCGAACCGCTCGATGGCAATAGTGGCAATTCTGTCCGCTTCCAGCAAGGGGTCATAATGGTAAATCCCGAGCGGTGTGCGGGGCTTTTTCGGCAGCGGCATGGTGATGCCCCGGCTCTCAAGTGCTGTATGGAAGCGGGTGAATTTCTCCGATCCGCCCGGCAGGTCGAACTGATAGATCGGCTTGCCGGTGGCTGCCGCTTCCGAGGCCATGGAGACGCTGTCATTGGTCATGATGATGGCATCCGCAGCGGCCAGAAACGCGAAATACGGGTTGGGTGCCTCGCCATCCCAGAACCAGTGCGGCTTGCGGTCAAAGGCCTCGCGCAGCCGGGCAGTGGCATCCTCGCCGGTGCGCCGGGATGTGGTGATCATCAGCGAGCAGTCACAAACCCCTGTGAGATCCTTGAGGTCGTTGATCAGCCGGTCCAGCGCCGCCTCGGTGAGGTCATGGGTCTTGCTCTTGCCGCCGATCAGCACCGCATAGCGTGGTTGCCGGAGCGTACCGATCCGTTTGGCAAAGGGCTCGGTTGCCTGTGCCAGCTTCTCCAGTGTGACCCGGTGCAGCGCGCCGAGGCTCTCAACCACCACCGGATGCGGGGCTACCCGGTCATGGGCCGGTGGTACCACGAGGTCGAATTGCAGCCCCTGCAGGGTGCGCAGCCAGCCGGTTGGTCGCTGGAGCTGTACCAGCCGGGTGGCGGGTGACTGTTTGCGCAAGGCCTGCATCGGGCCGATGCTCTGGCGCCCGATGCCGATGGCAATATCCGGCCATGGCGGGGTCAGCGGATCACTGTCACTGGTGAGATTATCGAGGCGGTGGCTGCGCAGATAGGGGTTAATGGTTTGCCAGGGCTGGGTCAGGGTGACGTGTTTCGTGACGATCTCCAGCCCGGCTATCCGGCGCTGCAGTGCCTCGGCCAGCCCCAGCCCCTGATTTTCCATACCGGCAGCACCGCTGGAAATGACCCAGCAGAGTTTCGGGGAAATGCCTGTCGCTTGATTGTCTGACACGGGGCGGATCGGGCGGTTCGGTTGTGGACAGAATGCTGGTGCCACGGCATCGGGGGTAAAGGCAATGGCTATTCACCGGCTGCTCACGAAATTTTATTACCGCAAAGCGAAAACAGCAGTGGCGTTGCCGTAACAAGCTGGGCTATACCCGTATTGCGTAACAAAGCTACAATCACAGAGCAAAAAAAGAGCAAAAGTTACATGAAAAGGGTCAAGCTCGATCGTATCGATCGCCGTATTCTTCAGGATCTTCAAGCTGACGGTCGCATGACCAATGTGGAACTGGCCAAACGGGCCGGTATTTCCGCGCCACCTTGTCTGCGCCGTGTCCGGGCGCTGGAGGACAGCGGCCTCATCCGGGGATACCATGCCCATCTGTCACCCGAGGGTATGGGCTTTGGCGTCACCATTTTTGCTCAGGTCGGCTTGTCCAGTCAGGCCGAAGCCGATCTCAACAAATTCGAGGCGAAGGTCGCAAGCTGGCCGATGGTGCGTGAGTGCTTCATGCTGGCCGGGGAGACCGACTTCCTGCTCAAGGTTGTGGCCCATGACTGGGAAGATTATCAACGCTTCCTGACCACCGAACTGACCGCCGCACCCAATGTCAGCCATGTGAAGTCATCACTGGCGATCCGGGAATCCAAGAATGAGCCGGGTGTGCCGGTTGATGTGGAGGCAGGCGAGCCGGTCTAGGCGCTCGCCTCGTTCTCAGTGTCCTCATGCGTGTCGGTATAGAAATCCGGCCAGCGCTTTTTCACCACCGTACTGTTGCTAGCAAAGGCATGGCAGCTGTTGAGCAAGAGCGGCGGCTTGCCCGTGCCGGTGGTCGAGCCTTCGACGGGCTGTTTGTTTTTCCGTGACAGATAGGGAAACACTGTCTGAAACGCTGTGGTTGCAACCGGGCCGAGCAACTCGGTCAGATGGGTGCAGCCATTGATGCCGCCGAAGAGTTGCTTGGTCTTTTTGGTCCAGCCGGGGCCGATTTTCAGCCCGATCAGCGCATCATAGCGCGGCGCGATGTTGCCGCAGATGCCAAACGGTCCGTGATCGGTGCGGGCGAGGGCATCCACCACTTCCAGATCATCATTCACCGTGATCCGCAACCACATGTCATGGATCGGTGAGCCGGGCTCGATATCGCCCCGGTCCTGATTGTTGAAGGTGTAACTCTTGGTGTCGCGCAGATGGCCTTCAATATCCCAGAGGCCATCCTGACGCAGATAGCCCTTGCAGCTTATCTCACGGGTATGGATCGGTTCCCGTTCCTGATCCGGTGGTGGCAGCGGCAATGGGCTACTCCTGATTACGAGACAGCACAGGTCAGCTTGCGAGGTCCTGGCCCATGGCAAGGAAGCGTTCGCGGCGGCGGATTTTCAGCAGGTCGCGCTCAACCGCTTCCAGCGGCTTCAGGGCCTGTGAAATCTGGTTGCCGACCCGTTTGATCATCTCCGCATGGTTGCGATGGGCACCACCGAGCGGCTCTTCGATAATCCGGTCAATGACTTTCAGCTGCAGCAAATCCTGTGCGGTTAGTTGCAGGGCGGCGGCGGCTTCAGCGGCAGCCGTGGCGCTGCGCCACAGAATCGAGGCGCAACCCTCGGGTGAAATCACTGAATAGATGGCGTGTTCGAGCATCATGACGCTGTCGCCGGTACCGATGGCAATGGCGCCACCGGAGCCGCCTTCACCGATTACCACGGAAATAATCGGCACTTTGACATTAAGGCCGACATCAATGGATTTGGCGATGGCTTCCGCCTGACCGCGTTCCTCGGCCTCGATCCCCGGATAGGCACCGGAGGTATCGATAAAGGTGATGATCGGCAGATTGAACTGTTCGGCCATATTCATCAGGCGCTGGGCCTTACGATAGCCTTCAGGCTTGGGCATGCCAAAATTGTGCCGGACGCGGGTTTCGGTGTCGGAACCCTTCTCCTGACCGATCACGACACAACTGCGGCCCTTGAACCGGGCAAGGCCGCCGATGATGGCCTGATCCTCGGCGAACAACCGGTCACCGGCTAGCGGTGTAAACTCGGTAAACAGCCCGGCAACGTAATCCTTGCAGTGCGGGCGACCGGGATGGCGGGCGACCTGAACCTTCTGGGCCGGGGTCAGCTTGGCATAAGTCTGGGTCAGCATCCGCTCGATCTTGCCCTGCAGGCGCTCGACTTCCTCGTCGATATTGACGATCTCGTCATCGGTGCCCAGCGAGCGCAGTTCCGCGATCTTGCTTTCCAGCTCTGCGATTGGTTTTTCAAACTCAAGGAAGCTCATGATCCTGACCGAATTCAGTTTATCAGTTGTCTTTATACAGTCTGCGGGTCAGCCCCGAGGCATGACCGCCGGGCATCATAGGAATTTGAACAGGCGTGGAAAGCATTAAATGCGTTGGCCGCACCCGATACCCGCCTATTTGTCCCCGCCCTTGTTCTTCACCTTTGCCGGTGCTGGGGGTGCCTGCAGGCTTTCCGACATGGGCGTCAGCGGTCCGGTGAGCGCTATTTCGAGGCCCTTTGCCTGCTGCTCGACACTGTTGATCCGGCTTTCGACGTTCGGGTGGGTTTGCAGGAACTCAAAATCATCCAGCGCGCCCTTGGGCAGTTCTTCCTGTGCCGATTCAAGAGTGCGGAACAGGTCGGTTGCGCCATTGGCATGGCCATATTCCTTTGAGATTGCCAGCAATCCCTCGGCATCGGCAGCACTCTCTGCCGAGCGGCTGAAACTCAGTTGCAGCAATCCACCGGCGCTGTTCACCAGACTGCCATCAAAACCTTCATTGCCGAACAGCATGCTGTACAACGCACTTGCCAGAAACGCGCCGCCCATGCTCGAGGCGACATCGCGATGTTTGATATGGGCAATTTCATGGGCCATCACCATGGCCAGTTCATTCTCGCTTTTGACCCGTGAGACCAGCCCGCGGAACATGACAACCTGACCGCCCACCGTGGCAAAGGCGTTTACCGTCGGGTCGTCCACATAATGAACCACGATCTCCATACCGTCCGGCAGGTTCATATGGGCGGTCAGGCGGTCGGCCAGTTCCTGCAATTCTGCCGCCTTGCCGGTGGTGGGACGTTCCAGCCAGTCAGGGTTGATCTGGCGTACAATCCATTGCTCGCCGCTGAACGGTATCAGCCGTCCCAGAAATCCGCCGATCACAAAGGCGAGGAACACCAGAGCCGCAATAGTGCCTATTACCAGCAGGCCCAGCAGGGTGAAATCCCATAGGGGGTTGGTCTGGCTCCGGTTCATATGATCCGGGATATGCGGGTTTTCATATTTTACCACTGCTCGGAACTGCCCTTCTCAAGCGATTGGTTTTGATGCCTTGCTCAACTGCCGGTAACGGCAGGGCGTCGTTTTTTCCTGTTCGGGATCAGTGCCGTACCATAGGCCAGCACCTCGATGGAGCCTGTGCTCTTCTTCCCGCCCTTGAATACAGATGATGTTTCCATCCTGACATTAAAGATCATATCGGCACCGAGAGCTTCTGCCTCTTCCTTCATGCGCAGGATTGCCTCGCGGCGGCTGCGGTCGATCAGGCTCTCATAGGCACTCAGGCGACCGCCAACGATCATGCGCAGACCGGCCAGCAGGCGCTTGAAATAATCGATGGAAATGACGGCTGAGCCACGGACCAGTGCAATTTGCGGCGTATAGGGCAGGTCGGGAACATGTTTCGAGGACACCGTCACAATTTTGCGCAGCTTTTCCTCACGCTCGTAAATGCTCTTGTAGTGCCGTTTTTCCAGAAATGTGCCGGTGATCAATGCCACGACAGCCATGACGGCAACCAGTATCAGCTCACTCATTGATCTGCGGTTCCGCCTTTTTCAGCACGACCGCTGTACCATAAGCCATGAGCTCTGATGCGCCCTGGGTAACCGATGATGTGGCGAAACGGATATTCAGCACGGCGTTGGCGCCAATGGCCTCGGCCTGGGCTTCCATGCGCTTCACTGCTTCTTCCCGGCTGTCACGGAGCAGTTCGGTATAGCCCTTCAACTCGCCACCAACGAGGTTCTTTAGTCCGGCCATCAAGTCACGACCGATGTGTTTGGCGCGCACGGTGCTGCCCTGTACCACGCCCAGATGCTTGGCGACACGGGCGCCCGGTACATATTCAAGTGTTGTCAAAATCATGGGTTTCAGACCCGCCACGGAGAGAGTTTATAAGACCCGTTATCATAACACGGATCGGGGAGCGGGCTATCGGCAACAGCGCCTGTGAAGCCGGTATATTGCGGGTGTTGCCCGGTTGCCGTCAGGTTTTATCGCCGGTTTGGGCGAGCGGATGGTTCTCCACCACGGCCTTGCGCAGCCGATCGCCCGAGACATGGGTATAGATCTGGGTCGTCGCGATATCGGCATGGCCGAGCAGTTGCTGCACCACGCGCAGGTCGGCACCGTGATCGAGCAGATGGGTAGCAAAGGCATGGCGCAGCACATGCGGACTGATCTTGCCCGGATTGATCCCGGCTTCCAGCGCCAGTTCCTTGACCAGTTGGCCGAAGCGCTGGCGGGTCAGATGCCCGGCACTGGCGCGGGTTGATGGAAACAGCCACGGATTATCCTCGGGCTTCTGTCCTGCGGGCAGATAGGCACCGCGCACGGGCAGATACCGGGCGAGCGCTGAGCGGGCACCATCGCCGAGGGGGACGATGCGCTCACGGCCACCTTTGCCGCGTACCGTGATCATCTGCAGTTCACGGTCGAAGGATGTCAGCTTCATGCCGACCAGTTCCGAAACCCTGAGGCCGGTGGCATAGAGCAGTTCCAGCAGGCAGATCAGCCGCATCTGGTCTTCATCCGACCATTTGCCGGTCGCGTCGATCAGTGCGGTTACCTCTTCCTCGCTCAGGGTTTTCGGCAGTGGTCTGCCGGGTTTGGGTGGCGAGATATGGCGGCTCGGGTCATCGACCCGCAGCTTTTCCGAAACCAGAAACTTGTAGAACTGGCGGAACGCGGACAACCGCCGTGCGGCGGTACGCGGGTTCTGCTGCCCCTGCCGTCCGGCGAGGTCACTGAAATAGCCGTGCAGATCATCGCTGCTGGCATCGCTGATGCCGATCTTGCGCGGCGTCAGATACAGCACGAGGTCCTGCAGGTCGCGGCGATAGGCAGCCTTGGTATTCTCGCTCGCCCCGCGTTCGGCGGTCAGCATGTCGAGAAAGGCATCGACCTGTCCGGGCAGGGCAGGCTGTGCGGGTTTGTTGCTGGCGGGCTTATTCGCTGGTGTCGATGCCATCGATGCCCTGATCGGTTGCCGTGGCCAGAATGGCATGCTGCGCCAGTGTCTGGGCCTCTTCCACCAGTCCGAGGCGGACCAGCGTATTGATCGTTTCCATCAGCAGAAATGGCGACAGCGACGCCAGCGGCTTGTCGCCGGTCAGCAGCAGGGTCGCGAGCAAGGCCTGGCCGGTGCCCTGTGTGCCGTTGCCGCTGCTGTGCAGAACCGCGAGGGCCGCTGCCGAAACATCATTGCCGCCGAACTGGCTGGCGAGAATATTTGCGCGTGATGTCAGGCCGAGACCGGCGGTTATGGCTTGTGCGACCGGTTGCAGGGCTTGCAGTTCCGGCTGGTTGGCCAGTACCGGTGTGCTGGTCCGGTGCATGGCCAACTGGCGGGCGAAGTTGCCGACCTGTGTTG
Organism: Micavibrio sp. TMED2; assembly: GCA_002168225.1. Classification (NCBI taxonomy): domain Bacteria; kingdom Pseudomonadati; phylum Bdellovibrionota; class Bdellovibrionia; order Bdellovibrionales; family Pseudobdellovibrionaceae; genus Micavibrio; species Micavibrio sp. TMED2. Next base: position 1,095,826 of record NHBH01000001.1, read on the forward strand.
CCGGGTGGGTGCCTGCCTGTCGCAACCAGAGCGATGCCTCATCCACCGACCCGGTGCCATGCAGCAGCATGAAGGCTGTCGGGGCGATGGCCTCGGTGCCGGGCGCTGGCTGGAGCGAGCGGATGATGCCGGCGAAATAGGGCAGGAGCGCGCCTTCGATCGGGCGTGACTGTTCCCATGCCCGCGCAATCAGCTGTGTCTTGATCGCCTCGAGGGATTCAGCATCGGCAGCGGCGAGCAGGACGGCCACCGGTGTTGTCGGATCAGCCAGTGGATCGGCGAGGTCGGCAGAGACAAATCCCGCGGCCTTGAAGCCATCACGCAATTCGCTGTCGCTCAGCCATCCGGCGCGGGCGAGATCGATCAGGGCTGTGAGTGCACCGTCGACAGATTTCAGATCGCTTAGCTGCTGGTTGAGCCAGACGGCACGCTGCAGCAGCGAGGCATCCGGGCCGAGGGTAAGGCCGGCTTTCGCCAGCAGAACGAACGCAACCGGCGCATCAATGGGATCAACAGCGCCCAATTCTGTTTCAACAAAACCGGCTTCGAGTTTGGTGCCCGCGGCGAGGGCGGCAGCGGCGGCAAGCGTGTCCTCGGAGGCGATGCCCGCCTCGCGCAGGATGTTGCTCAGGAAGTTGACGGCACCGCTGTTGCCTTCCTCGATCTGGCAGAACAGATCGACACGATCCCAGAACCCGTTGGCAGTATCATTATCGCGGTCGGTTTCCCGCAGCGTATCACAGGCGATGCTGGCATTGCCGTCGAGCAGGGCAGCGGTCGCGCGCAACCGATCACCGGCAGCAGGCTGACGCGGGGCAATAGAATGGGCCAGTTGCTGGGCTTGTCGGAAATAGCCGAGGCGCAACAGCCCCTCGACCCGGGCGATGTCAAAATCGCTGCCCGCCCCTTCCGGCGGGCGGGCGGTGCTCGACAGCACACGTCGGGCGAGGTCACGGATCGCCGGGATTTGGGTGTTGGCGGAGATACCGCCGATCATGGTGGTGATCAGCCCGGCATCGGCCCCTTGCCAGAGGCTGATATCCATGCCGCCATTGCGACCGGGATCGAGAATACCGATGCCCGTCGCCCGTCCGGCGCTATCACCGCTGAGGGGCACGGGGCGCAGTTCGGTGGCGGTAATACCCTGTGCATGGCCCTGTCCGGCGCTAAGGGCCGCAAACAGACCGATGGCACTGCTGACGAGCAGAAAGCCGAATTTATTGGCGCTGGATGGCATTGTCGGGAACCGGGATCTGTACCGTGGCGGTCGGTGCGGGCAATTCGGCGCTGCCGAGATAAATCACCCCGCCGACAATCAGCAACAGGGTCATCAGCAGCAGAAAGCCGATGAATTTCATCAGAATACCGCCGGATTGCTTGCCGGACAGGATGGCTGTTGATTCGTGATTTTTGGCGCGGGGGGGCAGATTTTCAGTCATACGTCGACAAGGAATAGGTTGTTTGGGTAACTAGATATGGTTCATAAGGAATTTGACCAGTCATGACTGGAGTGCCTGAATTTTGCGGCTTTTTAAAGACCGAAAGCGGTATGGCCTGTGCGCTTTTTCAAAATGTGACAGGCGCACCACCAGCGGCGACAGGGCGTGTGACGAGGCATTTTTAACGTGATTTGGCCGAAAAACCGGCAAATCAGGGTGTTTGCTCCCTTGCTCTTGTGGTTTTAAGGCCTTAGAAGGTGCCGCGCGCAACCGTTGTTATTGGTGAGAACGGTCATATCTGTGAGGGGATAAGGTGTTATCCTGTCATATCGTGCATACTGAATATAACCACTGAGGCGAGTTTCACGGATGTCGGTTGGTAAATTGGATCGCTCTATTGTTATGGTTGGCCTGATGGGTGCTGGCAAAAGCAGCATTGGCCGTCGGTTGGCCAACCGTCTCGGGCTGCCTTTCGTTGATGCCGATAACGAGATCGAGAAAGCTGCCGGGTGCAGTATCTCCGAAATTTTCGACCGGTTCGGTGAAGCCGCGTTCCGCGATGGTGAGCGCAAGGTCATCAAGCGCCTGATGGACGGCAAGGTACAGGTCCTGTCCACCGGTGGCGGTGCCTTCATGGACCCGGAAACCCGTGAGCTGATCTCCCAGGAAGGCGTGTCAGTCTGGCTCCGTGCCGATCTCGACCTGCTGGTCCAGCGCTGCTCACGCCGCAATACCCGGCCGCTGCTGCAAAAGGGCGACCCGAAGGAAATCCTGCAAAAGCTGATCGATGAGCGCTACCCGGTTTACGGTCAGGCCGATATCACCGTTGATGCCGGTGACCGCGATCATGAGGATACGGTCGATCAGGTGATCCGCCAGCTCGGCGAATATATTGATGACGCTGATGCCCGTCAGCCGGAAACCGCCGGTGCCCACGGTTAACAAAATCCCCGATACGGTGCCTGACCCTGCAACCACGACGAGCCTGTCAGTGGACCTTGCCGGTCGTGCCTATGATATCGACATCGGTGCGGGTCTGCTGTCCACGCTCGGTACCACGCTGACAGCGCAATTCGGCAATCGCCTGTTTGTGCCGGTGGTCGATGCGGTGGTCGCCGAGCATCACCTGATGACCGTGGTCAACAGCTTCTCCCATACCGATGCCAGCCTTGCCGAGCCGATTATTGTCGCCTCGGGTGAGGGCAGCAAAAGCTGGGATGGCCTGCAGACGGTTGTCGAAGGTCTGCTCGACCGTGGTGTTGATCGCCGTGCCGTGGTGATTGCCATCGGTGGCGGTGTGGTCGGTGATCTCGCCGGATTTGCGGCAGCCAGCGTCATGCGTGGCGTCGATTTCGTGCAGGTGCCGACAACCCTGCTGGCACAGGTGGACAGCTCGGTCGGTGGCAAGACCGGCATCAATACCCGTCACGGCAAGAACCTCGTCGGTGCCTTCCACCAGCCCCGCCGGGTGGTCATCGATATTGATACGCTGGCGACCCTGCCAGCGCGTGAGATGTGCGCCGGTTATGCCGAGGTGGTCAAATACGGTCTGCTCGGCGATGCCGGTTTCTTTCAGTGGTTGCAGGACAATGGCCGCAAGGTGCTGGACCGCGACCCGGCAGCGCTGGTTGAGGCTATTCGTCGGAGCTGTGCCGCCAAGGCTGCCATTGTTGCCGCCGATGAGCGTGAGGCGGGACAGCGCGCATTGCTGAACCTCGGCCATACCTTTGCCCATGCCTTCGAGGCAGAGGGCGGCTATAACGGCACGCTCTTGCATGGTGAGGCGGTGTCGATCGGCATGGCGCTGGCGTTCCGGCTGTCAGCCGCGCTCGGCTATTGTTCCGATGATGACGTGATCTCTGTCGAACAGCATCTCTATGACCACGACATGCCGCTCCTGCCGCGTGAGGGTGCATGGCGCCAACGGCTGTCCACCGACCGGCTGCTCGGCCATATGGCCCATGACAAGAAGACCGTGGATGGTCAGCTGACCTTCATTCTGGCCCGCGGCATCGGTGATGCCTTCATCACCCGTGACGTTCCGACCGATGCCGTGCGCGGCGTCCTCGACGATTTCCTGATCCGGCTGGCAACTGCGAATGCCTGATCCCGAATTTTCGTCTTCTGCTTGCCTATTCGGCACGGATGATCGAAATCTAGTCCACTTCATCAGCAATCGAGCGTGATAAACCAATGGATATCTGGATAACAGCAGGTGCCGTAACCCTGCTTATGATCCTGTCGGCTTTCTTTTCCGGTTCCGAAACTGCCCTGACCGCTGCCTCCCGGGCCAAGATGCACCAGCTCGCCGAGTCCGGCGACAAGCGTGCCGGTCTGGTCAATTACCTGCGTGAGAGCAAGGAGCGGCTGATCGGTGCGATCCTGCTCGGCAACAACCTGGTCAATATTCTGGCCACCGCGCTGACTTCCAGCCTGATGATCCAGCTGTTCGGTGAGGCTGGCGTTGTCTATGCCACCATCGGCATGACCATTCTGGTGCTGATCTTTGCTGAGGTACTGCCAAAGACCTATGCCATCCGTCATGCGGACAAGGCGGCGCTGCTGGTCTCGCCGGTGATCCGACTGGTGGTTTTCCTGCTTGCCCCGATTACCGGCGCGATTACCGGTATTGTGCGCTTTATCCTGAAGCTGTTTGGCGATGCCGGGGATCAGGTCAGTTTTGCCGGCAATCTCGACGAGCTGCGCGGTGCCATTGAGTTGCACCGGGCCGAGGATGAGGTGGAAAAAGAGGAAATCCGCCACGAACGCGCCATGCTGCGCTCGGTTCTGGAACTGCAGGATATCGAGGTCGGCGAGATCATGACCCACCGCCGCCATGTGGCGATGATCAATATCGAGGAAGACAATGCGACCATTGTCGATGAGATGCTGGCATCGAGCCATACCCGCCTGCCGATTTATGAGGGCGAGGCCGACAACATTATCGGCGTGCTGCATTCCAAGGATCTGCTTCGCGCGGTGCAGGCCAGCAATAGCGATATTGCCAGTCTCGACATTCGCCAGATCGCCAGCAAACCCTGGTTCATCCCTGACACCACCTCACTGTTTGACCAGCTGCATGAATTCCGGGAGCGGCGTGAGCACTTCTCTCTGGTGATCGACGAGTATGGCGCACTGCAGGGTGTGGTGACCCTTGAGGACATTCTGGAAGAGATCGTCGGGGAGATCGATGACGAACACGACGCCCCGGTGGCGGGTGTGCGCCGGGAGGCCGATGGCAGCTATCTGGTGCAGGGTTCGGTGACCATTCGTGACCTGAACCGGGAATTTGAATGGAAGCTGCCGACCGAGGATTACTCGACGGTTGCCGGTCTGGTGCTGCATGAGGCCCGGCGCATCCCCGAGGTGGGCCAGACCTATGCCTTCTACGGCCTCAGCTTCGAGATACTGCGCCGTCAGCGCAATCAGATCACGCTGCTGCGTATCCGCCCACCGGAAATGCAGTTGCAGCCGGAGAGCGTGGAAGTCCCGGAAGCCTGAGCCTTAGCCCGCTCATATCCCTGAAATGAGAAAAGCCTGACCACGTGGTCAGGCTTTTTTCGAAACTTGTTTATCTGGCTGATGCCAGCAGGGCCTATCAGAAGCGGCGCTGCAGGTTCATCCGCTGTTCCTGTGCAGGGGCCGGAACGGTGGCCAGTGCCGGTGCCGGTTGTGGCATCAAGCTGCTCATCAGTGCGTGAACTGAATCACGACCGGAACCCAGAACCTTGCCAGCGGTCTCACCAATTGAGCGCAGCACTTCTGCCGGGCTCAGTTGCTCGCGGCTTGCCAGCATTGAACCGGCGAGGCCGGAGATGCTTGCGGTGCTTTCTTCGGTGGCTGCTGCGCCTGCGGGAAAGTTCTTCATCGGTCTGTTCCAGTTGCTTCGGACTATCATTAATATCTCTGGAATTGATGAAAGCGCATATTTTAATGCTCATGCAAGGCATATTTTTATAATAATATTTCTTTCTTTTGAAAGATGGTGTTGTTGATACTTTGTGCGCAATTTTTGAGTGTGCAATGCAGCAATCAAAGAAAAAGGCGGCTTTTCAGCCGCCTTCCTGTCTTTATGTGAGTCGCCTTAATCCAGTCGCCCGTGGCATTGTTTGTATTTCAGACCGGAGCCACAGGGGCAGGGGGCGTTACGCTGAACCTTGCCCCATGTGGACGGGTCATTGGGGTCGATGGCCGCAGTGGCGACAACCTCCGGTGCGTCGGCCTCGGCTACCTCACCGCCCTCAAGGGCAACTTCCGCCGGGTCGCGTGGTCCCTGAAAGCTCAGTTCATCGGCAGGTGGTGGTGCGAGATCTGCTGCAGCCGGTTGGCCACCGAGGCTGGCAACGGCCTTGGTCGTTCCATGCTCATCGATCGGGCCGACCTGAATGGTGATCAGGGCCAGTGAGTTGGTAACCTGTTCCCGCAGGCGGTTGAGCATGGCTTCAAACAGCTGGAAGGCTTCCGACTTGTATTCATTCAGCGGATCGCGCTGGGCATAGGCACGCAGGCTGATGCCTTCACGCAAGTGATCAAGTGTCAGCAGATGCTCTTTCCAGAGCTGGTCGAGGTGCTGGAGCAGGATGCTCTTCTCGACCGTGCGCATGACCGGCGCGCCATAGGTGGCGGCCTTGCGGGCCATCTGCTCGTCGGTCATGGTCAGCAGACGTTCCTTGACCTCAACATCGGCGATGCCCTCTTCCTTAGCCCAATCGGCAACCGGGATCGGCACGCCGAAGATGCGCTGGATTTCATCCTGCAGATGGGTTGTGTTCCATTGTTCGGGATAGGCGTTCGGCGGCATGCATTCGGCGACCAGATCCTCGATCACCTCATGGCGCATGTCCTGAATGGTATCGGACAGATCATCGATAGCCATAATCTCACGACGCTGTTCATAGATGACCTTGCGCTGGTCATTCATGACGTTGTCGTATTTCAGAATGTTCTTGCGGGCCTCGAAATAATGACCCTCGACCCGTTTCTGGGCCTTCTCGATCGCCTTGTTGATCCAGGGGTGGAAGATGGCTTCACCTTCCTTGACGCCCAGTTTCTGCAGCATGCCGTCGATGCGGTCGCCGCCGAATACTTTCATCAGGTGGTCTTCCAGTGACAGGAAGAACAGCGAGGCACCCGGATCGCCCTGACGGCCGGAACGACCGCGCAGCTGGTTATCGATCCGGCGGCTCTCATGGCGCTCGGTACCAACGATCAGCAGGCCACCGGCTTCCTTGACCGCTTCACGGGCGGCCAGAACTTCGCTCTCGATTTCCTGTTTCTTGGCCTCGGTCAGTTGCTCCGCCGGAATTTCCGACAGGCGCATCTCGATGTTGCCGCCGAGCTGGATATCGGTACCGCGACCGGCCATGTTGGTGGCGATGGTGACCGCGCCCGGACGACCGGCCTGGGCGATGATGCTCGCCTCCTGCTCGTGATAGCGGGCGTTCAGGACATTGTGCTCGATCTTGCGGCGGTTCAGTTCAGCCGAGAGCTGCTCCGACTTCTCGATCGAGATGGTGCCGACCAGAACCGGCTGGCCCTTGCCGCGTGCCTCGAGGATGGTTTCGATAACCGATTCCATCTTCTCCTTCTCGGTCCGGTAGATGATGTCGTGCTCATCCTTCCGGGCGATCGGCTTGTTGGTCGGGATATCGACAACCGGCAGATTGTAGATTTCCTCGAATTCCGCTGCCTCGGTCATGGCGGTACCGGTCATGCCGGCCAGCTTTGGATAGAGGCGGAAATAGTTCTGCAGGGTGATCGAGGCGAGGGTCTGGTTCTCGCGCTGGATGGTCACGCCTTCCTTGGCCTCGATTGCCTGATGCTGGCCCTCGCCGAAGCGGCGGCCTTCCATCATCCGACCGGTATGCTCGTCGATGATGATCACCCGGTCCGATTTGACGATATATTCCACATCGCGGCGATAGGCGTGCTGGGCACGCAGTGCACGGGTCACGTAGTGCAGCAGGTTGATATTCTCGATGTCATAGATGCTGCCATAGGCCATCAGGCCCATCTCGCGGCAGATATCGTCGATCCGCTCGGCACCCTTGTCGGTGAGCGAGACCGCTTTCGACTTCATCTCCAACTCGTAATCATCTTCCTCAAGCTTTTTAACGGCTTCATTGAACTGCATATACAGTTCCGAACTGTCGACCGAGGGGCCGGAGATGATCAGCGGGGTGCGGGCTTCGTCGATCAGGATCGAGTCGACCTCATCCACAATCGCATAATGGAAATCGCGCTGGACCATATCGGCGAGGCTGAACTGCATGTTGTCACGCAGATAGTCGAATCCGAACTGGGCATTGGTGCCATAGGTGATATCGGCGTTATAGGCGGCTTGTCGTTCCAGCTTGCCGAACTCGCTTTCGGTGATGCAGCCGACGGTCAGGCCCAGCGCCTTGTAAACCTGACCCATCCACTCGGCATCACGGGCGGCGAGGTAGTCGTTAACGGTGACGATATGCACGCCCTTGGCCGGGATGGCGTTCAGATAGGCGGCGAGGGTGGCAACAAGGGTTTTACCCTCACCGGTGCGCATTTCCGAGATATAGCCGCGGTGCAGAACCATACCGCCCATGAGCTGGACGTCGAAATGCCGCAGGCCGAGAGTGCGTTTGGCGGCCTCGCGCACGGCGGCGAAGGCTTCCGGCAGGATGGAGTCGAGCTTTTCGCCTGCCTCATGGCGCTTGCGGAACTCAGCCGTCTTGCCCCGGAGTGCGGTGTCGTCGAGCGCTTCAAATTCCGGTTCGAGCGCATTGATCTGCTCTACCGTTGAGGCCATGGATTTCAACACCCGATCGTTGGGTGTGCCAAATATTTTGCGGGCCAAGGCACCGATCATGGTGATCGTCCTGAATTTCGTGAAAAGGGAGACGTACTCAATTTTTGAAAACGCGTGGCCCCTATATAGGTGGTCACACGCCGATACTCTAGGGGTTTCACTTAAGAGTCTGGCGGGTTCCTGTCAATTCCGCCGGGAACCGGCAGGGGGATAACCCGCAAGCCGTGCTTGCAACCGGACCCGGGCCGTGGTCTTAATGCGCCCGATTATGCGTACGGTTTTCGTATGCCAAGACATGACCTTATTTAAACAGCGATCCAGATCATGGCCGACCAGACAAAAGAAAACAAAACCACCGAAACCGAAGCAGCGACCGAAGCGGCTGCACCGGCCAAATCTTCCCGTATGTCAACGCTGCTGCTGTTGGGAGCGGTTGTGATCATGGCGGTTTCCACCATCGGCTATGTCGCGATCAATGCGCCGAACGCACAGGAAACCAGTGATGACGGGGCAACCCAGCCGCTGGAGGAAAATCCGGTTGTTGCCAAGATCGATGGCACCGAATATCGCGCCGAAAAACTGCAGGCTTTTGTTGAAACGCTGCCGCCACAGGTTCGTCAGGTACCGCTGCAATTCATCTATCCATCACTGATCAAGCAATTCGCCAATCTGCAACTGGCGACCGAGGAAGCCTATCGTCAGGGCCTCGACAGCGATGCGGAAGTGCAGAAAGCCGTGCAATTCCAGCAGGACCGTATCGTGCGCGAAGTACTGCTCGACCGTCTGGTTGAAGAAGCGGTTACCGATGAAGCAATCGACAGTGCCTATAACGAGTTTTTGCTGAGCAATACTGCCGAAACCGAGGTCAAGGCGCGCCATATTCTGGTGCCGACCGAGGAAGAGGCGCAGGCCATCATCACCGAGCTCGATGGTGGTGCCGATTTCGCGACCCTTGCCAGCGAACATTCAACCGGTCCGAGCAGCAGTCAGGGTGGTGACCTCGGTTTCTTCACCCGCGACCGTATGGTGAAGCCGTTTGCCGATGCTGCCTTCAATCTTGAGGTCGGTGCCTATACCGAAGCGCCGGTTCAGACCGAGTTCGGCTATCATGTCATCCTCGTCGAGGATCGCCGTGAGAGCGAGCCGCCATCCAAGGAAGAGATGCGCGAGCAGCTCCACAACCAGATCGCGGCCAGCGTTGTTCAGGACTATTTCGACACGCTGCGCGATGGCAAGGAGATCGAGCTGTATGGTCTCGACGGCAAGCTGATGACCGAAGAGGACAGCGAGCCGGCAGCCAGCCAGTAAGGCGTCTGCCTCTATCAAGCGTTGTTGACCAGCATTATTGACCCCCGGTTTCAGGGATATACTTCCTATGGCTATCGCGGTTTCCCCACTTGCCCCGTCCGGTTTCCCCAATGTGGCACCGATTGATGGTGTTCGTATTGCCACCGGCAATTCCGGTGGTCGTTATCGCGGTCGTGATGATGTGTTGCTGATCGAACTCGAGCGTTCCTGCCCGGTGGCCGGTGTCTTCACCACGTCACAGACGGCAGCAGCGCCCGTGCTCTGGTGCCGCAAGGCACTGGCCGGTGGTCTTGCCCGCTCGTTCGTGGTCAATGCCGGCAACGCCAATGCCTTTACCGGCGATGCCGGGGAACGGCTGGTGGAAGCCACGGTCTATGCCGCCGCCCAACTGGCGACCAAGCAGGGTGAGCCGGAGCCGGTACCGCCATCACAGGTATTCGTTGCCTCGACCGGGGTGATCGGTGAGCCGATGCCCGCCAATATGATCGCAGCAGCACTGGAAGACGTGGCACCAAAGCTCGGACCATCCGACGGGCGCTGGGAAGCGGCGGCCAGGGCCATCATGACCACGGATACCTTCCCCAAGGCAGCCACCGCCACCTGCCGTATCGGCGGCAAGACGGTGACGGTCAGCGGTATCGCCAAGGGATCGGGCATGATTGCCCCGAACATGGCCACCATGCTCGGTTTCCTGTTCACCGATGCCGATGTAGATCAGGCAGTGCTGCAGCGTATCCTGAGTACGGCCAATGACCGCAGCTTCAACTGTATCACCGTTGATGGCGATACCTCGACCAGCGATACGGTGCTGATGGCGGCAACCGGTGCTGCCGGTAATCCGAAACTGACCAGCCTGCGTGATCGTGGCGTCAGCACCCTGCGTGCGGCGATCTATCGGGTCATGGAGGATTTGTCCCAGCAGATCGTGCGCGATGGCGAGGGGGCGAGCAAATTCGTTGAGGTTACCGTAACTGGTGCCAGATCGACCAAGGCAGCGCGTCAAGTCGCCATGAGCATCGCCAATTCACCGCTGGTGAAGACCGCGATTGCCGGTGAGGATGCCAACTGGGGCCGGATCGTTATGGCGGCTGGCAAGGCCGGCGTGGTTTTCGACCAGCAGGCGCTCTCCGTCAGTGTCGGCGGCATCACCATCGCGGCCAATGGCCAGCGGGTGCCCGATTATGACGAGGCACCGGTCGCAGCCCACATGGCGGGTCAGAATATCGAGATCGGTGTCGATCTCGGCAGCGGTCGCGGCAAGGGCCGGGTCTGGACCTGCGATCTGACCTACGACTACATCAAGATCAATGCGGATTATCGTAGCTGATTTATGCGGCCAACCAGTCTGAAAACGCTGCGTCTAAGTCTGCGGTGCCCCAAAATCAGCGATGTTGATGCCCTGACCATGGCGATTGGCGACCAGCGCGTCTCCCAATGGCTGGCGCGGGTGCCGCACCCTTACGGTCATAATGATGCGATCCGATGGATTGAGATCAGCGCGGATAACTGGCAGCGCGATGTTGCCTATCCGTTCAATGCGTTTCTCGGTGACCGACTGATCGGCGGTGTCGGCGTCACCCGCTGCAGCGATGAGGATGCGGTGCTCAGCTACTGGCTGGTACATGATTGCTGGGGACAGGGCTACGGGCTGGAACTGATCGAGGCGATTGCCGCGTTCTCTGCCGAAACGCTCGGGTTTCAGACCCTGACGGCAGGCATCCACCCGGACAATACCCGCTCCGAACGCTTGCTGCTGAAAGCGGGGTTCGAGGCGATCGGCGATCAGATATATCTGCACCCGCCACCGGATAATCGCTTGAAGGGGCCGCATTTTCGGTTATCTCTTGCCGGTGACAGCCAATAGCACCGGCCCGGAAGGATTATGCCATGACCACATCAGAAACGGTTGCCCTCGTCGGCGAACGGGACAAGCCGATCCTGCTGGTATCTGCTGCTGTACTGGTTGATGGCGATAACCGCGTGCTGCTCGCCCGCCGTCCCCATGGCAAGCATCTTGGCGGGTTGTGGGAGTTTCCGGGCGGCAAGCTGCAACCGGGCGAGACCCCGGAAGAAGCGGTGATCCGCGAGCTGCAGGAAGAGCTCGACGTGCACACACAGGCAAAATGCCTGCATCCACTGACCTTTGCCTCACATGCCTATCCCGATTTCCACCTGATGATGCCGCTCTATATCTGCCGCAAATGGAGTGGCTCGGCGAGCGGGCAGGAAGGGCAGGAAATTGCCTGGGTCAAGCCCGCACGTTTACGCGATTATCCGATGCCACCGGCGGATGAACCGCTGATCAGCGCCATTCAGGATCAACTGCTGTGACTTCCGGCATGGGGATGGTAACCTGACGCCATGTACCGCGATGTCGTTGATTTGCATGATTTCTACCGCGACCGGCTGGGGCGTGTTGTCCAGCGCCTGATGCGCCGCCGCCTGCGCCAGATGTGGCCGGATGTCAGCGGCCAGCGGGTCATGGGCTTCGGCTATGCCGGGCATCTGTTACAGGCGTTCGACGAACAGCCGACCACCCAACGGTTTCTGGTCATGCCGGCAGCCCAGGGCGTGATGCACTGGCCGCGCCAGAGTCCCTTGAATGCGGCGGTACTCGCCCATGAACATGCTCTGCCGTTCGAGGATGCCTCGATTGACCGGATTATCCTCTGCCACGCCATCGAATGTTCGACCCAGCCGGAACCGCTGATGGATGAAATCTGGCGGGTGCTGAGCGGGCAGGGGCGGGTCATGGTGATTGTGCCCAATCGCACCGGCTTCTGGGCGCGGGCCGATCACACGCCGTTCGGCCATGGGGTGCCGTATTCGGTCGGCCAGCTTGTCAGTCTGTTGCGGACCCATGATTTCGTGCCGGAACGCACGGCAAAGGCGGTGTTCATTCCGCCGATGAAGCGCCGTTTCCTGCTGTCCGGTGCTCTGGCATGGGAAGAGTTCGGCGAACGCTGGTTTGAACCACTCGCCGGGGTCAATATGATCGAGGCATCAAAACAGGTCTTTGCCGGGATCAAGCCACAGCGCGAGGCGCGCAAGACCGGTCGTCCGGTGCTGGTGCCCGGTCAGGTGCGTCCTGCCCATGGCTATATGGGTGGTATCAGCGCCAGTGTTGTGGAGCAGGGCTGATCAGCCGCGTTTGACCCGGAACACGGCCTGTTCGCCGAGCAGGTTGTGCCAGCGTGACAGGCGCTTGTAGTCAACCACGCGACCGCCGCCGAAACTGGTGTCGAGAACAACCTTGGCCGCTTCAATCTCCAGCCCCATCTCATCCGCCAGATCAATGAAGTCATTGATGGTGAAGAAATGGATATTTGGTGTGTTGTACCAGGTATGGGGCAGGGCGCTGGTCACCGGCATCCGACCACTGAGGCCGAGGGAAGCCCGTACCCGCCAATGGCCGAAATTCTGGAATGAGATCACTGCATGCCGCCCAATCCTGAGCATCTGCTCCAGCATCCGCCGTGGTTCGTGCATGGCCTGCAGGGTCTGGCCGAGAATGGCATAGTCAAAGCTGTCATCGGGGTAGTGTTCGAGGTCGCGTTCGGCATCGCCCTGAATGGCGGTCAGACCGCGTGAGACGGCACTGCGTACCAGTCCCTGATCAATCTCGATGCCGCGCCCCTTCACGCTGCGCCCGTCGCGCAGATGCGCCAGCAGCGCACCGTCACCACAGCCAATGTCGAGAACCGTGCTTTCCGGGGCAACCAGCCCGGCAATCAGGTTCAGGTCGACCCGGACGCTACGATCCACATCCATTTCCAGCTGGGTGGCTTCGGCCTTCGGCTTCAGGTTCGGCAGCAGGCCCCGATCTTGTGCTGCACCGTCGAGGAAGCCACGGATCATGGCCTCGAATTGCGGCTCATCGAGCAGGAAGGCGTCATGGCCCTTGTCGGTCTCGATCTCGACGAAGCTGACATCGGCGGAAGCGGCGTTCAGCGCATGGACCAGCCGCAGGCTTTCCGAGGTCGGGAACAGCCAGTCGCTGGTGAAGGAAGCAACGCAGAACCGCACCGGCGTATCCTGAAACAGCTCGGCCAGTCGGCTTTCCTGATGGGTCCCAAGATCGAAATAATCCATCGCCCGGGTGATGTAGAGATAGCTGTTGGCATCAAACCGCTCGACGAAGGTTGAGCCTTGATAACGCAGATAGCTTTCAACCTGAAAATCGGCATCGAAGCCGAAGGTGATATCGGCGCGGTCCTGCAGAGTCCGACCGAATTTCCGCTGCAGGGCTGGCTCGGACAGATAAGTGATATGGGCCGCCATGCGGGCAACGGCGAGACCGGAGCGCGGTTTCTTGCCCGCTTCGAGATATTTGCCGCCGCACCAGTCGGGATCGGCCATGACCGCCTGTCGCCCAACCTCGTCAAAGGCGATGTTCTGTGCCGTGTGATGAGCAGCAGTGGCAATCGGGATGGCGGAGAAGACCCGCTCGGGATAGCGCGCGGCCCATTCGAGTACCTGCATCCCGCCCATGGAGCCACCGATGACCGAGAACAGTGTCTCGATCCCGAGGTGATCCATCAGTAGCGCCTGGGCACGCACCATGTCGCCGATGGTAATGACCGGAAATTCGGTGCCATATGGCTTGCCGGTAGCAGGGTTGATATCGAGCGGACCCGATGACCCCATGCAGCCGCCGAGCACATTGCTGCAGATAATGAAAAAGCGGTCGGTGTCGATCGGCTTGCCGGGACCGACCAGCGCTTCCCACCAGCCAGGCTTGCCGGTTACCGGATGGAGTTCCGCGACATACTGGTCACCGGTCAGGGCATGACAGATCAGGATGGCATTGGTCTTGTCCTGATTGAGCGCACCGGCGGTGGTATAGGCAATGCGAACCGGGCCGAACTGCTCACCACTGTCGAGCGGCATGGGCGTTTCGGTTGCCAGCTCGACCTGATGGCCCGGCAGGGCAGCGATTGCCTCCGGGCTGGTCGGGGCAGACATCATCTGTTGGTTGTTCGCACCCAAAGTCAGGCTGTACCTATGCTGCGGTTAATCATGATTTCGTCTTTAGCTATGGTCATACGACAACAAATATGTCGAGACCAGCATTGTGATGTGCATGGCTTAATTGCTGTCAGCGAATATTTTATTGCTGCAACAGCAACTTCGCTTTGCTTTTTGGCGGTTTAGTCCATAGATAACGGACCTTCGTCGGGGCGCACTGCCGTCTGGCGTCATGTATCCGGCACTTATCCGGCTGCCAAAACGCGCAGTTCGGGGTAAGCTGCCAGCCTTGATCACCCTCTCGAATGCGAGCCGTTAGCCAAGTCGATGTCCGACCTTTCCGATCTCCGCGTGAAAATTGATCAGATTGATGACCAGATTCAGGATCTGATCATCGAGCGTACGGCCATTGTCGAGCATGTGCGCACGGCCAAGGGTGATGACCACATCTATATGCGCCCGGCGCGTGAGGCGGCGATCCTGCGTCGGCTGGTGGCGCGGCACAAGGGCCGGTTTCCGACCAATTCCCTGATCCGTATCTGGCGCGAGATCATTTCCACCCTGACCCTGATGCAGGGGCCGCTGTCGATTGCGGTCTATGCGCCCGGTAACCAGACCGGCCTCTGGGATGTGGCGCGCGACCATTACGGTGTTCAGGTGCCGCTGCTGCCCGTGCCGACCAAGACCGGCGTGCTGCGCGCGATTACCGAGGGCAGCGCCAATGTCGGTGTTCTGCCACTGCCGGAAGCGGAAGAGGAAGGCCCTTGGTGGCCGAACCTCGTCAGCGGCGATACGGCGGGGATCAAGGTGATTGGCATGTTGCCGTTCCATGATGCGGGCAATACCCGCAGTGAAACCCGTCTGGGCATGGTGGTCTCCAAACTCGCGCCCGAAGCAACCGGCGATGATCGCACCCTGATTGCCCTCCACCTCACCGAGGGCATGAGCCGCGACCGCCTCAATCAGGTGTTTGCCAAGTCCAAGGCAGAGGTAACCGCCTTCCTCGGTCAGGTGCCGGGGCTGGGCAGCGATGATGAACGCCTGCATCTGATTGAACTGGCAGGGTTCCTTGAGACCGACGGCCCGACCCTGAAAAAGGTCCAGCGCGAGTTGGGCGAATTTTGTCTGAGCCTCGATACGATTGGGGCTTACGCTACCCCGGTATCAGTTGCTATGACCGATGCAGCAACAACCGAAGCGGCCATCAGCTAGGCCGTACGATCATCGTTAGGCCAATCCATGACCGGCAAGAATTCAGGCCCGCAGCCCAAAGACAGCATCATGACCATCAGCGCCTATGTTGGTGGTGAGCATAAGGCGCCATCGGCCAACCGGGTCATCAAGCTGTCCTCCAATGAAGGACCGTTCGGCCCCAGCCCGAAGGCGAGCGCCGCCTTCGCCGCGCTGGCGGACAAACTGCATATCTATCCCGATGGCGGTGCCCATCAGGTGCGTGAGGCAATCGCCGAGACGCAGAACCTGCCGATTGAACAGATCGTCTGCAGCGCCGGTTCGGATGAGCTGATCGCGCTGCTGGTGCTCGCCTATGCCGGGCCGGGCGATGAGATACTGCACACCGAGCATGGTTTCCTGATGTACGCGATTTCCGCCAAGGCGGTTGGCGCGACGCCGGTTTCTGTACCGGAAACCAACCGCACGGCGGATGTCGATGCACTGCTGGCGGCGGTAACACCGGCCACCCGTATGGTCTTCATCGCCAATCCGAACAACCCGACCGGCACCTATCTGCCCGCGTCAGAGGTGCGTCGCCTGCATGCCGGACTGCCATCCGATGTGATGCTGGTGCTCGACGGGGCCTATGCCGAGTACATGACCGCCAATGATTACGAAGACGGTGTCGCGATGGTTCGTGAAGCAGAGAATGTCGTGATGATCCGCACCTTCTCCAAAATTCACGGGCTTGGCGGTATCCGCCTCGGCTGGGCCTTTGCGCCGCTGGCGATTGCCGATGTGCTGAACCGGGTGCGCGGGCCGTTCAATGTGAATGTGGCGGCGCAGGCGGCTGGTGCTGCCGCTATCCGTGATGTCGACTTCATTGCGAAGTCCGTCGCACATAATACCGAATGGCGGCAATGGACCACTGACCAGCTTCGCGCACTTGGTATCCGTGTGGATGACAGCTTTGGCAATTTCGTGCTGGCCGATTTCGGTGATCATGATCCCGAGCCGCTCCGCCTCGCGCTGAAGGAAGAGGGCATCCTGATCCGTCAGGTGGGCGGTTATGGCCTGCCCCATTGCATGCGCATCACCATCGGCACCGCCGAGGATATGCGCGAGACGGTTGATGCGATCAAACGGCACCTGCCGGTGATCATACCGCAAGCCGATACCAGAGTAATGGGCGGATAATTCCGATGAGTGACACTCCAGTTTTCAATAAGGTCGCCATCCTCGGTATGGGCCTTATCGGCTCCTCCATTGCCCGTGCGCTGAAGAAGCATGGGCTGGCGGGCAGCATCGTCGGTGGCGATGGCAATCAGGCGGTTTGTGACCGTGCCGTGCAGATCGGTCTGGCCGAGGCCATGACAACCGATATGGCGGCAGCAGTTGCCGGGGCCGACCTCGTGGTCATGGCAGTGCCGGTCGGTGCCTGCGGTGCCGTCGCAAGCAGCATGGCGCCGGGATTGGCACCCGGTGCAATTGTCACCGATGTCGGGTCGGTGAAGAAAAGCGTCCTCAATGACGTGGCGCAGCACCTGCCGAAGGGTGTGCAGTTCATTCCGGGCCACCCGCTTGCGGGCACGGAGCATTCCGGCCCCGATGCCGGGTTTGCCGAGCTGTTTGAGGGGCGCTACTGGATATTGACGCCGGAGGATGATGTTGATCCGGCTGCAGTTGAGCGCCTGAAAACCATTCTGGTGACCATGGGCGCACAGGTCGAGACCATGACGCCCGAGCATCACGACCGGGTACTGGCGATCACCTCGCATCTGCCGCATTTGATTGCCTATACCATCGTCGGCACGGCAACTGATCTGGCCGAGGAAACCAAGAACGAGGTGATCCGCTATTCGGCGACCGGTTTCCGGGACTTCACCCGTATCGCGGCCTCCGATCCGGTCATGTGGCGCGATGTCTTCCTCAACAACCGTGAGGCGGTGCTGGAGATTCTCCAGCGCTTCACCGAGGATCTGACAGCGCTGCAACGGGCGATCCGCTGGGGTGAGGGCGATGTGCTGGAGAAGCGCTTCACCGAGACCCGTGCGATCCGTCGCGGCGTCCTCGATGCCAAGCAGGCGGATTGATCAAGCGGTCGCTTATCGCGAACTGCCGGCCCAGATCACAGGCGGTACCCGTATCAGTTGGATATTGCCGAACCGGAACCAGCGGTCCTGAATGCTGACTTTGGCTTCGAGTACCTCGTTGCCTGCGTCATCTGTGGTGATCATATGGTGCAGCATGGTGCGGAAGAATTCGGCCATCAGCGGCTTTACCGTGCCTTCGGCAATCAGCCGGTCGAGCAGGATATTGTGCCCGCGCAAGGTCAGATCGAGCGAACCGGCCGGTTGCAGATCGCCATCAAGAGCACCCTGTCCGGTGCCATAGAGGCTGACATCCCCGATTTCGATGGCGAGGTCGTCGAGTTTTGCCTCCCCACCACCATCACGCCAGAGACCGAGCGCATAACTGTGCACACCCATTGGCAGCGGGCCATAGAGGGTGACGGTAAAGGCAAACCGGTTGATCACGTTGCCCAGCGCCTGTCCGGCTCGGCGCTCGAGTTCGGCCAGACGTGGATCGTCTTCGGCCAAATTGGGCGCGATATTGTGCAGACTGGCCTCGATAGTCAGGGCCGGATCTCCGGCTTTCACCGCAGGCCAGACCGGCGAGAGCAGTGCCATGTCGATGGTATCAATGGTGATGCTGCCAACCGGACCGGAGAAATCGGGCGCTGCAGGATCAGGTTGTTGATCCAGATTGATGGTGCCGTCATCGCCCGTGCCATCCGATCCTGCCACCCGTGGCGGATCGCCGAGGCTGACCACCACATCATGCAGGCTGATATGCGGGTCACGCGGGCCGGTATCGGCAAGGGTAAAGTAACCATCGGCGCGGGCCGCCTGTACCGTCACATAACCGACCGGAAACTCGCTGTTATTGGATGGAACCGGCAAGCGCAGGCGGATATTGCCCTCAACCTGCCATCTGAAATTCCGGTATTCAGGCAGGCCAAAACCGACCCGTCCTACATCCGCCGACAGCCGTGCGCCGGTTTCCGGGTTGGTAATTTCCGGTTGCTCCAGCGTCAGGTACCAGTTGAAGGGATAGCCGCTGATCCGGCGTGATCCGGCGCGCAACTGCTGGCTGACCTCCTGATCCGCATCAAGGAAGAAGTTGTCAGCCTGTTGCTCGAGAAAATTGGCATAGGCGAACCAGAAGGCAGTCCAGCCCAGCACCAGAATGGTGGCGGCAATCAGGCCGCGTCTGAGCCAGCGTCGGGGTTTTCTAATTTCTGTTTCCGGGGGCGTGGTTTGATCCAACAGAACCTGTCCTGATGTGTTATCCTGATTGTCCGGGCCAGCTTAACCCATTGACGGGATATAGCTTAAATGGGACGGCAACCGCCATTTCCCAGGTCTTTTATCAGTAACAGCATATCCGATCCACATCACCAGAGATTATGGTTCTAGAACGCAGAGTTGATGATCCCTTTGACCGGCATTTCAGGCCGGGTGAAGCGCTGGAATGGCTGCGCAGCCACGGCTTGGCACCAGAAAACGAGGATACGCCACCTTATCGACCGATCTGGGTTTTCGGTTACGGCTCCCTGATGTGGAACCCCGGTATCCGGCATGACCATGCGGAAATGGTGTTGTTGCGTGGCTATCATCGCCGGTTCTGTGTGCTCTCGCACCGCTATCGTGGCACGCCGGAACGGCCGGGACTGGTGCTGGGTCTGGATCGGGGCGGTGCCTGCTGGGGCATGGCGTTCCGTATTCCGGCCGAGCATGTGGCCGAATGCGCCGAATACCTCTGGTACCGCGAGATGATCAGCGAGGTTTACAAGCCGACACTGATTTCGCTCAACCTGCGTGACGGACCGCAACGGGCAGTGACGTTCCGGGTGCGTCGGGATCATCACCAGTATTATCCGGGTCATGATCTGGATGAGGTTGCGGATATTATTGCCCGTTCGGTCGGTCCGCGCGGGGCCAATGTGGAATATCTCGATCAGACCGTTTGCCATCTGCGGCAGATGAAAATCCGTGACCCGCAGCTTGAAACCCTCTGGCATTCGGTGCAGGGCATACGCTCAGGCTGATTTTTGGCGGCGTTTGCCGGTCGTTGGTGCTTGCGGCATTGGCTTGATGCCATCCTGCTCAAGCATCCGGTCGCTCTCATCCTCGATCATGGATTGCAACTGGGTCATCAGGGCACTGCCAGACAGGCCGGGTTCGATCGGCGGCATCATGCGTACGGTAATCGTGCCCCGCTTTTTGAATAGCCCCATCTTGGTCGTATAGACCCCGGAATTCAGGGCGATGGGTACCACCGGCACATTCAGGTGCTCATAAAGCTTGGCAATACCGTATTTGTAGTCGCGTTTGACGCCGGGCGGGGTGCGGGTGCCTTGCGGGAAGATCACGATGTCACGGCCAGCGGCAATCCGGTCGGCGGCATGGGCGAGCATGGCGGGTACAGCTTCACTGCCCTTGCTGCGGTCGATGGGGATCATATCGGTACCTGACGCATACCAGCCCCAGAGCGGGATGCGGAACAGCTCAGCCTTCATGATGATGGCGGGACGGCGGAACCATACCGGCAGACGCATGGTTTCCCAGCCGCTCTGATGCTGCAGGGCGATCAGGCATGGCTGATCCGGCAGGTTTTCCCAACCCTCAATGCTGCCATTCAGGCCGAACAGTGGCTCCAGCCGGTCATGCAATCCGAAATAATACTTGGCCAGAAACCGCAACAGCCGATCAGATGGCAGCATCAGTGCTGGCAGATAGGCAATGCACAGAATGCCGGTCATGGCGATATAGATCACGCCGTGGATATAGGTCAGCAACCGGTTCATCAGATTTCCAGAAAGCTCATAACAGGACAGCTCATAACGGGGCAGGTGTCAGCGTGACAGCCGGTATAGGGCGTAACGCAGGCTGGTCACCAGATATTTCGTGTATTCGCGGGCATAGAGTTTCAGGCTTTGCCCGTTGTGCCACCAGCCGTCATGGACCAGATCTTCCGGTTCAATCGGGTGCGGGATGATGGTTGCCTCGGGTGCCGCCATGCGGAATTCCAGCATGCTGCGCTTGATATGATAGTTCGAGGTGACGAGCCGCACGGAGCTGTATCCCTGCTGTTCGAGCCAGCGGGCGGTTTCCATGGCATTGGCCACCGTATCGGCGGCGTTGTAGTCAAGCTCGATACAGCATTCGAGAGCATCCGGCGCATTGCGGGCGAGGCCAAGCAGTTCCTTGACCTCGACACCCTGATAAACGCCGGTGACAAAGAGTTTTCGTGCCTTGCCATCGCGCAGCAGGTCAATGCCGTTCTGCAACCGGTTGGAACCACCAGTCAGGACCACAATGGCGTCTGTCTGCTCGATTTCGGCGTTATCCGGAATGTCCTCGGGCATGGTTTCGGCAAAATGGATCAGCCCGCCGATCCATGCGATTACAGCAATCAACAGGGCGCTGGTGACGATTGTCAGTCGCAGTTTCGGGGTAAGCTTGAACGTCATATCAGGCGTTGCGTGATAGTTCGCGGATAACGGTCAGGCGGGCGGTAATCACCGCCAGCAGTACCAGAAAGGCCGGGAACAGCAGAACACCAAGCACGACCGACCAGTCAAGGCTGAGCCGGGGCAGGAAGCTCGGCCAGCCCTCGCCCATGACGGCGATGGTCAGCAACAGGCAGACAATCGCTGCAATCAGCCCGGCAGCAGCGCCGATACCGCCGCGCTTGAAGATATGCCACTCGATTTCCCGTGAAATATCCCGGTCCGCTGCCCCGATCAGGTGCAGCAGGCTGACCAGTCGCATATGGCTCGACAGGGCTGCACGGGCGCTGAAGGCACAGAGCAGTAGACTGGCGAGAAATACCGCACTCAGGATCGCATAGGCAAAAGCCTCGGCGATTTGCGCCGGGCGCAGCAGGTCATCGACCAGTGGTGCCTGATCAACCACCCGCAGCCCCTCGATATCGCCGGACAATACCGCTTCAAGGGCTGCCGGTTTGATCGACGGGGTTTCCGGATCAAGACTGACCTCGATCAGGATCGGCAGTTGCAGGCTTTCCAGCAGGCTCGGGTCTTCCAACCATGGTTCCAGTGCCCGCAACTGTTCCTCAATCGGCAGAGCAACCGCCTCGGTGACACCGGCGATGGCGTCGAGGGCATCAAGTGCCCGGTCGAGCCTGCCATCCTCATCGGCGGCAATCCCGGCGATGGGGTCAAGCTCAACGGTCAGATTGGCGGCGAGGCTGGATTCCCAGCGATCAGACAGCCCGGCGAGGGCGATGACCGCGGCCAGCGCGAGACAGCCTAGATAACCCATCAGGCCAATAATCCACGGCATGAAGCGCGAACCCGGTGTCGCGCCAAGCGGGATCAGGCCACGGTCGGCACGCAACAGGCGCAGTTGGGCACGGGCGCGCTTCAGGTAGAGTTTGGTGCGCTTGGGCATTACGGCTCGTTCCAGTCGAATTGGTTTTCCATCTCGCCATGATGAATCTGGTGCAGCTCATGGCGGGCGTCGCGCGGTTTGATGGCTTCCGGATTGACGGCTTTTCGGCCCAGCTCCATGGCGCTCAACACGGTCTTTTCGACCTGATCCCAGGCCATGGTCATGTGCGAGCGGTCCTCGACATAACCCTCGCCACTATACTTCAGCTGGCCATGTTTCAGGATTAGTGACGGGTGCGGGAACGAGGCGCGCAGGCTGTCATTATGGGTGGCCAGAATGATGGTGGTGCCGAGGCGGTTGAGTTCCTCGAACAGGCGCATCAGCCGCTCGGCGATCCGGTCATCCACATTACCCGTTGGCTCGTCCGCGATCAGCAGGGCCGGGCGGTTGATGACGGCACGGGCGATGGCGAGGCGCTGTTGCTCACCGCCGGACAGGGCGGGCGGGAACTGGTCAACCACATCGCCGAGACCGACCCATGACAGCAACTCAAGCACATGCTCGCGCAGTTCGGCGCGGGGGCGACCCTCAAGCCGCAGGGGCAGGGCGGCATTGTCGAAGACGCTCAGGTGGTCAACCAGTCGGAAGTCCTGAAACACAATCCCGATACGACGGCGAATCAGAGGCAGGTTTTTGCGTGAAAACCGGGTCACATCCTGACCGAACAGCCGGATCGACCCCCGACTTGGCCGTACACCCATATAGATCAGCCGCAGCAGGGAAGATTTTCCCGCTCCGGTTGCACCGGTAATATAATGGAAGGAACCGGCTGGCAGACTGAAATTCAGATCGCTCAAAACCTCAGGGTTTCGGCCATATCGCAGGCCAACACCCTCGAACCTGACCAGTGGTTCGATCTCCTCTTCCATCATGTGTTGGGGGGGCAAATCAGGGGTCATGGTCTGTGGGTAACCGGTGTCGGTATCAATCGGCGTGCTATTAGTGGCTGCGGACGATGCGGCCTATTCATGCTATGACATTTAGCACGGTGAAAGACCATGCGTTAGTCCCTAAACAAATAGAATATGTGACTGAGCCTAAATTATGATTGTTGCCTGCCCCGCCTGTAATACGCGCTACGAACTCCCGCCATCCAGTATCTCTGGTGAGGGGCGTCAGGTGCGTTGTGCGCGCTGTGGCAACCAGTGGTTCCTCGCCAAGCCCGAGGCCGCTGCGCCGACACCGAAGGCACCGCAGGAAGATGTGACCGGGGCCGAACAGGAAGTCGCCGTCGCCGAGAGCGATGACGAGGTTCTGGTCGAGGAAGAGACCGAAGTAGAGGTCGAAATCGAGACCGAGGTGGAAGTCGAGGAAGAGACCGAAGCCGATACCCCCGCCGAACCCGAGGAAGAACAGGAAGATCCGTGGGAGCGCCGCCGTCGCCGTGCCGCTGCTGCCGATGACCTGCCGGGCACGATCAAGGCCCGCCCGGATATGCCGGATATGGCCGCTGCCCAGTCGAGCGGCGTGAAAAAGGCCGTGGGCTGGCTCTGTGTTGCTGCCCTGATTGCCGGAACCGGTTTTGTCGGTCACTTCTATCGTGAGAGCATAATTGAGGCCCTGCCACAATCACAGGTTGTATATGAAGCGCTCGGCTATAATTTCGCCGGACCGCTTGAGGGGCTGGAACTGCCCGAGGTGACCTCAACCCGCAGCCTTGAGA
Organism: Micavibrio sp. TMED2; assembly: GCA_002168225.1. Lineage (NCBI taxonomy): Bacteria > Pseudomonadati > Bdellovibrionota > Bdellovibrionia > Bdellovibrionales > Pseudobdellovibrionaceae > Micavibrio > Micavibrio sp. TMED2. The sequence goes on from NHBH01000001.1 coordinate 1,119,640, forward strand.
ATGGCTCTACCGTTCTGGTGGTCGAGGGCAAGGTTGCCAATACCAGCGATCAGAACAAGCGCCTGCCGACCCTGCGGGCGGAATTGCTCGATGCTGACGATCAGGTAATTTCCAACTGGACCTTTACCCTTGATCTCGGCGTGGTTGCTGCCGGGGCCGAGGTGCCGTTTACGGAAGTGCTGATCGATCCCGATCCGCGTGCCGTGCGGGTTGAGGTGTCACTGGTTGACAGTGCCGCCGCTGCTGGAAATTAAGCCCCAGAGATATCAGAAGCGGTCGAGCAGGCGATCAATATAGTCGAGCTCTTCCTCAGGCCGGTCGAACTCGCCGGAGCGGCGACGCAATTCCTCCAGAATACCGCGGGCGCGCTGCACCTCGCTCTCACTCGGTACCTCGACATCGCTGCCGGTGCCCTGACCATATTCACTGGTATTGCGACCGAGCGGGTCATAGCCCTGATTGGTGCCCATAGCTCGGCGCTGTTGTGATGGCGCAAGGCCGAAGCGGACACCGGGCTTGCCACCGGGACCGCCGGCCATGCCCTGATTGGCCTGATCCTGCAACTGGTCCTGCAGGGATTGCAGTTCCTCAATCGCCTCGCCCATATCCTGCAGGGCGCGGGCGGTCCGGTTTTCTCGCAATGCCTTGGCCGCTCCACTCATGGCGCGTTCGGCAAGCCCGAGATTTTCGGGCAGTTCCTCGGTTACATCCGACAGATCAAGCATGATATCGCCGAGGTCTAGGCGCATGGCTTCCTGTTGCAGGGCACGGCTCTGGTTACGCTGGGCGCGCTCTGACTGAGCGGCATCCGGGTCATCACTGTCGCGTGGCTCGGACATCATGGGCGGCAGGTTTTCAAACAGGGACGGCGGCAGCAGGCCTTCCGGCAGGCGGTTGCGCAACTCTTCCAGCGGGCTGGCCGGACGACCCTTGAAGGTATCGTCCATCAGGCCCTGCTGTTCCTGGGTCAGTGCCTGCAGGCGCTTGGCCAGTTCCTGCAATTCCTTCTGCTCCGGGGTCTGTTCGGCAAATTCGCCGTTCTCCATGTTGTTCAGCATCTCTTCCAGCTGGGACAACATCTCACGGGCCGCATCGCGGGCACCGGTTTCGGCAAGGTCGCGCAGTTGCTGCAGCATATCGCCCATCTGCTGCATGTCGACGATCTGGTTCTCCATGCCTGGCGGCAGTTCCGGTATCTGCTCGCCACGGGCGAGGCGCTCCATCAGCTCTTCCTGCAGGGCCGCCATATATTCCTGCAAGGCCTCTTCATACGCATCGATCAGGTCCTGCAGCTCCTCCGCCTCGATGTTGCTGCCTTCCTCAAGTGCATCGGCGAGCTTGTCACCGGCGCGTTCGAGCGCGCGCTGGGCAATGCCGAGCTGGCCATCCTCAAGTCGCAGCGCCAGTTCCCATAACAGCTGCTGTACCTCGGCGATATTGTTAGGCTCGTTATTGAGTTCGAGCCGGGTGGCGACGGCTGACAGACCGATGATGATGACGGAATCATTGTTGAAAGCCTCCGGCGCTGCCGCAATCCCGCGCAGGATTTCCGAGGCGATGGCCGGGCCACTGATCGGCTTCAGGGTCAACAACTGGCGCTGTTCGATAATTGAGAGGGCGACCGGGTTCTGGAAATCCCGCATAGGCAGGGTCAGGCTCTCAAGCCCGCTTTCCGCTGTCTGGCCGAGGGCATCACTGGCGGCGATCTGAATGCTGACATCAAGCCCGGCCCATGGATGGGCGATCAGATCCTCGCGCGCCGTGGTTGTTACCCGTCTGCCGAGGCTGCGGCCTTCCGGTGCCTGACCCATGACATGCTCCATGACCGGTGGTTCATCGCGGCCTTCAACGGCTGGTTTCAGCGTTAGGGTGGCAACAATATCCTGCAGGCCATAATCATCAATGGCTGCATAGGGGATCTGGATCAGCTGGGTTTCGGAGACCGATGGCGTATCGCTCAGTACGATCGAAGGTGGCGTGTCCTCAAGCAACAGCAATTCCCAGTCACCGAGGTCGCGCCCTCTAGCTGTGAAATCCAGTGCCAGCCGGTTGCTGTCGGTGTTCTCAGCCTCTGCATCCGGTGCTTCATCCGGGAGGGCCAGTTCATGCTTGAGGTGGAACTGGCCGGGATCGGCGGGCTCGAAGGCAATGTCCTGATCATTGATGTGTAGGGTCGGTGGCTTGGCCGGGTCCAGCTTCTCACCGCTGATGCGGGCATAAACGATGCTGCCATCTGGGACGGCGATCAGCTTGTCGGCATCGGCGACCGCGTCCATGGCGTTATTGGCAAGATCGCTTCGGGTCAGGAAAATCGGCGGCAGGCCGGTATAGGCCGGCGGTGCGATCCAGGCATCAAAGGCGAGTTTGCTGGAACTCATGGAGAAATCCATGGCCGTCAGCCGCAGGGCATTGCCGAGACGTTGCAGGGTATCGCTCCCGGCAACCGCAATGCCGAGAACCGCCATCATCACCGCGATATAGCGCAGGGCATAGGGGTCACGTCTGGCGGCATGGGTATTCGGTGCCTCGACCCGCAGGCGCTTGGGCAGGGTGTTTCTGAGCCGTGTCAGATGCCGGTGCCACAGGGCCTTGGTGACCGGATCATCACCATTGGCGAGGTTATCGGTGAGGCTGGTCAGCGGACGGTGCGCCAGATGGTTGTCGCCCTCGATCCGGCGCAGCATCGCGCGGGTATCGGGCCATGCGGTCGCCTGCCGGACACGCCATGCCATGAAGCCGCCAAGGCCGAGCAGGGCAAGGATACTAAACAGGCCGAGGCCGGGATGATTGGCGAATGCACCGATGGCGGCAAGGCCGATCCAGAATAGCAGGGCGGTCAGAACCGGGCTGGCAATCGGCCAGAGCGCTTCCGCCCACAGGGTCGTGTAGGCTTGCAGTCTGCGCCACCATGGAATGCTGGCGAGCACTTTCTGCAGCCGTTCCTGCGCATCGAAACGCGCGCCATTGCTCAGGCGCTGCGTCGGGTTATCGCTGGGCTGGGTTGGTTTTGTATCCATCTGATACGTAACATAATCCCGATCTGCGGCGAGATAAGGGCATCAAGCCGATTTTCCGGCTTCATACTAGCATCGAATATCCCGGTCGTAACGGTCAGAAATCCCGCCACGCATCACGATTATTTCAGTCGGTTCGGCTATTTCAGCCAGTCCGGCAGGGTCTGGCCCGCCAGCAGGGCGGCGAAGTCTTCACGCGGGCGTACCTCATGGTGCTTGCCGTCATGGATGATGATCTCCGGCGGCTTGACCCGGGCGTTGTAGTTCGAGGCCATGACATTGGAATAGGCACCTGCGGTCAGGAACGCGACCTGATCGCCGGGACGCAGATGCGGCATTTCCCGCTGCTGGGCAAAGGTATCGCCGCTCTCGCAAACCGGGCCGACAATATCGACGGCTTCATATTCGGCGCTGTCACCGGGTTCGATCACCGGAATGATCTCGTGCCAGGCATCATACAGGCTCGGGCGGATCAGCTCGGTCATCGAGGCATCAAGGATAATAATGCGGCGGTCGCCAGCATGTTTCACATAGAGGACGGTCGCCAGCAGAACCCCGGAAGGCCCGACGATGTACCGGCCCGGCTCAACCGTAACCGAGCAGTTGAGCGGCTTGGCAATCGCGGCAATGGCATTGGCCCAGGCGGCAGGGTCAATCGGTGTTTCGTTGCGATAACGGATGCCGAGGCCACCGCCGAGGTCCAGATGATCGATCGGCAGATCGCGGTCACGCAGCTTGCCGACCAGCTCGGCGATCTTGGCGAACGCCTGCTCAAACGGTTCAGGGGCGGTGATCTGTGAGCCGATATGAACGGCCAGCCCGGCGGCGGTCAGATGGTCATGGCCGCAGAGATAGCGATAGGCATCGACAATCTGGTCCATCGGAATGCCGAACTTGTCACCCATCTTGCCGGTGGAAATCTTGGCATGGGTCTGGGCATCCACATCGGGATTGACCCGCAGGGCCACCTTGGCCGTGACGCCAACCGCCTCGGCGCAACTGCCGATCACATCCAGTTCGGAGACGGATTCCGCATTCAACTGGCCAATGCCGAGGCGCAGGGCCTCGGTGATTTCGTCCGGGTGCTTGCCAACGCCGGAGAAGACAATATCGGCAGGTTTGAAACCGGCGGCGATGCTGAGCTTGGCCTCGCCGATTGATACAACATCGGCCCCGGCCCCCTGTGTCGCTAATGCGGTGAGCAGGGCGCGGTTGGTATTGGCCTTGACCGCATAGCAGACCCGATGCGCCGGACCATCAGACATGGCGGCATCGAGGGCTGTGGTCAGCTTGTCATAGGCCCGCTCGGCGGCGCGTTGTGAGAAAACATAAGCAGGGGTGCCGTATGCCTCGGCGATAGCGGCGGCGCTGATCCCGTCGATGGTCAGGACGCCATCCCGGTAACCGATCAGGCCATGGGCATCAAAGCCGGGGGAGAGCGGCGCAAAATTATCGGTCTGTTCAGCGTGTGACATCGGGTGGTTCTGCTTTTCTGGCAATATTATGCGTATTTTGACCGGGTAAATATCTGGCTGGAAGAATTATAGATCGTCTTCCTGCGGCGGGTAACTGTTGCGCGACACAACGCCATTATCCTGCGGTGGGATTTTGAGGCTGCCTGGACGTTTGCCACAGGCCGCGAGCGTAAGTGCCACGCCGGAGAGGGCAGTGAACAAGAGCGCGCGCCGGGCAATCTTGCCCCGGTTCGGCATATCGGGTGCGGATGGTGCAGTCATTCTGGGCTCAATCCTCTTCGGCAAGACGGGCGCGGGCATCCCTGACCGCTTGCCGTACGTTATCGGGAGCGGTGCCGCCGAAACTCATGCGGCTGGCAACACTGGCATCAACCGTGAGAACGGTAAAGACGGCATCGTTGATATTCGGCTCCACGCCTTGCATGTCCTCAAGCGACAGCTCGGCGAGATCGACGCCGCGCTGTTCGGCAAGCGAGACCAGACGACCGGTGATGTGGTGTGCCTGACGGAACGGCACGCCCAGCTCGCGCACCAGCCAATCGGCAAGGTCGGTGGCGGTTGAGTAGCCGTGCCCGGCAGCGTTGTAGAGTGCCTCGCGCTGAACCTGCATATCGCCGACCATGCCGGTCATGGCGGCAATCGCGAGGCTGATGGTGGCATCGGCATCGAAGACCGGCTCCTTGTCTTCCTGCATGTCCTTGGAATAGGCCAGCGGCAGTCCCTTCATGACGGTCAGCAGGCCGATCAGCGTGCCAAAGGTGCGTCCGGTCTTGCCGCGGATCAGTTCGGCGGCATCTGGATTGCGCTTCTGCGGCATGATTGATGAGCCGGTGGTGAAGGCATCGGTCAGCTTGATGAAGCCGAATTGCGGCGTACACCACAGGACGATTTCCTCGGCCAGCCGCGACAGGTGGCTCATGCAGATGGCGACGGTAGAGAGGTAATCGGCGGCAAAGTCGCGCGCCGATACAGCATCGAGGGAATTGCGCATCGGTCGGTCGAAACCGAGGTTGGCCGCGGTTGCATGACGATCGATCGGGAAGGCGGTACCGGCAAGGGCAGCGGCACCGAGCGGGCATTCGTTCATCCGACGCATGGCCGATTGCGCACGGTCGCGGTCGCGGCTGAACATCTCAACATAGGCCATCAGGTGGTGGCCGAAGGTGACAGGCTGGGCGGTCTGCAGATGGGTAAAGCCGGGCATGATCGACCCTGCCTCTGCCTCGGCACGCTCAAGCAATGCCTCGATCAGGGCCTTGAGCCCGCTGTCGATCCGGGCCAGTGCATCACGGGTCCAGAGGCGGAAATCGGTTGCCACCTGATCGTTGCGCGAGCGGGCGGTGTGCAGGCGACCGGCGGCATCGCCGATGATGTCGGCGAGCCGTGCCTCGATATTCATATGGATGTCTTCGAGATCGGTGCGGAACTCGAAGCTGCCCTCGGCGATTTCGGCGGCGATCTGGTCCAGACCGTTCAAGATGGCATCACGATCATCGGTGGACACGATCTTTTGATCGGCCAGCATGCGCACATGGGCGCGCGATCCTGTAATATCCTGTGTTGCCAGCTTCTTGTCGAAGCCGATGGAGGCATTGATCGCTTCCATGATCTCGGCGGGTGTGACGGAAAACCGCCCACCCCACATGGCGTTACCGGTCGCGGTTTCGTCCGGTTTCTGTGATACTGGTGACTGATCGCTCATGGATTATATCGTTCGGGCTGGGAAAAACGGGCAGATAACATGATGAATTACCGCCTTGCATCTCTTGTCACAATGCTGGCAGTGGCCTTCTTTTCTGCCATGCCTAATCAGGTTCTGGCGTCGGGGCAAGCACTTGAGGAGGCAAAAGCCCTTCTCAAGGGGGAAATGGCCAAATTTCAGCTGCATGATGAGCCGAGGGAACTGCCCTACATCGCGGTAACTGATGAAGCCGGAAACCCGGTCAGCCTCGCGGATTTCAGCGGGCGGGTGGTTCTGTTGAATATCTGGGCCACATGGTGCGCGCCCTGTGTCGCCGAGATGCCATCACTGAACGCCCTGCAGGAACGTGCTGCCGGGACCGAATTCGATGTGGTGCCGCTGTCGGTGGATCGCGGCTCGGTTGTGGTGCAGAAATTCTATAATCAGCATGAATTGCGGCATCTGTTGATTTTCATGGATGAGGCGGGCAATTCTGTTTCCGAACTGGAGGTCGGCGGGTTGCCCACATCCATCCTGATTGATCACAATGGCCGTGAGGTCGGGCGGTTCGAGGGGGATGCCAACTGGAACTCCGATGACGTGATCAGGCTGATCGGTGCCTATGTGCGGGCGGCACGGCGGCAGGACAGCTGATTTTTAAATCTGTTTTAAGGCGTTACGCAGGCAATGCGGCTCTCCATTCCCTTTGATTACGAATTCAGATGGGCGCATCTCGGTATTGCTGCCGGTGCGGTTATTGCCGTTGTTCTGGCGATCTTTTTTCTGGCGCCGACAGCAACCGATAATTTTGAGTATTTCATCGATGATGGTCTCGACCGTTTCTCCGTCGAGTTCCGAGGGCTGCCACCACCCATGGCACCGATTGAGGCCTCGGACGGGACTCGGGGCGATCTTTCAGCCTTCAAGGGCCAGGTTGTACTGGTGAATATCTGGGCCACATGGTGTCCGCCCTGTATTGTTGAGTTGCCGAGCCTGACCCGTTTGAATCAGAAGTTTGCCGGAGAAGAGTTTCAGGTCATTGCCCTGTCGGTGGACCATCAGGGCTGGCCCGCGATCCAGAGCTTTCACGAGCGTCACAACCTGCAATTACCTGTTTTTCTTGATGCTTCAGGAGCTGCGCTGAGCCAGTTCGAATATTTCAGCCTGCCGACCACCATCCTGCTCGATCGGGAAGGCAAGGAGCTCGGCCGGGTGGTCGGTCCAGCCCTGTGGGATGGTGAGCGCGGTACATATCTGATTAAGCAGGCACTTGAAGGCTCGCTCTAGCCTTGCTATTTGGGCATCAACTATAACAAACAGTGCATGCTGGTTCTTCAACCGGCGATATACTGTTATATTGATTTTTGAATTTTATGAGGGCAGGGGCATTGCGCGGGCGCGACCAATTATCAGATTTTCAGCCAAAAGAAGATCGCAGTTTACTTACAGAACTTAAACAGAACTGGCTGTTCTTGCTGATTCTGATCGGCATCGGTGTCGGGGCGTATTTGTATTTCAAGCCTGCACCGCCACCGCCACCACCGCCATATATCTCCAACCAGTGGCGTGTGCCACAGGCGGCCGAGCAGTTGCGCGACTTCCAGATGTTTACCCAAACCGGTAATGGAACCCGCCTGTCGAATTATTATGGCCGTCCCAAAATCATTATCGGTTATCCGCTTGAATGCGAGGCGTGTATGCACAGCCTGCAGACGCTGGACACGGTTGCCGAAGACTTGAAAGGCCGGGTTGATATTTTCCCCGTGGCAATTTCCAGACGGATCGGTGACCTGTCCGAGTTAATTCTGAAGAGCTATGAGAAGTACGGCATTACCAATCTGCGCGCCTACACCATTACCGAAGACGACTCCTTCGGTATCTTCAACCAGACCGCTGCGCTGCCCCATGCCTATATCCTGATGAAGGATAATGTCATTGCCCGCACGGCTCACGGTCCGGTTGACTGGACCGATCCCAAGGTGATGCAACTGATCCAGCAGATGGAAGACATGCCCGCTCCGGCCAACTGACCGGGTAAACCGATTGCCAGTCATCGGGTCGGTTGTGGCGGGTCCTGACTGTAATCATAGAAGCCCTTGCCGGTCTTGCGACCGAGCCAGCCCGCCTCGACATATTTGACGAGCAGCGGGCAGGGGCGATACTTGCTGTCGGCGAGGCCTTCATAGAGCACATGCATCAGTGACAGGCAGGTATCGAGACCGATGAAATCAGCCAGCTCCAGCGGCCCCATCGGGTGATTGGCACCGAGCTTCATGGCTTCATCAATGGCAGTAACAGAGCCGACGCCCTCATAAAGCGTATAGACCGCTTCATTGAGCATGGGCAGCAGCACACGGTTGACGATGAAGGCCGGGAAATCCTCGGCAATGATCGGTTTCTTGCCCAGCTTGTCAGCCAGTGCCTTCGCCAGTTCGAAGGTGGCATCATCGGTGGCGATCCCGCGGATGATCTCGACCACCTGCATGGCCGGTACCGGGTTCATGAAGTGCATGCCGATAAAGCGGTGTGGCCGGTCGCTGCTGGCACCCAGCCGGGTGATGGAGATTGATGAGGTAGCGGTCGCCAGCATGGCATCGGGACGCAGATCGGCGGCGATGGCCTTATAGATGCTGCGTTTCGCATCCTCGATCTCGGAGACCGCCTCGATCACTACATTGGCCGTTCTGACCTGAGACAGGTCAATGCCGCTCTGCAGATTGGCGAGATAGCCGTCATGGCTGGCCTGGTCGATCTGACCCCTCTCCAGCTTTCGGGCGAAGGTATCCTTCAGATTTTCCGCTGCTATCTTCAGCTGTTCTTCTGACTGGTCGATCAGGATGACCTTGAAACCGGTGGTCAGTGCTGTCTGGGCGATGCCGGTGCCGATCTGACCTGCGCCGATGATGGCGAGCGTTTCCAGCGTAGTGGTACTCATTGGTATATCTTTCACAATAATGCTGCGACGCAATAAACAGGGTTTTTGCATTCTTGTCGAGCAATGCCGCTCAGCACCGAGCAAACGCCCTTACGGTTCGCGGGTATAAACCGTGCCTATGGTCAGGTTCTTGCGCGGTCCCCTGATGGTCCAGTCAAGCTGCCACTGGTTGTCCGAGAGAACAGTGATGGTGCCGATATAACGGTCCGGTGGGCATGAATGGTCAATATCCGCCCGCCCGAGACTATTCGGCAGGTCAAAGAACGGGCACCCATCGTCGAATGTGATGCGGGTCATACCGTCATCGGCCTGAATCACCCGGTAATCGCGCCATGCCTCGCCTTCATAGGTGCCGATGCTGAGCGTGCCGTGCTCGTGCCAATGCATGTTTGCCGGGGCATTCTCTGTGAAGCTGGCCGTGCCGGTGAGGGTGCCCTGCTGGCCGGTCAGGTGGTCATGGATTTGTCTGGCCAGATGCCACTGGCCAGACAAATAACCGATCCATGCCTGATCCCGGCAAGTTGGGTCAGAGTGCTTTGGCAAGCTCTGCATCAAGCTGCGGCAGGGCTTCAAACAGGTCGGCGACCAGACCGTAATCGGCAATCTGGAAAATCGGCGCTTCCTCATCCTTGTTGATGGCGACGATGACCTTGCTGTCCTTCATGCCTGCTAAGTGCTGAATGGCACCGGAAATACCGACGGCGATATACAGGTTCGGCGCCACGACCTTGCCGGTCTGGCCAACCTGATAGTCGTTGGGCACATAGCCCGCATCAACCGCAGCCCGTGAGGCACCGATGGCGGCATTGAGCTTGTCGGCAATCGGCTCAAGCAGGCCGAAGTTTTCAGCCGAACCAAGCCCGCGACCACCGGAGATAACCACATCGGCGGAGGTCAGCTCGGGGCGGTCGCTCTCGGACAGCTCCTGACTGACGAAGGAAGACAGGCCGCTGTCGCCCTTGGCGCTGACCGCCTCGATGCTGGCACTGCCGCCCTCGGCTGCCGCCGGATCGAAGCCGGTGGCGCGGACGGTAATAACCTTGATCGCATCGCTGGATTGCACGGTGGCAATGGCATTGCCGGCATAGATCGGGCGCTTGAAGGTATCGGCGCTCTCGACCGCGGAAATGTCGCTGATCTGCTGGCTGTCGAGCAGGGCGGCGACCCGTGGCATCAGGTTTTTGCCGGTGGTGGTCGAGGTCATGAGGATATGGCTGTAGCCACTGGCGATATCCGCCACGATCGGTGCCACGTTCTCGGCCAGCATCTTGTCCAGTTCCGGCGCATCGGCGTGGAGTACCTTGCTGACGCCGCTTATTTTGGCGGCGGCATCGGCGATGGCCTGCTTGCCGGACCCGGCGACCAGAACATGAATGTCACCACCGATTTCGCTGGCGGCGGTAACGGCATTGAGGGTGGCTGACTTGAGTTCGCCGTCCTGATGCTCTGCAATGACGAGTATGCTCATTATCCGATCACCTTTGCTTCGTTTTTCAGTTTCTCAACCAGTTCCTCAACGCTGGCGACCTTGCCACCGCCCTGACGTTTGGCGGGTTCTTCAACCTTGAGGGTTTTCAGACGCGGTGCCGTGTCGATGCCGAGATCGGCCGGTGTCATGGTCTCAAGCGGCTTTTTCTTCGCCTTCATGATATTCGGCAGTGATGCATAGCGTGGTTCGTTCAGGCGCAGATCGGTAGTGATGATCGCTGGTAATTTGACCTCAACGGTCTGCAAACCACCATCGATTTCGCGGGTGACCTTGGCAGTGCCATCGCCGAGCTCAACCTTGGAGGCAAAGGTGGCCTGACCCCAGCCGAGCAGGGCTGCCAGCATCTGACCGGTCTGGTTGCTGTCGTCATCAATCGCCTGTTTGCCGAGGATCACGAGGTTTGGCTGTTCCTTGTCGACCAGTGCCTTCAGCCCCTTGGCGACGGCGAGTGGCTCGAGCACATCATCGGTCTGGACCAGAATGCCGCGATCGGCACCCATGGCAAGGGCGGTGCGAATGGTTTCCTGAGATTGCTGGACGCCGAGGCTGACCGCGACGACTTCCTCGACTTTGCCGGCTTCTTTCAGGCGGACGGCCTCTTCGACGGCGATTTCGTCAAAGGGATTCATCGACATTTTGACATTGGCGGTTTCAACACCGCTGCCATCGGCTTTCACGCGAATTTTGACATTGTAGTCAACGACCCGCTTGACGGGGACGAGCACCTTCATCGGCGACCTCTCACTCTTGTTGTGCCGGGGTCAAGAGGCGGACCTCCCGATCGATCCGGCGTTTCCTTGGTTTTGCCGGGATCGTGCCTCGCGCGATGCGGGCGACGTGTTTCCGGCTCTATATCAATAATTTACATGCAAACAGGTAGGGCAAGTTGCCTTGTTGGGCAACCTCGCTCGCATGGGATTGACGATTTCACAGTGGACGATAGGTGGAACCGGCTTTGCCTGTCAATCGCTTGCCTTACGTATACGTAAGATTTGCGGCGGAACCTATCACTCGACAGCAAAGGTAAGGGCGAAGAGGGCAAGTGCCAGCCCCTGAAAGAAGATACGCAGGCGCATCAGGGTATTACCATGCTTGCGACCGAACTCACCGCCCTGCGCCATGCCGAACAGGCCGATGGCCAGCGTCACAAGTGCACCGAGCATGGCAATAATCATCATGACAAAGAGGGTGGTTTTCATCGGTTCGTCTCTCGGCTCGTCTCTCGGTTTCTGCCACGCGGGTCGCGTGGTTAGCTGCCATGCGGTCAGGCAATATACCTTGACCGCCACAAGGGCAATGTCTTAGCACTTGATATATGAGCAAACAGCTTTTCGCCAACCGCTTCATTATTCGAATTACGAACCCGATCCTCTGATCCGAGGGTCGGGCACCAGTGCCCGTGTGCAGATACCGGGCCCAAGCACCGTCATCAAAAATTCGATTTTGAACAGGTTTTGCAATGGTTTCGCTCAATTCTGCGCGCACGGTAGAGGCGCACTTATCCAATACATCACAGACTGCTGCCCCGGTTTCCGCATCGACCTCCCCGTCGACGGGACGCGACGATCTGCCCACCTTCTGCTACGGGGTTCACGGGCATGTTGACCCCGGACTGATCCCGCGTGTGCTCGAAATGGTGGCCAAGCGGGGGCTGGTGCCGACAGCCTTTCACGCTGTCCAGAGCCATAATGCACAACAGGTTCCGGAACTGACCATCGACATGCAGGTTGATGGTCTGAACCCGATGACTGCCGAGGTGATGGCCGAGGCCATGCGCCAGATCCCTTGCGTATCCGACGTGTACTTCTCGGCCCGCCGAAGATCACAATAGCCGATGGAAAATGCCTGATGCCGTTATCACAGCCAATGCCTGACGGTTTTGCCGCCAAGATCGCAGCACTCAACAACTTCGAGCCTGCCACAGCCGGTTTCTCGCCATTCATCATCGCGGGGGAGCCGCTTGGCTGGCTCGGCAGTGAAACCGCGGACTTGCTGCAGGCGCAGGGGTTCATTCAACCCCATGATGCAGGCTATGCGCTGGTGCCTGGCTTTGACACTGATGCGGCGCGCCGGTCAGAGGGGTTGCGACTGGCAGCCGAGGCGATGCAGGCGGATGGCCGCATGGGTGGCTTCCGGGACGAGCCTTACCGGGTCTGCGCCGGGTGGGACCAGCCGGATATAGCCGTGCTCGACCGCCGTGCCATCCCGCATTTCGGTATCCGGTCATTCGGCATTCACCTCAATGGCGTGGTGGAAACGGCGACGGGGCTGGAGATGTGGATCGCCAGACGCGCCCTTGACCGTGAGGTTGAGCCGGGCAAGCGCGACAATATGGTGGCCGGTGGCCAGCCTGCGGACCTGTCGCTGATGGATAATCTGATCAAGGAAGCTGCCGAGGAAGCCGCTGTGCCCGAAGCCTTGGCCAGACAGGCAAAGCAAGGCGGTATTATCACCTACCAGCAGGTGGAGCCGGTAGAGCGGCTGAAGCATGACACGATCTTCACCTACGACCTGTTTCTGTCAGAGGATTTCGTGCCCGAGAATACCGATGGCGAGGTCGGCCAGTTCGAGCGCTTGCCAATTGCCGAGGTGGCGGCGATTGTCCGCGATACCGACGAGTTTAAACCCAACTGCAATCTGGTGATTATCGAGTTTCTGGCGCGACACGGCCTGCTTGAAGTCGTTGCCTGATCTCGTCCGCCGTTACCCCGGCCTCACGCATGGCCTCAAGGGTACGGGCGTTGTCACGGGTGGCGAGCCTGACACCCTGTTCATCGGTTATCAGATCATGATGGTGATAGACCGGTCGCGGCAGGTCGAGCAGCGCCTGCAGCAGCACATGCAGGTGGGTGGCGTGGAACAGATCCTTGCCACGGGTCACATGGGTAATGCTCTGTAGGGCATCATCATGCACCACGGCGAGGTGATAGCTGGTGGCGATATCCTTGCGCGCCAGTACCGCATCGCCGAGCTGTTCCGGTTCTCCCGTCACATCACCGCAGCCGAGGTCATGCCAGAGCAGGCGTTTTCGGTCACCGATCCGGGCCAGTGCCGCGCCCAGATCGAGCCGCCAGGCGGGGTGTCGACCGGCGGCGATGTGTTCGGCAATTTCCGCCTTGCCCAATCCCCGACAGGTGCCGGGATAAAGCGCGCCTTCGGGGCCGTGCGGGGCATTGGCGCTGCGCTCGATCTCCGCGCGGATTTCCGCTCGCGTGCAAAAGCAGGGATAGACCACACCCATGGCCTTCAACCGCTCCAGCATCGCGGCGTACTCGCTCAGGTGCTCGGACTGAATGCGTACCGGCTCCGGCCATGTGAGGCCAAGCCATGCGAGGTCTTGCCTGATCCCGTCCACATGCTCCGGGCGACAGCGGGTATGGTCGATATCCTCGATCCGCAACAGAACCTCGCCGCCCAGCCGCGCCGCCTCGCCCCAGGTGAACAGGGCGGAATAGGCATGGCCCATATGCAGCCGCCCGCTCGGGCTGGGGGCAAAGCGCAGTCTCGGCTGGTCAGCGGTAACAGGCATGATGGATCAGGCGGACCAGATGGCCAGTTCGTAACCATCCGGGTCGGTGAAGTGAAAGCGGCGACCGCCGGGAAACTCGAATATCTCTCTGGCGATCCTGCCACCGGCATCAGTAATTGCCTGCTGCAGCGCGGGCAGGTCGTCGCCATACAGTACAACCAGTGCGCCACCGATTGGCGCGGGGGTACCAGTGGCGAATCCGCCCTTCATCTGGCCGTCTGAAAACTCGCAATAGTCGGGGCCGTAGTCGGTAAAGCCCCAGCCGAAAACATCACCGTAAAATTGTTTGCTGCGGGCAATATCGCCGACAACAAACTCCACATAGTTGATACAGCGGTCACGCGGCGGCAATTCGGCTGGCGGGTTCTGTTGGCTCATGGTTTTCGGCATTCCGATTGCTTGTATCGCAGGCACGGGTCACCTATACACCATGACACCGAGAAAAATGTTTACTTATTCGAAAGTGCGAGCGCTATGACCGATCAGGACCTCCCCATCGAAAACGACGAGTACGACGATGATGATCTCTATGATGATGATTATGAGGGCGAGGAAGCTGGCAGTGGTATCGAGTTGACCCACCTGAACGGTCCGGCGATGCTACCGGCATCCGGTGGCCGGGCCAAGCAGCTGGTTGTGCTCCTGCACGGCCTCGGTGCTGACGGTAACGACCTGATCAGCCTTGCGCCACAGATTGCCAAGGTGCTGCCCGATGCCGCGTTCATTTCACCGAATGCGCCGGAACCATGCGATATGGCCCCCATGGGCTATCAGTGGTTCAGCCTGCAGGATCGCAGCCATGATGCCATGCTCGCCGGGGTTGAGGCATCCGCGCCCAAGCTGCAGGGCTTCCTCGATGAGGTCATGGAATATCTCAACCTGACCGAGGAAGACGTCTTTCTCGTCGGTTTCTCACAGGGCACCATGATGGCGCTGCATGTGGGCATGCGCCGCGAACGTCCGCTCGGCGGCATTGTCGGTTTCTCCGGCGCTCTGGTCGGTGGCGACCGCCTGCCTGATGAAATCGTCTCCAAGCCGCCGGTTGTCCTGATCCACGGCGATGCCGATGAGGTGGTGCCGTTTCAAGCCATGCAGATGGCAGCGGATTCATTGAAAACCGCTGGCGTAGAGGTCGAGGCGATCCGCCGTCCGGGCCTCGCCCACGGCATTGATCCGCAAGGCATGCTGGTGGCGCTGCGCTTCATCAACGATCACAAGCGCTTCATCGACGACGATTGATCTGTCGGTAAGTTGACTTCCGCACAAAAGAACCCGCTGCACGGATATCATGCGGCGGGTTCTTTTTTTGACTGGTGTCTATTTTTACTGTGCGGCGAGGGCGGTGTGCATCTCGTGATAGACCGGGCAGCGATCCCAGAGGGCCACGAGGCTGTCGCGCAGATATTCCATCATCTCAACCGTATGCAGCGGGGTCGGCGTAATGCGGATACGCTCGGTACCGCGTGGCACGGTCGGATAGTTGATCGGCTGCACATAGATGTTGAAGCGGTCCATCAACTCATCGGTCACGCGCTTGCACAGCTTCGGATCGCCAACCATGAGCGGGACGATATGGGTTTCGGAGCAGCTCATCACCGGCAGATCGGCGTCGATCAGCATTTTCTTCAGCGTCGCCGCCTGTTTCTGATGCCGCGCACGCTCAAGCTGCGAGGTCTTCAGGTGACGGATCGAGGCCAGCGCACCTGCAGCAAGAGCCGGGGGCAGGGCGGTGGTGAAGATAAAGCTGGAGGCATGGCTGCGAATGAAGTCACAGAGCGCGGCAGAGGCGGCGATATAGCCACCCATGACGCCGAATGCCTTGCCCAGCGTACCCTCAATGACGGTCAGGCGATCCATCAGGCCTTCACGCTCGGCGATACCGCCACCGCGCGGACCATACATGCCAACCGCATGAACCTCGTCCAGATAGGTCATGGCATTGTACTTGTCGGCCAGATCACAAATCTCGGCGATTGGCGCAATGTCGCCATCCATTGAATAGACGCTCTCAAAAGCGATGATTTTCGGACGGTTTGGATCGGCAGCTTTCAGGAGTTGCTCCAGATGTGCCAGATCGTTGTGACGGAAGATGTGTTTCTCGGCACCGGAACCGCGGATGCCCTGGATCATCGAGGCATGGTTGTTGGCGTCGGAGAAGATGATGCAGTTCGGCAGATTGCGACCGAGGGTCGACAGGGTTGCCTCGTTGGAAATATAGCCGGAGGTAAAGATCAGGGCATCTTCCTTGCCATGGAGGTCGGCAAGCTCGCTTTCCAGCATGTTGTGATAGCGGGTGGTGCCGCTGATGTTGCGGGTACCACCGGCACCGGCGCCAGCCTCATCAATGGCCTGTTTCATGGCGTTCAGGACGGTCGGGTGCTGGCCCATACCGAGATAGTCATTCGAGCACCAGATCGTGACTTCGCGCTCGGCACCTGCTTCATCACGGTATGTCGCTTTCGGGAAATGCCCGGCGTGACGGCGCAGATCGGCGAATACGCGATATCGGCCTTCGTCTTTAAGCGCGCCGATGTCGTCGCGGAAAAACTGCTCGTAATTCATAACCGGATTGATCCCAAAAACTGTCATCGTGGCGAGGGGCACCCTCGATGGATGACCATAACTAGCACATCAAATCTAAATTAGAATATCTCTAAAGATCATTCGGCAGATTGACGCGGATCAATTTTTTGCCAGTTAGGTATTTCGGCAGGGTTTAATTCGCCCAGATGCGATAATTGCGCTGGCTGAGGCGGTATTCCAGAACCCGGTGATTATTGGTATCGACCACCAGTATCCGATCCTCGCCATCGGCCCAGATACCCGCCGGTTCATTGAGCGGGCTGCAAGTGCCATCGGTGCAGTCGAAGGCACCATGCGGGTGATCGGGATCGTCGAAATCGGCAACCTCTCCCGCCATCACATCCACAATACGGATCGTGTCATTATAGCTGTCGGCGACATAGAGACAGCGTTCGCCGCCATCGGTGACAGCCAGAGGATGCTGGAATCGGGCCTGCGCAAACTTGCCGTTCTCGTGGCCGAATTCAAACAGACCGGCACCGACCAGCGTGCCCACCTGTTCGTTATGGGCGAGTTCGATCGTGCGAATGGCTGAGGTCTCGGCATCGACAAAGATCAGCATCTCCTCGTCTTCGGTCAGGGCAAGGCTGCTCGGTTGTGCCAGCTGTGCCTCATCCGGTTTGCCATCACGCAGTCCCTCGGTGCCGCTACCGGCGACCCGGCGCACGGTGCCGTCGGAGAGGTCAAAGACGCCGATCTGGTGTGTGCCGGCATTGGCGAAATAAAGCTGATCCTCGGCCAGCGCCAGATCCCAAGGGGAGGCAAGGTCGGTTTCCCGGCCCATGGTCTCACCGGCCTGCAGGGGCAGGCCACGCTCGCCGGTACCGGCGATGGTGCGGACCGTGTCGGTGTTCAGGTCGATCACCCGGATCGCATGGTTGCCGGTATCGGCGACATAGATCGTGCCGTCACCGCAGATCAGCCCCTGCGGGCGGCGGAAACGGGCACGTTCTGCCGGGCCGTCAACAAATCCACGCCGACCGTTGCCATAGCGCTCGACCTCCTCGCCATGATCGTTCAGCAGGACAATCTGGCTGTGACCGCTATCGGCCAGCGCCCAGTAGCGCTCGCCATCAAGGGTCAGCGGCTTGATTTTGGACGGGTGGCTCAGCCGGTTATGTGGTGCCCGCTCGCGTTCGGTATCGAGCTCCACCGGTTCGATCAGGCCCTCGACCTTGAACTTGTCGAGCACGTCATTGATCGCACGCAGCATCTCGTTCAGGTCCGGCTCACCGGAATGCATGCCGATAACCGTGCCCTGCGGTGACAGGAAAACCAGCGTTGGCCATGCCTTGATCGCATACTGCTCCCACAGCTCACGGTCCGGGTCATGAACCACCGGATGCTTGATGCCATAGCGCAGGATCGCCTGTCGCAGTTTCTGTGGGTCTTTTTCCGCGTCGAATTTGGGCGAATGGACGCCGACGATGACGACTTCTTCCGGGAACGCCTTTTCCAGCTTACGCAGGGTTTCGGCCACATGAATGCAGTTGATGCAGCAGAAGGTCCAGAAATCGAGAATGACCAGTCGGCCCTCGAGATGCTGCAAACTCAGTGGTTCAGTGACATTGAACCAGGTTTGGCCCTCACGGAAAATTTCCGGTGCCCGCACCACGCCGAGCATGTTCTCGGCCCCGAAGGCAGCCTCGCGATACGGATCGAATTCGTTGTCAGACATGGCAATTCATCATCGGGTCACAGGGGGCGATACAGTTAGATGATCGACTTTGTGGCTCTGAACGCAAGGGAAACTTTGTCTGCCTGTGGTCAATTACTTGATTGCAGGGCCAACTCTCGGCTAACAGAACAGGGTTGTATCCCAGTTCTGCTTCACCCCAACAATCAGAGGCGTCATGCAAACGCTCTACAGCGGTGGCCTGTTATTTGATGGCGATGGCCGCCTTCTCGAGAATTATGGTGTTCTGGTCGAAAACGACCGGATTGTGAAAATTGCGCCGCGCCCGGAGTTCACCGGTTTTGCCGGCTATGTCGTCGATACCTCCGGTGGCACCCTGTTGCCATCCCTGATTGATACGGCAGTGCATGTCACCCATGGCGGCGAGGCAAATCCGTTTATACCGGCAGCGGCCCGTTCCGATGCGGCAGCTACGCTCGTCGCGCTCGAGAATGTGCAGGCGAGCCTGATCGGCGGTGTCGGTGTGGTCCGTGATCTCGGTGGTCGTGCCGATGTGGGCCGTGCGGTCTCTGCCGCACTCGATGATGGCCGTTTCATGGGCGCATCCCTGATGACGGCGGGACAGACCATCACGGCAACCGGTGGCCATGGCCATGATACCGGTGCTGTTGCCGATGGCGCGCCAGCAGTGGTGCAGGCGGTTCGCAAACTGGTTTCCGGCGGTGCCAGCACGATTGTTCTGGCGGCGAGCGGTGGTGTCACCACCGGCGGTACCGATCCGTCGATGACCTATTATACCGCTGACGAGGTAGCAGCCGGGGTTGAGGAAGCCCACCGCCTGAATTGCCCGAGCGCGGTCATGGCCCATAACCCGGAAGCGGCCCGCTATGCGGTACAGTCGCGTGCCGGTACGGTTCTGTATGGTGTCGGTCTTGATGATGATGTGATTGCCGCCATGGTCTCGGCCCAGATGTATCTGGTTCCGGCACTGGGTGCCATGCGTGCGCTGGCCGATGCTGCCGATGATCTGGTCGGAGAGGCCGGTATCTCGGTCGAAACGGTTGGCAAGGCACAGGCATTGGCCGACAGCCATGCTGGATCGCTCAAGCGTTTCTACGATGCCGGTGGCAAGGTGGCGTTCGGCAGTGACTGCGGTATGCCGCTCCTGTCCCATGGCGATAATGCCCGTGAACTGAGCCATATGGTCGCCAGCGGCATGACCCCGATTGACGCGCTGATTGCGGCTACCGGCTATGCTGCCGATATGCTGTCGCTGACCGGTCGCGGTCGTATTGCCGAGGGCGCGGTTGCCGATCTGCTCGTGGTTGATGGCAATCCGGCAGACAACATTGATGCGGTTGCCGATCGTGGCAATCACCGCCTCGTTGTCTGTGGTGGTGCCGTTGCCGCACGGCGCAGCTGATCTATCTCTGACTCATGATGAGTTTTCAGCCCTACAAGCCCCGCCGCGTTGAGCCGCTCGACCTGTGGCGACCGGACGGGCTGGCGATCAAGCCCTATACGATTGCCCGTGATGGTGCGGATGCACCGTCACTGGCGCTGATTGGCACTGCCCGCCGGATTGCCGAAACCGAAATCCCGAAGGCTGCGGCCTATGACACCGGGCATCACGGCCTCGGCTTTGCCATCCTGCATGAGGGGGAGGAAGCGATCTGGCTGTTGCTGCACTGGTGGGCCCATGGTGATATCTGCTGCCGCGCCCTGTTCCGGGCCGACTCCGGCACGCTGGAGTTTGAGGATGTGAGCAAACGCTCCCTCATGGCCTGTGTCTGGGAGTTGCGGGTGATCGATCACGAGCGGCAGGCATGGGTGAATGCCATGCTTACCCACACGCCGGATGCGGAAACCTATCTGAAAGACAAATTGCCTGCTGGCCTCTATTGATCGGCGCGCTTAAGTTACCTGCTGTCGATGATCCCCCGCCATGGCACAGGAACCGCACATATGCCCGTTGTGAACCGTATCGCAGACATGCTGCCCGAAATGACCGGATGGCGTCGCCACCTCCACGCCAACCCGGAACTGGCCTTCGAGGAACATGCGACCAGCCGGTTTGTAGTTGAACGTCTGCGCGAGATCGGGGTCGATGACATTCATCAGGGTATGGCCGGTACCGGGGTTGTCGCCCTGATCCATGGCAATGGCGGCCCGGCCGAGGGCGCGGATAAGCGCATTGCCCTGCGTGCCGATATGGACGCCCTGCCAATGGATGAAAAGACGGGTCTCGATTACGCCTCTGCCCGCGGTGGTGCCATGCACGCCTGCGGTCATGACGGCCATACGACCATTCTGCTCGGTACCGCGAAATATCTCGCCGAAACCCGCAACTTCACCGGTACCGCGGTACTGATCTTCCAGCCCGCCGAGGAGTTTGGCGGCGGGGCGCAGGTGATGATCGAGCAGGGCTTGTTCAAGAAATATCCGGTACGCTCGGTCTGGGGCTTACACAACTCGCCATCACTGCCTGCCGGTACCATTGGCACCCGTGTCGGGCCATCCATGGCGGCGGTCGATGATTTCCGGATCGAGATCAAGGGACGTGGCGGTCATGCCGCCCGCCCGCAGGACAGCATCGACCCGATCTTCATCGGCAATCAGATATATAACGCCCTGCAGGGCATCATCAGCCGCAATAGCGACCCGATCAAATCGGCGGTGCTGAGCGTCACCCAGTTCCATGCCGGTTCGGCCTTCAACGTCATTCCCGACGATGCCTTCCTGAACGGTACCGTGCGTACCTTCGATGCCGATCTGCGCACATATATCGAGCAACGCATGCGCGATATTTGCGAAGGTGCGGAAAAACAGTATGGCACCGAGATTACCCTGACCTATGACCTCGGCTACCCGCCGCTGGTCAACAGCGCGGATGAGACCGGGATCGCCGGTGAGGTTGCCGCCGATATTGTCGGTGAGGAACAGGTGATGCGCGAGATCGCCCCGATCATGGGCGGTGAGGATTTCGCCTATATGCTTGAGAACGCGCCCGGCTCCTATGTCTGGATCGGTCAGGCCGATGACGAGCATCAGGCACCGGTGCACAATCCGCTCTATGATTTCAACGATGCCATTCTGCCGGTCGCGACCAGTTATATGGCCCGGCTGGTTGAACGGCAGCTGCCCCGCGACTAGGTTCAATAAGAACAGGTTTCGGGTCCGCTGAACATGCATGGCCCGAACCGGAATGACCCGGAACAGAACAACCAAGGCCCGACCATGCCCGTCAATAACCGCATTGCCGACTTCCACGATGAAATGACCGAATGGCGTCGTGACATCCATGCCCATCCCGAACTGGGGTTCGAGGAGGTCCGCACCGCGAAGATCGTGGCGGACAAGCTGGCCGAATGGGGCATTGAGGTCCATACCGGTGTCGCCAAAACCGGCGTTGTCGGTGTGCTGCACGGCAATGGCGACAAGCGCGGGCAGGACCATGCCATCGCACTGCGCGCCGATATGGACGCGCTGCCGATGACCGAGGAAACCGGTGCTGCCCATGCCTCGACCACACCGGGCAAGTTCCATGGTTGTGGCCATGACGGGCACACCACCATGCTGCTGGGGGCCGCGAAATATCTCGCCGAAACCCGTAATTTCGACGGTACGGTCTATTTCATCTTCCAGCCCGCTGAGGAAGGCCATGGGGGCGGTCGACTGATGGTTCAGGAAAAACTGTTCGACAAGTTCCCGGCCAAGTCGGTCTGGGGGATGCACAACTGGCCGGAAGTGCCGTTGGGTCAGGCGGCGATCATGGCCGGGCCGATGATGGCCGCTGCCGACCGCTTCGACATCGAGATCGAGGGCAAGGGCACCCATGCGGCCATGCCCCATTTCGGCATCGACCCGGTGCTGATCGGCGCGCAGATCGTGACCATGCTGCAATCACTGGTCAGCCGCCGCACCGATCCGCTGAAACAGGCGGTTATCTCCACCACGATGTTCCATTCCGGCGAGGCGTTCAACGTCATCCCGCGTATGGCCAAACTCGGCGGTACCGTGCGTACCTTCGATCCGGAAATCCGCGACATGATCGAGGCCGAGATGACCACAATCGCCGAGAGTGTCGGCAAGGCCATGGGAGCCGAGGTGCGGGTCAGGTACGGTCGCGGCTATCCGCCGACCATCAATAGCGTGGATGAAGCAGAATTTGCGGCTCAGGTCGCCGGTAATCTGCTCGGGTCGGAGAATGTCCTGCGCGACATGGACCCTTGTATGGGTGCGGAGGATTTCTCCTATATGCTGCAGGAGCGTCCGGGCTGTTATATCTGGATGGGGCAGGGTGATGATGAGCATCAGGCGATGGTTCACAATACCCAGTACGACTTCAACGACCGCATCCTGCCGATCGGTGCATCATACTGGGCGCAGCTGGTCGAAACCGCTCTGCCGCGTGCAGGCTGACAACCGGACGGAAGACACAGGCATGTCGGATCGGGAAGAAGACGCACAAGATCGCTGGAACGCGGCCATGAATGCGGCTGTCGCGGCAAAGAGCGGTGAGGTCTTCAATGACGTGGTGTTCAATTTCGGTGTCGAGATCATCAACTTCCCGGAATTCCCGCAGGCCGATTTCGAGGTGCTGCTCGGCCTGATACAGGATCACCGGCTGCATGGCATGAACGGGTCATGGAACCTGATCGCCGTGTTCAATTACGAATTCGACCGGCTGAATACCGAACAGGAAGAACAGCTGCTGAAGGTGCTGCACCGGGTCCATGCCAGTTTCAGCGACTGGCACACGCCATTCTATATCGCCGAGATGATCGGCCAGCGTTATCCCGACGGTCGCGGGCTGGACGCCTTTCAGCGCATGGCCAAGACCCGCAACCAGATTTCCCGTGCCTTCATTCCCAACGGTCTGGAGATTCTCGCCCGCACGGCGAAAGACCCACTGATCAAGAACCGCGCCATGGACCAGATATTATCCATGCGCGGCGATGTCAGCGATCAGGTCAAGAAAGAGGTCGACATGGCCATCGAACGCCTCGTCGACCGCGGCGCCATGGGGCGGGCGTAGACGACGTTTAATAATTGCCCATCTCACGTTGGCGCATGGGCATGGTGTCGATCAGCGAGAATATCTCACCCATATTGACCGGCTCATCCCAGCGGCCCTTCTCACCACCATCCTTGCCGACAAGCACGACAAGAAACTGATCGTCATTTACGCCATATTTCCGGCGCAGGTCGGTTGCATCGAAGGATAGTTGTGGGGCTGTGTCTGACAAATCTGCAGCATCCAGATCGACCGTCTCACCGGCGACGCTGATATGCATAATATCCCGCTCATATGCGCTGCCGATCTGTTGTCTGATGGCTCTCATCTGGTCTGTGAAATTCTGATCCTGCTGTGATTGTGCAAAGACCAGTACCGGTCGGTAAGACCATCTGTATTCAGCAAGCGGATTGGCCTTGGCGGTCATGGTGAGGACGCTGGTTATTGTCAGTATCAGGGCTGCCAGTATGAAACGCATATCATGTCCTGCGGTTCGCTGATTTCGGGTTCAGTGCCTGTTGCAGCCCGTCGCCGAGCAGGTTGAAGGCAATGACTGTAATGAAGATGGCCAGTCCCGGATAAATGGCAAGCCAGGGGGCGTTCCAGATCAGCGCCTGGGCATTGGTCAGCATATTGCCCCAGCTCGGTACCGGTGGCTGGATGCCGAGGCCGAGGAAGCTGAGCACGCTTTCGAGCAGGATCACCGTGCCGATCGACAGGGTGGTCGAGATAATCACCGGCGAGACCACATTGGGCAGGATATGACGGCGCAGGATGGCTGCATCCCTGACCCCGAGGGCGGTGGCCGCCGTGACATAGGGGCGGGTGCGTACGGTCAGGGTGCTGGCCCGGACCAGACGCGCAACGGTGGTCCAGCCGACCAGCGCGATAATCACCACGATCCGATATAGCGCCGTGGTTTCGGCATAGGCGGCATCGGTGCTCAACCCCAGCTTGGTCAGGTCAACCGCTGCCAGCACGATCAGCAGTGGCAGCAGCGGCAGCGCGATGACGATGTCGGTCAGGCGCATCAGCAGGCTGTCGACAATCCCACGATAGAACCCGGCAATCAGGCCGATAAAGGTACCGATTACGGCGGCAAACCCGGCAGTGGTCAGGCCGACGATGAGCGATACCTGCCCGCCATAGAGCAGGCGCAGAAACACATCGCGGCCCAAACTGTCGGTGCCGAGCCAATGTGCCGCCGAGGGTGGCTGAAACCGACCGAACAGGTTCTGTGCTTCTGCCGTGGTGCCGAGCCAGTGCTCGAACCACGGGGCGGCAAAGCAGGTGGCGGTGATCAGGATTAGCACGATCAGGCTGATCATGGCCGGTACCTGACGCACCAGCCGGGCAATGATCTGGCGGCGCGGCGTCAGCCGGTCTGCATGACCGGCGCTTGCCTGTTCGGCGGCGAGGGTGATGGTGTCGGTGCCGCTCATGTGCCGTCCTGATAGGAAATGCGGGGATCGACAGCGGCATAGAGCAGGTCGGCGATCAGATTGGCGATCAGGATCATGGCGGTGGCCAGCAGCAAGCCGACCAGCGCCAGATTGTAGTCATTGCCCTCAATCGCGCCATAGATGGTCTGGCCGAGGCCGGGATAGGCAAACATCGCCTCGGTAATCAGCGCGCCGGAAAACAGCCCGCCGAAATTGAGTGCCACAATGGTGATGATGGTTGGTGCGGCATTGGGCAGGGCGTGCCGCCAGATCACCCGGCTTTCGCGCAAACCCTTGGCGCGGGCGACCCGGAGATGATCCTCATCAAGCACATCGAGCATCGCCCCGCGAATAAACCGGATATAGCCACCAAGGCTGAGCAGGGTCAGGCAGATGGTCGGCAGGATCAGGTGTTTCAGCCGGTCAAACCAGCCGGGCAGATCGGTGGCACCGAGGCTTTCTATCCCCCCGGCAGGCAGCAGTTGCCAGTTCACGGAGACGATCAGGATCATCATCAGCGCCAGCCAGAAGGGCGGCACCGAGATACCGGCGAAGCTGATGAGGCTGATGCTGTAATCGGTGAAGCGGTTGGCCCTGACCGCTGCCAGTATGCCGAGCGGCAGGGCAATTATGATGGCGAGCAGGAAGGCGGGCATCAGCAGGTAGAAGGAATTGGCAATCGCACCGCCGATAATCTCCAACACCGGGCGGCCATAGAGGCGGCTGTACCCGAACTCTCCCTGTATCGCGGCGCTGAGCCAGTTGCCGTAGCGTATATATAGCGGCTGATCGAGACCGTATCGTTCACGCAGGCGATCCACCTCTGCCGAGGAAACGCTCGGGTCCATGCTGACCAGCATATCCACCGGATCGCCCGGCATCAGCCCGATCAGGCCGAAGACGATGACCGACATAAGCAAGAGGACGATAAGCGCGCCGATCAGGCGGCGGGTGAGGAAGGTCAGCATTCAGCAGATGTCCCGATGCCTATTCCGCCTGCCATTCCTCAACCCAATAGGTCGATGGGAACTGGTGACCGGTGGGGCGCAGGCCCGTGAGCCATTTCGGCAGGATATAGGCATTGGCGCGGAAATAGAGCGGCAGGGCGGGCAGATCCTCGGCATAGATTTCCTGCACCTGATTCCACAGCGCCTGATTGGCCGCCGGTTCGCAGGTGTCCTCCATCTCCTCCAGAAGCTCATCCATCTTGGCATTCCGGTAGCCGGTGCTGTTCTGCCCGGCCCAGTTGTTCTCCGGGCTGGGGATCATCTCCGAATGCAGGGTGGTACGCGGGATGCTGCGTGGTGAGGAAATCCACGCGAACATTGCGAGCGCCGGGAACTGCCGCTTGCGCACGGTTTCGCCGAAGAATACGCGGGCGGGCTGGTTATCGATCACCACATTGATGCCGAGCGCCTTCCACTGCTGCTGGATTACCTGCTGGACCAGCTCACGGGTGGTATTGCCCGCCGTGGTCTGCAACGTGACGCGCAGGGCCTCGCCATCCTGATTGCGGCGGATGCCGTCGCCTGCTGCCGGGAACCAGCCTGCTTCCTCGAGCAACTGTGCTGCCTGTTCCGGGTCGAAGGGATAGTCCCTCACCCCGTCATAATAGACGCTGTCGAGCGGATTGACGTTGGATTTGGCGACCGGCTGGCGACCGTCGAACAGGCGCTGGTTGATCTGTTCCCGGTCAAGGCCATAGAGCAGCGCCTGACGCACCCGCTTGTCGGCCAGCATCGGGTTGTCGAGATTGACGTCGATATGTTCGTAGATCAGCCCGGGGCGATAGACGAAGTTGAACCGGTTGCCGGCCCGTGCCTCAAAGGCCAGCGCCTCATCTAGGGCGAGGCCAAGTTCACCGGCAATCATGTCCATGCCGCCGGAGAGCAGGTTGGCCGAGAGGGCGGCGGTATTGGTGACCGTGCGGACAATGATCCGCTCAAAGGCCGGTTTTTTGCCCCACCAGTATTCGTTTGGCTCGAGCACGACCGAACTGCCCTGATCCACGCGGGTAATCCGGTACGGGCCGTAATACAGGCCGGGATTGGTGGTGTCGGTATCGTAGAGGGTGCGTTCCTGATAGGCGGAGGGATCACCCTCGAAGGTGCCGCGCTCCAGATGGGCGGGCAGGATGGTAAAGCCGCTGATCGAGGCAAATTCGCAGGTCACCTTGTCCATATGCAGGGTGAAGGTGTGGTCATCGACCACGGTGATGTCGAGAATGTCGTTCTGGAAGAACTCGAAATTGGTCACGCCGCTGTCGGGATGGCGACCCACTTCCCAGGTGAAGACAACATCCTCGGTGGTCATCCGCGTGCCATCGCCCCATTTTGCCTCTTCCGGCAGGGTGTAGGTGATGGCCATACCCATCTCGCCGTTCTCACGCTCTTCCAGTACCGCGCGGCCATTCTCGATGGTCGGCAGTTCGGTACAGAGCAGGCAGGTCAGTTCCCAGTCGGCATCATAGACCGTGATCGGCCGCTGTCCGAAACCGAGCACATAGGTCCGGGCCAGAGTGCTGTCGATCATCGGGTGAAAATTGGACGGAAACTGGCTGATGCCGATGGTCAGTTGTCGGGCATTGGCGTGCTGGCCGGTAAGGGCGGCGAACAGCATGACCAGCAGGGCGATGACCGGAAAACGGTGGCGAAAAAGCATGGTGTCTGGCGGGTGTGGTGGTGACAGAACTCACGAACCCCATGCTATCCCGGCCAAATTCGGAATGACAGGTTTTAATGTCTACCGATTTGACGATCCGGCAACGACCGGCGCCGCGCGGCCTCAGAAGGCCGCTTCGGCGAAGCTGTTGATGGCGCGGTGGCCGTCGCGGATGCTGGTGACGAGGCCGCCGGTCTGGCTCAACACGTTCTGTGCGAAGTACACTGCCGTGACCAGCTTGGCATCGAAGAAGTCGGCGCGGCCATTGGCACCACCCGGCTGGCTCATGGCGTCGAGGCCGAACAGGGCGGAACGGGCGAGCACATAGCCACCGGTAACGAGGCCGAACAGCTTGCAATAGGCGACGGCACCGGCGGCGATTGCCTCCGGCTCCTTGCCGTTCTCCAGTATCCAGCCGGTTGCGGTTTCCAGATGGTCGAGGCCGGCCTTGAGGTTGTCGGCAATGGCCGTGGCATCATCACCGGGTTTCGCTGCCAGCGCATCGGCGGTATCGCGCATTTCGGCGATGAAGCCGGTCATGGTCTTGCCGCCATCACGCAGAACCTTGCGGAAGACGAGGTCATTGGACTGGATGCCGTTGGTGCCCTCGTAAATGGTCAGGATACGTGCGTCGCGGTAATGTTGGGCGATACCGGTTTCCTCACAGAAACCCATGCCGCCATGGACCTGAACACAAGTGCCGGTGACGTCCTGTGCCATATCCGTACACCATGCCTTGACCACCGGGGTCAGCAGTTCCGCCATGGCGTTTGATGCGGCCTTCAGCGCGCCATCCTGGCTGGCATTGGCCTCATCCATATAGGTGGCGGCAAGGTAGCTTAAGCCACGTCCGGCCTCGATCTTGGCGCGGGCGTCGAGCAGCATCCGGCGTACATCGGCATGGTTGATGATGGTAACCGGGCCGTCACTGCCGGTCAGCGCCTTCGACTGCACCCGCTCACGGGCATAGGATACCGCCTGCTGATAGGCGCGCTCGGCAATCGACACGCCCTGCAAGCCGACCGACATGCGGGCGTTGTTCATCATGGTGAACATATAGCTGAGGCCCTTGTTCGGTTCCCCGACGAGGTAGCCGATCGCGCCCTCATTATCGCCATAGGTCATGTAGCAGGTGGGCGAGGCATGGATGCCGAGCTTATGCTCCAGTGCGGTACAGCGCAGATCATTGCGCTCACCGAGGCTGCCATCCGCATTGACCAGAAACTTCGGCACGATGAACAGGGAGATGCCTTTCGATCCCGCCGGTGCATCGGGCAGGCGGGCGAGAACCAGATGGATGATGTTGTCGGTCCAGTCATGCTCACCATAGGTGATCCAGATCTTGTTGCCCTTGATCAGGTAGTGGTCACCGTTCGGCGTTGCCTTGGTGCGTACCGCGCCCACATCGGAACCGGCCTGAGGTTCGGTCAGATTCATGGAGCCGGTCCACTCGCCGGTAATCATCTTCTCCAGATAGAGGTCTTTCTGTTCCGTCGAGCCGTGCTCGGTAATCAGATCGACCGCGCCCTGATTGAGCAGCGGGCAGAGGCCGAAGGACATGTTTGCCGACTGCCACATCTCCTGTACCGGGAAGGCGAGCGCCCAGGGCATGCCCTGACCGCCGTAATCCGGGGTGAAGGGCAGGGAATTCCAGCCGCCCTCGACATAATGGTCATAGGCTTGCTTGAACCCCTTGGGGGTGCGGACCACACCGTTTTCCAGCACGCTGCCCTCATGATCGCCGACCGTATTGAGCGGGGCCAGTATGTCGGTTGCCAGCTTGCCGGCCTGATCCAGAACCGCATCGACCAGATCATCGTCCACCATGTCAAAACCCGGCAGGGATGACAGGCGCTCAAGGCCGATAATGTCCTTGAGGATATGGGTCATGTCGTTGATCGGGGCATGATAGGGGATCATGGTCGGGTTTCCTCGGTTTTGCAGGTCGCTCTGTCGTTCTTATGAGCCGGGCATTGCGCCGTCAGCTTACCTTTTCGTCAATTTATAGTCGGATGATGCCTGCCTGTCATGACATCAATTGTAATGGGATCAATCGTCACGGGGGCAATCAACAGACGTGAGGGGTGTCGGCCCGAAACTGGCATATGGGTTGCATTGATTGGGATGTAGATTTCCGGCCCAGAGGTGAAGAGAGACTTCGTGCCCCAACCACTTGTGCAAAATCCCGCGTTAATTCAAGGGTTTGAGAATGCGCCGCGCGATGTGCGAAATGCCGTCGCGAATGCCAGCGCACGCACGGGGGTCGATTTTTCCTACCTGATGCACAAGGCCTCCGCCGAGAGCAGCTACAACACCAATGCCTCGGCCGGCACGTCCTCGGCCAAGGGGCTGTACCAGTTCATCGACCAGACATGGCTCGCCATGGTCGACCGCCACGGTGCCAAACACGGTCTCGGCCCCTATGCCGATGCGATCGAGCAGGGCAGTGACGGTCGGTACCGCATTACCGATGCGGCGGTGCAGGGCGAGATCATGGATCTGCGTTTCGACCCGCAGGCAGCGGCCAATATGGCTGCGGAGTTCGCGGCGGAAAACCAGAACTACCTTGAGGGCAAGCTCGGTCGTGATGTTGGCTCAACCGATCTGTATCTGGCGCATTTCCTCGGTGCCGGTGGTGCTGGCAAGTTCCTGAAGCAGATGGGTATCGACCCGTCAACCGAAGCGGCCAGCGTCATGCCCAAGGCGGCCGCCGCCAATCACAATGTTTTCTATGATCGCGCGACCGGCAAGGCCCGTTCACTGGCCGAGGTCTATGATTTCTTCGCGGCCAAGTTCGACGAGAGTACCGGTACGACACAGGTTGCCACCGCGCCGGCACCGGCACAGTCAACTGCGGGTAAATCATATAGTGGTGGCAGTGGCGGTGGTATAAGTGGCTTCAACTGGACGCCATCAACCCCGCGCCATACCGCCGGTCTCGGCAGCATGGCCGGTGATGATGCCATCATGCGCCAGCTGATACAGGCCCTGTCCAACGATCAGGGCGGATTCCGCTCCGTTGCAACCGCACTCGGTGCCGAAACCACCATCGGTCGCGGTCTGTTTGCCAACGACCTGCTGCTGCTGGCCCAACAGGCGCTTTAAGCCCTCAGGCTCGCTGATACCGGATAAATGATGTGCGTTTTGCGACCTGATCATACAGGGAGCGGGCGGGGGCGTTGAATTCCTGTGTGGTCCAGTAGACGCGGGCCACGTCGCCGCGCCGGTCGGCGTGGTCGTAGATTGCCTCGATCAGCGCCCGGGCGGCACCGGTGCCACGGGCCGCGGGCGAGACGTACAGATCTTCCAGATAGCAATAGACGCCATCGGTCCATGTGGAGGGGTGGTGAATGATATGGGCGATGCCGACCAGCTGGCCGCTGTCATCAACCGCGACCAGCCCCATCATGCCGTCGCGTTCGGCCACCATGCGGCCAAAGCTGTTGCGCGCCACATCATCCGGCACATCGGCGCGGTAGAAATGGTTATAGCCGCGCCAGAGCACATGCCACTGGTCATAATCATTGGCAGCGAGCTTGCGGATAGAGGTCATTCTTTTGGCTCCACCAGAATGGCGCGGAAGTCGTTGACATTGGTCAGCGTCGGCCCGGTCATGACGAGGTCGCCTGTCTGCTCAAACAGGCTGTAGCTGTCATTGCCGCGCAGCATGGCATCGGCGTCAATCCCGGCTTCGCTGGCACGGGTCAGGGTCTCAGGGTCGATGATCGCCCCGGCATTGTCCTCGGACCCGTCAATCCCGTCGGTATCGCAGGCAATGGCGGTGATGCCCGCCGCCCCGGCGAGGTCGATGGCCAGTGCCAGGCTGAACTCGGCATTGCGCCCGCCGCGGCCCTTGCCACGCACGGTGACCGTGGTTTCGCCGCCGCTCAGGATCAGCGCGGGTGCAGTGACCGGCTGGCCGTGTTTCTGAACCTGTCGGGCGATGGCGGCATGGACCTTGGCCACCTCGCGTGCCTCGCCCTCGATGGCATCGCTGAGGATAATCGGCGTCAGGCCGTGTTCCTCTGCCGCCTTGGCAGCGGCCTCGAGCGCCATCTGCGGCGTGGCCAGCATGATGGTCTGGGTCTTGTCAAAGATGCTGTCGCCGGGTTTCGGCGTTTCCGGTTCGGCCTGATCGAGCCAGTCGGCCACCGGGCCGGGCAGGTCGATTTCATAATCGCCGAGGATTTGTTTCGCCCGCCCGAAGGTCGAGGGATCGGGTACGGTCGGGCCGGAGGCGATGGTTTCCGGGTCATCGCCCGGCACATCGGAGATCAGGAACGACACCACCCGCGCCGGATGGGCGGCGGCGGCAAGCTGCCCGCCCTTGATCGCCGAGAGGTGTTTGCGCACCGCATTCATCTCGCCGATATTGGCCCCGGAGCGTAACAGGGCGTTGGTCACGGCCTGTTTGTGCTCCAGCGTCAGGCCGGGTGCGGGCAGGGCGAGCAGGGCCGAGCCACCACCGGAGATCAGGCACAGCATAACATCGTCAGCGGTCAGTTCCTCAGCCAGTGCCTTGATCCGTCCGGCGGCATCCATCCCGGCCTGATCCGGCACTGGATGCGCGGCCTCAACGATCTCGATCCGCTCGCAATCAACGGCATGGCCATACCGGGTGACGATCAACCCCTCGATCCGGTCGAACAGGCCCTTGTCCTTCGCCCATGCCTCAACCGCGGCACCCATGGCGGCGGAGGCCTTGCCAGCACCGGTGATCACGATCCGGCCCTTGACCCGGTCGAGGTCGAGGCGGTCGAGCGCCGGGCCGACAATCTTGTCAGGCAGGCATACGGCAAGGGCTGCCTGAAACACTGAGTTCAGGACATCGCGCGGATTTCTGTCGGTCATGGAAGCTAAGGCCGTCTGGTGGCTGTGCCGGTATCAGGCGGGTTGCCTGCTTAAGGCGCGGTTGAGGCGGATCAGTTAAGGCAGGTCAGTTGTAGCAGGTCAGCGGTTCTTGCGGAAATTGTCGAGCGAGACAACCTCGCCGGTCTTCTCTTCACCCTCGACCTTGTCGCCATCATCGCCGTCGGTGTCGTCACCGTCGATTTCGCTGATGCTGCCGGCTTCCGGTGTTTCTCCATCATCATCCTCGTCATCATCCTGATCCAGCCCCTGGAACTGCAGGGCGAAATTCACGGATGGATCGGCAAAGACGGTGATCGAGGCAAACGGGATAACCAGCCGCTCGGGCACATTGTTGAAAGTCAGGGTGACGGTGAAGTACTCATCGGTGATTTCCAGACCATAGAACTGGTACTGGAGCACGATGGTCATTTCGGCGGGGTAGCGTTTGCGCAGGTATTCCGGCACTTCAACGCCGCTGTCGGCGGTGCGGAAGGTGATATAGAAGTGTTGCTCACCGTTGAGGCCCTGCTCGGCCACGGTTTGCAGAACCTTGCTGACAACGCCGCGCAGGGCGTCCTCAACCAGTACGTCATAGCGCATGTCGGTATCCGACATATATTCTACCCATTGTCAGAACTGGCGGCCGTTTAACGGGCCACTCTTGATATTATCAGGTCAGATTAACGATTGCGCGGGCGAAAACAACAACGCTTTGCGTTTTCCCATCGCTTGCTGTCGCTTTTTTCACGTCATCTCCGGTGTCATCTTCAACGTCATTCCAGCGAAAGCTGGAATCTCGATGACAGCAGCGCTTGGATTCCAGCTTTCGCTGGAATGACAGGCGGTTGGTTGAGCGACCGTAAAAGCTGGCGTGAAAGAGAAGTGGAGGCCTTCTGTTGCTAGGCGGCCTCCGGTCCCCACCCTAGACGGCAAAGCCTAGGGAATTAAATTTCAGTATTACGCGCTGCCTTAGGCTGCGAGTGCTACTGGAGCTGCGTTATTATCGTTTGCAACTATAATATAGCCCGATAACGGCGGTACCATACCGGGAACAAACGTTATCTTTACTGCGCGTGTCGATCCTGTTTCGCCCCCATCCCGGACCGCCCGACGATGACGGGTTTTGCAACCCATCGATCCGGCGGATTTCCCGGATCACTCAAGGTCTGTATCAAGCCAAGCCCCAAGTGATCCCGGAAATGGTGGAGGCGCCGGGTACTGCCCCCGGGTCCACAACGCCTATTCCATAACGCGTTTAGCGCCATAGCCGGTAAACCGGCATGGATAGATATAGGTCATTCGGCCCGGTTGTTAAAGGGCAGGGACAATTTCTCGGAATCGGACTTGGAAAATGACATTTATACACAAATGAATCACAACCATGGCGATTCGAATTTTGTTTTAAAAACAAGGGGTTTTGATTCTTATCAAGAGGGCGTGAATGAAATGAATATCTTAGCTGTTGACGGTTGAAAACAGCGGTTTTGTGAACGTACGCGCATCTCTAAGTTGCTCCTCTCTGCACAAAATTGAGGATATAGACCGTGAACCACGAAGTTTCGCTTGAAATGCAAAAAGATTCAGACCGTTCAAATTCTGAAGTCGGTAAAAAGCGAGACCGGATCAGCCCGGAGCAGCGCGCGGAAATCGACGAACAGAAGGCCCAGCGCTACGACACCCGCCGCGCCACCGTCCCGGCGCTTGAGGAAATCCTCTATGAGCCGATCCCGCTGCTCGATCACGGCTTTGTCCGGGTTATCGACTATATGGGCGATGACAGCGCGATCGTACAGGCCGCGCGCGTTTCCTACGGCAAGGGCACCAAGAAGGTCTCCACCGATGCCGGTCTGATCAAGTACCTGCTGCGTCACTGGCACTCGACCCCGTTCGAGATGTGCGAGATCAAGTTCCACATCAAGCTGCCGATCTTCATCGCGCGCCAGTGGATCCGCCACCGCACCGCCAATGTGAACGAGTATTCCGCCCGCTACTCCGTCCTCGACCGTGAGTTCTATATCCCGGCCCCGGACCAGCTCGCCGCCCAGTCACTGACCAACCGTCAGGGCCGCGATGACGAAGCCGTGCTGCAGGGTGAACAGGCCCAGCGCGTGCTCGATATCCTGCGTGATGACGCCTACCGCACCTATGCCCATTATGAGGAGCTGCTGAACGAGGATTCGGAAGGCAATGTGATCGACGAGAGCCGCACCGGTCTCGCCCGTGAACTGGCGCGCATGAACTTGACGCTGAATACCTATACCCAGTGGTACTGGAAAACCGACCTGCACAACCTGATGCACTTCCTGCGTCTGCGGGCCGACAGCCACGCCCAGTACGAAATCCGCGTCTATGCCGAGGCGATGACCGATGTGCTGCAGAAATGGGTGCCGCTCACCCATGCCGCCTATGAGGAATACCGCGAAGGCGCGGTCAACCTCTCCAAAACCGGCCTGTCCGTGGTCAAACGCCTGATCGCCGGCGAAACCGTCACCCAGGAAACCAGCGGCCTCTCCCCACGCGAATGGCGCGAACTGATGGAGCAGGTGGGGTGAAAATAGGCTCGCAGAGTCGCGTAGTAGAAAAGATAATTGAGCCTTTTGCTGCGTTTGTGCAGCAAAAGAACCGTGAGGTGCCTAATCCTCCAGAAATATTGTGGCACTACACTACATACGATGCATTTATCTCTATTATTAAGGATCAAAGTTTAAGGTTATCAGAGTTAGGCTACCAGAATGATTCTGGGGAGTACTGGTTCTTTAATGAAATTGTGCAAGGTTCCTTACGGAGTATGCAAGAAAATAACGACGAAGTAATTAAATCTGCTAATTATTTAAGGCAATTTTTCTATCAGGCGGGTTTTCGAGGATTTTCAAATGTTTTCTCTTTTAGTTTGACCGAAAAGGCCGATAGCCTGAGTCAATGGCGAGCATATGCTAATCATGGAGAGGGAGTAGCGTTAGGGTTCTCTGTGGGAGATGTTCCCGATGGTGTTTATTTGGGTCGTTGTTATTATTCAGAAGTTGGTGACAAAGAGTTTGATGATGTTTTTAGGAGCGTTGTCATTAATCTATCTAATAGTTTTAAGCATAATGATGGCAATCATAATTTAAGTATGGCGGGTCTGGTCGCCAGCGCATTAATTAAAATTATTTCTGAGGCTTCACCATACGTTAAACATAAGGGTTTCGCAGAGGAGTGTGAGTGGAGAGTTACATCTTATGGCGGTGAAGATAAGGCTGAGTACGATTTTTTTGCTAAAAATTATGGAATGGTAATGGCTAAAAAAATAAAATTTTCTGCTGGATTGTCTTTGAAGAAGGTTATGATAGGCCCATCTCCTTTTATGCTTAGAAATAAATTTACTGTTAGTGCTTTCTTGAAACAAAAAAACTTGAATGTAGAGGTTTTATCTTCAGAAATATCATATAGAAAGCAAGCATAATTTATTCCCGGTTCTAGAAGCCACACCCGCCCTGCAGGGAATGCAGGACAGGGTTGAAGGGGTGGTTTTGGGGTTCAGGTTTTCGCGTTGGCGGGGTCTAACTGTTTTCGCAACCTCATCTCCCCCGGCCATGATTGGCCGATGTATGTTGTGTGATCCATGGCTGAAGCTGCAAACCTCGCCGCCCCGCCCGCGTTGGCTGATGAACTGGTCCGTCTGACCCTCGGCATTGATGCCGCGGGCGATTACTACGCCACCCTTGATCCCGACAATGACCCCCATGCCGGTAGCGCCAAGGGCCGCCTGACCATCGGTCTTAGCCGCCATGAGGGCATGGGGGAGGGGGCGGAAACCGGCGCGCTGGTCGTTACCTCGCTGGTGCGGGAGAGTGAGACCGCGCGCAAGGTGGTCGAGGATATGCCGGAACAGCACCGCGCGTTCTTTCAGGAAATCACCCAGCGGCCCAAGACCGAGGGCCAGATCTTCGGCGTCAAATTCACCCTTGGCGGCAGTGCCGAGGGCCGGGTGGTCGATACCGGCGTCTATGACAGCCGCGGGGTACAGGCCGCGCTCGACAGGATCGAACGGCAACTGGCCGAACAGAAACTGGCTGAGCCGCAGAATCAACCACTGACTGAACAACTGGTGATCGGTGGTGCCGAACAACGGGCCGAGGCGCGCAAGAGTGTCGCCGCCATGGACCGGGTGCAGACCCTGTCCGGTCGGCTGCATGCCACCCTCGATGCCAGCCCGGACGTGCCGACGGACAAGGCGGCGCTTGATGACCTCGTACACCGGATGGTGGTGCTCGACCTCGATGTTGCCCGGCTGAATTACGCCTCGACCAAGCCCGAGGATGCGGGCCGTCCGGATATCACCACCCAGCGGCAGGTGGTGCAGGAAATGGCCTCAAGCTGGCAGGACCTCGTCCGCAGCGTCGAACAGGCCACCGGCCAGCCGCTTGCCGAACCGGACAAGCCGAAGCCGTCTGCCACCCCCGGCAAACGTCCCGGCTTCTGACCAGCCGTCAAAACAGGCTCAACAGCCCGTCGCCGAGGCTTCTGGTGACGATGGCGATGGCTATCGTTGCGATACTGGTTGCCTGCATTCGGAAGATAAAGCGCTGGCTGGACGCCCGGTCGCGCCAGGGGCGTTTCTGTACCTCATGCAGGAACACCAGCCATACCGGAATGGTTGAGAACCAGAACGAATTCCCGAACCCGGCACCGAGATACAGGAACCGGTGCACCAGCAGGGTAAGGAACAGCAGGAAATACACCGATTTCTGCTGTTTGTTCATATAGTCAAAGACGAGTTTCAAGCGCCTTGGGGAGTTGAGCGGGATGCCCTCGATAAACCGCTCGCGCATGATTTCGCTCTCGGTCTGCCATGCCCGGAATATCCGCTCCGGCCCATGAGTGGCGACGAGGGAGCCGGGCGGCGGCTGATCGGTCAGCAGGTCATAGAGGTCGGTTTCCCATTGTGGCGAATACTCAAACTCGAACCCTTCCAGCATACCGCCGGGGGCGGTCAGGTGCCGCCATGCCTGTATGATCTCATAGGGGCGGTTGTCGGCCTCGATCTGGCTGACATCCTGCCATTCGTCACCGAACCTGTGCGCCAGCCGGTTATAGGTGAAGACGATATGCTTTTCCTCACCACTGAGGCGGGGCGGCGGCGGGTTGGTCATGATTATCGGTATCGGTCGCGTATCTGAGGTGAATATTCGCCACCATGATACAGACCGGTGACCATAAATCCCGTGCTATCAGCCTGTCGGTTCAGTTTGCCGTACTGCCGTTGTCGCCTTTGTTATCATTGCCGCCATTACCATCGCGGCAGGCGACCAGCTCGAAATGCTGGGCGTGCATGTCCTCGGCACCGGCGTCGCGGATTGCCTGCAGCAGGATGGGCTGGTTGTGATGGTTGAGGAAGCCCTGAAACGCGGCGGCATCGCGCCACTGGACATAATTCAGCACCTGTTGCTGATCCTCGCTCACATGGATGTTGGAGGAGATGAAGCCGTCGCAATCGGCGATCCAGTCATCAACCTGTTCCAGCACCGCCGTCACCACGGCATTTGCCTGTGGTGGCTCGACGGTAAAGCCGGAGACCTGAATATGGCAGTCAGGGGTGATTTCCGGGTTGGTCATGATCTGGGGTGCCCTCTTGATTATTCATGCTGTCGCATAACTAACGGGGCAGGCGGTTGGCCGTTCCGGCTGCCCGGAAATTGCCTTTATTGTTCAGTGCTGTTTGACACTGTGTCGTTGTTTTGATGGCTTCCAACACATTGGATTCAGGCCCATTCTCCTGATCAACACGGCCTGACCTCATGCGATGGGTTCGGCTGTTTCATCATTATGTTTCAGGAGAAACACCCCATGTCTGATGCTACCCCGACCTCTATCCTGCGCGTTGATGCCAGTGCACGCACCGCAGCTTCCATGACCCGCCAGCTGACCGATGCGGTCATTGAGCAGCTTGGTGCGACCGGCAATACGGTTGTCAAAACCCGCGATGTTGCGGCCAGCCCGATCGGGTTTATTGATGAGGACTGGATCAATGCCAATTACACCGATCCTGCCGAACGCAGTGACGCACAGCGCACCCGGCTCACGGACTCCGACGCGCTGATTGCCGAACTGCGCGCGGCTGATGTGCTGGTGATTGGCCTGCCGACCTATAATTTCGGCATTCCGGCTTCATTGAAGGCGTGGGTGGATCAGATTTGCCGGGTTGGCGAGACCTTCTACTACACCGAGAACGGGCCGGTTGGTCTGCTTGAGGGCAAGCGTGCCTATGTGGTCATGGCATCCGGTGGCACCGCGGCGGGCAGCGACATTGATTTTGCCTCGACCTATATCCGCCATGTGCTCGGCTTTGTCGGCATCAGCGATGTAAGCGTCATTGCCGCCGACCAACTGATGATGGCCGCCGACGAAAAAGTCGCTGCCGCCAAAGCCATCATCGCCGATATCAGCAAGGCAGCCGCCTGATTGGCTGATGCTTACGGACCGGGTGCTGGCCGTGGCGATACGGTTGGTGCCGGGGCCGGGGTTGGTGTCTTGTGCAGCTGGGTGAACTCGTCATCGGTATGGCGGGCGAGCAGGCTGGCGCCTTCGTGCTTTGCTTCCTGCGTATAGGCGATGGCGGTGATCTGACCAGCGGCGGCGATGGCCAGTGCCTGTGTCGTCGCACCCGGTCCGTTCAACTGGTACGAGCGCTCGACATGGGTGATGGCGATGGTGGCATCGCGCAGATGCTCGACCAGTCGCTTGTCGAGGAAGGCCTGATTTTCGGTTTTCGGTGCGGTGGTCTTTTCCGCGATTGCCTTTACCCGGTCGTCGATGGCGGCAGCACTGGTCAGGCTCGGTGCGCTGGCTGAACCGGTCATCTCGATCGACTGGTTATGGCCGTCGACGCTCTCGGCGGCAAAGGCGCGGGTGGCACGGGTCATTTCCTCAGCCGCGCGCAGCAGATCGCGCTGACGGCGGGCCGGGTCCTGATAGTTGTGGACGCCGGGTTGTGGCAGCAGAGCTGATTGCAGGGCGTGACGGGCCTCGGTCAGACGGGCGAGCGGATTGCTCGGGCGGATCGCGCCCTGGGTTTCGGCAATCTCACGGTAGTCGCGCAGATTTGTCAGTGCAGTTGCAACATCTTTTTTATGGCGCGCATAGACCCGCATGGCGTCACATCTCCCTTCATATTTGGCTTTGCTGGCGTTTGTTATGGCTCAAACGCGAGAAAGCACCAATCAGGGTTTGCTGATACGCGGTGCGGCACCGGCGGCGGGCGGGGTTGGTTTGCCCCGGTTGTGCAGGGCGTCGAAGTCCTCTGCCGGATGGCGGGCAATCAGGCTGGCACCCGGATGCTTTGCTTCCTGCGCGTAAGCGATGCTGTGCAGCTGGGCGGCTGCCTCGATCGCCAAAACCTGTGTCATCGGGCGCGGGCCAACGCCTTTCAGTGTCTGTTCGGTGGCGGTGATCCGCTCCTGTGCGATCCTGACGTGATCGATGAAACGCTTGTCGATATATGCCTGATTGTCGCGCGAATTGCTGGTGCGCTGATTGGCCCAGTGCGTAATGCGGTCATCAATGATCTCGCTCGCCGTCGGATGCGCCTTGGGTGCCTGTAGCCAGGCCTTTTGCGCCTGACGGAAGGATTGCGGATCGCTCTCGCTCAACTGTACCGCGACGCGGCGCAGCAGATCGGTGGCGCGCAGGACATCGCGCTGGCGGCGGGCGGCGGCGAGGTTGCTGTGCTCACCGGGCTGCGGCAGCAGGGCTGATTGCAGCGCGTGCCGGGCCTCGGTCAGGTAGTGTTGCGGCGTGCCGGTGCCGATGGCACCGGTTTCCTCGGCGAGGTCACGATAGGCGCGCAGATTTTGGGCGGCTGCGGCGACGTCTTTCCGGTTGCGTGCGCTGACCTTCATGATGGCAATTTCCCTGACAATGACATGCACGCCTTTGTGCGCCGTTTGTCAGAAAGTGCCAATTCAAAGCGGATGTTCGGATGTGTTGTGCCGGTCGGCAACAGGATGGTGTGGCGTAATCAGCTCTGCCGTGTCACCTGCCAGGCGGAGAACGCCGCTCCGCTGCTGTTTCAACTCCTCGAAGGACATATCGGCAATGGCCGTGCCTGGGCGCAGGCTGAACCTGCTGTCGATATGCGCCTCGGGATCGTCGAGGGCGAGGGTGATGTGGATCACCTCTGCTGCCGGATCATAGCGGAAATAACACCGGGTTTCGGCAATATCGGGTGATGTTGCCACTGCCTGTATCGAGTGATCCTCGCTGGCGTGGAGCAGTCTGAACTTCCAGTTGGGCATCGCTTACATCCTCTGCCCCGGTATCTGCCGTTTTTCTTGAACTGCCCCAGCATCATTGGATGCGGTCTGATCCTGTCGGGCGGATTTGTGCCGCCAGCCATCGAGCATATGGGTGACGCCGTGCATCAGCTCATCACAGGTTTCGCCGATGGTTTTGACCACACCCTGCAGCGGCGGACGGTTGGCCTTGAAATTCTCGACGATACGCTTCGTTACCCCGGCGGCGCTGGGCATGACCTCGGCCACCTCGGTCCCGTGACAACCGCCACCAAAGGCAGCTGCAAAGGTCTCGGCAAAAGCCTCATGCGGACCGCGGGTATCCCTCGTGCCGCTGTAGTAGCTGAAATCGTCGAGGGTCTGATCATCCATGGCCCGGACATCGGCGCGGTGTGCCTTGCGGAAGGCGGCCTTCTCCGATGGCCGGTCGAGCGCAGCATCAATAGCGTGCCCGATCTCGTGGCGAAGATCCCCAAATGCATGTTCGTTTTTCTGCCACTGACCTTCCCAGGGCTGAAAGATATTCTCGGCGGTATAGAGGGTCTTGATATGCGGGTTCGACATGCCGCCGACGCTGTCATAGGTGACACCGCGCGGGCGTCCCGGCGGATGGCGGTCGGCCATCTGCGGCGCCACTTCCAGAAACCGGGAGCCGAACTCGAACTTCCAGCCTTCCTGTTTCAGCAGGTCGATAACCCCGACAGGCATGGCATTCAGCGTATCAACGACGCCCTGCCGGAACGCGTCCGAAACCGTGTCGGTAAAGCTGACAAGGCCGGTCAGGTCATGCTGTGTCTGTTGGCTGGCCATGATTTTTGCGGCTTTTGCTGCGGTGAATAACCGGAATCACTCTACTGCATTCAATCCACGGCTGTCTAAAAAATCCCCATGGCATCCACTGTTATGGGTTCCGGCTTTCATCAAACCGGCGCAGTTTTGGGCCGGTTACTTGACGAGTTTTGCAGGCTCGTAACTCTCCCCATACAAAGTACGCCGCCATGACCGATGAATATGATGACGACGCCGCAGATGATCTCGATGATGAGGACATCTGGGACGAGGAAGATGATTTCGCCGGTGATCCGGTGGATGCCGAGGATTTCGAGCCCGGCGAGGGCGATGTTCTCCATGACGGTTTTGTCCGCGGTGCGCAGGATACGGTTATCGACATTCCGGCCATGATGGTGCTGCCCGGCCCGATCCCGGAGCAGCTGGATCGTGCCATGCTCACATCGCCCGATGCAGATGCCGACGAGGTGATGAATGCCACCCTGTATGGCAATGACGCGGCCAACTTCGATGCGGTGGCAGATCTGGATATCGACGCGAATGACGGGCGGATGCGGGTCGAGGTCAATGGCGAGCCGCGCGAACTGCAGTCAATCGCGCTTGATGAGCGCCCGGCTGATCAACTGGAGCCCGGCAAACGCGAGTTTCTGCTGCGTCTGGTCGATACTAAACAGGATACCTGGCTGATGCGGATCGAAACCCCGGCCAATCGCGCCATGGAGGTTTCCACAACGCTCGCCGCGATTGCCAAACATCACAACATGGTCAGCACCAAGCCGAGCCTATGGGCACAGAATCAGGCCGATACCGCCGATTTCATGGCCGTGGACCCGCAAACGGTTGCCGCCGTCGTCATTGCGCCAAATCCGGAGGACAAGGGCTGGGCCATGGTGGTCGAGCACGATGCCGAGGCGGGGCACGCCTACAGCTTCAACACGGCTGGGCAGGCGATTGACGCGATGCGTGAGACGCTGGATACGCTCAACCGGTCGGTGGCACAGCTGCAGATCAGCTATGTCGACCCCGATACCAACAAGCTCGCCAAACGGACCCTGTCCGACACCGATCTGCAAAGCCACCCTGATGCGCTCGACCTGCCGGTGGCGGAAGAGTTCTTTATCACAGCCCTCGTGGGTAATGAGCCGAAACTGCCCAAGGTTGTTGGCGGCGTGGTACTGGAGAAGGATTGGCTCGCCTATCGCCGTGGCGGGGCCGAGGTGACAACAAACGGGGCTGCACGGGTTACCGAGGCGCTGCTCTATCCGGCCGGACGCAGTGATCCGCATCCATTCGATGTCTCCGCCGCCGCACCGGCTGCTGAACCGGCAGAAACACCAAAGCCTGCCGGTCGCTAGATCGGCCCCAGTGTGTGCATGATCCGGGTGATGCAATCATCGGGTGTCTCGATTGCCGTATCGAGCAACAGATGCTCGCTCTGCCAGTCATC
Organism: Micavibrio sp. TMED2; assembly: GCA_002168225.1. Taxonomy (NCBI): domain Bacteria; kingdom Pseudomonadati; phylum Bdellovibrionota; class Bdellovibrionia; order Bdellovibrionales; family Pseudobdellovibrionaceae; genus Micavibrio; species Micavibrio sp. TMED2. Next base: position 1,162,459 of record NHBH01000001.1, read on the forward strand.
ATACTTACGGGTGGTGACATCGGCCCAGTCCGGCTGTTCATGCCCGACCATGGCCGGGCCGCCATGATGTCGCGCGATCACCCGGCGCTGGTGCTCATCCGGATCGGAACAGGTGACCACAATATCGAGTGATCGGGCATCGGCCCGTTTGGCCACGTCATGCCAAGCGGTTCTGGTCAGTGCGATCGGGTTGACACTGTCGGCGATCACATATTGCCCCAGCCGCAGATTGTCTTCCGCCACCCCATAGGCGACCTCATAACCCGCATCCTCGACCGGCTTGATCTTGAGCGTGCAGCGGCTGAGCGCTGCCTCGATCGTATCGATGCGCAGATAGCAGGCACTTGCACCGGTCTCGACCAGATGGCGGCAAAGCGCCTGTGCGATGGTGGTCTTGCCGGTGCCGGGCAGGCCGGACATGATAATGAGCATGATGTTATCCAGTGTTTTCGATCTTTATTTTCCGCGCGATCATGCCGGGTGAACAGGATACGTGAAATTTTTTGCTGTGGCGTGGAACCTTATTCAAGCGGCAGGGGTTAGTTGTGAAAATAAGAACAGGCGCGTCCCTCATCCCCCGCCCCAAAAGACCCGAGCGACGATGCCATTTAAAATATTGCCGCGATTGACCAGCAGGTTGATCGCGGTATTTTTTTGCGCCGGACAGGAAGATCGGGCAACTATAGGGCACTGTTTTCGTAACACGCCCCCTGTTACTGCCTATGCTCAAACTGTCTTTTGCCTTGCTGGCCCTGTTTCTGGTCGCCTGTACGCCCGGTCGAGCGACGACGCCACTACCTTATGATGTCCCACCGGTTGGCAGTTTTGCGACATCGGTTGGTACCGGCCTGATTTACCGGCTGCCAGACAACCAGTTGGAGGTATTCCTGCCTGCACGCGGCAGTTTCATCATCAATGGCGACACTGTGCAGGATGTGGTGATTGCCGCGCCCAAGCAACCGACCGGATCCGAGATTGCGCTCGTCAGCACTGCCAGTGCCGGGTGTGCCCATGATTACTACGCTATTCTCTATGGCGGGTTTGAGCCTGACTTCTATCGGCTCGGCGATTGTGAGCAGGCAATGTTTGTTGATACTGCTCCATCCGATCATGCCATTATTCACTCTGCTGACGGTGCCATCCGCTACCGGGTGGCGGGCAACCTGATCACACCGCTGGCCGGACGTGTCAACACGCCACCACCAGTGCCGCCGCGCCGCCCGGATACTACCCATTCGCAGCACCCGGCAACGGAGCAAACGTCGCCCGTACAGCGGCATGACCAACCCCGTGAGTTTACCATTCCACCGGTTGGAACCCTGAATGTTGACTAGGCTGCTCGACAAACTGGGACGCGGTACCGCCCCGGCCTATAAACGCCGGTTGCCGGGGCTATTCTGGTGCAGCCTTGCCTATCTGATTGTCGAACTGGCGTTCTCGGCGCAACTGCTTGAACTGGCCGGGTCCAGTATCGAGGCTGACCGGCTGAACAGTATCGAATATGTTGGCCGGACACTGAGCGGGATTGCGGTCTCCCTGTTCCTGATCAGCTATATCATCAAACGCTACCGTCCCGGTATCGGTCGCTATCTGCGGGTGCTGATTGTAACCATGATCACTATTGCCTGCGTCTGGGGCATACAGGAAATGGTGATTGACGGTGTTGTCGACGGTATGGCCAGCGGCGGGGGGAAGCTCGAGGCATCGCTGGTGCTGACCACGACCACCGATCTCTTGCGTAACGGGCATATAACCATACCGTCTCTGGATTTGACCGATGAGGTTCTGGCAAGCCCGGACGGGCTGTCCTTTATGGCGATGTTCCCCGCGCTCGCCTTGAGCCATTCGACTATTGTTGCCGATCTGAAGCCATTGCTGCCCAATGCGCTGAAGCGTTCCCTGATCCTGTCCTGTGATGTGGCCTTGCCCTGTCTGGGAACGCCGGAGCAGTTCCTGAATCAGCGCTGGCCAGATATGCGGGAGCAGCTCGATACGCTGTATAATGAATACGAGAAGGCCCGACAGCCGCTGACTGACCCACCGGCTCAGATGCTGCGGCAGCATGCCGGTGAGGCATGGATCAACTACAATATCTCGCTCGGTAGTCGCGGTTTCAAATATGACACCGCGCCCAAGGACATGGTTCGTCAGGGACTGCGCCGAAAGGGGTTGAGGGTGCCTGACAACTGGCAACTCGACGACTATGAGGGCTTTGAGCAGGCGGTACGGGGGAAGATCATGCGTGATGCCCAACCCGTGTTCAGAAACTTCTCCCGCCAGTTGTTTGGCCATCCCGACTTGCCGGCCGATCTCGACAGGTACGGGTTTTTTCAGCGGGCGGATGTGCAGAAACTGGTCTGGCAGCGGCGCGGGTTACTGGCGGATGAGACAGACAGCCTGACACTGCCGGTGTTGAATGCGGCGGCGACAGATGACGAGGTCGTCTCCCGTATCTATGTGGATTTACTCGAATTTCAGTCGGTGTATATCGCTAACAATCTTAGCCGGGAAACGACCAGCAAGCCCTATGGGGAATGGTATGCGATCAGCAGGCAGGCTGCCGAGAGCGTCGTGGTGCCACCGATTGCACTGGGTTTTTCAATCCTCGGTGCGCTCGCTCATATCGCCAAGATCATGGGCTATCTTCTGGGACGCCGCATGGCGCGTAAACCGGCAGTGCTGATCGCTAGCACAGTAGTACTGATTTTCGGACTGCTCATCTTCTTCATTCCGAGCAATATCACCGGCACGGAACCATACCGTGTCTTCGAGACCCAGACCGCAGAACAGCTCGGCAGCGGTACTGCCTGGGGCTTGCGCTTTATCATTCAGGCCGAGGCGCTGCTCTATCCGGTCAACAATCTGATCCATTGGCTGGTCCTGCGCGATTTTGACTTCGGGCAGTTCTGAGTCCGGTTGCCATTACCGGGGAATTACGGGGGGCATTACCCTGATACCGTCGCGGATATGTCATGGATGATTTTTAGTGAGTGCCACTCACGGCAAAGCCGCCACCCGGTTCGGAAATCGGTTTATCCTGCAAATATGCCAATGAATACAAAGGGGGCGGGATTATGAGGCTGTTGCTGGCACTGATATTCATTCTGATCGGCTTTGGCTGGTTCTATTACGCCAATAATCCGATGGGCAGTGCCAATGTGAATGGCGAGGCGCTGGAACGGCTGGCCACCACGCCGCTGGTCGGGGCGCTGAGCGATGATCATGCCGCTGCGGGTGACTGGGGGGATATCCGGCTCAATCAGACCCAGTTTGCCCGTTTCATCGAGGATTACGGCTATGAGTCTACCATCATCGGTATGGGCGAGCTGACAGTAGGTTTGCATAACAAACAGGTTGAACTGACCTTCGTTGCGGTTGGCGGCTGTCAGCGCCAGATGCAGTTCATGTCCATGCGCAACATCTTTGCCTCGCTGATGCAGGACAAGGGGCAGACATTTTTCGGCAATGCCCCAGCCTGTCGTGAGGAAATGCCCTTACGGGAGATTACCATCCGCTCGGAATCGCTGTTGAGCAGCCGGTTTCTGAAAGCGCCAGTCTATATTCCACAAGTCTCGGTGGACAAGGCAATCGAGCCCGAAGACAAGGTCTTTGATGTGGTGCGGAAATTCGGTCTGCCACCATCGGCGGGCACAGGTGACGTGCCTAATTCCATTGGTGGCTTCACCGAGTTTTCAACTCTGAATTATCCGGGTGTCACGGTCTATTATCAGGGCGATTTCGAGTTTGTTCAGCAATGGTATCGCTATGCCGGTGCTCTGACCACGGCCAGCGATCTGGTTAATGGCGCATCACAGCCGGTCGATGCCAATGGCGAACCTGCCGATATCAGTCGGTTGAAAGGGGCGGTGCTGGAGCTGCTCCGCGACCCCGATCTGCAGGCCGGTGCAAAGGCGATCAGCGATCTTGAAGATACCTTGTCGCCGTCGATTGCCATGATTCGGCTGCAGGGCAAGCCCAGCCCGGCGATGCTCGCCGCCTATCGCAATTCGCCATACTGATGATTACAGCCAGGTGATCGTTGGCGCTTTGGGCACATTGGTTCCGTGCTCCGTCAGGCTGTCGCGAATACCGACGGCAATATCCAGAAATGCCTTCGCCGCCGGATCAGCATTGTTCTGTCCCACGAGCGGCTGACCCGCATCGGCCTGTTCGCGCAGGCTCATGGTCAGCGGTATCTGGCCGAGCAGGGGGATGCCGCGCTGTTTCGCCTCTTCGACTGCCCCGCCATGGCCAAAGATATGGCTGTCCTCGCCGCAATGGGGACAGGTGAAGACGCTCATGTTCTCGATGATGCCGAGCACGGGCACGGCGACCCGCTCGAACATGGCAATGCCGCGTCGGGCATCGATCAGGGCGAGGTCCTGCGGGGTCGAGACGACGATGGCACCGGTCAGTTTCAGTTTCTGGGCCAGCGTCAGCTGGGCGTCGCCGGTGCCGGGCGGCATGTCGATGACGAGCACATCCAGCTCGCCCCAATCCACATCGCGCAGCATCTGCATTAGCGCACCCTGAACCATCGGGCCGCGCCAGACGAGAGCCTTCTCCGGCTCGGTCAGGTAGCCGATCGACATGGTCTTCAGGCCATTGGCCATGACCGGGCGGATGCGTTTGTCGCTGGTCAGTTCAGGCTTGCCGTGCTGGCCCATCATGGTGGGCACCGAGGGACCGTAAATATCGGCATCCATCAGGCCGACCGACCAGCCGAGCTCGGCCCAACTCGCAGCCAGATTGGCGGCAACGGTCGATTTGCCGACCCCGCCCTTGCCACTGGCGACTGCGATGATGTGCTTGACGCCGGGCAGGGTGATGATCTCGCCACCCGGATTGGCCGGGCGCTGCCCGACAGGCGGCTGCTGTGGCTGGGCTGATTTCTTCGGTGCGGTTAGGATCGCGGTTGCTTTCGAGACGCCGGGCAGGGCGGCGACCGACTGCTCGGCCAGTTGCCGGATGCTTTCCAGCCGTGGCCCCAGCGCCGGATCGACGATCATGGAGAATTGCACTTGCTGGCGCTCGCCACTGTCATTGCCCGCAGCATCAGGGGTTATGGCAATCCCGTCCAGTTCAGCAAACGCCGTGATCGGCTGATCGCTGTCCGGTGCCATGATGGTGGCCAGATGGGCTTTCACGGTTTCGGCGGTCAGGGACATGGTGGCGGCCATCTTTCGGAAAAACAGGTCTGGATCGGGAAAACTACCCGAAATATTGCGTAAATCATCGCTCATGCAATTGATTATGGCGCTGTGGTTCCATATAGGTGCTGGTGGCTATTTATAAATCACCAGCAACCATCCGGTTGCATGCCCTGTCGCCGAGCGTTGAGATCAGGCTGGTCCGTGTGAAACGGTCCGGGTGACGGATATACGATGACGGCGGGGGCATCAAGGCAGCGCAACCTTGCGCAACGGTCAAGAGTAAGAGGATCAACCAGTTATGCCATGGAATAATCAAGGCGGCGGTTCTGATGGCGGCTCCGGCGGTCCCTGGGGCAACCCACCCAGCGGCGGTGGCGGCGGCAATAAAGGCGGCGGTAACGGCAACAGCCCGTGGGGCCGTCCATCCGGCAGTGGTGGCGGTGGCCGACCTCCCGGCGGTCCCGGTACCCCACCCGATCTGGAAGATATTTTCCGTAAAGGACAGGATCGTTTCAAACAGGCCATGCCCGGCGGCTTCGGCGGCGGACGCGGTGCCTTTGTCATTGTGATCATACTGCTCTGTCTTTGGGCGCTGACCGGCTTCTTCCGGGTTCAGACCGATGAGCAGGGCGTGGTTATGCGCTTCGGTGAGCAGGTTCGGGTAACCCCACCCGGTCTGCACTATCACCTGCCAGCCCCGATCGAGACCGTTGAGCGCCCGAAGGTTACCCGGGTCAACACGCTGGAGATCGGCTATCGCTCTACCGGTTCTGCGCCGCGTACCTTCGCCAGTACCCGGACCCAGCGCGCCGGTACCTATACCGATGTGCCGGAAGAGAGCCTGATGCTCACCGGTGACGAGAACATCATCGATATCGATTTCGCCGTGCAGTGGCGTATCGCCGATCCGGTGAAGTTCCTGTTCAATATTCGTCGTCCGGCGGAAACCGTGCAGCGGGTGGCCGAAAGCGCCATGCGTGAAGTGATCGGTCGTACCGATCTGCAGCCGGCCCTGACCGAAGCGCGGACCGAGATCGAGGTGGAAACCCGTGAGATCATCCAGAGCTTGCTGGAAGAGTATGAGGCTGGTGTTGAGATCACTACGGTTCAGTTGCAGGATGTGAAAGCACCGGCTGCCGTCATCGATGCCTTCGATGATGTCCAACGCGCCCGTGCCGATCGTGAGCGCAAGCGCAACGTGGCCGAGGCCTACGCCAATGACATTATCCCACGCGCCCGTGGTAATGCCGAGCGCGTGCTGCAGGAGGCACAGGCCTACCGCGAACAGGCGGTTGCCCGTGCCAATGGTGATGCCCAGCGATTCAGCCAGATATATTCCGCCTATCGTGAGGCCAAGGATGTGACCCTGCGTCGGCTTTATCTGGAAACCCTCGAAGAGGTTCTGGGCAATGCCAACAAAATTATCATCGAAAACGGTGCCGGTGGTGCAGCCGGTGGCAGCGGCGTGGTTCCGTACCTGCCACTCGATCAGCTGACCCGCGGCAGCAACCAGTCCCGCAACGGTAATTAAGGAACCAGAACCATGAACAGCAAACTTGCCGGTGGTTTCGGCGTCCTCCTTATCATTCTGGCAGCGGTCGGTTATCTGTCCGCTTTCACCGTCAGCGAACGTGAACAGGCACTGGTCCTGCAGTTCGGTGAGTTCAAGCGTCAGGTGAAAGACCCCGGTCTGCACTTTAAGATCCCGTTTGTGCAGAACGTGGTCTATTACGAAGACCGTATCCTTGATCTCGATCCGCCGGTTGAGCCGGTCCTGCTGGCTGATCAGAAGCGTCTGCTGATCGATACCTTTGCGCGCTACCGGATCGAAGACCCGCTGACCTTCTTCCAGGCGGTTACCTTTGAAACCCAGGCGCAGCAACGCCTGAACAACTTCGTCAACGCCGCGCTGCGGAGCACGCTCGGTAACACGACGCTGGTTGATCTGTTGTCAGACAAGCGTGTGGATCTGATGCAGACCATCCGCTCGAAAGTGCAGGAAGAGGCAACCGATCTCGGCATCCAGATTATCGATGTCCGCATTCGTCGTGCCGACCTGCCGGATGAGACCAGCGATTCCATCTATCAGCGCATGCAGTCCGAGCGGGAACGTGAAGCCGCCGAATTCCGTGCGCAGGGTGATGAACAGGCCCAGCAGATCCGTTCCCGTGCCGATCGTGAGGTGACGGTCATCGCGGCGGAAGCCCAGCGTGACGCCGAGATCATTCGCGGTGAGGGCGATCAGACGGCAATTAAAATCTATGCTGATGCCTTCAATCAGGATGCCGATTTCTATGCCTTCTATCGCAGCCTCGAGGCTTATCGTCGGGCACTGGCTGATGACAACACCACGCTGCTGCTGTCTCCCGACAGCGACTTCTTCAAGTTCTTTGGCAGCATTGATGGTGGTCTGCCCGGCCTGCCGAAGGCGGATCAGTAAGAAGGAACCTCCATGGGCGCTGACACATTGATCATCGCCCTTGGGCTGGTTCTGGTGCTGGAAGGCTTGGCCTATGCCCTGTTCCCGCAAGGCATGAAGGAAACCATGCGCCAGATTCAGGGCTTGCCGCCGGAAGCGCTCCGGCTCATGGGGCTGATTGCGGTGACGCTCGGGGCCGCAGTGGTCTGGTTTGCCAGTCTTGGCGGCTAGGTTTTGTGCTGCCAAAAACGGGCTGCGCCAGTTTGACACCCCTGCACATTGCCCGGAATGACCGGGTTTGCCGGTTCGGCCATCAAATCGGCGGATCGCTGCCCTAAAATTGCCCCGATATTCCCCGGACAATAATCGCGACGATCACCGCTCGCGAAAAGCTGATCGTCAATTTAGACGTATCTCCGTGGTTTTCCCCATGATAGCGTCTATATCTACTAACGATGATCTCACCCCGTGATGATCCGACAGTAAAATTCGAGGAACCATAATGACATTTGGATTTCTGTGTCGTTGCCCCAAGACCGGTTTGACCGAAACAGGTTCTAAGAGGACACGTTCAACCCTTGCCTTCGTAATAGCCTCAGCCATGGTGATCGGCTTCATCGGTACCGCGCCCGATTTCACCCGACCGGCGGCGGCCCGTGCAGCCCCGGAGAGCTTCGCCGATCTGGCTGAAAGACTGCTCCCGTCCGTGGTCAATATTTCCACGACCCAGACCGTGAACGGTGTCGAGCGCCCGGCGCTGCCGAACATGCCCGACATGCCGCCCGGTTCGCCGTTCGAGGAGTTCTTCCGCGACTTCTTTGATCGCCAGCAGGGGCAGCGCGGTCCGCGCTCACGGCAGGCCACTTCACTTGGCTCCGGTTTCGTGATTGATGCCGAGGAAGGCTATGTGGTCACCAACAACCACGTTATTGCTGATGCCGAAGAAATCCATGTGATCTTCGCTGACGATACCCGGATTGATGCAGAGCTGGTTGGCCGAGACCCCAAAACCGACCTCGCGGTTCTTAAGATCGACCCGGATAAGCATGATCTCGTCGCCGTTGATTTCGGCGATAGCGATGTCATGCGGGTCGGGGACTGGGTTCTGGCCATCGGTAACCCGTTTGGCCTCGGTGGTACGGTGACGGCGGGGATCATCTCTGCCCGGGCCCGTGACATCAATGCCGGCCCCTATGACGATTTCCTGCAGACCGATGCCTCGATCAACCGGGGTAACTCCGGTGGCCCGATGTTCAACATTGACGGCGATGTAATTGGTATCAATACGGCGATCTTCTCGCCCTCCGGTGGCTCGGTCGGTATCGGCTTTGCTATCCCGGCCAATCTCGCTGCACCGGTGGTTGAGCAACTGATCGAGTACGGTCGTACCCGTCGTGGCTGGCTAGGTGTACGCATCCAGCAGGTGACAGAGGATATTGCCGAGAGCCTCGGCCTCGATCAGGCCCGTGGTGCCCTTGTGGCCCAGGTAACTCCTGACGGTCCGGCAGAAGATGCCAAGATTGAACAGGGCGATATCATCCTCGAATTCGATGGCAAGGACGTTGAGGATATGCGTCGCCTGCCACGGATCGTTGCCGAGACGCGCATCAACAAGCAGGTGCCTGTGGTTGTTTGGCGCGATGGCAAGGAAGTGAAGCTGTCTGCCGAACTCGGTGAGCTTGAAGCGGCTGAGGAAGCCGGTCTGCTCGATGTCAGCACCGGCAGCAGTGATACCAATGAGAATGGCGCAACAACCGGTGAGGCAGATGAACTGAACAGCCTCGGCCTGACATTGAGCGCGATTTCACCACGCTTGCGTGACCGCTTCGATATTGCCGAGGAAACCGAAGGTGTCGTTATCACCGCGATTGACGATAACGGTCCGGCGGCAGATAAGGACCTGCGCAATGGCGATGTGGTGGTTGAGGTCAACCAGCAGCCGGTTTCCACACCGGAAGACGTTGCCGACATGGTCCGTGAGGCCAAGGACAAGGGCCGCGGCAAAGTGCTGATGCTGGTCGAGCGCGAAGGCGATCTCCGTTTCATCGCGGTCGATATAGATAAAAGCTGATTACCAGCCCGATCAAATGCAAAAACGGCCCGGAAATTTCCGGGCCGTTTTTCTGTTAGCCAGCCCTGAACTCGGTTTGCTTGTAGCCCTGAAGATAGAGCAGGGCACTCAGGTCGCTGTGCTGGATGCGGAACCGGGCCGACTCCCGTGCGATCGGTTTGCCGTAATAGGCGACGCCGGAACCGGCGGCCAAGAGCATGGGCACGTCATTGGCGCCGTCACCGACAGTCATGGTCTGCTCCAGTGACAGTTTCAGGGAACGGGCCGTCTCGTTCAGGGTCTTCAGCTTGGCATGCTGGTCGCGGATCGGACCGTCAATGCGGCCGGTCATCTTGTCATCGGCAATTTCCAGCCGGTTGCCCTGATGGCCGTTGAAGCCGAGCTTGACCGATACCGCGCCGGTGAAGTGTTCGAACCCGCCGGAGACGAGCATACAGGTCGCGCCATTAGCCCGCATGGTGGCAACCAGCTCTGCAGCACCCGGATTGATGGTCATGGCGGCGACCGCTTCCTCGATGGCGCTGACTGGCAGGTCTTTCAGCAGCCCGACTCGTTCGGTAATCGCGGCCTCGAAATCCAGTTCACCAGCCATGGCGCGGGCGGTGATCGCCGCGATCTTATCCTTGATCCCGACATAGCCTGCCAGTTCATCGAGGCTTTCCTCGGCAATGATCGTGCTGTCCATATCGGCCAGCAGCAGTTGCTTGCGCCGCCCGGCAACCGGCTGCACGAAGCTGTCGATGGCATGATCGGCAAGTGCCGAGGTTACTACCGCATCAATCTGTTCCTCATCGCAATCGCCGATCATCAGGTCACAGGCAAGATCATCAGCGAGCCAGACGAGATCACCGGTTGCAACGCCGTGCGCCGCGACGGCATTCCGTGCCTTGGCAATCTGGTCATCGGTAAGCGGGCCGTTTGCGGCACCGGCAACAAGGGTCAGCACATGGGTCATGATCGGGCGGGCAGTGTTGGAGGAGGGACAAGCTGTTCTGTTACGGCTCATATACCAGCGTGAGCGGTTTTGCACACCCTCATGTCGCGCCAATGCTTGCCGCTTTCATGCTGCAGGTGCTCAATCGCCTCAGTCAGCAATCATGACCTATCAGGATGCCCGAGCCGATGACTGCGGAGCCCAAAGCCATAAAATTGCCGAGCGGCCCGGAAGGCAAGCGCAGCCTCGGTGAGCGGGCAACCCATGTTGCAGCTGTCGGCTATGCCTTCTACCTGCGCTATATGGGCCTTGGGGCCGATGACGAGACCAATGTCTTCATCGCTAAGGAATTGCTGAACCAGACCGGCAACAAAATCCGTACGGCAGGTAGAAAACTGGGGCTATAGGGTCGCGGCAGGCGACTGTCCGGTTGCGTGTGGACGCATCAGGAACTAAAGCCTTGTGTCTATGAAACCGCGTCAGACCTCATCACTTCGCGAAACCACCAGCACCAAATCGGTTGCGATCATCGCTGGCCCGACCGCCAGCGGTAAATCCGGCCTTGCCCTTGAACTGGGCGAGGCGCTTGGCGGTGCTGACCGTGCCGTCATTATCAATGCCGACAGTATGCAGCTCTATCGGGAACTGCCGCTGATGACCGCCTGTCCCGATGCGCGGGATATGGCGCGGCTGCCGCATCGGCTCTACGGCGTGTTGTCAGCTACGGACCGCAATTCGGCTGCCGATTGGCGGCGCATGGCACTGGCCGAGATCAGTGCCGCTCATGAGGCGGGGCAGGTGCCGATACTGGTTGGAGGCACCGGCTTCTATATCAAGGCGCTGGTTGAGGGCTTGTCGCCGATCCCGGCGATCCCGGAACAGATCACCGATGACATTCGCCAGCGGATCGAGGCTGAGGGGGCAGAGGCGCTCCATGCCGAGTTGAAGGCACGTGATCCGAAGATGGCGGCCAAACTGCGCTCCACCGATGCCCAACGCATTGCCCGTGCCCTGTCGGTGCTCAAGGCGACAGGTATCTCGCTGGCCGAATGGCAGGCCGTGGCACCGGAGCCGCCGCCGGATGATCTGCGCTTTCATGTACAGGTGGTGATGCCGGACCGGGCATGGCTGTACCGGCAATGCGATGCCCGCTTTGCCCTCATTGCGGCCAAGGGCGGGGTTGATGAGGTCCGTGCCTTGCTGGCCATGGACCTTCCGCCCTATGTCAGCCTGCTGCGCGCCGTCGGGGTGCCGGAGATCGCGGCCTATTGCCGGGGCGAGATGGGGCTGGAGGAAGCGATTGCCGCAGGGCAGCAATCGACGCGGCATTATGCCAAGCGCCAATACACCTGGTTCCGCAATCAGCTACCGCCGGATAAACCGATGGAATCACGTGGAAAACCGCCACATGACCGAAAATTGCAAGTCAGCCATGTTCAAACTGCGCAACTTTCGGAAAGTTTTCTGGCTGGTTTTTGAAAAAAATGATCAATCTGTGGTTGACCCTACATTGCACCGCAGTATAGTCCAGATAGGTCGTCAATATCGCCTAAATGTCAGAAATGCTGACCTTTTAAGCGGTGGCGGCTTTTGAGAACAGTCGTAACGACACCAAAACAACCGGCATGCCCCATGCCCCGCAAAGCACGTGCAGCCGGTTATGGGAAAACACGTCCCCCGAGAGGGACAATTTGAGGAGCAGAGAAGCAATGTCTGAGGCGATGATGTCCAAACGGACCACCGCCGGTGCGATGACCACGGCTCAGGTGAAGCCGGGCAAGCCCGCGAACACGGATCCAAAACACGGCAACAAGAAGCGGGCAAAGGATGCGCCTGCTGAAGTCATGAGCGGTGCGGAACTGGTCCTTCGGGCTTTGGTCGATCAGGGCGTTGATACAATTTTCGGGTACCCGGGCGGGGCGGTACTACCGATCTATGATGCACTCTTCAAACAGAACCACATCCGGCACATCCTTGTGCGCCATGAGCAGGCGGCGGTCCATGCGGCCGAGGGCTATGCCCGGTCCACCGGCAAGGTCGGCTGCGTTCTGGTTACCTCCGGTCCCGGTGCCACCAATGCGGTGACCGGTCTGACCGATGCCATGATGGACAGCATTCCGCTAGTCTGCCTGACCGGTCAGGTGCCAACCCATCTGATCGGCAATGACGCGTTCCAGGAGTGCGATACCACCGGCATTACCCGCCCCTGTACCAAGCATAATTATCTGGTCAAGGACCCAAATGATCTTGCCCGGACCATGCATGAGGCGTTCTACGTTGCCCGCACCGGTCGTCCCGGCCCGGTCGTGGTTGATCTGCCGAAGGATGTGCAGTTCGCCGATGGCGAGTATGTCTCCCCGGAAGAGATCGTCCACCGTACCTACCAGCCGAGCTATGAGCCGGAAGACAAGCGGATCGAAAAAGCCGTTGAGATGATCGCCAAGGCCAAGCGCCCGATCTTCTATACCGGTGGTGGTGTCATCAATTCCGGTCCGCGGGCTTCGGCGCTGCTGACTGAATTCGTCAAGATGACCGGCTATCCCTGCACCTCGACCCTGATGGGACTGGGCGGGTATCCAATGACCGATCGCCAGCATCTGGGCATGCTCGGCATGCACGGTACCTACGAGGCGAACCTCGCGATGTATCATTGCGATGTCATGGTCAATATCGGTGCCCGTTTCGATGACCGCGTGACTGGCAAGACCTCCGAGTTCTCACCCGGTTCAAAGAAAATCCATGTGGACATCGATCCGAGCTCGATCAACAAGACGATCAATGTCGATCTGCCGATCATCGGCGACTGCGAGCGCGTGCTGGAGGCGATGATCCGTGTCTGGCGCAAGCGCGGCTACAAGGCCGATCCGGACCGGACCGCCAAATGGTGGAAACAGATCCAGAAATGGCGTGAGGTCGATTGCCTGAAATACAAGCAAGAAGGCGAGATCATCAAACCGCAATATGCGATTCAGCGACTGGTCGAGAAGACCAATCACCACGGTCATCGCATTGTTTCCACCGAGGTTGGCCAGCATCAGATGTGGGCCGCCCAGTTCATCCCGTTTGACAAACCGAACCGCTGGCTGACATCCGGTGGCCTCGGTACCATGGGCTATGGCCTGCCGGCCGCCATGGGTGCCCAGATTGCCCATCCTGATGCGCTCTGCATTGATGTTGCCGGTGAGGCCTCGATCCTGATGAATATTCAGGAACTGGGCACGCTGGCGCAGTACAAGCTGCCGGTGAAAGTGTTCATCCTGAACAACGAATATATGGGCATGGTGCGCCAGTGGCAGGAGCTGCTCCACGGTTCCCGCTATTCCAGCAGCTATTCCGAGGCGCTGCCTGACTTCGTCAAGCTGGCCGAGAGCTTCCACTGTGTCGGCCTACGGGCGACCAAGGCGGATGAGCTTGATGGCGTCATTGACGAGATGCTGGCTGTTGACCGTCCGGTCATTGCCGATATCTGCGTCGACAAGGCGGAGAACTGCTTCCCGATGATCCCGGGCGGTGCCGCGCATAACGAGATTCTGCTCGGACCGAATGATCGCCAGACGCCGGAGAAATTCGAGGAAGGCATGGTGCTGGTCTAAAACCGGCGCTTTGCCTGCCTGAAACAGTTGCGGCGGGGGTGTGTTTCCGCGTAAACCCCTGTCGCAACCTTCGTTCTTTTCCAAACGGGTAATTGCCAGTTTTCTCTTGGACCACATCGCGCAGCAACCCCGCGCTTTGACCCGGTCAGGTGACTATCCCGTCTTCCCCGAAGTGAAAATGCCATGAGTAAAGAAGATCCAGCGCTCGAGCGCCATACGCTTGCGGTTGTCGTCGATAACGAACCCGGTGTTCTGGCGCGTGTCATCGGCCTGTTCTCCGGGCGCGGCTACAACATCGAAAGCCTGACCGTTGCCGAGGTCGACCACAAGAAGGCGCTCAGCCGTATTACTGTGGTTACCATCGGTACCCCCATGGTGATCGAGCAGATCAAGGCACAGCTTGAGCGTCTGGTGCCGGTGCACCGGGTCTCTGACCTGACCGAGGAAGGCAATTTCGTCGAGCGTGAGCTTTGCCTGATCAAGGTTGCCGGCAAGGGCAATGACCGGATCGAGGCACTTCGTATCGCCGACATCTTCCGGGCCAATGTGGTTGACAGCACCCATGAGAGCTTCGCTTTCGAGATCACCGGCAAGGCGGACAAGATCGATGCCTTTCTGGAACTCATGCGTCCGCTCGGCATGGTCGATGTCTCCCGCACCGGGTCGGTTGCCATGTCTCGCGGCAAGCACGGCTTCTAGGTCGCCACCAGTTTTCTCTCCAATTCAGTTAAAGACAAAAAACCAGCAAACGAGGATTATCCATCATGCGTGTTTATTATGATCGCGACGCCGATCTGAACCTGATCAAGGGCAAGAATGTTGTCATCGTCGGTTATGGCAGCCAGGGCCATGCCCACGCCCTCAACCTCCGTGACAGCGGTGTCGAGAGCATCCGCATTGCACTCCGTGAGGGCTCATCAACCCGCAAGAAGGCAGAGGCCGACGGCTTCACCTGCATGACCGCTGCCGAAGCGGCCAAATGGGGCGATGTGCTGATGATGCTGACGCCAGACGAGCTGCAGGCCGATATCTACAACGAAGACCTCGCACCGAACATGAAGGAAGGTGCCGCGATCATGTTCGCGCATGGTCTCAATGTCCATTTCAGCCTGATCGAGCCACGCCCCGATCTTGATGTCCTGATGGTTGCACCGAAAGGCCCCGGCCATACCGTGCGCTCCGAATACCAGAAGGGCGGCGGTGTTCCGACCCTGATCGCGATCCATCAGGATGCCAGCGGTTCTGCCCATGACCTCGGCCTGTCCTATGCCAGCGCCAATGGCGGTGGCCGTGCCGGTATCATCGAAACCACCTTCAAGGAAGAGTGCGAAACCGATCTGTTCGGTGAGCAGGTTGTCCTCTGCGGTGGCCTGTCAGCCCTGATCGTTGCCGGTTTTGAAACCCTGGTCGAAGCGGGCTATGCGCCTGAAATGGCCTATTTCGAGTGCCTGCACGAGGTGAAGCTGATCGTTGACCTGATGTATGAGGGCGGCCTAGCCAACATGCGCTACTCGATCTCCAATACCGCTGAGTATGGTGACTATGTGACCGGTCCACGGATCGTGACCGATGAGACCAAGGCCGAGATGAAGCGCGTTCTGGAAGATATCCAGTCCGGCAACTTCACCCGCGACTGGATGCTGGAAAACCGCGTTGGCCAGACCGGGTTCAAGACCACCCGCCGCAACCATGCCGCACACCAGATCGAGGAAGTCGGCGAGAAACTCCGCGCCATGATGCCATGGATCGCCAAAAACAAACTGGTCGACAAAGCGAAGAACTGAGTAATACTATAATTATAGCAAAAAGCACTGGTGCCTAACGGCCCAGTGCTTTTTTTTAACGGGTGTTCTTTAGGCTATGAATGATCGCGACTATCAACAAGATTCTGATGCAACATTAGATGTTGCGAAAAAAGCTCTTGAGGCTCTGGAGCGACAACAGTCAGGCGATACAGATAAGCCAGGAAGGGCGGCTCTTTATAAAATTTTTATCGGAAAAGATTTTGAAAAATATAAAAATACGTATTTGAGTTTTTATAAGAAAAAAAAGAAAATAGTGCTTAGCTTTTGTTTTCTTCCTCTTTTATCTCCATTCGTTTGGTTTGTGTATAGAAAGCTTTATCTATATTCAGCGTTATATGGATCAATAACGATGTTTATTGTATTTGGATCAATAATGCTCAAAATCAGAGGGTTATGGGATATTTTGCCTTTGTGGTTTCTTTTGCGGTTTTTTTTCTGTGGCTTTGGCAGGTTCTTTGTTCTCTTAAGATTCAAGGGCCTGTATGAAAATTTTGTCAATGAGCGGATCGATGCCAAAAAATACTTTAAAGATATTGGCGGAGTGAACATTTGGGGCGCCAGATTGGCTGCTATTATTGTTATTGCAATCTTGGGTGTTTTATCGGTTCCATTCGTTTATTTATACTTTCATTTCTGCACTATTCCTGGAGTTCAGTGCGGCATAAGTCTGAAGCTCAGTTTTTAGGCTTATTGCGTGCCGACCGGGCCGTAGAGCGGGGTCGGGGCCTGGCTTGCGCGGGCGGCCTGTGCTGCCGGGGTATGGTTGAGTTCGCCATATTTGGCGACGCTGGCGCGGCTGGTTGATGGCGGTGCACTTTCCAGCGGTACCGCATGGACATCGGCCCGGCCCGGTGGAATGGCGACGCGCATCCCATCCTGTGTCGAAACGAAGTGGCCGCGATCGGTCGGGATGCGATTGCCTGGTGCGTTGCGTACCGGGCCGACGGATCCGGGTGCACCGACTGCCGGACGGGATGGTGGCAGGGATGAGACCTGTGCCGCATCAAGTGCCTTCTGGATCGGACCGGCACTAGCGGGCGCTTGCCCTTGTTGTGGAGCGGCGGCCATTTCATTCATTCTGACACCGCCCGGTGCCTTCATGCGCTGTGCGCCCGGGGCTGCGGAGGCAGCTGCCGGTGCGGCAGAGACCTGCGGCTGCATCTGATGGGCTTGCGCGGTGGCGGCCGGTGCCGGGCTGACCGGCATCGGGTTCATGGAAACCGGATTGGCGGGCTGGATGCCATCGGCCACCGGCTCACCGAAATTCGGCATCTCGCAGGGGAAGGCCCGTTGCAGCGCCAGCGACAGGAAGACCGGTGCCGGTTCATCCAGTGCTGCCGGTTCACGGAAGGCGAGGCGGGTCAGGGCGGAGGCGGCGGTCTGGGCAGAAACCCGTGCCCGTGGCGGACAGAATTCCGGCTCGCGGCCATTCACCTGATCCTGCAATACCCGGTCGAGGAAGCCACGGAGATAGGCAGAGCACTGTGCCAGATCCAGCTCCGGTTGTTCGGCGCGCGCCTGACACAGCAGCAGCAGCTCGCGCGCTCCCGTCGCCTGCGTCTGGGCGGCGGCATCGGTGCTTGGGGCGACAACAGTGAGCGCGGCGGCAGTAGCGGCAGCGATCATCACGGGGCGAAATATATATGTCATGCTCATCATGCCAACAGCATGCCAGAGGGGATAAAGGCAGGCAGCAAGATTATCGTGCACGAAAGCGTGAAGGGCGGTCGCTATGTGGACGACTCGCAAACGACTCGGATCAGGTCGAGAAATGACCTTATTGCTGCTCGCGCAACTCGTGCAGGAAGGCTTCGGTTTCGGCTTTCAGGCCTTCTGCGTCGATCGCGAGTCGGCTTGCCGCACTGTTCAGATCATTGGCAGATTGCGAAGTCTCGTTGATCCCCTGGATCACGCCATCAACGTGGTTGGTGACATCGGTGGTGCTTGATGACGCCTCATGGGCGGAACGGGCAATCTCGACCGTGGAGGCACCCTGTTCCTCAACCGCGGCGGCAATACCGGTCGCGATATCATCGATCTGGGTGATGATCTGGGCGATCTTCTCGTTCGCCTTGACCGCATTCAGGGTCGCTTCCTGAATCGCGGTTATCTGGGTGGTGATCTCTTCCGTTGCCTGTGCGGTCTGACCGGCGAGTGATTTCACCTCGGAGGCAACAACGGCGAAGCCTTTGCCTGCCTCACCGGCGCGTGCGGCCTCAATGGTGGCATTGAGGGCGAGCAGGTTGGTCTGTTCGGCAATGGCGCTGATCAGGGCAGCAACTTCACCGATCTTGGTAACGGCGGTGCGCAGGCTCTCAATGGTGACGCTGTTGGCCTCGGATTCGGCAACTGCCTGTTTGGTGATCGTGGTCGCTTGACTGACCTGACGGGTGATCTCGCTGATCGAGCTGGACAGCTCTTCCGCCGCAGCGGCAACCGTCTGTACGTTGGAGGCTGCGGCATTGGCAGATTCAGCCACGGAGTTGATTTGTTCATGGCTGCGTGAGGCAGATTGCGCCATGGTGTCGGCGGTGGCCTGCAATTCGGTACTGGCATCGGAGACACCGAGCAGGACATGGCGGGCTCGGCCATCAAACTCATCCGCCAGCGCAATGATTTGATCTGAACGTTGTCTGACTTCCTGTTGGTCCTGTTCGCGCTGTTGCTGCAGCAACTCGCGTCCGCGCTGGGCTTCATGGAACCCGGCAAGGGTTCGAGCCATCGCACCGATCTCGTCCTGCAGTTCCATATGAGGTATATTCTCGGTGATCTGGCCGAATGCCAACTGGTCCATGACCTGCCGCAGATCGGCCAGCGGATCGAGCAGGCGCTTGATGATGTAGGACGCCAGAAAGGCAATCAGGACCGTCACCAGAATGCCGATAACGATAATATTCTTGATGATCTGGTCGCCATCCTCGCCATAGGCGGAATAGGGCGTGCTGATCATGATGGCGCCGACTGGAATGCCGGTGGCATTTCTGATTGGCTCAATGCCAATGAATTGCCGTTCACCGAAGGCAATGGCCTGGGTGTAGATCGGCTTGCCACCACCTACCGCCGGGTCGAGAACGGTCTGCCCATATTCACCGACCAGCCGCGGATAGAAACGGTCGTTCAGGCCGGTAGGTATATCGACGGTGGTGAGATAGATTTCCGAGCCCTGATAAACCGTGATCTCGACTTCATTGACCAGCGAACTGATCTGTTCGAGCATATCGGTGTCGACGGCAAACGATCCGCGCCGCAGCACGCCATTGTCCAGCTCAAACGGTTCCGCACTGATGCTGTTGAAATAGTTGAAAATGATGGCCATGTAACTGGCCTGCCGACCGACCGCGTTATTCTCGAGAATAAACCGTACCTGCAGCGCAGCAGGTGCAATCAATGCCGCCGCCAAAGCGATCAGGCAGACCATCGTGAACAGAGTAATGCGGGCGGAGAGGCTGAGTGATTTAATCATTATGGCCGCGATACGGCTAAAGGTGCGAGACTATGGACAAGGCTGGAAAGAGCGCCCAGCAACTGATGAAACAACATGTTTTAATTCCTGCCCATTCTTAGCACGCATGCTTCCGATTTACAGTACTAAGATTTAAGCTTTTTACAGCCTGAGTAACAGGGATAGCAAATATGCGGCCCATTGTATGTGTGCAAATGTGACGCTGATGGCACGCGGTCTTCGCGGCAATCGGGTAATTTTTCATATTTCGGTCATTGCACTTGGCTATAAATCGCCATAGTCTTCTCCCTGTAGGCCGTTATTTGAGCGGCTACATCAGACCTACTGATCACAGTTGAATCAGAGTTGAGCTGAAATGAGCATGAAGCGCATTACCATCGCAGGAATTGGACCGGCCAATCAGGCCACTGGTCTATCCTCGCTTCTGCTCGACCTTCTTCGACTTAACGGCCCCTGGGCTCGTTTCGGCTGAATGCATCTGACGAATTTGCAATAATACAGCCAGCGCTCAGGGGATAATTCAAGCGGTGGCGGATCGTGCATCGTCTGTTTACGCTTTTTCCCAGAATTTAATGCTATTCCTGCTGGAGGGCAGGCACCGGCTTGGGCTATTACCCGTGACCAGAGCTTGAGCGGTGGAACCGGAGCAACAGAATATGAGTACGACCAATAAAGTTGAGCAGTCTGATCGTGAGCAGGTGATCATTTTCGATACCACCCTGCGTGATGGTGAACAGTCACCCGGCTGCTCCATGAACCTCGCTGAAAAACTGCGGGTTGCCGCCCAACTCGAAGCCATGGGCGTCGATGTGATCGAGGCCGGGTTTCCGGCTGCATCGAATGGTGATTTCGAAGCCGTCCAGCGCATTGCCGAGCAGGCGAAGAAGGCCCGTATCACCGGGCTGTCGCGGGCGAGTGAGAAAGACATCACCCGTGCCGCCGAGGCGGTAAAACCGGCCCCGCTCAACCGCATTCACACCTTTATCTCCACCTCGCCGCTGCATATGGAGCACAAGCTGCGCATGACGCCGGAGCAGGTGCTGGAGCGGGTCGAGAACAGCGTTAGCCTGGCACGCAATCTGGTCGAGGATGTGGAGTGGTCCGCCGAGGACGGCACCCGTACTGATCATGATTTCCTGTGCCGCTGTGTCGAGACGGCGATCAAATGTGGTGCCCGTACGATCAATATCCCGGATACCGTCGGCTATACCGTGCCGGAGGAATATTACGCTCTGATCAAGATGCTGTTTGACCGGGTGCCGAATATCGACAAGGCGGTGCTGTCTGTTCACTGTCATAATGATCTGGGGCTGGCCGTTGCCAATACCCTGTCCGGTCTGCAGGCCGGTGCCCGTCAGGTCGAGTGCACGATCAATGGTATCGGCGAACGTGCCGGTAATGCGGCGCTCGAAGAGGTGGTGATGGCGCTCCGCACCCGTGCCGAGCTGTTCAATCTCGACACCAATATCGATTCTACTCAGATCACCAAGGCATCGCGCCTGATCTCAACCATCACCGGTTTCTCGGTCCAGCCGAACAAGGCAATCGTCGGGGCCAATGCCTTTGCCCATGAGAGCGGCATCCATCAGGACGGCATGCTCAAACATGCCGGTACCTATGAAATCATGACCCCGGCTTCCGTTGGTCTGACCGAGAGCAATCTGGTGCTCGGCAAGCATTCCGGTCGCCATGCGTTCCGCGAGAAGCTGGCCGAGCTCGGCTATGAGCTGGGTGACAATGCCCTCAATGATGCTTTCCAGCGGTTCAAGGATCTGGCCGACCGCAAGAAGGATGTCTATGACGAGGATCTGATTGCGCTGGTCGATGATGAGATGGGCCACGACAACGACTTCCTGCGCTTCAAATCCGTACGCATTCAGGCCGGCAGCGAAGGCCCGCAGGTCGCCAAGCTGGAACTATTCATTGACGGCGAGGTCAAGGCGGTTGAAACCGAAGGGCAGGGGCCGGTCGATGCCTGTTTCCGGGCCATGCGGGCGCTGTTCCCCCATGATGCCGTGCTTGAGCGGTATGAGGTGAAGGCGGTTACCGGCGGCACGGATGCCCAGGCAGAGGTTGTGGTCAAGCTCACCGAAAACGGCAAATCCGTGCTCGGCTCCGGTGCCGATATTGATACGCTGGTGGCCAGTTGCCGCGCCTATGTCCATGCGCTGAACAAGCTGATCGTCAAGCGTCAGCGCAAGGCGCCGGACGCGCTCACCGCCTGACCGATTCTTGCCAGAAATACCGGCTGATAAACAGTTGACCTGATAATCAGCCGGTATTCTGCAGACCCATCTGTTCAAGAATTGTGGTTAATCAACAGCTTCTGTGGGTGCCTTTACTTTAACACTGGCAGTCCGGTCCGCTCTGCGCTGTATTGTGGCTATCGTGATTTTTCTGCAGCGCCACATGGCTTGCTGCGCAGCATCTTAAGACCGGTCCCATGTTCTCAAAACTTCTCGGCTTTTTCTCGGCTGATATGGCCATCGACCTCGGTACAGCGAATACCCTCGTTTACGTCAAGGGGCGTGGTATCGTCCTCAACGAGCCTTCGGTGGTGGCAATCGCCAATCGTCGCGGCAAGAGTCAGGTTCTGGCGGTTGGTAACGAGGCCAAGCAGATGCTCGGTCGTACCCCTGGCAACATTCAGGCAATCCGACCGCTTCGTGATGGCGTGATCGCCGATTTCGATATCGCCGAGGAAATGATCAAGCACTTCATCAAGAAGGTGCATAACCGGGCGAGCTTCGCCAGCCCCGAGATCATCATCTGCGTCCCCTCAGGCTCTACCAAGGTCGAGCAGCGGGCGATCCGTGAGTCTGCCGAGGCTGGCGGTGCGCGTATTGTTCACCTGATCGAAGAGCCCATGGCCGCCGCTATAGGGGCTGGGTTGCCGGTGACCGAGCCGACCGGGTCCATGGTTGTCGATATCGGTGGCGGGACCACGGAAGTTGCCGTGATCTCGCTCGGCGGCATTGTCTATGCCCGCTCGGTCCGGGTTGGCGGTGACAAGCTGGATGAGGCGATCATCGCCTATATCCGTCGCAACCATAACCTGCTGACCGGTGAGGCATCTGCCGAGCGGATCAAGAAGGAAATCGGGTCGGCCTGCCCGCCGGATGATGGCGAAGGCCGGATGATGGAAATCAAGGGCCGTGATCTGATGAATGGCGTGCCGAAAGAGATCATGATTAGCGAACGCCAGATTGCCGAAAGCCTCGCCGAACCGGTTGCGGCAATTGTCGAGGCGGTCAAGGTCGCGCTCGAGCACACCGCGCCGGAACTGGCGGCCGATATCGTCGATAAGGGCATCGTGCTGACCGGTGGTGGCGCATTGCTCGGTAATCTCGATTACGTCCTGCGTCAGGCAACCGGCCTTGCGGTGACGGTGGCGGATGATCCGCTGACCTGTGTCGCGCTCGGCACCGGCAAGGCGCTGGAAGAGATCAAGGTTCTGCGCAACGTACTTGTTGCCGACGGCTGATCACCTCAGGCCCCCGGACAGAGTCTTTCGAGTCACACTGAGACCTTCTGTCCTGGCACCTGATTCATCCGGGGCTGCACTTCCCGGCCAAGCTGAGGTACACTTCAAGTGTATCGAGCTACTGATTCGTTCTTGAATGACAGAGATAACGGTCACTTAACGACGTGAACAACAAAGCGCCCCGTCCAGCAACCAGTGTCGTCGCCATAGCGCGCCCGTCCGCCAGCCTGAAATGGGTTGCGCCCTGTTTGCTGTTCTTCGGTCTGGGGCTGATTGTTACCGATCAGATCAAGCCGCAACTGACCGATCCCGTCAAAATGGCTGTCGTTGATGCAACGACACCGGTTCTGTCCGCCATTGCCCATCCCGTTGCGAGTGTTGAGAACGCTGTTTCCGCCGGCAAGGAGTTGCTGTTCCTGCATGAGGAAAATGAGCGTCTGCGTCTGGAAAATGAACGCCTGCGCGCCTGGTATGTGGCAGCACAGCGTTTGAGCGCTGAGAACCGTGATCTGCGCGAGCTGGTGGATTATGAGGCGGTCTGGCTCAATCCGGAACTCTCCGCACGGGTGGTTGCCGATACCGGCGGTGCCTTTGCCCGCAGCGTCCTGATCGATCACGGCAGGGACCGTGAGGTTGCCAAGGGCATGCCTGCGGTTACCTCATCCGGCGTTGTCGGTCGGGTGCAGGATGTCGGGCATCATTCCGCGCGTATCCTGCTGATGACCGATCTCAACAGCCGCATCCCGGCGATGCTCGAGAAGAATGGCGAGCGTCTGGTGGTGGCTGGTGACAACAGTGCCCAGCCACGGGTGCATTATGTGCGTACCGATGTGCCACTCGCGATTGGCGATCAGATCGTCACCAGCGGTGTTGGTGGTATCTTCCCGGCAGGGTTGCCGCTTGGCACTGTCACCTCGTTGACCCCGGTCACCGGTCGCTCCGAGCTTGAGGCCCGTATCCAGCCGAGCGTCAATCTGTCGAAACTGGCGATAGTCAGCCTGCTGCCGACCGCGATTGCCGATGATCCGCTGGCAGAAGAAGCAGTGCCTGATCAGATCGAAGCGGCACCTGCGAGCGAACAGGCAACGGATGGGTAAGTCACTCGCCGCGCATGGATCGGTACAGTTCCTGACGCGACTTGTACCGGCGCTGACCCTGTTTATTGCCATCATTTTCAGCATAAGTCGTATTTCCCTGCCGCTGCTGGGCGATACCATGCCGCCCTATATGCTGGCGGTGGTGTTTGTCTGGGCGATTTACCGCCCGGACTGGCTGCCGGTCTGGGGTGTGTTTGCCGCCGGGCTGGTATTTGATGCGCTGGCCGGTCTGCCGCTCGGGCTGACAGCGGTCCTGCTGGTGGCAGTTTACTGGCCGATCACGATGCAGCGGCAGATATTCCTGCGCGAACCGTTCCCGTTCCTCTGGCTCAGCTTTGCAGTTGTATTGGTCGTGGTGGAAATGTTGCGCTGGTTGCTGGTGTCGCTGCTCACACTTGATGTCGCAGGTTTTGGATTGGTGCTGGCCAATATCGGGCTGGGCTGTGGTATATTTCCGGTGATTGGCTGGATGTTGATCCGGTGCAATCACGTACTGACTGGCGCTGAATTGGCGGGCCAGTCCTGACCTGATTAACTGATGAAGTCTGGTGCGAAACCAGGTCCCGGATGGCCAGAGACATTGATCGTGAAAAAGTAATCGGCCGCCGCGCTCTGATACTGGGAGCGGGCCAGTTGGCGCTGTTTACCGGGCTTGGTGCACGGCTTTACCAGTTGCAGGTACTTGAGGGCGATCGATACACCATGCTGGCCGAGGACAACCGGATCAACCTCCGGCTCCTGGCCCCGCTGCGTGGTATCATCACCGACCGTCATGGCGAGCCGCTGGCATCGAATCGTCAGGCATTCCGGCTCGTGGTTGTCTCCGAACAGACGCCGAGCGTGGAGAAGACGCTCAATGATCTGAAAAGCCTCGTGCCGATCAATGACGATGAGATTGCCGATATCATCAAGGAAATCCACCGCAAGCGTGCCTTCACCCCGGTAACGGTGAAGGAGAACCTGAGCTGGGATCAGGTCTCGACGGTTGAGGTCAACCTGCCCGATCTGCCGGGTATCCAGACCGAGGTTGCCTCGGTCCGCTACTATCCGGACGGTCCGGCCTTTGCCCATATGATCGGCTATGTCGGTGCGGTATCGCCTGCGGACCAGAAGGCGGGGGAGCCGGTACTCAACCTGCCGTCATTCAAGATCGGCAAGAACGGGCTTGAGCGGAAATATGAAACCGAGCTGCGTGGCATTGCCGGAACCAGTCAGGTCGAGGTCAATGCGCTGGGTCGGGTGATCCGGGAACTGTCCCGCGATGAGGGCCATCCCGGTGATGAAATGGCGCTGACCATCGATGCCGAGTTGCAGCGCTTTACCCATGAGCGGCTGTCGCGTGAACGCAGTGCCTCGGCAGCCGTCATGGATGTGCACAGTGGCGATGTCTATGCGCTAGCCTCCCATCCGGGCTTCGATCCCAATGATTTTGTCTATGGCATTTCGGCGACCAAATGGCAGGGGCTGCTCAATGACCCGGCGGCACCCCTGACCCATAAGGCAATCGGCGGGCAATATCCGCCCGGCTCCACCTTCAAGATGCTGACCGCACTGGCAGCACTGGAGGCCGGTGTCGTCTCGCCCGAGGAGACGGTGTTCTGTCGTGGCCATATGCAGCTTGGCAACCACCGGTTCCACTGCTGGAAACGCGGTGGCCATGGTCATATGAATCTGGCCGACAGCCTCGCCCAGAGCTGTGACGTCTATTACTACGAAATGGCCATGCGGCTCGGTATCGACAAGATCGCCGAAATGGCGCGGCGGTTCGGTATAGGCCAACTGACCGGTATTGATCTGCCGGGTGAGCGCCCTGGCCTCATGCCGGACCAGAACTGGAAGCTGGGGGCGATCGGGGAACGCTGGCAGCGCGGTGAAAGCCTCGTGGCCTCGATCGGGCAGGGCTATGTCCTGACAACGCCGCTGCAACTGGCCCTGATGACGGCACGGCTGGCCAATGGTGGGCTGGCGGTGGAGCCACGGATCATTCGCAGCCTTGGCAGCGATGGAGAGCCTGTCCGTGAGGCAGAGTCTCTTAATGTCTCAAAAGAGCATTTGCGCCTCGTACTCAATGGCATGAACCGGGTGACCAATCATGCGCGCGGTACAGCCTATCGCTCGCGGATCACCGAGGCGGGTATGGAAATGGCGGGCAAGACCGGTACGGCACAGGTAAAGCGGATCAGTCTTGCCGACCGCCGGGCCGGGGTGAAGAACGAGGATCTGGAATGGAAGTATCGCCACCACGCCCTGTTTGTCGGTTTCGCGCCGTTTGACCGGCCGCGCTATGCCTGTGCGGTCGTGGTCGATCATGGCGGTGGTGGATCAAGCACGGCGGCACCGATTGCCCGCGACATCCTGAAGGCGGTACAGGAACGCCGCCCGGCGGACCCGTCGCCGGGTGCGATAACACCACTGGATCAACCGATATGATCACCGGGAGTGCAGCCATATGAGCCTCGTTGGACTGGGCGGCCCGGATCGCGACTGGCATCCACTGCGCCGTCTGACCGGAATTTCAATTATCCTGCTGATCCTGATCCTGAGCATTGGCGGTGTCGGTGTGACCGCGCTCTATTCGGCTGCCGGTGGCAGCATGGACCCCTGGGCAAACCGACACGCCATTCGGCTTGGCATTGGCATTGTCGCCATGATGATGCTGGCGATGATCGATCTGCGTTACTGGTTCCGGCTTGCCTATCCGATTTATGCAATCGGCATTCTCAGCCTGATCGGGGTTGCGATCATCGGCGAGATCGGCGGCGGCGCCCAGCGCTGGCTGCAGATCGGTCCCTTGCAGATCCAGCCATCGGAGTTCATGAAAATTGCCGTGGTGCTGGCGCTGGCTCGCTACTACCACACTCAGACACTCCAGGAAGTGACCCGCTGGCGTAATCTGGTTGTGCCCGCGGTACTGATCGGCCTGCCGGTGGCGCTGGTGCTGAAACAGCCGGACCTCGGCACCTCGATCATGATCGCTGCTGCCGGTGGTGCCATGGTGTTCCTGTCCGGGGTACAGCTCTGGAAATTCGGATTGGCGGCAGGACTTGGTGCGGCGGCGGTGCCGGTGGTCTGGTCCCAACTGCATGATTATCAGAAGAAGCGGGTAATGACCTTTATCAATCCCGAAGCGGACCCGCTCGGTGCCGGGTATCACATTACCCAGTCCAAGATTGCCCTTGGTTCCGGCGGCGTGTCGGGTAAGGGGTTCCTGCAGGGAACCCAGAGCCACCTGAATTTTCTGCCTGAGAAGCAGACCGATTTCATCTTCACCCTCTGGGCCGAGGAATGGGGGCTTATGGGCGGCGTATTGGTGATTGTGCTCTTCGCCCTGATCCTGCTCTACGGCATCCTGCTTGCCCACCGCTGTCGCAACCATTTCGGCCGGTTGCTGGCGCTCGGCCTATCGGTCAACCTGTTCCTGTATCTGGCCGTCAATATCTCCATGGTCACCGGGCTGATCCCGGTTGTCGGCGCACCACTGCCGCTCATCTCCTATGGTGGGACGGCCATGCTCGCGGTGATGATCGGGTTCGGGCTGATGATGGCTGTCTCGATCAACCGGGATACCGAAATCCCGCGTCATCCGGGGCGGTTGCCCGGCTTTGACTGATCAGATGTGGATCAGCGGGTCGCTGTTTTGATCATATCTGGTGCCGGTGCCGTGGCTATTTCCAGCAGCAGCTTTTCCAGAATGATGTCGTGAAATTCAGCCGGTTCCTCGACGGTTTTGACGAAAGCGCCATTGCCACCGATGATGTCCCGCTCGTAATGCAGCACAAGCGGTATGCCGCCCGGCCCGGTCATGCCGCCACCGCGATAGTTGAGCGCCAGCCCGTTGATCGTAATCCCGTCACCCAATGCCTGTTGCCGGGCGATGGGCAGGGGCATCCCGCCATATTGGCCTGAATCACCGGAGACATCGATCACCTTGCGAAAACCGGCATAGGCATTGTCGCGGATCATGGCCGTGCCAACAGCGATGGCATTGGAAATGGAGTTCCAGCCATAGGCTTTGCGTGGTGCGCTGCGGATCAGATCGGCAAAGGCTCTGGCACTGGCCTCATCTTCGATAAGGTGCCAATCGGCGATGACCTCCTGGCTGTCGGCACCGCCCCATTCCAGATAGGTGACGGCGATCCGGCTATAGATACCGGCCTTAATGACATTGAGCACTTGCGGTGCGGTAATGGCGGCGGCATAGCCCTCGCGCTGGACCTGCAATTCCTCATCCGAGATCGACCCAGACCCATCGGCGGCAATGACCAGTTCCACATCAACCGGCAGCCCGGCAGCATCCTGCCCATGCGCCGGAAATCCGGACAGCATGAGCGGCAGGGCGATAACAGCAATCATCACGGCTGATCGTATTATGGACGATGCGGGGACAGTTTGCATGCGAACCAGTGTACAGCAGGTCGGTCATGCCGGGAAGCTGTGCAGTGGCGATGGTTGGGGTTAGTTGTGCCTCAGCCGAGCTTGTCGGTGGCGATGCCCATGGCGGCGAGCAGTTCCCGTGCTTCCGGGCCGCCATCACCGGTGATGCGTTTGTCGATCACCAGTTCCATGGCATCGATATGCGAGCCGATCAGCTTGATCCGCTTTTCCGACAGACCCTTCAGGTCGACCGCAAACTCATACAGGCTGTCACCGATCTGGGTCAGCAGATCAAAGCCGAATGTCCCGGCCATGCCCTTGACCTCACGGGCGGTGGCAGCAATTACGGCAAGTGATTCTGCATTTGCCACATGATCTTCCTCAACCGCACGGAAGGCAGTGCGCAGTTTGGTCAGCTCAAGCCGCATCTGCTCCATAAAGGCACCGGCGCGCTGGTCGATCTTGCTCTGCGCGGCTTCAACCTTGTGCTTGCTGAACTTTCCGGATGGTCCGCCGGACTTCTTTTGCAGTTTGCGGGATGCGGGCAGAAATTCTGCCGGGGCATCATCGCCTGTCTTGTCATCATCAGGTGACATAAACACTCCATGCGGATGAACTGGTTGTAATCATACAAATATTAGCAGGTTATTTCTATAGCCAACCCGCAGGTCCCAAAATAAATGTACCTGTCAGCGTCTGCGATCGGTGCCGTTATAGGGAACGGCTCTGCGTCGCCGGTCGGGGCCGAAATACTGACCGGTCTTGACGAAGGCGCGAGGCTTTTCGATGACGCTGGACAGCCGGGCAACGATGGTACGCACCGAAACCGGCTTGGTGAGAAACTCGGTGACACCGGCATCGCGGGCCTGGGTTACCCATTCGAGGGTTGAATAGGCCGATACCATGATAAACGGCAGGAAACGGATGTCCGGGTTGTGGTGACTGCGTACCCATTTGAGCAACTCATAGCCATCGCATGGCTGCATGGCCCAGTCGGAGAAAATCAGGTCATAGAGCGGAGTCGACATATCGCCTTCGCTGCTTTTTTCCAGCTCTGCCTTGGCTTCCTCGCCATTATGTACGGCGACCGTGTCGCCCACGGATAGTTCGGTCAGAATGTCACTGATCAGCGAGCGCATGAACTCGCTATCCTCGGCGACCAGTACGCGAACACCCCTCAGGTCATACTCTTTGCTCATGGTGATCCTGCTGCCCAGTAGAAGTAGCCAGAGCATACAGCTTTAAGTCTTGATGACCCAATTACATACGCAGATAAGCGACGCTTTGACTGTCATGCTGTTGCCTAACGGTTTCGGCTGATACAGCCGCTTGTCGATCTTAAAGATTGAGCTGATAGCTCAGCGGCACATAGCGATAGCCCTGATCCTTTGCCTCGATATAGCCGATGGCCGGGAATGGCATGTGATAGCCGATGAACGGTACCCGATCAGCGGCGATCATGCCGAATACCTGCTTGCGACTGTCGGCGGCGTTCTGCTTGTCCATGTCGAATTTGACATGCCAGTCAGGGCGCTGGAGCGACAGGACAAAGTGGTTGGCGGAATCCGCCGTGATCACCAGACGCTGGCCGTTGCTCTCCACATGATAGACCGTATGTCCCGGCGTATGACCGAATGCTGACATGGCGGTGATACCACTGATCACATCGTCGCCATCCTTGATAAAGGTGGTTTTCTCGGCCAGCGGGACGATGTTGGTCATTACCAGTTGGTGTCCGCCAGCGAGGCCGTCATTGCTCGCCAGATCGGGATTGGTCCAGAAGTCATATTCGGTGCCGGGGGCGACATAGCGGGCATTGGGGAAGGCAGGTTTGCCGTCTTCCATCAAGCCGCCGATATGGTCGAAATGGAAATGGGTCAGGACCACCACATCGATCTGCTCCGGGCTGAACCCGGCGGCACCGAGGCGCGCCAGCAGGGCACCGGCATTGGGACGGCGACCGGCACCATTCCCGGCATCGAACAGGATTACCTCACTGCCGGTATTGATGAGGGTCGGGGTAAAGCCGATCTCCAGTGCTTTGGGCGGCAGCATGTTATCGAGCGCCAGTTCGCTGACCTCGGTTTCCGAGACATTGGTGCCGAAGATGCTATGGGCATCGGGTACCTGAAAGGCGCCATCATAAATTGTCGTGATCTCGAAATCACCGAGCTTCACACGTCGGAAAACCGCGGCTTCGCTACCCATCATCGGGGCGGCGGCAAAGCCGGTTGCGGCATTGGTGGTGGCGAGCACCAGCCCGGCACCGGAACTGGCAAGCAATGTACGACGGGAGAGGTTGAGGCTGTTTGACATGGGATTTGCTCCTGTTGCTTATGGCTGATGCCGCTGGGCTAGGGGGGTTATATCTGAAATGGACCGGATTGTGTTACGCGCAACCACCAGATCGCGGGCAATTGTCAGGACATGGCGCTCACAACGGGCGCGCAAGGCGGGATCGTTTATTTCCTCGAGATCTTCCACATGGGAGATGCCGATTACCCGGCGGGTCATCTTGGCCCCGGCAAAGCCGGCACTGTCGGTCAGTACCTGCGCCAGATAGCGGTCGGTGAAGGCCAGTGCCGCCCGGTCATCGAACAATCGGGCGGGCAGCAGGGCGTCATCGCCGTCATGCCGCCGGGTCAGGACCAGTTGCCGGAACGCTTCGGCAAAATGCCGCCAGATGCCCTCGATCGTCTGCAATATCCAGTCTGCGTAATCCCGGTTGTCGCCATGCCCCGGCACAGCGCAGAAGGCAATCAGCAGATTGCCGATCAGGGCACCGATATCGAAGCCCATGGGCCCGTGAAATGCCCATTCGGCATCAATCACGCGCGTTGCATCCGGTGTCACCATGATGGAGCCGGTATGCAGATCGCCATGGATCAGGGATTGGGTACGGGTACGGAAAATCTCGTTCAGATCGGCGGCCGCCTGATGCCATTCACGGTCCTGATGAATGGCGCTCACCATATCGTCGAGCAGCGGGTTCCATTTGTTGAGCGGCGCCGACCAATAAGGACCGGTGAAGATTACGGTTTCGGTCGTCGCACACAGCTTGGCATTGCCGGTGAAGCGCTCCAGAAGCTGTTTCTTCGCGACCGTGGGCAGGGCGAGGTCGCTGGTGTGGAACAGGGTTTGCGCCAGATACTGTCCCGCCTGTTCAGCCAACCGGGGCAGGGCCATGCCCTCGATCAGGGCGCGGCGCAGCACCGTGAAGCCGGCCAGATCCTCCATCACCAGCAGGGCAGCATCGGCATCATAGTCGATGATGGCCGGCACCATATCCGGGCAGATGCGGTGGTATTCCGTTAGCGCCGCCTGTTCAAAGGCGATACGGCTGCTCGGGAATGGCCAGCTCTCACCGATTACACGGATATAGGGCGGGGCGTATTTGGCGATGATGGACTGCCGTGCCGAGGCCACCCGGAACACCGCATTCATATTGCCGTCGCTGATTTCGGTCACGGTCCATGATCCATGATCCGGCCCCAGCAATGCGGTAACGGCATCCCGTGTCGCCAGCTTTTCGGCGATGTTCCGAACGGTCAGGATGTCAGGTTTGCGCATCGGCTGGTTGTTCCGACAGAACGCTGGAAAGGGCATGCAGGTTTATGGCTAGCGCGGTCGTGGCGATTGCACAATAAGCGCTGACGCTTACGTGATTATCGCGAATTAAACTGGCCTTGAATCAGAATGGGCGCAGCGAGCGGCCTTCATGCCCCTTGGGCCGGATCGGCCGGGCAAAGGCCGGGATCGGATTGTCATTCTCGTTACGCATCAGCAGCGCCATGCGGCGTGGATCGACAAGTCGCTGGTTGCGACCGGGTTTGCGCTTCTTGCCACCGAAGAAGATTGGATTTCGGCGCAGTGACTCACCTGTACGTTTGCTTAGCACCTTGTCCTTATCAAGGTAATTACCACCGCTGTGATGCCAACCGAGCTGTTTGGCGGCGGTGTTGGGAATATTCCGGTCCGCCGGAATGCCCTCGTCGCGCAACTCCTTGTAATACTCGGCAAAGCCTTCCTTGTAGATGCTGACCAGATTGGTGCGGAAATAGCGTTTGAATGCGGCAAGCTGGGCCGTGCCGTCCTTGAGCGATGCCGGGTCTCTCTCAACCGCGCGCTCGAAGGCGGTGTGCACGGTACGGTAATACGGCAACTCCTTGGCTGCCTCACGGGCACCGGGACCGATTTCTGTGTGCTGGATTTCGGCCAGAACCTGCGCCTCACTGGAGGCGGCGTCGGCTTCGAGCAGCATGTTCCAGACCGTGAAGTCGCGCCGCTTCAAGCGGTCAACGCGGTCGGTGCCCATGATGGTCGCATACTGATAGGCATGGCGGATTTCATGGGCGAGGGTCGAGATCAGCTGTTCCGGCTTGGCATGGCTGGACAGATAGATCACCCGCTCATCCGGTTCGATCGCGCCATATTCCTCCATGGTGTCATCGAAGATCACCTTGAACGGCTTGCGACCGACCTCGCGCATCATATCGGTGAAGGTGGGGCTTTCCGACAGGGCGTGCAGCGCTGCATGGAAACCGTTGGCGAGGTCTTCATGTTCATACTCGCCGTAATCCTCGTCCTCATATTCCACATGGAATTGCTTGGCGAGACGGTTGAGTTTCGAGGAAACGGGGGACGCCTTGCGTGCCGCCCGAGCGGAATGTCGGCTCATTGACTGGTGACCGACCCGGCGCTTGCGTCGCTGGTAAAGCTGATCTGGCCATTGCCATGCACGAGTGCATTGAGCGGCATGGCGCGGCCATCCTCGTGCCAGATGCCGGTAACCGACCAGGCATCGTTTGCCGCTGCTTCAACCGCCAGTGGCCGGTCGCCATCAATCTGGCGATTGCGGCGGCCATGCTCGGTAAAGCGCCAGTAAAATTCGATATAATCGGCAAGGGTATCGGGCGTCAGGTGCAGGCGATCCCTGCTGGCAAGTTCCTCAATCAGCCGGGCGGAGTAGCGAATCGCCAGACAGGTGCCATCGGAAAACAGCATGGCATAACGGGTGGTCTGGCCGAGGCCGCGACGACCGCGAATACGCAATATCTTGCCATGATGAAGGAAGGACGGTTCCTGTTCCGCCAGCCGTACCTTTTCAGGTGTGCTCAACCGTGGTCCGAATGTGGCCGAAAGGATCGACCAGACCTGCGTGACGCCATCGGCTGTCAATGGCTGCCAGCCATCATCAAAGCTCATAAGGTCAACATCAAAAGCAGTTGCGGTGATTACAGGCTTCACGAAATACCGTTCCTTGTTACGTTATCGTCAAGCAACTCATTCATATCACTTTCATGCAAGTAAATGGCTGTTTTCTTAGGGTTTTCTAAATATAAAACCCTAATTGACTGGGTATGTGAAATCAGTTAAGCAATCCGGCGTCTTGTTAATGTTAAGAAAATGTGACGTAGTTGAAACCGCTGTTTGCCAAGGTTCTCAACAGCTCATTTTGCCGGTTCCTTGCTGATAGCGGCCTGATCGGCTAAGCAGGTCTCGCCATAAATTCGTCAAAGCGCATGACGGCATTGCTCAAAATACTGGAGCCCCATGGAATATTTCCTTCAGCAACTCGTTAACGGTCTGACCCTTGGCGCGATCTTCGGATTGATCGCCATCGGCTACACCATGGTTTACGGCATTATCGGCATGATCAACTTTGCCCATGGCGATATCTACATGGTGGGGGCCTTCATCTCGCTGATGACCTTCCTGCTGCTCGGATTTGGCGATGTGCCGGTGGTGTCGATACCGGTGGCGATTGTGCTGGTGCTGGCGGTCGCCATGGCCTTTACCTCGATATATGGCTGGGCGGTCGAACGAATAGCCTACAAGCCGCTGCGTGGCTCATTCCGGCTCGCGCCGCTGATTTCCGCACTCGGTATGTCGATCTTCCTGCAGAACTATGTGCAGATCGCACAGGGTGCGCGGGTCAAGCCGCTGCCGCCGGTGCTCGAGGGCGGTGTCACCCTGCTTAAGGGTGAGACTTTTGACGTTACCATCAGCTATCAGCAGATCCTGATTGTTGTCCTGACCATCGTTCTGATGGCTGGCTTTACCTTCCTGATCCAGAAAACCTCACTCGGTCGCCAGCAGCGTTCCTGCGAACAGGATCAGAAGATGGCGGCACTGCTCGGCGTCAATGTGAACCGGACCATCTCCACCACCTTCCTGATGGGCGCGGCGCTGGCTGCCGTCGCCGGGACCATGGCGGTGATGTATTACGGTGTAATCCACTTCTTCATCGGCTTCCTCGTCGGGATCAAGGCGTTTACCGCGGCGGTTCTGGGCGGGATTGGCTCATTACCGGGCGCCATGTTGGGCGGTTTGCTGATCGGCCTGATTGAGGCGTTCTGGTCCGGCTATTTCGATGTCGAATACAAGGATGTCGCGGCGTTCTCCATTCTCATTCTGGTCCTGATCTTCCGGCCGAGCGGGCTGCTCGGCAAGCCGGAAGTCGAGAAGGTTTAAGGTGAGGGCAGGAGCATGAGCGATATGACAAAACCTGTCCCGGCTGACGACTTCGACCTTAACCAGTTGCTGCGTGAGAGCTTTCTCGCCGGTCTCGCGGCCCTTGCCCTGACGGTCACCATGATCGGCATGGAAACCGCCAGCATCAACAGCAAGCTGGTGATCCAGTATCGCTGGGCTGAAGTGCTGGTTGCGGTCATCCTCGTCGCGGTCGCCCGTTTCGGCTTTGGCCTTGTGCGGGCGAACCGGCCTTTGCCATCGCTGATAGTCGGCGCGGTTGCTGCTATTGTTGGTCTGATTGTTCGCTATTCTTTGGGTGAAGCAGAGGCCGAGGCGACGACCAGTCCGTCCCTGTTACTGATAGCCGACCGTTTTCCGGGTGTTCTCGGTAGCGGTGTTGTGCAGGGCATTCTGATCCTCGGTGGCGGTGCCTTGGCACTGGCCTCGGTGATCCGCATCTACAAGATGCGCCGGGCCATGGGGCCGGAAAACCCGAAAACCGGCCTGTTTTACAAGGCGCCGAAAATCGGTGGGCACGATATCCAGTCACTTATGGCGACCCAGGGGCTGAAGATTGTCGGTGCCATCGGCATTATCTTTGCCGTGCTATTTCCGGTTCTGGTTGGCAATGACCGTTATGCCGTTGATCTGGCGACACTGGTCCTGACCTATGTCATGCTCGGTTGGGGCTTGAACATCGTGGTTGGTCTGGCCGGACTGCTCGATCTCGGCTTTGTCGCATTCTATGCCGTCGGTGCCTATTCCTACGCATTGTTGGCTATTCACTTCGACCTCAGCTTCTGGTTCTGTCTGCCGCTGGCCGGTGTGCTTGGCGCATTCGCCGGATTGATCCTCGGTTTCCCGGTGCTGCGTTTGCGCGGGGATTACTTCGCGATTGTCACCCTCGGTTTCGGGGAGATCATCCGTATTATCCTGATCAACTGGAAGGAATTTACCGGCGGGCCGGACGGGCTCTACGACATTCCGCGACCAAGCTTTTTCGGCATCGCCGAGTTTACCCGCAAACCGGCGGAAGATGGCCTGCCTGCCTTCCATGAGATGTTCGGGCTGGATTATTCATCCATGCACCGGCTGATCTTCCTTTATTACCTGATTTTGGCGCTGGCGCTGATCGTTAATTCGGCCTCCTTGCGTATTCGCAAGCTGCCGATCGGGCGGTCATGGGAAGCGCTGCGCGAGGATGATATCGCCTGTCAGGCGCTGGGCATCAACCGGCGCAATATCAAGCTGGCGGCGTTCATGATTTCAGCCTCGATCGGCGGTTTTGCCGGTGCCTTCTTCGCCACCCGTCAGGCCTTCATCAGCCCCGAGAGCTTTACCTTCATCGAGAGCGCGATTGTGCTGGCGATTGTGGTGCTCGGCGGCATGGGCTCCCAGACCGGCGTGGTGCTGGCGACCTTTTTCGTGATCTTCCTGCCGGAGTATTTCCGCGAGTTGGAAGAATACCGGATGCTCATGTTCGGTGCCGCCATGGTGGTGATCATGGTCTGGAAGCCGCGCGGCCTGCTCGCCAATCGTGAGCCGACGGTACGCCTGCATGACCGAAGACCGCCGGACAAGGCGGAACAGGTGGCGGCCACGGCCTCAGCCCCGGTAGGTGTGTCATGAGCGAGTATCAGAGCAAGAATGACCTCCTGCTGGATGTGCAGCAGCTGACCATGCGCTTCGGTGGTTTGGTGGCGGTCGACAGCGTCAGCTTCAAGGCCCATGACGCCGAGATTACTGCGGTGATCGGCCCGAACGGTGCTGGCAAGACCACGCTGTTCAACTGTCTCACCGGTTTCTATAAGCCGACACAGGGCATGTTGCACCTGACCGCCAAGGACAGCCCCGAGCATCTGCTCGAGCGGATGGAAGGGCACGACATATCGGCCAAGGCACGGATTGCCCGGACCTTCCAGAATATTCGCCTGTTCGACCGGATGAGCGTGCTTGAGAACCTCCTGGTGGCCCAGCACAACAAGCTGATGAAGGCATCCGGCTTCACCTTTGCCGGTCTGCTCGGCCTGCCGGTGTATCGCAAGGCTGAAAAGCAGGCGGTAGAGCTGGCGAAATACTGGCTCGACAAGACCGGTCTGACCGAACGGGCTGACTGGGAGGCCGGTAACCTGCCCTATGGTGACCAGCGCCGTCTGGAAATTGCCCGGGCCATGTGTACCGAGCCATGCCTGCTGTGCCTCGATGAGCCTGCGGCTGGCCTGAACCCGCGCGAAAGCGGTGATCTCAACAAGCTGCTGACCTTCATCCGGGATGAGCACAAGCTCGGCGTCCTGCTGATTGAACACGATATGAGCGTGGTGATGAAAATCTCTGACCACATCATTGTGCTCGATTATGGCCGCAAGATTGCCGATGGCCTGCCGGAAGCCGTGCGTAACGATCCAGCTGTGATCCGTGCCTATCTGGGCGAGGAAGAGGATGAGGAACTGCCGCCCGAGGTTGCTGCCGATCTGGCAGGGGAAGCTGCGGGGAAAAAGGCTAACGAAACATCAGGGGGAGGGCAGACCGATGTCTGAGCAACCCATGCTGCAAATTGAGGGTGTGCACACCTTCTATGGTGCGATCGAGGCCCTGAAAGGGGTGTCGCTTGAGGTCAACAAGGGTGAGATCGCCACGCTGATCGGGGCCAATGGTGCCGGTAAATCAACCCTGCT